>NZ_CP048279.1:1448497-2896994 GCF_010365305.1 Staphylococcus sp. MI 10-1553
GACAGATATTTTTATTTATCCTGGATTTGAATTTAAAGCGATAGATGGTTTGATTACGAACTTCCACTTACCGAAATCGACGTTAGTTATGCTTGTTTCGGCGTTTAGTTCACGTCAATTTGTGTTATCAGCTTATCGTCATGCCGTTGCTGAAAAGTATCGATTTTTTAGCTTCGGTGATGCGATGATTATTATTTAGTTTGAGAGGAGAATATGATGCCTGCAGTAACATATGAGCATATTAAAACTTGTAAACAGTCGGGTGCACGTTTAGGGATTGTGCATACCCCTCATGGTTCATTTGAAACGCCAATGTTTATGCCAGTTGGAACAAAGGCAACGGTTAAAACAATGAGCCCTGAAGAATTAAAACAAATGAACACTAAAATTTTATTAGGGAATACGTATCATCTATGGTTACAACCTGGTAATGATATTGTGAAAAAAGCTGGAGGGTTACACAAGTTCATGAACTGGGATGGCCCTATTTTAACAGATTCAGGTGGCTTCCAAGTGTTCAGTTTAAGTAACTTGCGTAAAATTACAGAAGAAGGTGTAGAATTCCGCCATCATACAAATGGTTCAAAATTATTTCTATCACCTGAAGATTCTATTAAAATTCAAAATGATTTAGGTTCGGATATAATTATGGCATTTGATGAATGTCCGCCGATGCCTGCTGGATATGATTATGTGAAAAACTCATTAGAACGTACAACACGATGGGCAGAGCGTTGTTTAGTTGCACATCAACGTCCTGATGACCAAGCTTTATTTGGTATTATTCAAGGTGGCGAATATAAGGATTTACGTCAACAATCTGCCGAAGAACTTGTAAAACTTGATTTTCCTGGTTATGCGATTGGCGGATTGTCTGTTGGAGAACCGAAACCTGTCATGTACGAAATGGTAGAACATACGGAGCAGTTTATGCCGAAAGATAAACCGCGCTATTTAATGGGCGTTGGTTCACCGGATGCATTGATTGAATGTAGTATTCGCGGTATGGATATGTTTGACTGTGTACTGCCTACACGTATTGCACGTAATGGGACATGTATGACATCAACAGGGCGACTTGTTGTAAAAAATGCACAATTTAAAGATGATTTCCGTCCTTTAGATGAAAATTGTGATTGTTATACATGTCAGAACTATACGCGTGCATACTTGCGACACTTGATTAAAGCAGATGAAACGTTTGGTATTCGTCTTACTACTTACCATAATCTGCATTTTCTGTTAAAATTAATGGAGAACATTAGACAGGCTATTCGAGAAGACCGTCTTTTAGATTTTAAAGAGGAATTTTTCGAACAATATGGTCTGAATGTTGATAATCCGAAAAATTTCTAGATAGGAGTTATGATTTATGTCTTCACTTATTAGTTTATTGCCATTAGTATTACTGTTTGTAGTGATGTGGTTCTTTATGATTCGTCCACAACAAAAACGTGCGAAAGCGCATCGCCAAATGGTTGAACAATTACAAGCAGGTCAACGTGTGACTACAATCGGCGGCATCAAAGGTACAGTTCGTGCAGTAGATGAAACATCAGCGGTTATTACTGTAAACGGTAAAGGTACAGAATTGACTTTTGAAAAGCAAGCCATCAAGCAAGTTGACCCATCATAATCATTGATTGTATCCATAAGTTTTCATACAATAAAGGACATGGCTTAACACCATGTCTTTTTTATTGGTTGCTCAAAATGACTTGCACTAATCGGAATATTTCAAGTATGCTTGTGACATAAGATTAAATGAGGTGTTCATGTGAAAAAAGTAAGTAGACTGATTGCCTTTATATTACTTGTAGTACTCTTGTTTGCGGGCATGGGTGCGACATACAAAAGCGTAATCAAAAATGTTAACTTAGGACTTGACCTTCAAGGTGGATTTGAAGTGTTGTACCAAGTTAATCCACTTGAAGATGGTGACAAAATTGATAACACCGCAGTACAATCGACAGCTAAAACGTTAGAGCGTCGTGTCAATGTTCTCGGGGTATCAGAACCTAAAATTCAAGTTGAAGATCAAAACCGTATCCGCGTTCAGTTAGCAGGGGTGCAAGACCAAAACCAAGCGCGTAAAATTTTATCTTCACAAGCGAACTTAACGATTCGTGATGCAGATGACAAAGTTTTATTAACTGGTAAAGATCTTGTGCAAGGTTCGGCTAAGCAAGAGTTTAAACAAAACACGAATCAACCCGCTGTTACTTTCAAATTAAAAGACAGTGATAAGTTTAAAAAAGTAACAGAAGAAATTTCTAAAAAACAAGAAAATGTGATGGTCGTTTGGTTAGACTTCGAAAAAGGCGACAGTTATGAAAAAGAAAAAACAAAAGAAGATCCTAAATTTATTTCTGCTGCTTCTGTAAACCAACCGATCAATTCTACTAACGTTGAAATTTCTGGTGGATTCCAAGGTGAAAAAGGTATTTCTGAAGCGAAACAAATTGCTGACTTATTAAATTCAGGTTCACTTCCTGTAGAATTAAAAGAAATTTACTCAACATCAGTGGGTGCGCAATTTGGACAAGATGCTTTAGATAAAACAATTCATGCTTCTATGATTGGTATCGGCATTATTTTCTTATTTATGTTGCTATTCTATCGCTTACCAGGTATTGTTGCTGTGATTACGTTAACGACGTACGTATACTTAACAATGGTTGCATTTAACTTTATTTCTGGTGTGCTCACATTACCAGGTTTAGCCGCACTCGTTCTTGGTGTCGGTATGGCCGTCGATGCAAACATCATTATGTACGAACGGATTAAAGACGAAATTCGCATCGGTCGCACATTAAAGCAAGCGTATAAAAAAGCAAATAAGAGTTCGTTTATCACAATTTTCGATGCCAACTTAACAACTGTGTTAGCGGCAGCTGTACTCTTCTTCTTTGGAGAAAGTTCAGTAAAAGGGTTCGCTACTATGTTATTACTTGCGATTCTGATGAGTTTCGTGACAGCTGTATTTTTAACACGTATTTTATTATCACTCATTGTACATTCAAATGTCTTTAAGAAAAAATTATGGTGGTTTGGTGTTAAACAATCACAAATCCATGATATTAATAAAGGTTATGATGTGCATGAATTAAGTACGCCGTATGATAAAGCGGATTTCGTGAAATGGGCAAAACCGTTATTCGCTCTGAGTGGCGTCGTTATTTTAGCTGGTGTGATCATTCTTGCTATATTCAAGTTGAACTTAGGAATTGATTTCACATCAGGTACACGTGTTGACATACAAAGTAATCAAAAATTGACACAAGCACAAGTTGAAAAAACGATGGAATCCATTGATCTTAAACCAAATCAACTTTCTATCGGTGGTAGCAACAACGAAAATGCTTCAATGCAATTTAAACGTGACTTGAATAAAGATGAAGTGGCAAAAGTAACAGATACATTGAAATCGCAATATGGTAAAGAACCGTCAGTCAATACGGTTTCACCAGTCATTGGACAAGAATTAGCGAAAAATGCCATGTTAGCCGTACTTATCGCTTCAATCGGCATGATTATTTACATTTCGTTACGTTTCGAATGGCGTATGGGTATTGCCTCTATCATTTCACTGTTACACGATGCATTTATGATTATTGCAGTCTTTAGTTTGTTCAGACTAGAGGTTGACATTACGTTCATTGCAGCGGTACTGACGATTATCGGTTATTCGATCAATGATACAATTGTAACGTTTGACCGTGTACGTGAGATGTTATCGAAAATAAAAGTGATTACGAAAGAAGAACAAATTGACTACATTGTAAATAGTTCCATTCGCCAAACATTGACGCGTTCGATTAATACGGTGTTGACAGTAGTCATCGTGGTCATCGCCTTACTCGTGTTGGGTGCGTCTAGTATTTTCAACTTCTCACTCGCGCTGTTAATCGGACTATTATCTGGTGTATATTCCTCAATCATTATTGCCGTACCATTATGGGGCATGTTGAAGAAACGTGAATTACGTAAATCACCGCATCACAAACTTGTCGTGTATAAACGTAAACGTACGAACGAAGAAAAAGTATTAGTATAGATTTCACACATTTTACAAAGAGGGGTTAAGACTGATTAGATGTCTTAGCCTCTCATTCTTTTTATTTTGGTAGATTTTCGATATAATACTGTGTGTAGAAAGTGGCGGTGAATGATATGATAAAATCTAAATTTCAATGGCAAACCGATACAAATCATCAATCGATGGACGACGCATTGGTTGATCAATATAAATTAACCCCTTTGATGCGCTATATTTTAGAAAGTAAAGGCTATACTGAGTCAGCACAGCTCGCACAAATATTAGCGACATCTAAAGAGAATATGTATGATCCAAGTTTGATGAGTGATATGGATAAAGCCGTTGAACGTATACATACAGCGATTCAAAATCAAGAAAAAATATTAGTGTACGGTGATTATGATGCAGATGGTGTGACGTCTACAACGATTATGGTCAAGACACTTCAGCAACTCGGGGCGATCGTCGGTTGGTATATTCCAAACCGTTTCACTGAAGGCTACGGTCCGAGTGAGCCCGCGTTTAAAAATGCGTATGATGAAGGTGTTTCTCTCATCATTACGGTAGATAATGGCATTCAAGGTCATGCAGAAATCGAAATGGTCCAAAATCTAGGTGTTGATGTGATTGTGACTGACCACCATGAAATAGGCGATACATTACCAGTGGCGTATGCGATTGTTCATCCGATGCATCCGGATTATGACTATCCTTTTTATAGTCTGTGTGGTGCCGGTGTAGCACTGAAATTAGCTCAAAGTTTGCTTGGGGATGTTCCGAATGTATTTTGGATTTATGCGATGATTGGTACCATTGCGGATCTTGTTTCATTAACAGATGAAAATCGTTTTATTGTTAAACATGGGTTGAAATTATTGAATGAAAGTCCACCTGCTTCAATTGCAGCCATACTCATTCAAGCGCAATTTAATGATACAGTTACGGAAGAGACGATTGGCTTTATCGTTGGGCCGAGATTAAATGCTGTAGGACGGTTAGACGATGCGACACTTGCTGCAGAATTACTCATGACAGACGATGAAGACGAAGCACTCTTTTTAGCTGAACAGGTCGAACATTTCAATGTTGAACGTAAAGATATTGTACAAAAGATTGTTGATGAAGCTATGGTAATGGCTGAAGATGCAGTCCAAGCGGGCGAACACTTTTTAGTTCTCGCAAAAGAAAATTGGCATGAAGGGGTCCTTGGTATCGTTGCCTCAAGAATAGTCGAAACTTTCCATTTACCAACAATGGTATTAAATATTGACCACGCGCAACAACATGCGAAAGGCTCTTCACGTAGTATTACACAAGTATCAATGTTTGAAGCATTAACATCACAACAAACATTGATTTCTAAATTTGGTGGGCACCATATGGCAGCAGGTTTAACGTTACCTATCGACCAAATCTCCGCGTTACGTGAAGGATTAAACACCTGGATGAGCACGCACATTGATACAACCGCAATACAACCGATTCAAAAAGTGGATGTCACTGTAGATGTTGGACACATTACGGTAGAACAAATCCAGTCGATTGAGCGTTTACGACCGTTTGGGACAGATTTTAAGCGACCGATCATTCAAGTTAATGGTCTGACTGTGCTACAAAGTAAAGGTATTGGGCAACAACAAGCACACTTAAAAATGACCTTTATCGAACAAAATTTACAAGCGTTATTTTGGAATCAAGGTGCGTTATCAAGTGAGTTAATGCCTTACCAACATGTCGATGTGACTGGTGAACTTCAGATTAATGAGTGGAACGGTAATCGTACAGCACAAATGGTTTTAACAGATATGAAAAGTAATGAGCGTCAAATTTTAGATTATCGTAGTAAAAATAAACGTTTGCCTGTATTTGATGATGATCAACACGTCTGTTATTTAATCCACCCGAATCAAGATAAAGCATCACCGCATGAATATTACTACGGTGAAAACGTTCCACAACAGTATGATAAATGTGTGATGCGTGACTTGCCTTTAACAATTGAAGATATTAAGTTATCTTGTCATTATTTAAATACATCCCAAGTTTATTTAGTGTTTCAACATGAACGTTCGATTTATTTTGAAGGCTTACCACAGCATGCAGATTTTAAAAATTGTTATAAAGCGTTGTATCAAAAAGGACAAACCGATTTACAAAAAGACGGGGTTGCTTTAAGTCAATTTATTAACGTTAAGCCGATGATGCTCAAATTTATTTTAAAGGTTTTTCTTGAACTTGGAATCATTTCTCAAAAAAATGGTATAATCGAGATTGTGCATTCAACAGATAAACAACACATTACTTCTAGCCGTGTTTATCAAGCACGTGTACAGCGGATTGAGGTAGAAAAACAGTTACTCTATGAAGAATTTGGCGCCATTAAGTCTTGGATAGAAAATGAACTGGCACGGAATGAATGAGGAGGATTTTAATGGATTTAAAACAATATGTATCAGAAGTAAAAGATTGGCCGAAAGCAGGGGTTAATTTTAAAGATATTACAACAATTATGGATAACGGTGAAGCATACGGTTATGCGACAGATCAAATCGTTAAGTTTGCGAAAGAAAAAAATGTGGATATCGTTGTTGGACCGGAAGCCCGTGGTTTTATTATCGGTTGCCCAGTTGCCTATGCGATGGGAATTGGATTTGCACCTGTACGTAAAGAAGGAAAATTACCACGTGAAGTCATTCGTTATGAATATGACTTAGAGTACGGTAGCAATGTATTAACGATGCATGCTGATGCGATTAAACCTGGTCAACGTGTCTTAATTACAGATGATTTATTAGCGACAGGTGGAACAATTGAAGCGGCGATTAATCTAGTTGAAAAGCAAGGCGGTATTGTTGCAGGTATTGCATTTATTATTGAGCTTGCATATTTAAATGGTATGGAAAAAATTAAAGATTATGATGTAATGTGCTTAATTAAGTATGACGAATAATCGTTAATATGATGAAACAGCTTCATGCCGTGATGTGTGGAGTTGTTTTTATTTATAATGAGATGATTCAGATTGTGTAACATTTGAAGGTATGCTGTGAAGCCATTTTTTAAATGCCTCAACTTGCATGATATTGTGTTGTTCTATTTCTCTTCGCATGTCGAACTTTGGTGTCATTTTTCCATTCATCGTTCGCACATTATTATTACAAAATAGTGCTTTTTCACTACAAATGATACATTTTGATGACTTTCCGTAAGAAAAATGAAGGATATTTTATAAATTACGGACTTTCTCTGAATTATGCGTTATGATTCGGTTCAATTATTTCAATTCATGTAGTATGATAGTATTATTATTGATAACGTGGGGGTGACCATATGAATAACGAATATCCATATAGTGTTGACGAAGTTTTACATAAAGCGAAACAATATTTAGATAAAGAGCAGTATGAATACGTGCTTAAAAGTTATCATATCGCTTATAAGGCACACGAAGGACAATTTCGTAAAAACGGTTTACCATATATTATGCACCCCATCCAAGTCGCAGGTATCCTAACAGAAATGCATCTTGATGGGCCTACGATTGTTGCTGGTTTTTTACATGATGTGATTGAAGACACACCTTACACTTTTGATGATGTCGCGGAAATGTTTAATGTAGAAATTGCAACGATTGTAGATGGCGTAACCAAATTGAAAAAGGTGAAGTACCGTTCTAAAGAAGAGCAACAAGCTGAAAATCATAGAAAATTATTCATTGCCATCGCTAAAGACGTGCGTGTCATTTTAGTGAAATTGGCAGACCGTTTACATAATATGCGAACATTGCGTGCGATGCCTCGTGAGAAACAAATTCGCATTTCTAAAGAGACATTAGAGATTTATGCGCCATTAGCACATCGTTTAGGGATTAATACAATTAAATGGGAGCTTGAAGACATTGCTTTAAGATATATCGATAATGTGCAGTATTTCAGAATCGTCAATCTCATGAAGAAAAAGCGTAGTGAACGTGAGGCATATATTGAAAATGCGATTGAAAATATCCGTAAAGAAATGGATATTATGGATATTGATGGTGACATTAATGGTCGTCCAAAACATATTTACAGTATTTATCGCAAAATGATGAAGCAAAAAAAGCAATTCGATCAAATTTTTGATTTACTTGCTGTCCGAGTTATCGTTCATTCAATTAAAGATTGTTATGCCGTTTTAGGTCTCGTACATACTTTATGGAAACCGATGCCAGGCCGTTTTAAAGATTATATTGCGATGCCAAAGCAAAATATGTATCAATCACTGCATACAACTGTAGTAGGCCCTAATGGTGATCCCCTTGAAATTCAAATTCGTACATTTGAGATGCACGAAATTGCAGAACATGGTGTCGCTGCACATTGGGCTTATAAAGAAGGCAAACAAGTTGATAAAGATAATGAAAACTATAATAAAAAGTTAAACTGGTTGAAAGATATTGCAGAAACGGATCATACGTCTTCAGATGCACAAGAATTTATCGAGTCGATGAAGTTCGATTTACAAAGTGATAAAGTGTATGCTTTTACGCCGGCAAGTGATGTTATTGAGTTACCTTATGGTGCAGTGCCTATTGATTTTGCATATGCCATCCATAGTGAAGTCGGCAATAAAATGATTGGTGCAAAAGTAAATGGTAAAATTGTACCGATTGATTACGTGTTGCAGACAGGGGACATTGTCGAAATTCGTACGAGTAAACATTCGTATGGTCCTAGTCGAGATTGGTTAAAAATTGTCCGCTCTTCAAGTGCGAAAAGTAAGATAAAAAGTTTTTTCAAAAAGCAAGACCGTTCTTCCAATATTGAAAAAGGTAAGTTTATGGTCGAAGCAGAATTGAAAGAACAAGGATTTAGACCAGAAGAGTTATTGACTGAAAAAAATATTAGAATTGTGAATGATAAATACAATTTCGCTAATGAAGATGATTTATATGCTTCAGTTGGATTTGGTGGTGTGACAGCACTACAAATTGTAAATAAACTGTCTGAGCGCTTACGTATTGAGCATAAACAAAAAGCGTTGAATCAAGCGCAAGAAGTGACAAAAGCTGCACCGATTAAAGATTCTATTACGACAGATTCAGGCGTCTATGTGGCGGGCCTGGATAATGTATTAATTAAATTGTCTAAATGTTGTAACCCGATTCCTGGTGACCGTATTGTCGGTTATATTACGAAAGGTCACGGCATCAAAGTTCACCGTACAGATTGTCCGAATATAAAAAACGAAAATGAACGGTTAATCGATGTAGAATGGGTGAAATCTAAAGATGCTTCACAAAAATATCAAGTCGATTTAGAAGTAACTGCATACGATCGCAATGGCTTACTCAATGAGGTGCTTCAAGCTGTTAACAGTACCTCAAGTCAATTGATTAAAGTTGCTGGGAAATCGGACGTTGATAGAAATGCTGTCATTCATTTAAGTATTATGGTAAAAAATGTACATGAAGTATATAAAGTTGCAGATAAAATTAAACAACTCGGGGATATTTATACAGTGACGCGAGTTTGGAAATAGGAGTGCATAAAGATGAAAATCGTTGTACAAAGAGTTCAATCTGCAAGTGTTAAAAATTATCAAATAGAGCGCACAATACAACAAGGATTTTGTCTACTCGTCGGTATTGGTGAAGGGGACACTCAAGCAGATGCGGAAGTTTTAGCGAAAAAAATTGCGAACTCTCGAATTTTTGAAGATGAAAACGAAAAACTTAATTTAAATATTCAACAAATCAATGGCGAGATTTTATCTATTTCGCAATTTACATTGTATGCGGATGTGAGAAAAGGAAATCGCCCAGGTTTTACGCAAGCGATGGCGCCTGATCAAGCAAATGAACTGTATGAATATTTTAATGATCAGCTACGTGCATTTCAAATTCCAGTTGAGACAGGTGAATTTGGAACAGATATGCTTGTCAATATTCAAAATGATGGTCCTGTGACGATTATTTATGAGAGTATAGATGGCAAAGTCGTATGAAAAAGGTTGATCAGTGGTTAAAACAAAAACGCATCCATCCGCAACGTTTTTATGGCGCGTGCTTCACGATCGCATTAGTTGGTATTCTTGTCGTGTCGTATTTTGTGTTGAGGCATAGTGACGATGATCATGTCAATTTAATTGAGGACGCGGAAATTCGTACAGGTCCAAACGCAGCGTATCCAGTACTTTATCAAGTGCATAAAGGCGATGAATTTCATCAAATTGGTAAACAAGGTAAATGGATTGAAGTACGTTCAGCTCATGGTAAGCAAAAGGGATGGATTGCGGGATGGCATACAAATCTCGACATACCTGCAGATGTCAATCCACAGGCGAATCCATTGAAAAATAAAACCATTGTTCTTGATCCAGGCCATGGTGGTGGTGATCAAGGTGCCTCTAGTCGACAAGGTGACAAAACTTTAGAGAAAGATATCACATTGAAAACAGGGTTAGAACTGAAATCATTGCTTGAAAAGAAGGGCGCTAACGTGAAAATGACGCGTTCGACGGATGAATATGTAAAATTAAAAGACCGTAATCTTAAAGGTGATGTCTTTATTAGTATTCATAATGATGCTCTAGAAACACCGAATGCCAATGGCGCGACTGTCTATTGGTTTCATGAACAACAAGAAGGGCTCGCTCAAACGTTAAACGCGAGTATACAAAAGAAAGCGATGTTATCGAATAGAGGTACGAGACAAGAAAATTATCAAGTGTTACGACAGACGGAAATTCCTGCTGTATTGCTTGAATTAGGTTATATTAGTAATCCGACTGACACCGTGATGATGAAAGACGAAAATCATCGTCAAGTCGTTGAACAAGCGATTGTCGACGGGTTAGAAAGTTATTTTTTAAGTTAATGTCTTGAAACTGATTGAAAAAACAGTTATGATTAACAGTGAATTTTATATTTAACACCGTTTGTATTCTTGAATGAACTAAGCAAAGAACGATGTAAGAAGAGAGTCTGTCCATTGGCTGAAAGATAGACCGTCGTGCTTAGTGAGATGAACACAAGGAAAGGTACTTTATGAAAGTAAGGTCGTGTCGCTCGCGTTAAGAGTCTAGAGTGAAGAACAGTCTATATTTGATTGTTCTTAATTAGGGTGGCAACACGGCATAATAAAGTACGTCCCTTGTATGTTTAGTGCATACAGGGGGCTTTTTTTATTCAAACAAATGGCTGAAGTTAAGAATAGAAATGAAAAGGAGCGATAAAGATGATTCACATTCCACGTGGGACGCAAGATATTTTACCCGAAGAAACTGCGAAGTGGCGATATATTGAAAACCAATTGCACAAATTGATGGAAGTTTATAATTATCAAGAAATCAGAACCCCAATTTTTGAAAGTACCGATTTATTTGCGCGCGGTGTGGGTGACTCTACAGATGTCGTACAAAAAGAAATGTACACGTTTAAAGATAAAGGCGATCGTAGTATTACGTTACGTCCTGAGGGAACAGCTGCTGTCGTACGTAGCTATATTGAAAATAAAATGCAAGGATTACCGAACCAACCGGTGAAATTGTACTATAATGGTCCGATGTTTCGTTATGAAAGAAAGCAAAAAGGGCGTTACCGTCAATTTAATCAATTTGGTGTAGAAGCGATTGGTGCTGAAAACCCAAGTATGGACTCAGAAGTGCTTGCTATGGTAATGCACATATATCAATCATTCGGTTTGAAAAAATTAAAATTAGTGATTAACAGTGTGGGGGATGCAGAGTCACGCGTGGATTATCAAAATGCATTACGTGAACATTTCCAACCGGTCATTCACAATTATTGTAAAGACTGTCAACAACGTATCAAAACGAATCCTATGCGTATTTTAGATTGCAAAGTGGATCGTCATCAGCCTGAAATTCAAACGGCACCGTCAATTACTGACTTTTTAAATGATTACTCCAAAGATTATTTTGAAGCGGTTAAATCACACTTAGATCGTCTTGGCGTTCCATACGAAGTGGATCCAAAATTAGTGAGAGGTTTGGATTACTACACACACACTGCCTTTGAATTGATGATGGATAACGAAGCCTATGATGGTGCGATTACGACTTTATGTGGTGGTGGTCGATACAATGGCTTACTTGAATTGCTAGATGGACCGAGTGAAACGGGAATTGGTTTTGCGTTAAGTATTGAAAGATTATTACTGGCATTAGAAGAAGAAGGCATTGAATTCCCACAAACTGAGCATATTGATTTGTTTGTAGCGACGATGGGAGAGAAAGCGGATGACTTTGCAGTAACACTCCTTAATCGTCTCAGACACGCTGGCATTTCAGTGGATAAAGATTATTTATCTCGCAAGTTGAAAGGTCAAATGAAACAAGCAGACCGACTTAATGCAACCTATACGATTGTTATTGGAGATCAAGAGCTTGAAGTAGGTGAAGTCGCTGTGAAACATATGGCGACAGGTGAATCTCAAACGATGAAATTTGAAGAAATAGAAAGTTATATTCATGGAGGTAAAGAATAATGGCAAAGCGCACGACTTACTGTGGTTTAGTGACAGAAGAATTATTAGGACAAGAAATGACGTTGAAAGGATGGGTACACAATCGTCGTGATTTAGGTGGCCTTATCTTTGTAGACGTAAGGGATAGAGAAGGTTATGTACAAGTCGTTTTCAACCCAGATTTTTCAAAAGAAGCGCTTGAAGTAGCTGAACGCATTCGCTCTGAATATGTCGTTGAAATTACAGGGACAGTGACTAAAAGAGACGATGAAACAATCAATCCTAAAATTAAAACAGGACAAGTGGAAGTCCAAGCGAAATCCATTGAAATTATCAATCAATCTGAAACACCTCCGTTTGCAATTAACGAAGAAAATTTAAATGTTGATGAAAATATCCGTTTGAAATATCGTTACCTCGATTTACGTCGTGAAAAATTAGCGCAAACATTTAAAATGCGTCACCAAATTACACGTTCAATTCGCCAATTTTTAGATGGAGATGGTTTCTATGATGTTGAAACGCCTGTATTAACGAAATCTACGCCAGAGGGTGCACGTGACTATCTCGTGCCTTCACGTGTACATGACGGTGAATTTTATGCGTTACCACAATCGCCTCAATTGTTTAAACAACTTTTAATGATCAGTGGTTTTGATAAATATTACCAAATCGTCAAATGTTTCCGTGATGAAGACTTGCGTGCTGACCGTCAGCCTGAATTTACGCAAATCGATATTGAGATGAGTTTCGTTGAGCAAGAAGACGTGATTCAATTAGGTGAAGCGATGGTTAAAAACGTACTTGCGGATGTAAAAGGCATTGAAATGACTGATGCATTCCCACGTATGACTTATGCTGAAGCAATGTCACGTTATGGTACAGATAAACCTGATACACGTTTTGGTATGGAATTGTTAGACGTATCAGAATTAGGTCAAATCATGGACTTTAAAGTATTCAAAGGCGCAGTGGAAAGTGGCGGTCAAGTGAAAGCACTCGTTGTTGAAAACGCTGCAGTTGACTATACACGTAAAGATATTGACGGTTTAACAGAATTTGTAAATATTTATGGTGCGAAAGGTTTAGCGTGGGTAAAAGTAGTTGATGACGGCTTAAATGGTCCAATCGCACGTTTCTTTGATGAGAATCATGTTGCTAAATTACAAGCATTAACAGGCGCTAAAGCGGGCGACTTAGTCTTATTTGTCGCTGATTCTAAAGATGTCGTTGCACAAAGTTTAGGTGCATTACGTAATAAACTTGGAAAAGAACGCGGACTCATCGATCCAGAACAATATAACTTCTTATGGGTGACTGATTGGCCATTACTTGAATATGATGAAGAAGCACATCGTTATGTGGCAGCACACCATCCATTCACATCGCCTAAAGTAGAAGATATTGATTTATTAGAAACAGCCCCTGAACAAGCACAAGCACAAGCTTATGACCTTGTATTAAATGGTTTCGAATTAGGTGGCGGCTCAATTCGTATTCACGACGGTGAACTTCAACAACGTATGTTTAAAGCATTAGGATTCTCTGATGAAGCAGCGCAAGAACAATTCGGTTTCTTATTAGATGCGTTTAAATACGGTGCACCTCCACATGGCGGTATCGCTCTAGGCTTAGACCGCTTCGTCATGATTTTAAGTGGCCGTACAAACCTACGTGATACAATTGCGTTCCCTAAAACAGCATCTGCGACAGATTTAATGACAGATGCACCGAGTACGGTATCAGAAAGACAATTAGACGAACTATCATTACGTATCAAACATTAATTTAAATACACTGTGCGCAAACTTTTTTCTTGAATAATCATTAAAGTGTGATATGATTAACTCATAAGATAGTCATCTGTAGTGTTCGTAAGTTCGCTTTATGTATTTTGACCTAACACTCTTTGATCAGGGAGCCCAATGGGTTTTCTTGCAGCGCACACGCCTCTTTAGGAGGACGTGCAAAACAAGAAACAGGGCACCCACCTGTATATAGCAGGCCAAAATGATCAAGCACTTTACAACTACGGCATAACGGATCTATCGGTACGCAGGGCCTCGTGTCTTGCGTATTTTTTATGTGTTCATTTAAAAGGGTATATAAATTTGTAATTAAAGGAGTTTAATATGAAACATCAATTTTCTCGTAACGAACTGGCTATCGGACAAGAAGGGCTCGACAAATTAAAACAAACAACAGTCGCTGTATTAGGTGTCGGCGGGGTAGGTTCTTTTGCTGCAGAAGCTTTAGCGCGTACGAACATCGGACATATTATTTTAATAGATAAAGATGATGTAGATATTACAAATGTGAACCGCCAATTGCATGCGTTAATGACAACAGTAGGACAAAGTAAAGTGAGTCTGATGGAAGAACGTATTCGCTTAATTAACCCTGACTGTAAAGTGACGCCATTACATATGTTTTACACAGAAGAAACGTACGAACAACTTTTTGAAGATTATGATATTGATTATGTCGTTGATGCGAGCGATACAATTATTTATAAAGTGCACTTAATGGAACAATGTTTAGCGCGTGGTATTCAAATCATTTCAAGTATGGGTGCAGCGAACAAAACAGATCCAACACAATTTGAAATTGCTGATATTTCAAAAACACATACGGATCCTATTGCACGTATCATTCGAAATAAATTAAAGCAAAAAGGGATTAAAAAAGGGATCCCGGTTGTGTTTTCAGGTGAAAGCCCAATCGTGATTCGTGAAGATGTGAAGGCGGTAGTGGGTGATGCTCAAGGTAAAAACCGAAAAGCACAAATGCCGCCATCATCAAACGCTTATGTGCCAAGTGTGGTCGGTTTGATTTGTGCAAGTTATGTATGTAATGACATTTTGAAAGATATAACTGTACAACGTATTAAAGATAAATAAGTCGGAAACATTAAAAGGGGTTCATACAATATCACGTCAGAGCCCCTTTTAATATTGAAATTCACTTTCACAATTCGTTTTGCTGTTGTTTAATATTTTCGTATATTTGTTTAAATTGTTGTTCTGACTTCGATGTGTCTTTAGGTGTATAATATTGTCTTTTCTTCAACAAGTCCGGCAAATATTGTTGTGCCACGAAGCCATTTGGATAATTGTGTGGATATTGATAGCCCACTGCACGTCCTAATGCTTTAGCCCCTTGGTAATGACCATCTTTTAAATAGTCCGGCACTTGACCGACATGCCCTTTACGAATGTCACTTAACGCGGCGTCAATAGAACGAATCGCTGAATTGGATTTTGGTGAGAGACATAGTTCAATGACTGCTTGACTGAGTGGAATGCGTGCTTCTGGAAATCCTAATCTTTCAGCGGATTCGATTGCAGCTAATGTCCGTTGACCGGCACCCGGAGAAGCTAAGCCGATATCTTCATAACTGATGACAAGCAGTCTTCTCGCAATTGTAGGAAGGTCACCTGCTTGAATGAGACGTCCTAAGTAGTGAAGTGCAGCATCCACATCACTCCCTCGAATGGATTTTTGAAATGCACTCATCACGTCATAATGCATATCTCCATCTTTATCACTTAAAAACGCCCCGCGCTGTAAACAATCTTCCGCATCTTGCAATGTAATATGAGGAGGCTGGTCGTTTGCACTTAGTACTGCTAACTCTAAAGCATTTAAAGCACTGCGCACGTCACCTTGACTTTGTGTTGCAAAATATTCAAACGCATCATCGTCAATTGTACCGTTGAATTGTTTTAAGCCTCTTTCTTCATCTTCTAGTGCATTAGCTAATGCCACTTTAATATCATCTTTATCGAGAGGAAATAATTCAAAAATTTGGGCTCTTGAACGAATCGCTGGGTTAATAGCGTGATAAGGATTTGAAGTTGTTGCGCCGATGAGTACAATTTTTCCATTTTCTAAATGTGGTAATAAAAAATCTTGTTTGGCTTTGTCTAATCTATGAATTTCATCCAGTAATAAAATGACTTGTCCTGACATTTTTGCTTCATCGACAATCATTTGCATATCTTTTTTCGTGTTCGTTACAGCGTTCAATTGTCTAAACTTGAAAGCAGTACTGCCCGCTATCGCTTGAGCAATACTTGTTTTTCCGATGCCTGGAGGACCGTAAAATATCATAGATGACAACCTTTTCGCGTTGACCATACGACGAATAATCCCCGTTTCTCCAACGAGATGTTGTTGTCCAATGACTTCATCAATATTCCGTGGACGCATTCTGGAAGCGAGTGGTTCAGTCAACATCGTTATCCCTCCATTGTTATTAGTTTTGTACTCTTATATACAATGGTATTATATTAATATAAAAAATGCTAAAATAAAAATAAATCGGATGATGTAAGGTGAGGTAAAAATGAAAATATCCACTAAAGGAAGATATGGTTTAACATTAATGATCGCTTTAGCCAAACGACACGGAACAGGTTGTGTGTCATTAAAAACGATCGCAGAAGAAAATGGTTTGAGTGATCTCTATTTAGAACAACTCGTAGGCCCATTAAGAAATGCGGGTCTCATTAGAAGTGTGAGAGGTGCAAAAGGCGGGTATGAATTAAAGGTGCCAGCTACTGAAATTACTGCGGGTGATATTATCCGCTTACTTGAAGGCCCATTGACTATCGTAGAACGTATGGAATCTGAACCACCTGGTCAACAACAATTATGGTTACGCATGCGCAATGCGGTGAGAGAGGTACTTGATCAAACGACATTACAATCTCTAGCTGATTATCAAGATAAAGATGCTTTAGAAGGCTACATGTTTTATATTTAATCTCATTAGGTGCAATTTGCCAGAATTTAAGGAGGATATTATGGAACAGTTTACTTTGAAAGATGGACAATCTATCGATCAATTAGGCTTCGGTACGTATAAATTAAATGGAACAAAAGGTGCTCATGCGATGACGGATGCATTGAATTTGGGTTATCGTTTATTAGACACGGCATACAATTATGAAAATGAAGGTGCTGTTGGGAGAGCGATTCAAAATAGTCACGTGCATAGAGACGAGATTTGGGTCACTTCAAAATTACCTGGACGCTACCAAAGTGAACCGCAAGTTTATGAAACCATTCAAGAATCATTATATCGTCTTGGTTTAGACTATCTTGATTTTTACTTAATTCATTGGCCTAATCCGAAACAAGGTAAATTTGTAGAAGCATGGAAAGCAATGATTGCAGCACAAAAATCTGGATTAGTCAGATATATCGGCGTTTGTAATTTCCTACCTGAACATATTGAGCAACTTGAAAAAGAAACAGGTGTGTTACCAGCGATTAACCAAATTGAGTTACATCCTTATTTTAACCAAAAAGATATGATCGCCTATCATGAAAAGAAAGGCATCTTAACACAAGCGTGGAGTCCATTAGGTCGAGACAACGGTGTGATGGACGAACCTGTATTAAAACAACTTTCCTCAAAATATGACAAGACGGTCGCTCAAGTCATTTTAAGATGGCATATTCAAAATGGAGTCATGCCAATCCCGAAAGCGACATCATCAAAACGTCAACTTGAAAACTTTGACATTTTTGATTTCCATATCACGGATGAAGATTTACAAGCGTTTGACCAACTGACACGTGTTGACGGTCGACGCAAGAACCAAGATCCCGCTGTTTACGAAGAATTTTAATAAGATGTTTAAGCCTCTGTAGAATGTGGAATAGTTACATTGAAACATTCTTAAGGAGGCATTACTTATGGCAGATCAAGAGAATAGATTTGAACAAGCTAAAGGTAACATCAAAGAAACAGTTGGTAATGTAACAGACAACCAATCATTAGAAAATGAAGGTAAGCAAGATAAAGCTTCTGGTAAAGCTAAAGAAGTCGTTGAAAATGTAAAAGATAAAGCAAATGACATGATTGATAAGTTTAAAAAATAATTTTTGGTTAAAAAAACATGATGAAAGGATGATTATAATGGATAAAAATCAAGGTGAAGAATATTTAAACAAAGCAAAAGACGCTTATGATAAATATCAAGATAGTCAAAAAGGTGACAACAAAGATAATAAAGATGGCGGTAGTTTAGTAGATAAAGCGAAAGATGCTTTAGATAAATTTACTGGCGGCAATAAATAATCAATAGATGACAGCGGTTGTAGGTATGTGCCTACAGCCGTTTTTTGGGTGCACCCGGCATGGGTAACACCTTGACGGTGAAAGTCCGTTACAGGCTTGGTAGTAGGAACTGTTAGCGAAAGACAAGGGTGTCCATTGTGAAGTGGAATCTGAAGGAAGTCGGACGCAAACACTCGCACCGACGAACAGAAACATCATACTAAGGCTATGTGGAATGTAACAAAATTTATTGAGAAACAATTAAAGTTGATTGTCAATGAAGACAAAAGCAGAGTCGGAGCAGTCACTCGTTTAAAGTTCTTGAGTTGTCTAATAACCAAGGTCAATGGGGTTTATCGTTTCAGACCGACTACGGAAGCAAAAAGAAATTTAATACGCGCCTTAAGGAAAATAACGAAACGAAATAGACCCGGTACTTTCAAGGATATTATCACTGAAATTAACCAAGTGACGCGCGGCTAAATGTAGAGGTTTTATCAGAGGATTTATTGAAACCACTCAATCTTGGCTAAACCGCCGACTTAGACAACGCATTCTTAAACGGTGGAAAAGAGTAAGAACTCAATATAAGATGTTGCGCCAATATGGTCTTGAGCATAGAAGTGCAATGAAAATCCCACAGTCTCGCAAAAAATACTGGCGATTATCGATCACGCTCGAGGTTCATCGTGCACTTACAACAAAACAACTCCACATGTGGGGACTGATACCATTAGCCCAGCTTGCAGAGTTGGCTTACGCAAGATATTGAACCGCCGAGTACGGAACCGTATGCTCGGTGGTGTGAGAGGACGAATAGTCAGTTAATGGCTATTCTCCTACTCGATTATTTGAAGAAACTAATCCTCAATGTCCCAGCCCCTTCCGAAGTACGCTATTAATCTTGTCATATAAGGATTGATTTTAATGGTAAAAGTATTGTCTTTTTCTGTAAAAGTTAAATCTTTATTGTCCATATAATGAGCACCTACCACTATTATCATATTTTTATTATCATTGAGTGAATCACGAGTGAGAATTAGACCTAATATGTTAGTTTTAGAGACTCTGCACAAAAGTAGATAAATCATAAAAACGCTTACTTTCATAGCTTAACAATACATTCACACAGGCAAATAGTCCAACTAAGAAAATTTCATTTTACTATTTAGGAATGTATAGTATTTTGTTTATTAAAATTATGGTTAATAGCCGAAGTAGCTTATTAGTATGAAAATATTCTAGAAATAAAAAAGCGTTTACTTTTCAGAAAATAAAGAATATAATGAAACTTAAAAAGGGGGGTATTAACATGAAAAACATTGAATATGAAATTGCAGAATTAGAATTAAAGAAGTTTTTTTCATTAGTAGACAATGATCAAATGTATTATATGCCAAGATGTGTAGTAGACAAGGTGTGGCATGAGAAGTTAGAAAACGAAGAAGAATATAAAGAATTTTGCAGAAAATATAGTGAAGCTTATATACAACATAAAGAAAATAAAGGAGAAGGTATCCTTCCTTGGGTACCAAAATACGAAAACAAATTTGGTAAGCTCTCGCCTGCATGGTTTACCAATGAGGAAGGAAATGTTAATACAGAAATATATGATAAATATATAAAAGAAGGGGATATAAGAGTAGAATGGGACTGCGCACCTATATCGACTACAGACTAAAAAATATAGGACAAGAACTATATAGTTTTTGTCCTATATTTTATAATCAGAGATTTTATGACGAAAACAATGGTCAGCTTGTTAGTATAAGTAAACACAATGAAATATGGAAAATAAAAAAAGGCTCAGATTATTACATTTTAAAGAAAGCAATAAATAATAATAATATTATAATAAATAACAATAAATTGATAGAAGAGGGGAGAAAATTAAAGAGATTAAGACATGAGAATATAATTAAATGTCATAAAATATATAATTATTCTGATGTGTACTTATTATTAGAATATATAGAGGGAAATACGCTAGAACATATACTTAAATCCAGGAGACTGAATATATCATTTATATATAAGATAACAGTAGAATTGTTAACTGCAGTGAATTATTTGCATGAAAAAAATATAATTCATAATGATTTGAATCCAAGCAATCTTATATTCTCACATAAAGAAAATAAGATTGTAGTAATTGACTTAGGAATTGCTACGTATGCCAGTTCTCGAAAAAATCAGATGGGGGCGGAGCAGTTCTCTGCGCCTGAGCAGTTATTAAAACAAAAGACAACTTTTAAAACTGATGTTTGGGCCATAGGTTGTATATTATTCTATTGTATCGAAGGCCATAGACCGTTTAGAAGAAAGTATGAGCAGTTTTATAAGGATAAGCCAGTAATTTTAAAATGTATTCCTAAGTCTTTTAAAACACTCATATTATCAATGTTAGAAAAAGATCCTCACAAACGACCAACTATTCCTGAAAGCATGGAGGAAATAAACAAGTTAAAAGAATTTTATAAATGATATATCACTATCATTTATAGTTAGTTCAGAGAAATGTAAATTTTTTAAAGTTTTAATGCATCTGTGGTTATTATAATTTGTATAAGCGATGATACTTTTAAAGTCATTTACTTCTTTGGAAAGTATGTGAAAAGCTTCAACTATGTATCCGTTACCAACATGTGCGCTATCTAACCAAAACCCTAATTCGGCTTGTAGTAATGACATGTTAATTTTACGTAAAGTAATGGAGCCAATTAACTCTTGATTTTCTATTTCGAAAATATAAAATCTATACTCTTTATTTTGGGCAAAAAAATTCTGATATCCAATAATCATTTGTTCAATGTCATTAATACTTTTTACTTTCTGAACCCATGGTAAAAAAAGATTGAAGTTTAAAAAATTATTGTTAACCAAATCAAATATATCTTTTGCCATATATAAATCTGGAGATCTTAATTCAATTCTATCTCCGATAATTAACTTCTTCATAAAAGACCTCCTTTAGTTATATGAAAGGTGAGAATAAATGGAAAATTACAATTCAATTTTACATAAAATAGTAGGAGAAAGTAAAGGGAGAATCGACATTACACTCAAGAGATACTGGTTAGTTTTTGGGAATAGAGCTGATATACCTAAAGCAGGAAAAAAGATACATGTATCTATTGGTAAAAAAATAGATAGTGATTTTATTATAAATATTAGCTCGATGTTAAATAGACATGGACATGTTTGGAAAATTCCGAATGATATATATATAGCAAAATATTTAATGAGTGATAGTGATAATTATAGAATAAAAGGTAAATTTTTCACAATTTATCCTAGAGATAATAAAGAATTTTTTGAAGTAATAGGTAGACTATTACTTGTTGATGAAATATTTGATGATTGTATAGATGTAAAAGGTGAGTATAGAATTTTAAATTCTAGGATCTTTTTTAGATATTATGATAAAGAGGTGGAATCTATATGAAGTTATCCAATATAGTAGATAAATACAAAGGAGATTGTCCATATCTAATGGAGGCATATAATAAAAATCTGATTGATTACTTTATAATCGATTTGTTCAATGTTGAAACAAAGAACCAAAGAAATTATATAATTAATGTCATTTCATTTTATACAGATATCCTTATTAAAAGAATTTACCATTCAAATTGCGATAAATTTTTGGTTTCTACTGTTATAAGGTTTAATAACATTCAGATTGAAGAAGCTGTATACAGTCAGGCTATTCATTTTAATAAAGTTCTTTATAAAAAAGCCCCTTTAGTTTATGGGAAAGTTTATTCTAAAAAATTTAATATTTTTATGGTTATTATCAGGCCCTATTTAGGAAAGATAGACAATAAATTTTTTAGAAATCACCCTGATGTAAAAGAGGGAAAGATTACAAACTTATCTTTTAAAAATGTAAAAACTCTTTTAAAATATGACAAAAATAGAAGTATTGATGGCAATCATGATAAATCAGGTGTATGAACGATGAAAATGAATATCATTAAATTTGTGACAAATGACTTTTTAGTAGGATTAGGGAGTAGTATTTTCAATTTGGCTATTATGTGGTACACGCTAGAAAAAACGGGTTCAGCTTTTCATACGGCGTTGATTGGTTCTTTGTCTCATATCGCTCAAATTAGTGTCGGATCATATGCAGGAATTAAAGCTGATCAATTTAATCAACCTATTAGGATGATGAAGTATAGCTTAAGAATAAATAGCTTAGTTTTATTACTGATATGTATCTTAATAGGAACTTCAGAAATTAATATATTTATATTAATTTTTTTGTTGTTAATAAGAGAAATAGTAATGGTTTTTCAATTTCCAAATCAGAACAAGCTCATACCTAAATTAAGTTACTCAAGAGAGAATGTTAAACGTATCCTTAGCTATAGGAGTTTAACTAAAAGTGTATCAATGATGATAGGTTTTTCTATGGCTGGTATTTTATTTGCGAAAATCCCCTTTCTATGGCTACTTAGTAGTATCATTATCATATTTCTAATTAGTTCTGTCATTATCAGTCAAATCAATATTTCTCAAAATGAAAACTTTAAAGAGACCCATTTGAATAAAAGTACCAATAAGGAACAGTTTTTAATGACGCTTGAAATGATTTTAAGTGATTATTATCTAAAAAGAGTTTTAATAAGTTCAATATTTTTAAATGTCATTAGTATGGTAGCACCCACATTTATCGTTTATTTTAATCAGTATTTGGAGGCAAACTCTAGTGATTATGGTATGTTTCAATTTTTGATAGCTCTAGGGAGTATATTGGCCGCTACATTAGGCATCAAAATGAAAAAGGTAATACCGCCTTATTCTATTTTGCTCAGTTTTTGGTTAGCTATGAGTATTACATTTATATATATGTATATTAATAGTTCTATCCATTTTGCGATCATGCTTGGCGTGATTATAGGGGTTTGTCTTACACTGCCAAATATCTTATTTAGCACTTATAAGATTGTGATTATAGAAGACGAATATAGAGGAAGAATATCTGGAATGATTCAATCTATAAGTACGATATTTATCCCATTTTCATATTATTTTTCAGCATATGTATCAGACTATTTTGGGGCTAATGTCGTATTTTTAATTGCAGGTTTGATGCAACTATTCATTTTGGCTATGCTCTTATTTGATAAGAAGTTAAGAGTGAATTTTAATAAGATGGTGTAATACCTACAACAGGATGGTGCATGTTTTATGTTATTAAACTTTAATGATGAAAAGAATTTTTTAAAAGAAACGGTTTCTTTTATTGAAAATGAAATTAAAAGCTTAAACTCGTATCACCTTAATGTAAAAAAGAAGATTATTAATCAACGTAAAAAGATGAATGATAATGAAAATTGGATGTTAAATTTTGACAGCGCAAATGCCGTAGATAATGTTCAAGATTTGACGTTTTTAAGGTCAGAAGAATCAAATTATAATCATATTGATGAAAAACTGACCATTTATAAAAGGCTGCTAAATCGGCCTTATTTTGGAAAAATCATGCTAGAAGAAGAATCAATATATATTGGCACACAGACAATTGTAGACAATGATTACAATATTTTGGTGTGTGATTGGAGAGCGCCAATCGCAAGTCTGTTTTATGAAACTGGAGTTGGTGATTTACAGTATAAAAGTGAGGATGGGAGGAAGATAAAGGAGTATGTGAAAGGAAGAAGACAATTTAAAATTAAAAATGGGGAGTTATTAAGTTTTGTTGACAGTGACGTATTTATTGGAGATTCGGAACTGATTAATTACAAAATAAAGTCTACAGACAGTAAACTAACTAATATTGTTAATACGATTCAACAAGACCAAAATGAAATCATTAGATTGCCAATCAATGAGGATGTCTTAGTTTTAGGCCCACCAGGAAGCGGTAAAACAGCGATTGCTATGCAAAGAATAGCTTATCTGCTTTTTAAATATAAACATAAGATCACTCATGATAATTTGATGTTCATTGCACCTAATCGCATATTTAATGATTATGTATCGAATGTCTTACCTGAATTAGGTGAGAAAAATATTCAAATTGATAGTTTGAAAAGTATGATTGCTAAAATATTGTATTTTAAAAATATGCGTGTGGAATCAAAAGCGAGAATGATTGACCGATTGTACGCGAGCAAAGAAGATTCAGATGTGTTTTATAAAAAAACGAGTGGTGAATTTTTGGATTTTATGAGAGATGAATTAGCCGAGGATAAATGTGATTTTCACTTTAAAGATGTCAAAGATGAACAGCACCATATCATAATAAATAGTACGACATTGCAGTCAATGTTTTTGGAGTTAAGAGAAAAACACGACGTCAAGACAACCATTCAAAAAATTAAAAATAGGTTAGTTAATGCATATAATAAGGAATATCAAAAAATATATAAGACTTTATTTATAAAACTTAATAGCAATGATGCTTATATAGGAGAAAAATCTGATCTCGATAAGCAAGCTAAAAAAGAAGCATCAAGAATGTTAAAACGAGCTAAGCGTACGATTAATAATTATCAATTTATCGATATACCTAAGATGTATCGTGATATATGTCATCATTATCAACTAGATTTCGAATATAAACAGAAAGAAATGTATCAGGAAGATTTTTGGGCACTGGTATGGCTATATACAAAAATAATAAAAGTATCGAACAATGATTTTAAACATATCCTCATTGATGAAGTACAGGACTATAGCATCATTCAGTTAGATATCATACACCAGTTATTTCCAGAAGCCCATTTCACTTTTCTGGGCGATATGAATCAAAGCTTTTTAGTTAAGTCTATAATAGATTTTTCAAAAATGACTATAAATACTAAAACTTTAACAACATCGTATCGATCTACAAAATCAATTAATCGCTATCTACAGACATTAAAATCAACCGACACAAAAGTTGTAGGAGAAGAAGGAAAGGATGTAGTGGAGGCGTCTCATGTGAGTACTTCATATATAATCGATATTGTTACGCAGTCTAGCGGTTCAGTAGCTATTGTAGTGCCGTCACAAAAAGAGGCACAAAGTTTATACGAAGAATTATCAGATAATATCGAAATTTATTTGATAGAAGAAAATGATACTTTTGTACCCGAAGGAAATGTTTTGATACCTTATTATCTCGTTAAGGGGTTTGAATATCACACAGTCATATCTTGGGGACATCATCACTATAATCAGAACATAAAATATATAATTGGATCTCGTGCGATTTCTCAACTTTATCTGATAGATACTTAGAAAAAGTATTACGACTTTACACGTCAAGCTACTAATAGTTTTTAACAAATTTACGGAATGTTGTGAATTCGCACAAGGTTTACTATTAACCTGATTTGAAAGTAGGTGTTTTAATCTTATATTTTTAGAGCAGTTAATTTGGTTTGTTTCATTAGAAAAATTGAAGTTACTTGAGGTCATGTTTTATGAAGTTACTAAGATTTAATGAAAATTTTCGCTTTTTTGGGTTCTAGTACACTTACTGCCGTCGGATCGGTATTATTTAACTTGATTTATATTGAATCTATGTCAAGAATCCAGACACAGATCCATACCTTTCATAACCCATTCGATTTTTATAAGTTAGGCATATGTTGAAAGAAATGGGTGTTACTATTCGTCTCATGTCAAAGTATTTTTGTCCAATAAAGTGATAAAAAGTATGCGTATTGAAGTATGGCAATGGGAGTGTAGCTCGGCTCAATGATATAACTATAAAAAATTAGGGAGATATAGATGTATTTATAGGGTGCATAAAGAAGCATGCATGTTGCAAGTGTATTATTTTAGCCATAGACTTAAAGTAGGAATAAATAATAATTTAAGAAGGAATGAAATATGCATAAAGAAGTCCATAGTCAATTACGTTTAACCATTGCGTGGATTACACTCTTTTTAGTAGGAACAGATTTATTTGTGGTGTCCCCATTACTTCCAAGTATGATCCACGAATTTAATATATCCGCACAACAAGCGAGCTGGATAGTCACATCATTTGCGGTGATTTATGCCGTCATGGCGCCGATATTTGGTGTTTTAGCAGATCGATGGGGCAAAAAGAAAAATATTGTGGTCGGACTCATCTTATTTTCTTTTGCAAATGCGCTTACGTTTATCGCAAGTTCATATTTAATGATGATTTTAAGTCGTATTTGGGCAGGTGGCGCTGCGGCAATGATTACATCTTCTGTTTTTGCGCTTACAGGTGATTTAGCACCTAAAAATAAAAACGGATTGTATCTTTCTATAGCTACATCAGGTTTTTTAACAGCGATATGGGTCGGCGCACCGGTGGGTAACTTAATTGGGAACATCACGGACTGGCGAACGGTTTTTATCATTTTAGCAACAGGTACCTTAGTATTAAGTGCTTTAAATGGTTTCGCTTTTCCAGAGCGTATAAATACACAACAACGTCAACCTTTGCATTTCGAACAATTCAAAAGTATGGGCCGTGATGTACTTGTCACGACGTTTTGGGCGTTAGCCGTCTATGGTGTATATACTTTTCTTGGTGAAATTTTCAAAAACGTGACGGGTTTATCTAGAGTAATGTCGAGTGTTGCATTTACATTTTATGGCATTGGGGCCCTATTCGGTAGTGTATCTGGAGGATGGCTATCAGATAAACTAGGCAATGATCGTGTAATCAAAATAGGGATGACGGGTTTAGGACTACTACTCATTGCTGTAGGATTCACTGTGACACATCCCTTACTCTTGTTTCCGCTTCTCACACTATGGGCTTTCAGTGGCTATTTTATGTTCTCGTCATATCAATCTTTCATCGCTAAGCGAAACGCTGCATTTTCAGGACGGATTATGGCTTGGAATCAAACGGCTATGTATGTCGGTATTACATTAGGTTCATGGCTTGGTGGGGGATTAATCGCGTATCATTATATCTTCTTATTATTTGTCTCATGCGCAGCCTCAGCTTTTATGGGATTAATATGGTATCGCTTCAAAATCATCTCATAAGTATAAAAAGGGATGGAACATTGATTTATAACTCATTGAAATAAACATACTAAGATTAGCTGTGAAGAGATTTATGACGATAGATTTCTTCACAGCTATTTTTTATATAGGAAAACTTGCCAACGCTTTTAATCAAATACGAAACGTTGGCAAATTAAAGTGAGTGCACTAAAAATAAAGTGCTCCTGTTAATATAATGACGTTTTATTGTTTTTGGTTACGTTCGTCAATCAATTCTTTAAAGTAACGATATGAGCGATGTTGCAATGCGGTGTCATAAATATAGCTGATGACCATCATTTCATCAATCCAACCGTGTTTTTGTAAAAAGGCGTCTAATTGTTGATTGACAGATGCTTTATCGCCAATCAGTGAATGCTGTAGACGTGCTTCAGCTATTGCAATTTCTCTCGGTGATAACAGTTGACTCAAATCTTCAGTAGGCGGTTGCATTTTATTCATTCTACCTTTTAATATACTTGCAAAGATTTGGGATTGCGTCGTAGCAAGATACTGTGCTTCTTCATCTGAGTCCGCCATAATGACATTTAAACAGACGATGACATATGGCGCTTGTAAATATTCGGATGGTTCAAACAGATCTTTATAGATTGCAATGGCTTCTTGCATTTGTTGTGGTGCGAAATGACCTGCAAAAACGTAAGGCAATCCTTCTCTAGCAGCTAAATGTGCAGAGTCCGTTGAAGAGCCGAGAATATAAATCGGTACGTTTTTGTCAACTGCAGGAATTGCTTTTACATAGCCTTGTTTCGTATCTGGACCAAAATATTGCAGTAACTGTTGCACTTCATCAGGAAATTGATAAACACCTTGATGTTGATCTCGACGGAGTGCACTTGCGGTTGCCATGTCTGTACCAGGTGCGCGCCCTAAGCCAAGATCTACACGATCCCCATATAACGTGTTTAACGTACCAAATTGTTCAGCTACAACAAGTGGGGCATGATTCGGTAACATAATGCCTCCTGAGCCAATTCTCATTTCGTTCGTATGGTGTAATGCATGTTGGATAAGCAATGCAGTCGCTGAGCTCACAAGATTTGGTGCGTTGTGATGTTCTGCAATCCATAATCGCTCGTATTGATGCTGTTCTAAATGCTGAGCGAGTGCCACCATTTGTGCGATGGCTTCTTTTTCATTATTACCTTTTCTAATCGGAACAAGATTTAATGCTGAGTATTTCATTGGATTTGGCATCGTTATAACACTCCTTTTCATAGCGATAGTATATCATTAGTATCATCATCAACACACAAAAACTGCTTTTTGGCATACATTGAATTATAAAGATGTAAAGATTACAATAGAAATGACTATAAACGTAAAAAACCACGCAATCACTGTACTAGAATTTTTAGAAAGCAAGTGCTAAAATAGGAACATTGATTATAAGAAAGGGCTGACGTAATGATGGGTGTTTATGCAGATTATGCGGCAACAACGCCGGTAAAACCTGAAGTTGCTGAAAAAATGATGGCTGTCTATCAAATACATTTTGGTAATCCTTCTTCGATACATTCACAAGGGCGAGATGCGAGAAGATTACTAGATGAATCTAGAAGAACGGTCGCACAATATTTGAATGCGAAACCGAATGAAGTAATTTTTACAAGTGGGGCAACCGAGTCAAACAACACTGTCATTAAAGGCATTGCCTATGCGAACGAAGCAAAAGGGAAGCATCTCATTACGACAAAGATTGAACATCACTCTGTATTACATGTTTTCGAATACCTCGAGCAACAGGGTTTTGAAGTGACATATTTAGACGTTGATGCTGGAGGAATCATTGATATAGAACAGTTGAAGCAAAGTATACGAGAAGATACGACGCTCGTGTCAATTATGTTCGTGAATAACGAGGTTGGTACAGTTCAACATGTGTATGATATTCAAGACGTATTAGCAGACCATGACGTCTACTTTCATATGGATGCCGTCCAAGCAGTCGGTCATTTGCCTATCGATGTGGAAGATTTAGCTGTCGATGCTTTAAGTATGACGGCGCATAAATTTGGTGGTCCTAAAGGGGTTGGCGTCCTTTATGTTAAAACTGACACACGTATCACATATCCGCAATTAGGTGGCGAACAAGAAACGAAACGTCGTGCTGGAACTGAAAATGTACCGCAAATTGTAGGACTTGCGACAGCTTTAACTTTAGCTGAAGCTTCACGTGACGATAATAATGTGCATTTGACACGATTAAAAGAACAATTGATAGTCGGTTTACAAGAACGTGCGATTCCATTCGAATACAATGGTTCAATGATTGATACGACGAACCATATTATTAATTTGCATTTCCCATTTGTTGATGTGGAGACATTATTAACGTTACTCGATTTAGCAGGCGTATATGTTTCATCAGGATCCGCTTGTACCGCTGGTTCAACTATTCCTTCCCACGTTTTGTTAGCGATGTATGGTGAACAATCATCACGTGTGGATCATTCGATTCGGATTAGTTTAAATGAACAAGTCACTGAAGCAGATATTAGAGAAATTGTCATTGAAATACAGAAAATATATTTAAGATTTAAGGAGGAACAATAGTGACCAACCAAAACACACGTGTCGTAGTCGGCATGTCAGGTGGTGTAGACAGTTCAGTAACTGCCCATCTATTGAAAGAACAAGGCTACGATCTGATCGGTATATTTATGAAAAACTGGGATGATACAGATGAGTTCGGTGTATGTACAGCGACAGAAGATTACAATGATGTGATTGCTGTATGTAATCAAATCGGTATCCCTTATTATGCAGTCAATTTTGAAAAAGAGTATTGGGATAAAGTGTTTACGTACTTTTTAGATGAGTATAAAAAAGGACGTACACCGAATCCAGATGTCATGTGTAATAAAGAAATCAAGTTCAAAGCCTTTTTAGACCATGCATTAAAACTCGGTGCGGATTATGTGGCGACTGGCCATTATGCACGCGTACGTCATCATGAAGATGGTTCTGTAGAAATGTTACGTGGCGTCGATAACAATAAAGACCAAACGTATTTCTTGAATCAATTGACTGAAGCACAATTAAGTAAAGTGATGTTTCCAATTGGTGATATCGATAAGCAAAAAGTTCGTGAAATCGCGTTGGAACAAGATTTAGCAACAGCGAAGAAAAAAGATTCAACAGGGATTTGTTTCATCGGTGAACGTAATTTTAAATCATTTTTATCGCAATATTTACCTGCACAACCGGGTGAAATGCGCACACTCAATGGTGAATTGAAAGGTCAACATGGCGGTCTCATGTATTATACGATTGGCCAAAGACATGGACTCGGTATTGGTGGCGATGGGGATCCTTGGTTCGTCGTTGGTAAAAATTTAGAAGATAATATTTTGTATGTCGAACAAGGTTTCCATCACGATGCATTATACAGTGACTATTTAATCGCTTCTGATGTGTCATTTGTGAACCAAACAGACTTAACTGAGCCGTTGAAATGTACAGCCAAATTTAGATACCGTCAAAAAGATGTCGGCGTAACTGTGACTGCACATGGGGACGATGCGGTAAAAGTGACTTTTGACGAGCCAGTCCGTGCTATTACACCTGGCCAAGCTGTCGTATTTTACGATGGAGATGTATGTTTAGGCGGTGCAACTATTGATGACGTCTATAAAAAAGACGGACAACTTGATTATGTCGTATAGGAAAAGGTGATTCAAATGGAACTTGAACAGATTCATCAACTCATTCACCAAGGGCAATTCGAACGTGCATTACAAGAAAGTTTTAACAATATAGAAGCACATCCTGATGAAGTAGAAAATTATATCAATTCAGGCGTGTTATTAGCAGAAGCAGGCGAAATTGAAAAAGCTGAACGATTTTTTCAACGTGCACTGACGATTAAACCGGATAATGGTGTGATTTATTATAATTTGGCGAATGTTTACTTTAATGAAGGCCGTTTTCAAGAAGCGATCAAATTATACCAAGAAGCTTTATCGCTCCATGTAGACCATAAAGACACACATTATATGTTAGGACTGTCTTTTATTCAGCTCGATGCTAAGAAGCAAGCCTTGCCTTATTTAATGCGTGCAGCAGAGTTAGACGCTCAATTTGAAGATCTCGAAGTCCAATTTCAATTTGCGTTGCTCATGTGTGAGTTGGAAATGTTCGACCAAGCGATACCGATTTTGAATCAAATATTAGAACACGATCCACAACATGCAGATGCACAGTATAACTTAACTTTAGCGCTTTATATGCTAAATGAAAATATCGATGCGGCCATTCAAGGCTTTGAACGTGCAGTACAAATGGACGAACAACATTTACTCAGTCAGCACGCACTTAAAACATTTCGATTAATAAAAGCCGAAGAGGAGGCGTAACCATGGAAAATCCAACACTGTTTGACCATACTTTTATTAAAGGCGCTGTAGAAATGATTTTGTTTCACAATGCGGACAGCCATTATACAGTGCTTAAAGTTGAAATTGAAGAAACGAATGGTGACTTTGATGATATGGCAACAGTTGTTGGATACTTTCCAAATATGGTGGAAGATGAGACGTACACTTTTAAAGGTCAAGTCGTGCAACATGCAAGATATGGGAAGCAATTAAAAGCAGAAACGTTTCAAAAAGAAATTCCTCATACAAAAGATGCCGTTATTGCGTATTTATCCAGTGAATTGTTTAAAGGGATTGGTAAAAAAACGGCTGAATCCATTGTCAATACGATAGGTGAAAATGCGATTCATGACATTTTAAAAGACGAATCTGTCATAGAACGGGTGCCTAAACTGTCTAAAGCGAAACAACGACAAATTGTAGAGCAGATTTATGCCAACCAAGAAAGTGAACAAGTGATGATTCGATTGAACGAACTTGGTTTTGGTTCAAAGCTAGCGATGGACATTTACAAGTTCTATAAAAGTGATACGTTAACCGTGATCGACAAAAACCCTTACCAACTTGTTTATGACATTAAAGGGGTTGGTTTTAATAAAGCGGACCAACTGGCTCAACAGCTCGGTATTCATCCAGAGCATCCAGATCGATTAAAAGCCGGATTACTTTATTTAGTTGAAGATACGTGTATTAAACAAGGTCATACATATTTACCTCAAGAAGCGTTAATCAATGAAACGATTCAATTGTTGTCTCAGGACAAAGAGTCAAGTATCGATCATGACATAATGACGCAAATTTTAACTGAATTGGTTGAAGAAAAGCGTCTAGTGAATCAAGATGAAATGGTTGCCATCCCAAGTCTTTATTATTCGGAAATTAAAAGTACGCAAAATTTATATAAAATATTTGCCAATCGAGAACATTTAACAACATTTGATGCGTCAGATATTCAATTACATATTGGGGAAATTGAAGAGGTCAATGAAGTACATTATGCCCCTTCTCAAAAAGAGGCCTTAGAATATGCCATCCAACATAAAGTCATGCTCCTCACGGGTGGACCAGGTACAGGGAAAACGACTGTCATTAAAGGGATCGTCCAGTTATACGCAGAAATTCATGGTATCTCATTAGATTACGATGACTATTCAGATGAAGATGATTATCCGGTCGTTTTAGCCGCACCAACCGGTAGAGCATCCAAACGTTTACATGAAGCGACAGGGTTAGAAGCGATGACCATTCACCGTTTAATCGGTTGGAATCAAGATACGAAACCTCAAGACAAATTAGATAACGAGATTCATGCCAAATTAATTATTATTGATGAAATGTCAATGGTCGACACATGGCTGTTCCATCAATTTATGGATGCGGTCCCTATAGATGCACAAGTTGTGTTAGTCGGCGATGAAGACCAATTGCCGTCAGTCGGCCCGGGTCAAGTTTTTAAAGATCTCATTGATGCGAATGTATTACCACGCATTAATTTAACTGAAGTTTATCGCCAACAGGACGGATCAAGTATTATCGATTTGGCGCATCGTATGAAACTCGGTGAAAAAGTCGATATTACCCAACGTTTTCACGACCGTTCGTTCATTCCTTGTCAAACTGATCAAATTCCACAAGTGGTAGAAAAAGTCGTGAACAACGCGGTACAAAAAGGATATACAATGGCAGATATTCAAGTGTTGGCACCGATGTATCGCGGTAATGCAGGAATTAAAAAGTTGAATCAAATCTTGCAAGCTATTTTAAACCCATTAACAGACGAATCGCAGCGTGAAATCGAATTTGGCGATGTGCTTTTCCGTAAAGGGGATAAAGTACTTCAACTGATTAATCGACCGAATGACAATGTATTCAACGGTGATATTGGTGTCATTGTCGGTATATTTTGGGCAAAAGAAAATGCGCTCAATAAAGATGTTGTTGTCGTCGATTATGATGGGAACGAAATCACATACTTACGCTCTGATTTGACGGAATTGACACATGCATATTGTACCTCGATTCATAAAGCGCAAGGTTCAGAGTTTCCGATTGTCATTATGCCTATTGTTAAGCAGTATTATAGAATGTTGCAAAAGCCGATTTTATATACAGGATTAACACGTGCCAAACAATCAATCGTTTTTCTTGGTGATGCAGATGCTTTTAATTTCGGCTTAGCGACTGCGGGTCAAACGCGATTAACGCAATTACAAACGTTTTTAACACAATATTTTAATCCAGAAGATGGCGACGATAACGCAGATACTGATACAGATTCGGCTGAGTTCATTTTAACTGAAGCGACAATGTTTAAAGTCCATCCGATGATTAATATGGGTGAAGTAACACCGTATGACTTTTTAGAAATTGACAAAGTTTAAGCCTTTTTTATATAATTAAAGTTAAGTTCAAATGCATAGCCGAGTAAATGAGTATCCACTTCACAGAGACGTACAGGTTGCTGAGAATGTACGAGTGTGATTCATTGAACGCTACTATGTATGAGCACGTATATGATAATGAGTGATGGCAATATAGCCATAACTAGGGTGGTACCGCGAAACATTCGTCCCTTTTTTTGAGAGACGGGTGTTTTTTTGTATTTATTTGAATCAAGGAGTTGTAAAGATGAAAAATTTAAAAGCTAGTGATATTCGTCAAATGTATATTGACTTTTTTGTCGAGAAAGGACATATGGTTGAACCTTCAGCGCCATTAGTTCCGATTGACGACGATTCATTATTATGGATTAACTCAGGGGTTGCGACATTAAAAAAATATTTCGATGGCAGAGAGATTCCGAAAAAACCACGTATCGTGAACGCACAAAAATCAATCCGTACGAACGATATTGAAAATGTAGGTTTCACTGCACGTCACCATACGTTTTTTGAAATGTTGGGTAATTTCTCAATTGGTGATTACTTTAAACGTGAAGCGATTGAATTTGCGTGGGAATTTTTAACAAGTGAACGCTGGATGGCGATGGAACCTGAAAAATTGTACGTAACGATTCACCCTGAAGATACTGAGGCGTATGATTTATGGACAAAGGTAGTCGGTTTGACTGAAGATCGCATCATTCGTATTGAAGGGAACTTCTGGGATATTGGGGAAGGACCGTCTGGACCAAATACAGAAATTTTTTATGACCGTGGTGAAGCGTATGGTCAAGATGATCCAGCTGAAGAAATGTATCCAGGTGGCGAAAACGAACGCTATTTAGAAGTATGGAATCTCGTATTTAGTGAGTTTAATCATAATAAAGATCATACGTATACACCACTACCAAGTAAAAATATTGATACGGGCATGGGATTAGAACGTATGACTTCTATTTCCCAAGACGTACGCACAAACTATGAAACAGACTTATTCATGCCGATTATCGGTCAAGTTGAAGCAATTTCAGGCAAAAAATATTTAGTCGATAAAGATAACGATGTCGCATTTAAAGTCATTGCCGATCATATTCGTACAATTGCTTTTGCTATTTCTGATGGTGCGTTACCTGCGAATGAAGGTCGTGGGTATGTCTTACGTCGTTTATTACGTCGTGCGGTTAGATTTAGCCAAACGCTAGAAATAAACGAGCCATTTTTGTATCAATTGGTGGATATTGTTGCGGATATTATGGAACCTTACTATCCAAATGTTAAAGAAAAAGCAGATTTTATCGCACGTGTCATTAAATCTGAAGAAGAACGCTTCCACGAAACTTTAGAAGAAGGTCTAGCGATTTTAAATGACTTAATCCAACAAGCCAAATCTTCAAACAAAACGATTGCGGGTGAAGATGCATTTAAATTATATGACACATACGGTTTCCCAATTGAGTTAACTGAAGAAATTACATTGAACGAAGATTTAGCCATCGATATGGATTCATTTAACGACCATATGGAAGCACAACGTGAACGTGCCCGTAAAGCAAGACAAAGCAGTCAATCGATGCAAGTTCAAAGCGAAGTGTTAAAAGAAATCAACACAGCGAGCAAGTTTATAGGCTACGAAGCGTTTGAAACGCAAGCTAAAATTACAGACATCGTGCGTGACGGTGAACGTGTGACGACGGCTGATGCAGGTGAAACAATTCATTTTATTTTGGATCAAACACCATTCTATGCAGTAAGCGGTGGTCAAGTGGCTGACAAAGGAACAGTAAGCAATGCGCAATTTGATATTCAAGTGACAGAAGTAATTAAAGCGCCAAATGGTCAACATTTACACACAGGTGTCGTTCAATTTGGTGAAGTTCGTGAAGCGGCTAAAGTAACTGCAACGATTGATCGTCAAGCAAGAACGGCGATTATGAAAAACCATAGTGCCACTCACTTATTGCATGCGGCATTGAAAAAAGTTTTAGGTGAACATGTCAATCAAGCAGGTTCATTAGTCGATAGTGACCGTCTCCGTTTTGACTTCTCGCATATCGCACCAATGATAGCTGAAGAAATCAAGCAAGTTGAACAAATGGTCAACGAAGAAATTTGGAACAGCATTCCAGTTGATATTCAAGAAATGAACATTGAGGATGCGAAAGCTAAAGGTGCAATGGCGTTATTTGGTGAAAAATATGGCGACATCGTCCGTGTTGTAGACATGCAACCATTTTCAATCGAGCTTTGTGGTGGAACACATGTACGAAACACATCAGAAATTGGTTTGTTTAAAATAACAAGTGAATCAGGTACAGGTGCGGGTGTCCGTCGTATTGAAGCGGTGACTGGACAAAATGCATTCCTTTATTTAGAACACTATTTAGACCAATTCAATACGGTTAAGCAACAAGTGAAAGCAAAATCGGACGCACAAGTCATTGAAAAAGTCGAACAACTTCAATATAATGAAAAAACATTGAAACAATCGATTGAAGACAAAAACAAAGCTTTAAATGAATTGAAAATGGGCAATATTAAAGACCAAGTGGAAACGATTAACGACATGCCTGTACTCATTGTTGAAGTTGAAGTGGACAATGCGAAAGCGATGCGTACAACAATGGATGACTTTAAATCAAAATTGCAAGATAGTATCATCGTTTTAGCAAGTGATGTCGATGGTAAAGTTTCATTAATTGCAAGTGTACCGAAAGGTTTAACGAATCGTGTGAAAGCAGGAGACATTATTAAAAATATGGCACCAGTCGTTGGCGGGAAAGGTGGCGGCCGTCCTGATATGGCGCAAGGTGGCGGTACTGAACCTGACAAGATAACAGAAGCATTACAATTTATTAAAAACTATATTAAATCGTTATAATGAGTGTTGAATTCATGTAAAATGAAAGAGTAATCTCATTATGGTTTAAGGAGTGTTAGACTATGGCTAATTTTGATAAAACAATGAAATTTAACTATGATGAACTTCCAAAAGACAATGTCGAAACAGTTTTAAACAACGTCTACAATACCCTAGAAGAACGCGGGTATAATGCTGTCAATCAGATTGTAGGTTATTTACTTTCAGGTGATCCTGCGTATATTCCACGTCATAACGAAGCACGTAATCAAATTAGACATATCGATCGAGATGATATTATGGAAGAGTTAGTGTCTTACTACTTACAAAACCATAGTAAGGACGAGCATGCTTAAACATAAAATTATCGGGTTAGATGTTGGAAGCCGTACAGTTGGTGTTGCGATTAGTGATTTGATGGGTTGGACAGCACAAGGTTTAGATACACTCCAAATTAACGAAGAAGAAAATGAGCTCGGCATCGATGCCTTAATTGACATCATACAAAAAGAAAATGTGGGTACGGTTGTCATTGGATTACCAAAAAACATGAACAATTCTATTGGCTTTCGTGGTGAAGCTTCGTTAAAATATAAAGATGCACTTGCAGACCGGATGCCAAATTTAGAAATTATTATGTGGGATGAGCGTTTAAGTACAATGGCTGCAGAACGTTCATTGTTAGAAGCCGATGTATCAAGAGCAAAAAGAAAAAAAGTGATTGATAAAATGGCTGCGGTATTCATTTTACAAGGCTATTTAGATGGATTGAATTAAGGAGAGAGCGAATATGACAAACGAAAACCATAATCAAGAAATTGAAATTAAAAATGACGAAACTTTATTAACTTTGTTTGATGAAGAAGGTAATGAAGTCTTATATCGTAAAATGTTAGAGTTTTATCACCCTGGTTTTGAAAAAGAATATGTGATCCTTGCAGAAGAAGGCGCACAAGCGGATGACGAAGATTTAATTGAATTGATTCCTATGATTAACGAGCCAGACGAATCAGGAGAAGGCGGACGCTTTTTACCTGTTGAGACGGATGAAGAATGGGATATGATTGAAGAAGTTGTCAATACGAATATGGATGATGAACACGACCATGATCATTAATTGTTAATATGAATTAAAGAGTAGGCATTGAAAGATGTGCCTGCTCTTTTTTGTTACTTTAAAGGATTGTTCACCTGGTCTCGTGTTCCGAGGTGGCTCACTTCAACTAAATTTGGCGTGATTAAAGTGTACACTTGATGGAAGCCAAATTGGATTTTCGCGAGCAGTACAGAAATCTCCTATGAAATAAAGATTTCGTAGTACTAAGGCTGACTAGACTACTCAAAAGCGGGCGTATTGAGAAGTCAGACAGCTACTGCGATAAACAGCAACCACTATTAAAGTATAGTGATGGAATTTGTTTACGCATTCATCGCTGCGGAGTCTCGACCAGTTCTGCAATCTCTTAAAGGCAAAATCGTTTTAAAATATCGATTTCATTTCCATTATTACAAAAAATACATACACATCATGTGGCATGTAGATTCATAATATTAAAAGTAAGATTACCTAAAGTTTTATTCGAGACTCCTTGTAATACATCCGTATTGGGTTAGTCTTTCTATGTATTTTAATTTTGTCAGCTATTTTTAAATCACAGTAGCAATTATAGATTTTAACTTGGATTAAACAGTAAAACGTAATCAGTAACTTTTGCTCTTTTTTGCTCAAATTTCTTCTTTAAAAATCAGGGTCTAAGTTGATATGCATTTCAACAAATCCGTAAAATAGGTTAATTTTGTAATCCTTACTTCTAAAACATTTTAAATAAGGTTTATCAAATTCCATGAAATGTTTCACTAAAATGATGATTGATGCTTATCAGTCAAGCAATTATGTGATAAAATGTATAGAAGTCATTGAAAAAGTGCTATGAATGAACGGATAAATAAACAACATTTCCGTGATGCATATACAGACATCAAAGTTAAATCAGTCCAACTTGGCTGGTTTATTTTTTGATGATTTTTAGAATATAAAAAGGAAGTCAAAATACATGGAAGATAAAAATCAATCATATCTTTTAAGCTTAAAACAATATGACAATGATATCGACCAATTGCGTGACTATGCAGAGACGCATCAAGTGCCTATTGTAGATCAGCTTTCTTTAGATCTCATTCAACAAATCATTCGTCTACATCAGCCGAAAGACATTTTAGAGGTGGGTAGTGCAATTGGTTATAGTGCGATGCAATTCGCTTCAGTGAATAAAGAAATTAAAGTGACGACCATTGAGCGTAATGAAGAGATGATTCAACAAGCGAAAGCGAATATCCATCAATATGGTTATGCGGATCAAATTCGTTTAATTGAAGCAGATGCGACAGAAGCATTTGAACTCGTGAATGACCGTATTTATGATATGATTTTTATCGATGCTGCTAAAGCACAGTCACAACGCTTTTTTGAGCTTTATAGTCCGTTATTACGCGAAAAAGGTGTTATGATTACAGATAATATTTTATACCATGGTTTCGTTGCGGACATCGATGTGGTAAGAAGTCGCAATGTCAAACAGATGGTAAAAAAGGTACAACGATACAATCAATGGCTAAGTCAACAACATGGTTTTACAACGAATTTTATTCATATGGATGATGGGCTAGCGATATCAATAAAGGAGAGTAAACATGACTGAGTTATTAGTGACACCGAAGTCTTTAAGTCACATCGAAACCTTAATTGAAAAAGGGGCAGATGCATTTGTTATCGGTGAAGAAAAGTTTGGCTTGCGATTAGCCGGGGAATTCAATCGAGAAGAGATGAAAAAAGCGGTTGAAATCATTCATCATGCTGGTAAAAAAGCATATGCTGCAGTGAATGGTATTTTCCATAACTACCATATTCTAGCACTTGAAGATTATATTGCATTTTTACATGAAATTAGGGTGGATCGTATCATTTTTGGTGATCCTGCAGTTGTGATGATTGTAAAGCAACAAGAAAACCCTATTCCGTTAAACTGGAATGCAGAAACACTCGTTACGAACCATTTCCAATGTAACTATTGGGGGAGACGTGGTGCGAAAAGAGCGGTGCTTGCTCGTGAGTTGAGTTTAGAAGAAATCTTGAACATAAAAGAAAATAGTGATGTTGAGATTGAAGTGCAAGTCCACGGCATGACGTGTATGTTCCAATCGAAACGTATGCTTTTAGGCAACTACTATACATTCCAAGACCGTCAAATGAAAATTCAACGTAATGAAGCGGCGACGGACAGTCAATTATTACTTTACGATGAAGAGCGTGATAATAAATATCCAGTTTTTGAAGATTATAATGGCACGCATATTATGTCGCCGAACGATATTTGTTTAATTGAAGAGTTAGAACCATTGTTTGAAGCGGGAATCGACAGCTTTAAAATTGATGGGGTGCTCCAAACAGAAGAATATATTAATGTAGCGACTGAGCAATATCGTGAAGCTATTGATTTATACGAAGAAGATCCAGAAGCGTATGAAGATGAAAAATTTATGCTTGTAGACCCAATTGAAGCAGTACAACCAGAGCATCGACCGTTTGATGAAGGATTCTATTACAAGCAAACAGTATACTAAAGATAGGAGAGGGCATGGATGAAGGTACTTGAAGCAGTTAAGACAGCAACGAAAGCGAAAATGAAAAAGCCTGAGTTACTCGCACCTGCTGGCAATTTAGAAAAGTTAAAAATCGCCGTTCATTACGGTGCAGATGCTGTATTCATCGGCGGTCAAGAGTACGGTTTACGTTCAAATGCGGACAACTTTACAATGGACGAAATTCGTGAAGGTGTTGAATTTGCAAATCGTTACGGTGCTAAAATTTATGTGACGACAAATATTATCGCACATGATGAAAATATGGACGGTCTTGATGACTATTTAGAACAATTAGAAGCGACAGGTGCAACAGGCATTATCGTAGCAGACCCATTAATTATTGAAACGTGTAAACGTGTCGCACCGAAGTTAGAAATCCATTTATCTACACAGCAATCATTAAGTAACTACAAAGCGGTAGAATATTGGAAAGAAGAAGGCTTAGACCGTGTCGTACTTGCGCGTGAAACAGGTGCGATGGAAATGCAAGAAATTAAAGATAAAGTGGATATCGAAATTGAAGCTTTCATTCACGGTGCCATGTGTATCGCGTATTCAGGTCGTTGTACATTAAGTAACCATATGACAGCACGTGATTCTAACCGTGGTGGTTGTTGTCAAAGTTGTCGTTGGGATTATGATTTATTAACAGTTGATAATGACGGCGAACTAGATGTCTATTATGAAGATGGCAATGCCGTTCCATTTGCAATGAGTCCACGTGATTTAAAATTAATTGAATCGATTCCAAACATGATGGATTTAGGTATTGACTCACTTAAAATCGAAGGCCGAATGAAATCTATTCACTATATTGCAACAGTTGTTTCAGTTTATCGTAAAGTGATTGATGCGTATGCTGCAGACCCAGAAAACTTCAAAATTAAATCGGAATGGCTCTTTGAATTAGATAAATGTGCGAACCGTGATACAGCACCAGCATTTTTCAAAGGTACACCAGGTTATGAAGAGCAAATGTTTGGAAATGAATCAAGTAAAAAAGCACCATTTGACTTTATCGGCTTAGTATTAGACTATGATAAAGACAGTCAATTGGCGACAATACAACAAAGAAATCACTTTAAACCAGGTCAAGAAGTGGAGTTTTTCGGACCTGAAATTCAAACCTTTAAACAAGTCGTCGATAAGATTTATGATGAAGAAGGAAATGAACTTGATGCGGCACGACACCCATTACAAATCGTGCAAATCAAAGTTGACCAGCCTATTTATCCAAACAACATGATGCGAAAGGAAGTTTAAAGAATGGCAACAACGATCATTGGTATTGCTGGAGGCTCTGGTTCGGGTAAGACATCTGTGACAAATAAAATTATGAATAATTTAGAAGGCCATAGTGTTGCACTCATTGAACAAGACTATTATTACAAAGACCAATCACATCTGACATTTGAACAACGTCTTAAAACGAATTATGATCATCCATTTGCGTTTGATAATGATTTGTTAATTCAAAATCTTAAATCATTACAGTCAGGTCAAAGTGTAGAAGTACCAACCTATGACTATACAAATCATACTCGTAGCGATAAAACGATTGCATTTCAACCTAAAGATGTTATTATCGTAGAAGGTATATTTGCGCTCGAGAATGAAGAATTGCGCAATATGATGGATGTTAAGATTTACGTAGACACTGATGCAGATTTAAGAATTTTGCGCCGTCTTGTCAGAGATACTAAAGAGCGTGGTCGTACAATGGAATCTGTAATTGATCAGTATCTTACTGTTGTGAGGCCAATGCACAACCAATTTATTGAACCAACGAAAAAATTCGCGGATATTATTATTCCTGAAGGTGGTTCTAACAAAGTTGCTATTGACATTATGACAACTAAGATCCAAGCACTTGTACGTAAAAAAGATTAAATCATAGTTAAAGGAAGATGCAGACAATGGAAAACCAAAAACAATATCCAATGACGCAAGAAGGATACGAAAAACTTGAAAAAGAATTAGAAGAATTAAAAACAGTCAAACGCCCTGAAGTCGTTGAAAAAATTAAAGTTGCACGTAGTTTTGGTGACTTATCAGAGAACTCAGAGTACGATGCAGCGAAAGATGAACAAGGCTTTATTGAGCAGGACATTCAACGTATTGAAACAATGTTACGCCATGCTTTAATCATTGAAGACACAGGCGATAACCATGTTGTCCAGATTGGTAAAACTGTAACATTCGTTGAGCTTCCAGGTAATGACGAAGAATCTTATCAAATCGTGGGTTCAGCAGAATCTGATGCTTTTAACGGCAAGATTTCAAACGAATCTCCAATGGCACAAGCACTTATCGGTAAACAATTAGATGACGAAGTACGCGTACCACTACCAAATGGTGGCGAAATGAACGTTAAAATTGTAGATATTCAATAATCAATATCGTCATTTTGCATGAATAAGCATTTAAATTGATTTTACATTTTAATATTTAATGTGATGCATCGTAAGAAAATGGCTGGGAAAACTTCATTGTATCCCAGCTTATTTCTATGCCTATAGATATTATTAGAAGTTAACCATCCTAAGAGCGGGTGCCATAATTCCGAGCGATAACATCTTATATTCATCAATACTTAATTGTCACTGATACTATATAATGATAAAATATATAATTGTAAGGGCTTTCCGAAAGGGGGATGCACATGCATTTTCGACAAATTAGTGAGCAATCTTTTATGATTTATTTCAAAGCCGAAATTAGTGAATCGGTATATGAACATGTCAACGCTGTAGTGGAATTTATTCAAATGATGAACCATCCGCACATTCATGAAATCGTACCTTCTTATCGTGCAATTATGGTATATTTCGATGGCATTCAAACAGATTTCGAAATGTTAATTAAAGCACTACAACTTGATACATTCAACATGCAACTAAGCAAGGCGAGTACGGGGCAAAAAAGAATCGTTAATATCCCAGTACTATATGGTGGGAAATGGGGGCCAGATATTGAGATTGTAGCAGATCATAACAATTTAACGGTTGATGAAGTGATTCAATATCATACGGAAAGTCATTATCTTGTTTATATGATTGGTTTTATGCCCGGATTTCCATTTTTAGGCGGTTTGAGCCCTCATCTTCATACACCGAGAAAAGAAGAACCAAGAATTAAAATCGATGCAGGCTCAGTTGGGATTGCGAATAATCAAACAGGTTTATATCCATCTGATTCACCAGGAGGTTGGCAAATTATTGGACGTACACCGATTGATGTTTTTAATCCGAAACGGGAGACTAAAATTTTATATCAACCTGGCGACAGAATTAAATTTTATTCCATTAATGAAGAACAATTTTTACATATTCAAAAGTATGTGACTAAAAATCAATTAGACTATGATGAATGGGTGATGATAGAAGATGTCCATTAAAATAATCAAACCTGGATTGTTTACGACAGTTCAAGACAAAGGACGTATAGGCCATCAGTTTGAGGGTTATTCTCCTGCTGGCGTGATGGATCGCCCGAGTTATGACATATTAAACACTTTATTAGAAACAGAGGGACAACCCGCATTAGAATTCACGATGATTGGCCCAACGATCAAATTTCTCGATCAAAACTTATTTGCGATGACAGGTGCACCATTTTCAGCCACGTTAAATGGCCAACCCGTGCCACATCAAACTGTCATCAAGGTTGAAAAAAATGATGTATTAGAAATAGGGCGTGTCATTCATGGGATGCGTGGTTATATAGGATTTGCGAAACCATTAGATATTCTACTCTTTGAAGGCAGCTATGCGACACATACACGTACAGGAATTGGTGGTTTCAAAGGACGTACATTGAAAGCCAATGATATTATTCCAACACAACCCTCTTATTTAGATTATCAGCTCATCGGTCGTTCGAGTGATTTTTCAAGTTTTACCAAAGCGCGACAATTACCGATTGGATTGATGGATGGACCACAACTAGAATCGTTTACACGACGTACGATTAAAGAACTTGAGCAGTTAGAATTCACTATTTCAGAAAATTCAGATCGTATGGGTTACCGACTTAAAGGTCCATCGATACAACCTTTTACAGATGCCGACATTATTTCTGAACCAGTCGCATTAGGAAGTGTGCAAGTTCCTAAAGATGGTCACCCGATTATTTTACTCAACGACCGACAAACGGTAGGAGGTTATACAAAAATCGGAACAGTGATCGATTGTGATATTGTTGATATTGTCCAAAAACAACCTGGTGATAAGGTGAAATTTGAATGGATGACATTTAATGAGGCGAATGAAATCTTAGCACGAAAAAATAGAAAGTTAGAAGAGGCGAAAGCACAAATTCGTCAACGGCCTCAACGCTTACTGCACAACATTAGACCTACGCAACAAAAAATTAAAACGGTTCTAAAAGGAGATAGTATATCATGGACTTAAAACAAATCGAGCAAACATTAAATTTATTAAAGCAATATGGCGCGAAGCATTTTAAATATCGTGATGACGAGATGGAGCTAGAATTGGATTTATCGTCCATTCAACAAACAGAAGCGCCTGTAGACCAACAACAAGGTACGCAACTGTCAAACCATCACGTAGAACAAGCTCAGCAAACGACTGATCGTTCAGAAGATGATACAAAAGCGATTCGCTCTCAGATGATTGGCACATTTTATTTACAAGATGAAAAAGAACTAACAAAACCTGCTGTAAAAGTGGGCGATAAAGTCAATAAAGGAGATATTATCGGCTACATTGAAGCGATGAAAGTGATGAATGAAGTGACAGCAGATGAATCGGGTGAAGTCCAAGAATTGTTGGTCGGTCATGGTGAAAATATTGAATTCAATCAAGTCATCTTAACATTGAAGTAAAGGGGGGATAACATGTTTCGAGTATTAGTTGCAAACCGAGGTGAAATTGCGGTTCGTATTATACGCGCGTTAAGAGAGCTGAAAATGGAGTCCGTCGCTATTTATGCTGTTGGTGATGAAAATAGTCTCCACGTTAAGTTAGCAGATCAGGCGGTTTGTATCGGACAAGCGAATCCTTTAGACAGTTACTTAAATATACGTAAAATATTAGCTGCTGCTGAAATTACAAAAGCAAACGCCATTCATCCTGGTTATGGCTTTTTATCTGAAAGTCCTGCGTTTGCTGAAAAGATTGAAAATGAAGGGCTTTACTTTATCGGACCGACGAAAGAAACGATGCAACGAATGGGCGATAAAATTACTGCACGTCAAACCGTTGATGAAGCAGGTGTGCCGATTATACCAGGATCTAAATCATCAGTCGAATCCGTTGATGAAATTAAAGCACTTGCTGAAGAAATCGGTTATCCACTTGTTATTAAAGCGGCGAGTGGTGGCGGCGGAAAAGGCATTCGTATCGTGAAAGAAGAGTCACAACTTGAGCGTGCTTTTAAAGAGGCGAAAAGCGAAGGAAACAAATATTTCAATGACGATCGTGTCTATGTTGAAGCTTTTATACCTGTTGCTAAACATGTCGAAGTACAAGTGCTTGGAGATGGACAATCACGTTATATTCATTTAGGGGAACGTGACTGTTCAGTGCAGCGTAAAAACCAAAAACTGATTGAAGAGTCACCATGTAGTGCATTAACTGAAGAAAAGCGTGAGAAGATTTGTAATGATGCTGTAAAAGTCGCAAAAGCAGCACAATATCGGAGTGCGGGTACGATTGAATTCCTAGTCACTGAAGATGCGTATTATTTTATTGAAATGAATGCACGTATTCAAGTTGAGCATACAGTGACGGAAATGCGTACAGATGTCGACTTAGTACGTGAACAATTACGAATTATGCAAGACGGCACACTCTCACTTACACAAGATGATATTCATTTTTATGGGCATGTCATTGAAGCTAGAATTAATGCAGAAGACCCACAAAAAGCATTTCGTCCGACACCTGGTACAGTTCAAAGATTACATTTGCCACAAGGATTTAATGTACGTGTTGACTCTTTACTTTATAGTGGTTATACTGTTTCTTCATATTATGATTCACTTGTCGCTAAAGTGATCGTCAAAGGTGAAAATCGTGCACATGCGATTGAAAAATTAAAAGTAACATTAGATGAACTTGTTATTGATGGCTTTACTACGACGGCAGATTTCTTATATGCAGTATTATCTTATCCACCATATTATGAGGGCGATGCACGCGATGTAGACATTAAATTCTTAGATCGTTATCGTATTTTCAAGGAGGAGAATGAAGATGAAAGTTGATTTAAACTGTGATTTAGGAGAAAGTTTTGGTAACTATCAAATCGGTAACGACAGAAAGGTTTTACCTTTGATTACTTCTGCTAATGTTGCATGTGGTTTTCATGCCGGTGATGAAAATGTGATGTCAGAAACTGTGCGACGTGCTAAAGAAAACGGCGTGAGTGTAGGCGCGCATCCTGGTTTTCCTGATTTACAAGGTTTTGGCCGACGCAATATGGATATGTCTTTAACTGAGATTTATAACATGGTCGTTTATCAAGTGGGCGCTTTAAAAATGTTTTGTGATATTAACGGTGTTGTGCTTAATCATGTCAAACCGCATGGCGCACTTTATCAAATGGCCGTGAGAGATGAAGCAATTGCACGTACGATTGCCTCTGCTGTTTATGATATTGATCCACAATTGTATTTAGTCGGATTATCAAAATCTATACTCATTGATGCAGGCAAAGCACAAGGGCTTAAAGTTGCCTCTGAAGTATTTGCAGACCGTCGTTACGAAAGTGATGGCCAATTAGTGAGTCGTAAAAAAGATGGTGCCACGATTGAAGACAGTGAAGAAGCCATTGCGCAAGTTGTACAAATGGTAACAGAAGGCACAGTTAAAGCAGTTTCAGGTGAAGTGATTGAAATTGAAGCGGATACAATTTGCATTCATGGTGATGGTGCACATGCACTTGAATTTGTTAAAGAAATTCGTTCGCGTTTATCAGAGGTGAATGTCGATATTGTAACTTTAGGGGGTTAAGCGATGAAGAAACAATCCAATCAAATTGAAAAACCAGGTGAATTTATATTCACTAAAGCGCATAAAAGGTTGTTGCTCGGCTCTGTATTTTTAATGGCCACTTCTGCAATTGGACCTGCGTTTTTAACACAAACTGCCGTGTTTACTGAACAATTTTTGGCAAGTTTTGCATTTGCGATTTTATTATCTATCATTATTGATATTGGGGCACAAATTAACATTTGGCGTGTCCTTGTCGTAACAGGCTATCGTGGCCAAGAAATTGCTAATGAAGTGGTTAAAGGGCTAGGCACTTTTATTTCTCTTCTTATCGCATTAGGGGGATTGGCATTTAATATTGGGAATATTGCGGGAGCTGGACTTGGTTTAAACGCGATCTTTGGTTTAGATGTTCGTGTAGGCGCCGCGATTACTGCTGTCATTGCTATTCTCGTCTTTATTTCTAAAAATGGCCAGAAAATCATGGATGTCGTTACAATGATTCTCGGCGTACTCATGATTTTAATTGTTGCTTATGTCATGATTCAATCCAATCCGCCATATGTAGAAGCAGCACAACGTATGGTCTTTCCTGAAAATCCTTCAGCACTTGTTTTACCTATTATTACATTAGTGGGTGGAACTGTAGGCGGCTATATTACATTTGCAGGTGCGCACCGTATTCTTGACGCAGGGATTAAAGGAAAAGACTATTTACCATTTGTGAATCGTTCTGCTATTTCAGCGATTTTAACAACTGGTGTGATGCGGAGTTTGCTATTTTTAGCAGTACTTGGTGTTGTTGTCACAGGTGTCGCTTTAAATCCTGAGAATCCGCCAGCTTCTGTCTTTGAACATGCTATTGGGCCAATCGGTAAAAATATTTTTGGTATCGTGCTGTTTGCGGCGGCGATGTCATCAGTCATTGGTTCAGCGTATACGAGTACAACATTCATTAAAACGATGCACAACAAATTGAGAACATACGATAATTATGTAGTCGTGACATTTATCGTTGTGTCGACTTTGATTTTCTTATTTATCGGTCGTCCGGTTAAATTATTGATTATTGCTGGGGCATTAAATGGTTTGATTCTTCCTATTATTTTAGGTACCGTATTGATTGCTTCGAAAAATAAGCGTATCGTTGGAGATTATCAACACCCAACTTGGATGTTATTATTCGGCATTGTTGCAGTCATCGTTACGATCTTTACCGGTTTCTTCTCATTACAAGGTTTAGCCGCATTGTGGAGCCAATAACAATTAAATACGATTAATGATTAAGGGCTAGGACATTCAGTTGTCTTGGCCCTCAATTGATTATAAGATTTACTATAGAAACTGATTGATAGACATTAAAGAACGTATATGGATATCTTTGTTTAATAATTTGTGTTCATTAAACGACAGTCATATCTCAATGATAAAACTGAACTCAAATATATAAATATGATAAAATGACAACGGTAAATATAAAGTGAAACACCAAATTTATTGAGGAGGCATTTGAATGATTGGAATCATCGGTGCAATGGAAGAAGAAGTAGCAATTTTAAAATCTCAAATGGATGCGGCAGAAGAAATTAAAATCGCGCATACCATTTTTTATAAAGGGACATTGAATGATAAAGATATTATTTTAACTCAAAGCGGTATCGGTAAGGTGAATGTAGCCATTTCTACAAGTTTACTTATTGATCGTTTTCAACCCCAATGTATTATTAACACCGGATCAGCGGGGGGATTACAGCCTGGATTAGCGCTCGGAGATGTTGTCATTAGTCAACAAGTCGCTTATCATGATGCTGATGCACGTGCGTTCGGCTATGGTATGGGACAAATTCCAGGTATGCCGACTTATTTTGAAGCAGATACATCATTATTTGAAAAAGTAGATAATGTCTTAAAGTCTTTAAATCAAAACGGTAGAGAAGGTTTGATTGTTTCAGGTGATAGCTTCATCGGTAAGAATGAACAGCGTCAAGTCATTTTAGAACATTTTCCTAACGCATTAGCTGTTGAAATGGAAGCAACTGCCATTGCCCATACATGTCACCAGTTTAATGTGCCATTTATTGTGACACGTGCGATTTCTGATTTAGCTGACGGTGAAGCGGGAATGACATTTGAAGCTTTCCTTAAAGTCGCAGCAAAGTCGTCTAGTCAAATGGTGAATGAACTTGTGAAAATCCTTTAACAAAACACACAATTATTGCACATAAATATGCTATAATATAACGAATGAAGTCTTTTAAAGTGGAGGATGAACATGGGTATCATCAAGCAATTATTTTTACCAAATCAATATGTGAATTCGATTTATGAAATTGATTTTGACAAACTAAAACAATTGAATATCAAAGGGATTATTACAGATTTGGATAATACATTAGTCGGATGGGATGAAGCACAACCTACGCCTAAAGTTGAAAATTGGTTTAAAACTATAGATGAACAAGGATTTAAAGTCACTGTTGTTTCTAATAATAATGAACAACGCGTAAAATCTTTTTGCCAAAATTTAAAAGTGGATTATATTTTTAAAGCACAAAAACCTAGAGGGAAAGCATTACGCCGTGCGACTGAACAAATGGGCATTCAAAAAGATGAAGTGGTTGTTATTGGAGACCAAATGTTAACAGATGTATTTGGCGGTAATCGACATGGCCTATATACAATTATGGTTGTGCCAGTGAAAAATTCTGATGGTTTTATCACAAAATTTAATCGTTTAGTTGAACGACGGTTATTAAAGCATTTTAAAAGAAAAGGCTATATTAAATGGGAGGAATCGTAATTGACTGAAACTTTAAAATGTATTGGTTGTGGGTCAACACTACAATCTGACGACCCTCAAAAACCGGGTTACGTTCCAAAAGCAAGTTTAGATAAAGAAGATGTCATTTGTCGTCGTTGTTTTAGATTAAAAAATTACAATGAAGTTCAAGATGTTGGCATGGAAAGTGACGACTTCTTAAAATTATTAAATGGCTTATCAGACAAACCGGGTATCGTCGTGAATTTAGTTGACGTATTTGACTTTGAAGGTTCTTTTATTCATGCGGTCAAACGTATTGTTGGAAATAAAAAGATTATTTTAGTAGCAAATAAAATTGACTTATTGCCAAAACAAATCAATAAGCGTCGTGTAACTGAATGGTTAAGACGTTTAGCCAAGGAATACGGTTTATATCCCGAAGATGTGTGTTTAATTTCTGCATATAAAGGTATCGGTATTGATGATTTGTTACAAACGATTGAAAAACATCGTGAAGGTCAAGATGTCTATATCGTCGGTACTACTAATGTCGGGAAGTCAACGTTAATTAACAAGTTGATTGAACAAACAGTAGGCGAAAAAAATGTCGTCACAACTTCGCGAATTCCTGGTACGACATTGGCTATGATTGATATTCCGATTGATGAAGAACACTATATGTACGATACGCCAGGGATTATTCAAGAACACCAAATGACCCATTACGTGTCGACAAAGGCATTAAATACGATTATGCCTAAGAAAGAGATTAAGCAACGTGTATATCAATTAAACGAAGCGCAATCGTTGTTTATTGGTGGTTTAGCGCGTGTCGATTATTTAAAAGGTGGTAAACGTCCGCTCGTCTGTTATTTTTCGAATGAATTGAATATCCATCGCACAAAATTAGAAAAAGCAGATGATTTGTGGCGCAAACAAATTGGTACGCTATTATCACCACCATCACCTAAAGATCGTTTTGACTTTGATCAGTTAAAAACAGTTCATTTAACAACGGAAAATGAGAAAAAAGACATGATGATTTCAGGTTTAGGATTTGTCACAGTGGACGCAGGTGCAGAATTAGATGTAATTGTACCTCAAAATGTAGAAGTGACATTGAGACCTTCAATTATGTAAGGAGTGTGAGGTTGAATGAAATTTGCAGTTATTGGACATCCTATTGACCACTCATTGTCACCACTCATGCACCATGCGAATTTTAAAAGTTTAAACTTAGATTATGGCTATGAAGCACTTAATATTCCGCCTACACATTTTAAACATATTCGAAGTATTATTGATGAAAAAGAACTTGATGGCTTTAATGTGACGATTCCGCATAAAGAGCGCATTATCGATTATTTAGACGACATGTCAGATGAAGCGCGAGCCATTGGTGCAGTGAATACTGTTAAAATTGAAAATGGTAAATGGACTGGCTATAACACGGACGGTACAGGATTTGTCAAAGGATTACAGGCAAAGTACGGCGATTTAACTGACGCGCACATTTTAATTATTGGTGCAGGGGGTGCAAGTAAAGGCATTGCTTATGCGTTATCTCAAGTGACTAAGAACATGATAGCCGTTGCAAATCGCTCTATGTCCCGATTCAATGACTGGCAACTTCAAATTCAACCGTTCTCACTTGAAGATGTCGCAACTATCGCACATCAATTTGATATTATTATTAACACGACACCTGTTGGGATGCATCAATCTCAAGATAGTGTCATGTCATTTGAGCAGTTAAAAGCTGGTGTGCTCGTATGTGACATCATTTATATTCCATTTCAGACGACATTTTTAAAAGAAGCTGCTGAAAAAGAATGTTTGACTTATAATGGATTAGATATGTTTATTTATCAAGGTGCTGAAAGTTTTAAAATTTGGACGGGTTTAGATAGTGATATTACGACAATGCGTAACGCGGTATTAAATAAATTAAATCCAACAATGACTTAAGGAGGCCATTATGGCATTAACAGGTAAACAAAAAAGGTTTTTAAGAAGTAAGGCACATCATGTTGCTCCAACTTTCCAAATCGGTAAGTCTGGGATTAATGAAAATATGGTAGAGCAATTAAAAGAAACACTCGAAAATCGTGAACTCATTAAAATTCATATTTTACAAAACAATATGGATGACAAAAGTGAACTGGCACAAAATATTAGTCAAGCAACGGATAGTGAATTAGTCCAACTTATCGGTTCAATGATTGTCCTTTACAAAGAATCTCGAGAAAACAAACAAATCGAGTTACCATAAATATGGAAAAAATTGTTGTTTTTGGAGGACAATTCAATCCGATTCATAGTGGACATGAAATGGTTGCAAGCGAAGTGAATGCAGCTATTCAACCGGATCACTTTTATTTTATGCCTAGTTTTATGTCACCATTGAAAAAACATGATGAATTAATCGAGGTTGAACATCGTATTCAAATGGTTGAGTTGGTCATTGAAAATTTGGGGTTTGGGACGCTTCGTTTAGATGAAATTGAACGTAAAGGACAAAGTTATACTTATGATACTTTGTTGAATATACATCAAGAATCACCTGATGCAAAGTTGTATTTTGTCATCGGAACGGACCAATATGAGCAACTTGATCGGTGGTATCAAATTGATGCACTGAAATCTTTCGTAACGTTTGTCGTCGTGAATCGTGGTTATTTGATTCAATCAGATGACGATTCAATAATGCCGATCAACATACCAGATATGGCGATCAGTTCAACCGAAATTCGTCATAGAAGGTCTCAACAACAAACGATTCATATGTGGGTGCCACTGAACGTCGAGCACTACATATTGAAGGAGGGGTTATATGGATCGAACATTCGCGATTGAACTTGTCGAACAAAAGCTACCGAAGAAGAGATTTGAACATTCTTTGCGTGTAGCGGAAACGGCAGTTAAATTGGCAGAAATTTATGAGGGAGATAAAGAAAAAGCTGAACTTGCAGGGATTTTGCATGATTTTTGCAAATATGACGATTTGAGCTTTTTATACCAACAGGTGACACGATACGATCTCAATCATGATTTATTAAGTTATGGCTCAGAGATATTACATGGACCTGTATGTGCAGCAATATTGAAGCACCAATATGGTATCCAAGATGACGAAATTTTATTAGCGATATACAACCACACTACAGGGCGTAAACATATGACTAAAACTGAAAAATTGGTCTTTATAGCTGACTATATTGAACCCGGTCGAAATACGCCAAAAGTGGAAGAAATTCGAGATATGGTATACAATGGCGGTGGGTTAGATAAAACAATTTATGAAATTTCAAAAAGAACTGTCTTGTACCTCGTCAAAAAAGATGTCAGTGTGTACCAAGCTACTATCGATTGTCTGAATTACTATAATTTTAATGACTCTAAAATAAAGGATGATTAAATGAACGCAAAAGATTTATTAATGTTAACAGTTGAAGCAGCCGATGCAAAAAAAGCAGAAGATATTATTTCGCTTAATATGAGCGGTGTTTCTGATCTCACTGACTACTTTGTTGTATGTCATGGGAATAACGAAAGACAAGTTCAAGCAATTGCTCGTGCTGTTAAAGAAAGTGCTGAGTCACACCAAATTGAAGTGAAACGTATGGAAGGTTTTAATGAAGCACGTTGGATACTTGTAGATTTAACGGATGTTGTTGTACATGTCTTCCACAAAGACGAACGCAGTTATTACAATCTTGAAAAATTGTATCAAGATGTTGAAATGTTGGGTTATAAAGAGGTCATTAACTCATAATGCAGTATGAAAATTTAAGTGCATTTTACGACCGACTCACAGATGATCAACCTTATGATCTGTGGCTCGATTTGATACAAGAGACACTTCAACAACAAAAGGTTTCTCGTGTGCTCGACATCGGTTGTGGCACAGGGACTTTGACACAGCATTTCACACAATTTGCTGATGAAGTCATTGGTATGGATTTAAGTGTTGAAATGTTAGCTCTAGCCAAACAAAAAACGAGTCAAGTGCAATGGATTGAAGGAGACATGTCGGATTTTAATCTGAATACCGACTTTGATTTAATTACAATTCTTTGTGACAGTTTGAATTATTTAGCTAATGAAACAGCTGTGATGGCAACATTTGAACATGTTTATCAACATTTGAATTCAGATGGCTATCTCATTTTCGACGTCCATACTACGCATAAAATGACACATCAGTTTAACGGACAAGTTTATCTTGATGACCGTGAAGATTTAACATTAGTATGGCAAACTGAACCTGCTGAAGCACCATACAGTGTTTGGCATGATTTAACATTCTTTATATTAAATAAAGCACAAACTTACGTCAGGCAAGATGAATCACAATATCAGCGCACTTTTGAAAAGGATGAGTATATTGATATGCTGAATCATGTCGGTTTTAATCACATCGAAACATTTTATGATTTTAATCGAGACACACAAGATCCAGAAAGTGATCGCTTATTCTTTATTGTAAAAAAATAACAAGTAAAAAACCTTCTTCATGCGTGTGATACGTATGATAGGAGGTTTTATTTATGTTTTCTGTAGATCAATTCATCGCGTTAGTCAAACAGTACAAAATTCAAACAGCAGTCGTCATTGCTTTTCTCATTGCGATTGGAGGGTGGCTCGTCTTTAATACGGGTGAAGAAGATGCTTCAAAAGATGCTTTAGCGATGCAACAAACACAACCGATTGAAGCCCATCAAGCAAAATCGAAAAGCAAAGATAAAAAAGAGCAAAAAGAACAAGCATTTCAAAAAATTGTTGTCGATATTAAAGGTGCAGTAAAAAATCCGAATACGTATGAAATGCAATCAGACGATCGAATGAAACAATTATTAGATAAGGCAGAACCGTTGAAAACTGCTGATTTGAGTCGTGTTAATTTAGCAGAAAAGTTAACTGATCAAAAAATGATTTATATTCCTACTCATGGAGAGGCTGTTCCCTCTAACCCTGGTCATGCAACACAACAAGATCATTCGTCAGCTGGGTCTACATCACAAAACATCTCTGTCAATTTAAATACTGCAGACGAGAAGGAACTGACCCAAATTCCTGGCATAGGGCCTTCAAAAGCACAAACGATTATTAAACACCGTGAAGAAAACGGACCTTTCCAAAGTGTTGAAAATTTGAAAGATGTCAAAGGAATTGGAGAAAAAACATTTGAAAAACTAAAGGACTATTTAACAGTTTAATCCTAAAGTAGGATGTAACTAGTCGAAGCAAGTCGAATCCTTTATAATGAGAATAAAATGAACAACGATACGAGGTGACAAAAAAGCATGAAACGCATTCAATGGCATGACTATTTTATGGCACAGTCTCATTTACTAGCATTGAGATCCACTTGTACACGTCTCTCTGTTGGTGCAACAATTACTAAAGATAATCGAATCATCGCGGGTGGTTATAACGGTTCAGTTTCGGGTGAAGTCCATTGTATTGATGAAGGATGTTTAATGGAAGATGGGCATTGTATTAGAACGATACATGCTGAAATGAACGCGATACTGCAATGTGCAAAACAAGGTGTCTCCACTGAAAATGCAACAATTTATGTGACACACTTTCCTTGTTTAAACTGTACAAAATCAATTATTCAAGCTGGCATCAAAACGATTTATTATGCAGAAGATTACCATAATCATGACTACGCCGTAAAGCTATTAGAACAATCCGGTGTGTGCTATGAAAAAATCAATTTTAATCCTCAACACATTGCGGAATATTTATTAAAATCGTAATGACTTATTGGTTGCTTACATATGTTATCGGTCACATTGCATATCATCATATGTTAACTGCATGCTTCATTTATAGCGTGTTAGCATGCAGTTTGTGTTTAAAGAGAAAGCCATGGTTATTTATCATTTCGACCTTGATTATGGTACTCATTGGCTATACAGTTGAGACGATACAGCATAAAAATGAGAGTTTAACCCCAACAGCAGCAACGATTTCATCTCCCCAAACGATTAACGTCCATTTGACAACTTTACCTATCGTGACGGATCATCTTTTATCTGTGCAGGCAACATTCAATAAAGAACCAATATTTATTAAAGGACGTATAAAACCACAGCAATTTATCCCTGATGCGCATTTTCTTCTGAATCATCAATGTCAATTGACGGGTACATTTCAGCCGCCACTTTATCGTCAACAACGACCGCTCTTTATCGTTAAAAAAATAGCATTTGATCAATGTCATATCACAACACCGACGTTAAAACAACGGATTACGTATTTAAGAAATGTTGTAACTGAGAGACTATTAGATTCACAACTTTTCGGAAAAGGGGAACTTATAGCGATTGCAACGGGGAACTCGAATTATTTAGATAGAGATATGAAAGCATTAGCGCAACAGTTAGGTATTTCTCATCTATTTGCTGTAAGCGGGACCCACGTAAGTATATTCATTTTAATTTTTTATGCGATTGGCAAACGCCTCCCGTTACCTATGTTTTACACAGAAGTGGCATTAATGCTCTTTTTACCCGTATTCTTGATCTTTGTGGGTGCCAGTCCAAGTGCGACACGTGCGGTTGCTATGACGTTGGTCATGCTAGTGGTTTCAAGAAGTTTTAATATGACTTCACTCCAGTCACTTTTGCTAGTTTATTGTGGTATGAGTCTTTTAAATGGCGACTATCACTATCACTTAGGTTTTTTATACTCTTTTTTAATTTCTGGCATATTGATTTTGATGAAAAGCGTTTTTACACAGCGCCCCTTTTATCAATCACTCTTTTTAGGTTCTTATATCGCTGTTATCGCATCTATTCCTTTAAACTATGCACAACTTAATGAGATTCAATGGCAAGGTTTAATCTCAAACCTATTCTTCATCCCACTCTACAGTATGATCGTCATTCCACTGTCGTTTATGCTTGCAACCATCGCAATCGCTGCGCCTGCCTTTGTACCTTTGTTCACGCATATCACACACTTTATTTTTAATATCCAAGCTTTTTTGTTAAAACGGCTCACAGTGTTAGAAAATTTCACACTACCGATTCCAGACTTTGGAGAATTTGGATTTCTTTGCTGTACGATAGCAACGTTTATACTTCTTTATTTACTTTCTCAAAGGCGATATATCATTTCTATAGTCCTGGTTTGTTGTCTGTGCATCATACTTTGGCAAGTTCATCCCCGTTATATTAACCAAATGACAATGATTGATGTGGGTCAAGGTGACGCTATATTATTCCAAAGCCAAACAGGAGAAACACTTATGATTGATACGGGTGGCGCATATGAAAATCATCAATTTAAGCAGTCGAATATCAATATTGTAAAGAAAAACATTTATCCGCTATTTAAGAAATTGGGGATAAAGCAAATCGACTATCTCGTCATCACACATGCACATCAAGATCATATGGGTGAAATCGAACATTTATCAAAATATGTGAACATTAAAAAGGTGATTATTAATCCATCACATTTTGATGAAGGGAAGTTTCAAATGATTCAACATGTGATCGCTAGTGAACATGCAAAATTGTATTCATATGAGGACATCTCTCGTATTGTGTTAGGTGATTTTCAATTTCAATTTTTCAATACAGACATTCCTGAAAGTGATGACCCTAATGAGCATTCAATTGTGACATTAGCTACAATTCACGATATTCATGTTTTGTTGATGGGCGATGCTACGACAAAAAATGAGGATGTGCTATTGAAGCAATATACTTTACCACAAATTCAAATATTAAAAGTAGGTCATCATGGCAGTCAGACAAGTTCATCTGAGGCCTTTCTGAGACAAATTCATCCAGAAGTCACACTCATTTCTGCAGGTAAACATAATATGTATCATTTGCCACATCCTTTAACAATACAAAAATTACATGATATTCATGCAAAAATTTACAACACCGCAGATAATCATCATATTCACGTCCTGTTTGATGACTTCAATGAAACTGGTTATACGTTGCGAACAGAGCCGTTGAACTGATAATGAAGTCAGCTTATTATTCATGTTATAATACAGCTAAAGCAATGAGATAGAGAGGAATCACATCATGTTAAATATTCATGTCATTCACGGTGAAGTCCCAGAATTAATTGATCGTGAAACAGAACAACTTACCAAAAAGTATTTGGGCAATGAACCTAAAGACGACTTTAATTTTGTTAAATACAATTTGTATGAAACGTCCTTAAATACAATCATTGAAGAAGCGATCACACTTCCATTTTTTTCAGATAAAAAGATTGTCGTTGTACAAAATAGCTATGTTTTTACCGGTGAAAAACCACCTAAAGAGGCACAGGCAAACGCAGACAGTTTAATAGAGTTTATTGAAAAGTATGATGGGGCTTCTTTAATTATTTTTCAAGTTCAAGCAGCGAAGTTAGACGAAAGAAAAAAAGTTGTTAAAGCATTGAAAAAAGTGGCAAACATCAAGAAAATTGAACAAATGACTGAACAAGAAATGCAAAAATGGATTCATCAATATTTGAACCAGTCCTTCAAAGAAATTAAACAAGATGCATTAGAAGCGCTTATTCAGTTAACAGGCATTCATTATCGTATGATTAAGCAAGAATTAGATAAGTTGTTGTTATTTGTCGGAGATCGCCCAACCATTAATAAAGATGATGTCCAGACAATTGTGAATAGAAGTTTAGAACAAAACGTTTTTTTATTGACGGATTATATTCAAAAAGGACAAAAGGCACAAGCCATTTCACTCGTTAAAGATTTAATACAATTAAAAGAAGAACCGATTAAATTATTGGCGCTAATTACGAGTAACTATCGTCTTTATTATCAAAGTAAAATTCTCAATCAAAAAGGATACACTGGTCAGCAAATCGCAAAAACGGTAGGCGTCCATCCTTATCGTGTAAAACTTGCATTAAATCAAGCACGAAAATATGATTTAGAAACGTTGTTAACCATTATAGATGTTTGTGCAGAAACAGACTATCAATTGAAATCGTCTTATATGGATAAGGTGCTTATTTTAGAGCTGTTTATTGTGAAGCTGTAAATGATGGATACAACGAAATGGTTTAGAAAAGCTAGATGATGAAGACGTTTGTGTAACTTCAAAATATGGGTATGATATATACACATATACACGTGTCGTTCTCGCTTTATAAAAATGAAGTGGGGGATAGCGTTAGTCGAATAAAAAAGAGCTATACCTCAAATGGCACAGCTCTTTTTCATTATTTTGCTGACATTAATTTTGATTTCATTCTATCAGCTTTGTTAGAATGAATTAAATTCTTTTGAGCAGCTTTATCAATACGTTTCACTGCTTTGCTTACTAATTCTTGTTTATTATCAGCATTAGTTTCAATTGCTTTTTTCGCGCTTTTCACTGCAGAACGCATGTCATTTTTTTGTGAAATGTTTTTGCTTTCTGCTGTATGAGTTGTTCTCACACGTTTAATTGCAGATTTGATATTTGGCATGAAAGACACCTCCTATAATCGTCTTCGTATCAAAATAATTTGATTACAACAAGATTCATTCTATCAAAACTCTATTCATTGTGCAATAATTAATTGAACCGTTGAATTATTTTTTCGACGAGATGTACTGGAGTGACAATATCATTTCATTAATGGAAGCGTGACCTCGACAAAAATGATTTCTGTTTGAAGTTTTGAATTGACGCATTTCACACATTGTTTCGCGTCATGATGGAGTTGCAATTAACGCTTAAAAACGTTATTATAGCAAAGATGTAATCGTTAATTTACGGGTAAACTTATGAAAGTGAGTATGATGATATGGATAACCAAGAACGTTTAAATAGACGTGAAAATATCAGGAATTTTTCGATCATAGCGCATATCGACCACGGAAAATCAACATTAGCTGATCGAATTTTAGAAAATACAAAGTCTGTTGAATCTCGAGAAATGCAAGCACAACTGTTAGATTCTATGGATTTAGAGCGTGAACGTGGTATCACAATTAAATTAAATGCAGTACGTTTAAAATATGATGCTAAAGATGGACAAACCTACACGTTCCATTTAATCGATACACCAGGGCACGTCGACTTTACATACGAAGTGTCACGTTCGTTAGCTGCTTGTGAAGGTGCGATTCTTGTCGTCGATGCTGCACAAGGCATCGAAGCACAAACTTTAGCGAATGTATATTTAGCACTCGACAACGATTTAGAATTGATTCCTGTCATTAATAAAATCGATTTACCAGCTGCTGAACCAGAACGTGTGAAACAAGAGGTTGAAGATGTTATTGGTTTAGACAAAGATGATGCAGTTCTAGCGAGTGCGAAAGCCAACATTGGTATTGAAGAAATTCTAGAAAAGATTGTTGAAATGATTCCACCTCCAGATGGGAATCCGGCTGCACCATTAAAAGCATTGATTTTCGACTCTGAATATGACCCATATCGCGGTGTCATTTCTTCTATACGTGTTGTTGACGGTGTTGTCAAAGCGGGCGACCGTATCCAAATGATGGCGACTGGCAAAACATTTGAAGTGACTGAAGTCGGCATTAATACACCAAAAGAATTACCGGTTGAAGAGTTAACTGTCGGTGATGTAGGTTATATCATTGCAAGCATTAAAAATGTAGATGACTCACGTGTGGGGGACACCATTACCCATGCCAATAGACCTGCTGAAACGCCTTTAAAAGGGTATAAAAAAATGAACCCAATGGTATATTGTGGTCTTTTCCCAATCGACAATAAAGACTACAACGATTTACGTGAAGCATTAGAAAAATTACAGCTCAATGATGCATCATTAGAATTCGAACCAGAATCTTCAAAAGCGCTTGGATTTGGTTATCGTACAGGATTCCTCGGTATGTTGCATATGGAAATTATCCAAGAACGTATCGAACGTGAATTTGGAATTGAACTCATCGCAACAGCACCATCAGTTATTTATACGGTGATTTTGAGAAATGGCGATGAGATTCAAGTAGATAACCCTGCACAAATGCCTGACAGAGATCAAATTGATAAAGTGTTTGAACCTTATGTCCGTGCAACAATGATGGTTCCAAATGATTATGTCGGGGCAGTCATGGAACTGTGTCAACGTAAACGGGGTCAGTTTGTTAATATGGATTATTTAGATGATATTCGTGTGAGTATCGTTTATGAATTACCATTGTCAGAAGTCGTTTTTGATTTCTTTGACCAATTGAAGTCCAACACGAAAGGTTATGCTTCTTTTGATTATGAATTTATCGAGAACAAAGAAAGTAACCTTGTGAAAATGGATATTTTACTTAACGGCGATAAAGTAGATGCTTTAAGTTTTATTGTGCATCGTGATTTTGCATACGAACGTGGTAAAACACTTGTAGAAAAATTAAAAACGTTAATCCCTAGACAACAATTCGAAGTGCCTGTTCAAGCTGCAGTTGGACATAAAATTGTCGCGAGAACGAACATTAAATCAATGGGTAAAAACGTACTTTCGAAATGTTATGGCGGTGACATTAGCCGTAAACGTAAATTATTAGAAAAGCAAAAAGCCGGTAAAGCTAAAATGAAAGCAGTCGGTAGTGTGGAAATTCCACAAGATGCTTTCTTAGCTGTACTGAAAATGGACGATGAATAAAGCGAAAATTACATGCTCCCGCGCATCTTGAGGTGTCGAGGGGGCATATTTTATGAGGTGAATACTAATGGTGGCAAAAAGTGCGTATATTCATATTCCTTTTTGTGTAAAAATTTGTACGTATTGTGATTTCAATAAATATTTCATCCAAAATCAGCCGGTCGATCAATATTTGGCTTGCTTGGTCGAAGAGATGAAACAATCAAAAGCAACTCAACTAGAGACGATGTTTGTCGGTGGTGGTACGCCTACCGCATTATCTGAATCCCAATTAGAATATTTATTACAAGCGATTCAAGACCAGTTTGATATTAAAGGGGAATATACCTTTGAAGCGAATCCTGACGAACTGACAGAAGAAAAAGTGGCGTTATTGAAACAATATGGTGTGAATCGACTCTCACTCGGTGTTCAAACTTTTGACGATGCTTTACTTCAAACGTTAGGTCGCAGTCATCAAAAAGCTGATATTTATCAAGCTATAGAAAACGCACGTCGACACGGTATTCCATCCATTAGTTTAGATTTAATGTATCATTTGCCTGGCCAAAGCATGCAACAATTTCAAGACAGTCTAGAAGAAGCACTCCGTCTTGATATTGACCATTTATCCAGTTATGGCTTAATTCTAGAACCTCAGACACAGTTTTATAATCAGTATCGTAAAGGGAAACTGAAAATGCCTAACGAAGATGTCGGTGCAGAAATGTACCAGTATTTAATGAATCGGATGAAAAATAGTCCATTACAACAATACGAAATTTCAAACTTTGCTAAAAAAGGACATGAATCTATCCATAATCAAGTCTATTGGAAAAATGAAAGTTATTACGGCTTTGGTGCGGGTGCGAGTGGTTATATTGATGGGGTGCGCTATACGAATATTAATCCGGTCAATCACTACATTAAAAAAATTCAACAACATGAACTTCCACGTTTAACTGAAACGACACCGACTGTTAAAGAACAAATTGAAGAAGAAATGTTTCTTGGATTAAGAATGAATACAGGGATTGATAAAGCGCAATTCAAAAAGAAATACAATCAAACTATTGAAGATATTTATGCTAAAGAAATCGTCACTTTGAAAGGTCAAAACCTCATTGAACTAACAGACGCTCACATTGCCTTAACAGATCAAGGAAGAATCGTTGGAAACACGGTATTTGAGGCATTTATTCAAGTATAAAAACTTTTTTCGATAAATGATGCTTTAACATTGACTTACTTTGACCAATTTGATAAATTATAGTTAGCACTTGGGTAGAAAGAGTGCTAATGAGGTGAAAAACATGATTACGCCAAGGCAATTGAAGATTTTAACTGCAATTGTTGAAGATTATGTTGACTTAGGACAACCTATTGGATCTAACACATTAATACAAAGGCACAATGTGGATGTTAGTCCTGCGACGATTCGCAATGACATGAAGACGTTAGAAGAAAAATCACTTATCACTAAAACACATTTTTCTTCTGGTAGAATCCCATCAGAAGCAGGATTTAGACTGTATGCCAATCATTTGTTAGAACAACCCTACAATTTTGAAATGCAAGGTGATCTTGATATTCATCAGATGCTAGTGAATCATCATTATGATCTATCATCGACATTAGACACCTTTGCGAAAGTGTTTTCAAATCAAGCACATTATACCACTCTTGTAATAGGACCTGATCATTCAGAGGCCTCTATACTGGATGTGCATTTGATGAAGTTAAATCCACACCATTTAATCGTAGTGATGATTGATAAGATGGGACAAGTGAAACATTTGCATGTGACAAGTGATCAACCTTATGATGATCATTCGGTCATTAAAGTATCCAACTATCTATCCGAGCATGTTAGTCATTTTTTTGATGGCAATGACGTGCAATCGATAGAGATGTATCGTATGTTAGGTTTTAATGCGCAAGAAGCAGACTTAATCATTCGTATTGTTCACTTGCTACATCAATATCGTAACAATCAATCTACGCGTGTTTATTTAGGTGGTAAACATCAACTTATTGAAGGATTGAACGAGTCAACTGTGGCGTCCATACAACCTATATTAAAATATATTGAGTCCTATCGTATTGCCGATGTGATTCACAATATGTCTGACCAATTGATTAATGTTCGTATTGGGACCGAGATTGAACAAAATTTACACGATATTGCGATATTAAGTCGTTCATATCAAATAGACAAAGATTTAACAGGTCATATTGCTGTTATCGGTCCTACTGCTATGCATTATCAAAATGTGATACAATTGTTAAGTCGGATTTCATAACGAAGTGATACGAAATGTTTAAACGTAATGGAGGTTTGAAAATGTCGGAGGAAAAAGACATGCGTAAGGACGAAGAGATTAAAGAAACTGAGTCGCAAGAAACAACAGAAAGTTCAGAACCAGAAATGGAAAATGAAGAAGTTGCAGTAAATCAAGACTCTGAAACTGTAAATGATGCAAGTAATGATGAAACGCAAGATCCTAAAGATGAGGAAATCGCTTCTTTAAAAGCTGAAGTTGATGCGAAGGAAGAACAATATTTGCGTTTATATGCAGAATTTGAAAATTATAAAAGACGTATTCAAAATGAAGCGCAAACACAAAAGAAATATCAGGCACAAAAAGTACTCACTGATGTATTGCCAGCACTAGATAATTTTGAACGTGCTCTAAAAATTGAAGGTGATGAGGAATCATTTAATGCACTGAAAAAAGGTGTAGAAATGGTTTACGATAGCCTTTTAAAAGCACTAGAAGATAACGGATTAGAAAAAATCAAAACTGAAGGTGAACAGTTTGACCCGAACTTCCATCAAGCAGTCATGCAAGATGAAAATCCGGATTTTGTATCTGGACAAATTACCGAAGAATTACAAGCTGGCTATCAATTGAAAGATAGAGTCTTACGTGCTTCAATGGTAAAAGTAAATCAATAATTTTGACGAAGAAAACCATTTATGTGAAAATAATTATGTTTGAAAATTAGGAGGAATTTGACTATGAGTAAAGTAATTGGAATTGACTTAGGTACAACAAACTCTTGCGTATCAGTATTAGAAGGTGACGAACCTAAAGTCATTCAAAACCCTGAAGGCGCAAGAACAACACCATCTGTCGTTGCATTTAAAAATGGTGAAACACAAGTTGGGGAAGTTGCTAAACGTCAGGCTATCACAAACCCTAATACAATCCAATCTATTAAACGTTATATGGGTACAGACCATAAAGAAAATATTGACGGTAAATCTTATACACCACAAGAAATTTCTGCGATGATTTTACAAAACTTAAAAAGCACTGCAGAAAGCTACTTAGGTGAAAAAGTTGAAAAAGCTGTTATTACAGTTCCTGCTTACTTCAATGATGCAGAACGTCAAGCGACTAAAGATGCGGGTAAAATCGCTGGTCTTGAAGTTGAACGTATTATCAACGAACCAACAGCTGCAGCATTAGCATATGGTTTAGATAAAACTGACAAAGATGAAAAAGTACTTGTATTCGACCTTGGTGGCGGTACTTTCGACGTATCTATCCTTGAACTAGGTGACGGCGTATTTGAAGTATTAGCAACAGCAGGTGACAATAAACTTGGTGGGGACGATTTTGACCAAGTGATTATTGATTACTTAGTACAACAATTCAAATCTGAAAATGGTGTTGACTTATCACAAGATAAAATGGCATTACAACGTTTAAAAGATGCTGCTGAAAAAGCGAAAAAAGACTTATCAGGTGTATCTTCAACACAAATTTCATTACCATTTATCTCAGCTGGTGAAGCTGGTCCATTACACTTAGAAACAACTTTAAGCCGTGCGAAATTTGAAGAATTAGCATATGATCTTGTACAAAAAACAATGGGACCTACACGTCAAGCAATGAAAGATGCTGGTCTTTCAAACGCTGACATTGATGAAGTCATCTTAGTAGGTGGTTCAACACGTATTCCTGCAGTACAAGAAGCAATTAAAAAAGAAATCGGTAAAGAACCAAACAAAGGTGTAAACCCTGACGAAGTCGTTGCGATGGGTGCAGCAATCCAAGGTGGGGTAATCACTGGTGATGTTAAAGATGTTGTATTATTAGACGTAACACCGCTTTCATTAGGTATCGAAATTATGGGTGGCCGTATGAATACTTTAATTGAAAGAAACACAACAATCCCAACATCTAAATCTCAAGTTTACTCAACGGCAGCAGATAACCAACCAGCTGTAGACATTCACGTCTTACAAGGTGAACGTCCAATGGCATCAGATAACAAAACATTAGGTCGTTTCCAATTAACTGATATTCCACCAGCACCACGTGGGGTACCTCAAATCGAAGTGACATTTGATATCGATAAAAATGGTATTGTAAATGTAACTGCAAAAGATTTAGGTACAAATAAAGAACAAAACATCACAATCGAATCTTCTTCTGCATTATCTGATGAAGAAATCGATCGTATGGTGAAAGATGCTGAACAAAACGCTGAAGCAGATAAAAAACGACGTGAAGAAGTAGACTTAAGAAACGATGCTGATCAACTTGTATTCCAAGTCGACAAAACTTTAAAAGACTTAGGCGACAATGTGAGCAAAGAAGATAAAAAAGAAGCTGAAGCGAAAAAAGACGAATTAAAAACTGCATTAGAAGGTAGCGACATTGAAGACATTAAAGCGAAAAAAGAAGCTCTAGAACAAGTCGTACAACAATTATCAATGAAAGTTTATGAGCAAGCACAACAAGCTGCACAACAACAAGATGGCGCGAATGCTTCTCAAAACGATAGTACTGTTGAAGATGCAGAGTTTAAAGAAGTTAACGACGACGACAATCAACAAAAATAGGTCATTCGATCATATAAATTGACTGTAAAAGGTCGCTCAAAGGGGCTAGGACATTCAATCGTCCCAGCCTCTTTTTATTCAAAAAATCAATTCAAAAGGAGAGAGTGCATTGGCAAAACGAGATTATTACGAAGTCCTTGGCGTGTCCAAGAGCGCGAGTAAAGATGAAATCAAAAAAGCCTACCGCAAATTATCGAAAAAATACCATCCAGATATTAATAAAGAAGAAGGTTCGGACGAGAAGTTTAAAGAAATCTCTGAAGCCTATGAAGTATTAAGTGACGAAAATAAACGTGCGCAATACGATCAGTTTGGTCATAGTGGTCCTCAAGGTGGCTTTGGACAAGGGTTTGGTGGTCAAGACTTCTCTGGATTCGGTGGCGGCGGCTTTGAAGATATCTTTAGCCAGTTCTTTGGCGGTGCACAACGTCAACGTGATCCTAATGCGCCACGTCGAGGTGACGATCTTCAATACACAATGACTGTCACTTTTGATGAAGCTGTTTTCGGTACAAAGAAAGAAATTTCAATTCGAAAAGAAGTGACATGTCATACATGTGATGGCGAAGGTGCTAAACCAGGTACTAAAAAGAAAACATGTTCATACTGTCATGGTGCAGGGCACGTTTCTGTCGAACAAAATACCATTTTAGGCCGTGTAAGAACTGAAAAAGTTTGTCCTGAATGTAATGGTACTGGAGAAGAATTTGAAGAGCCATGTCCAACATGTCACGGTAAAGGAACGGAGTTAAAAAATGTTAAACTTGAAGTGACAGTGCCTGAAGGTGTCGATAATGATCAACAAATTCGTTTGGCAGGACAAGGTGGACCAGGTGAAAATGGTGGACCGGCTGGTGATCTTTTCGTTATTTTTCGTGTGCAACCATCTGATAAATTCACACGTGAAGGTGATGACATTTTATACAATCACAATATTAGCTTTGCACAAGCTGCATTAGGTGACGAAGTTAAAATTCCTACATTAAAAGGTCATGTCATGCTTACAGTGCCTGAGGGAACACAAACAGGCAAACAATTTAGACTCAAAGGTAAAGGAATTAAAAATGTTCACGGTTATGGCTATGGTGATTTATTTGTTAATATACGTGTTCAAACACCAACCAGCCTTAACGAGCGTCAACGTGAACTGTTAAAAGAATTTGCCGAAGTAAGTGGAGAAACAGTTAACGAACAACCTTCAAATTTTAAAGATAAAGCACGTCGTTTTTTTAAAGGAGAATAACCTATGAATTGGATTGAACTTTCAGTAACTGTTAACCAAGCAGCAGAATCTATCGCCACTGAAATTTTACAAGAAGCAGGTTCTAACGGTGTTGCGATTGAAGACTCAAGTGAGGTTTCTAAAATTCGAGAAGATCGTTTTGGTGAAATTTTTGAACTTAATCCAGCTGACTATCCAGAGCAACATATGATTGTTAAAGCTTATTTTAATGATTTACAATTTGACGAAACTTTGAAAAACAGCATATTTGCACAACTTCAAGCTTCCCCCTTGATGGACCAAAATGTGTTGGCGATAGAAGAAAAGTTCATCCAAGAGTCTGATTGGGAAAACGAATGGAAAAATTACTTCCATCCATTTCAAGCATCTGAACGCTTTTTCATAGTGCCAAGTTGGGAATCTGTCGAGCGTGATGATACGCATCTCTATATTGAATTGGATCCAGGTATGGCCTTTGGTACTGGGGATCATCCGACAACAAGTATGTGTCTCAAAGCGCTTGAGCAGATTGTCCAACCACATCATCGTGTCATTGATGTCGGTACAGGTTCTGGTATTTTAAGTATCGCTTCATATTTATTAGGTGCGCAATCGATTAAAGCGACGGACTTAGATGAAATGGCTGTCCAAGTTGCAAAAGAAAACTTTGAAAAAAATCATTGTTTAGACGCGATTGAAACGGCAACAAGTAATTTACTGACAGAGGAAAAGGGTCAATATGATGTCGTCATTGCCAACATTTTAGTGCACATTATTGAAAAAATGGTTCAAGATGCATATGATCATTTAAATCCTGAAGGCTACTTTATCACTTCTGGTATTATTGAAGAGAAACGTGAATCGATTCAAACATTAATGGAAGAAACAGGGTTCACAATTAAGGAAGTTAAAAACGATGAAGGTTGGATTTGTATCATCGGTCAGAAGGTGAATTAACATGCAAAGATACTTTTTAAATGAAAACGCTGAACACTGTCAGCGTTTTTTTATCACTAATAGTAATGATATACATCATATTAAAAGTGTGATGAGACAAACTATTGGTGATGAACTCATTATGAACTTTTTAAATGCAGTCACGTATCGCTGTAAAATTATTGATATTGAAGCACAACGAATTACGATTGAAACTGTGGAACGTATAGAAATAGAAACAGAGCTCCCTTTGAATATCACAATTTGTAGCGGTTTAATTAAAGGTGATAAATACGAGTGGCTGCTACAAAAAGCGACTGAACTCGGAGCTACATCGTTTATCACAACACAAATGGATCGTTCTGTCGTTAAACTGAATCAACAAAAAGCTGCCAAAAAGGTTGAACGTTGGCAAAAAATAGTGAAAGAAGCTGCTGAACAAAGTTATCGCCAAGTCGTTCCTCAAGTGAAATTTGTCTCGAATTTACACGAAATATATGATATGATAGGTCAATATGATTGTGTACTTATGGCATATGAAGTAGCTGCTAAACAAAATGAACGCGCTCTGTTTAAGCAACAATTACGTCAATTCAAACACGGGTCCCATGTGTTATTTTTATTCGGCCCGGAAGGTGGTTTTTCTGAGAGTGAAATCGCACTTTTTGAAGATGTTGCACAAAGCGTAGGGCTAGGACCTCGTATTTTACGTGCTGAAACGGCGCCACTTTATGCATTAAGTGCCATAAGCTACGAAATAGAATTAATGGGGTGAATCTATGTCTACAGTTGCCTTTCATACATTAGGTTGTAAAGTAAACCATTATGAAACTGAAGCAATTTGGCAGTTATTTAAAGATGCAGAATATAACCGTGTAGATTTTGAACAAAACGCGGATGTATTCGTGATTAATACATGTACAGTAACAAATACGGGTGATAAAAAGAGTCGCCAAATCATTCGTCGTGCGATTCGACAAAATCCTGATGCGGTCATTTGTGTGACAGGGTGTTATGCACAAACGTCATCAGCTGAAATTATGGAAATTCCTGGTGTCGATATTGTTGTCGGTACGCAAGATCGCCATAAATTATTAAATTACATCGATACGTATCAAGACGAACGTCAACCGATTAACGGTGTAAGTAATATTATGAAAAACCGTACATACGAAGAGTTAGATGTGCCATATTTTACAGATCGAACACGTGCATCGCTTAAAATTCAAGAAGGATGCAACAACTTTTGTACGTTCTGTATTATTCCATGGGCACGTGGCTTAATGCGTTCAAGAGATCCACAAAAAGTCATTGAACAAGCGACACAGCTCGTTAACTCAGGGTATAAAGAAATTGTGTTAACTGGTATTCATACTGGTGGCTACGGTCAAGACTTAAAAAACTACAACTTAGCACAATTATTAAGGGATTTAGAAACAGTAGATGGCTTAGAACGTATTCGTATTTCTTCAATTGAAGCAAGCCAATTAACGGATGAAGTGATTGAAGTATTGCAACAGTCACAAAAAGTGGTTCGTCATTTACACATTCCACTTCAATCGGGCTCAGACAGTGTGCTCAAACGTATGCGCCGTAAATATTCAATGGCTCATTTTTCTGAGCGTATTCAAAAATTACACGTTGCGTTACCTGGTTTAGCCGTTACAAGTGATGTCATTGTTGGTTTCCCAGGTGAGACTGAAGCAGAATTTCAAGAAACGTATGATTTTATCGTTAATCATCATTTTTCTGAATTACATGTCTTTCCATATTCACCACGAATTGGTACACCTGCAGCACGTATGGATGATCAAATTGATGAAGAAATCAAAAACGAACGTGTGCATAAACTGATTGAATTGAGCAATCAACTTGCTAAAACATATGCATCAAAATTTGAAAATGATGTATTAGAAGTGATTCCTGAAGAAAAAGGTTCTCAAACTGGCGTGCTTGTTGGCTATGCAGATAACTATATGAAAGTAGAATTTGTAGGTGACGAGTCACTTATTGGGCAAATTTGCAAAGTGAAAGTGTCACAAGCCGGTTATCCAATCAATCAAGGGACGTTGTTACGTGTCGTTGAACATGCGACAAATGCTTCAGAAAATGAAAAAGTTTTAAGTTAAGCATATGATTCAACATACTACTCGAGTAAATTGACTACTTTTATTTACATTTTTTATTATCACGTAAAAAAGATTCATATTCTGTAAAAAAATGTAAATTTGAAGATTGACCGAGAAAAAGATTTAATTTATACTATTCATTACATGGTTACTTACTGTGTAAATGATGAATAAAAGTTTTTTTGATATTTGGAGGGAGGGAAATACAGATGTCTAAAACAGTAGTCCGCAAAAACGAATCATTAGAAGATGCTTTACGTCGTTTTAAACGCTCAGTTTCAAAAAGCGGTACAATTCAAGAAGTTCGTAAACGCGAATTCTATGAAAAACCAAGCGTAAAACGTAAAAAGAAATCTGAAGCTGCGCGTAAACGTAAATTCAGATAATCATTCATTGTGTTGAACTCCCTCAACATTCAAATGATGATATAAAAGAACGCTTACTCGCGATTGAGTAAGCGTTCTTTCTAAATATGACTCTCTTATTACTATTCCTATTTCAAACTTTTAATTCCCTGAAACGTTATTACTGTCTTTTAACTAAAACTATACAACTCATATTTTCTGTGTGTTCTGCGTTACTATCAATCATTTTTCCATACAATAGAAAATCGTAATAACAATTTAAATTAAAATCAATAAAGTCAAAAACTTTTAATAAATTTTTGATAACACTACATGATTCAACATTTTTCATGTATACTACAAGGAAGAGAGTGAGGTGTGTGACATATTAATTATCTCATACATATAAACCCAATCATCGGGAAAATTATTGGATCAAATGTTTTTCGTCAACTTGTAGAATGGTTAACTTCCCAAACGATTTCGCTAATTTTAACATGTATTGTCTTTCTTGGTTTTTTATATCAACTCTATTCTCGAAAGATTAATTTTGGCGGTATCATCGCATTATTCGCTTTATTAACAATCTTTTTAGGTTTCGTCATTCAAGGTAGTTTAACGATTGTTACAATAATGTTATTCGTCATTGGTGTGATTTTAGTCATTATCGAATTATTCGTATTCGGTGCAGTGTTGGGGATGATTGGTATGATTCTCATCATCATCAGTTTTATTACACTTGGAAATGACTTATCAATGATGTTATTCAATGTCGTATTCGCATTAATTTTGACATTAATCGAGTGGGTGATTTTAGTGAAATTCTTTAAAAAGAGTATAGCGATATTTGACAAAGTTGTATTAAAAGATTCAACGAGTAAAGAATCTGGCTATACATCTCATAATGACCGCTCTCATTTCGTCGGTGAAACTGCAGTAACCTATACTGATTTACGTCCTTCAGGCATTATCATTTTGAACAATCAGCGTATTGATGCTGTTTCTGAAGGGTCATACATTAGTAAAGACACTGAAGTTACAATTATTGAAGTTGAGGGCACACGTGTTGTCGTAAGAGAAATTTAAATATAAGGAGCGAATGTAATGTTAACAAGTGGATTAATTACTTTCATCGTCATTGCCGTATTAATTATTGTTGCTTTATTGATTTTATTTTCGTTTGTCCCAGTCGGCTTATGGATTTCTGCATTAGCTGCTGGTGTAAAAGTAGGAATTGGTACATTAGTAGGGATGCGTTTACGTCGTGTTTCACCGCGTAAAGTCATTGGCCCACTAATTAAAGCGCATAAAGCAGGTTTACATTTAACAACAAACCAACTTGAGTCTCATTATTTAGCAGGCGGGAATGTGGACCGTGTTGTTGATGCGAATATCGCGGCGCAACGTGCGGATATTAATTTACCATTCGAACGTGGTGCGGCTATCGATTTAGCAGGTCGTGACGTATTAGAAGCTGTACAAATGTCAGTAAACCCTAAAGTGATCGAAACACCATTTATTGCGGGTGTTGCGATGAACGGGATTGAAGTAAAGGCAAAAGCACGTATTACTGTACGTGCAAACATTTCACGCTTAGTCGGTGGTGCTGGTGAAGATACGATTATTGCCCGTGTGGGTGAAGGGATTGTCTCAACAATTGGTTCTAGTGAACACCACACACAAGTTTTAGAAAACCCTGATAACATTTCTAAAACCGTTTTAAGTAAAGGTTTAGATTCAGGAACAGCCTTTGAAATTTTATCTATTGATATTGCTGACGTAGATATTAGTAAAAACATTGGTGCCGATTTACAAACTGAACAAGCCATTGCAGATAAAAACATTGCACAAGCGAAAGCGGAAGAGCGTCGTGCGATGGCTGTTGCGCAAGAGCAAGAAATGAAAGCGCGTGTACAAGAAATGCATGCGAAAGTAGTCGAAGCTGAGGCACAAGTACCACTCGCTTTAGCAGAAGCATTACGTTCTGGTAATATCGGTGTGAAAGATTATTATAATCTGAAAAATATTGAAGCAGATACAGGGATGAGAGAAGCAATTAATAAAAGCACTCAAAACAACAACTCAACACCTGAACAGTAATTGAGGTGATTAGATGAGCATTGGAACGATTATATTTATTATCACCATTGCCATTTCTTTATTTAGTGCAGTTAGTGATAAAAGTCATGAGAAACGCCAAAAACAAAAAAAACCTCAAAATACCAAAAAGGAAACAACACCTCAAAAAAGTGGTGGTTTCCTAGAGAAAATGCAACAAAAGCTTGAAGAGTTTGAACAAGAACTTTCAGATTTTGATGAACCAACCGAACCGTCTGAACCACAGCCAACACAACAACCGAAACGTGAAAAGATGGTAAGACCTCAACCTACTCAATACGAAAAACAAGCTGAATCGACAAATTCAAAAACGCAAGAAAAACAAGAGCAGGCTACAGAAATGCAACAGATGTTGAATCAACATATGCATGAACTCGATAAACAACTTGATAAAGAAAGACAAAAGCGAATTGCACACATTGAAAGACGCGCCAAAAATATCATTCAAGATAGCTATTTATCGAATCGTACAAAGCAATTCAAATTGAAAAAATTGTTGGAAGAAAACAATACAACCGCTATCCAACAAGGCGATTTAACATTTTCCAATAATGAGGTCGTGAATGGGCTCATTTGGTCAGAAGTTTTAAACCGACCAAAGCAGTTATAAAACTCTCTTAAGATGAGACAAGAGATGATTTCAGTAGAGAAGCTGAGATTGTCGCTTGTCTCATTTGTTTTGCTCTTTTAATGTCGAGACCGAGTAGTAACATTTGAACGGAAACCGTATCGCTTCACGGAAAAATGCACATAGCCATTCTATCTTTAAAATGTTAAAATAGATGCTCTATAAAAACGCTAAAAAGTTGTATTTCAACACTTGAATTGAATGTGATTGACAAGTAACAAATGGCGTAAACGTGCTATAATAAGTGTGTAGCAATCGCAAAATATGAATAGTATCACACATTACAATTTGATACATTGATAATAAACAATATGAGCAAAGGAGTTACTTTATGCCTGAATTGATTCAGATCGACGACATCAACCAAGCACAAGCTTTATTAGGAAACAATGATGAACACATTCAACTTATTGAAGAAGCATTTGATGTTGTCATTCATGCCAGAGGACAAGAAGTTGCAGTTAAGGGCGAAAGAGTCAATGCTGTAACCGAAGCTGAATCTGTGCTAATCAACTTATTAAAAGTCATCGAGCAAGGTGCATCCATCACTGTTAAGGATGTACAAGCTGCAATTAAAATGGCTAAAAATGGACAAATTGAGCATCTCATTGATTTATATGAAGAGGAGATTACTAAAGATGCATTCGGTAAAACGATTCGAGCTAAAACGATGGGACAACGGATGTATATCCATGCGATGAAAAATAACGATTTAGTGTTCGGTATTGGGCCTGCGGGTACAGGTAAAACATTTTTAGCAGTTGTTTTTGCTGCTAAAGCTTTGCGTGCTGGACAAGTGAAACGCCTCGTCTTGACACGTCCAGCTGTAGAGGCGGGAGAATCACTTGGCTTTTTACCAGGTGACTTAAAAGAAAAGGTTGATCCTTATTTACGTCCACTATACGATGGTTTAAATACAGTTTTAGGGACTGAACAAACGGCACGACTCATTGAACGTGGCGTAATTGAAATCGCACCTCTTGCTTACATGCGTGGTAGAACTTTAGATGATGCGTTTGTCATTTTAGACGAAGCGCAAAATACGACACATGCACAGATGAAAATGTTTTTAACGCGACTGGGGTTCGGTTCAAAAATGGTTGTCACTGGAGATAAAACACAAATCGATTTACCTCGTGGTGTTAAAAGTGGTCTGATTGAAGCTGAACAACGATTGAAAAATATTAAAGGGCTCGCTATTCAACATTTATACCAAGCTGATGTGGTCCGCCATCCGTTAGTAGGTCAAATCATCAGTAGATATGAGGAGGACTAATTGATGTTTACAATTGATTTTAGTGATCATACCGACCAAGTGAAAGATGACTGGTACACACAGATTCGAGATGTGTTAGAATTCGCTAAAAATGAAGAGGGCATTGAAGAAGACGCCGAACTTTCTGTCACTTTTGTAGATAAAGCTGAAATTCAAGAGATAAATCGTGATTACCGTCAAAAAGATAAAGTCACAGATGTCATTTCATTTGCATTTGAAGAAGATGAAGACATTTTTGAAGGAATGGATGTGCCACGCGTGCTAGGAGACATTATTATTTGTACGGATATCGCAGCAGAACAGGCACAACAATACGGACATTCTTTTGAACGTGAACTCGGCTTTTTAGCACTACATGGCTTTTTACATTTACTGGGCTATGATCATATGACAGAAGAGGACGAAAAGGTCATGTTTGGGCGTCAAAAAGACATTTTAAATCGATTTGGATTGACGAGAGACTAATGTTAAATCGTTTTAAATATGCCTTTCAAGGTTGCCGAACCATATTAACAAAAGATCGAAACTTTTTGTACCACCTTATGACGGCACTCTTGATATTCATTTTAGGATGGACACTGTCATTAAGTACGATAGAATGGCTCTTCATCATTTTAGCGATATTTCTTGTCATTATTACGGAAGCCATCAATACTGCAATAGAATATGTGGTTGATTTGGCGACACAAGATTTTCACGTTTTTGCGAAACATGCAAAAGATGTGGCAGCATTTAGTGTCTTACTTGCATCACTCTTTGCATTCATTGTAGGATGTATCATTTTTATACCGAAATTCGTTTCATTTTTATAAGAGGAGAAGATAAACATGGGCTATACAGATAAACACTACACAGAGGTTAGAAAAGCACAACAAAAAGCTTATGCACCATACAGTCAATTTAAAGTTGGCGCATACTTAGTCACTAAAGATGGACAAACATTCCATGGCGTTAACGTTGAAAATGCAGCTTATCCATCATCAATTTGTGCAGAACGTTCCGCATTAGTGGCTGCGATTTCACAAGGCTACAAACCGGGAGATTTTGAATCGCTCACCATTACAGTAGATAGTCCAGAACTTGCATCGCCATGTGGACCTTGTCGTCAAGTGATTAAAGAACTTTGTGATGACGATATGCCAGTATATATGACAAATCAAACGGGTGAAATGCGTGAAGCAACAGTAGCCGGACTATTACCTTATGGATTTTCAGGAAAGGATTTAAATATATGAGTGAATATAAGTCAGGATTTGTGACAATTATCGGACGCCCGAATGTAGGGAAATCAACGTTTGTCAATCGTGTTATTGGTCACAAAATAGCGATTATGTCCGATAAAGCGCAAACGACACGCAATAAAATACAAGGTGTCATGACACAAGAAGACGCGCAAATTGTTTTTCTAGATACGCCTGGTATTCATAAACCGAAACATAAATTAGGCGACTATATGATGAAAGTCGCTAAAAACACACTTTCAGAAATTGATGCGGTCATGTTTATGGTCAATGTTAATGAAGAAATTGGTCGCGGTGATGAATACATTATGGAAATGTTAAAAACCGTTAAAACGCCTGTCTTTTTAGTGCTTAACAAAATAGATTTAGTTCATCCAGACGCTTTAATGCCGAGAATCGAACAATATCAACGTTATATGGATTTTGCAGAAATTATACCTATCTCTGCTTTAGAAGGACATAACGTAGATCATTTCATCAATGTCTTAAAAGCTTATTTACCAGAGGGCCCGCAATATTATCCTGATGGCCAAATCTCAGATCATCCTGAACAATTTGTAGTCAGTGAACTCATTCGTGAAAAGATTTTACAAACGACAAGCGAAGAAATTCCTCATGCCATTGGTGTAAACGTTGAACGCATGACTCAGGAATCCGAAGATCGCGTCCATATTGAAGCGGTCATATTTGTGGAACGTGACTCACAAAAAGGTATCGTAATCGGAAAAGGCGGTAAAAAGCTCAAAGAAATCGGTAAGCGCGCTCGTTTGGACATTGAATATTTATTAGGTTCTAAAGTTTATTTAGATTTATGGGTGAAAGTTCAAAAAGATTGGCGTAACAAATCAAGCTTTATTAAGCAAATGGGCTATGTAGAAGATGAATAATCGTTAACCAGAGGTGGTGATGAAGTGCTCGTTAAACAAAAAGGTATCATTATAAAAGAAGTAGATTATGGTGAATCTGACAAAATCATTACCATCTTGAATGAACATGGAGCAAAGGTGCCGCTCATGGTCCGCCGTGCTAAAAAAGTTAAATCCGGCCTCCAAGCTACGACTCAAATTTTTGTACAAGGTTTGTTTATTTATAATCAGTGGAAAGGGATGGGGACGCTCACTTCTGTCGACGTCCTCAACCTCAATTATGAACTACGCCAAGACATTTATGCGCACAGTTATGCAAGCTTATGTTTGGAAACGATTGACCGTGCGATGGAAGCGGATGAAGTCAATCCAGGGATGTATCGATTGCTTAATTTCGCTTTTGATCGCCTCCAGCAAGATGTATCTCCACAACTCATAGCAAATATTGTTATGTTGAAATGTATGCCTCGTTTTGGGTTTGATGTGGATTTATCGAAATGTGTTATGACAGGTGAGACAAACCCTGCAAAGTTGACTCATTTTAGTTTTAAGTTTGATGGCATTATCGCAACAGAAGTTACACATCGTGATCCTCACGCATTGCCTTTATCGAATAAAACGATTTATTTAACGTATGTCTTAAAAGACTTACCGTTAGAAAAAATCAATTCATTGCGCATTCAAGATACGATTGTAGAAGAAATGTCTAAGCTCATCTTACTGTTATATAAAGAATATGCAGGGATGTATTTTAAAAGCCAACGTTTGATTAATCAATTGAATCGATTGAAGGTCACAGATGCCACTGATCATTGATTTGTTGAGGGGATGAGGCACAATAATTTTTGATGCTATTGATGCCGCATTCTTGTTTAACTTGCCCTCTCCTTACGATTTGTGTTTTTGATTGCCCTCATGGCTTCGCGTTATTAGGGCTGAACCTTCAACTCAATTCGGCTTGATTGAAGTGTACACGAGATAGATATCAAATTGGATTTTGGGAGCAGTACAGAAATCTCATGTGTCACAAAGATTTCGTCGTACTGCCCCCGCAAGGCTAACTAGACTTCTCAAAAGCATGTGTATTGAGAAGTCAGACAGCTACTGCGATAAACAGCGACCACTATTAAAGTAAAGAAGTGACTGTTAGCAGTATGCACTCATTCCCTCAGGAGTGTCAGCCTTCTGGGCAATCTTACATCAAACACAAGAAAACTGAGGCCAAGTTCATAAAACCAAGAAAAGCAATAGCATCATTTTTTGCTCTATTCATCTTCAATTTTCGATTGATTTATAACTATAAATGAAAAATAAAGTAGGTAGAGGCTGGGAAAACTTAATATCCCAGCTCAACCCCAGATTAAGCAGTTATTTATCAAATTCGCCATTCATAAAAAAACCTCGTCCGATAGTTCGTATCATTGGACGAGGTTTTTTTATTCTATATTGATTAGAATTTAACTTTTTCAGCTAAAAATGCATTGAGTTCGCTAATTGGCATACGCACTTGTTCCATTGAGTCACGGTCACGTACAGTCACTTGTTGATCTTCTAATGAATCGAAATCAAATGTAATACAGTATGGTGTACCGATTTCGTCTTGACGGCGGTAACGTTTACCGATAGATTGAGATTCGTCAAAGTCTACTACAAAGTCCTCACTAAGTTGCTCGTATACTTTAATCGCATCTGCAGATAATTTCTTACTTAAAGGTAACACAGCAGCTTTATATGGCGCGATAGCAGGGTGGAAGTGAAGAACAGTACGTGCATCTTTGCTTCCTTCAACGCCTTCTTCATCATAGGCATCACATAAAAATGCTAATGTCACACGGTCTGCACCTAATGAAGGTTCGATACAATAAGGAATGTATTTTTCATTCGTTTCAGGATCGTGATAGCTGAAGTCTTCACCCGAATGTTCGCTATGTTTTTTCAAGTCAAAATCAGTACGACTCGCGATACCCCATAGTTCACCCCAACCAAATGGGAAGCGATATTCGATATCTGTTGTAGCGTTTGAGTAATGTGATAATTCATCTTCATCATGGTCACGTAAACGCGTATTCTCTTTATCAAGCCCTAAACTTTCAAGCCAATTTGCTGCAAAATCTTTCCAGTAGTTTTGCCATTCGATTTCAGTACCAGGTTTACAGAAGAATTCAAGTTCCATTTGTTCAAATTCACGCGTACGGAAAATGAAGTTACCTGGTGTAATCTCATTACGGAATGATTTACCAATTTGACCGATACCAAATGGCAATTTTTTACGCATTGAACGTTGAACATTTTTATAGTTGACGAAAATACCTTGTGCTGTTTCTGGACGTAAGAAAATTTCGTTTGTAGAATCTTCAGTAACACCTTGGAATGTTTTGAACATTAAGTTGAATTGACGGATGTCTGTCCAGTTTGCAGTACCACTAACAGGACACGTAATGCCTTCTTCATCAATGATACGTTTCATTTCATCAAAACTTAAACCATCCGCGATAAAATTTTCGTCACCTTTCACATTAGCCATATAATCTTCAATTAACTTGTCCGCACGATAACGAATTTTGCTGTCTTTGTTATCAATCATTGGATCGTTAAAGTTACCTAAGTGACCTGAAGCTTCCCAAGTTTTAGGATTCATTAAAATAGCAGCATCTAAACCAACGTTATAAGGGGACTGTGTTATAAACTTTTTCCACCATGCTTTTTTAACGTTATTTTTAAGTTCAACACCTAGAGGACCGTAATCCCAAGTGTTCGCTAAACCACCATAAATTTCACTACCTGGGAAAACAAACCCTCTATGCTTTGCCAGTTGTACAATCGTATCCATGTTTTTCTTTTCCATATTTTTTACACTCCTTAAAAATTAAAAAAATCCCAAGCCAAAGAATAAACTTTGCCTTGGGACGAATTATTAGAATAATCCGCGGTTCCACCCAAATTAGTGTAGCCACTCACTTTTATTTAAATTTATCGTTACGCCAAATTGAAGTGTTAAGCTTTCACCGTCCTTAACTCGCTTTATTTTTAATTTTAAATTATACGAAAACGAAAGGCAAGGAAAAACATAATTGTCTGATAATCCATAACAAGTTATAATGGAAATTGTATTCAATAAAAAGATGCATTGATTTATACCATATGACCATTCCATGTGATGTTCCATATTTATCGTGTTTTCCGCTGATGAATATAGAGACACGTCACAAAGTAGTCAGTTCGAGTAACAAATGATGATACTAGATGTAAAAAATATAGTGCTAATATGTAAAAAGGGGGCACTTCTGCTATTTAATTAGCATAACCGCTTACTTGTTGGTTTTAAATAGACAGAGACTCAGATAGAACTCAATCCAAGACAGGAACATATTGTTGAAATTGTAAAATCTGATGGGCCTATTACTGGGGAAAAAATTGCTGAACAACTGAATTTAACACGTGCAACATTACGTCCAGACCTTGCTATATTAACGATGGCAGGATTTTTAGAGGCAAGACCGCGCGTAGGTTATTTTTATTCAGGAAAATCGAGCTCGCAACTTTTGACCGAAAAATTCAAAAAATATATTGTAAAAGACTACCAATCCCAGCCTGTCATTTTAAAAAGTAATGTTACCGTTTATGAAGCGATTTGTTCAATTTTTATTGAAGATGTTGGAACGTTATTTATCGTTAATGAAGATAATGAACTCGTGGGTGTATGTTCTAGAAAAGATTTGCTCAGAGCGTCGATGGCAGGACAAGATATTCATACGATGCCCGTCAATATCATTATGACACGTATGCCCAATATTGTTTTACTTAGAGAAAACGACCTCGTGCTTTATGCTGCGAGACAAATGATTCATAAGGAAATCGACTCAATACCTATTGTAAGAGAAAAAGATAACGGCAAATTTGAAGTCACTGGCCGTATCTCCAAAACGACGATTACGAAATTATTTGTATCGTTGTTCGATTAGTAGGAGGATAATCTATGACGAATGTAAAAATCATTATTGCTTCAGACTCAGTGGGAGAAACAGCTGAGTTAGTCGCAAAAGCGTGTATGTCTCAATTTAATTATAGCGATTGCACAAATCATATTCTTCGCTATCCTTATATTGAAACGAAAGAAAATATAGATGAAGTCATAGCGGTTGCAAGAGAGGTAGAATCTATTATTATCTATACACTAGTGCGACCAGATATTAGAGCACATATTCAAGAAAATATCGATAAATATGGCCTCAAATCTGTCGACGTCATGGGACCTATGCTCAATGTAATGGAGGATACATTCCACAAAAAACCATTGAATGAGCCTGGTGTCGTGCATAAATTAGATGAAGATTACTTTAGAAAAATTGAAGCGATGGAATTTGCAGTGAAATATGACGACTGTAAAGATCCAAAAGGGTTACCTAAAGCGGACATTGTACTTATCGGTATCTCCCGTACATCAAAGACGCCCATCTCACAATATTTAGCGCATAAACGTTATAAAGTGATGAACGTGCCGATCGTACCTGAAGTGACACCACCGGAATCATTATTTGAAGTGGACCCGAAGAAATGTGTGGCGCTCAAAATTAGCTCCGATAAATTAAATGCCATTCGAAAAGAGAGATTAAAACAACTTGGCTTATCTGATTCAGCACGTTATGCAACTGACCAACGTATTGCTGAAGAGTTAGCGTATTTCAATCAAATTGTCGAACGTATTGGTTGCCCAGTGCTAGATGTTTCTAATAAAGCGATTGAGGAGACGGCCAATAACATTATCCAAATTATTGAGCATAATCATTCCTTTACGAGTGAATAAGTTGTATAATGTTACAACTATGTGTAAATTGTACCAATAACATAGAGATGAATGGTAATACAAGGTGATGACATGAGAATACCACAAAATACGATTGAAGAAATTAAGCAACAGTCTGACATACTCGACATTGTGAGTGAATATGTAAAGCTTGAAAAAAGAGGGCGCAATTATATCGGTTTGTGTCCTTTTCATGATGAGAAGACCCCATCGTTCACTGTTTCTGAAGATAAACAAATTTGTCATTGCTTTGGGTGTAAAAAGGGAGGCAATGTCTTTCAGTTTATTCAAGAAATTGAAAATATATCCTTTACAGAAGCTGTTCAACATCTCGGTGAACGTGTCAATATAAAGGTTGATATTGGTGAGACAAATGATGATATGCATATCGCTTCCGATGATTTAAAAATGATTCAAATGCATGAAGAGATATTGTCATATTATCATTATTTGTTGAAAAAAACTGTTGAAGGTGAACAAGCTTTAAATTATTTATATGAACGTGGCTTTACAGATGATATGATTGATGCACGTAAAATTGGCTTTGCACCAGATTCATCACATTTTGCTACGGATTTCATGGAAAAGAAAGGTTATGAATTACAGCTTGGCTATGAAGCAGGTATTTTGTCCCGTAATGACACAGACTTTAATTACTATGATCGCTTTCGGAACCGTATCATTTTCCCACTTGCTAACGCACAAGGGCGCATCGTAGGCTATTCTGGTCGAACATACACAGAGCAAGAACCGAAGTATTTGAATAGTCCAGAATCACCTATTTTCCAAAAACGAAAACTGTTATACAACTTGTCTGAAGCACGTAAAAGTATTCGACAAAAAGATGAAGTTATTCTTCTTGAAGGCTTTATGGATGTGATTAAAGCCGATGATGCAGGTTTGAAAAATGTTGTGGCAAGTATGGGAACACAGCTTTCTAATGAACACATCACATTTTTAAAGAAGCTCTGTAGTCACGTCACGTTGATGTTTGATGGTGACTTCGCCGGAATTGAAGCGACAATGAAAACAGGACAACAACTTTTGCAACAACAGTTTAACGTTTATGTCGTACAATTGCCGTCAAAAATGGACCCAGATGAATATATTATGAAATACGGAGCGGAGAAGTTTAATACATTTGTGAATACTGAGAAAAAAGCATTTGTCAGTTTCAAACTTCAACAACATCAGCATGAGATTCAAAACAACGATTTAGCATATGAAAAGTACTATCACATGTTTATTGAAGATGCTGCATTAATTTCTTCTCATATTTTAAGAAATAAAGTCGTACAAAATGCTTCAGAAGTGTTTAAAGTGAGCGCTGATAGTCTAAATAAGGAAGTAGAAAGTGTTCACCCACAGCAACATTTTGAACAAGCCGGACCTGTATCGACACAAACGACACAGTGGATGCAACATAACAAATATGAAAAAGCTGAACGTGCAATTTTAAAGCATTTCATTATGGATAAAGAAGTATTTTTAAGTTTTTATCAAGATATTGATGATACAGACTTTACAAATGAATATTTTAAACGTATATTTATTACCTTACGAGAATTTTATTCAAAATTTGATTCGTTTACGATGAGTGAATTTATCACGTATATAGATCACGATATGTTAAAAGAAGTGTTGATATATTTATGGGATTATCCACTTAACCGGGAGCCGTATGAAAATGAGATTGCTGACTATATACAAGTGATGACTGAACATCGCTATTCTGAGTCGATTGAAACACTCCACGAAAAATTGCGAGAAGCGACACGTGTTGGAGATATTGCATCTCAAAAATATTATTTAGAGATGATTGTTAATAAAAATAGAGCTAGATTGAAGAGTCAAGAATAATTTTGGGAGGCCTTTTTATGTCAGATAACCAGGTAAAAGTAATCAAAAAAGAAACCATCGATCCGACACTCACATTAGAAGATGTAAAAAAACAACTTATTGAAAAAGGTAAAAAAGAAGGTCATCTAAGTCATGAAGAGGTAGCAGATAAATTACAGAATTTTGATATGGATTCTGATGAAATGGACGAATTTTTTGATATGATTAATGACAGTGACATTCAACTTGTTAACGAAAAAGACAGTTCTGATACGGATGATAAATTGAATCCTAATGATTTGAGTGCACCTCCAGGCGTTAAAATCAATGACCCTGTTCGTATGTATTTAAAAGAGATTGGTCGTGTCGATTTGTTAAGTGCGCAAGAAGAAATCGAGCTTGCGAAACGAATTGAACAAGGTGATGAAGTAGCGAAAGCGCGATTAGCTGAAGCGAACTTACGTCTTGTTGTCAGCATTGCTAAACGTTATGTCGGTCGTGGCATGCTATTTTTAGATTTAATTCAAGAAGGTAATATGGGCCTCATCAAAGCAGTTGAAAAATTTGACTTTAGTAAAGGTTTCAAGTTTTCTACTTATGCGACATGGTGGATTCGACAAGCGATTACACGTGCGATTGCTGACCAAGCACGTACGATTCGTATTCCAGTACACATGGTTGAAACGATTAACAAACTGATTCGTGTGCAACGTCAATTATTGCAAGACTTGGGACGTGATCCAGCACCTGAAGAAATTGGTGAAGAAATGGATTTACCACCAGAAAAAGTTCGAGAAATTCTTAAAATTGCTCAAGAACCTGTATCACTTGAAACACCAATTGGCGAAGAAGACGATAGCCATCTTGGAGACTTTATTGAAGACCAAGAAGCACAAAGCCCATCTGACCATGCGGCTTATGAATTATTGAAAGAACAGTTAGAAGATGTCCTCGATACATTAACTGACCGTGAAGAAAACGTATTACGCTTACGTTTTGGTTTAGATGATGGCCGTACACGTACACTTGAAGAAGTAGGTAAAGTATTCGGTGTAACTCGTGAACGAATTCGTCAAATCGAAGCAAAAGCATTACGCAAATTAAGACATCCAAGTCGAAGCAAACGCTTGAAAGATTTTATGGACTAATACAAATGAAAGGGATGGCGACAGAGGATGTCCCATTCCTTTTTATTATGATTATCAATATGAAGGAGAAACATCATGATTCCTATTAATAAACGACTGGATAAAGTAAGCGAGTTCGTGCAGGGAGACGTGCTTGCAGATATTGGTTCTGACCATGCCTTTTTACCTATTTATTGTATTCAAAATGGTACCATTCAACGTGCAATTGCTGGAGAAGTGATCAAGGGCCCTTACCAATCTGCATTAACGAATGTGACGACACATGGCTATCAACAACAAATTGATGTTCGTTTAGGCAATGGTTTAACGATATTAAAACCGACAGACCGCGTGGATACTGTGACGATTTGTGGTATGGGAGGTCCGCTCATTACACGTATTTTAAATGAAGGGATTTTATATATTTCGAATCAACCGAGACTCGTCCTCCAATCAAATATTCAAAGCGAACTGATTCGTCGTTTTTTACAACAACACGGCTATCGCATTACAACAGAAACTTTGGTGAAAGAACGCGCGCATATTTATGAAATTATCGTTGCAGACCCAGGAAAAATGCAATTATCTAACAAAGACTTTAAATTTGGTCCATATCTTCATCCAGAACCAAATGCATTGTTTGTAGAAAAATGGGAACGTGAACTCGAAGCGCTAGCAGATATTAAGAAACAATTAGATCCTGATAAGCATCATCATCGTTATCATGAAATTGAAGCTCAAGAAAACGACATTAAAGAGGTGTTATCACAATGAAATTACATGAATTGTTAACGACATTAAATCAAGAAGTGCCGTTTTATACTGCTGAATCTTGGGATAATGTCGGTTTACTCATCGGGGATAAACAAAGTGAAGTCAACGGCATTTTAACGACATTAGATTGTACTTTAAACGTTGTAGAGGAAGCTATCAACCAAAATATCAACACCATTATCGCACACCATCCGCTTATTTTTAAAGGCGTGAAAAACATTTTAGAAGATGGTGGATACGGTTCGATTTTATATCGTCTCATTCAAAACAATATCAATTTGATTGCATTGCATACGAATTTGGATGTCCATCCGAAAGGGGTAAATGCGATGCTTGCTGAAAAGATTGGGTTAAAAAATTATGAAGTGTTAGATAGACAAGCAACAGCGTATTATAAAGTACAAGTGTTCATTCCTAAAGAGAATGCAAAGGGCTTTAAAGGTACTTTAGCTGAGCATAGTTTGGCGACTGAGGGCAATTATGAATATTGTTTTTTCAATACTGAAGGACAGGGCCAATTCAAGCCAGTGGGTGAAGCGAATCCGCATATTGGACAAATTGGTAATATTGAAACCGTTAATGAACTAAAAATTGAGTTTATGATTCGCAGTGGTCAAATGACATTCGTACAAAAACTCATTGAAGACAATCACCCATATGAAACGCCTGTTTATGATTTTATACCGATGAAAAAAATGAGTCAGTATGGCCTCGGAATGATAGGTGAGTTACCTGAAACACAATCGGTTGAAAGCTTTGTACAGTCGGTCAAACAAGCACTTCAAATGCCAAGTGTGCGTTATATCGGCAATCGAAAAGCGACAATTAAACGTGTTGCAATAGTGGGTGGTGCAGGCGTTGGTTTTGAAAATCTTGCACATCAACGCGGTGCAGACATATTCATTACAGGAGATATTAAACACCATGAAGCTTTAGATGCCAAAATGTCGGGAATCAATCTATTGGATATTAACCATTATAGTGAGTATGTGATGAAAGAAGGGTTAGTGTCATTATTGGAAGACTGGTTAGCAGATGTAGCGGCTCAAATACCTATAAAAGCTTCAACAGTACACACTGATCCTTATGATTATATGTAAATAGAATACTAATTTGAGCATAATTTACCAAAAGCAATGACATGCTGAATCGATTGCCAGAAAACACATGCTCAAAAAGTTTAAACAGTGAAAAAGCCTGAGACTCAACATCCCAGGCTTTTATTATGATCTTATAACATTTCACAAAGCTAACATACATGAATTTGTCTTAATTTAGCAAAATAAGCGTGATGATGACTTGAACGTTTTTCATTACTTGAGTCACTTTTGACCTTTTACTAAATTGAACATTATTTATTCCATAATTTTAACCGGCTTAGCTTTTTTAATTTTAGGTAAGATTTTTTCAACCGGCACGTTAGATGCAGTGACATGTGTCTCAGGGTTCATTGGATCATAATCTTTTAAGAAATTAATCACTTCTTTAACAATAGGGGTTGGGGTTGAAGCACCCGCAGTCACCGCTACAGTTTCCACGCCTTCTAACCAACGCAAATCAAGTTGTGATAAGTCAGCAATACGATAAGAATTTGTCTGTGCAATATCTTTTGACACTTGAGCAAGTCGATTTGAATTATTACTTTTTGGATCGCCTACAACGATGAGTAAATCTGCAGCACCCGCTTGATCTGCGACTGCTTCTTGACGTACTTGTGTCGCTTGGCAAATCTCTTTATGCTGCTCGACATGAGGGAATCGTTCTTGTAAATCATCCATTAAATGTAAGACATCCCATTGTGACATCGTCGTTTGATTTGTCACGATTAAAGGATAGTCGTTCAGTGTATCAGGCAACGCTTCAACGTCTTCTTTCGTTTCAACGAGATAAACGATATCAGGTGCGACACCAACAGCTCCCTCTGGCTCAGGATGTCCTTTTTTACCAATATAGACGACATGATAGCCCTGCGCCTTTTTATCCAAAATGAGTTGATGTGTATTTTCAACATCTGGACATGTCGCGTCAATACATGTAAGTCCTTTATCTTTGGCACGTCTTTTAACTTCCGGTGATACACCATGTGCAGTGAAGATAACTGTTCCTTCATTAATCTGATCTAATATTTCTAAACGATTCGGTCCGTCTAATGTAATAATTCCGTCTGATTCAAAAGCATCTGTCACGTGCTTATTATGCACAATCATTCCTAATATATATATCGGACGTGGTAAGTTCGGGTCAAGTGATGCATTGCGCGCAATCACCATAGCATCGACCACGCCATAACAATAACCACGTGGGGTAATTTTAATGATTTCCATTCTGTAAGCGAACCTCCTTTAATAACTCATTATACCAATTACATAGCAGTTTTAAAATTAATACACAATTAGCGATTTGTAAAGTCAAGGACATTAAAAACCAAAAACATTCACTTGCATGTTTTCATTAATCATAAATTCATTTATAATATAGAGACGAATCTTTAAGGAGGCCAAACCATGGCAAAGCATCCATTTGACCAATTTCGTTTTGATTCAACTTTAATTGAAGCAATAACGGCATTAAATTTTAAACAACCGACAGAAATACAACAACGTGTTATCCCTAAAATGATGAAGCAAGTCAATCTTATTGGTCAAGCACAAACAGGGACAGGTAAATCACATGCATTTCTTTTACCATTATTCCAACAAATCGACCCGGAAATTCACAAGCCACAATCCATCGTTGTAGCGCCAACACGTGAACTTGCTACACAATTGTATCAAGCAGCCACACAGTTAAGTGAATATAAGACAGGGATTAAAGTAAGTCTGTTTATCGGTGGAACGGATTTTGAAAAAGACAAACAAAAAACGACAGTACAACCCCAGTTAATCATTGGGACACCGACACGTATTAACGATTTGGCTAAAATTGGTGCACTCCACGTTCATCTTGCGCGTTATTTAGTCATTGACGAGGCAGATTTAATGATTGACTTAGGTTTAATTGAGGAAGTCGATCAAATAGCTGCAAAACTTGATGATGACGCAAAAATGGCTGTATTTAGTGCAACCATTCCCAAATCGCTACATCCATTTTTAAATAAATATTTAGAACACCCTGAATTTGTCGAAGTGAAAAGTGAGACAAAAAACAAAAAGAGTATCGAATTTTATCTCATCCCAACTAAAGGGGCTCAAAAATTCGAAAAAGCAGTTGCATTGTTTGAAATGTTGAATCCATACTTAGCGATTATCTTCTGTAACAGTAGAGACAGTGCAAATCAACTTGCAAATGAACTTCAACATCAAGGCATTCAAGTGGGTATGATTCATGGTGGTTTAACGCCTCGTGAACGTAAACAACAAATGAAGCGCATTCGTAACCTTGACTTCCAATATGTTATTGCGAGTGATCTAGCTTCTCGCGGTATTGATATTGAAGGGGTCAGTCATGTCATAAACTTTGACGTCCCTAAAGATATTGATTTCTTTACGCATCGTGTCGGCCGTACAGGTAGAGGGAATTATAAAGGTGTGGCGATTACGCTTTATACACCTGAAGAAGATGATTTAATTGCAGCTATCGAAAATAAAGGCTATCATTTTGAAAATGTCGATATTAAAGATGGCGAATTAAAACCAATCAAAGCCCACAATACACGACAATTGCGTCAAAAAAAGGATGATCATATTACACAAAAAGTAAAACATAAAGTGAAGCGCAATACGAAAAAGAAAGTAAAACCGGGCTATAAAAAGAAATACAAACAAGAACTCGATCAACTGAAACGCCAAGAAAAACGTCAATTTAGTCGTATGAAAAAGCGTCAATCTCGAAAAAAATAGTTCATTAAAAAGGATAGGATAAATATGTTAATCGGATCACATGTGTCTATGAGTGGTAAAAAAATGTTAGAAGCATCAGCTGAAGAAGCACATCAATATGGCGCTTCAACGTTTATGATTTATACAGGGGCACCTCAAAACACACGTCGTAAAGCGATAGAAGAACTGAATATCGAAGCAGGCCACAAAGCGATGGAACGTTACAATCTTTCAAATATTGTCGTGCATGCGCCTTATATTATTAATATCGCGAATACGCAAAAGCCTGAAGTGTTTGAATTAGGTGTTAACTTTTTACAAAATGAAATTGAACGTACTGAAGCGCTTGGTGCGACAGATATTGTGTTACATCCAGGTGCACATGTCGGCTCAGGAGCTGAAGTAGGCATTAAACGTATTATCGAAGGATTGAATGAAGTTTTAACGAATCAAAACGATGTCAGAATTGCATTAGAAACGATGGCAGGTAAAGGTTCAGAAATCGGTAGAACTTTTGAAGAAATCGCACAAATTATCGATGGTGTAACAAACAATGAGCGATTATCTGTTTGTCTCGATACGTGTCATATTCACGACGCTGGCTATGATGTAGTGAATGATTTTGATGGTGTTTTAAACGAATTCGACCGTATTATTGGTGTCGATCGTATTAAAGTTGTACACGTTAACGATAGTAAAAATCCGATATCAGCACATAAAGACCGTCATGAAAATATTGGTTTTGGACATATCGGTTTTGATGCATTAAATTACGTTGTACATCATGAACAATTCAAAAATATACCTAAAATTTTAGAAACACCATATGTCGGTGAAGATAAGAAAAATAAACAGCCACCGTATCGATATGAAATTGAAGCATTTAAAAATGAAACGTTTGATCCAGAAATGAAAAATAAAATTTTATCACAAGCATAATCAAATCTTGAAAACAGCTGTATCTCAATTGAGGTATAGTTGTTTTTTATTTTCACAACGTTGGCAACACTTGCTTTCTCTCTTTAAACCCATCCAAATTGTGGTATAATAATAAAGTCTTATCGTAAACGTTACTATTTACATTTCCGTATAGGAGCGTTATAGTTAGAGATTGAGGTGAAAAAATGTCACGACCTGTATTTGAACTCAAAAATATAGATTTCTTTTACGAACATAAAAAAGTGCTAGAAAATATTAATATTCGCATTCATAATGGCCAGTTTTTAGCCATTGTCGGTCCGAATGGGGCAGGTAAATCAACGCTCCTTAAATTAATATTGGGCATTTTACCAATACAAAAAGGTGAGATTTATATTGACGGTGAATCTTACAATAAAAAGTTAACGACTGATAAAATTAGTTATGTGTCCCAAAAAGCATCGTCCGTCACTGCAGGTTTTCCAGCAACCGTGAAAGAGGTTGTATTGAGCGGTCTCACACGTAAGAAAAAACTGTTTAAATGGTTTAGTAAAGAAGACGATCACAAAGTGGACCAAGTATTAGAAAGACTGAATATCTCAGCACTAAAACATAAAAATATCGCGCAGCTTTCTGGAGGTCAACAGCAACGTGTATTAATCGCACGTGCATTAGTGTCTGACCCTGCTGTACTTGTTTTAGATGAACCGACGAATGGTATCGATGCCAAACATGTGGGTGAGTTTTATGAAACATTAAGTCATCTCAAACAAGAAGGTGTGACGATTATCCTCGTGACACATGATATCGGTGTTGTTGCCGATACAGCTACAGATGTGGCTTGTTTAAATAAGCATCTTCACTTCCATGGTGCAGTCAGTGAATTTAAATCATTAGATGAAGTTGAAATATCAAAAATCTATGGTCACCCAATTAAATTTGTAGACCATAAACGTGATAGGGATTGTTGTGTATGATTGATGCAATATTAAATTTTGAATTTATAAGATACTCATTTATTAGTGGTATACTCATTGGCTTGATTGCACCACTCATCGGGACATTTATCGTGGTGAGGCGTCTCTCACTGATTGCTGACGCATTGAGTCACGTCACGTTAGGTGGTATCTCATTCGGGATGTTTTTAATTACGCTTTCACCTCTATTTGCATTCGTCAATCCGATTTGGACAGGGATTATATTTGCAATTATCGGTGCACTGTTAATTGAATATTTAAGAACTTCATATAAAAATTATCAAGAAATTGCGATACCGATTATTATGAGTACTGGCATTGGTTTAAGTGCCATTTTTATTTCATTGGCTAAAGGGTTTAATCAAGAACTCGTAGGCTTATTATTCGGTTCGATCAGTGCGGTATCCATCAGTGATTTAATTACTATTGTAACCATATCTGTTTTAGTATTTGTTTTCATTATGTTGTTTTATAAAGAATTGTTCATCCTTTCTTTCGATACAGAATATAGCCAAGTGATTGGCATTCCGAAATGGATACAATTTTTGTTTATTGTTATAGTCGCACTTGTTATTTCTGCATCGATGCGTGTCATTGGTGTTCTGTTAGTGAGTGCACTCATTACTTTGCCTGTCGCTATTGCAATGCGTTGGACAAAAGGGTTTAAACAATTTATATTAATAAGTATCATTATCGGAGAGTTTTCAGTTATTGTAGGGCTAGTTACAGCGTTTTATTTAAATATCTCACCTGGTGGAATCATCGTAGTCATTTTAGTCATCATGTTAGGTTTAACACTTTTCTATCAGTCCTTTGTTACTGGGAAACTAAAAGGAGTGAAGCGTAATGAAAATGGAAGAAGCCATTCGTATATTGAAAAATAATGGGCATAAATATACAGATAAACGTCGAGATATGATTGAAATGTTTATCAACGAGGATAAATACATTAATGCAAAAACAGTACAACAACAAATGAACAATCATTATCCAGGAATTTCATTTGATACGATTTATCGTAATCTCCATCTATTTAAAACTTTGGGTATTATTGAAGGAACTGAGTTGGATGGAGAAATGAAATTCCGTGCTGCATGTACTTCACATCACCACCATCATTTTATTTGTACTGTTTGTGGCGATACGAAAGTCATTGATTTTTGTCCAATGACAGAAATTAAAGAATCATTGCCTAATGTAGAGATTGAAATGCACAAATTAGAAGTATACGGTATGTGTGAAAAATGTAAATAATAAAAAAGCACTCAATGTAGACGAAAAGAGACATTGAGTGCTTTTTTAAATTTCAACATCAAGGAGAAACACAGCTGCTGTTCTACAATTTTACGCATTGACAATAATTCCTCTAGAAATGCAACAGTTCAATTCAGCGTTGGTGAGTTGAACTGAGACTCCGGGGAAGGGAGGGATAGTACGGCGGTCAATAGATTAATCAAACATAAAAGCTCCCCACAAAAGTAGGAAGCTAAATTGTAATGAATATATTTTTATGTGGAAAATGAAGTTTTTAATTTTGAGCCGCTTCTTGTTTCTTGTTTTCTTCCCATTCAGCCGCTAATTTATCAATCTCCATCTTCAATTCGTCAACCATTGTTTCTTCAGGTACTTTACGCACAGTTTTACCTTTCATGAAAAGTAATCCTTCACCACGCGCACCGGCAATACCGATGTCCGCTTCACGTGCTTCACCCGGACCATTTACAGCACAGCCCAACACCGCAACTTTTAATGGAATTTGTAGTTTTTCGATGTATTCTTCAATTTCATTCGCAATTGAAATTAAGTCGATTTCGATACGTCCACAAGTTGGACATGCAATCAAAGTTGCTGCGTTACTTGCAAGACCAAATGATTTTAATAATGATTTTGCGACTTTGACTTCTTCAACAGGGTCTGCTGATAAAGAAATACGCATTGTGTTACCGATACCTAAAGATAAAATCGCACCTAAACCTGCTGAAGATTTCACTGTACCATTAAACAATGTACCACTTTCTGTAATACCTAAATGTAATGGATAGTCGAAAGCTTTTGCTGCTTTTGTATAGGCTTCAATAGCTAAATTAACGTCACTCGCTTTCATTGAGACGATAATGTCATGGAAGTCGAGTTCTTCTAAAATTTTAATATGATGTAAAGCACTCTCTACCATACCATCTGCAGTAGGGTATCCGTATTTTTTTAAGATGTGCTTTTCTAGTGAGCCCGCGTTCACACCAATACGAATCGGAATACCTTTTGCTTTACATGCTTCTACTACAGCTTCTACTTTTTCACGTCTACCGATATTACCTGGATTGATACGAATTTTATCCGCACCATTTTCAATCGCAATTAAAGCGAGTTTATAATTAAAGTGAATATCAACGACGAGTGGGATATTAATTTGTGCTTTTATATCTTTAATTGCGTGTGCGTCTTCTTCATTTGGACAAGCAACACGTACAATTTGACAACCTGCTTCTTCTAATCGCTTAATTTCAGCTACTGTTGCCTCAACATCGTGAGTTTTAGTCGTTGTCATACTTTGGATAACAACTTCATCTGCACCACCAATTGTTAGATTACCAACTTTAACTGGTCGTGTATTTTTACGATGTGTTATTTCAGCCATGTTAGGAACTCCTTTATAAATAATTTTAACTTGAAAATGTACTTCTCAGAGACCATTAATCAACGTTATTACATATTATACAATATGTGTGCGTGTTTATTCAAAATAATATGTTTAAAACGACGCCAAAATTTCACGATATCGTCATTTTTTCATAGTTACGATTACGCCTCAGTCTTTTGGAGTATTTTAAATGCGTATGTTTAAAAATCCAAGAAATGAGCTATAATGTATAGTGTAATTCTTAAAATGATTACACAACTTTATACCCATAAGCAAATTGATTGATTAAAGGTACAAAGTTGATACAATAAATATGGAATCAAATTTAGGAGGATGATTAATTATGGCTTTTGAACTACCAAAATTACCTTATTCTTATGATGCATTAGAACCAAACATTGATAAAGAAACTATGGAAATCCATCACAGCAAGCATCATAACACTTATGTAACAAAATTAAATGCTGCTGTTGAAGGTACTGAATTTGAAAATAAATCATTAGAAGATTTAATTGCAAACTTAGACAGCGTACCAGAAAACTTACGCACAGCAGTTCGTAATAATGGTGGCGGTCACTTAAATCACTCTATTTTCTGGCAAATCTTATCACCTAACTCAGAAGAAAAAGGTGAAGTCGTAGATAAAATTAAAGAGCAATGGGGTTCTTTAGACGAATTCAAAAATGAATTTGCAGACAAAGCAGCTGGACGTTTCGGTTCAGGTTGGGCTTGGCTAGTTGTTAACAATGGTAAATTAGAAATCGTTACAACTGCAAACCAAGATAGTCCATTAACTGATGGTTTAACACCAATCTTAGCTTTAGACGTATGGGAACATGCGTATTATCTTAAATTCCAAAACAAACGTCCAGACTACATTAGCACATTCTGGAACGTTGTTAACTGGGAAAAAGTTGACGAATTATACAAAGCTGCAAAATAATATTTAGTTTTCACAATTCAAATGTAAAAATAATGATTGAGGCTAGGCAATGCGATATTGCTTAGTCTCATTTTGATTTAAACGCTCACAAATCTAAACCTAACTTGTCATGACTGTCGTTTACATATATCAAATATAGAAAAACGTCGCATCATTCACACGATTGAACGTCATTTGTTTAATAAAAACATGGGGTGAATTTTTTTGTTTGATTCATCACAAAACATTAGCAAAAACGATGTATTTCATATATCATTTTAAAGAGAACTATGTGAATAGAGGTCGGTTGTATTGTTAAAACGATTAAAAGAAAAAACAAATGACGAGAAGATGCGTCATCATATGAATAAACGGATTAACTTTATATTTGCAATCATCATTTTTGCGTTTGTCGCGATTGTATTAAGATTAGGTTATTTGCAAATCGCTCAAGGTTCACAATACAATCAAATGATTCGTGAAAGTGAAAATGTTTCTGTGAATGAATCTGTGCCAAGGGGACGCATTCTGGATAGAAACGGTAATGTGATTGTAGACAATGCATCAAAAAAATCCATTACATATACACGTGGCAAAAATACAAATCAACAAGAAATACTTAACACAGCGAAGAAGCTTTCAAAATTAATAAAAATGGATACTTCTAAAATTACTGAACGCGATAAAAAGGACTTTTGGATTCTAAAACATCCTAATGAAGCAAAGGATTTAATGAAAAAAGAACAACAACTGTATGAAAATGGCGATATATCTCAAGAAGACTATGACCAACAGTTGCTAACAAAGATTTCCGATCAACAACTCGACAGTCTCTCTAAAAAAGACTTGCAAATATTAGCAATTTATCGTGAAATGATGCAAGGGTCCACATTAAGTCCGAGAACGATTAAAAAAGATAAGGTCACTGATGAAGAGTACGCATCAGTTTCTCAAAAGTTGGCAGATTTACCAGGCATTAATACGGAAATGGACTGGGATAGAAAATATCCCTACGGCAATACGCTTCGAGGTATTTTAGGAAGTGTTTCGACACCTGAAGAAGGTTTACCGAAAGAACTGACAGACGATTATCTTTCAAAAGGGTATTCACGTAATGATCGTGTAGGTAAAAGTTACCTTGAATTACAATATGAAAATGTGCTGCGTGGTAAAAAGAAAGAGATGCGCTATACAACAGATAAATCTGGTGCAATTATTGATTCAGAAGTTGTGAATGAAGGTTCTCGCGGGGACGATTTAGTGCTCACGATTGATATTAAACTCCAACAAAAAGCTGAATCTTATTTAGAATCACAAATTAAGAAATTGCGATCAGAAGGCGCCCAAGATATGGATTCCGCAATGATGGTTGTTCAAGATCCTAAAAATGGTGATATTTTAGCCATGGTCGGTAAAAAAATTGCAAAAGATGGCACTTTAACCGACTATGACATCGGTACATTTACTTCTCAGTATGCAGTCGGTTCTTCAGTCAAAGGAGCGACATTACTTGCAGGTTACCAAAATGATGTCATTCACGTTGGCGATAAAATGGTGGACGAACCTTTGACATTTAAAGGCGGATTAACAAAACGGTCATATTTCAATAAAAATGGTCAAAAACTCATTGATGATAAAGAAGCGCTAATGCATTCTTCAAACGTATACATGTTTAAGACAGCACTGAAATTAGCAGGACTCGAATATCAACCACATATGTCATTACCAACAGATGTGACTGTACCGGGTCAAAAATTGCGTAAAGGATTAAACCAAGTCGGTCTTGGTGTCAAAACAGGTATCGACTTACCTAATGAAGTCAGTGGTCAAATTGAACCTTTAAAAGACAATCCAGGTAATTATCTCGATTTAGCGATTGGTCAATATGACACTTATTCACCGCTACAACTGTCGCAATATGTATCGACAATCGCCAATAACGGTTACCGTATTCAACCGCATATAGGAAAAGAGATTCATAAAGCGACAAGTGATGACGAATTAGGACCGGTTAAACATAAAATTAATGGCCGCGTACTTAACCGTGTCAACAATACACCGGATCAAATTAAAGAAGTTCAAAAAGGTTTTGACATGGCATTTAATAAGCCACAAGGTACCGGTTATGTCAGCTTTAATAAAACGAAAGTGCGCGCAGCTGGTAAAACCGGAACAGCCGAAGTATTCCAAGATGGCGAACCACGTGTTAACTCAACATATATCGGTTACGCACCAGCAGATGATCCACAATTAGCGTTCTCAATCGTTTATACGAACCAACCTGTGCCAGAACCTTGGCTCAATGGTGGGGATTTAGGGCGCGATGTCATCAATTATTATTTTGATAAATCAACCACATCTGAATAACTGAATTGAGTCAAACAGGGCTAGAACCTCCAATTATTCTAGCTCTGTTTTTTATTACTCTCTGAAGCCTCTTCAACTTCTACATTACTATTCCCCCCAAACCAATCAACTTTTACTAAACTGAATTTAATGCACAAAAATATATCGAACAATAAATTAACGCAAACTTTACACTTGATTCATTCCAAATTAATAAAACATTTGTATCCTTAAATTGTAAGCAAATCGAAAGTTAATTCTAGGAGGATGTTTCAATGAAAAGATGGCAAACACTGGGTGGTACACTTATTGGTGCTTCATTAGTTTTAGGTGCATGTGGTGGTGCATCTCAACAAAGTGGTGATCAAGGTGATACGAAAAGTTCTAACGTTGAAGGAACAGTTAAAGGGAACGGTTCATCAACAGTAGCCCCAATCATTGAAAAATTGAACGAAGATTTTTCTTCAAGTCACGATAAAGCAACAGTAGAAAACGTGACTTCAGGAACTGGTGACGGGTTCAAACAATTCATTGCAGGTAAAACTGACTTCTCAAATGCATCACGTCCCATTAAAGATGAAGAAAAATCACAATTGAAGGATAAAGGGATAGATTATACAGAATTCAAAGTGGCTCAAGATGGTTTAACGATTGCAGTCAACAAAGATAACGACTTTCTTAAAGAGATTTCATTAGAAGATCTGAAAAAGATTTATTCTGGAGAAGCTAAAAAGTGGTCAGATGTTGATGCTGATTATCCTGACGAACCGATTAAAGCATTCTCGCCAGACCAATCCCACGGTACATATGATTTCTTTACTGAAGAAGTGATGGATGATGCGGATATTCAAGCTGAGAAAAATCAAAATACTGATGTCATTGTAAAATCTGTTCAAGATAACAAAGAAGGTATCGGTTTCTTCGCGTATAACTTCTATAAAGAAAATGAAGATAGCTTAAAAGCGGTCAAAGTGAAAGGCGATGATGGTAAAGCAGTTGGGCCAGATCAAAAAACAATACAAGATGGTTCATATCCATTAAGCAGACCATTATTCATTTACGCTAACAATGAAAAACTAAAAAATAATGATGCTTTCGCTGAATTTATGAAATTTACATTAGAGGATAAAGGTAAAGCAGCTGAAGCAAAAGGTGTAGATTATGTTGCATTACCTGAAAAAGATTATGATACGCAACTTAAAAAATTAGAAGAAATTACGGGTGAAGATAAATAATAATCTCACGTGCTTACCATACTGATTAAACAATTGAATTGTAAGTAGTCGTGTTCGGGGTTGAGTATTGTCACTAAATGATAATACTTCAACCCTTTTTAGAAAAGGAGTCAGTAAGATGAAATCACAAAATAATATTAGAGCACTCATTCAAAAGAAGAGTCATGCGGGCTCATCTCTCAGCGCTAAAATGATGCCGATTATTTTAGCCATTATTGCTGCGATATCCATTTTGACAACTCTTGGCATTGTGATCACGTTGCTCACCGAAACAATCACTTTTTTCACACGTGTGCCGTTATCCAAATTTTTTCTTGAAACTGATTGGAATCCTTTTAGTGCCACACCTAAATACGGCATTTGGGCATTAATTGTAGGAACTTTAAAAATTACGTTAATCGCGACAATTTTTGCAGTACCAGTTGGTTTAGGTGCCGCAATTTATTTGAGTGAATATGCTTCCAAAAAAACACGTAAAATCATTAAACCGATTTTAGAAGTTTTGGCAGGTATTCCCACAATTGTTTACGGCTTTTTTGCACTCACGTTAGTTACGCCTGTACTGAGAACAATTTTCCCAAGTATCGGCAGTTTTAATGCGATCAGCCCAGGTTTAGTTGTAGGTGTCATGATTATTCCAATGATAGCGAGTATGAGCGAAGATGCGATGTCTTCGGTTCCTCAAAAAATTCGCGAAGGTGCACTGGGCCTCGGTTCTACTAAGTTAGAAATGGTGTTCAAAGTGGTCATCCCTGCAGCAACATCAGGTATTATGGCTTCAATTGTATTAGCTATTTCACGTGCCATTGGTGAAACGATGATTGTGTCACTCGCAGCAGGTTCAAGTCCATCATTTGACTTGTCATTCTCGCATTCGATTCAAACAATGACAGCCTATATTGTTCAAGTCTCACAAGGGGATGCAACGAATGGGTCCGATCTTTATTACAGTATTTACGCAGTCGGATTCACATTATTTATTTTCACATTAGTGATGAACTTTATTTCACAATGGATAACTAAACGTTTCAGGGAGGAGTATTAATTATGAATTTAGTGGATCAAAAAAATGTCGAAGCACAACTCTCTGGTCGTTTGACTAAAAACAAAGTATTTAAAACGATTTTCTTTATTTGTACATTATTAGGACTCATCGTTTTAGCCATTCTTATTATTGATATTTTAAGAAAAGGGCTACCAGTAATGAGCACTGACTTTTTTACGAACTTTTCTTCATCGTCAGCAAGTTCAGCTGGGGTAAAAGGCGCCTTAATCGGAACATTGTGGCTCATGATGACCTTAATTCCTATCGCGCTCGTTTTAGGAGTTGGTAGTGCGATTTATTTGGAAGAATATGCAAAAGACAATGCATTTACTAAATTTATTCGTGTCAATATATCAAATTTAGCTTCAGTTCCTTCTATCGTTTACGGTTTATTGGGCGCAACGATTTTTGTCGCATTACTGCAATTAGGGAATTCGGTCATAGCTGCTGCATTAACGCTAGCATTACTCATTTTACCTGTTATTATCGTCGCTAGCCAAGAAGCCATTCGCTCTGTACCTCATTCAGTGAAGGAAGCATCATATGGATTAGGGGCGAATAAATGGCAAACGATACAACAAGTCGTGTTACCCGCAGCAATTCCCGGCATTATTACAGGTGTTATTTTAGCCATTTCACGTGCCATTGGCGAAACAGCACCATTAGTCGCGATTGGTATTCCGACGATTTTATTACGAACACCGAACAGTATATTAGATTCGTTCCAAACATTACCTTTACAAATTTATGATTGGGCACGTAAACCTGGCATCGATTTCCAAGCGTTATCGTCTGCTGCCATTATCGTATTACTCGCTATTCTACTTATTTTAAATACTATTGCAGTCATTATTCGGAACAAATATTCTAACAAGTATTAAGGAAATGAGGGTTATTCATGACTGAAATTCAAACATTGGAAAGAGAAACTGAAATCGTTAATCAAAAGCAACAAAGTCATATACACCAACAAACAGAACAAAATCATGCTATCGTATATTCTACGCAAAACTTAGATTTATGGTATGGTGAACAACATTCTTTAAAAAATATTAACTTAGACATTTACGAAAAGAATGTCACTGCGATTATTGGGCCATCTGGTTCTGGCAAATCAACATATGTGAAAGCACTTAATCGTATGGTTGAACTCGTTCCATCTGTGAAAACGTCAGGCAAAATTTTCTATAGAGATCAAAATATTTTCGATAAACGTTATCCGGTTGAAAAGTTACGTACACAAGTTGGGATGGTTTTCCAACAACCGAATCCATTTCCAAAATCCATTTACGACAATATTACGTACGGGCCACGTATTCACGGCATTAAAGATAAGAAAATATTAGATGAAATTGTTGAAAAATCACTTAAAGGCGCAGCGATTTGGGATGAATTAAAAGACCGTCTGAACCAAAATGCATATAGCCTTTCTGGTGGTCAACAGCAACGTGTATGTATTGCGCGTTGTTTAGCAATTGAGCCTGATGTCATTTTAATGGACGAACCGACATCAGCGCTTGACCCTATTTCGACGTTAAAAGTGGAAGAACTGATTCAAGATTTAAAGAAAGATTATTCTATTATTATTGTCACGCATAATATGCAACAAGCGGCACGTGTTTCTGACAAAACGGCCTTTTTCTTAAATGGTTACGTGAATGAATATGATGACACGGATAAGATTTTCTCAAACCCTTCTGATAAGCAAACAGAAGATTATATTTCAGGACGTTTTGGTTAATATGACAGTCATTAGAAAGCGTTATGAAGGTCAACTCAATGATTTGCTAAAAGATTTACGTGTTTTGGGGTTGCACACGTACAGTATGGTTCAGAAATCCGTAAAAGTCTTATCAGATGAAGATATTACACATGCGCGACAAATTGTGAAAAGCGATAGAAAAATCAATCAAATGGAATATGATATTAACGAAAAAGTCGTGATGCTAATTACACGACAACAACCGATTGCGAAAGATTTAAGAATGATGATTGCAACACTTAAAATCGCTTCCGAATTTGAACGTATAGGGGATAATGCCGCAAATATCGCTAAAATTAGAACACGTGCACAGATTACCGATCACTATATTATAACACGGCTTGAAACAATGGGCGCCTTGGCGTTGTTGATGCTTCAAGATTTATATGATGCTACTAAAAACGATGATTTAGATCTTGTTAAAGAAATTATAGAACGAGATATTGACATTGATGATTTATATAAGCAGATTATTAATACGAGTTACTTAATAGATAATGATCCGTTTGTCGCTGGTCAGGCGCATCTTGTTGCACGATATCTAGAGCGCATTGGTGATCACGTCGTCAATATCGCTGAACATTTGTATTATTTTATTACCGGTGATCGCTATGAATCTTATACGAATTAACGCTTCCCAATTTTCATTTAAAATGGTATGATAATAAGGTCGTATTTTAATGATAGATGAGGAGGGTTAATATGCGCGTAAACGTTACTTTAGCATGTACAGATTGTGGAGATCGTAACTACATCACTACTAAAAACAAACGTACTAATCCTGAACGTATTGAAATGAAAAAATTCTGTGCACGTGAAAACAAACAAACATTACACCGAGAAACAAAATAATTGTTTCAATCTTGGGCTAGGACATTGTGTTCTAGCCATTTTTTATACCTATTTTTCAAAAAACTGTACGTAAATTCGAGACGATCTTTCCATGACACAACGTCCAATGCACGATATAATAGGTTGAGATGTGAGGAGTGAAGATGAAATGACTAAAAAGGCATTACGCCAAACTACATTACAAAAAATGAAAATGCTTCAAACCGAACAAAAGAAAACAGCAGATCGTTGGTTATTTGAACAACTCATTCAACATCCTAAATATCAACAGGCAAAGCAACTCGGCCTAGTATTGTCAATGGCACATGAAGTTACGACTGATCCCATTATTCGGCATGCAATAAACGAAGGCAAAACCGTTTATGTGCCTACAACAGATTATGAAAAGAAAGCAATGGTGTTCCAACAGTTCACAACATTTGATCAGTTAGCAACAGATGACAAGGGGATTCGCTATATTCAAGCTGATAGTCCGGTGCAAAACGAATTAGATTTAGTCATTGTACCTGGTGTTGTATTCAATAAAGACGGATATCGGATTGGTTATGGTGGCGGTTATTTTGATCGATATCTGTCAGAATATGAGCCTACCAATTTAAGTCTCATTTATGATATACAACTCAACGAAATAGTGGACATTGAACCTCATGACTATCCTGTGTCAGAACTCATTATTGCAAAGACATAAAAAGACTGGAGGTAACATATGTTTGAAGAAAAACACTTATGGCAAACAAGTTTTCTATGGATGCGATACTTAAACTATGACTGCGTTCATTACGAAAAAGATAAAAATGAAGTCTGGCTTGCACATAAAAAAAGGCAACATGTTGTTATTTTTAAGCAAGGGGCATTCACTACTCAAGAACTCGATTTCGATAAAGATCGTATTGTAGAACATCAACAACAAATTGCTGTGTTCTTAGGGTATGATATTAAACGCTATGATGTCTATGTGTTAACAGATAAACCATTTAACACGGTGAACTTTAACGTACATGAACCGCTTCAAGTGCAATTCCATAGTATTCATAATGTAAAAACACTTCGCAATATGACAACGCATCCCATCATCAAAAGAAAATTAGGTCAAAAAGACTCAAAATCATTAAAAGAGTACCAAAAACGTGTCCTTAATCAAAATATCGTTGAAAAAGCAATGTATCGTTTTACGCCGATTACATATGCAGTCGTTGCAATCAATGTTTTAATTTGGATGATTGTCACTTGGTTTACACCACATCATACAGATTATGAAATTATAAATTTAGGTGCACTTGCTCATTTTAATGTCGTTCATGGGGAATGGTACCGACTCATTACATCAATGTTTTTACATATTGAATTTCAACATTTATTATTAAATATGTTGTCACTCTTTATCTTCGGCAAACTCCTTGAAGCATTTATCGGTCCTTTGAAAATGTTAGGGATTTATTTATTATCAGGCATTATCGGCAACCTGATTTCTCTTGCTTTTATTACAACGAGTTTTTCATTAGGTGCGAGTGGCGCGATTTTCGGTTTAATGGGTGCTTTAGTTGCGCTCATGATAATAAGTCGTCGCTTTGATCAAAAAGTGATCTTACAAATGGTGATAGCTGTTGTTGTCATGGCGAGCTTAACACTTCTGATTCAAAACGTGAATGTCGTTGCACATTTAGGTGGGCTGCTTGGCGGTGTACTTGTCGTTTATTTAGGTTATTATTTCAATCAAAAACGTCTTTATTTTTATATTTTACTCGGTATTTCAATCGTCACATTGATACTGATTTGCATTAAAATCTTTATGACATCCGATACGAATATTTATAATCAAATTATTCAACAAGAAATGCATGATGGGCAATATACCGAAGCCAAAGATATGATTAAACAAACTTATCAAAATGGATATGCAGATGATGTGACTTATTACTTATCAGGTATTATTATTGCTACACAGGATTCTAAAGCTGAAGCAATGGCTGAATGGGAGCGAGGTCTTAAATATTTTCCCAACTCTCCAACGTTAAATTATCATATGGCCATTGCGAATCGCTCATTAGGAGACGATAAACAAGCCAAATCTTATATCCAGAAGGCCATTAAAGCAAGCCCGAAAAATCAAGATTATCAGAATTTGAAAAAAGAACTGGATGATTAATATGCAAACACAATTGAATACGTTTTATGATGTACTCCAACTATTAAAAAAATTTGGCTTTATTATTTATTTCGATAACAAAGGTGATATGCTAGAAATGATTGAACAAGAAATTCAAACATTATATCGCCATGAATTAATCACTAGAGACGAATTTGTCCAATCTAAATTATTAATTAATCAAAGAAGGATGAATAAAGAATGAGCAAACATTTAATTTTAGCTGCAGATATTGGTGGCACGACATGTAAATTAGGTATTTTCGATAAATCATTAACACAATTATCTAAATGGTCTATAGAGACTGATATCTCAGATCCAACAGGTGAAGTATTACTTAAACAAATTTATGATGCGTTTGTGCACGAGATGGAACGCAACCACTATGATATGAATGAAGTGGTTGGTATGGGTATTGGTGTCCCAGGTCCTGTTAAATTTGAATCTGGTGTTGTCAATGGTGCCGTTAACTTAAATTGGCCACAACCCGTTAACGTTTCAGAAATTATGCAACAATTCGTGTCATTTCCAGTGTATGTAGACAACGATGCAAACGTGGCCGCACTCGGTGAAAAACATAATGGTGCTGGTAAAGATGCGGATGACGTCGTTGCAATTACGCTAGGGACTGGCTTAGGCGGTGGTATTATCGCTAATGGTGAAATTGTTCACGGTCATAACGGCTCAGGTGCTGAACTTGGACATTTTCGTGTCGACCACGATCAACGTTTCAAATGTAATTGTGGTAAATCAGGGTGTATTGAAACAGTTGCTTCTGCGACAGGTGTCATGAATTTAGTTCATTTCTACTATCCGAAGCTCACTTTCAAATCTTCAATTTTACCGCTGATCAAAGAACATAAAGTAACAGCTAAAGCAGTATTCGATGCGGCAAAAGCAGGTGATCAATTCTGTATTTTCATCACAGAACGTGTCGCGCAATACGTCGCATATCTTGCCAGCATTATCAGTGTAACAACAAACCCTAAATACATTATTTTAGGTGGTGGTATGTCTGATGCAGGCGACATATTAATTGAGAATATTAAAACAGAATATTTCCACCTTGCTTTCACACCATCACAACAAGGGACTGAAATTGTACGTGCTGAATTAGGGAACGATGCAGGTATCGTGGGGGCAGCAGGGCTCATTAAAACATATATCATTGAAAAGGAGCGTATTTAAATGGCGATTGTTGATGTAGTAGTAATTCCCGTTGGCACAGAAGGACCAAGTGTCAGCCAATACATTGCAGAAATTCAAACAAAATTAGAAGAATATAAGCAAGAAGGTAAAATCGACTATCAACTTACACCAATGAATACATTAATTGAAGGGGACTTAGCCGATTTATTTGAAGTCATCCAAGCTATTCATGAATTACCGTTCAATAAAGGGCTCGATCGTGTATGTACAAACATTCGTATAGACGACCGTCGTGATAAACAACGTAAAATGAACGATAAATTAGATTCTGTCAAAAAACATTTGAAATAATGAGGGTGTCACATGAATATTTCTAATCTTACTTTAGGATTTGTTAGCACTAACACTTACTTTGTGGAAAATGATACAGAGATGATTTTGATTGACCCAGCTGGTGAAATTGATAAAATTGATGACAAAATTAAACAGTCTGGGAAGCAACTGATTGCTATTTTGTTAACACATGCCCATTTTGATCATATCGCTGCATTAGACGATGTGCTCAAACGATATGATGTACCTGTTTATATGCATCCGGAAGAGTTTTCATTTTTAACGGATCCACAAAAAAATGGTTCGGCGAAATTTACAGATTACGGTCTTCCTATTATTACTAGCCAAGCAGAAGCTCAAGAACTTGATGAAGGTGCACATCAAATTGGTCAGTTTAACATTCAAACATTGCATACACCAGGACATTCACCTGGCAGTTTGACTTATGTGTTTGATGAATTTGCCGTAGTAGGCGACACGTTATTTAATAATGGGATTGGTCGAACAGATTTATATCAAGGGGACTATGAAACATTAGTCGACTCTATTAAAGATAAATTATTTAGTTTAGACGAACAGTTACCATTATATCCGGGTCACGGGCCTTCTACAACAGTTGAAGATGAATATATGAATCCGTTTTTAGATGGTCAAAGTTAAATAAAAGAGCAGAAGAAAATGTCAATGAAAACTTTTCTTCTGCTCTTTTTATATGCAAAACGGTCGTTTCAGAATAGCACAAAAATTTAATGACTTTTTTAGTGGAGCAACAAGTAATTTCTTCACCTCCTGCGTGTATGTATGCAAGAGGTGATTTTTATGCAACTACTATTAGATCATGTAATACAATTTGCACTTCAAAATGAGGCATCAGACATTCATTTCATCCCTTCACAATCACAAGTCGAAGTTAAACTCAGAGTCAAAGATCAACTTGTATTATATGACACATTAAATCTAGAAACATATCAAAAATTGTTAACTTTGTTGAAATATCAAGCCGGATTAGATATTTCAACACGCCACAAAGCACAAAGTGGGCGCTACATTTATGAACATAAAGAGTTATTTTACTTAAGAGTGTCCACGTTACCTATAAACTTAGGTACTGAAAGTTGTGTCATTCGTATCACACCCCAATATTTTCAATATGCGAAAGCTCACAGTGTCTTAGATATTAAATCCAATATGGAGAAAAAGCAAGGTTTAATTCTGTTTAGTGGTCCAACAGGTGCAGGAAAAAGCACATTAATGTATCAAATGGTCGTCTATGCTAAACAAAAATTAAACCTTAATATCATCACTATAGAAGATCCCGTGGAGCAGCTTGTAAACGGGATTACACAAATTTCAGTTAACGAAAAAGCAGATATTACGTATGGTTCATCGTTAAAAGCAATCCTTCGTTGTGATCCGGATGTCATCTTAATTGGAGAGATTCGTGACAGTCATATTGCAAGGGATGTTATTCAAGCGAGTTTAAGCGGTCATTTAGTATTGTCGACGATACACGCCAATGATTGCCAAGGGGTACTCCTGAGACTGATTGAAATGGGACTCTCACAGCAAGATCTATCTCAATCTATTAACCTCATCATCAATCAAAGACTCATTACAACAAAAAATGAACAGCGACAGCTCGTCTATGAAACGATGGATCAACAAGAGATTCACTACTTTTTGAACAATAATTTTCAACTACCAACTGCTTTCACAAGCCTTTCTGATAAGCTTCAACTTCTGAATAAAGAAGGTGTCATAGATGAAAAGATTTTACGAAAGTATACGATTTAAACGCACGTTAAAACAACTTAATGTGCAGCACTTACTCATTATGGAACGCCTCTATCAATTATTATTACATGGTTTTACTTTTGCTGAAGCGATGCTGTTTATATATGAACAACTCAATATACGACATCCTACATTTGAAAATCAACTCATCGAAAAATTAAAAGGAGGTGCAAACTGTTACGACATTTTCCGGATGTTTGGTTATCCTGAAACAATCTTGATGCAGCTTTATTTTGCTGAACGGTACGGCTCACTACCCGAAACGTTAAAATTGTGTCATCAATTTTATACTAAAAACCGCAAACTTAAAAAACAACTGATTAAAACCATCCAATATCCAATCGCACTCATTTTAATCTTTCTCGCCCTGATTGTGACTTTGAACCAAACGGTCATGCAACAATTTGACCAAATGTATGAAACGATGCAATTGAATCAATCATCATTGCAATATATTGTTAAGATGTTCATTCAAAACTTTCCAGCAATCTTTTTAATCATATTGTTTGTGATTGTTGCATCTTATTATATTGCCAAATTACGTTTAAAACATCTCCCAATCGAACGCCAAGTTCATTTTTTAACCCACCTTCCTATATTCAAAAGATATTATAAACTCTTTACGACTTACCACATGACGAACCAATTTGTATTATTTTTTAGAAACGGTATTACATTAAATAATATTGTTATGATTTATTTGAACCAAGAGGCAAATTTATTTTTACAATATGTCGGACAAACATTGAAATCACATCTTCAGCGAGGTGAATCTTTTTCCCACATATTACTTCAATTGGACTGTTTTGAACCTCAATTTATAAACTATATCAAACAAGGTGAAAAACGAGATAAATTGGATATTGAGTTAGAAGTATATAGCACTTTCTTGTTAGACCATATAGAAGCATTTATTCACCAGCATATTAAATGGATCCAACCCATCATGTTCGCATTTATTGGCATTTTAGTGTTATCTGTCTATTTGATTATGATGTTACCCGTTTTTGAAATGATGCAAGCTATTAAAGAATAGGAGTGATTGATAATGATTCAACAACTTAAATCAAAATTCAACCAAAAGAAAGGTTTTACATTAATTGAAATGCTACTTGTTCTGTTAATTATTAGTGTGTTATTGATTCTCATTATCCCTAATATCGCTAAACAGTCAGATCATATTCAAAAAACAGGCTGTGCCGCACAATTAAAAATGGTCGATAGTCAAATTGAAGCCTATGCTTTAAAGTTTAACCATAAACCAAATACAATTGATGACTTAGTTCGTGAAGGCTACATTAAAGAAAGTCAAAAAACATGCAAATCAGGAGAAGATATCACAATAAGAGATGGCGAAGCAGTTGCGTCATGATGGTTTTACACTCATTGAGATGCTGTTAGTACTTACCATTATCTCGGTCTTTATTTCGATAACCATGGCGCATCCTCAATTCAACTTACTTCAAAATACGACAGATTATGAGATCAAAAAACTGACCAGTGAGATTGACTACTATCAAGCGTATGCCATTAAGAGTCACGCGCCTGTCATGTTACTCTTTCGGCCAAACAGAAATGATATTAAAGTCGAGACAATTAACCCTCATCGTGTGACAACAATTCCACTTGCACCGCTTCAATTAAAAATGACTTCAAACCTTCATACACTCATTTTTGACAAAGACGGGAAAGCAAATCAATTTGGCACATTACGATTTGAACATCAGCAACGTGCCTTTTCTCTCATTTTCCACATTGAACAAGGGAGGTACCGCATATCTTATCAACAATAAAAAAGTTAAAAGCAACATCAGGCTTTGTTTTTATAGAAAGTCTCTTTGCGATGTTTCTCCTTAGTATCATGATCTTTCAACTTATTCCTATGACCCACCAAATGGTCAAAACATATCATGAAGCGGTGGAAGATTTAACGTTAAAACGTACATTGTTTGAAGTTATTCAACATCAAATTCCAGAAAAGAAGTTGACGGTGTCTCATTATGAAATTATTCCGACAGCACATCAATTGTGTATACAAAATCATCAAACAGAACAAAAATATTGCTATCGAAAAGCAGGGCTTCACGCTCATTGAAAGTCTCGTTGCACTGTTGATTCAAATGACTATTGTATTACTCATACCCCTGCTTATTTTCAGTTTAGGTCAATTAAAAACGACAGTATTTGAAGATCGGACATATGATATTGAACTGATGATTAAGGATATCTCACATACGCTCCACGCTGAACATGTAAAAGCCCAGATTATTAGAAAGAAAGAACTTGAAATAAGAGATTCGAATACAGAGATTAATTACAAATTGCGCAATCAAAAAATCATTAAAACTGTCGGTCATAGAGGAAATATTACAATGTGTAACCATGTTGTAGATGTTCACTTTGAAAAATTAACGCATGATTTAATTCTAATGAAAATAACATACCAGGAAGGGACTACAACACATGAAAAAGAGATTTTATTATAAATACGGCTTTACCTTGCCACTATTATTTATCATTTTATCTGCATATTTTACTTTTATCTCTTTTTATTTACTGATTTATAGTCTAAAATTACAAACTATAGATGCGCTGTCAGATGATTATGAATATCTAATAGCGCGAATTATCGACAAAGGTGAGTAATATATGAAATCAAAAATGGATACACCTCTTATTTTCATCGGATTTATGGGTGCGGGTAAAACAACCATTGCGCAAACATTAGCAGAAGCTTATCAATGTTCATTTATTGATTTAGATGCTTATATCGAAACTGAAACTCAAAAATCAATCCCACAGATTTTTGAAGAAGAAGGGGAACAAGGTTTTAGACAGCATGAATTTGAATGTTTAAAAAAAGCAATACAATCCTATGATATCATTGCAACAGGCGGCGGCATTCTCACACATGACGCAACGTATCAATTTATTAAAGAGGCACAAGTGAAAGCAATATGGGTCGATGCACCTATTGAAGCACTCTATGAAAGAGTTAAAGGGGATACAAATCGACCTAATGCTAATAAAAAAAGTTTCGAATCTTTAAAACACTTGTATTCTGCGCGCATTTCAAGATATAATGAAATCGCATTCATTAAGATTTCATCTGCAACACCGTTATCAGAAACGCTTAATGAAATTAAAATTAAATTGTCTGCGAATGATCAATATTAGAGAGTATGGGTACGACTCATCACCGAAGGAGCAAGTAATTATGGGTTACGAATCTCTCAGGTAAAAGGATAATATTGTGACGCATTCCTGAAGGCATCTCAACAGGGGAGTATGAAGGTACTCCTCTGTTTTTTTATTACACATTAGGAGGGGACTACATGTCAGAAGAACTAAAGAAAACGCCACTTTACCAACATTACGTTGATACAGAGGCTAAAATTGTTGAATTTGGTGGTTGGGCTATGCCAGTTCAATTCTCAAGTATTAAAGAAGAACACAACGCGGTACGTAACAACGTTGGCTTATTTGATGTGAGCCATATGGGTGAAATTCGCATCGAAGGTCCAGAAGCCGCACAACTTGTTCAATATGTACTTTCTAACAATACGAGCCAACTGACATTATCAAAAGCACAATACACTGCTTTATGTAATGAAGAAGGTGGTGTCATTGATGATTTAGTTATTTATCAACTTGGAGAAACGCATTATTTATTAGTCGTTAATGCTGCCAATGTCGATAAAGATTACGAATGGATTGTACAACATAGCAATCGCTTTGACGCCACAGTGACAAATGTATCCGATCAATATGGTCAACTGGCATTACAAGGTCCAAATGCAAGACAGATTATTCAAGACAATGTTTCTGAAGATGTCAGTGAAATGGGTATGTTCGAATTTAAACAAAATGTCGAAATCTTCGGTAAAAATGTGATCCTCTCACAATCTGGTTATACAGGTGAAGATGGCTTTGAATTCTATTGTGACAGTCAAGATGTTACTGCAATATGGGACGCACTCTTATCAAAAGATGTGACGCCATGTGGTTTAGGGGCACGTGATACATTACGTTTAGAAGCGGGATTACCACTTCATGGACAAGACTTATCTGAATCTATTACGCCTTATGAGGGCGGCATCGCTTTTGCAGCTAAACCATTAATAGAGGAAGATTTTATTGGTAAATCTGTACTTAAAACACAAAAAGAAAATGGTGCACCAAGACGTACAGTAGGACTTCGTATGATTGATAAAGGCATTCCTAGAACTGGATACAGGATTTATGATTTAGATGGCAATGAAATTGGTGAAGTGACTTCAGGTACACAATCACCATCTACAGGTCATGCTATCGGTATGGGTATCATACAGCGTGATGCTTTTGAAATGGGTAAAGAAGTCATTGTACAAGTGAGAAAGCGTCAAGTGAAAGCGAAAATTGTTAAAAAGAATCAAATCGAAAAATAGGGAGTGAATACAGTGAGTCATCGTTATATTCCATTAACTGAAAAAGACGAGCAAGAAATGTTAGAGACGATTGGTGTTAAATCTATTCAAGAACTATACAGTGATGTTCCTGAAGATGTGTTATTAAACAGAGATTTAAACATTGCAGATGCAGAGCCAGAAACACAATTATTGAAGCGATTAACACGTATTGCGAATAAAAATATTACAAAAGAAACACATACATCATTTTTAGGTGCAGGCGTTTATGATCATTATGCACCAGCTGTTGTAGATGCGATGATTTCTAGATCTGAATTCTACACTGCATACACACCATATCAACCTGAAATTTCACAAGGGGAATTACAAGCGATTTTTGAATTCCAAACAATGATCTGCGAGTTAACTGCGATGGACGTTGCGAACTCATCAATGTATGACGGTATGACAAGTTTTGCTGAAGCGTGTTTATTAGCTTGGGGTAATACGAAGAAAAATAAAATTGTCGTATCAAAAGGTTTACATTATCAAGCCTTACAAGTGTTAGATACTTATTCAAAAATTCGCGAACAATATGAAGTCGTTACAGTAGATTTAGATGGCACTGTAACAGATTTGAAAAAGTTAGAAGCGGCTATTGATGATGATACGGCAGCAGTTGCAGTACAATATCCCAACTTCTATGGCTCTATTGAAGATTTAGAAGCGATTCAAGCAATGATTGTCGATAAAAAAGCACTCTTTATCGTATATGCGAATCCTTTATCATTAGGTTTATTAACGCCTCCAGGAGAATTCGGCGCAGATATCGTTGTGGGTGATACACAAGTATTCGGTATCCCTACACAATTCGGTGGTCCTCACTGTGGTTACTTTGCAACAACGAAAAAATTGATGCGTAAAATACCTGGCCGTCTCGTAGGTCAAACGACAGATGATGAAGGTCATCGTGGTTTTGTATTAACGTTACAAGCCCGTGAACAACATATTCGTCGTGAAACTGCGACATCTAATATTTGTTCGAACCAGGCACTGAATGCATTAGCGTCTTCTATTTCAATGTCAGCGTTAGGTAAAGAAGGGATTCAAGAAGTTGCTATTCAAAACATGGAAAATGCGAACTATGCAAAAGAGCAATTTAAAAATAGCGGCTTCACTGTTTTAGATGGCGTATCTTATAATGAATTTGTTGTACGCTTTAATCGTCCGATTGCTGAAGTAAACCGTGCACTCTTAGATGAAGGGATTATTGGTGGTTTCGACTTAAGCGTAGTAGATGAATCATTTAACAAGCATATGCTCGTTGCTGTAACGGAATTGAGAACGAAAGAAGAAATCGATACATTTGTGCAGAAAGCTGGTGAAATCAATGGTAAGTAAATCTAGTCCATTAATTTTTGAACGTTCAAGAAAAGGTCGCTTTGCTTATTCTTTACCGCAAAGAGAAATTGATAATGATGTTGCGAATCAACTCCTCGATTCAAAGTTCATTCGTAAAAATAAAGCCGAATTTCCTGAAGTATCAGAACTTGATTTAATTCGTCATTACACTGAACTTTCTAATAAAAACTTTGGTGTAGATTCAGGGTTTTATCCATTGGGTTCATGTACGATGAAATATAATCCTAAAATCAATGAGAAAGTTGCTCGCATTCCAGGATTTACTGAAGCACATCCATTACAAGATGAGGATCAAATTCAAGGAGCTTTAGAAATCATTTACAGCTTGCAAGAAGAACTAAAAGAAATTACTGGAATGGATGAGATTTCACTCCAACCTGCAGCAGGTGCACATGGTGAATGGACAGCGCTTATGATTTTCAAAGCATACCACCTTCAAAATGGTGATACTGAAAGAGATGAAGTGATTGTACCAGACTCAGCACATGGTACGAATCCAGCTTCTGCGGCATTTGCTGGATTTAAAGCTGTGACGGTTAAATCTAATGATAAAGGTGAAGTAGATATCGATCATCTTAAAGAAGTCGTGAGTGATAAAACAGCTGCAATCATGTTAACGAACCCGAACACATTAGGTATTTTTGAAACTAATATTATGGAAATCCGTGATATCGTACACGAAGCGGGTGGCTTACTTTATTATGATGGGGCAAACCTTAATGCGATTATGGATAAAGTACGTCCTGGTGACATGGGATTTGATGCGGTTCATCTTAACTTACACAAAACATTTACAGGTCCTCATGGTGGCGGTGGCCCAGGTTCAGGTCCAATCGGTGTGAAAAAAGAGTTACGTGATTACTTACCAAAACCACTCGTTGTGAAAAATGGCGACCATTTTGAGTATGATAATGACATTCCATATTCAATTGGACGCGTGAAACCATTCTACGGTAACTTCGGTATTTACTTACGTGCTTATACGTATATCCGTACAATGGGTTATGAAGGATTGAAAGAAGTATCTGAAGCGGCTGTATTAAACGCAAACTACATGAAGGCACGCTTAAAAGATACATTCGTTATTCCATTCGACCAATATTGTAAACACGAATTCGTATTAAGTGGTACGAAGCAGAAAAAACTGGGTGTACGTACTTTAGATATGGCTAAACGCTTGCTAGACTTTGGTGTTCATCCACCTACAGTTTATTTCCCATTAATTGTTGATGAAGGTATGATGATAGAACCAACAGAAACAGAATCTAAAGAAACGTTAGACTATTTCTGTGATGCCTTAATCCAAATTGCCAAAGAAGCTGAGGAAGATCCAGACAAAGTGTTAGAAGCACCGCATACGACAATTATCGATCGTTTGGATGAAACAACAGCAGCACGTAAGCCAATTTTAAAATTTGAGAACTTAAAAGAAGAAAAGTGAATATATTTTATATGCTTCTTAATGTCTCTGATCATTTAGTGGGACACAAAAATTTTTGATGCTATTGATATAGTATTTTGCTTATTTTGTCCTCTCCCTGCGATTTGTGTTATTGATTGCCATTATAGCTTCGCGTTTCCTAGGGGTTGGCCCTTCAACTAACGCTTGATTAAACTGTTACATTTGTTGATGCGTTAGTGGATTTTGGGAGCAGTACAGAAATCTCATGTGTCACAAAGATTTCGTAGTACTGACCCCGCAAGGCTGACTAGACTTCTTGAAAGCTTGAGTATTGAGAAGTCAGACAGCTACTGCGATAAACAGTTATCACTATTAAAGTATGGTTATGGAATTTGTTTACGCATTCATCCCTCAGGAGTCTCAGCCTTCTGGGCAATCTTTCATCAAATAAAGTAACTTAGGACAAGTTTCTGAACTAAAAAAACAATAGCACCCATTTTTGTGTCCAATGCATCTTCATTTTGTTTTATTATCCTCATTGATGGATAATAAAACCATAAGAAGATAGAGGCTGAGAAAATTTGACGTCTCAGTCTCTGTTTTTATTTACGCATGTTATTTTTAGTATGATTAAGTGAAAAATGCTAAAAGTAGGAGCGTCGAACATTTGTTCCGTGGCTGAAAAACACGACAGAAAGGTCACCATTGCTTTAAAAGGGAAGTATTGTCTCCTTTTATCTTTTCGATTTATCCATGGGTTTGTCAAAGATTTATAAATGAGATAGAAAGGCAACACATCACTATTCTAATTTAATCAAACAGATAAAAAAAGAGCTAGTGGATCCACATTTCCACTGGATCCACTAGCTCTTTTCACTATTTTTTAGACTTAATTTTACCCGTCCATTTTTTGTAGCCGCCTTTTAACATATACAAGTTCGTATAACCTTTTTTCTTAAGTGTACGTGCAGCTCGATAACTCGCGATACCATTTGCATCAACTAGATAGATGGGTTGATCTTTTCTTAATCCTTGGTGTCGTTGACGAAACATTGTCATAGGGATATTTCGTGCACCAATAATATGACCATAATCATAGTCTGCCTTTTCTCTAAGATCGATCACTTGTGCTTTTCTAATACCTTCTTGAAATTCTTCTTGGTTTAATTCTGTTACTGATCTTTTATTAATGATAAAGTTCGTTACCATCCAAATGATGACCAATGCTAACACAATTAAAACGATTAATGTCATGTTACTCATCTTGCATCCTCCCTAAAATACCGATATTATTATTATAAGACTGATAGACTAATTTATCAAAATTTTTATGTGTGACATATGTTGGCAATTTTATATTTTTTGAAACATAACATATGCCCGATGAGATTTCATAGGGAGGCTTTAAAGCAAATGACAGAAACTTGGCATTTTATTAATACAGGAAGCCATGATCCATACTACAATATGGCATTAGATGAGGCTTTATTAAATTTTGTATCAAGAGGAGAGATTGATCCGGTCGTTCGATTTTATACTTGGAACCCACCGACGTTATCGATTGGCTATTTCCAACGACTCTCCAAAGAAATTGATATCGAAAAGGTTAAAGAAAAGGGCTACGGTTTAGTGAGACGCCAAACAGGGGGCCGTGGTGTTTTACATGATAAAGAATTAACTTATAGTGTGATTGTACCAGAAGTGCATCCAGATATGCCTCAAACAGTCACTGAAGCGTATCGTGTAATTTCAGGAGGTTTACTAGAAGGCTTTAAATCATTAGGCTTTGATGCACATTTCGCGGTACCACGATCCAAAGAAGAGCGAGAGAAACTGAAACAACCGAGAAGTTCGGTTTGTTTTGATGCACCGAGTTGGTATGAGCTTGTTGTAGAAGGTAAGAAAATTGCAGGAAGTGCTCAAACGAGACAAAAGGGCGTTATCTTACAACATGGTTCAATTCTTCAAGATGTGGATATTGATGACTTGTTCGACATGTTTATTTTCAAAAATGATAGATTGAAAGCAAAAATGAAAGAAGCCTTTGTCGAAAAAGCAGTGGCCATTAACGATTTATCGGATGAAACAGTAACGTTAGAACAAATGGAAGTTGCGTTTAAAGAAGGTTTCAAAAAAGCACTCGATATTGAATTTAAACCGTTAGAATTAACAACAGCCCAACTTGAAGAAGTGAAAGCGTTAGAAGAAAAATATTGTTCAGAAGCATTTTTATATCGAAAATAACCATCAAACTTACTGACTGGTAAAATGAAAGGCTGGGAAACGCACTCATTTGCACCCAGCCTTTAAATATTGACTTGAACTTTTTCTATTTAAGCGATGAAAGCATGTTCTCAAACACCCTCTTATCGACGTCCTTTGAATTTGTTTTTCCAAACACGCTTTTTATAATCCCGTTGATCTGGCGTCAAAAAGAAAAAGAAATAGACTAAATAGATGATGCCGACAATAATGGCTACTGTAATGATTGATCTAAAAATACTAAAAAGTACTACATCTAAATTAAAAATTAATCCGATCAATGCGACGATGAGTATCGCACCGAATATAATTTTTTGGAAAGTTGTCATTTCAATTACTCCTCTTTATCTTGTTCTGCATTTGTAGTTTTGACATTGATGTTCGATAAGCTCTGACGTCCTTTTTGAATTTCTGTTTTATCTTTCGCTTTATAACCTTTTTGAATCTTTGTTAACGCACTGTTGATTTCTTTTTGTAGTTTTTTAATTTCTTTGTCCTGTGCTTTGATTGATTTATCTTTTTTAACAATCGTTTCATCATCAGTGGCATCATGGTAACTTTCCATCGCACTTTCATGATCCTCAATAATTTGATCTAATTGATCCAACACTTTATCATCTTTTTTGTTTTCTAATACTTTCGAATCAATTTGTTGGTAAGCATTAATCGCATCCGTTACAGAGGCATAATATTGTGATGAAAATTCAAGATAATCTGCTTTTTTCTGATTAGACTTCGCTTGTTTTGTATTCTCGGAGTCTTTTTTCAAAGCGTCCACTTGTTTTTGTTTTTTCGCGTTTTCATTTTCAAGTTGCTGATTTTCTAATTTGATTTCATGGTTTTTGTCACTTAAGTCCGTACTTTTCTCTTCTAAAGGTAACAGGTTTTGACTTCCACAGGCTGACAATAAAAATGCAACACCCATACTCGCGCAAATTCTCTTTTTCATATTAAACTCCTAAACACTCAATTGTTTTTCACTACATATGACTACATTTTAAGGTATCATGTAATTAAGTACAAATATAAGGAGGAATTTTTGTATGAAAATTAGACTTCAAAAGATAAGAACCTTATTACAAGACAAACATCTCGATGGTTTAGCTGTGTTATCTGACTTTAATCGCCGCTATTTATCAGGGTTTACAGGTACGAGTGGCGCACTGATCATTACACAAGACAAAGCACTACTCATTACAGACTTCCGATATACTGATCAAGCACAACAACAAGCCACAGAGTTTGAGATCATTTTACAAAAAGATGATTTGTTCTCCACTTTAACAGAACAATTTAAAACATTAAATTTACAAAATATTGGTTTTGAAGGCCATCTCGTCGCTTATGATTCATTTTTAAAATTAAACCAAGGACGTCACGATCTCATTTCTATTGGTCAAGCCATTGAAACGATTCGTCAAACGAAAGATGAAGATGAAATTAAAGCGATTCAAAAAGCTGCACAAATTGTGGATGAGGCATATGAATATATTCTCACTGTCGTTAAGCCTGGTATGACCGAAAAAGAAGTCAAAGCGCATTTAGAAAGTAAAATGTTGCATTTAGGTGCAGACGACACTTCATTTGATACTATCGTTGCTTCAGGTGTACGAGGTGCGATGCCACATGGTGTAGCTTCTGATAAAGTCATTCAGTCAGGAGAAATGGTAACGTTAGATTTTGGTGCGTACTATAACGGCTATTGTTCAGATATCACACGTACTTTTGCTGTCGGTCAACCTTCTGAAGAAATGGTTGAAATCTACAATATCGTGTTAAAGAGTCAAGAAGCCGCCATTGCTGCGATTCGTCCAGGAATGACAGGCAAAGAAATGGACAGTATTGCACGTGATATCATTACAGAAGCTGGATACGGAAAACACTTCGGTCATTCGTTAGGTCACGGTATCGGCTTAGACATTCATGAACTTCCTGGTCTCTCTCAAAAATCAGATGTCGTCTTAGAAAAAAATCATTGTGTGACGATTGAACCGGGTATTTATGTAGAAGGACTAGGCGGCGTTCGGATAGAAGATGACATTTTAATTACAGAAAATGGCGGCGAATGCTTTACTAATTGCACAAAAGACCTTATTATTTTAGAAGAAGAGTGATTCTGAGGAGGAAACTGAATGATTTCTGTAAATGATTTTAAAACAGGCTTAACGATTTCTGTCGATAACGGAATCTGGAAAGTAATTGAATTCCAACATGTTAAACCTGGTAAAGGATCTGCATTTGTTAGATCAAAATTACGTAATTTAAGAACAGGTGCAATTCAAGAAAAAACTTTCCGTGCAGGCGAAAAAGTTGAACCAGCGATGATTGAAAACCGCCGTATGCAATACTTGTATGCTGATGGTGATAATCACGTATTCATGGACAACGAAACTTTCGAACAAACAGAACTAAGCACAGATTACTTAGAATACGAATTGAAGTTTTTAAAAGCAAACATGGATGTACATATCCAAACGTACCAAGGTGAAACAATCGGTGTGGAATTGCCAAAAACTGTTGAACTTGAAGTTACTGAAACTGAACCTGGTATTAAAGGGGATACAGCGACAGGTGCAACAAAATCAGCAACGGTTGAAACAGGTTACACATTGAATGTGCCATTGTTTGTTAATGAAGGCGATGTGTTAGTGATTAACACAACAGATGGTAGCTACGTTTCACGTGGTTAATTTAATCCATATCAGGTGAACGAGATGATCCTGATGATGTAAGTAATGGAATAAAATTGTTGGACTAATGAGGCTTATTTTTGTCTTGTTAGTCCATATTTTATTTTAAGATATATTATAGAGGCGTTAGACGTTTGCTTATTCATCACAATAGGCATCGTTTAATGTTTCAAAGACAATACGATAAACAAAAGTGAATCGATTGCATCATTATAATATCAGCGGAAACTCACTACAACGCTTTAGATATTATGTATTTTCTTGAATTGCCTTATACACTCAAGTAAAATAGTAGGGTAGAAATAATCAATCATAAGGGAGTAACCAAAATGAATTTTAAAGAGATTAAAGAATTAATTGATATTCTAGACAATTCTAACCTCACTGAAATCAGTATTGAAGATAAAGGTACGACAATCAACTTAAAAAAAGAAAAAGAAATTGTAACACAACAAATGGTTGCACCAACTGTAGCGGCTGAACCGGTCCAAGCAAGCGCTACATCAGTAGACACACCGTCAACAGAGGCTGATGCGTCACTTAAAACGATTACAGCGCCTATGGTAGGAACATTCTATAAATCACCGTCTCCTGAAGAGAGCGCTTATGTTCAAGTAGGAGATCAAGTCACACCTGATACAACAGTTTGTATTTTAGAAGCCATGAAATTATTTAATGAAATTCAAGCTGAAGTGACTGGTGAAATTGTTGAAATTTTAGTTGAAGATGGACAAATGGTTGAGTATGGCCAAGCTTTATTTAAGGTGAAATAATATGAAAAAAATATTAATTGCAAACCGTGGCGAGATTGCAGTGCGTATTATTCGCGCATGTCACGAATTGGGCATCCAAACTGTAGCGATTTATTCTGAAGGCGATAAAGATGCTTTACATACTCAATTAGCCGACGAAGCCTACTGTGTGGGACCCAAGCAATCAAAGGATTCATACTTGAACATACCGAACATTTTATCCATCGCCACTTCAACGGGGTGTGACGGCATTCACCCTGGCTATGGCTTCTTAGCTGAGAATGGTGATTTTGCGGAATTGTGCGAAGCTGTCCAACTTAAATTTATTGGGCCGAACTACGAATCGATTCAAAAAATGGGTATTAAAGATATTGCAAAAGAAGAAATGAAACGTGCAAACGTCCCTGTTGTTCCGGGTAGCGAAGGACTTGTGAACACGATTGAAGATGCCATCCAAACTGCTAACTCAATTGGTTACCCTGTTATTATAAAAGCAACTGCTGGTGGTGGCGGTAAAGGGATTCGTACCGCACGTAATGAAGAAGAGTTAATCAATGGTTATAAAATGACGCAACAAGAAGCAGAAACAGCTTTCGGTAATGGTGGCTTATATTTAGAGAAATTTATCGAAAACTTCCGTCATATCGAAATTCAAATTCTTGGTGACGCGCATGGTAACGTAATCCATCTAGGCGAACGTGATTGTACGATTCAACGGCGGATGCAAAAACTTGTTGAAGAATCACCATCTCCAATTCTAACTGAAAAGAAAAGAAAAGAGATGGGCGATGCAGCCGTGAGAGCAGCTAAAGCGGTCAATTATTTTAATGCAGGAACCATTGAATTTATATATGATTTAGATGAAGATCAATTTTACTTCATGGAAATGAATACGCGGATTCAAGTCGAGCATCCAGTGACTGAAATGGTGACAGGTGTTGATCTTGTGAAACAACAAATCAAAGTAGCTATGGGCGAAAAATTACCTTATACACAAGATGATATTCAAATTCAAGGTCATGCCATTGAATTTCGTATCAACGCTGAAAATCCTTACAAAAACTTTATGCCTTCTCCTGGTAAAATCGAACAATATTTAACACCAGGCGGCTTTGGTGTACGTATTGATTCAGCATGTTATACGAACTATGTCATTCCACCATACTATGATTCAATGGTTGCGAAATTGATTGTGCATCAACCGACGAGAGAAGAAGCCATTATGTCTGGTTTACGCGCACTCAGTGAATTTGTCGTACTCGGTATCGATACAACAATTCCTTTCCATATTCGTTTATTAAATCATCCTGTCTTCAATAAAGGTTTCTTTAGCACCAAATTTTTAGAGATTTACGATATTATGAATGAAGATTATTAAATTGAATGGGGGCAACTTATATGGCAAAGCCAATTGAACATTTCAACCCTAATCTTGGAACTGTTGAAATCGAACCTGAAGTCATTTCTGTTATTGCAAGTATCGCAGTATCAGAAGTGAAAGGCGTTGAAGGGGCATTTCCAGATTTAAAAAATTCAACTTTAGAACGCTTTGGTCGCAAAAACTTAAGTAAAGGCGTTAAAATCACAACGAAAGACAATGAAATCACTATTGATGTCTATTGTTCTTTAAGCTATGGCGTTAAAGTTTCCGAAACAGCGTCAAAAGTTCAAGAATCCATTCATAGTACATTGCGTACGATGACTGCACTCACACCTCAACAAATCAATGTGCACATTACACATATAGAAATGGCAAAAAATAATCGTGATTAACATATGAACGGAGAATTAAAATGAGTAGAAAACAAGCAAGAAGTCAAGCCTTTCAAACATTATTCCAACTAGAAATGAAAAATACAGAGCTGACGATTGACGAAGCAATTAGTTTTATTAAAGAAGATTATCCAGATTTAGATTTCGACTTCATTAAATGGCTTGTTTCTGGTGTTAAAGATCATCAACATGTATTAGACGAAATAATCAGCCCGCATTTGAATGGATGGACGATTGCACGTTTGTTGAAAACAGATCGTATTATTTTGCGTATGGCTACATTTGAAATTAACCACAGTGATACACCAGAAAAGGTAATTATTAATGAAGCAGTAGAACTGGCAAAACAATTTAGTGATGATGATCATTATAAATTTATCAACGGTGTATTAAGTCACATTAAAAGAAATTGAGTGATGGCATGGAAAAATATTTAACGATCTCTGCATTAACTAAATATATTAAGTATAAATTTGATCAAGACCCACATCTACAAAGTGTATACATCAAGGGCGAATTATCGAATTTTAAACGTCATAGTAGTGGTCATTTATATTTTGCGGTTAAAGATGAAAACAGTGTCATCGCTGCAATGATGTTTAAAACACAGGCCAATCAACTTGACTTCGACCCAAAAGAAGGGGATCAAGTTCTGATTGAAGCACGTGTATCGGTTTATGAACGTCGTGGTAATTATCAAATTTATGTCAATCATATGCAACTGGACGGTGTAGGAAATCTTTACCAAAAATTTGAGCAATTAAAAAATAAACTTATGAAAGAAGGGTATTTTGACCCGGCTTATAAAAAACCTATACCCAAGTATCCTAAAAAAATTGTAATACTTACAGCCAGTACCGGCGCAGCCATTCGAGATATTCAAAATACTTTGAACAGTCGTTATCCACTAGCTGAACAAATTAGAATCAGTACGCTCGTTCAAGGGGCACAGGCGAAAGCTGACATCATCGAAAAATTACAATCTGCGGATCAACTCGGTGCAGATGTGATTATTCTAGGACGGGGTGGTGGCTCGATTGAAGATTTGTGGAACTTCAATGAGGAAGATGTTGTTAAAGCTATTTTTTCATGTCAAACACCTGTCATATCTGCTGTAGGTCATGAAACGGATACAACATTAAGTGACTTTGTTGCTGATTTACGTGCCGCGACACCGACTCAAGCTGCGATGTTAGCTACACCCGACCAACAAGAACTTAAACAAGTGCTGCATCAAACTTGCGCTTATTTGAACCGCTATATGAAGCAACATTTGAAACATACTGCACAACAACTACAGCAGTTGCAATCATATTATAAATTTAAACAACCCGGTTTGTTATATGAACAGCAAACTCAAAAACGTGACGAACTAGATCGTGCCCTTCATCAATCGATGCAATTTCGACTACAACACGAACAACAACGGTTAGCCATGTTGCAACAACGCATTCGCATTAAATATTTTTACGATAACGTACAACGTCAAAAGCAAGCATCTATGGATTTATCATCTCAGTTACACAAACAAATTCAGCGTATTTTAACTTCAAAAAAGCAACTATTTCAACATCAACTGTTATCGCTTGATAATTTGAGTCCGACAAAAACGATGATGCGAGGTTATTCGATTGTTAAAAAAGATGATGACGTCATTACAAGTAGTCATGACGTACATGAAGGTGAACTCATCGAAGTAACAATGAAAGATGGCGCTTTAGATGCAAGAATTGAAAAGGTGAGGTGGCAAAATGACAACCGAAAATAAATCTTTTGAAGAAATGATGAAAGAATTAGAAAGTATTGTAAATCAGCTAGATAATGATACGATATCGCTAGAAAAATCTTTAGAATTGTATCAACAAGGCATTGTGCTTTCTAAATCATGTGAAAAAACATTGAGTGATGCTGAGAAAAAAGTAGCAGAATTAATGGATAAAGAGGCAGATGAAAGTGATGAATCAAAGTCTGAATGAGTTATTAGAACAATTTAATGGACACTTGAATCACGCAGTTGAAGATTCGCAACTCGGCACTTCACTTGAACAGAGTATGCGTTATTCTCTGGAAGCTGGAGGAAAAAGAATACGACCATTACTTATGTTAGCTACAATTAAAATGTTGGATCATCAAAAGCTCGCGAGTGGCATGCATGTTGCTTTAGCGCTCGAAATGATTCATACATATTCATTGATTCATGACGATTTACCCGCAATGGATGACGATGATTTACGACGTGGTAAACCGACGAATCATAAGGTCTATGGTGAGTGGCTTGCGATATTGGCTGGAGACGCATTATTGACAAAAGCATTTGAAAAGATTGCATTGACACCTCATATAGACGCTAATATTAAAGTCGCACTCATTGAAAAATTAAGTCAAGCGAGTGGGCATCAAGGTATGGTGGGTGGGCAAACGTTAGACATGCAAAGCGAAAACCAACAAATCCCTCTTGAAAAACTTGAAAGTATTCATATTCATAAGACGGGGGCACTGATTCAATTTGCGATTGAAGCTGCAACTATCATTACTTCAATTCGTCAAACAACTGCACAACAATTGATTCAGTTTTCTCAACATTTAGGTGTCATTTTCCAAATTAAAGATGACCTCTTAGATGTGTACGGTGATGAAGCGAAATTAGGCAAACCTGTAGGAAGCGACGTCTCTAATCATAAAAGTACGTATGTCACACTTTTAGGTGAGAAAGGCGCTGAGCAAGAACTTCAAGCGCATATTCAAAAAGCAGAAGCCATTTTAACAACTTTATCAACGGAATTTGATACAACGGATTTAAACCATTTGCTAACACTTTTTTATCAACGTCAAAATTAGGTTCTGTCTATCTATGATGTGATTGAAGTGTTATAATCAGTACGATAGAAAAAATTAAGGGTGATTTCAATGGACGTAAGAAATATACAGAATCCTTCATTCTTAAAAAGTCTTTCTGTTAAAGAGCTTGAAGCATTGAGTCACGATGTGAGACAGTTCTTAATTCAAACGTGTGCTGTGACGGGGGGCCATATAGGTGCTAATTTAGGTGTTGTTGAACTCACAATCGCACTACATAAGCATTTTAATAGCCCAGAAGATAAAATCATCTGGGATGTCGGTCATCAAAGTTACATTCATAAAATTTTGACAGGCCGCGGTCATCAGTTTGAAACATTAAGACAATATAGAGGATTATGTGGATTTCCAAAATTAAAAGAGTCTGATCATGATGTGTGGGAAGCTGGGCATAGTTCTACCTCATTATCAGCTGCGATGGGCATGGCAAAAGCGAGAGATATTTTAGGCAAAAAGAATCATATCGTTCCAGTTATTGGTGATGGTGCACTGACTGGCGGTATGGCACTTGAAGCTTTAAACAATATCGGCCATGACCGTACAAATATGACAATTATTTTAAACGATAACGAAATGAGTATAGCACCTAATGTTGGCGCGATGCATAACATGCTCGGTCGTATTCGAATGAACCAAGGTTATAATCGACTCAAATTTGATGCTGAATCAATTTTAAGTCGTTTGCCAGGGGGCAGTCGATTACGTGAATCTGCTGATCGTATTAAAGACAGCTTGAAATATTTAGTTGTAGATGGCGCGTTTTTCGAAGAGCTCGGTATTCGCTATATTGGTCCAGTTGATGGCCATAACTTTGAAGAATTAGAAAACGCCTTAGCTGCAGCAGATTCTATTAACAAACCGGTCTTGATTCATGTCGTGACGAAAAAAGGGAAAGGTTACCATCCTGCTGAAAATGATAAAATTGGAACTTGGCACGGCTTAGGACCATACAAATTAGAAACTGGTGAACAGATTAAAGGTCAAACTCAAGGACCTTCATGGAGTCAGTTGATGAGTGACGAAATGCTGTCATATGCGAAGAAAGATCGACGTGTCGTTGCAATTACACCTGCAATGCCTGTAGGTTCTAAGCTTACAAAGTTCCAATCAGAGTTGCCGGAACAATTCTTCGACGTCGGTATTGCTGAACAACACGCTGTCACGATGGCGGCTGGATTAGCGATAGAAGGTATGAAACCATATGTTGCGATCTATTCAACGTTTTTACAACGCGCTTATGACCAAGTGTTACATGATGTCGATCGTCAAAACTTAAACGTCATTTTTGGTGTGGATCGCTCTGGCCTTGTCGGTGCAGACGGCGAAACGCATCAAGGTGTGTTTGATGTCGGTTTCTTAACACAATTTCCAAATATGATTGTGATGATGCCTAAAGATGAAAACGAAGCGAAAGATCTCATTTATACAGCGATGCATCATGAACAAGGTCCGATTGCGATTCGTTATCCACGTGGCAATGGTTTAGGCGTTGAAATCACTGATAAACGTGAGCATTTGCCTATTGGAACATGGGAAGATTTAACTGAAGGTCAAGACGTGGCACTTATCAGTTATGGGCCAACACTGACGACTTTAATTGAAGTGGCTAAATCTTTAGCAGAGCAAGGTATTCAAGCGCGTGTAATTAATGCACGTTATATCAAACCGATGGATACAACTGTATTAGATGACTTGGGTGCCAAAAACATGCCTGTTGTTACAGTTGAAGAAGCGATGTTAAATGGTGGTTTAGGTAGTCATATCGCAAATTACTTCACCGATCATGGTTACACAAATCATATCAAACGACTTGGTATTAATGATGAGTACATTGAACATGGCGATGTGGATCAAGTTCTAGAAGATTTAGGGTTAACCCATGACCCACTCTTTCATACAATTCAACAATTTTTAGACTAACATCCAAACACGAGTAATGTATTACAGTTGCTCGTGTTTTTTTAAATGATGGAAACGGCCACATATTTTAATTTCGAGTCCACTTTTATTCAATTTTCATACTAATAAATAGATGGTCATATACATTTTTCGTATATATTGAATCGTTGAGTGCGTTGTTTTTGAATTTTAAAAGTCAATCGTCATATCAATCGTTTCTTATAGTGACGTACATCGCTTAAGTAGGTAAATCATAACCGAGTGTGGTAAAATCATTGTATAAATATTCGTTACGAGGTGTCTATTATGCCTAAAAAATCTGTAAGACATATAAAAATCAGAGAAATTATTTCAAATGAACAAATCGAAACACAAGACGAGTTAGTGAAACGTTTAAATGATTATGATATGAACGTCACGCAAGCCACAGTGTCACGTGATATTAAAGAACTTCAATTGATTAAAGTCCCCGCGCCAAGTGGTCAATATATTTATAGTTTACCTAATGATCGTCGTTATCATCCACTTGAAAAACTAGGACGCTATTTGATGGATTCATTTGTAAAAATCGATAGTGCTAATAATTTACTTGTGCTGAAAACATTGCCTGGTAATGCGCAGTCAATCGGTGCGATACTGGATCAAATTGATTGGGAAGAAGTGCTAGGTACAATTTGTGGTGATGATACGTGCTTAATTATTTGTCGCGACAACCCTTCAGCTGATGAAATCAAGGAAAGAATTTTCAATATGTTATAAGGATGGATGTTAGATGTTACAAAGCCTCTCCATTAAACAATTTGCAATTATCGATACATTAGATGTTCAGTTTTCTGATGGCCTCACTGTTCTTAGTGGCGAAACAGGTGCGGGTAAATCGATTATTATTGATGCCATTGGACAACTTATTGGCATGCGTGCTTCCTCTGAATTTGTTAGACACGGTGAAAAGAAAGCAATTATTGAAGGCATTTTTGATATTGATGATGCGAAAGATGCGATACGTCAACTTGAAACGTTAGGTATTGATATCAATGAAGACTTCTTAATTGTCAAAAGAGAAATTTTTAGTTCTGGTAAAAGTATTTGTCGGATTAACAACCAAACTGTAACGTTACAAGATTTAAGACAAGTCATGCAAGCTTTACTCGACATCCATGGTCAACACGAAACACAATCTTTATTAAAGCAAAAGTATCACGTTGAACTACTCGATCGTTATGCTGACGGTGAATATATTGAAGCACTTCAGCAATATGCCCAATCTTATGAACAACATCAAGAAAAGATAAAAGAGCTTGAAGCACTGGAGTCTGCAGATCAAGCTTTGTTACAACGTCTAGATTTAATGAAGTTCCAATATGATGAATTAAAAGAAGCGCACTTAAAAGAGAGCGAAATTGAACAATTAGAAACAGATATTAAACGTATTCAGAACTCCGAAAATTTAAGTTTAGCATTGAACGCTGCTTATGTGACTTTAACGGATGAACATGCGATTACAGACCGCCTCTATACTTTAAGTACAGAATTACAAAATGTGAATCAAATTTTACCGGAAACGTTTGAAAAGCTAAAAGAAGAAGTCGATCAATTTTATTACACGTTAGAAGATGCCAAACATCAAATCTACGAAGAAATCAACCAAACTGAATTTGATGAACAATATTTAAATGAACTAGAATCGCGTATGAACTTGTTGAACAATTTAAAACGAAAATATGGCAAAGACATTTCTGATTTGATGATTTATCAAGAAAAAATCGCTGATGAAATTAATAAAATCGAAAATTATGAAGAAAGTACGTCAAAACTACGTGAAGAAATTCAACAATTATCGCAACAAGTTCAGGAAGACGGGCAAAAGTTATCGAAAGCGCGTAGAATAGTAGCAAGACAGTTGCGCGATCGTATTGTCAATGAAATCCAATATTTACAAATGAAGGACGCGAATTTAGAAATTTCGTTTAAACCTTATGAAGCACCGCAAAAAGATGGTTTAGAACGTATTGAATTTTTAATTAGTCCGAATAAAGGTGAGCCCTTAAAAAGTTTAAACAAAATTGCGAGTGGCGGTGAACTGTCACGAATCATGCTCGCACTGAAAAGTATTTTTGTACGCGCACGAGGGCAAACTGCGATTTTATTTGATGAAGTGGATTCCGGCGTTTCTGGACAAGCGGCGCAAAAGATGGCTGAAAAAATGAAAGAGATTGCTTCAGTCATTCAAGTCATCTGTATTTCTCATTTACCACAAGTTGCGTCAATGAGTGATCATCATTTGTATATTTCAAAACATGAAAAAGATGACCGCACAACTACGACTGTACGTGAACTTACAGGCGATGCACGAATAGATGAAATTGCACGTATGATTTCTGGTGCAACTGTTACCGAATTGACGAGACAAAATGCGAAAGAAATGATTGAACAAAACCAAAAGCATAAAGGATGATGAAAGTTGAATTTTACAGACTTGCTTAAAGAACCTCAAGCTCTAACAGGGACAATTGCGATGGTTAATGCAACAGATGAACCACTCATTAGAGTTATTATTGAAGTTTTAAAGAAAACCCATGCTGACTTCAAACTTTATAATTGCCAAGATGCAGCTGAAATCATTCGTTCATTCGATTTGTCGGCTGAATTTTTAAAACGTATCCATATTCAAACGTTTGATACAGAAGACGCTGCGATTGAAGGCTGTTTAAATGATTTGTATCATGGTAAGGCAGAAATTTTGATGAAAGGGCAAATTTCAACTGCCAAAATCTTATCTGCGGTATTAAAACGTAACGCACAAGGTGCAAAACCTTTTTTAAACCATGTCGCGCTATGTGAAATTCCGTCGTATCACAAACTGCTTATGATTTCAGACGTTGCGCTTAATATTGCGCCTACAGAAGAAGAGATGAAAGCAACCATTCAAAATGTTGTTGCTTTTTCAAAAAGACTACAATATCAACAACTTCATATTGCATTATTGTCATCCGTTGAAAAAGTCAGCCCTAAAATACCATCTACCGTTCAAGCTGAGCGTTTAAGCCAATATTATCAATCACATCCCATCGAACCTCATGTGCATGTTGAAGGCCCATTTGCTTTAGATAATGCGATTGATAAACGGAGTGCTATTCAAAAAGGCATCCATTCAAAAGTTGCAGGGGATGCAGATGTACTCATTGTGCCAGGATTAGATGCAGGAAATGTATTATATAAATCACTCACATATTTTGGTCGTGCTAAAGTTGCGAGTCTTATTCTCGGTGCGCATTTTCCAATCGTTCTTACGTCAAGAGCGGATAGTATTGAAAATAAAATCAATTCTATTTTAGTCTCATTAAAAGTCGGTTAACTGTACAATCGAAATGACGTCATTCATGTTTGGATATCCAGCATGAATGACATACATTTTTGATTTGTTTTTGAAAGAAGGGATAGTATGACAACAGCACTTGTATTGAATTTAGGAAGTACCTCTAGTAAATATGCAATATATGAAAATGATGAATGTAAAGTGAATGAAAATATTAGCCATACTGAAACCATTTTAAATAAACCCTTAATTGATCAAGAGTCCTTGAGGCAACAAATGATTGAAACTGAAATTGAATCCCAAGGTTATCAGTTGAATCAAATTGATGTCATTGCCTGTCGAGGAGGTCTACTGAAACCACTTGAAGGCGGTACATATTCAGTAAACAAAACAATGTATGACGATTTAAAAAGCTTTAAATACGGGGCACATGCTTCTAATTTAAGCGGCATGATTGGTTATCAACTCGGACAAAAATATCATATTCCTGTTTTCACTACTGATCCGGTTGTCGTAGATGAATTGATTGATGAAGTACGTCATACTGGCGTGCCTTCCATTCAACGCCGGAGTATCTTTCATGCATTAAATCAAAAAGCAATGGCACGTCGTTATGCCGCATTAGTCAATCGTGCCTATGAAGATATGAATGTGATTGTGATACATATGGGCGGGGGCATCAGCATTGGTGCGCATGAAAAAGGGCGTGTCATTGATGTGAATGAAGCATTATATGGCGAAGGTCCAATGGCGATGGATCGTTCCGGTAGTATTCCAAACGATTTGATTGTCCAACACATGGTAAAGCATCAATTATCCGCTGATGAAATGAAAGTGCAATTAAGTCGTGAGTCTGGACTTAAAGCTTATTTCCAGACATCCAATTTAAGGGAAATTATGGCAAATTATGATCAAGATGAAAAAGTGAAGCTGATTATCGACACGATGGTGATTCAAATTGCCAAAGTCATCGGAGAACGTGCTGCCGTTTTAAAAGGACATGTCGATCAAATTATTTTCACAGGCGGTATGAGCCATAGTGTTAAATTAATGAAACAGCTCGCGAGGTATGTAGAATGGATTGCTCCGATTTCAGTTTTCCCAGGAGAGCATGAACTTATAACGCTTGCAGAACGTGCACGATTAGCATTGAATCAGCAAATCAAAATTCAGATATATCAATAGGAGAAAGCATATGACAAAAGAAAAATACGATATCGTTATCCTTGGCGGTGGTATTGCAGGATATTCTGCTGCAATTCGCGCGAGTCAACTTGGAAAATCTGTTGCTATAGTTGAAAAATCAAAAATGGGTGGGACATGTCTGCATCAAGGCTGTATCCCAACAAAATCTTTCCTTAAATCAGCGGAAGTATTTCAATACATACAACATGCTGATGACTTTGGTGTAACCGCTGAACAACCGACGCTTAATTTCGCAAAAGTAATGGAACGTAAAAATCGCATTGTCGACACATTGTATCAAGGGGTACAAGGGTTAATGAAACGTCACAAAATTGATGTGTTTCATGGCGTTGGCCGCTTAATGGGCGCTTCTATTTTCACACCTCAAAGCGGCACAGTTTCTGTTGAATATGAAGACGGAACTTCTGAACTGTTGCCGAATGACTATGTATTAATTGCGACAGGATCAAAACCTATGGCATTGTCATTTTTACCGTTTGATCAACAACAAATTTATAGTAGTAATGATATGATGACGCTTGAAACTTTACCACAATCTATCACTATTATTGGTGGCGGTATCATCGGGTTAGAATTTGCATCTTTCTTTAGTAGTGTAGGTGTTAATGTACATATTATTGAAGCTGGGCCGCGTATTTTACCAACAGAAAGCGCACAAATCAGTCAATTAATCCAAAAGCAATTGGAAGAAAAAGGTGTCAACTTCCATGTAAATACAGCGCTTAAAGCAGAAGACATCCAACAAAGCGAGGATGAAGTGACATTCAATCTTGAAACGCCATTCTCCACTGAAAAAGTACTCGTTGCCATTGGTCGACAAGTAAATACAGCTGATTTAGGGTTAGACAATACTAAAGTTGTATTGAATGACAAGCAAATGATTGAAACGAACGAATATATGCAAACGGCTGATACACATATTTATGCTGCCGGAGATGTCATAGGACATTTACAACTTGCGCATGTCGGTGCTAGAGAAGGTGTCATTGCCGTTGAACATATGTTTAATGAAAATCCACTGCCCGTTGATTATGATACGATGCCAAGATGTGTTTATACGTCACCAGAAATCGCGTCTATCGGAGTCAATCAAGAAACAGCAAAACAACGTGGCCTTAAATTTGAAGTCATGAAAGCACCGTTTAAAGCGAATGGTAAAGCAACGATTACAGCTTCATCAATACCTGAAGGCTTTGCTGAGTTATTGTTTGATCAAGCATCTGGTAGTTTGAGCGGTGCATCTTTAATTGGTCCTCATGTCACAGAGCTCATCAACGAATTAAGTGTTTTACAATTTATGAATGGTTCTGCGCTTGAATTAGGACTTTCAACACACGCCCATCCATCCATTTCAGAATTACTCATGGAATTAGGATTAAAATCTATTCATCAATCTATTCACATATAGATAAGAAGGAGGAAAATAGATATGAATGATTATCAAAGTGTTGGCCTTGAAATTGAAGATTTGAAAAACATGTACCGTGCTATGGATTTAGGCCGTAAGTTAGATGAAAGAATGTGGCTCTTAAACCGTGCTGGAAAAATTCCATTCGTTATCAGTTGTCAAGGTCAAGAAGCGACACAAATTGGAACGGCTTATGCATTACAAAAAGGGGACGTTACATCGCCTTATTATCGTGATTTAGCACTGGTCACTTATTTAGGCATGACGCCTCTAGAAACGATGTTATCCGCATTTGGTAAACGTGATGACATCAGTTCTGGAGGTAAACAAATGCCATCTCACTTTAGTAAAAAAGAAGTCGGTATTATGTCACAAGGTTCTTCAGTGGCTACACAAATCCTCCATGCAGTGGGTGCAGCGTTAACATTTAAAATGGATGGTAAATCTCAAATCGCATTAACGACGCTAGGTGAAGGGAGTTCAAACCAAGGCGATTTTCATGAAGGGTTGAATTTTGCAGGCGTCCATAACTTGCCATTTATTTGTTTAATTGAAAATAATAAATATGCGATTTCTGTATCAAAAGCATTCCAATATGGTGCAGAATATTTATCAGATCGTGCGAAAGGTTATGGCATGTTCGGTGAAACAATTGATGGTAATGACCCAATTGCTGTCTATGGTGCTATTAAAAAAGCCCGTGAACGCGCAATAAACGGTGAAGGTGCCTCATTAATCGAAGCAATGTGTACAAGATTAACAGCACACTCTTCAGATGATGATGACCGTTACCGTACAGTTGAAGAAAAAAATGCAGATAAGGAAAATGATTGTAACCTTAAATTTAAACAGTATTTAATTGAGCAATCTCTAGTCGATGAAGCGTGGTTTGAAGCCATCGAAAAAGAAAATCAACAATGGGTACATCAAGCGACTAAAGAAGCCGAGGCCGCACCATACCCAGATCCATCTGAAACATACTTACATGTCTACGAAGAAGGAGGACGTCAACATGGCTAAAATTTCATATCTTGAAGCTATTAGACAAGCACTTGATGTCGCATTAGAAAAAGACGATCAAACGATGATTCTCGGTGAAGATGTAGGTAAAAAAGGTGGCGTTTTTGGGGTAACAGCTGGATTACAGGAAAAATATGGCGTTTATCGTGTGTTAGATACGCCGCTTGCTGAATCTAATATTGTCGGTTCAGCCATTGGTGCGGCGATGATGGGGAAACGACCTATTGCTGAAATACAATTTGCGGAATATATTTTACCGGCGACCAATCAAATTATGAGTGAAGCTGCTAAAATGCGCTATCGTTCTAACAATGATTGGCAAGCACCATTAACAATTCGTGCACCATTCGGCGGTGGCATTCATGGTGCACTTTATCATTCACAAAGTATCGAAAGCGTGTTTGCGTCTACACCAGGTTTAACTGTTGTCATTCCATCCACACCATATGACGCGAAAGGCTTACTTTTAGCCTCAATTGCATCGAATGACCCAGTTCTTTTCTTTGAGCATAAAAAAGCATATCGATTACTGAAAGAAGAAGTGCCAGAAGAATATTACACTGTGACTCTTGGTAAAGCAGATGTTAAACGAGAAGGCAGCGATATCACTGTATTCTCATATGGTCTAGCAGTGAACTATTGTCTTCAAGCAGCGGACTTGTTAAAAGGTGAAGATATCGATGTCGAAGTGGTTGACTTGCGTACAGTCTATCCACTCGATCAACAAACGATTATTGACTGTGCGAAAAAGACAGGTAAATGCTTGTTAGTCACAGAAGATAATAAAGAAGGTAGTGTCATGTCAGAAGTTGCCGCGATTATTGCAGAAAATTGTTTATTTGATTTAGATGCACCCGTAATGCGACTTGCGGGCCCAGATGTGCCGGCCATGCCATTTTCACCACCGTTAGAAGATGAATTTATGATTAACCCTGATAAAATTAAAAATAAAATGCGTGAATTAGCGCAATTTTAAGGAGGTTCACTCATGGAAATCAAGATGCCTAAACTAGGGGAAAGTGTGCATGAAGGTACAATTGAACAGTGGCTCGTTAAAGAAGGCGACCGCGTTGAAGAATATGACCCATTATGTGAAGTGATTACAGATAAAGTTACAGCTGAAGTGCCCTCATCATATGCAGGAACGATTAAAAAAATTATTGCTGCCGCTGGTGACACGGTTGAAGTCGGTTCTGTCATTTGCGAAATGGAAGTTGAAGGTGCTACGGACGAAACAACTGAAAATGTAGCTCCAGAAGCTGACAATGAATCTACAGAACAACCAAATGAACAGCCAGCATCAACTTCAACAGCACAAACAACAGCAAACCAACCTAAAAATAATGGCCGTTTTTCACCAGTTGTATTTAGATTGGCTTCCGAACACAATATTGATTTAACAACAGTGACAGGTACGGGTTTTGAAGGACGTGTCACTAAAAAAGATATCGAACGTGCGATTGAACATGGAACTTCTACTACGAATCACGTTGCTGCACCTCAAGAAACATTAGAGAGTACCGCACCGACGTCACCTGTAGCAAACCAAAATCACAATACAACGACAACAAGCAATCGTGATACCGTGATTCCGGTCAACGGTGTGCGTCGTCAAATCGCGAACAAAATGGTTCAAAGTGTTCATGAAATCCCGCACGCTTGGATGGCTGTAGAAGTGGATGCCACAGAATTAACAAAAACACGTGCGCACTACAAAAATCAGTTTAAAGCGCAAGAAGGGTATAATTTAACATTCTTTGCATTTTTCATTAAAGCTGTAGCAGAAGCACTTAAAAAATATCCATTACTCAACAGCACTTGGCAAGAAGATGAAATTATTTTACATTCAGACATTAATATTTCAATTGCTGTCGCGCATGAAAATAAATTGTTTGTTCCAGTGATTCGTCATGCCGATGAAAAATCAATTAAAGGCATTGCTCGAGAAATTCACGAACTTGCACAAAAAGCACGACAAAATCAACTTTTGTATGAAGATATGCAAGGCGGTACATTCACTGTAAATAATACAGGGACTTTTGGTTCGGTGCATTCTATGGGTATCATTAATCATCCTCAAGCAGCCATTTTGCAAGTTGAATCTATTGTCAAAAGACCTGTAGTCATTGATGACATGATAGCGATTCGTTCTATGGTGAACTTATGTTTATCACTCGATCACCGTATTTTAGACGGTTTACAAGCTGGACAATTTTTAAATGAAGTGAAACAACGTATTGAAGCATGTACCATTGAACATACACAAGTTTATTAAGGCGTTTTGGCATGGTTGGGAAATAAAAATTTTTGACTGTACTTATAGATATATTTTTGATTAAATGACCTTTATTGATCACCATTCTGAGTTTCACAAATGCCATCATGGGCTATCATTCCTAGGGGCTGAGCAAACAACTAACCAACGCTTTCATTGAATAATACATTTGTTGAAGCGTTGGTGGATTTTCCAGCTCAGTTGATCCCTCAGGAGTCGCGCCCATTTATGTAAATGAATTTCAAATAGTGCGAATCAATGAGGGTCTACTTTTGAAATGTAGAATATTTAAAATATCAAAATTTTTAGTCCTTTATCTCCTCAATTGATTTTATATTACACTATTACGACGTTCATTTATCATTGGAATATTGGAGAAAATTTAATTGTTTTTCTTAGCCTTTTCTGATAGTTTGCTGTTCATTGTTAACATTAAAATCATCACTAAATCTACTGTCTGTACCCTTGTTTTTTAGCACATATATTGCCGAATGATTGCAGTTGTGCATTACATTTAGTAAAATGTAATTAATTGAAATACTTATGATGGAGGAATGTTCACATGGATATGAACTTCGATTTATATATGAATAATATCGTCAAACAAGCCCGTTCTGAAATGGACCATGCGGGTTACGAACAATTAGCAACTGAGGAAGATGTCGACCGTGTATTTAAACAAGACGGTACAACTTTAGTTATGATTAACTCAGTATGTGGTTGTGCAGGGGGAATTGCACGTCCAGCTGCGACACACGCATTACACTATGATGTATTACCAGATCGCCTTGTAACAGTGTTTGCGGGTCAAGATAAGGAAGCGACTCAACGTGCACGTGATTATTTTGAAGGTTATGCACCATCAAGCCCTTCATTTGCGTTAATGAAAGACGGTAAAATTACTGAAATGATTGAACGTCACCAAATTGAAGGCCATGACACAATGGACGTGATTACGCAACTTCAAGCTTTATTTGACCGTTATTGCGACGTTAAGTAAGGGGCTCATCATGTTGCGTTTAAATCCATATCGAATCGGATTGAGAACGATAAAGACCGCTGTCGGCATGGCACTAGGTGTAATCATCGCACAACTACTAGGGTTGGATAATTATGCTTCTAGTGCCATTTTGGTTGTATTATGTATTAAAGATACGAAAATACATTCCGTTCACGCGATTATTTCTCGTTTTATATCCTGCTTAATTGCTATCGGTTTTGGTTGGGCTATTTTTCCTCTATTAGGGCAACACGCCTGGGTACTTGGTTTAATCGTACTCTTTTTCATTCCAGTTACTGTCATGATTAATATGCAAGAAGGTGTCGTGACGAGCATTGTCATCTTACTCCATTTTTTCAATGCTGATGTCATCGATTTTTCATTAGTCGTCAATGAAGTATTGCTTATTATCGTTGGGTTAGCCATTGCGTTTACGATGAATACAATCATGCCAAATTTAGACCATCAGTTATCTAAATATAAAAAGGAAATTGAGTTTCAATTCAAAAATATTTTCCATACGTTTAGTTCAGCATGTGCAATGCATAATAACCGCCCTGATGTGACGTTTACTTCGTTGGCACATACGATTCAAGAAGCGAAATCGATCGCATTCAGAGATGTTAAAAACCATTTTGTACGGAATGAAAACAGCTACTATCATTATTTTGACATGCGTGAAGATCAGTTAGAAATACTTAAGCGCATTAAAAATCACATTAAACATATTAATGCAAATGATGTCATGAGTGCACACGTGGCGCAGTTATTCAATGAAATGGCAGAAAATGTAAATGAAAACAATTATACTGCATTACGTTTACACACGTTATATCAAATTCGTCTTGAAATTGATCAACTGCCTTTACCTCAAACACATGAAGAGTTATTGACACGTTCAAGTATGATTCAAATTTTATATGATACTGAGGAATATTTAACGATTAAAGCGAAATTTGGTTCACTGAAAATGCATCATGAAATTTAATTGTATTCAAAAACAGGTGAGGACAGTAAATAGCCTTACCTGTTTTTTAGTTTCATTTACATGCTCAATAATGGTGCGATACCTGTTAAAATCAACGCAAGTACGATGGCAACAAGCATCACAATGATGAGCACTTTTCTTATTTTCTTGTTTAACACGATGATATGCCTCCAAATATCCTATAATAAATCTCATATACAATGAGTGAATTATAACATTCATTCATATAAAAGCCAAAAGTTCTTGTAAAAAAACATAATTGGTAGGTCTTTTTTGCAATCTATCCAAAGTTCGATAAAATGAGTATAGAACTTAAGGGAAGGTGACTATATGCTTAACAAAGATAGATTAATTGAAACATTTTTAGAATTAGTGCAAATCGATTCTGAAACAGGACATGAAGACATCATTCAACCGATATTGAAAGAGAAGTTTGAATCGCTCGGCCTATCCGTTGTAGAAGATAACGCGAAAGCAATGACAGGTTTTGGAGCCAATAACCTTATTTGTACATTACCTGCAAATCAAGAAGGTAAAGATAAAATATATTTCACGAGTCATATGGATACAGTAGAACCCGGTCGCAATGTAAAGCCTATCATTAAAGAGGATGGTTTTATTTATTCAGACGGTACAACAGTACTAGGTGCTGATGATAAAGCAGGATTAGCCGTCATTTTTGAAGTACTCCATATCATTCATGAACACCAGTTACCACATGGTCAAATTCAATTCGTTATTACAGTAGGCGAAGAGTCTGGGTTAGTCGGTGCAAAAGCTTTACGCAAAGAAGATTTAGATGCAGATTACGGTTATGCGATTGACTCAACAGTACCTGTCGGAAGTATCACGATTGGTGCACCGTATCAAATGAAAGTTAATGCGACGGTTCATGGTAAAAAAGCGCATGCCAGTACACCAAATGAAGGCATAAGCGCGATTAATATGGCTGCTCAAGCGATTAGTCAAATGAAACTGGGCCAAATCGATCATGAAACGACTGCCAATATTGGTAAATTCCAGGGTGGCGGCCCGACAAATGTTGTGACAGATTTAGTGAATATTTGGGCCGAAGCGCGCTCGCATTCTAAAGACAAACTCGATGCACAAGTCCAACATATGAAAGAAACATTTGAAAATGCGGCAGCACAATACGACTGTCATGCTGAAGTTGAAACTGAATTATCTTATCCTGGCTTCCGTGTCGAATCAAATGAACGTGTTTACCAAGTGGCTGAACAAGCTACAAAGGCATTAGGTTTTGAGATGCAAGCGGATGTCGGTGGTGGCGGTTCTGATGGTAATATTATCAATCATCTCGGCATCCCAACTGTGATTTTAGGCGTAGGGTACGAAAAGATTCATACAACAGATGAACGCATTTCCAAACAATCTTTATATGATTTAACCCATTTCGTGTTAAAAATCATTGAAATGAATGCGTAAGCTAATAAAAGGCTTCATCCGCTAATATGTGATACAATAAGTCCATAATTTATAATAAGAGAGGTTAAATATAATGACACAACAAATCGGTGTAGTAGGTTTAGCCGTAATGGGTAAAAACCTAGCTTGGAATATTGAATCAAGAGGTTACAGTGTATCTGTATACAACCGTTCTGCAGATAAGACAGATTTAATGGTTGAAGAATCTAAAGGGAAAAACATTGTACCGACTTATTCAGTAGAAGAGTTTGTAAATTCTTTAGAAAAACCACGTAAAATTTTGTTAATGGTAAAAGCAGGCGAAGCAACAGATAAAACAATCGACAGCTTATTACCTTTATTAGACGATGACGATATTTTAATTGACGGTGGTAACACAAACTACCTCGACACGATTCGTCGTAATAAAGCGTTGGCTGAAAGTGGCGTTAACTTCATTGGTATGGGTGTTTCTGGTGGTGAAGTTGGTGCGTTAACAGGTCCTTCATTAATGCCTGGTGGTCAAGAAACTGCTTATCATAAAGTGTCAGACATCTTAAAATCTATCTCAGCTAAAGCGAAAGACGGTAAACCTTGTGTCACTTACATTGGGCCAAATGGTGCAGGTCACTATGTCAAAATGGTACACAACGGTATCGAATATGCTGATATGCAATTAATCGCAGAAAGTTATATTATGATGAAAGATTTATTAGGCATGTCACATGAAGAAATCTCTGAAACTTTCAAATCATGGAATGCCGGAGAATTAGAAAGTTACCTTATCGAAATTACAGGTGACATTTTCACAAAACTTGATAAAGATGGCGAACCACTTGTAGAAAAAATTATGGACAAAGCGGGTCAAAAAGGTACTGGTAAATGGACATCTATTAATGCATTAGAATTAGGTACGCCATTAACAATCATTACTGAATCTGTATTTGCACGTTTTATTTCTTCATTAAAAGATCAACGTGTCAATGCATCAAAAGTTTTAAACGGACCTTCAGCTGCATTTGATGGCAACAAAGAAGAATTCCTTGAAAAAATTCGCCGTGCGTTGTACATGAGTAAAATTTGTTCATACGCGCAAGGTTTTGATCAAATGAAAACAGCAAGTGAAATCAATGAATGGAACCTTCAATTAGGTGACTTAGCGATGATTTGGAGAGAAGGTTGTATCATTCGTGCGCAATTCTTACAAAAAATTAAAGATGCATACGACAACAACAATAACTTACAAAACCTTTTATTAGACGGTTACTTCAAAGATATCGTGACTGAATATCAATCTGCACTTCGCGATGTTGTTGCTACTGGTATCCAAAACGGTGTGGCACTTCCCGGTTTCTCATCAAGTATCAACTACTATGATAGCTACCGTACAGAAAACTTACCAGCAAACTTAATTCAAGCGCAACGTGACTATTTTGGTGCACACACTTACCAACGTAAAGATCAAGAAGGTACTTTCCATACGCAATGGACTCAATAAGACCATCTCAAATATGAAAGAGGCTAGGAGCATTCCTGGCCTCTTTTCACATTTATGACTGCATCTCGTGCTCTTGATAGTTTTTATAAAAGTGTACCACCTAAAATACTTTCCATCGTACCTAAATGTGCTGACGAATAGCCGAGTTTCGTCACGATAATAACTGGAAGTCCGACAGTTAAAGATTGTACTAAAAAGTTAATGACGCTTGATACTAAAAATAGTGTTGACAAGTTTTGATTTTTAAATACATAGTTAAAACTTTCTACCATACCCTCTGTAAATTTTTTACTTTTACTCAACACATTCGCCGATTTAAAACGCAACATGAAAATAAGAATCAAGCCTATAAATTCAGTGAAACTATTCAACAGTGCTAAATTTTTAATCTGGACCACCGCCACTAAAAATCCTGCCACAATAGGGACAGCTATCATCGTTGCAGACTGAATGGTTTGTCTAATCGTAACAACTCTCTCAAAATGGTCTTGTGTAATGTACTGCAAGTTTGATGAGACAATGGTTTTGACAATCATATCGACAAAGACTAAAACGATCATCACACCAAAAATACTCGCAATATCTTCATGATAAACCATTGAAAAAATGAATAAGGAAACCACACTTAAAACTTGTCCTAAAATCAGAACAATGAGAATTATTAGATATTAATTTTTGAATAAAACAAACAACCCTGTCCTACATCGAAGTATAAAATTCAGGAAATTATAGAACTTATACAGGCTAGTAACATGATCGACGCAGAATTATCTTTAAAATAGTAATCATTAAATAAGCACAATCATTTCTCTTACGTCACCGAAACAACGTATCCAAACGATTGTGCTTGATTTAGGTTTAATTTTCATCAATATTAACAGGTACGCACAATTGCACTTTTGTAAATGGATCCTCAAATGAAATGTCGAGTGGATATATTTCAATATATAAGGCATCCCGTTCAAATGGTAATGTCAGTTGTAGACTCGTTTCAATGTAATGCCAAGCCTCACTCGTGACGAAATCAATTTCACCTTGTAAATTAAATACGGCGTATTGACGTCCTGCTAAAAAGCGATCTTCTAAATGACCAGGAAAACGTTCACTTGGAACACCGACAAAGATTTCAAGTCCTTGTTCAAGCGGACAACTAACAACAAACAATTCATGCGGCCCGATATCGTTATAACGCATCATATCCTTTAACGTGCCATCCATTTTTAAATCTTCAAGAAAATCCGGAATAATGAAATGGTGTTCTAATTCCGTTGAAGGTACAAATCGGGAACATCCAACTAATGAAAAATCACCTAACGTTTCTAAACGATAAGGGTAGGGCTTTTGCGAAGTTGTCGATAATTTTAAATAGAGTCGTTCCTGCATTTGAAGTTGCTCTTTTTTTAGTTTTGCCTGTAATGGCGACACCCCATGATAATCACTGAAGTCGTGTGCAAATGTGTTCGCATCCGCATACTGATAACGTTTTGCAAGATCAATAAGGCGATTCGCACCGTGGATTAAATCATTAGCAGCGAGTGTCAATCTACGCGCGCGACAATATTCTTGAGGTGTCTTTCCAATAATCATCGTAAAAGATTGTTCTAAATGATAAGGAGAAATTTCAACGTATTCACTTAAAGTTTGTAAGTCAAATGGTTCTAATAAATGGTCTTCAATATAAACCATTGCGCGTTGTAAATGTTTAATGACGTCCAAAATTTTCACTCCTTATAACTCTTATAGTCTCTTTCTCTCATGATGTATCCAATAATTTATTATATAACAAAAAACAGCTAAGTGACACTAAAATGTGAATCACTCAGCTGATGTTTATTAATCAAGATGTGCACTTTTGTTTATTGAATATCGTTCCACCATTTAAAGCCGTCACGACTCAATAATAAATCACTGTCTAATGGACCATTTGTACCTGACTCATAGTTAGGGAATTCTGGTTCGAAATGATCCCAAACTTGTTGAATTGAATCCACAAACTTCCATGTTGATTTTAATTCTTCCCAATGTGTAAAGTTTGTTGCGTCACCTTTTAACACATCGAAAAGTAAGTTTTCATAAGCATCCACTGTGTTCATTTTATCTTGTGCACTCATCGCATAAGATAATTGTACAGGTTCAGTTTCGATACCTTGAACATATTTTTTACCATTAAGGTGAATAGACACACCTTCGTTAGGTTGAATGTTAATCACAAGTAAGTTGGAATCTAAATGTTTATCCTTTTGATAATATAAATTCATCGGTACTTCTTTAAATTCTACAACGACTTGAATGGATTTACGTTTCATACGTTTACCTGTACGAATGTAGAATGGCACACCCGCCCATCTAAAGTTGTCGATTTCTACTTTACCTGACACGAAAGTAGGCGTAGTAGAATCAGTAGCGACTTTATCTTCTTCGCGGTAAGCTTTAACTTCTTGACCATTGATGAAACCTTGATCATATTGACCACGAACAAATTGATTTCTTACTTCATCTGGTTGAAGTACGTGTAATGATTTTAATACTTTTACTTTTTCAGCACGAATATCATCACTATTTAAACTTATAGGCGGCTCCATCGCTAGTAATGCAACCATTTGTAACATATGGTTTTGTACCATATCTTTTAAAGCCCCGCTCGTTTCGTAATAACCACCTCGGTCTTCAACACCAAGCACCTCTGAAGATGTCACTTGGATATTTGAAATATATTTGTTGTTCCATAATGGTTCGAACATCGCGTTACTGAAACGTAATACTTCTATATTTTGCACCATATCTTTACCTAAATAGTGGTCGATACGGAAAATTTCTTCTTCTTTAAATGACCGACGAATTTGCTCGTTTAATTCTTCAGCTGATTTCAAGTCACTACCAAATGGTTTTTCAATAACAAGACGTTTGAAGCCGTTTGTGTTCGTTAAACCTGAAGATTTTAAGAAATCAGTCACGACACCGAAAAATCGAGGTGCCATTGCTAAATAGAAGACACGGTTGCCTTCTAACGAAAATTCACGGTCTAATGATTCGCTTAATTCTAGTAATTTTTGGTAACTTTCCTCATCACTGACATCGTGTGGTTGATAAAATACATGTTGCATAAACTTGTCTAGATGTTTTGTATCTTGTACGTGCTCTTGAATTGACGATTTCACTTGAGCTCTAAAATCATCATTAGTTAATTCACGTCTTCCGATACCAATAATTGCAACTCTTTCATCTAAATTGTCTTGTTGATATAAGTGAAAGAGTGATGGAAATAGTTTACGGTGACTTAAATCACCAGTGGCACCAAAAATTGTTATGAGTGCTGGAACATGATTATTTGTCTTATTCAAGATTCAAAACCCCAATTCTTAATTTTAGTTCATACGTTAAAGATGTGTTTATTATAGAACATATCGCGGTCTTGGTCATATATTCTGCTTTATACTTAAAATTTTGCCGATTCTTAGTCGTTTTATGATAATATAACGCTAAAGGAGGGACGATGCATGGAAATTACATTTTTCGGTACAAGTGCTGGATTACCTACAAAAGAACGTCATACACAGTCGATTGCGCTCAAACTCGAACCGTATGCGACTGATGTTTGGTTATTTGACGTGGGTGAAGCAACACAACATCAAATATTACACCATTCTATCAAACTCGGAAAAGTCAGTCATATTTTTATTACACATATGCACGGCGACCATGTATTCGGTTTACCCGGCGTGTTAACGAGTCGTTCATTTCAAGGTGGCGAATCCAAACCACTGACTGTCATAGGACCTAAAGGCATCAAAGACTATGTTGAATGCAATTTATCACTCACATATTCACATCTCAATTATCCTTTACATATTATTGAAGTAGAAGATCAAATGAATTTGTCTATTAACGGGTTCGAAGTCATTGCTCGGCCACTTAATCATGGTATCCCATGTTTTGGCTATCGTATTCAAGTCCCTGATACACCTGGTAAGTTAGATGTCCAAAAATTACAAGCAATTGGCATGCCTCCAGGACCACAGTATCAAAAAGTGAAATCACAAGATACTTTTGAATTTGAAGGCCAAATATATGATGCCAATGACTTTAAAGGGCCAGATAAAAAAGGACAAGTTGTGACGATTTTTGGCGATACACAACCGAGTCAATACGCGCTTGAATTGGCCAAAGATGCCGATGTATTAGTGCATGAGTCAACCTACATTGAAGGCGATAAATCTTTAGCCAATGCGTATCATCATAGCCATATTGAAGATGTCCTCGCGTTAATCGAAAAAGCTGGAGTGAAACACGGACTACTCACACATTTAAGTAGTCGTTATACGAAAGAAGATATTGATGAAATTGAGGCAAAATTGAAAGCCCATTCGCCATTATCATTTCAATTTGTAGAAGATTTCGATAGTTATCAGTTTTAACTTCATCATATATTCTAAACAAAAGGAAAGGTTGGGACATTTAGTTTTCTCAGCCTTTATCTACATATCGCAACAGCTGTCTGACTCCTCAATACGAGTGCTTTTGAGAAGTCTAGTCAACCTTGCGGGGCAGTAAGTCGAAACTCGAAACCTTGAGGGCAATCAAAACCACAAATCGTAGGGGGAGCGCAAGTTCAACAAAATGCGATATCAATAGCATCAAAAATTTTTATGTCCCATTGTTAATTTTCATCTTGTGCTGAAAGTTCAATACTTCTATTCACAGCAGCATTTAAACAATCCTCAAATATTCCCTCTATATCATATTCAGATAAAGCGTTTAAACCAGCTTGTGTTGTGCCGCCTTTTGAAGTAATGTTTTTTCTTAATTGCTCCATACTTAAATCTGAACGTTCAATCATTTTACTCGTGCCGATAATTAATTCGCGAATCGATTCTTCCACTTGCGATTTTTCTAGTCCTAATTTTGTCCCTGCTATGACATATTTTTCGAACACATGGTATAAAAATGCGGGACCGCTTCCTGTTATCGCTGTCACTTGGTGTAAATGATCTTCCTGAACTTCTAATGCTGTACCGAAAGCGTTAATAATTTCTAAAATTTCGTCTTTCGCTTTACCACCAAAGTTTGAAGGAAAACTTACACCTGTTACAGAATGGCCGACGTGTGCATTTGTATTCGGCATAATGCGCGCAATCGGATTGGTCGTGTTAATTTTTTCTTTAATGTACGAAATGGGAATCCCTGCCATAATAGAAATAAATCGGTTGTTAGGCTGTACATGTTGCTTAATTCTGTCAGCCAATTGATCAAAGTCATGTGGTTTCGATCCTAAAAAGATATAGTCTGCATCTTTTAACAAAGTTGCATCGTCATAACTATATCGAACACCTAAATCTTCTTCATATTCTTTCAACATGTCTTCATTTGAACGATTCGTTAAATAAATGTTTTCTGCTGGAACGACTTTTGAATTCACAATACCTGTAAAAATCGCGTGTGCCATATTGCCAGCGCCATAAAATACAATTTTCATACGAACTATCACTTCCTAAAAGTATTTTCTTGTCTTATAGTAACATATAACAACATTTTATTGAGTCAGATAGGGGAGAGATACAATGCAGCAAGGTCATTTTTTAATTACTGGAGGTACGAGTGGTTTAGGGTATGCACTCGCACATGCACTCATATCTGCCCATTATTCTATTACACTACTTGTACGTGATGTAAACAAAGCACGATCATTATTTCCAAATGCAGAAGTTCAAATCATTCAATGTGACTTGACGACAGAAAGTGATGTACTTGAGGTTGCTCAACATTTTAATGACCAAACGCGTTTCGATGGCGTGATACATTCAGCTGGACTCGGCTATTTTAAAGGATTGCTTGAAAATACACCTGCAGAAATTGTACAAACGTATCAAGTGAACGTGGTCCATTTCTCAATGATAATCAATCAATGCGCACCATATTTAACGCCTAATGCTTCTATTGTCGGGATAAGTAGCCAAGCCGCTTTAGCAACACAACCTTATGCAGCACATTACGGTGGAAGTAAAGCAGCTCTCAATCATGTACTCAACGCATTACGTATTGAACAACCACAATGGCACGTGCTCAATGTCAATGTCGGACCAATTCAAACACCATTTCATACAAAAGCAGATTCGTCTGGTCTATATGCACGTAAAATGAAAAAAATAATGTTGAACCCTGAACAACTAGCCGAAAAAATTGTTCACGCGATTCAACATCGTCAACAAGAGCTAAACATCCCTCAGTCCATTCATTTTTTACTTAAACTATATCAACTCGCACCACGCTTTTTTGAAAAAGTAGGACGACCATTTTTCTTAGGAAAGCAGCGTTAACTGTTATGGCATTTCCCAATGTTGCGCATAGTGTAATTGCTTCACGATAGCAAATGCTTCTTCTAATTGTGCTGGGTTGATTTCTTGATAGTAGTGTGCCACATTTTGTTGTAATTGTTCAACTGAACTTGCACCAGCAATGATAGAACCTAATACATCAAACGATTTTAAATAATTGAATGCTAATCCCGTCAATTCTGGATCAATTTGTTGTAATGCGGTTACAGTTTCTTTGAGGGCATGATAATCATAATCAAAAATGCCTTCTTCAAATTTCGTTGTTAACACTTTTTCAACACTTTGCGTTAATAAACCTTTGAATACGGGTCCGCGTGCGAGTAATTTCACACCTTTGTCATGCACTTCATCCAATAAATCGACAGGTCTATTATCGATTAAGTTGAATTGAGACATTAACGTTTCAATTTGACTATGTTGTAAATAATAACGAATCACATTAGGGCGAATTGAAGAAAGACCATACGCACGAATGACACCTTCTTGTTTCAGTTCATCAAACGCACGAATTGTCTCATCAAGAGGATCGTCAATTGTACCACCGTGTAACATATATAAATCGAGTGTATCTAACCCAAGGCGTTGCAACGAGTTTTTCACATTTTCTTTAATGTAACGTTTGGAAGGATCCCAAAATGTTTCGCCGTTTTCTTTTAAATGATTGCCTACCTTTGTACCAATGACAATATCATCACGGTTTTGATACTTTTTAAGCGTACGACCAACGATTTTTTCATTGACTCCTTTAACATAAATATCTGCTGTATCAAAATATGTAATTCCTGCTGCCACTGCTGCATCAATAATTTGTTCAGCTTTCTTTTCTTCTGTACCTAAACTCATACATCCAAGACCGAGCTCAGATAATTCAATACCACTTTTTAAAACATTTTTTTGCATGATGCCACTCCTTCAGATAAAATCGATGTATATTCATGATAGCAAAACGTATGAATATTTGAAAAGGAGAGGATTCACTATGCATTTTGAAGAAAAAACCATTTCTAAAGAATCGATTTATAAAGGAAAAATCATTGAAGTAGAAAAACATAAAGTGTCTTTACCGAACGATGAAACGGCATATCGCGAAGTGGTGAAACATAATGGGGCAGTCGCAATTTGTGCCTTAACACCTGATCAACAAGTCATTTTAGTGAAGCAATACCGTAAAGCTTTAGAACAGGAGTTGTTAGAAATACCCGCAGGCAAACTTGAACCTGGAGAAAACCGTGAATCTGCTGCGATGAGAGAACTAGAAGAAGAAACCGGTTATAAAGCAGAAAAACTCACTTTAATTGGTGAAGTATATGGCACACCTGGTTTCGCTAATGAGAAAATCTCTATTTATTTTGCAGATGATTTAGTTGAAGGTAAAGTCAATTTAGATGAAGATGAATTTGTTGAGAAAGTGTTTTATTCATTAGATGATGTTAAAAAAGCCGTTGAAACCCGTACAATTGAAGATGCTAAAACATTCATTGCATTTCAACACCTATTATTACATTATAATCATTCTAAATAAGAAGCGAAAATGGTTGCTTTTTTTCTCAATTACTGGTAATTTATAACAAGAAAACATATTTAATTGTAATAATTATAATTTTCAGTAGAGGAGTGAGGCTTCCGTGGAGGAAAGACTGAATCGCGTGAAGCAACAGTTGCAACAGTCTTCTTACAAATTAACACCGCAACGTGAAGCAACCGTGCGTGTTTTAATTGAAAATGAAGCTGACCATTTAAGTGCCGAAGATGTGTATTTAAAAGTGAAAGAAAAAGCACCAGAAATAGGGCTCGCAACCGTTTACCGTACATTAGAACTATTAGCAGACTTAAAAGTTGTCGACAAAGTAAGTTTTGGCGACGGTGTTTCTCGATTTGATTTACGTAAAGAAGGCTCAAAACATTTCCATCATCATTTAGTTTGTATGGAATGTGGTCGCGTAGATGAAATTGAAGAAGATTTATTACCACAAGTTGAAGAACGTGTAGAAAATGAATTTAATTTTAAAATTTTAGACCATCGTCTGACATTTCATGGCATTTGCGAAACTTGTCAAAAAGAGGGCAAAGGTGCTAAATGATAATCAAGTACAGTGCTTGAACAGAATTGGAGTCAATCTATGGAAGAAATTCGAGATGAGTATTTAAGATTTATTCAAATTGAAAAAGGACTATCCAACAATACGATCGCTGCTTATCGCCGTGATTTGAATCATTACTTGAACTATTTGACAGCGCATAAAGTGGCGAATTTGAACTTTGTGGACCGTCAAATGATTCAAGAGTGGTTTGGCTTTTTACATGATGAAGGGCGCTCAGCAAAAACAATTGCTCGCTTTACATCTACAATTCGGAGTTTCCATCAGTTTGCTTTGAGAGAAAACTATACCTCGCATGATCCAACTGTACTTATCGAAACACCTAAATACGATCGTAAACTTCCAGATGTTTTATCTATTGCAGAGGTTGATCAATTATTAATGGCGCCTGATAAAACGAAAATTAATGGCTATCGTGACAAAACAATGCTCGAGTTACTTTACGCAACAGGCATGCGTGTTTCTGAATTGATCAATATCGAGGTTGAGGATATCAATTTAATGATGGGGTTTGTCAAAGTGTTCGGTAAAGGAAGTAAAGAGCGCATTGTACCATTAGGCGAAACGGTCATTGATTGTTTAACACACTACATTCAACATATTAGACCTCAGTTATTGAAGCACACGGTCACACATGTATTATTTTTAAATTTACATGGCAAACCATTATCCAGACAAAGCGTTTGGAAAATGATTAAGCAAACCGGTGTTAAAGCAGGGATTATGAAACGTTTAACCCCACATACATTACGGCATTCATTTGCGACACATTTATTAGAAAATGGTGCCGACTTACGTGCTGTACAAGATATGTTAGGACATTCTGATATATCAACAACACAGCTCTATACACATATTACTAAAAATCAAATCCGTAAAATTTACCAAGACTATCATCCAAGAGCGTAAAATGAATAGAAACATATATATTTAAAAATGGATAGGTAAGAAGCCAATTGACTACACTTCATACCCATCCATTTTTGTATTTAACGATAAAATGAACCTCAATCATACATACGAAATTTTTACAACGTGCCAACCATTATTTCAAAAGCATCTCATTGTTTGGTTTTAATTCATACTAAAAGTACAAGAACAGCCCAAGACTCCCGAGGGATCAGACGTAGCCGAAAATCCCTCAACGCTTCCATTAGTGTAACAATCAAATCATGCGTTAATTGTAGGATTGGCCCCTAGGAAATGCGAGCCCTTAAAAGCAATAAAGCTAAAAACGAATCGTTCTGCAATTAGGGGATTCACGCTTTAGCTTCAAACAAATGAGGTGCTTGAAATTATTTTCTTCTTTCCTCTATAGCCGCTTCTCTTGCTGCAATAACGTCACTTCTATCTCTCAACTGATGATGATGTAATATGACCGGCGTCTCTACCACCTTATCAGTCACTTGAAAATTCGGAAACCGAGTCTTAACTTTCTCAATCATCACGGCTGTTAGGGGCAGTTGAATCGGTGAAAACGGAATTTCATGTGCAGTATCATGTATCAACTGTGTTAACATATTTAAATAAGCTTTTCGTACAAGTCCTAAAGTGGCCATCGTCTCTTTAGAATAATCTGCTATAATTTGATAAGCTTTGTTAAATGTTTTATACGCACCTTTGAAGTTACCGCGTCGATAATGATAACTCCCTGTTGCAAGTAAAATCAAACTTACAACAGCATCTTGTTTTGAAAAAGCGTGTTGCATTTTCCATGCTTCTTCTAAAATATCATGACAGAGAAAATAATGTTGTTCATGATGAAACTGATAGTAAAAATGGACTAGATCATTTTCCAACATGGCTCACTCCAAAAATTTATTGTTATACATCAAACATGTTATAATATTTTTTGTTATTATGCACATCACATGCGTTATGAAATGAGGTACAGATATGTACGAAGTAAAACTGGATGCTTTTAACGGGCCTTTAGACTTGTTATTGCATCTCATCAATGAATTTGAAATTGATATTTATGACATCCCTATGCGCGAATTAACCGAACAATATATGCAGTATGTTCACGCTATGAAAAAATTAGAGATCAATATTGCAAGTGAGTATTTATTGATGGCTTCAGAATTACTGATGATTAAGAGTAAAATGTTGTTGCCCGATACGTCATCTGATTTAGTTGAAGAAGAAGACCCACGTGAGGCACTCGTTGAAAAGTTAATCGAATATCAAAATTACAAAGCTTATTCAGAAATGTTAGAAGAGAAGCGTCAAGCACGTGAACATTATTTCACTAAACCACCGACAGATTTTTCGCATTATGAATATTCTGAGCGACTTTCCGAAGATACGACTATCGATTTAACAAAACTGATCGTCGCTTATCAAAAAATGAAAACGCGTGTATCATTGAAAAAGCCGACCACTGTGGATATTCGAAAAGAAACGTATACGATCCAACAATCAACAACATACATTTATGATAAATTAAAGAAAGTTTCTCAAATTACATTTTTTGATCTATTTACATTTAATGAATCTATCGAACACGTCGTCACACATTTTCTGGCTTTACTCGAAATGTCAAAAACAGGCATGATACAATTACAACAAGTGAAAGCTTTCCACAACTTTGAAATTAGAAAAGGAGTTAATTATGACGCTTAAAGTTACTGAAGCGCTAACTGCGATACTGTATACAGTTGGTGAAGATGGCATTGATGAAGCACAACTGATGGCATCACTCGACGTGGATTACGAGACGTTAACCCATGCTATCGATATACTTGAGTTACCTGGGCTCATGGTACAAAAATTCGGTCAAACTTATGTTTTAACGACCCAAAAAGAGGCAGAACCGTATATCGAATCACTCATTATTAATAAAGCATCTGCCAAATTATCACAAGCTGCAATGGAAGTATTAGCCATTATTGCCTATAATCAGCCCATGACACGTAATGATATCGAATTGATTCGCGGTATTCAATCTGACGGTCCAGTTAAAACATTGATTGCTAAAGGATTAATTGAACCCAAAACCAATCCCGAGGCACGTGGACAACAGCTCTTTACAACAGATTTATTTTTAAATGTCTTTGGTCTGGAGAGTCTTGAGGCACTTCCAACAACAGATGAAGAAGAAGAGGAAATTGAATCGTTTTTCAGCCAACTGGTGAATCAGAAAGGAGATTCTTAAATGAGTCAAGAATTAGAAAGATTACAAAAACGTATTGCGAACAGTGGTTATACCTCTCGACGTAAAGCAGAAACATTAATTGTAGAAGGTAAAGTACAAGTCAACGGTAAAACAATCACTGAATTAGGGACAAAAGTACGTCCATCTGATGAAGTCACAGTAGAAAGGATACCGCTTGAGCAAGAAGACAAACTTTATATCCTGTTCTATAAACCTGCGCAAGTGATTACAAGCGTTTCAGATGATCGTGGTCGAAAAGTTGTTACTGATTATTTTGATGATTTAGAAACACGTATTTATCCAGTGGGGCGTCTAGACTACGATACATCTGGACTACTGTTATTAACAAATGATGGTGAGTTCACAAACTTAATGACACATCCACGCTATAAAATCCCAAAAACGTATGTTGCTAAAATAGAAGGATATATTTTACGTGAACAAGTGAAACAACTTGAAAAAGGAATTCAACTTGAAGATGGGCTGACTCAACCTGCAAAAGTAAAAGTGAAAAAGCAAAATAAAGAAAAAAATACATCACTTGTTGAAATTACCATTACTGAAGGTCGAAACCGTCAAGTGCGTCGTATGTTTGAACATTTTGGTTTTAGCGTACAAAAGTTATCACGCGTTTCATTTGGTCCGCTCTCTTTGAAAGGGCTAGGCGCTGGAGAAGGACGTGTATTATCACCGCATGAAGTGAAATCATTGCGTCACCTTGCGGAAAACGGTCAACAACAACGCTAACTATTATCCAAGTCAGCACGCACGTCATTGTTTTATTATTACCCGAATATATCATTATGGTATAATATGCTTTGAGTTAGAAATGTCACCATGTGTGGGAGGTATGTCATGATGACTAATGAAATCTTAGTCGTAGATGATGAACATCGAATTAGAAAATTATTAAAATTATATTTGGAAAGAGAAGGTTATGTCATTGCGGAGGCAAGTGATGGGCGCGAAGCTTTAGACATGGCGACAAAATATGATTATTCATGTATTTTGTTAGATTTAATGTTGCCTGAAATGGATGGTCTTGAAGTTGCTGTTAAATTACGTGAACTTAAAGATACGCCTATTATTATGCTCACTGCAAAAGGCGAAGAAAATAATCGCGTTGAAGGTTTTGAATCAGGTGCCGATGATTATATCGTTAAGCCATTTTCACCACGCGAAGTTGTGTTGCGTGTTAAAGCCTTATTACGTCGTACAGAATCTTCAAAAGCTGAACAAAACGAGCCACATGCCCGTGATATGATTGAATTTAAACATTTAACGATTGATAATGATGCACATAAGGTATTGGCAGATGGGACCCCGGTTAACCTCACGCCAAAAGAATATGAATTACTCATTTTCTTAGCTAAAACACCGAACAAAGTATTTGATAGAGAACAATTATTAAAAGAAGTTTGGCATTACGAATTTTACGGTGATTTACGTACTGTAGATACACATGTCAAACGTTTGCGTGAAAAATTAAATCGTGTTTCTGCAGATGCAGCAAAAATGATACAAACCGTTTGGGGTGTAGGATATAAATTCGAAGTTAGCAAGTCGGATGAAACGACTTAATAACGTTGTCGTAAAACTGTGGTTAACTATTATTTTAATAGTAACGACAGTTTTAATTTTATTAAGTGCTGCATTAATCACATTTTTTCAATATTATTTCACGCAAGAAACTGAACGCGCGCTCTATCAAAGTGCTGAAAACGTGAACCAAGTGTTACTCAAAAACGATAATCGAAAACTAGCTATTGAACATAGTGAAGCTTTGTTAGAGGATAATAAAGGGCTTATCATTTTACCGGACCGTGCTAATATCAATGAAAAAGATACTGTTAAAAAGAAAATGCTCAAAGAAATCAGTCAACATCCAAATTTTGACCGTGTACTGAAAGATAATCAATCCGAACTACAACACGTCACTTTTAAAATTGATGGTAAAACGCATACTTATGTGTTACTCGGTTATCCCTCTAAAGACGACAATGGCCAATCTTCAGCAATTTTTATTTATCAAGATTTAAAAAGTATTGATGATACGAATAACATCATTACGATTATGATTTTAATTACAGCTGTGATTTTCTTAGCTATTACAACGGTTTTCGCATTTTTCTTATCAACGCGTATTACGAATCCACTGCGTCAACTTAAAACGCAAGCGAAAGAAGTTGCTCGAGGAAACTATGATAAGCCTGTGCCGATTCAAACGAGAGATGAAATTGGCGAGCTTGCCATGACTTTTAACAAAATGAGCCGTAGCATTCAAACACATATCGACGCATTAACGACATCTAAAAACATTCGTGATACCCTTATTAATTCAATGGTTGAAGGGGTATTAGGTATCAATCACAAGAAACAAATTATTATTTCAAATGCCTTAGCTGAAAGAATGTTATCAGAATTAAACGAATCCGATCGCGAAATGTTTAATCAACAAATTGAAGATACATTTGAGAGCCAAAAAACAGAATATAGAGAATATGAAATGAATCAGCGTTTTTATGTGATTATTATGAGTCATATTAAAAAAATTCAAGCTAATGGTGAAGGTGGCCTTGTTGCTGTCGTGCGTGATATGACAAACGAACATGAGCTTGAACAAGTGAAAAAAGACTTTATCGCAAGTGTTTCTCATGAATTGCGCACACCGATTTCATTGTTACAAGGTTACACCGAGTCAATCGTGGATGGTGTCGTCACTGAACCCGAAGAAATCAATGAATTTTTAACGGTTGTATTAGATGAGTCAAAACGATTAAGTCGCTTAGTCAATGAATTGTTGAATGTCGCGAAAATGGATGCTGAAGGTTTGAATGTCACACGAGAAGTTCAACCGATGCAAGATTTAGTTAAAAAAATGGCGATGAAATATCGTCAACAAGCGCAAGAACTAGATCTAACATTAGATTTTCAAATGGATGGCGAGATAGCTTCACTTTGGTATTATGATTTTGATCGCATGGAACAAGTGTTGACGAACCTTGTCGATAATGCATCGCGTTATACACAACCTGGCGATACGATATCAATCAAAGCAACGGCTGATAATGACAACCAAATTTTAACTGTTGAAGATACGGGCGTTGGTATCGCACCTCAACATTTAGAGAAACTTTTCGAGCGCTTTTATAAAGTGGACTCTGCGCGTAAACGTGGCTCACAAGGAACAGGCCTCGGATTGTTTATCACACGCATGATTGTAAATGCGCACGGTGGTCATATTCGCGTAGAAAGTGAACTCGAAAAGGGAACGAAATTTATCATTTCTCTGCCCAAAAAATCGCATGTAGAAGAAGAAAACTAATAAACATATAACATTTCATCATGGAACGACGATATCTTATTTTAAAGTCGAGATGTCGCCGTTCCTTTTTTATATCTAGATGATTGTTAAGTTGTTGCAAATAGATTGTATTCAAAAGTTATCTCATGTAAACTAATAACGAAAATAATAAAAAATTAATTCATCTTCGGGGTAGGGTGTAATTCCCAACCGGCAGTAAAATAAGCCTGCGACCTGCAAATGATGTTGAGCATCTTTGTGGCTGATCTAGTGAGATTCTAGAGCCGACAGTTAAAGTCTGGATGGGAGAAGATGGAGGTTTATTTGTGTTGCTTTTTATTCCTCCTATTCGTGAAAGATGAATTTAATAGGAGGTTTTTTTATGAAGCAAAAGCAAACGAAACGAATGATAACGGTAGGGATGTTAAGTGCGATTGCGATTGTACTGACATTTATTAAGTTTCCGTTGCCATTTTTACCGCCATATTTAACGATTGATGTGAGTGATGTGCCAGCATTACTGGCGACATTTACACTCGGTCCGGTTGCGGGTCTACTCGTTGAATTGATTAAAAACTTACTGAATTTCTTTTTCAATTTAAGTGATCCTGTTGGTCCAGTTGCTAACTTTTTAGCAGGCGCGAGTTTATTGCTTGTCAGTTATGGGATTTATCGTAAAAATCAATCAACTAAGCATCTCATTTTAGGATTAATTACTGGTACCATCGTCATGACCGTTGTGTTAGCTATCATGAACTATTTCGTGCTACTACCACTTTATGGCATGATTATGAACCTTTCAGATGTAGCGAATAATCTTAAGTTGATTATCGCAGCAGGGATTATTCCATTTAACATAATCAAAGGCGCATTGATATCTATTATTTTTGTATTGCTCTATCAACGCATTGGACATATTTTGAAATAAATACCTTAAGAGGCTGGGACACATTTGTGGTTTCCAGCCTTTCTTATAGTCAATGAAAACAAAAATATTGAAACAACAACGTCATTGATGTGAATAGGGTTTGCATATTATTTCTATCAACACAAATCGAGCCTTCAATCAAAGCATAAAAAATAGATTGAGTAGCATGGTCATCGAACCATTTTTCTACTCAACCCTCATCTTAGTTTACTTAGACCTTAAGTTGTTTTATATTAATATTAAAGACATACGTCCTCAATATGAACTATTCAAATTTGAGTGCGTCACCATCAAATGACTCCTCTTCAACTTTAATAGAGTCAGTAGGGCAACCTTCAAAAGCATCTTCAAGATCTTCATACAATTCTTCTGGTACTGGCGTTGTACCTTGGTTGTCATCTAAAATTACATATGCAATACCTTCATCGTCGTAGTCATAAATATCTGGAGCTGCTGCACCACATGCACCACAAGCAATACAAGTATCCATATCAACAATTGTATATTTAGCCATTTTTTCGCCTCCCTTTTCAAAGTACCATACTCACATTATAATTTTATTGTAGTTCTATGTACCCAATTTTTCAATATATACGTTTTTAATCGAGGTCTAAACATGAAACAATTAATTCTATATCTCTATCATCATGCATCAGCCTACAAAACTAAAAAAAGCATCTTTAATATTATCATAGGTAAAAAAACTCATCAAACTTTTTTTGACGCTGTTTCTTTAAATATATTATCACTCTATGGTTGTGCACCCAAATTAAAGTACGAACAGTTCGAACAAATTATCAGTCATGAGCCACATCATCATACGACCATTCAAACAAGCAATCGTATGACGTATTCAACTTTAGATGCTACTTTTAAAGCATTACAGCTGTTAGTTCAAACGGTTTCTCATATACAACATAATCAACGTACATTTTTGCCAATCACGTCACAAGTCGAAATTCACGAAGCTGTACGCTTCATCTATTATGAAATTGAGCAACAGCAACTACAAGATGCATTTGAAGAAGAGGCCACAACATTGTTTAAAATGCTATCCGAGAAACATGACACGTTATATACGCATTACTTATTGACCGGTTATGACGAACCGATGTACACGTTTGCCCAAATAAGCATGATTGAATCCATTGATATGAATGATTTGTACACTGCATATTACGAACAGTTATTGTCCATTTATCTCTTCATTCAAAATACTGATACGTTTCCAATACTTTCACAGTGTATGATGACAATAGAAATATCCGATCGGGTGATGCAAACGTTACAATTGCTGCAAAAAGGGTATTCGATAGTACAAATAGCACAAATTGAGCAGGTACGGGAAACGACGATAGAAGATCATATTCTTGATTTGTTTATGAAGCATCTTTTAACAAACTATGATGACTTCTTCACGCATCCGTATAATCAATTTCTTAAATTTTATCAGGTGCAACCCTATCAACGGCTAAAACTATACAAAGAACAGTTTGAATCATTATCCTATTTTGAACTCAAACTCGCGATTATCGGTAGCGCAAAAGGAGAATTACATGCTTAAAGAAGCTTTAAAACAATATTTTGGCTTTACAACATTTCGCCCAGGTCAAGAAAGTATTATTTCAAGCGTTCTAGAAGGGCAACATACGCTTGGTATTTTACCGACCGGAAGTGGCAAGTCACTATGTTATCAACTTCCAACTTATATGAAACAACAACCGACATTGGTCATTTCGCCGCTCATTTCTTTAATGGATGATCAAGTGATGCAGATGAAAATGCAGGGGGAACACCGTGTCGTTGCGATTCATTCAGGAATGGAGCAAGCAGCTAAAAAACGGGCACTCCAACAGTTAACACAAGCTCGATTTATCTTTGTTAGCCCTGAATTTATTTTACAGCCGCACCATTTTAATCTTTTCAAAAATATTCGATTCGGCATGATTGTGCTTGATGAAGTACACTGTTTGTCTGAATGGGGATTTGATTTTAGACCACACTATGCCTTGATTGGTAAAGTGACAAGTTATTTTAACGAAGCCACCGTACTTGCATTGACAGCCACTGCAACACGACATTTGAAGGACGATATTCAACGTGTCATTCAAAAACCAATACATGTTATTGAACACTCAATGGACCGACCGAATGTAGCGTTATCTGTAAAATTCATGTCATCTTATGAAGAAAAAGTGGATTGGTTAATAGATACGATTGCGACATCTGGCCCTACGATTATTTATGTGTCGTCCAAAAAAGTCAGTTTATATTTAGCGACATCGATTTATGAAGCAGGGTATTTAACAGGAATATACCACGGTGATTTGTCTTATCAAGAGCGCCATACCGTTCAGCAACAGTTTTTAAACAACGACATACGTATTATTGTTGCGACGAGTGCTTTTGGCATGGGCGTCAATAAACCAGATATTCGCACCATTATTCATTTTCACGTTTCACCGACACCTTCAAGTTATTTACAAGAAATTGGACGTGCCGGTAGAGATGGACTTCCAAGCCAAGCCATTGCGTTTTTTCAACCAGATGACCAGTATTTAATGGAGACGTTGGCATTAGTGAATATTATGTATGCCTCAGATGTGGACCAATATGAAGTCGGTCAAATGATTGATAGTGAAAAACTCGCCATTTTAGATGTATTAACGCAAGCTTTTTCACTTCAACAACTTAAACAAATATTTACTCAAAATGAAAACATGAAAAGACAAGGTTATCGTCATATGTATCATTATATTTTAACCAAACAATGCAGACGTCAACATTTACTGAATTACTTTGGCATGACAAAAGAAACGACAGATGCATGTTGCGATCAATGCAACACACTCAGTCCAATTTATGAAAAAAATAAGAAAAAAGTTAAAAGAAAGTTAACTTACATTGAAAAGTTGGAAAATTTATTTCATTAATTTTCACAATGCTTTCACTTTTAATTTAAACCCGCTATAATTTAGGGTAAATGGTATTAGGCGATTTAACGACAACATAGAATTAAATAGATGTGATGAATTGATATTGAGCCTATCAAGGTTTTACTTTCAAATCGTTATTGTACAATTGATATGGAAAGGATGAATGTTAAGTGTCAAAAGATAATTTCAAAGATGAGTTTGAACGCAGTCGTCAAGAGATTAAGTCCCATCATCATGACGAAGACGAGACAACTGATGCAATAAATGAAAAAGATGATCAACCTCAAGCAAGTCAGGAACAGCAACAACAGCAATTCCCGCCACGAAATGCTTCTAGACGCCACAGAAAAAGAGATTTCGGTATATCAAAAGCTAAACCTACACAAAAAGATACGCAGACTGACCAACAAGAAGCAACATCTGACAAGGGCCAGGATGACAAAAAACCGGGGCCAATTGGCGGTATTAAAAAGAGTGATGACAATCACCTTAATAACACACAACACAATGCTGATGACAAGCGTGCTCAAACAGCTAATTCAACTCCAAATGAACCAGCTAAAGATGACATGAAAGGTAAAACTGCCGCAACAACAGGGGCTGCAGCCGTAGGAACTGGTGCAAGTGGCCAAACAGCCCATAAACAAAATCAACATAATAAAGTGGCAAAAGAAGAAAATAATAATCAACAGTCAGATCAACAAGAACATCATGAGACTAAAAAAACTTTGGCAACTGGGGCAGGTATAGGCGCTTCAGAAACCCATGCACAACAAACACCAGAACATCATCCAGAAACTGAATCATCAGAGACGACTGTTTCAAATGGGTCTGGCGGTGGATTTTTCAAAAAGCTTTTACCATTACTTGCAGCGATTATTCTTTTAGGTACAGTTGCGATTTTCGGTGGAATGTATCTATTTAATCAAGATCACCAAAATGATAATCAACAAGAAGTCGCACAAAAAAATGATGCGAAGAAAAATTCAAATGACAATAAACAAAGTCAATCTAAAAACAAAGACGACAAACAAGCTGATTCTGATAAAGCAACAACTTCAAAAGATAGCGATGACAAGAGTGAGGATGACAACAGTCAGTCAGATTCAGATGTCAATAATAGTAACATTTCAAATGCTTCAGATTCGAATGGGACATCCGATCCGAATAATAGTCAAAACGACGTGAATAATGGCAATGCCAACAATCTACAAAACGGTTATCAACAAGGCCAATCTGCTGGCGGACAAACCCATGTCGTGAATGGTAACCAAAACTTATATCGAATCGCAATTCAATATTATGGTAATGGTTCACCTGAAAATGTTGAAAAAATTAAACGTGCGAACGGATTACAAAACAACAACATTTCGAACGGACAACAACTCATAATTCCATAAATCTGATAAATGCAGGGAGATGATACAAATTAATTTTTGATGCTATTGATTCAGTATTTTGTTCAACTTATCCTCTCCCTACGATTTGTGTTTTTTGATTGCCCTTTTTGCTGCGCTTTCCTAGGGGGTAACTCTTCAACTAACTATTGATTAAACTGTTACATTTGTTGATGCGTTAGTGGATTTTGGTGCAGTACTACGAAATCTCATGTGTAACAAAGATTTCGTAGTACTGCACCCGCAAGGATGACTAGACTTCTCAAAAGCATGCGTATTGAGAAGTCTTAGTCAGCTACTGCGATAAACAGCAATTACTATTTAAACTAAAGAAGTCACTGTTAACAGTATGTACTCATTCCCAAAGGAGTCTCAGCCTTCTGGGCAATCTTACATCAAATACAGCGAAACTGAGGACAAGTTTATGAAATCAAGAAAATCAATAGCATCAATTTTTGTGGCTAATACATCCTTATTTCCGACTGTTTTATAAACATTAATGAATCATAAATCCAAGAGTAGTAGAGGCTGGGAAAACCTAATGTCCCAGCCTCCTGTTTTGATTGCCGTTATATTTGCAATTGTTACTGTCACAAACTTTTCCATTTAGAATCACTTTAAAAGTTGATATAATGTATAAGGATTATCACAGTTCTTATCATATACGATGCTAGTATGAGAATTAGGAGGCAATATGAAACATTAAAGTAGCATAATTGACGTTTGTGAACTCATATTTTTAATGTTTCAGTATAAAAATGAAAACTGTAGAGAGCATTATTATAGGCGGTGGCCCATGTGGCTTGAGTGCTGCCATTGAACAAAAGAAAAAAGGTATTGATACACTTGTCATTGAAAAAGGAAATATTGTAGATGCGATTTACCATTATCCGACACATCAAACTTTCTTTTCATCAAGTGATAAATTAAGTATTGGTGACGTGCCTTTTATTGTAGAAGAATTAAAACCACGTCGAAATCAAGCATTAGTGTACTATCGTGAAGTTGTAAAACATCATCAACTGAAGGTCAATGCATTTGAAGAAGTGTTAACAGTGAAAAAAATGCATGATCACTTCACCTTAACAACGACTAAAGATGTATATCAATGCCGCTATTTAACTGTTGCGACTGGTTATTACGGCCAACACAACACGTTAGAAGTGGAAGGTGCAGAGTTATCCAAAGTGATGCATTATTTTAAAGAACCGCATCCTTATTTTGACCAAGATGTTGTCATTATCGGTGGTAAAAACTCTGCTGTCGATGCGGCAATTGAATTAGAAAAAGCAGGGGCACGTGTGACTGTTATTTATCGAGGTGAGACATATTCACCAGCGATTAAGCCGTGGATATTACCGAATTTTGAATCACTCATACGCCGAGGCAATGTTCAAATGCATTTCAATAGTCAAGTGACAAAGATTACAGAAGATCAAGTGATATTTGAAAAAGAAGGGGAAACGATCACAATCGATAATGATTACGTGTTTGCGATGATTGGTTATCACCCAGATTATGACTTTTTGCAATCCATTGGCATCGACATTCATACCAATGCATTTGGAACAGCACCGATATACAATTCCGAGACGTATGAAACGAACATTGAAAACTGTTATATCGCCGGAGTTATTGCGGCTGGCAATGATGCGAACACTATTTTTATTGAAAACGGTAAATATCATGGTGAAGCTATTGCGCGTGATATATTGACTAAAAAGCAATCGCCATTAGAATCATAATCCGTATTGTTGTCTACTCAAACTCTTATCATAAAGCCTTTCGTCATTTATATAACTGATGAATGGCTTTTAATTTTATGTTGCATGACGCATTGATTATAGTGTAATTTTTCAATGTCGTGTATATCGAGAGAAGTTCATGCATTTCATACATTTACAATTATCCGAATTTTCTAACTAATAGTCCCCAAAAACTGCACATACACTTATAAACAATAGAATGATTTTACTTACCAAATGACTATAATTAATTCTAGAATGGAGCGATGACGATGACGCTTTTTAACTGTTAAAATCTCATTTCTTAATTAGGCCTTACTACTTACATTTCGCACACAAAAATAATAATGATTAAGGGATGCGTTACACACGATGCAAAAATTGATCTCTTGTGTGTACAAAATCCAAATTTATATTAGATATTGATTATGATAAATATAAAACAAGGCTGAACCATCAACTGTGATTTAAATATTAATTTTAAGAAATGGTAAGTGAAACAACATGAAAAAGTCATTCAAAATATTGTTATTAGCAGAAATCATGCCAGTAAAAAAACGTTTTTTGGCTAACTGTTATGTTGATTGTGATTGAAGCAATTATCGGTTTTCATAGCAAGTAAACAACTGGACACATAATGCTGTGAAAATGCACAAAAAAATAGCCGTATTCCATTACACAAACAGGAGCGGCTATTTTCATATGGCATCTCATTTTTGTATACAATCATATTCTAGAAGTTTCTATGTGTCGTTTTAAACATTAAAAAAATCTTGAATTTGATCATGTTGAAAATCATTGCTTAATGCGACGAGTAACTTTAATCTCGCTTTTTGACCATTCAAACCATTTGAAAAGATCACGCCTTTATTATATAATTGATGGCCACCTCCTTCATAGGCATAAACTGCACTCACAATCCCATTAAATGATCTTGATACAAGGACGATTGGAATATTTTTGTCCAAACACGCATCGATACCTGGCATCGCAGTGAGAGGAAGATTACCTTGTCCGAGCGCTTCAATTACGAGACCATCCACATGACGATCCGCATAAAAATGTAACATTTCGCTTCCCATGCCCATATGCGCTTTAATCAGGGCAATTTGAAGTGATGTATTGATATTTGGTAAAAATTGACGTTCATACGGTCTATGATGAAAATAGACACCCGCTTTAGTAATCACACCAAGCGGCCCGTGGTTTGGACTTTGAAAAGTATTCGTATTTGAAGTATGTGTTTTCGTGACGTTGCGCGCTGTATGTATCTCATCATTAAATACGACCATCACACCTTTACCCGTTGATTCTTCTTCAATCGCTACTCGAATCGCTGAAATAAAATTATACAAACCATCAGAACCAATCTCATTGGAAGAACGCATGGCCCCTGTAATAACGACTGGTTTAGACGTCGAAATCGTTAAATCTAGTAAAAAAGCAGTCTCTTCTAATGTATCGGTTCCATGTGTAATCACATAACCATCATAACGTGCTAAATGATCCGGATCTTCAATGATTTCTTTTAAAATTTTGACATTATCAATTGTCATATGTGGAGAGGGGACATTAAAAGGCATCTGTTCATCTATGTTAGCGTATTGTGCAATCACGTCTTGATGATGGGTAATCGGATTGTCATCATTCGTCATCACTTTATTCGTTTCATCTTCTGACATACTAATCGTGCCACCTGTATGGATGACTAATAAATTTTTCATTTAGGTTCCTCCTCGTAAAATAGTCCATTATTATGATAAAATATTGTTAAACAAACGACAAGGAAGGTAACGTATGAAATCGATTAATATTGCATTAGATGGACCGGCAGCTGCTGGTAAGAGTACGATAGCAAAGAGAGTAGCTGCTCAATTAGGAATGATATATGTAGATACAGGCGCAATGTATCGTGCAATCACATATTATTATTTAAATAACAAAGAACGATTCACTGATTTTACATCACTCATTTCCGAAATTGATTTACGCCTCGGTTATGATGCTGAAAAGGGTCAGCGTGTCTTTTTAAATGATAATGATGTAACTGATTTTCTACGTGAAAACGATGTAACACAAAATGTGTCCTACGTTTCGTCTATTAAAGAGGTGCGTCAATTTTTAGTTCAAGCTCAGCAAAAGCTTGCAGCAGAAAAGGGCATCGTTATGGACGGTCGAGATATCGGGACAACGGTACTTCCAGATGCAGAAGTAAAAGTTTATATGATCGCATCTGTAGAAGAGCGAGCTGAGCGTCGTTTTAAGGACAACCAAGAAAGAGGTATCGAATCATCTATTGAACAACTAAAAAAAGATATTGCAGAACGAGATGCATACGATATGAACAGAGAAATTTCACCGCTAAGAAAAGCTGAAGACGCGATTGAAATCGACACAACGGGCTTGAGTATTGAACAAGTCACAGATAAGATCCTGTCTTTAGTAAATGCGGTTTAATTTATTTTATTCAAACTTATCTAAATTTCTTGACAATTCAAGACTTTTATAAGAAGTTATTATTATGTAGTAGTATAAGGAGGCAATCATGATGACTGAAGAATTCAATGAATCAATGATTAATGACATTAAAGAGGGCGATAAGATTACAGGAGAAGTACAACAAATTGAAGATAAGCACGTTGTTGTTCATGTCAATGGTGGTAAATACAACGGCATTATTCCAATTAGTCAACTTTCCACTTATCATGTTGAAAATGCAAACGAAGTGGTCAAAGTCGGCGACGAAATTGGCGCTTATGTGACTAAAATTGAAGTTGATGAAGAAAACGAAACAGGTAGTTACATCCTTTCTAAACGTAAATTAGAAGAAGAGCAATCTTATGCTTATTTACAAGAGAAATTAGACAACAACGAAACGATTGAAGCTAAAGTGACTGAAGTCGTTAAAGGTGGTTTAGTTGTGGATGTAGGCCAAAGAGGTTTCATTCCTGCATCATTAATTTCAACTGATTACATTGAAGATTTCTCAGATTATGAAGGACGTGTGCTTGAACTCAAAGTTGAAGAGCTTGAACCTGAAAAAAATCGCGTCATCTTAAGCCGTAAAGCCGTAGAAGCAGAAGAAAACGAAAAGAAAAAAGCAGCATTATTACAATCGATTAAAGCTGGCGACGTAATTGAAGGTAAAGTTGCGCGTTTAACTAACTTTGGCGCATTTATTGACCTTGGTGGCGTTGATGGTTTAGTCCATGTTTCTGAGTTATCTCACGAACATGTAAAATCACCAGAAGAGGTTGTTTCTATTGGCGATACTGTCAAAGTCAAAGTTCGTTCAGTTGAACAAGATTCTGAACGTGTGTCATTATCAATTAAAGATACATTACCAAGTCCATTTGAAACAATTCAAGAAAAATATAGTGAAGGCGACATTGTTGAAGGTAAAGTGATGCGCTTAGCTTCATTTGGTGCATTTGTTGAAATTGGCAGTGGCTTACAAGGCCTTGTGCATATTTCAGAAATTAGCCATAAACATATCGGTACACCTGGCGAAGTTCTTGAACCAGGTCAAATCGTTCAAGTTAAAATTTTAGGTATTAATCCTGAAGAAGAACGTATTTCACTATCAATTAAAGCAGCAAACCCAGAAGAAGAAACTGAAGAAGCTTCTGAGGAAACCACACAACACTATACACAACCAACTGATGAAAACGAAAGCAACCCAACTTTAGGTGACGTTTTCGGTGATAAACTGAAAGACTTAAATTTATAATCCATTTCGAACTAAGGTTAAATCACATAACCTTAGTTCTTTTTTATTTCTTTATTTAGCGAATCAAACTTTATTACAGCCTCATTGACACCACTTCTCAAACTTTTCATTCATAGCTATTCACGCATTAAATACCCTCATAACACTTGAATCACTACATCACATTTTTAACTCAAATGCCAAAACCCATCATTGTATCAATATTAAAGCAAATAAAAATGTATTCCTAAACTTTGTAAGGAGATACTTTTCACCAATTCTTTTGTTCGCTACACTTCACGTGATATAATAGCGGTGTTATGTATCGAACAATGCGAAATATACTTGCACAGACTGATATATTCAATATTTAAGTTATTCATAGAGAGGAAGAACAAGCATGACGAAACCTGTAGTTGCTATCGTGGGGCGTCCTAACGTAGGAAAATCTACAATTTTTAACCGCATCGTCGGAGAACGTGTATCCATTGTTGAAGATACACCCGGTGTGACGCGTGACCGTATTTATTCAAGCGGTGAATGGCTCACACATGAATTTAATGTGATTGATACAGGTGGTATCGAGATTGGTGACGCACCATTCCAAACTCAAATTCGCGCACAAGCTGAAATCGCGATTGACGAAGCTGATGTCATCATATTCATGGTCAATGTACGTGAAGGGGTCACACAAAATGACGAACTTGTGGCTCAAATACTTTATAAATCTAAAAAACCGGTTGTGTTAGCTGTCAATAAAGTCGACAATCCAGACATGCGCAATGATATTTATGACTTCTATTCACTCGGGTTTGGAGAACCTTTCCCACTTTCAGGTTCACACGGCCTAGGTTTAGGTGACTTATTAGAAGAGGTCTCAAAACACTTTAAAAAGGATTCTTCAGATCCATATGATGATGATACAATTCGTTTGTCATTAATCGGTCGACCTAATGTAGGGAAATCTAGCTTAATTAATGCCATTCTCGGTGAAGAACGCGTTATCGTATCTAATATTGCCGGCACAACACGAGATGCCATCGATACGGTTTATAGCTATGACGGACAAAATTACGTACTGATTGATACAGCGGGTATGCGTAAAAAGGGTAAAGTCTATGAGTCGACTGAAAAGTATTCGGTATTACGTGCGTTGAAAGCCATTGAGCGCTCAAATGTGGTCCTCGTTGTATTAGATGCAGAACAAGGCATTATTGAACAAGATAAACGTGTTGCTGGATATGCCCATGAAGAAGGAAAAGCGATTGTAATTGTCGTTAACAAATGGGACACTTTAGAAAAAGATAGCAATACGATGAAAAAGTTTATGGATGAGGTACGTAAGAACTTCCAATTTTTAGATTATGCACAAATTGCTTTCGTATCAGCAAAAGAAAAAACGCGTTTACGTACACTTTTCCCATTAATTAACGAAGCAAGCGAAAATCATAAAAAACGTGTTCAAAGTTCAACGCTAAATGAAGTGATTACGGATGCTATTGCAATGAATCCGACGCCAACAGATAAAGGTCGTCGACTCAATATTTTTTATGCAACACAAGTGGCTATTGAACCGCCGACGTTTGTTGTATTTGTGAATGACGTCGAACTGATGCATTTCTCATACAAACGTTATCTTGAAAATCAAATTAGACAAGCATTTGGATTTGAAGGAACACCAGTACACATTATTGCACGTAAACGAAATTAGATGGAGGGGATAAACATGACGAACATTACAGTGTTTGGTACAGGAAGTTTTGGTACTGCATTGGCTAATGTGCTTTCAGACAATGGCCATAACACATTAATGTGGGGTAAAACATCAACAACTATAGACGAAATCAACCATGAACATACAAATCATAATTATTTAAAAGGGGTTACGCTTAATGCGACGATTCAAGCGACAACAGATATTCAAGCAGCGATTAATCACGCAGATATTTATTTAATCGCATTGCCAACAAAAGCGATTAGAGAAGTCATGTCGCAAGTCAATCAATTGCTCACTTCAAAAAAATCTTTTATTCATGTTACTAAAGGGATTGAAAATGCAACATTTAAGCGTGTTTCAGAAATGTTAGAAGACTCCATTTCACCAGAATATAACGTTGGCATTGGTGTGCTTTCTGGTCCAAGTCATGCCGAAGAAGTGGTCATCAAACAACCGACAACCGTATCAGCGGCTTCAAGTAATCCAGAATTGCGTAAATTGATACAAGATTTATTTATGACGGATTATTTACGTGTTTATACGAATGATGACCTTGTCGGCGTAGAACTCGGCGGTGCACTCAAAAATATTATTGCCATCGCGAGTGGCGTCCTTGCCGGCATGGGCTTTGGTGATAATGCAAAAGCAGCTTTAATGACGCGTGGTTTAGCAGAAATTACGCGTTTAGGTGTTACACTCGGCGCCGATCCGCTCACATTCCAAGGTTTAGGTGGCATTGGAGACTTAATTGTAACGTGTACTTCAACACATTCAAGAAACTACTCTCTCGGTTACCAACTTGGTAAAGGGAAAAGTTTAGATGAAATCATGAATCATATGAACATGGTCGCTGAAGGGGTATACACAACCGAATCGGTGTACAATCTTTCTAAAAAAGAAAATGTTGAAATGCCAATTACTGAAGCGTTATATCATGTTTTATTCGAAAATCAACCTGTTGAACAAGCTGTCAAAGCGTTAATGGGACGTACAAAAAAATCAGAATAAAGTTAGAAATTGACCATTTTCATGACAAAATTATAAAAAAATCAACAAAAAGCGATTAAATCAACGTTTTTCTTGTATAAATCGTTGCAGTCTTGCATTCGCTTGTGTTAAAGTCATACCATAATGATAATTGAATTATCATTACATAACCTTTGAGGAGGTGAATTGACATGAACAAAACTGACTTAATTAACGCTGTTGCAGAACAAGTTGATTTAACTAAAAAAGAAGCTGGTTTAGCTGTTGATGCTGTTTTTGAAGCAATTCAAACATCATTAGCTAAAGGTGAAAAAGTACAATTAATCGGTTTCGGTAACTTTGAGGTACGTGAGCGTGCCGCGCGTAAAGGTCGCAACCCTCAAACAGGTAAAGAAATTGACATCCCTGCAAGCAAAGTTCCAGCTTTCAAAGCAGGTAAAGCATTAAAAGATGCTGTGAAATAATTCAATTATTAGGAAAGAGGCTGGGACACAATGGCGTTCTCCAGCCTTTCCTATGATTAATACAACCATAACATTGTAATATCAAATCTGTTTAGACGATTTGAAATAAAATATTTACTTCTTTTTATTTCCATCTTTTCAAAATTTTATCCACTTTATCCCGATTTATAAACTTTTTTAAAAAAAGTAATCCTTCATTCTTTTTGTATCATTCCACTTGGTATGTCCTATTATTGTGATCAATCTATCTCAATTGTTCTGCAAATAAATTTTTGTTCCATACTTTTTAAATAAAATTTATTCATTTCAGACAAAGAATGCCCAGTAACTCCTATTGGTCTTACTATTTTTCAACAACATCAAATAAAGCAACATTAAACTTCATTCACGGCTTTTATGACAAAAAAAGCAAATCAGATTTAATTTTTAGGTTGATAGTGTTAAGATAGAGAGTGATTAAAATTAGAGGTGTGTCAAATGGAGAATACTTTTGAATGTTTACAACAACAACTTGATAAACGATTGAATCAACTCAATCGCCCCCAAAATATACATATTAATCGAACTTTAAGTCAATTGTTAGATCAACTTGATGTGCCTTTAAATGCAAAACTTGCTTGCCTCTCTATTGATACATCAATGAAACATCTTGATAGTATCAGCTATTATCATTATGAACGTGATGCCATACTCATAGGTGATTTACTGAGTGCACACTATTATCAATTAATTGCTGATTTGAAAGATGTTGAATTACAACTCCAAATGAGCCAAGCGATTGTAAAAATAAATGAATTAAAATCTTATATTCAATATCAAAAGGATATATGCTCAAATGCAAATATAAAAGATATGATGATTACGATTGAAACATTGTTAATTCAAGTATTGTTGAAACATTACCGTATTGAACATTCTTTTGATGATATACGCCATCAACTGATTCAACAACTTGATGTGCAAAAACTGAGTTATTTAATTGATTGGCAGACAGATGAGATCAACGACATGATTATTGCATTACAAAACTATACAAAAAGTAAATGAGGTTTCAAAATGACTAAAAACAAGGCAAATAAAGCACAAGTCCATGAAGTGTTTCAAAATATTTCTGGCAAATATGACCGTTTAAATAATATTATTAGCTTCGAACAACATAAAGTGTGGCGTAAAAAAGTAATGAAAGAAATGAATGTGCAAGCAGGGACTATTGCTTTAGACGTATGTTGTGGGACTGCTGATTGGACGATTGCTTTAAGCCAAGCAGTAGGGCCAGAAGGTGAAGTCACTGGACTGGATTTCAGTGAAAATATGCTTAAAGTGGGCGAAGAAAAAACGGCACATATGGATAATATCAGACTTGTTCAAGGTGACGCTATGGCATTGCCGTTTGATGACAATTCATTTGATTATGTGACGATCGGGTTTGGTTTACGTAATATTCCAGATTATTCGAAAGCATTGTCAGAAATGTATCGCGTCCTTAAACCAGGTGGTATGGTCGTATGTTTAGAAACAAGTCAACCGACTATGCCTGTCTTCAAGCAAGGTTATCGTTTGTATTTTAAATTTGTGATGCCAATCTTCGGTAAAATTTTTGCGAAATCAAAACAAGAATATGAGTGGCTCCAACAGTCTGCATTCGATTTCCCAGATCGCGAAACTTTAAAGAAAATGTTTGAAGATGTCAACTTTGAAAATGTCAAAGTCCGTAGCTTCACAGGTGGCGTGGCTGCCATGCACTTAGCTTATAAACCCAAAACGAACTAATTAAAAGGTGATTATGCATGTCGAAATTAAATTTGAGTCAGGAAATTAAAAAAATTGAAAATACTTTGAAACAGTTGATTCAATCAGAGGATTCAACACTCCAAAGTGCTGCAGATCACCTTTTATCATCAGGAGGTAAGCGTGTTCGACCGTTATTCGTGATTTTGAGCAGTTACGTTGGTGAAAATCCTGCTAATGATGCGGCATACCGGGTTGCTACAGCATTAGAGTTGATTCATATGGCAACGCTCGTCCATGATGATGTAATTGATTTCAGTGATAAAAGACGTGGAAAGTTAACAATCGAAAAGAAGTGGGGCCAATCGACTGCAATTTTAACCGGTAATTTTTTACTTGCACGTGCGCTAGAACATTTATCTTATATTCAAGACAGCCGTATCCATCAAACGCTGTCTCATGCGATTATCGAAGTGTGTCGTGGTGAACTCTTCCAATTCCAAGACCAATTCAGGGCAGAACAGTCGATTACGAACTATTTGCGTCGTATCAATCGTAAAACTGCACTATTAATGCAGCTCGCTACTGAAGTGGGTGCGATGAGTTCGCAGACTGACGACCAAACGATTCGAAAAATGCGTGATATCGGCCATCATATCGGCATGAGTTTCCAAATTGTTGATGATGTTTTAGATTTTACAAGTACAGAAAAGAAACTCGGCAAGCCTGTCGGAAGTGACTTGCGCAATGGTCATATGACGCTCCCTGTACTATTAGCATTGAAGCATAACCCACAATTAAAGGAAAAAGTTGCAACATTAACGCCGGATTCACCAACTGAAGATTTTGACTGGTGCATTGAACAAATACGTCAATCTGAAGCGATTTCTCAATCTTTAAATGTGAGTCAAAAGTATCTCGATAAAGCTTCCACGCTACTTGAAACGTTACCTAAAAACGAGATTAAATCACATTTCAGAAAATTAATAAAAAGATTACAAAACAGAATGAATTAATCACCTTTCCTGTTGAAAGCGCTTTAAACAAATGATAGGATAATCTTGTAATACATAAAAACACAGGGGGCATTGCGCAACATGGAAAAAAGTTTTGTAATGATTAAACCGGACGCGGTACAACGTAAATTAATTGGTGAAATTGTTCAACGCATCGAACAAAAGGGATTAAAGCTTGTAGGGGCTAAGTTAATGACAGTACCTCAATCTTTAGCTGAAACACATTATGGTGAGCATGAAGGAAAACCGTTTTACGATTCACTCATTTCTTTCATTACATCAGCACCCGTTTTTGCGATGGTTGTGGAAGGTGAAAACGCTGTGGCAGTTGCACGACATATTATCGGCAGTACGAATCCTTCTGAAGCGACACCTGGTTCTATTCGTGGTGATTTAGGTTTAACGGTTGGGCGTAATGTCATTCACGGTTCGGACTCAGTGGAATCTGCTGAACGTGAAATTTCACTTTGGTTTAAAGACGAAGAAATTAGTTCATACAATACACCAGATGAAACATGGTTATATGAAGCGTAATATTTAAACTCATTTTATGGGGCTCGGACATTCAGTTGTCTGGGCCCCTCGATTTGTTTCTACACATCAATCAGTCATCATTATTTTGTGAAGTATCATTGTATCCTCGCATTGATTAAAACGGTTGTCGCTATCTAGGCACTTATATGAACGGATCATATCGAACACACTTTACTAATTAAAAGCGGTGAATAACAAAAGTATTTTCTATTAATTTATTTTCCATTTTATGCTATGATATGAAACATATGAACTAAAAGGTAGGGGGAGTGCTCATCATGTTGAGATTTTTAACGTCTGGAGAATCACACGGTCCACAATTAACGGTCATTATTGAAGGACTACCAGCAAATATGACCATAGATATTGATCAAATTAACGAAGAAATGTTTAAGCGTCAAGGTGGTTACGGAAGAGGCCGTCGTATGCAAATTGAAAAGGATACGGTAGAAATCGTTTCAGGTGTACGCCATGGTTATACATTAGGCAGTCCTGTCACGATCGTCATTAAAAATGATGATTTTACACATTGGCGTAATATTATGGACGCTGCACCTATTTCAGAAGAAGAGAAAGAAAATATGAAACGTGTCATTACGAAACCAAGACCTGGTCATGCAGATTTAGTGGGTGGCATGAAATATAACCACCGTGATTTACGTAATGTACTTGAACGCTCATCTGCACGTGAAACAGCCGCGCGTGTTGCTGTTGGTGCGCTTTGTAAGCAATTATTGAAACAATTAGGCATTGACGTTTATAGCCGTGTCGTTGAAATCGGAGGCATTAAAGACGAGGGCGTTTATGACATTGATACCATTATTGAAAATGTTGATAAAAATGATGTCCGTGTCATTGACGACAATATTGCACAAGCGATTCGCGATAAAATTGATAGTGCCAAAAAAGAAGGTGACTCTATCGGTGGTGTCGTACAAGTCATTGTTGACCATATGCCAGTCGGAATCGGTAGTTATGTCCACTATGACAGAAAACTTGATGGCCGTATTGCACAAAGTGTCGTCGGTATTAATGCATTTAAAGGTGTAAGTTTCGGTGAAGGTTTTAAAGCGGCAGAAAAATTAGGTAGTGAAATTCAAGATCCGATTTTATACTCAGAAGAACAAGGTTACTACCGTGCATCTAACCATCTTGGCGGTTTAGAAGGTGGTATGTCAAACGGTATGCCGATTATCGTTAATGGTGTGATGAAACCTATTCCAACGTTGTATAAACCACTTGCGTCCGTAGACATTGACTCTAAAGAACCATTCAAAGCGACGATTGAACGCTCAGACAGTTGTGCAGTACCTGCTGCAAGTATTGTTTGTGAACATGCTGTCTCATATGAAATTGCGAGAAGTATTTTAGAGGAGTTTGGTTCTCATGACTTTTCACGTCTCGCACAACAAGTCGCTGAAAGACGCGAGCTGAACCAAACATTTTAATGATAGGTGATGAACAATGCAATTAACAACGACATATCCGGACCACAATTATCCAATTATTATTGAAAATGCCGCATTCGACCAATTAGATGCATTGCTGTCTAATTATCAACATGTGTTTGTGTTTATCGATCAAAACGTCTATGCAGTATGGGAAAACAAAATTTCTCGGTTCGTTAATGATCATTCATATACCACGTTTCAAATCCCTTCAGGTGAACAAGTTAAGTATATGGCACAATATGAACATTATATTGAGGCGCTACTTGCTCATCAACCTACTCGTAATACATGTCTAATCGCGATTGGTGGCGGTGCAACAGGCGATTTCGTTGGCTTTTTAGCAGCAACATTATTACGCGGTGTTGATTTTATTCAAGTACCTACAACTATTCTTGCCCATGATTCTAGTATTGGCGGCAAAGTTGGTATCAATACGACACACGGTAAAAATCTTGTCGGTGCTTTCCATCGTCCAAAAGCGGTCATTTATGATTTAGAATTTCTCACTTCATTACCTTATTCAGAAATATTAAGTGGCTATGGTGAAGTGTATAAACATGCATTGTTGAATGATGCACAGTCAGTAGAAACACTTGAAAATGCTTATCCTGATAGCGCACATTTAAAAGTACTGCATGCGATTGAACAGTATTTAATTAACGGGATTCAAACGAAACTGCAAATTGTATTGAATGATGAAAAAGAACGCGGCCAACGTCAATTTTTAAACTTAGGTCATACGTTTGGTCATGCAATCGAGTATCAATATCAACTTCCACATGGTCACGCTGTCATGATGGGGATCGTATATCAATTTATCGTTTCAAATCTATTATTGGACACACATTTTGATGTTCCGCATTACTTAAACTATTTGAATGATTTAGGTTATCCGTTAGAAGTGATTCGCCAATTTGAATTCGAACCATTATTGAAACTTATGCTAAATGACAAGAAAAATGACGCAAATGGTGTGCGTATGGTACTGTTACAAGCTATCGGCGACCCTATCGTTAAGCACGTCGAAACACCTATATTAGAGCAAGCACTTGAAACATTTAAACAACAATATCTTGAGGTGATATAGATGGAAAAAATTATGATTAACGGTCCACTGATTGGTGAAATAACGGTACCTGGCGATAAATCTATGACACATCGGGCTATTATGCTCGCTTCTTTAGCACAAGGTCACTCTGTCATACATCAACCTTTACTTGGTGAAGATTGTTTACGTACAGCGAAAATATTTGAAAAGTTAGGCGTTAAAATGGACATTACAGATGAAACCATTACGATTGACTCACCTGGTTACGCTCATTTTCAAATCCCGCATCAAACGTTATACACTGGAAATTCAGGAACAACAACACGTTTGATGGCTGGCTTACTTGGCGGACTAGGCATTCAAAGCGTCCTGTCCGGAGATGCGTCCATCGGCAATAGACCTATGGACCGCGTGCTTCAACCGCTTCACCAAATGAATATCAACATTTCAGGTGTAGATGATAATTACACGCCGCTCATCATTGGTCCTAGTGAAGTAAAGGGGATTCATTATGATATGCCGGTCGCAAGTGCACAAGTGAAGAGTGCCATTTTATTTGCAAGCTTATTTGCTCAAAATACAACAACGATTCGTGAAATGGATATGTCACGTAACCATACTGAGACGATGTTTGCACATTATGGTATTCCTGTTCAAACACAGGATTTAACAGTGACATTACCAGGTGGGGGGATTCATCACATTCAACCGCGTGACTTCGAAGTGCCTGGAGATATTTCATCAGCTGTTTTTCTCATCGTAGCGGCATTAATTACACCAGGTAGCGACATTACACTTCATAACATCGGAATTAACCCAACCCGAGATGGTATTATCGAAATCGTCGAACGAATGGGCGGGAATATTTCACTTTCAAATCAAACAGATGGGCCTGAACCAACTGCGACGATTCGTGTACAATATACGCCTGACTTAAAAAGCATCGAAATCGGTGGTGGTCTCATTCCAAAATGTATTGATGAGCTGCCGACAATTGCGTTACTCTGTACACAAGCGAATGGTTCAAGTATCATAAAAGATGCTGAAGAATTAAAAGTGAAAGAAACCAACCGTATTGACACAACAGCAAACGAACTCGGTAAGTTAGGTTTAAAACTGCAACCTACTGACGACGGACTTATCATTGAACCGTCAACAATTAGTCAAATTCAACCTGTTGACAGTCATAACGACCATCGTATCGGTATGATGTTAGCAGTCGCTTCACTCATGACATCAGAACCGATTGAAATTGCACAATTCGAAAGTGTCAATGTGTCATTCCCAGGGTTTTTACCACTACTCAAACAATTAGAAAATGAGGGATAGTATGCAAGATATCTACAAATTAATTGACGATATCAACTTACAAAAATTAGATCAACTAGATTCTCGCGTTCAGGAAGCGTTGCAATCAGATAATGATGATGCATTGTTTGTACTTGGTGAGACATTATATCAGTTTGGACTTACACCACAAGGTCTTGAAGTCTTTCGTACGCTTTACATGAAATATCCGGATGAAGATGAAATTTTAATCTATTTTATTGATGGGCTTATTTCAGAAAACCAAACAGATGAAGCATTAGAATTTTTAAATGAAGTGCCACTCACACCTGAACGTTTAATGTTAGAAGCTGACTTATATCAACAAATTAATATGATAGATATTGCGATTGAAAAAATTGAACAAGCAATCGAATTACAACCTGCTGATCCAATTGTCCATTTCGCATTAGCCGAATTACTTTATTACGATGGCCAATATTTACGCGCATCAAGAGAGTATGACACTGTACTCGAGAGCGGGGAGTATGAAATCAATGGTGTCAACTTATTCTCACGTTTAGCAGACAGCAGTCTTCAAAGTGGAAACTATACCGATGCGTTACGTTGGTTTGATGAAATAAATGACAATGAACTTACATCAGAAGACTATCTTAAAAAAGCGATTGCGTATGAAAAGAATGACATGACGCATGAAGCGATTAAGTTGGTGAAAACATTACTCCAAAAAGATCCAGACTTCATTCAAGGTTATTACTATTTACAGCAACTTTATGAAAACGAGAAAACATTTGCGGATGCGATTGAAATTGGTCAAGAGGGGTTACGTCTAAACCAGTTTTATAAAGAATTGATGTACAGTACTGGTGCATTGCAAATCGAACATGGGGATCAAGATAAAGGTGTGACATTATTAAAACAAGCACTTGAAGTGGATCCTGGTTATCAAGAACCTTTACTTATGTTGGCTGACTTTTTACGTAATGAAGAAGATTATGAAGCATTAATTGAATTAGTTCAGTATGTCGATGAAGAAGACATGGACCCTCAATTTATATGGCAACTCGCATATGCATTAGGACAAGAAGAACGTGATAAAGAGGCACAACATTTCTACGGGTTAGCATTTGAATCGATGCGTGACAACATTGATTTCTTAAAAGATTACTACTATTATCTCATCGAAATCGGTCAAATTGAACAAACCAAATCCATTCTTCAACTACTGTTGCAAAAAGATAGTGGTAACCCTGAGTGGGATGCAGAACAAGGACGATTACTTTAAGGTGATAACATATGCTAGATACGCGTTTAAATTTTGAAAAACGTGACTTTATCGAGTATTTACTCTTTCACTATCAGTTTAAATCTCGTATCAGTGTATGGTTACTCAATTTCATTAAAACGAACCATGCACTGATTGAAAAAATTCATTTTGTCGACCAAATCGTAGCAGAACATCCTACTTTAGAAATGGCTGTGTCGGATGCTTCCGTCATAGCCATTCAATATCATGAGGGTGAGACTTTGTTGATGAACACCAATGAAATATTTAACCAAGTGATTCATCATTCACAGCAACTGGATATTAAAATTCATTTTAATCATGAAGCTGATCGTGATTCACGCCTCGATCATTTATTATTGCAACAACTGCTCGCAACTCAAAATGGCGATGCTTATTTAAATGATATGTATCATATCGAGTTATCTCATAGTACAGAGCAGCAATTAATTCACTTATTAAAATCGCATATTGACTTAAGTTTAAATTTGAAAGATATTCAATCATTTAATCACTATACAAAAATATTAAATCTCATTAAATTGAGGCACATTACTGACGAAACTTAAATATTGATTGACGAAAGGTACCTAAATCATGTGGACAGCTTTACAAAATATGTTGTTCTATCAACGCCCGATACTCATATTGATTATCATTAGTAATATTTTGGGGACGATTTATGGTTATATTTGGTATGCACCGCAACTTTTCAGATCAGCGTGGTATTTCGGGCCATTTATTCCAGATAGTCCAACTGCGACGTTATTTTTAGTCGTTAGCTTAATCTTACTTTTGTTTAATAAAAAGAATGCCATCATTGATACACTTGCTTTCGTCACATTATTGAAATATGGCGTTTGGGCAGTCATGATGAATTTCCTTTTATTTATAGAGGACGAGACGATTTACATTTTGGGTGTGATGTTAATTATTTCTCACGGTATTATGGCGATGCAAGCTTTATTGTTTTTACCACAATTCAAATTTACGTTATTGAGTTTAGTAGTCACTATCATTTGGGTTTTCCATAATGATGTGATAGATTACGTTTTTCATCAATATCCAGTCTACGGCGGACTCGGGCATTATGAAGCACAAATTGGTTACCTCGCATTTTGGTTATCAGTGCTGCCAATTTTGTTCGTGATTTATCGGCTCGGCATGGTTAAAAAGATTGACCAAGTTTGATGAAGCCAGTACAATAATATTATAAAGGAGTGAGCATAATGTCGTTAATGTCTTTAATTATTTATTTTGTAATTATTATGATCCTCCCAATGTATGCACAACATCAAGTTAAATCTAACTACGAAAAATATGCTCAAGTTAGATCAACAAGTGGCAAGACGGGACGAGAAGTAGCATTAGAAATTTTACACGCAAATGGCATTTATGATGTCGAAGTGAAAGAAGGTCAAGGGTTTTTAACTGACCACTACGACCCTAAAAACAAAGTCGTAGTGTTGTCACCTTCAAACTACAACAAACCAAGTGTTGCTGGTACTGCAATTGCCGCTCACGAAGTTGGTCACGCAATTCAGCACTACGAAGGTTATTTCTTTTTACGTTTCCGTTCTGCGTTAGTACCAATTGCAAACATTGGTAGTTCAATGTCATATATTTTCATTATGGCTGGGATTATCATGACGGCTTTACACATGGCAATCGGTTCAACTGCATTATGGATTGGTATTTTCTTAATGGCATTTGCTGTATTGTTCTCCATTGTCACGTTACCAGTCGAATTTGACGCAAGTAAACGTGCAATGAATCAAATACAACGCATGCATATCGTTAATGAAAAAGAATATAAGCATGCAGGTCGCGTATTAAGAGCAGCAGCAATGACCTATGTTGCAGCGACAGCCGTTGCAGTTGCTGAGCTCGTTCGTTTAATTTTAATCGCACGTTCAGCAGATCAATAATATAGCGTTAAAAGAGTTGGGGAATTGATACCTAGCTCTTTTTTTTGCTTTTGTAAAAATATGTTGATAATCCGATGCCATAAAAAATAGTGTATCACATATCAAAAAGGTGCATAGATTGCTCAACGCCACACATTTCATGTAAGATAAAGAAGAATGAAAACAGAAAGGATGTCATATCATGAATCGATCACTCTCCGATATGCAAAAAGAAGTAGATACATACATATCACAGTTTAAAACAGGTTATTTTTCTCCTCTTGCAAACCTTGCCCGCTTAACAGAAGAAGTTGGCGAACTGGCACGTGAAATCAACCATTATCACGGAGAGAAAAAGAAGAAAGCGAGTGAGGCAGAAAATACAATCGAAGCCGAATTAGGTGACAATCTTTTTGTCCTCCTCTGTCTTGCAAACTCGCTCGATATCGATATGACAGAAAGCTTTAACCAAACTATGGAAAAATTCAACAAACGCGATAAAAATCGTTTTGAAAGAAAGACATAAAGGAGTACGACCTATATGAAGATTGGCATTACTTGTTATCCCTCAGTTGGTGGTTCAGGGATAATCGCAACAGAACTCGGAATTTTAATGGCTGAACGTGGGCATGAAGTTCATTTTATTACTTCAAATATGCCATTTCGCTTAAACAAACCAGTACCTAACATTACTTTTCATCAAGTTGACGTAAATCAATATGCTGTATTCCAATATCCACCTTATGATATTTCGTTAAGTACGAAAATCGCAAACGTCATTAATGAGTATGACTTAGATGTACTGCACATGCATTATGCGATTCCACATGCGATTTGTGGGATTTTGGCAAGACAAATGTCTGGTAAAGATATTAAAATTATGACGACTTTGCATGGTACAGATATTACAGTTCTAGGCTATGACCACTCGTTAAGAAATGCGATTAAATTCGGCATCGAACAAAGTGATATTGTAACGAGTGTCAGTGAATCTTTAAAAGCCGAAACGATTGAGATTATTGCACCTCAAAAAGAGATTGTGCCGATCTACAATTTTGTAAGGGAATCCGAATTTCCGACGGGTTACAATACAGATTTAAAGGAAAGTTATGGCATTGCTCAAGACGAAAAGGTTTTTATCCATGTGTCGAATTTCCGCAAAGTAAAACGAATTGATACGATTATTGATACATTTGCACGCGTTCGTGAACACGTTAAATCCAAATTGTTGCTCATTGGTGACGGTCCTGAATTGCAAGAGATGCGAGTGAAAGTACGTGAAATGGGGCTTTCTGAAGATGTACTCTTTTTAGGTAAGCAAGATTGTATGAGTAATTTTTACCAAATGTCAGATATTGTGTTATTAATGAGCGAAAAGGAAAGCTTCGGTCTTACATTGTTAGAAGCGATGAAAACAGGGGTCGTTCCTATTGGTACACGTGCGGGTGGAATTCAAGAAGTCATTCAACATCGTGAAACAGGCTTCTTAGTGGATATCGACGACAGCCAAACGGCAGCTGAATATGCGTTAAAATTACTGACAGATGATGCATTGTATCAATTATTGCGTGAAAATATGTTAAAAGATATTGCAAAAAGGTTCGATTCACAAATTATCGCAGACCAGTATGAGCATTATTATAAAAAGATGATAGGGGATTTGTAATTCATGAATCAATCTCAATTTGAATTAGCTAAACCTATTTTAGAACGTTTGATTCAACATGGATATGAAGCTTATTTTGTCGGTGGCTCAGTGCGAGATTTTATTATGAATCGTACTATCCATGATGTGGACATTACGACAAATGCGACACCTGATGAAATCGAGGCGCTCTTTGAACATACGATTCCAATCGGTAAAGAACATGGCACCATCAATGTCGTATGGGAACACGAAAATTATGAAGTGACGACTTTCCGCGCTGAAGCAGAATATGCGGACCATCGTCGGCCGACAGAAGTTTATTTTGTAAGAGATTTGTATCAAGATGTGGAACGTCGAGATTTTACGATGAATGCCATTGCGATGGATATCAACTATGAACGTATTGACCATTTTGAAGGTGAGCGCGATATTGAACAACGTGTTATTCGTACGGTGGGTGATGCAAAGACACGCTTTGACGAAGACGCACTAAGAGTATTGCGAGGTTTACGTTTTAAATCACAGCTCGGATTTACAATTGAAGAGGCAACATTTGAAGCAATGGTACACCAAATGGCGGATTTAGAATATTTATCCATTGAACGCATTATGAATGAACTGACGTTATTAGTTAAAGGGACCTTTGTTGCAGACACCTTTCCAATACTCGAACCATTGCAATTGTGGCGTTACATCCCTTACTTCAAAGATGTCGATGTCGCAGCGATAAAATTGAATGCACCGATTGATATTGAATCGTTTTTAGCCATTCTCAGCTATCGTACAGACCATCAAGCGTTCAAACCTTTGAAACTCAGCAATGCACAAGTACGAACAATTCAAACGTTAATATCGGCCATTCAAAGTGCGCAAACAATAGATACTAAAGTTCGCCTCCAGCAATTTGTGTACGATTTTGGCATTGAGGTTGCACTGAAAATCAATGAACTGCGACCGATATTAGAAGATAACCAAATTGATTTACCATCACCGATTATCTTTAACGCAGCAAGTATCCAAACTGTGTGGGAAGATTTACCAATTCAATCACGAGAAGATTTAGCAATAGATGGTAAATGGTTAATGCAAGCGTTTCAATTAAAAGGTGGACCGTGGATAAAGGACGTATTACGTCAAGTCGAATGTGCTGTGATTCAACGTCAAGTCAACAATCAAACAGAAGCTATCATTGAATGGGTGAGAACACATGTCAAAATATCTTGATCAAATATTAGAATTATTAACAGATGCAAGACCCGACTATATTTCGGGGCAAACGATTGCAGAAAAACTAAATATTTCACGGATGACGGTCAAAAAAACAGTTGATCAACTAAAAGCAGAGGGATTTTCAATCGATTCAATTCACAATAAAGGGCATCAATTGAAAGCTTTGCCACAATCATGGCATAAAGGGGTATTGACCTCAATTTTCAAACATCAATCCTTTATCGATCAATTTCAAACATATCCATCCGTAGACTCTACACAACAAGTCGCTAAAAAGGCAATTTTGAACGATGACCGTACAATGCTCATTTTAAGTGATGAACAAACGGCAGGAAAAGGACGCTTCAAACGTGTTTGGCAATCATCAAAAGGAAAAGGTTTATGGATGTCGCTCGTTTTAAGACCAGACATTCCTTTTTCAATGCTGACTACGTTTAATTTATTTATGTCATTAGCGATTAGTGAAGCGATTCAGTCATTTAGCCCATCAAAGGTTGAAATTAAATGGCCAAATGATATTTACATAGAAGGTCAAAAAGTATGCGGGTTTCTTACGGAAATGGTAGCGAATGCAGATGGGATTGAGGCTGTCATTTGTGGTATTGGCATTAATTTAAATCATGACGTTGAAGATTTTGATGAAGCACTACAACAAACTGCAACAAGTGTCAAATTGCATTATGGTAAAAACGTCAATCGCTATGACTTTTTAGAACAATTAATGCAACGTATTGAAGTGCGCTATCAACAATTTTTGACTGAACCTTTTATGACCATTAAAGAGGAATACATTCAGCGTTCAAATATTTGGAATAAGCAATTACGTTTTACAGAAGGCAAACAACAATTTTATGGTAAAGTAATGGAAATTGATGACCAAGGGTTTTTACTTGTCGTTGATCGTAATGGTGATTTCCACCGTTTAATGAGTGCAGATATTGAATTTTAATCCATTAAGAGAGAAAGGAGGGGGCATATGGCGCATCAGCCCTGTTATGCTGTTGTCGATCTTGAAACGACAGGCAACCAAGCAGATTATGATGAGATTATTCAAATTGGGATTACTTTTGTTCGTGACAATCAAATTATTGACCATTATCACTCAATGATTAAAACTGATTTGACAATTCCGACTTTTATTCAAGCATTGACTTCCATTGAAGAAGAAATGTTAAATCAAGCGCCTTATTTTAAAGAAGTCGCAGATGAAATTTATACGAAAATTAAAGATTGTATTTTCGTCGCACATAATGTGAATTTCGATCTTAACTTTTTAAAACGTTCATTCAAAAAATGTCATATTCATTACCAGCCGAAAAAAGTCATTGATACATTGGAACTATTTAAAATTGCGTTTCCAACAGAGAAAAGCTATCAACTGATGGAGCTTGCCGAATCGTTAGGTATTCCGCTTACCCAAGCACACCGCGCAGATGAAGACGCGTATACAACAGCTCGAATCATGATTTTGGCGTTTGAAAAGTTTAAGGTTTTACCGATTAACACGAAGAAGCAACTCTATTATTTAAGCAAACAATTAAAATATCAACTGGACGACTATTTTTTCGAACAAGTACGTTTACATGATGTTGCAAAAGAAATGACTGGATTGAATCAGTTTGAACAAATTTATTATCAAGTCCCACCTGATTTTGAAGTCAGTCACGTTCAGTTTGACGGTGATTTGACAGCTTTGTATCAAACGATAGTTGACGCTTGTCATTACCAATATCGTGAAGAACAACTTTATATGACACAAATTGTGTTTGACCAGTTAATGCATAACGAAAAAGCACTGATTGAAGCTGATACTGGCAGTGGAAAATCATTAGCCTATCTTGTCGCTTCATTAATGTATTATATCGAAACAGGCGAACACGTCATGATTTCAACGAATACAAAAATGTTACAAAATCAATTGTTATTACAAGATATTCCGAAAATTAATGAAGCACTTAATGTATCAATCAATGCGACGTTGATCAAAAGTAAACAAGACTATATTTCGTTAGGTCTCATCAGCCAAGTGTTAAAAGATGAAACGACCAATTATGATGTCAATTTATTAAAAATGCAATTACTCATCTGGATATTAGAAACACGCACAGGTGATATTCAAGAACTGAATTTACGTGGTGGCCAAAAAATGTATTTTGAGCAAAAAATCGAAACGTATGTCCCTGTACGTAAAGATTTTCATTATTACAACCATATTCGTACGAATGCATCCAAAATTCAAATAGGGATTACAAACCATGCACATTTGTTATATTCATCACCTGATCATACACTGTATCAAATGTTTAATCATTGCATTATTGATGAAGCACATCGATTGCCAGATTATGCGATTGACTGTGCCATTCGTGCGTTCGGTTATGCAGATATTAAGTATCAATTAGGATTAATCGGTAAAACAGAAAATGAAAAACTGTTAAAACAAATCGATCAACTCGAACAACAACGTATTTTACAAAAATTAGATATTCCACCGATTGATGTTTTTAGTATTAAACAGGACATTATTGAAATTCATGACATGAATGAACACTTTTTTGACCATATTTTCTATCAAGTGCATGAAGGACAGTTGTATGATGATGAAGCATCAAAATTACATTATGCCTATGATATGGAACGTGATCAGTTAATTCCTTTGTTACATCAATACATTTCAAAAATTAATGTCACACTTGAGCATTTCAATAATATGAAACATAAAGTGGTTAAAACGTTGCGTAAACATTTATTGTATATTGTGGATCAATTGCGAGAAATCGAAACGGGACTGAAAGCAGGGCATTTGTTTTATATTACGTTAAAAAATGTCCAACAAAAGTCGACGATTAAAATTCATCTTAAAGATGCATCGATTAAAGAACTATTAACAGAGAAAATTTTAAAGCAGTTCAAATCAATTTCGTTCGTTTCAGGCACACTGACGTTTAATGGCTCCTTTAAAAATTATCAAAAGTGGTTTGAAGAGGATGTCCATTTCCAAACGTACAAGATTACGTCAGAACATACGCATAACGCCAATGCACACATCTTTGTGCCGAATGATATTAAACGTTACAATTATCAAAATCAAGAGGAATATATCCAAACGATTGTGGAATATATTGCACGTTATGTCACGACTGTGGACAGTAAGTGTCTCGTTCTCTTCACGAGCTATAAAATGTTATACAATGTGATGGATTATTTAAATCAAATGGCTGAATTTGACGATTATGTCATTTTATCGCAGCAACAAAGCCAAAATTATAAAATCGTGCAACAGTTCAATCATTTTGATAAGGCGATATTATTAGGAACAAGTACATTTTTTGAAGGGTTTGATTATCAAGCACATGGTATTAAATGTGTCATGATTGCAAAATTACCATTTATGAATCATCATGCCGTCAAACCGATGTTACTTGCCAATGAGTTTGACAATGTCTTTAAAGATTATGTCTTACCTGAAGCTGTACTACGATTTAGACAAGGACTAGGGCGTCTATTGAGAAATGAAAGTGATCAAGGGATTGTCGTTTCTTTTGATAATCGCTTAATGCACAGTCAATATCGTCACTTTTTCCAAAATACGTTCACACATTTCCAACAACATCAAGGCAACATACAAAAATTTGGACAATTACTCCATAAAATGCAATCTCAGCTGGATCACACATGATGTGGTAGAAGTTCGGCAATAGTTTTGTTAAAATAATAACAGTATTAAAACATATAGGAGAATGGTTATGAAAACAACGATTAAAGAAGCAAAGAATAAAATTGGCCAAGAAGTCACGATTGGTGCTTGGCTAGCGAATAAACGTTCAAGTGGTAAAATCGCATTCTTACAATTGCGTGACGGTACAGGATTTATGCAAGGTGTTGTCGTTAAAGCGGATGTTGACGAGGACATTTTCCAACGTGCGAAATCATTAACACAAGAAACATCATTGTATGTAACTGGTGAAATTACTGAAGACAACCGCTCAGACTTAGGTTATGAGATGCAAGTCAAACATATTGAAGTGATTCAAGAAGCACACGACTATCCAATTACACCTAAGAATCACGGTACTGAATTTTTAATGGACCATCGCCATTTATGGTTGCGTTCTAAAAAACAACATGCTGTGATGAAAATTCGTAACGAAATCATCCGCGCAACATATGAGTTCTTTAATGAAAATGGCTTCACAAAAATTGATCCACCTATTTTAACAGCAAGTGCACCAGAAGGCACAAGTGAATTGTTCCATACGAAATACTTTGATGAAGATGCATTTTTATCACAAAGTGGACAACTTTACATGGAAGCTGCTGCAATGGCATACGGTAAAGTATTTTCATTCGGCCCAACATTCCGTGCTGAAAAATCAAAAACACGTCGTCATTTAATCGAGTTCTGGATGATTGAACCTGAAATGGCATTTACAACACATGAAGAAAGTTTAGAAGTACAAGAGGCTTATGTCTCATATGTCGTACAATCTGTGCTTAAAAACTGTCAAATCGAACTTAAATTATTAGAACGCGACACATCAAAATTAGAAAAAGTACAAGCGCCATTTCCACGTGTTACTTATGATGATGCGATTAAATTTTTACATGAAGCAGGTTTTGACGATATTGAATGGGGCGATGATTTCGGTGCACCACACGAAACAGCTATTGCCAACCATTATGATTTACCTGTATTCATTGTTAACTATCCAACAAAAATTAAACCATTCTACATGCAACCAAATCCAGAAAATGAAGACACAGTGCTTTGTGCGGATTTAATTGCACCTGAAGGCTATGGCGAAATTATCGGTGGCTCTGAGCGTATTAACGACCTCGAGTTATTAGAACAACGTATCGATGAACATCAACTTGATACAGAAAGCTATCAATATTACTTAGATTTACGTAAATATGGTAGTGTGCCGCACAGTGGTTTCGGTTTAGGCTTAGAACGTACTGTCGCATGGATTGCTGGTGTTGAACACGTGCGCGAAACATCACCATTCCCACGCTTGTTAAATCGTTTGTATCCATAATAGATACCGATGCAATGATGTTGAGTGATGTTGATGGGCTTAACGTCGGCACATCTTTTACGGGGGTGAGAGGATGAAATTCTTTGACAATAGGGATTTCACACTCACTCTCTTTTTATTCTAACTATAACGGTGCGTCGAGAATACATTGTTGTTACATGACTGGCGAAATAGGAGGGGAATAAATGAACCAACGAGAACTGCAAACACGGCCTGTCGTGATTCGCTATGAATTGCTTGAGCATTATCAAGAATTAGGCCTTAACGAAAATGATTTAGTGATTTTAATTAAAATTTTATATGCTTATGAAGCTTCTAACGAGCAGCCTTCTATTGATATGTTAAAAAAGGGGACAACGATGCAATCATCAGAAGTGACCGCGATTATACAAAAATTGATTCAACTCGGTTTATTAGCGATGCGCGTCGAAAAAAATAATGAGGGTAAATTCACTGAATATATTAATCTTGATGGCTTTTACGAACAATTTGCTTCTGTATTTAAACAAATCGAACAATCCAATGAAACGATGTCTGAAGAAGAAGCGTTTAAAATTGTGTTCAAAAAAATCGAGACTGCATTTGGACGTGCATTATCACCGTTAGAAATTGAACATTTAAACCAATGGATTGATGTCGACCATTATGCCATTGAACTGATTGATGCTGCGATTGATGAAGCACTGGCACATCAAAAAACATCACTCAAATATATCGATCGCATTTTACTCAATTGGCAAAAAAATAATGTCACAACAGTTAAAGACGCACAACCGATACGGGCAAAATTTAAAAAACAACCTCAACAACCTTCTCAAAAAACAAAACACATTCCGAAATTTAATTGGCTGAAAGGAGAGAATCCTTTTGATAAGTAAAAAGAAAGCACTTGAAATGATTGATGTCATTGATCAAATGTTTCCGGATGCACAATGCGAACTTGTACACCAAAATCCATTCGAATTAACCATAGCTGTATTACTCTCAGCACAATGTACCGACAATACAGTGAATCGTGTGACAAAAGACTTATTTCAGAAATATCATACGCCTGAAGACTATTTAGCTGTAGATTTAGAAGAGTTACAACAAGATATTCGTTCAATCGGGCTCTACCGTAATAAAGCAAAAAATATTCAAAAATTATCGCAATCCTTACTCGATCAATATGATGGAACAGTGCCGCATACCCATGAACAACTTGAGGGTTTAGCTGGCGTAGGGCGAAAAACGGCCAATGTCGTCATGAGTGTAGCATTTGGGGAACCTGCACTCGCGGTCGATACGCATGTCGAACGTGTGTCGAAACGTTTAGGTATTTGTCGTTGGAAAGATAGTGTGACAGAAGTAGAACGTCGACTCACTTCAATCATACCGAGAGAACGTTGGACGAAAAGTCATCATCAATTGATCTTTTTCGGTCGTTATCACTGTTTAGCGAAAAAACCAAAGTGCGGTGTCTGTCCATTATTTGAGGATTGTCGTGAAGGGCAAAAACGTTATCGCGCATCATTGAAAAAAGCGGCAGGTGCATCATCATGAATCATCAAGAAATCATTGCAAATATGTCAAAATTAGAAGAAGCATTAGATGAATACGCAAAACAGCGCAAAATAGGTCGTGACGCATCGATAGCTCTGTTGGATAATTATTATGAGTCGTTGTTTCGTTACTTTAATATAATTAATGAAGTGAATGATTATCGTCTCGTGAATCAGGAGGCTTTACGTATTGTTCCGTTCAATATTGATGAACGTTTTGCATATATTGAAACACGTAAGCATCATTATATGGGATATCAGCAAATGAAGACGTTGAAATCTGAATTAGTGAAGATGTATGCGGCATATCGTGCGCGTCATCGCTTAAAGTAAGTTTTTCATTATTTGCTTGCTTTATAGGTTTTATATTCATTTGTAAAAGAGAAGAGATAAATATAAAAAAGGAGCGGGGCGCTAATACTTTCCCTGCTCCTTTTTGTATGGCATTTTAACGACCAAATAAGTTGCCGAAAATACCGTTACCATTATTATTGCTGTTATTGTTGTTGTTACCTTGTTGTGAATTGTTATTGCCATTGCTCAAATTCTGACCATTGTTGCCATTTCTGTTGTTGTTAGAACTTGAACCACTGTTTGTACCATTGCTTGATTCTGTAAAGTTACTTGTTGTATTACCATCAGGTGACTTCGCAACGTATAAGCTCTTACCACTGCCTGCAACAGAGTCTGGACGTGTAAAGTCTGAACCGTCACGTGGACTAATATCACTCATCACATCTTTAAAGAGTAATTGAGGATATTTTTGTTCATTACTGCCGACAAATGAGTTTTGACCGTATTGTTTCACTTCACTAAAGCCCATCCATACAGACATTGTATATTTCGGTGTAAAGCCTGAAATCCATACGTCTTTAGCAGCTGAATCAGGTAAATTATACTGTTGATATGTTTCTGCACCATAAGTACCTGTACCTGTTTTAGCAGCCATGTTCACTCCGTCGACTTTGTTTCCATAAGCAGAACCGTAAGCTTCAAATGTACCTTTTAAAATCTCAGTAATCATGTAAGCAGTGTAATCATTCATTGCTTTATGGCTCGTAAAATCAAATTCAATCGTATTACCATTCGCTTCTACAACTTTTTTGATTGAATGTGCTTTGTTGTACGTACCACCATTCGCAAATGATGCATATGCTGAAGCAAGCTGAGTAGGTGAGAATTCAGAAGATGAACCACCTAATACTTCTGAAGGTCCAATATCTGTATTTTCATACTCTAAACCCACTTTTTTCGCAAAATCAGTCGGTGCATTGTTACCCGCTTGAGATTTGACTTGTTGCCATGTTTTCAATGCTGGAATGTTAAAACTTTGACGTAATGCATCATAAATTGATACGGTACCGTGACTTTGTTGGTCATAGTTTCTAAATATTGCACCATCAATATTGTACGCTGATTCGTCTTGGATAGAGTGGTTTGTTGCCCATTGCATATTGTCAATTGCAGGACCATACGCTAAGAATGGCTTCAATGTTGAACCTGTTGGATGTGCGTCAGTCGCTTGGTTACGCTCAACGACATCTTTATAGTTACGACCACCTGAAATGGCAACTAATGCACCAGTTTGGCTGTCTACGATTGTTGAACCAACCATCTGATCTTCATTTTTGTAATAACCACCATTATCAATACGGTTTTGTAAACTGTTTTGAGCATCTTTATCCATGTAAGTGTAAATTTTAATACCACTGTTAAGAATGTCAGATAAATTTTGTCCTTTAAATTCAGGATTGTTCATCAACTCTTGTTTCACAAAGTTCACATAAGAATTGTATTGCTCTGAATCATCATCTGGTTTAATTTGTCTATCTTCCGCTGAACGTTGCACGAGATTTTCAGTGATTGGCGTATCTTGCGCTTCTTTTTTCTCTTTTTCAGAAATGCGATGATGATATGCCATCAAGTACAATACTGTATCTTTACGTTTTTCTGCTTCTTCTGGATGGTCATAAATGTTATATGTGTTAGGGACTTGCGGCAGACCTGCGAGATAAGCCGATTCAGCTAAGTTCAGATCTTTTAAATCTTTATCAAAGTAGTATCTTGCTGCAGCCTTAATACCATACACACCATCAGAGTAGTAAATTTTGTTGAGATACATTTGGAAAATTTCATCTTTAGAATATTCCTGTTCTAAACGATAAGATAGGTAGGCTTCTTGTGCTTTACGTTCAATCGACTTTTGGTCTGTTAAAAACGTACGTTTAACCACTTGTTGTGTTAACGTAGAAGCACCTTGTGAACCAAAGCCACCCGTAATATTTTTCAATACGGCACCGAATAAACGTTTGTAATCGAGTGCACCGTGATCATAAAAACGGTTGTCTTCAGTTGCAAGCACTGCATCTTTCATCGTATCTGGAACATCTTTTAAATCCACATGTTCTCGTCTTGCACCATTATCAAGCGTCTTGACTAATTCATCATCTTTATCATAAATTTTTGCTGGACTGGGATCTTGGAGTTTAGACTCGTTAAATGCAGGTGCTTTCCAGGCATAATATGCGAAAAGCAATACAGATAAGAGTGCTAAGATGACAAATGCTAATACTAAAAAGCTCAACACTTTAATGATCGTACGCTTGATGTTCTTATTCTTTTTTTGACCGGACTTCTTTTTCGTTTGCTTAGAAGTCCCTTTCTTTTCCGTCATAAGCGGTCCTCACTTTCATCTAATATCAACTTATCAACTGCACTGAGGTAATCTAATCTTGGTTGATACTGATAAGGAATATAGTAACCATTTTCTTGAATTTCTTCAACCTTAATTGATTTTTTTCCATTTTTTAAGTAGCGCTCCCAAAACGGAAAAAATCGCTTAAATGATAAGAGATAAACTTCATTGATTCCTTTAAAGCGGAGTAGAAAAAAGACAATTCCTCCATGAGCCACTGCTTGTTTCATATGTTCAACTTGATGTGCACGGATGTTTTGTAACGGAAAAGATGTTTTATTTTTCGTTTCCTTTGCCTCAAAATCAATGTAATAGCCCTTATAAACACCATTATAGTCAGTAGTTGAAGGCGTTCGAAAATAAGCCTCTTTAATTACAGCTTGACTGCGTTTTGGATAATCCACATGGACAATTTGCACAGGTGTTGGTTTCTTATGAATTACAGCGCGTTCTGTCTTCAAATAATATTGGTTGGAGCTTTCAATATCATTTTCCAATGTCATGCCGCGCCCACCGTATTTAATTTTACTCGATTTGTTTGTCCTCGTACTTCCGTCTTGAGTCTGACTCGGCTTAAAAGGCTTACCGTTTGGATAATTCATTTGTCTCACCTACAATCCATGTTTTTTGTCCTATAAACATGATAGGATAGGCGTTTTATAAATCGAAAGGATTCATAAACTGACATTATTGTAACATACATAGTCGTTTAACGTGACCTAAAATCAATTCCAGTTAAAATATTTCAACACATTATGATAAAATTAATTTAGTTTAATGAAAGGTGTTTAGATTCATGCAAATTGTCATACAACAATTGATTCACGATTTAGCAACCATTTCACAACGTTATGAAGCAGCTCGAGCAGGGAGACCATATGATTTTTATAAAGAAGTGCAGCCGTTCTTCCAACAAGTTGATGAACACTTGCAATCATTACAACGCTATCAACACACCATTTCAAAACAAAAATATTTCAATGCACGAAAATTACAACGCATGTCATCTTTAATGGCAGAGCTCGCCGTCGCATGCCATCAATCCACAACGAGTAAAAAATTGTTTTTAGATCAATTTAAAGCAGTACAACACGATCTGAACTACTTATCACAAATGGAGCGTAACTAACATGTTTAAGACAATGTATTTGACGGGTTACAAGTCTTACGAGCTACAAATATTCAATGATAATGCACCTGAAGTGACCTATTTAAAAAAATTTATAACGCAAAAATTAATTCAGTATATAGAGGAAGGTTTAGAATGGGTGTTAATTCAAGGTCAATTGGGTATTGAATTATGGGGTGCCGAATGTGTGATTGCATTGAAAGAAGATTATCCTGAGCTAAAATTAGGCGTCATCACACCATTTTTAGAACATACATCTAAATGGAATGAACAAAATCAGCTCAAATATCAACAGGTGATCGAAAAAAGTGATTATGTCAATAGTGTGCATCAACTTACATACAAAGGTCCGTTTCAGTTTCAACAAGCTGATCAATTTATGTTGGACCATACGGATATCACAGTATTAATCTATGATGATGAACAACCCGCAAGCCCACAATTTTTCAAAAAGAAGTTAGTTGATTTTGTTGAAAAAACAAACTATACTTGTGATATTGTGACGTTTGACGAAATTACGAACTTTATCAATGATTTACAATGGTCCGAAGAAATTTAAATCAAATGAGGTGGAACAAATGTCAGATGTTTCGTTAAAATTATCAGCAAAAGACATTTACGAAAAAGACTTTGAAAAGACAATGGTTCGTGGCTATCGTCCTCAAGAAGTGGATGCTTTTTTAGACGATATTATTGCGGATTATCAAAAAATGTCAGACCTAAATAATGAAGTCATCAAATTATCAGAAGAAAATCACAAATTAAAAAAAGAAATTGAAGATTTACGTATTCGTGTTGCCTCTAGTCGACCACAAGATAATAAGAGTTTCGCAAATCAAAGTTCAAACCAAAATAATAATGTAGATATTTTAAAACGAATTTCTAACCTTGAAAAAGCAGTCTTTGGAAAATAGGGATTGTTTTTTAATTGAAAAATGCTATAATTTTTTGAGGATATTTCGTGTAATCGCTATATGTTATGACATATAGAGGAAAGTCCATGCTCACACAGTCTGAGATGACTGTAGTGTTCGTGCTTGATGAAACAATAAGTCAAGGCAATATTCGATATTGACGGCAACGACCTAACCTAAGTCTTTCGATAGGGTTACATTAGTTTGAAAGTGCCACAGTGACGTAGCTTTATTAGAAATAATAAAGGTGGAACGCGGTAAACCCCTCGAGTGAGCAATCCAAATTTGGTAGGAGCACTTGTCTAACGGAATTCAACGTATAGACGAGGAAAAGTTCAGCATACTTTTCAGACAGATGATTACAACTGAAGTACCAGTGTAACTAGTGCACGTAACGAGTACATCAGTACAGAACATGGCTTACAGAAATATCTCAGACTAGTCACCTTAGGGCTGGAACAAGACGTTCCAGCCCTTTAATTTGTCTTGACATCTCATGAAATAAGAATCAGTATCAATATAGAAGTAGTATGTTTGATATAGAAACATAGTGACAGTTTGAGTAGAAGACTGTAGAACGGTTCTTTCGACTTGTAGTTAGAACTGAATTGTAAGATTGCAAGACAAGGCGAGACTCTTGAGTCATAGAGTTAAAAGCAAAATGACCCCTTTAAACTTTGATAGTGGCTACTGTTTGACGCAGTAGCTGTCTGACTTGCGGGGGGCAGTACTGCGAAATCTTTGTTGTACATGAGATTTCTGTACTACTCCCCAAATGCACCAACGCTACTACAAATGTAATAGCCCAATCAAAGCGTTGGTTAGTTGAGACAAGACTCCTAGGAAACGCGAGTTCGAGGTGTCAATCAATAAAGACAAGAAACTATTATGAAAGAAAAAATCGCTACAATCTAAAAACAAATATAAAAAGATATACATAAACTGATATTCAAAAGGAGGAATTTTCGTGTATCAACTATTAGCAGTTTGTCCGATGGGGCTTGAATCTATTGTCGCAAAAGAAGTCCAAGACCTGGGCTACGACACACGCGTAGAAAATGGACGTATTTATTTTGAGGGAGACGCATCTGCCATCGTTAAAGCAAATTTATGGTTGCGTACTGCAGACCGTGTCAAACTTATCGTAGGGCAATTTGAAGCCATAACATTTGATTCATTATTCAAACAAACGAAAAATTTACCTTGGGAACAATTCATTCCAGTAAATGGTCAATTTCCAGTGCAAGGGCGTAGTTTAAAATCAAAGTTATTTAGTGTTCCTGATGTTCAAGCGATCACTAAAAAAGCGATTGTCGAGCGGTTGAAAAATGCACATCAAGTGTCAGGTTGGCTTGATGAATCAGGCGCAAAATATCCTGTTGAAGTCGCTATTTTAAAAGATAAAGTCTTGTTAACGATTGATACATCAGGCTCCGGTTTGAACAAACGTGGTTACCGTCTCGCGCAAGGTGAGGCGCCGATTAAAGAGACACTCGCTGCAAGTTTAGTCAAGTTAGCCAATTGGACAGGTGATACACCGCTTATCGATCCATTTTGTGGTTCTGGGACAATTGCGATTGAAGCTTGTTTAATTGCGCAAAATATTGCACCTGGTTTTAATCGCTCATTTATTTCAGAACAATGGGATATCATTCCGGAAGGGCTATATGACCAAAAACGTGCAGAAGCTGATGAACTAGCCGATTATGATAAAGAAATCGAAATTTATGCTTCTGATATTGATCCTGAAATGGTCGAAATTGCAAAACGCAATGCAGATGAAGTCGGTGTAGGTGATATTATCCGCTTCGAAGTCAAAGATGTGAACACACTTACCATTGATCACGACGGTCCTATCGGTTTAATAGGTAACCCGCCGTATGGTGAACGTATCGGTGACCGTGCAGAAGTTGAAGAAATGTACCGTAATCTCGGCATCCTCATGCAAGATCACCCGAATTTATCACTTTACATTATGACAAGTAACAAAGAATTTGAATATCTTGCGAATCGTAAAGCTACGAAGCGTCGTAAGTTATTTAACGGATATATTGAAACGACTTATTACCAATACTGGGCAAATAAAAAATATTAAGCCAGTTTAATTTTTACGAAAAGAGGGAGTACGTTGTATCAAGATAAAGAATTTAAAAAAGGCATTCTTTTCGCTTTATTGGCTTATGTGATGTGGGGCACGTTACCGTTATATTGGTCACTCATTCACGATGTCGATCCTATTGAAACACTCATGTACCGTATCATTTTATCGCTCATTTTTATGCTGATCCTTTTACCAATCATTGGGCGATGGCAGCGATTTGCTCAAGATATGGCGCAACTGATAGCGAAACCGTTCAAACTGTTGATTATCATTTTAGCGGGCTATATCGTGACAGTGAACTGGGGAACGTTTATTTATGCGATTGATGCTGGTTTTGTATTACAAACAAGTTTAGGTTATTATATCAATCCACTCGTAAGTATTTTATTATCCATGATATTTTTTAAAGAACGTTTCAATCGTCTAGAATGGGTGGCGATACTCTTTGCTGTACTTGGCGTCGTTTATATGACTTTTAAAGTGGGAGAATTTCCATACATTTCGTTAATTTTAGCTTTTTCATTTGGCATTTACGGTTTATTGAAAAAACTCGTTCCTATGCCAGCATTGAGTAGCATTACAATTGAGTCACTTGCGACGGCACCCATGGCGATCATTTATTTAATTATCGTCGAACAAACAGCTAATTTAAGTATCGGATGGAATATGTCGACGTTCTGGTTGCTCTTCTCAGGTGCTGTCACTGCATTACCGTTACTCTCATTTTCAGAAGGGGCTATCCGTATTCCGCTATCATTAATGGGTTTTATTCAATATGTAGGGCCGACACTTATCTTTATACTCGGTATTTTTGTGTTTAAAGAACCATTTAATGTCGACCAATTTATCACATTTTGCTTTATTTGGGTCGGTATAGTGATTTATGTTATTTCTCAAATCATCAAAATTAAAAAACGCTCACAACCATTCCAATATCAAAATTAATCAAAATATAAGCTAACATCGTACGTTGACTGTGCGGTGTTTTTTTACTTTCAATTCCATATTATAAATGCCATTATTTTAATCACTGCAATAGCATTTATCGCCATAAACTCATATAATATTTAAATATAGACGCTTAAAACAAGGGGAATCAAATATCTATGCAGAACCAAGAACAACTGGATATTTTATATAAACTAAAAAAAGAAGTGGAAAAATCTGATCATTCCGCTTTTATACATACCATTAACCAAATGATTAAAAAAGTGTATTTAAACCACTACACAATGACCTTTGTCGGCCATTTTTCAGCAGGTAAATCGACGGTCATTAATCGTCTCATCGGCCAAGACATTTTACCGAGTTCACCCGTTCCGACAACAAGTAATACCGCATTAGTAACGATTGCAGATACGCCAGGAATTACAGCGAACATCGAAGGTCAAAAGTATACACAATTGAACTCTTATGATGACGTTAAACAAATGAACCGCGAAAATTTCCAAGTTGAGTCCATCGATATTCGTGTTCAAAGTGATGTGTTTCATAACGGCTTTACATTCCAAGATACACCTGGTGTCGATTCCAATGTACAATCACACAGTATGCAAACAGAGCAATTTCTTTATACGAGTAATATCGTTTTCTATACTGTCGATTATAACCATGTTCAATCCGCGCTGAACTTTCAATTTATGAAGCGTTTGAATCGTGCAGGCATTCCTGTTGTTTTCGTAATTAACCAAATTGATAAACATGACGAGAACGAGCTCACATTTCAAACATTTCAAGAGCGTGTGGTACAATCAGTTAATGAATGGGATATTGATTTACTCGCCACATTTTATATTACAAAGTTTGAACATCCACAAAACCAATTCGATGAGTTGCGTGCTTTTATTATAGAACAAGACCAGCACCGTGAAGCTGTTGAAGACTATGTCGCACGTATGAAACAATTTATTCATCAACATCAATTGGACTATTTACAACATGAAATGGATGGAATTTTAGAACAACTTAACATTGAAGCGACACAATTCGATCAAGCGTATCAATCACATCAGCAAAATGAAATGATCAGCGAGGAAGCGCAATTGTTGAATGATGCGACAGCGTTGAAACATTATTTGAAAGATAAACGTCGCTCCATTATTGATAATGCTTATATTATGACTCATGAGATGCGCGAAACGATTCGTTATTATTTGGAAAGTATGACGAAAGATTTTAAAGCGGGTGGGTTGTTTAATAAAAAGAAAAAAACAGAAGAAGAACGTCAAACACGCCTTAATCAGTTAATGACAGACCTTCAAAGTAAAGTCGATCACCAAATTATTAAACCGATGCAAGAGGATTTGTCATTTCTCACACGTTTTATTAATGACACCGATTTGAATCAGCGTATTTTAAACCAAAAATTGACATTACCGACATCCATTGTAACTGACCTGTATCAGACACAAATTCAAATTACGAATCAATATGTGTTAACTTTCTCAAATGATATCATGAAAGCAATCAAGCAATATATTTTAAAAGAACTCGAACCGCTCGATGATACAATTATTGACAATGTACACGCAGAAGAACACTTAGTCGATGAGTCAAATGATAGTTCGTCGTATACACGTTATATTGAACTACGCAACTTGTCTCAGTCGTTAAAGACGGAAAATTATCGTCATTATTATATTCATATGGAAGATTCGCTCGACCGTTTAATTGATCGCACAGAAATTCAATATCAAGTGAAATCAGATGGAGATAATGAAAAAGACGCGAAACAACAAGAGGTCGCTGTAACTGCTCATAAAGCGACAATTAACGACGCACAAATTGCTCAATCATTAGAAATTGTCAAAAATATACCATTGTTTAAATCGAGTGTGAAAAACATCGAGGAAACGCGGGAAAGAATGCAACATCAAATCGTTAAAATAGGTGTTTTTGGTACATTCAGTGCTGGTAAAAGTAGCTTGATTAATGCGTTGTTAGGCGACAGTTATTTGACGAGCTCACCTAACCCAACGACTGCCGCAACAACTGAAATTGGCTATGGTGACACGCATCACATTACGTTTAAAACACCTGATATGTTACTCCAAGAAATTAATGATGTATTCGAACTCGAAGGCCAACAATTTGATCGTATCGAAGCCTTTTTAGAAGCAAATACGGATAAATTAAAAGGGCGTATCGACAAAAGCCGTTTGGCATTTATTCATGCGATTGAAAAAAATTATGCGCTGTATCAATCCTATATCGCAGAAGGGTTAAAACATGAAATCCAAGCTGTTGACGTACAAAAATGGAGTGCTGAAGATGAATATGCGACATTCGTCCAAACGGTGCATTTAAGATTGCCGCTGGATTGGTTAAAAGACAAAATTATCGTGGACTCATTAGGATTACATTCGAATAACCAGCGTCATACGAACGAAACAGAAAAAATACTGACAACTTCGGATTTAATTTTATATGTGAGCTACTTTAATCACGCTTTTACCGATAATGATAAAGCATTTATCGAACATATGAAAAATATGAACCAGTTAAAAGAACATCAAGCTTTCAAAATGGTCATTAATGCAACTGACTTAGCTGAAAATGAAGCTGACAAACGTGCTGTGCGTGACTATGTGGCTGATGCATTAATACAAGTACAAATGCAACCTGAAATTTTTGCTGTGTCGAGTCGTGCTGCTTTAACTGGAGGGGACAACGGTGTGCAACAATTGAAAGCAAGCATTTCACAGTTTTCAGAAGTAGAATCCAAACATATTTTAGAGACCAAAATGTATGACCAGTTGCGTTACATTGGGCAGTCTTACACACAGATGATTGAAGACCATACTTCAAATGCTGAAAAAATGCAGCATGTTAAACAACAATTACAACACATGCGACAAAAAACGATTTTTAATTCGCAAGGCCTAAATGCCATTCGTCAAAAACTGATTAACGAAATAGAAGATCAAATGTATCACTTGAATGAGCGTTTAAAAATTCAATTATTAGATAACGTTAAAGCCATTTATAATACACAAATGACGAATACAACACGTTTCAATGAGGAGAAACGTCTATCGACAAAAGCGTATTTGAATCAAATCCATCAAAAGTTATATTTAGAACAAACTTTGATGATTGAACGTATTAAATTTTTCTTTAATCAAGCGTTACAACAAGAAATGGCACCGAAAATTAAATCGTTCCATCAATATCACATACTTTTGCCAGATATTGAAACGCTTGAAGTTGCGCCTATAGACCAATCATTTTTAACGATTTCTTTAGATGCCATGGTCAACGCACTTCCTAAACAATTGACGAAGAAAAATATTATGCAGCCACAAGTGCAAAAACAAATACAAGCTGACATTAAAGATGAAACGGTGACATTACTCCAACCCCGATTAGCCGATTTACGACAAGCGCTTGAAAGTATGCTCGACACATTAACAGCAAAAGCACAACAAGCACTTGAACAGATTGAGTCACAAGCACAACGTGAAATCGATACTGCGTTAGCTGTCGATGTTGATGATGCACTGATTGCTCAACTACAAGCAGAAACACCAAAATTATTTACAATACTGAATTCAAAGGACTGAAAACATGACACACAAACTTTTATTAATTGATGGCATGGCGTTATTATTTCGTCATTTTTATGCAACGAGTGTACACAAAAATTTTATGCGCAATACGAACGGCACACCGACAAACGGCACGCAAGGCTTTGTGAGACATGTTTACAGTGCAATTCGAGATGTTGAACCGACGCACGTTGCAGTATGTTGGGATATGGGGAAAGCCACCTTCCGTAATGACATGTTTGACGGTTATAAACAAAATCGGCCTGCACCACCTGAAGAACTTATCCCGCAATTCGACCATGTCCAACATATATCTGAATCGCTAGGCTTTTTAAATATTGGTGTTGAAAACTATGAGGCTGATGATGTCATAGGGACATTGACACATGCATATGCAGAATCACCTGATCATGAAGTGTATGTGATTACAGGGGATCGCGATTTATTACAATGTGTAAGTGACAACGTTTTTGTGTGGCTGATCAAAAAAGGCTTTACAGAATATAGTAAGTATGACAGAGCACGATTCGAATCTGAATATCAGTTAGAGCCGCCGCAACTCATTGATGTCAAAGCGTTTATGGGGGACACAGCAGATGGTTACCCAGGTGTAAAAGGCATAGGAGAGAAAACTGCGATCAAACTCATTCAACAATATGGTTCTGTTGAAAAAGTCATTGCGAACATGTCACAGCTCACGCCTGGGCAACAGAAAAAGATAGTGCAGGACATGCACAATTTACGTTTGTCAAAACAACTAGCAGCGATTGAATTGAATGTCCCTTTATCCATTGACACTTTATTTGAGGAAATGGCCCATCATGTCGAGTTAAATCACGTGTTGGCAGTATTAGATCAGCATGAATTGTTTGTTTCAAAACGTTTTGTACAAAATTTGTAATTTAAACAAAAAAATAATAGGAAAAGTCGGAAGTGGCAATACCAACAATCGTTTATTTCCATATCTAAACAAAAATGTCGAAGTGAGTGGCATGTGTGAGCATGTGCATAACACTTCGACATTTTGTATATTTTTAACACTACGAACGACCTAACGCTTGATACAATGCATCTTGTGCTAATTGATTCGCAGCTTTATTCTGTGCCCGTGGAACCCATTTGACAAATGCCAATTCAAAGTCATTCGTCATTTGTAAATAACGCTCCAAATAAGGTTTAAAACGTCCATTTTTCACAAACTCACGATTCACTGCGTCTTCAATTAACTGTGAATCCGTCAAAACTAAGGCATTCGCAACTGCTAATGTTTTCGCTTGCTCTAACGCAAACAGTAACGCTTCCCATTCAGCACTATGATTGTCTAACTCATCTAGCACTTTTGTAAATGTATAGCGTTCATTTTCTGTTACGATAACGACACCACATGCACTTAATCCGGGATTGCCTTTCGTTGCTGCATCAAAATATATTTTAGCCAACTTCACGACACCACACTTGAATGTATTTTCGTATTTAAGCTTAACATATCATGCGTTATAGCATATCGTCTTTAATTTTGTTGCGACGATAAAGTGACTTTGCCCAATAACCGAATGGGACGTTCAGTACAGTCGTTAATAATTTTAATAAATATGTCGAGATGAAAATTTCTAGCACGACACCGTTTGGTAAACTACCATAAAAAGCAATCAGTACGAAAAGCGCTGTATCCACAATCGAACTTAACGTCGTACTCCCATAAGCGCGAATGAAAAAAGTACGATCTGAACGAAATACTTTTTTAATCATGTTAAAGACGAGTACATCAATATGTTGCCCGATAATGTAGGCGATAATTGATGCGAAAGCGATACGTGGTACGACATCAAAAATTACTTTCATTGCATCTTGCGCCATGTCGACTTGACTCGGTTGAAACGCGAGCGAAACTTGCATGACAATAATCATAATAAAAGTAGACGAGAAGCCGAGCCAAACCGCTTTTTTCGCGACTTTACGTCCATAAATATCATTCAAAATGTCTGTTGCAAGATAAATCGATGCGAACATCACATTGCCTAATGTTGCAGAAATCGTAAATATATCTACTGTTTTAAGCACTTGGATGTTGGCGATAATCGTGCCTATCGCAACCCAAGCATACAAACCTGATTTACCAAAAAGTCGAAACATCACTACCATGAGTACGAAAGTAACGATAAATGACCCTAAACCTAACCATTCATTATACAATTGAATTACCTCCTAAATTTTGTTGCAGCGGGTGTTTAGAAACCGCTATTCACGATAACTTTTCCATTATAATCAACAGCTTTATATTTTTCAATAGCCATTCGTTATCATTTACAAGCGTGACATTTTTCTTGATGTCGCTGAAGATTAAACACTTCAATGTCCATAAAAATCATGTTACGATAGTGAATATTGTACGCACTATATTTAAAAGAGGTGACTGTCGTGCTAACAGACTCTGAGAAGAAGGCCATTGCTTCAATCGATCAATTGTCTCAACAATATTGTGAACACTGCTTGGTTAAAGCACACCTTCGAAAAACAAAAGGGAAAACGCAAGCACATCACTTCTGTATCAATGCGTGTTCAATCGGCAAACAAATTCAACAATTAGGCAATGAGCTACAATGAGGGCTGTAGTACATTGACGAGGAGGTTTAACATGGAAATCATTAAGGTCGAACCTACGCCTAGTCCGAATACAATGAAAATTATTTTATCCGAAAAAAGACAAGACAATCATTCAAAAACTTATACGGAAGTCACAGACGGTCAACCACACTTTATCAACGCCATATTACAAGTTGAAGGTGTGAAATCTGTCTTTCATGTATTAGATTTTATTGCCGTTGATAAAACACCTAAAGCAGACTGGGAGACTGTGTTACCTCTCGTTACGGCGTCACTCAATCAAGACCAACAACAAAGCGACACGACGCAACCTGAACCGGATACACATTTTGGTGAGGTCAACGCCGAGGTACTTAAGTTTAAAAATATTCCTTACCAAGTGAAATTGACGACACCTAAAGAAGAAAAGCGTCAACAATTGAACGACATGTTCGTCAATGCAATGCTCGAAACACAAGAACCGCATGATAATGTTGTCTTTTTACGTAAATGGGAAACATTAGGTGTCCGATATGGCGATTTAGACGATGTCATGCAAAGTGTTGTAGAAGAAGTTAATGCGCTTTATCCTGAACACGTTTTAAATCAACTCGTAGAAGAGGCGAAAAATACTGATGTGACAGTGCCACAAAAACAATATGTGCATGTGACATTAGAAACATATCAACAAGAATCTGATTGGAAAGCACGTTTACGTATGTTGAAATCTTTTCCAACACCTACAACCGATGACTTTCCATTACTTGATTATGCGTTGAATGAGGATAAAGTACCATTACGCCGTGAAGCAGTTGTATTGCTCAGCATGATTGAAGATCGAGAAACTTTGCCATACTTATATAAAGGACTACACGATAAAAGTCCTGCAGTGAGACGAACAGCTGGTGATAGTTTAAGTGATTTAGGCTTTAAAGAGGCTTTACCTGAAATGGAAAAAGCATTGAATGATCCACAAAAAATTGTGCGATGGCGTGCAGCAATGTTTCTTTTTGATGAAGGCGGACCAGGACAACTGGCAACACTGAAAGCACATCAAAATGACCCAGCTTATGAAGTGAAGTTGCAAATTGAAATGGCCATTACACGTATCGAAAACGGGGAAGAAGCACTTGGATCAGTGTGGAAACAGATCGCAAATCGTAATCAATAAATCAATGTAAGGGAGCGCTATAACATGAACGCATATGATGCATATATGAAAGAACTCGCTGCTCAAATGAGAAGCGAATTGACACAAAATGGTTTTGAAAGTTTAGAAAGTGAAGATTCCGTTTCACAATATATGGACAATGTAAAAGATAAAGATACGACATTTGTTGTCATTAATTCAACATGTGGCTGTGCAGCTGGTTTAGCACGTCCAGCAGCTGTCGCCGTAGCAGAACAAAATGAAAATAAACCAACGAATAAAGTCACTGTTTTTGCAGGTCAAGATAAAGAAGCGACTGCCAAAATGCGTGAATACATTCAACAAGTGCCTTCAAGTCCTTCGTTCGCATTATTCAAAGGGTCTGAGTTAGTTCACTTTATGCCACGTGAACATATCGAGGGCCGTGATATAAATGATATCGCAATGGACATTAAAGACGCATTCGATACACATTGTCGTGCATAATCAAAAAGCTGGAACATGCTATGAAGTCATTGTTCCGGCTTTTTTACGTTTCCAAATCAATAGGTAGTGCTTTACGCAAAATGTAGCTGTTCGTATCATTTTCAATATTTAAACGATGGAGACACTGAATACATTCCGGTTACTCACCCATACATAAATGGCTATGAAAACGTTGATATCGTTTTGAAAATGGCGCAAAATCGTCTATTATAGATACTAAGAGAAAGAGGTGAATGTCATGAATCCGTTTGATGCAGCTTATCATGATTTATGTAAAGAAGTATTAGAAATTGGCAATCAACGTGATGACCGAACAGCTACGGGAACAATTTCAAAATTTGGACATCAGTTGCGTTTTGACCTTTCAAAAGGCTTCCCATTGTTAACAACAAAAAAAGTCTCTTTTAAACTTGTTGCAACTGAATTGATTTGGTTTATTCGTGGCGATACTAATTTAAGATATTTATTACAATATAATAACAATATTTGGAACGAATGGGCCTTTGAAAAATATGTACAAAGCGAGGATTATAACGGTCCTGATATGACTGACTTTGGTCATAGAGCACAAAGTGACGCAGCATTTGCTGAAACTTATCGTGAGGAAATGGCAAAGTTTAAACAACAGATTTTAACTGATGATGATTTTATGAAAAAACACGGTGATTTAGGCAATGTCTATGGTAAGCAATGGCGTAACTGGGTCAGTGCAGAGGGTCAACAATATGATCAATTGAAAACGTTAATTGAACAAATTAAAACGAATCCTAACTCGCGTCGTCATATCATTAGTGCTTGGAATCCTACAGAAATTGAGACAATGGCGTTACCTCCTTGTCATACACTCTTTCAATTTTATGTACAAGACAATAAGCTGAGCTGTCAACTCTATCAACGGAGTGCCGACATTTTCTTAGGTGTCCCGTTTAATATTGCAAGCTATAGCTTATTAACACATTTAATTGCGAAAGAATGTGGCCTTAAAGTAGGCGAATTTGTGCACACATTTGGCGATGCACATATTTACAGTAACCATTTAGACGCTGTAAAAACACAATTGGCACGTTCAAGTTTCGCACCGCCTGAATTAAAAATCAATACAGATCGTTCCATTTTCGACATTGAATATGAAGATTTAGAGATTGTAAATTATGAATCTCATCCAGCAATTAAAGCGCCTATCGCGGTATAAACAAAAAGGAGTAATCATATGATACTATCTATTTTAGTCGCACATGACCAACAACGTGGCATTGGCTTTGAAGGACAGTTACCGTGGTATTTACCCAATGACTTAAAACATGTTAAAAAACTCACAACTGGACATACACTCGTGATGGGACGCGCAACATATGAATCTATTGGTAAACCGTTACCTCATCGTAGAAATGTCGTTATTACAAGCAATCCCGATTTCAAACCAGAGGGGGTGGAGGTCATTCATAGTATTGAAGAAATTGATACGATTGACGACGACCACATCTTTATTTTTGGCGGTCAAACGTTATTCGAAACTTTTATTGACCGTGTTGACGATATGTATATCACTGTTATTGACGACAAATTCCAAGCGGACACATTTTTCCCACCTTACACATTTGAAGATTGGGAAGTAACATCTGCTGTAGAAGGTGTTGTGGATGAAAAGAATAAATATCCGCACACTTTTTTACATCTCACTCGAAAGTAATTATTGGAGGTTAGCATTATGCAACAACGTATTATTGTTACAGATTCTACATCTGACCTAGATCACGCTTTTCTGAAGCAACACAATGTCCATATTGTTCCGTTGAGTGTTACAATTAACGGAGAATCTTATGAGGATCAAAAGGACATTTCATCTGAGTCTTTTTCACAATATTTAGGAGACAGTAGCTATGATTTTAAAACGAGCCAACCTCCAATTGGAAGATTTGTAGAAACATATGAAAAGCTAGGTCAAACCGGCGCTGAAATTATCAGTATTCATCTTTCATCGGGTTTAAGTGGCACGTATCAAACCGCTGTACAAGCGAGTGAAATGGTTGACGCTAAAGTGACAGTCATTGATTCTAAATCGATTTCTTTCGGCTTAGGCTATCAACTTCAAAATGCGATTCGCTGGGTTGAAGAAGGCGTTCCAACAGAGGAAATTGTCTCAAAACTTCAAAACTTACAAAAAAACATTAAGCTTTACGTTATTATCGGTCAATTAGATCAGCTCATCAAAGGTGGCCGTATTAGTAAAGCAAAAGGTTTAATTGGTAACCTCATGAAAATCAAGCCAATAGGTTTATTGATTGACGGCAAACTAGAAATGATTCATAATGCGCGTACACAAAACGCTTGTATTAAATATGTACTCAAAGATTTAAAACCGTTTGTTGGTGATACATCCATTAAATCTATTGGTATTTCACACGCAAAAGCAAAAGATTTCATGGATAAATTTAAGGAAAAATTAGATGAAACTTTTACTGTTCAAAATTTTGATTTCGGACATACCACACCAGTGATTTCGACGCATACAGGTGCGGGTGCCATTGGTTTAGTTGTCCTTAAACATTCATCTGATTCATAACAATGGAGGTGTCAAGCATGGCTTTAGCAACTTTAGCAGGAGGATGTTTTTGGTGTCTCGTTAAACCTTTTGATACATTTGACGGTGTTGAACGTGTCACATCAGGTTATAGCGGTGGGACAGTAGTAAATCCAACCTATGAACAGGTTTGTACAAATACAACAGGCCATGTAGAGGCTGTACAAATTGAATACGATGACAATGTTATCAGTTATGATGATATTTTAGATATATATTTTAAAACGTTTGATCCAACAGATAAAAACGGTCAATTTTTTGATAGAGGCGACAGTTATAGACCTGTCATTTTTTATCACAATGAAGCGCAACAACAAGCCGCTCTGAATAAAATTGATGCGTTAAATCAATCCCAAATTTTTAGTAATCCTGTTGTGACGCCTGTCGAAGCATATCGCAATTTTTATCCAGCAGAAGAAGCACATCAAGATTATTATAAAAAACATCCGCTTCACTACGCACAATATCAACGCGGATCAGGACGTAAAGCGTTTATTGAAAAACATTGGGGGGATTAAGCATGATTAAAAAAGATAAAAAAGATTTAACAGACTTGGAGTACCTCGTCACACAACAAGACGGCACAGAACCACCATTTCAAAATGAATATTGGAACCACTTTGAAAAGGGTGTCTATGTGGACAAACTTTCGGGCAAACCGTTATTTACGTCAGATGATAAATTTGAATCTGACTGTGGCTGGCCAAGTTTTTCAAAAGCTATCGACGACCAAGACATTATTGAATTGGTAGACAAATCGTTTGGCATGTTGAGAACAGAAGTCCGCTCTGAAGGAAGCAATAGTCATTTAGGACATGTGTTCAACGACGGCCCGAAAGAGCGTGGTGGCTTGCGCTATTGTATCAATTCTGCTGCAATCCAATTCATACCGTATGAAAAGCTCGAATCGTTAGGCTATGGTGATTTAGTCAAACTTTTCGACCAATAAAGGAGCGAGTTTTATGTTTAAGAAATTATTCGGAAAAAGTGAAGAAGCAAATAAGGAAATTCAGGTTTATGCACCAATGACTGGAGAATATGTCAAAATTGAAGACATTCCAGACCCTGTTTTTGCTCAAAAAATGATGGGTGACGGTTTTGGCATACGTCCAACTGAAGGTAAAGTCGTTTCTCCAATTGATGGTGTGGTCGACAATGTTTTCCCAACCAAACATGCGATTGGTTTAAAAGCAGACAATGGTTTAGAGGTCCTTGTTCATATCGGTTTAGACACTGTTCAATTAAATGGTGACGGTTTTGAAACATTAGTCAATAGTGGGGATACGGTAAAAGTAGGCGACGCACTCGTTACATTTGACGTTGATTATATTGACCAACACGCAAAATCTATCGTATCACCTGTTATCATTACAAATACAGATCAAACAGCAGCCATTGATATTCAACAAGCAGCGCAACTGAACAAAGGCGAGACATCAGTGATTGAAGTGACAATGAAATAATGAAAGATGTCTCATTCTATCAATTTGCATTAACTGTTCGTGGTCGTAAGGATGATGCAGGACAACTAGCAGAGCAAATTTTCCAAGATTTATCCTTTCCAAAATACGATAAAGATTTCGATGCGTTATCTGAATACATTGAGACAGAAGGCAATTTCACATTACCGATGTCTGTTTTTGATGACTTGTATGAAGAATATCAGGAATGGCTTCAATTTTAAGTGATTGCTGAAGATTTGACACGCATAAATTTTGAGGGTGCTGGCAGAAGATGTCTCACCCTTTTTCTTCATGCCACACCGTTAAATCGACTGTTGTCTATGGGCACGATCTTAAAGCAAATATTGATTAAACGAGAAGGGCGGAAAACGGATTGAAAGATTCACCAAATCAAAGAAAAACACCTAGATATGTCTCATTAAAAACATTTATTTTAAGTATCATCCTTACAATATTGTTGACAGGATTGATTGTTTTTGGCTTCAATCACTATTTCCATCAATATAGTAAAGATCAAAAAATTAGCGAAAATGCTCAAAAATTAAGTGAAGTTTATGAAATTTTGGCATCAGATTTTTATCAAAAGCAAGATAAAGATCAATTGCTGGACGAAGCCATTCATGGGATGACCAAAAGTTTGAAAGACCCCTATACAGAATATTTATCAAAAGAACAAACAGCTTCTTTTCATGAAGATGTTTCCGGAGATTTCGTCGGTATCGGTGCGGAACTACAACAAAAAGGAAAGCAAATTATCATTACGAGTCCCATGCAAGATTCACCCGCTGAAAAAGCAGGTTTGAAACCGCGTGATGAACTCATTGCAATCGATGGTAAGTCGGTCAAAGGACAAGCGCTTGATGCAATTATTCCTAAAGTCCGTGGTAAAAAAGGGACTGAAGTGAAATTAACGGTTAAACGTAACGGTGAAGAAAAGGAACTCACTGTGACACGAGATAAAATTCATGTCAAAAGTGTGAAATATGAGAAGCATGGCGATGTCGGTGTGTTTAAAATTAATAAATTCCAAGAAGGCACAGCGGGAGAGTTAAAATCAGCAATACAGCAAGCACAAAAGTCAGGTATTAAAAATATCGTCCTTGATTTACGCAACAATCCGGGTGGTCTCCTTGATGAAGCTGTAAAAATGGCGAATATTTTCCTTGATAAAGATGAAACGGTCGTTAAATTAGAAAAAGGCGATCAAAAAGAATCGATTAATACATCAAATGAACCTTTAGAAGGTGTGAAAGATTTAAAAGTATCGATTTTACTAAATGAAGGTTCAGCAAGTGCTTCCGAAGTCTTTTCTGGAGCATTACATGATCATAAAGTAGCCAAAATTTATGGTGAAAAATCATTCGGTAAAGGGATTGTACAGACAACGCGTGAATTTGAAGACGGTTCATTATTAAAATTCACTGAAATGAAATGGCTCACACCAAATGACCATTACATTCACGGTAAAGGGATTCAACCCGATGTTCTTGTTAAAGGTGCGGATTATGAAAACATCTCTATGATTCCTTCTAAAACAACATATCAACTCGGTCAACAGGACAAACATATTAAATCGATTAAAATCGGTCTTAAAGCACTCGGCTATGACGTCGGTACCATTGATGAACATTATGACGAACAATTGACTGCCGCAGTGAAACAGTTCCAACAAAAAAATGATTTAACGGCAAATGGTATGTTTAACAAAGAGACAAATGGTGTATTTACAGAAAGACTTGTCGAGAAAGCATCGTCTGAAGATCCGATGTTAGAACAAACATTGAAAAAAGTAGAGGAGTGATGGCCTTGTTAAGAAAAGCAACATTGCAAGATCTCGATACGATTGAACAATTGACTGAAGAAGCAAAAACACTCATGATTAAAGATGACAACCCACAATGGGACCATCGCTATCCTTTAAAGACACATTTTAAAACGGATATTGAATCAGGTAGCCTTTTTGTCTATGATGATGATGTGATTCAAGGCTTTATCGTGATTGATCAACAAGCACCAGATTGGTACGATACACTCGAATGGCCGGTCGACAAATCACAAGCATACGTGATTCATCGCCTTGTAGCCTCGCCACAATATCGTGGAACAGCTCAAGCGTTGATGACCTTTGCGATTGCATTAGCAAAAGAGCACGACATTGATATTCTATTAACGGATACTTTTTCACAAAATCAACGTGCACAACGATTATTTGATAAATATGGCTTCATTAAAATCGGTGAAATGACAAGTACAGAATTCCCTTTTGATAAAGGCAAACCATTTTACGCATACTATAAAAAATTAACAGAATAGAGGGTTATTATGGTAAAAATTGCATTTACAGGTGGCGGTACAGTTGGGCATGTATCCGTGAATTTAAGTTTGATACCTACTGCGCTCGAAAAGGGGCACGAAGCATTTTATATTGGTTCAAAACAAGGGATCGAACGAGAAATGATTACATCTCAACTCTCTGAAACGACTTATTACCCGATTTCAAGTGGTAAATTACGTCGCTACTTATCTGTTGAAAATTTGAAAGATATCTTTAAAGTCGTAAAAGGTATTGGAGATGCACGTAAAGTATTAAAACGCGAACGACCTGATATCGTATTTTCAAAAGGCGGCTTCGTATCAGTTCCTGTCATACTCGCAGCGAAGTCACTGAACATCCCAACCATCGTTCATGAATCAGATGTCACACCAGGACTTGCCAACAAGATTGCAATTAAATTTGCGAAACGACTCTATACAACTTTTGAAGATACTCTAAAATATGTGCCACGCGAAAAATCAGATTTCGTCGGCGCAACGATTCGTGAAGATTTAAAACACGGTAATCAACAAAATGGTTATGCATTGACAGGCTTTACACCTAATAAAAAGACATTACTCGTGATGGGGGGCAGTATGGGAAGTTTGAAAATTAATGAAGCCATTCGTCGTCATTTAGATGAATTACTTCAAACTTATCAAATTATTCATCTAACAGGGAAAGGTCTAGTCGCTTCAAATATTGATCAAGAAGGCTATGTGCAATATGAGTTCGTTAAAGAAGAATTAACAGACTTATTAGCAATTACAGATACCGTCGTGTCAAGAGCGGGTGCAAATGCGATCTATGAATTTTTAACATTACGCCTTCCAATGTTACTCATCCCACTTGGTCTCGACCAATCACGTGGTGACCAAATCGACAATGCGAAATACTTTGAAAAGCAAGGATACGCGACGATGTTAGATGAGTCGGAATTATCGAGTGAAACGTTATTACCTGCATTAGCAGAACTTGAAAAAAATCGACATCAGTACATTCAAAATATGGAAAGTTTTACAGAAAGCTATACGCGTCATGATTTACTAGACAAAATCATTCAAGACGCACTTCAATAGGAGGTTGGCGCATGACACATTGGAAAAAAATTTCTTTGTTAATCGTCTTCACATTAATATTTTCAATGATTGCGATGTTTCATGAATCGCGTCTCGGTAAATGGATTGATAATGAAGTATACAATTTGATTTATGCGTCAGAAAGCTTTATTTCAACGTCAATCTTTTTCGGTGCCACTCAAATTGGTGAAGTGTGGGCTATGATTGCATTATCACTCGTTATGGTTGCATTATTGATGCTCTACCGCTATAAATTGGAGGCACTCTTTTTCGCATTAACGATGCTGTTATCGGGCGTGTCGAACCCAATTTTGAAAAATATTTTTGACAGAGAGCGTCCAACTTTATTACGTTTAATTGATATTTCAGGGTTCAGCTTTCCAAGTGGTCATGCGATGGGATCAACTGCCTTTTTCGGTAGTGTGATTTACGTCGCACACCGCATCCTAAAAGGAAAAGCAAAAAGTGTGGCTAAGACATTAAGTGTATTGATGATCGTTCTCATCTCGAGTTCACGTGTCTATCTTGGGGTACATTACCCAACAGATATTATGGCTGGTATTGTCGGAGGACTTTTCTGTATCGTATTGACACAACTCATCCTACGACATCCATTAGAGCAAACTAAAACTTAATGAATAAAGAACTGTCTTTCATGAGGAGAGGCAGTTCTTTTTATATGCGAAAATTACATTGATGTCACAGCCTCTTATTTCTTTCATTTCATACGCTAAATTTCACTCTTTAAAGCAATATCATTAGATTGCTGACAAAAATATGACTGTCTTCATGTATTGTTCGTTTGCATTATCTTTCTCTTCAAAACAAGGATACCTATGTGTACAAAAGGGATGATACGACATCACCATTTTTTCTCTCGTTCTACTTAAATTTTGCATCCTCTTATTCAAACACGCACAATAGAAGGGGCTGGGCCATAGACTTCAGCTCCTTTAAGAAAAAGACGTCAAAATTCATTTTTTTAGAATTTGACGGCTTTTTTCTTATTAACGAACGAAAACGAACACTTATTTTAGCTAGTTTTCGTATATTCACTGCCATGAGTGCGATGCCAAGTTCACACTCAACCTTTGATTTTGTGCGAACCGATAATCTTTGGAAACCCAAATTAGCCTTCAGATTTCCAAAAGTTGATTCAACATCTATCTTTCTCTTTTGATAAATGTGTTTCGTCTTTGGATCTGAAAGCTGTTGATTTGTGAAGGCTTTAAAATAGTCCCAAGTTAAATTTTTAAATAAGCGTTTATTTGTGTTGGGGTTCGTACTTTGCTTCATACATTGACTTCGTAATGGACAGCCCACACACGCTTCACATGCATATAATTTAAAATCTCTTTGAATACCGTATCCGTCTCTTTTCTTTCTGTAACTTTGGAAATGTAATTCCTTTTTGTTAGGACATATATAGTAATCATCTATCTCACGGTATTCCCAGTTAGCAGTAATCAATGGATTGTTTTTATATTTGCGCTGCTTCTCTTTGAGATACATACTATAAGTGATTAAAGGTGTTTTCTCAAATTCATCGAGTATCATGGTATAGTTGTATTCACTTCCGTAACCCGCATCTGCCACAATATACTCTGGAATGTCACCATATAAATTGTGGATGGATTTTAAAAATGGTTCGAGCGTTCTTGTATCACCTGGATAACTGTAAACACCAAAAGCTAAAACGAATTGATTATGGGTTGCGATTTGTAGGTTATAACCCGGTTTCAATTGGCCGTTTCTCATATGATCATCTTTCATTCTCATGAAGGTCGCATCGTGGTCGGTCTTTGAATAACTTTTTCTGTCACCATAAATTTCCATTTGCTTGTCATATTTGATTTTACGGTCTTTAAAATCTTGGATGGCTTTCTTACTTTGTCTCACCTTACTTCTTTCTTTTCTAAGGGTTTTTCTTGTCTCTACATCTTGAGTCGTTTCAATTTCAGACGTGAGCGCATCATTTTTATGACCTAAATGCGTCTCTATTTGATTCAGTTCTTCACTTGTTAATTCATGCCCAGATTCACGTTTGATTTCAGGAATAATCTCTTCAGAAACGAGTTGCTCATATAAAGCCGTTGATTTTTCAATGACAGACTGACTAAAACGCTTCGTATTAGCCAGCCACTGGAATGTGTACTTATTCGCATTTGCTTCTATTTTTGTGCCATCAATATAAATGACATCCTCTGTAATGAGTTTATCTTCTAATAATTGGGCTCTTAAACCGACAAATAAAATATGTAGAAATTCCATCATGTGGGGATTCACTCTAAAGCGATTGATGGTTCTATAAGTTGGCGTTTGACCTTGCGCAAGCCACATCATTCGACAACTATCTTTTAACAGATGCTCGATTCTTCGTCCTGAAAAAACAGAATGGGCATAACTATACAGTATGATTTTTAACATCATTTTTGGGTGATAAGATGAAGGACCTCTTTGGCTATAATATGGATTAAAAGCTTCTTGGGGAACAGATTCTACAAGTTTGTTAATAATGAATACAATATCATTTTCAGGAAAAGACATCTCAGTTTCTATTGGAAGTGTAAGTTGAAACATGTTATAATTTTTATACATATAAAGTTCCTCCGTATTTATGTTTGTGGTTATTCAATATTATACGCGAGGACTTTATTTTTTTTAAATAATATCTAAAAAAGAATCGATTAAGTAAATGATTTCTTACTTAGTCGATTCTTTATTTGAGCCGGGATTTATGTCCCAGCCCCTTTCCTACGATTTGTCAAGGGTTCAATAAGTGAAATTGACATTACTGAACTAGACCGTCCAATTTTTACTTTTTTGAATAAGGTGTTATGATGTATATGATTATGTGGTTTCGTTAGTGTGGTGCTTTCTGATAATCATATAATTTATCATTGACTATCAAGTAGTGAATGGTCTTTAATAAGCGATTGATACTCGCTATTACGGCAGTCTTGTGGGGTTTCCCATGAGGCTGCTCTCTTAATTTATAATAATAATCCACAATATGGCTTTGATAATGATTTCTTCCCCTAAGAATGTTCATAGTGATTAAATACAATAAACGCCTTGCTTTTTTATTTCCTCTTTTATTAATCGTATCTCGACTCTTTGAAGTTCCTGATTGGTAACGTTTAATATCAATGCCTACAAATGCATTCAGTTGTTTATTTGTTTTGAATTCTCTAATATCTCCAAGTTCCCCAATAAGCAATGTAGCTGTGAGTTCTCCGATGCCAGGAATTGAAATAATATTTTCAAACTCAGTTGTATTTTTAGCTAAATCAATCATTTCCTGATTAAATGCTTTCATTTCTTCTATCCCAATAAGCAGTTTGTCGCATAAGTATTGGACTTTTTGTAGGAGGAAAGAAGACTTGCGCACATTCGGAAAACTATTATTCTTTATTTCAATTAATTTTTTGGCATACTTGTGCGCTTTTTTAATTGAAATGCCTTTATCAGTTGAATGAAGTACTTTTTCCACCAATTCATCATGAGTCAAAATACTTACATAATCAGGATGAGGAAATGCTTTAGCTATATTTAATGCGATTTTTGAATATCTGTTAGTAAATAACTTTTCTAACCCTGGAAATGTTTGATGTAGTGTTTCGACTAACTCAACTTTGAGACAATTTTGGTTGATCTCCATTTCTAAGTGAAAGCGCGCACGTTCTCTCAGTTCAAAGTAGATCTCTTCAGGATGACGTTGTACCTTTGAATCTTTCATTCTAAAGGCAAGAAGTGCGAGTTTATGTGCGTCTGACTTATCTGTTTTCCATGATCTTAACGAATTTGTTTTAAACTTGGCTTCTAGGGGGTTCATTTCTAAGTAATTTATTTTGTGAATTTCACAAAAGTGTTTCATACCTCTTGAATAAACACCTGTTGATTCAAAGAGGATAAACAGGGAATCAAGATGCTTGATATAATTTTTAAGATAACGATAGCCATTTTGATTATTTTGAATGACCAATTCTTTAACGAAAACTTCATCCTTATAATGTGCGACCACACTTTCTGACTTACTGATATCAATACCAAAACAGTTAATAAAAATCATACCTTTCTCTATTGAATTGAGAAGATTTTAACTTTACTTAGCCTTTTTCATTTCATTTTCCTATACACGGTTTCTAAAACCCAACATACTTCAATCGAATTTCAAAAGGAGAGTAAAGCTGATCAGTTTACATTACGGATTCAAAGATCCAAGGGACTGCGCGATCTACTTCTCTCTACAACTATAAAAAATAGCTGTGAAGAAATCTATCGTCATAAATTTCTTCACAGCTAATCTTAGTATGTTTTATTAAACGTTTAATATCAACGAATTTTTATACGGGCATATAAAAGGGGATATTATTGAAAATGACTCAATCATAAGAACGAATTGTAGTGGGGGGTCGTTGGGATTGATAATCATTTTCAATTACATTATAACGCATTGAGAATCATTGTCAATTAAAAATACAAAATTTTTAAAAAAACTTTCGTGTTCTTTATTTTTAGCATATGATTAGGGGAGAGGTGGCTAATATGAAAAAAGTACTTATTATTGAAGACGAGCAAAATTTAGCACGTTTTATTGAACTTGAATTTAAACATGAAAATTATGAAGTAGAAGTAAAATATGACGGCGTATCTGGTTTAAACCGTGCATTACAACATGACTTTGATTTAATACTCTTAGATTTGATGTTACCAGAAATGGACGGCTTAGAAGTCTGTAAAAGATTAAGGACACAAAAAGATACACCTATTATTATGATTACTGCGAAAGGTGAAATATACGATAAAGTCACTGGATTGGATATCGGTGCAGATGATTACATCGTTAAACCATTTGAAATTGAAGAACTGTTAGCTAGAAGTCGCGCGCTCATCCGTCGTTACTCAGACGAAAACGTGTCCGATACAAATGTGGTTGAAATTGATGGCATAAAAATTGATAAGAGTGCTTTCCATGTCACTTATCAAAGCGAAAAACTAGAATTAACGAAAACGGAATTCGATTTATTATTACTACTCGCTGAAAATAAAAATCGCGTCCTTCATCGTGAACAAATTTTAGATCACGTCTGGGGATATGAATCTGAAGTCGAAACAAATGTGGTAGATGTGTATATTCGATATTTAAGAAATAAGTTAAAGGGCATTGATAAGCAAAAATTGATTGAAACTGTGCGTGGTGTCGGCTATGTGATTCGTCAATGAAACAATCAACACTCAAGACAAAGTGGACTTTTGTAACGACACTCATTACATTTCTTATTATTTTCATCTTTTGTTTACTCATCATTTATGCGATTAGCAGCTTGTTGAAACAAAATGAATTTGATAAAGCAGAAAGAAGCGCTGATGATCTATACAATTTGCTTGAAACGAAACCAGTGAAAAACATTACTGCATTAGAATTCAGCTCCGTACTTGATAACTATCAAAAAGTCATCTTATACGATAAACGGGGCAAAAAAATATTTGAAAATATCAGTACAACAAATGTGAAGTTCACACCACCGTTTCAAGCTTATGATACACGTAATATTAAAATTTTACGCACAGATAAGGGCTCATTCATCATCGTATCGACACCGATAAATACGCCTTATTTTAAAGGACACGCAACAATTGTCCATTCACTAGAGGAATACGATGATTTATTGAACTTTATAACGTATCTCGCCCTGACATTTGGACTTATTGCATTATTTGTGACCGCATCACTCAGTTATTTCTTTTCATCTCAAATTACCCAACCGATTAATATTATTACTGAAAAGATGACGCAAATTCGACGTAATGGGTTCCAAGAAAAACTTGAAGTCCCGACCAATTATGAAGAAACAGATGCACTCATAGATACTTTTAACAGTATGATGATGAAACTGGAAAGCTCATTTAACCAACAACGTCAATTTGTTGAAGATGCTTCACACGAGTTGCGCACACCGCTTCAAATTATCCAAGGGCACTTAAATTTAATTCAGCGCTGGGGCAAAAAAGATCCTGACATTTTAGAAGAGTCTCTGAATATCTCAATCGAGGAAATGAATCGGATCACGAAACTCATTGAAGAATTATTGCTACTCACTAAAGATGATACGAGAACAACTGAAAATCAAACTGAAAAAGTCGATGTGAATAATGAAATTAGAGGTCGACTTCATGCACTACAACAAATTCATCCAGATTATCAACTCGACTTTCATACGAGTCAAGACTTTATATACTTAGACATTAACTCTTTCCACTTAGAACAAATTTTACTTATTTTTCTAGATAACGCGATTAAATATGATACACAAAATAAGCATATTTCTATTGAAACGAAACTCATTAGCAATCAAGTCGTGATTAAAATTACGGACCGTGGTTTAGGTATCCCTCAAGCAGACCAAGAGCACATTTTTGACCGGTTTTATCGTGTAGACAAATCCCGTTCCCGTCAACAAGGAGGAAACGGTTTAGGACTCTCCATTGCCCATAAAATGGTGACGTTATATCATGGCCGAATTTCAGTCGAGAGTGAAGTAGGCTATTTTACAACGTTTACCATAAGTTTTGATTCGTACGGATAAGTACAATTATCTGGCTTTTTGCCTTTAAATGTTCACATTTTAATGCTATTATTGACCTGTAAGCGTTTTTATTTTTTTCTGTGGAGGGTGGATTATGAAGAACGATAAACAGGTGACAGAGGCACCTGTAAACTTCGGCACAAATTTAGGACTCATTTTAGAGTTATACGATCAATTTTTAGAAGATCCAAGTTCAGTGACTGAAGATTTACAAGTTCTCTTTAGTACAATTAAAGATGGTGAAGCGACAACATCATCAACAACCGAATCAAGCTCAGGAGATAGTACGATCAAGCGTGTGATGCGTTTAATCGATAATATTAGACAATACGGTCATTTAGAAGCTGATATTTATCCAGTGAACGCACCAGAGCGTACAAATATTCCTAAATTAAATCCAGAAGACTTTAACTTAGATCAAGCAACATTAGAAAACATTTCAGCTGAGATCGTTTCTGATCATTTTAAAGATATTTACGATAATGCCTATGAAGCTATTGAACGTATGGAAAAACGTTATAAGGGGCCAATTGCTTTTGAATATACACATATTAACAATAATAAAGAACGTGTATGGCTAAAACGTCGTATTGAAACACCATATAAAGCAAGCCTTAATAAAGAAGAAAAAATCAATCTTTTCAAACTTCTGGCACACGTTGAAGGCTTTGAGAAATACCTTCACAAGAACTTTGTAGGTGCAAAAAGATTTTCAATCCAAGGCGTCAATACCCTCGTACCTATGATCACTCAAACAATTAAACGTGCTGCTGAAGAAGAAATTGCTCATATTCAAATTGGTATGGCACACCGTGGACGTTTAAATGTTTTAACGCACGTTCTGCAAAAGCCATATGAGATGATGCTTTCAGAATTTATGCATACGGATCCGATGAAATTTTTACCAGAAGATGGTAGCTTATCTATCACTTCAGGTTGGACAGGTGACGTTAAATATCACTTAGGTGGGGTTAAAACGATTAATGACCATGGTATTGAACAAAAAATCACTTTAGCCAATAACCCAAGTCATCTTGAAGTTGTTGCACCCGTAGTGACAGGTCGTACTAGAGCTGCACAAGACCAAACGGATTATGCAGGTAAAGTGCAAACTGATTTTTCAAATGCGATGCCGATTATTGTACATGGTGATGCTGCTTATCCTGGTCAAGGTGTGAACTTTGAAACAATGAACCTTGGTAATTTAGACGGGTTCTCAACTGGTGGTACATTGCACATTATTACGAATAACCGTATCGGATTCACAACAGATCCAGAAGACGGACGTTCAACAACGTATGCAACAGATGTGGCTAAAGGATATGATGTGCCGATTATGCATGTGAATGCTGATAATGTTGAAGCGACAATTGAAGCGATTGATATTGCAATGGAATTTAGAAAAGCATTCAATAAAGATGTCGTGATTGACTTAGTCGGTTACCGTCGTTTCGGTCATAATGAAATGGACGAGCCAACATTAACGAACCCACTACCATATAAACAGATTCAAAAGCACGATACGTCTGAAGTGATTTATGGTAAACAACTTGTAGATGAAGGCATCATTAGCCAAGACGAAATGGACGAAGTAATGGAAAACGTTCAAAAAGAAATGCGTACAGCGCATGACAAAATCGATAAAAACGACAAAAATGATAATATAGATATGAGCATTCCTGATAGCATCGCTCAACCTTTAAAAAGCAATGAGTCTGAACTTTCATATGACCGCTTAAAAGAGATTAACGATGCGATGTTTAACTATCCAGAAGGTTTCAACATTTTCAAAAAGTTAAATCGTATTCTTGAACAACGTAAGCAACCATTTGAAAGTGAAGATGGCTTAGTGGATTGGGCACATGCGGAACAACTTGCATTTGCGACAGTCATGCAAGAAGGAACTCCAATTCGTATGACAGGTCAAGATTCAGAACGTGGTACATTTAGCCATCGTCACGCAGTGTTACATGACCAAGAAAATGGCAACACATTTACACCGTTACAACATGTGCCAGATCAAAAAGCGACGTTTGACATTCATAACTCTCCATTATCAGAAGCTGCAGTTGTAGGCTTTGAATATGGCTATAATGTTCAAAATCCGTCATCATTTAACATTTGGGAAGCACAGTTTGGTGACTTCGCGAACATGGCGCAAATGTATTTTGACAACTTCATTTTCTCTGGTAATGCAAAATGGGGCGAATCTTCAGGTTTAACTTTCTTATTACCACATTCATTTGAAGGACAAGGACCTGAACATTCATCAGCACGTCTAGAGCGTTTCTTACAATTGGCAGCCGAAAACAATATGACCATTTGTAACTTATCCAGTTCAGCCAACTACTTCCACTTATTACGTGCCCAAGCAGCAAGCCTAGGAACTGACGCAATGAGACCATTAGTTGTAATGTCTCCAAAAGGTTTATTACGTAATAAAACAGTAGCACAACCGCTTAGTGCGTTTACATCTGGTGGATTTGAATCGATTCTCCCAGAAGCACACGAAGCAAAAAATGTTAAAAAAGTCATTCTCGCATCAGGCAAAATGTTTATCGACTTGAAAGAAAAATTAGCTGAATCACCAAACGAAGCGATTTTACTTGTAGCTGTTGAACGACTCTATCCTTTCCCAGAAGAAGAAATTCAATCAGTTCTCGAAACACTTCCAAACCTTAAAACAGTCGCATGGGTTCAAGAAGAGCCGCAAAACCAAGGAGCATGGCACTATGCTTATCCGATCTTGAGAGACATCGTTGGAGATCAATACGAATTGACTTATCACGGTAGAAAACATAGAGCTGCACCTGCCGAGGGTGATGGTGAAATTCATAAACTTGTTCAAAATAAAATTATTGAAAATAGTTTAAATATTTAGGGGGCATATGAAAAATGGCAGAGGTAAAAGTTCCAGAATTAGCAGAATCGATTACGGAAGGTACCATTGCAGAATGGTTAAAACAAGTAGGTGACACTGTTGAAAAAGGTGAAGCTATCCTTGAATTAGAAACAGACAAAGTTAATGTCGAAGTTGTTTCAGAAGAAGAAGGCACAATTCAAGAATTACTTGCTGAAGAAGGCGACACGGTAGAAGTCGGCCAAGCGATTGCTGTAGTGGGTGAAGGTGACGCTTCTAAACCTTCAAGTGATGATTCAAAAGCTGACTCAAAAGACGTTTCAGACAAATCAGAACAAAAAGAGTCAGACAAACAAGAGAAAAAAGAAGAAAAATCATCTTCTGACAAAGAAAGCCAAAGCACTTCTTCAAACGAACGCATTAACGCAACACCTTCAGCACGTCGCGCGGCACGTGAAAAAGGAATTAGCTTAAGCGAACTTAGTGGCAAAGCAAATGATGTCGTACGTAAAGAAGATGTTGAACGCGGCTCACAACAAAAATCAACGGGTACTACTCAATCTAAAGAAAAAGAAGCAGCTGCACCACAAGCACCTAAAACACCATCAAAACCAGTGATTCGTGAAAAAATGAGTCGTAGAAAACAAACTGCAGCTAAAAAATTATTAGAAGTAAGCAATAACACTGCAATGTTAACGACATTCAACGAAGTAGACATGACAAACGTGATGGCGCTCCGTAAACGTAAAAAAGACAAGTTTATGGAAGATCATGATGGTACTAAACTTGGCTTCATGTCATTCTTCACCAAAGCAGCGGTTGCCGCATTGAAACGTTATCCTGAAGTGAACGCTGAAATCGATGGCGAGTACATGGTAACAAAACAATACTACGATATCGGTATTGCAGTATCGACACCAGGCGGTTTATTAGTACCGAACGTAAGAGATTGTGATAAGAAAAACTTTGCAGAAATCGAGCAAGAAATTGCAAACTTAGCGACAAAAGCACGTGATAATAAATTGACACTTGATGACATGATGAACGGATCATTCACAATCACAAATGGTGGTATTTTCGGTTCAATGATGTCTACACCGATTATCAATGGTAGTCAAGCTGCAATTTTAGGTATGCACTCTATTATTACGAGACCGGTTGCGATTGATCAAGATACGATTGAAAACCGTCCAATGATGTATATTGCATTAAGTTATGACCATAGAATTATCGATGGAAAAGAAGCCGTAAGTTTCTTGAAGATGATTAAAGAGTTAATTGAAAACCCAGAAGATTTATTATTGGAGTCTTAATTGTTTGGGTTTTATGGAGAGAAATCTGTGATGGGTTTCTCTCTTTTTTGATTGACAAATTTTATAGATTGCTGAAACCATTCTACACTTTCTTAGGAGACTTGCCTCAACTCAATTCGGCTAGATTGAGGTGTACACGGGATGGAGGCCGAATTGGATTTTCGGGAGCAGTGCAGAAATCGGATGTTCAACAAAGATTTCGTCATACTGCCTCCCAAGGCTGACTAGGCTTCTTAACAGTGGAAGCATTGGAAAGTCAGACAGCTACTGCGTTAAACAGTGACCACTATTAAACTGAAAAGATGTTTACTTGGGCTGTATCCATTACCTCAAGAGTCTCGAATGGTTCTTGCAATCTATCATTCATTCACTAAATTTTAAACAGATCGAATCAGATTTCTTCTCCTTTTCCTTATACTCTATTAAGTCATCTTGGTTTTGTGTGGAGATGATTTGTTTTGCTTACTGAGTGAGCTAAAAATATAGGAAATATTTAAAATGTATAGCACCTCATGTCAATTGAGGTGAATTTGTATTAAAATAAATAAAACATAACATTTTATCGAAAGAAGTGAATTTGATGAGTCGAAATTTCATATACATATTAATTGTGATTGGTATTGCGAATATTATCGCGCAATTGGGCTTTATCATCGCAAGTTTGTTCGGTTTCATTCATTATTATCCATTTTTCCAGTTAATCGGGAGCTGTTTGTTAGTTCTTTTCGCGATAGATACTTTGAAGTTCAATCGCTCTAAAACGATATATTTAATTGCTGGATTGGCGTTTGTTGTAGCAGGCGTACTTTTAAAGTTATAAAGGCATCAACTCTGATTCGATTGTTCATTTACGTTATAATAAATGTGAAAAGGAGTGAGATGATATGGCGCAATTTCGTAGTGTGACATTAGGCACTAAAAGTATAGACAAAACGATTGATTTATTTCATAATATGTTAGGTATGGCGTACGAAAGAAAGGGCAATCGTGTTCAATTTGGAGATGCGCAACTCAGCCCTGGTACACGCCTTCAATTTGTTGAAATAGCAGAAACCATTGAGCCTGCACATCAACATTTTGTAAGTGTTGCATTACGTACACCGAGTAACGATGGTGTTGATGAATATATGGCCATTTTACAAGAACAGCAACATTCATTTGAAGGGCCTGCACATTTGGATGGTCATCAATTGATACATTTTTCCGATGCCAATGACCAACAATTCAACATTTTTTCAGACGAAGCGAATGTAGGCATTGGATTGGGAATGCCTAATGAAGAGAGTTCTGTCAGTCCGCTACATCAAGTACAAGGACTCGGCCCAGTGATGTTGCGCACACATGAACCGGCTGTGACGATGACGTTACTAAGCGATTTATTTGGTTTTAAACCTATTGCTGAATACACTTCACCTAAAGCAAATCAACGTGTCATAGTTATGGAAGGTGAGGGCGGTGGTTTAGGTGCTGAAGTGCATATTTATAAATCAGACACAGTACAGATTCCACCTTATGGCATCGTTGAACAACTCGAATTTACGGCACAACACGAAGACGAATTTAATTATGCGTTGAATCAACTGACACATCACGATATCCCTTTTCAACAACTTAAAAATGATCAACATGAGACGCGTTCTATTCGTGTCAATGATATTAGTGGTTTAGCATTGATTTTAACATTAGCGCATGCAACGAAAGGAAGTTAAACTATGTTACATGAAACTTGGAAAACGCGTACACCACTTAAAAAAGTGAAAGTCGTTCATACAGATGCAAAGAAATTTACTGTCAGCGATATGTTAACTGTTGGCGAAACATATGATGTCGTTAACGAGACTGAAGAATACTATCAAATTATTGATAATTCAGGACACGTAGGCGGTTATTACAAAACTTATTTTGAAGAAGTATAAGCACTTCTTTCGTTATAACGATTTAAAATTTCAAAAAGCGGGGGTATCTCGTCGATACTCACGTCTTTTTTCATGCACTTTAACAGAAAGGGAAATGACAATGGTTAAAGAATTTACTGGTTATATTAACTCCGATGAAACTGTTCTTGGAGATGCAATCAAGCTGTTCGAATTGAATAAAAATATTTTGTTAAAAGGGCCAACTGGTTCAGGAAAAACAAGATTAGCTGAAACTTTAAGCGAAATCACTGAATTACCGATGCATCAAATTAACTGTTCTGTTGATTTAGATGCAGAAAGTTTACTCGGCTTTAAAACGATTAAAACATCAGATGAAGGCCATCAAGAAATTGTATTTATCGATGGGCCAGTCATTCGGGCGATGCGTGAAGGTCACATTTTATACATCGACGAAATCAATATGGCGAAACCTGAAACGTTACCAATTTTAAATGGTGTGTTGGACTATCGTCGTCAACTGACAAACCCATTTACAGGTGAAGTCATCAAAGCCGCACCTGACTTCAAAGTCATTGCAGCCATTAATGAAGGCTATGTCGGGACACTACCGATGAATGAGGCGTTAAAAAACCGTTTCGTCGTCGTCAATGTAGATTATATTGACGGGCAAACTTTACATGATGTCATAAAAGCGCAAAGTTTATTGCAAGACGATCCATTAATTGACCAAATTATTAAATTCAATGCTGATTTACGTACGATGACACAACAAGGGCAATTGTCTGAAGAGGCAGCAAGTATTCGTGCTTTAATCGATATGAGTGATTTAGCGACTGTGATGCCGATTGAACGAGCAATTCAGCGTAGTATCATTGATAAATTAGAAGATGAACGTGAACAACAAGCGATAATGAATGCGGTAGAACTTAACTTTTAGAAGGTGATATTATGAGCGATCGCTTTATCATGTTTAACGACGAACAACTTGATGCCATGAAAATGATGATGTTACAAGATTTGGCACGCTTGTTGTTGAAAAATCCAAATACACAAGTGAAAGTCCACAAATTTCCGTATTATGATGCAATCAATGATGAGTTAATTTGTAGTTCTTTTTGGGCTCATCGACCTGAACATATTGAACATATCGGACTGAAGACAGACGTTTTACTTGCGACTTATAGTTATTTTGATATGGAACCACAAATTGTCAGTGAAGTCGTGGCGAATGAAGAAGGATTCAATCATCCGAAACTATATCGTCAACTTTTTAAGATGATGGAAGAGATGCGTATTTTAAATTTAATAGAACGCGAACGCCCACGTACACAAAAAATGATTCAACTTCGCAAGCAAATACGGCAACAATATAGTGCGTCACAAATTAATGTGTATCAAACAAAAACATTATTTACAGATTTGTTCTTTTTAAATTTAGAATATTCATTTTTACGAGATGATTTTTATACAATTCCGCATATTCATCCTGATTTTCAGCCGACATTAGAATTTATTTATCAATATTTGCCGGATGCCTTTCAACTTCAGTCAAGTGAAGAAACCATGTATTTAACGCAAAGGATGATGTATCAAGTAGATGACTGGTTAGACGAAGATATGTTAAATGAATATTATCACATCCCGCGCCACGTCTATGAAGCATTATGCCAATTTACACTTGAAGATTTGAAACGTGTCGATGCCGCAAATACGAATCAGCATAATGGAACTGAAGAGGACGATGTCGAAACTGAAAAAATAGAGTCTAAAAATATTGATAGCGAATCTGCTGGTGGTGCTTATCTCGAAATGGAACTCCATGAAGGCGAAAACAGTGATGTACTGGGTGATGATAGTGCACGTGAAGGTGACAGCACTGATGATATGACAGACATGATGAGTAAAAAAGGCAAAGGTTCAAACGATACTTTAAATGATCAAGAAGGTGGCGAACAAGGGCCTTCAAATGCATTACTGAGTCTTAAAGGTATTAACCAATATGTGGATATCAAGTGGAATGTGCCAGATATTTTACCAGAATACATTGAAAGTTATCGTCAAGTTCAAACATCTGTCCAATTTGAAATCAAGGATCTTATTCAAATTATTAAAAAGACGATTGATCGTGAATATCAAGACGTGCGTACGAATTTAACGAAAGGCCGTTTGCAGCGTAACTTGGTCAATTGGTTTATAGATGATCAGTACAAACTATTTTATAAAAAAGCTGACCAAAGCCGTACTTTTGACGCTACTTTTACATTATTAATTGATGCATCAGCAAGTATGCACGACAAAATGGACGAAACGATTAAAGGCGTTGTGTTATTCCATGAAACATTGAAAGCACTCAATGTAAAACATGAAATACTTGCGTTTAATGAAGATGCGTTTGATGCAGATGCACAATATCAACCGAATATTATAGATGAGATAATTAATTACCATCAGTCAACATTCAATACCGAAGCACCGAGAATAATGTCACTGACGCCTCAAGACGATAATCGCGATGGGGTAGCGATTCGTGTCGCAAGTAATCGCTTATTGTCTCGTTCGGAACTACAGCGTTTTCTCATTGTCTTTTCGGACGGTGAACCTTCTGCATTTAACTATAGTCAAGACGGCATTTTGGATACGTATGAAGCTGTTGAAAACTCACGCAAACTCGGTATCGAAGTGTTCAACGTGTTTTTAAGTCAAGAGCCAATGACTGAATCGATCGAACAGACCATTCATAACATTTATGGACAATATGCCATCTTTGTCGAAGGTGTCGAACATTTGCCAAGCTTACTTTCACCACTACTGAAAAAGTTGTTATTGAAGTCGTTTTAGTCATTTTTTGTCTATTTTGTAACAACAATTTTCAAATTTTCAGAAATTTTATAGACGGCTACACGTTCTTGTGATAGAATGAATCATATTTTATTTAGAAATTTTAAGGAGTAGCGTTATGAATAAAAACACTTTATTTATTGGGTTTATGTTATTTGCCATCTTTTTTGGTGCAGGGAACTTGATTTTCCCACCAAATTTAGGACTAGAAAGTGGACAATTCTTTTGGCCGTCAATTTTAGCTTTTGTCATTACGGGTATTGGTCTTCCGTTGATGGGCGTGATAGTAGGTGCCTTAGACAAACAAGGTTACATTGGTTCAATTAACAAAATACATCCCGTTTTCTCAGTTGTATTTTTAGTTTCGATTTATTTAACGATCGGACCGTTATTTGCCATTCCACGTACAGCATCAACGTCTTTCGAGATGACTGTGACACCGATTATTCATTCGAGTAGTCCAGTTTGGTTATTCGTTTTCTCAGTTATCTATTTCTTAATCGTGTTGTACTTATGTTTGAACCCTGGCAAAATCGTTGACCGTATCGGTGCCATTTTAACACCACTTCTTTTAATCACGATTATTGCGATGATTATTAAAGGTTTCGTAGATTTTGGAGGTAGCGCACAAAACACTGCTAACCCTGAGGCATATACTTCTGCGTTAGGTGGTTTTTCTAAAGGTTTCACTGAAGGTTACTTAACGATGGATGCGATTGCGGCAATTGCGTTTTCAATGATTGTTGTAAATGCAATTAAAGCTACAGGGATTAAACACGCGAATGATATTTTCAAACAAACTGCAATGGCAGGTATCATTGCTGCCATCGCTTTAGCAATCATTTACATTTCTTTAGGATTCATTGGTAACCATATGATCATTCCTGAAGAAACAATGAAAAAATTAGTTGAAAATGACCAAAACATCGGCGCTTACTTGCTCATTACGATGGCGGATACAGGTTTTGGTTCATTAGGCAAATATTTACTCGGTATTATCGTGGCACTGGCTTGTTTAACGACAGCTTGTGGTTTAATCGTATCAGTAAGTGAATATTTCAACAGTATTTTACCTAAAATTTCATATAAAGTTTATGTCTTCATCTTTACAATCATCAGCTTTATTTTATCGAACTTAGGTTTAAATGCAGTAATTAAACTTTCAATTCCTGTATTATTGATTGTTTATCCAATCGCCATTACAACTGTACTTTTAATTTTAATCGCACGTCTTGTACCGACACGTCCGATTACACAACAAATTACTGTCGCAGTCGTAACGATTGAGTCAATTCTTAGTGTCATCAATGCAAATGGTTGGGCGAAAATTGGTTTTATCAATCAATTGCCATTACATGAACATTCATTAGAGTGGTTCCCAATCGCTGTCATTACGATAATTATCGGCTACATTATTGGTGCATTTATGAAAAACTCTGATATCATCGTGTACGAAAAAGAATAAGATGAACATCAATAACAAGACAAGTCGCATTTCTGTGGCTTGTCTTTTTTATATCGTAAAATTCCATATACTTCTCATTCCATTAAACCCAATCATTTGTAAATGACGTTTATTTTATTGATAGGGTGGTGAATGAAAAAAGTTGAACGATATAGTTTCATTCACAATTTTATTTCAACTTTCAACTTTCATTATCATCTTTTAAATTTGCAATCGTACTTTAAATCAATATGACTTCCCACTATCTCACGTACGCAATAAATAAGAGATGAAATTGAATGTTACTGTTCATTTAAAGCACCATTGTTATATTGAAGTTATCAGATGATGACTTATGTTTAGAGGAGATGTTCATTTTTTATGAAAGAAAACCAAAAATTGTCAAAAGCTTTTCTGTATTCTGCCATTCTTGTTTTCCTGATGTTGTTATTAGGCGTATTCTTCCCAAAGCAGTTTGGTAAAGTGTCAGGACAAATCGGCAGGTGGATTATTAATACATTTGGCTGGTACTACATGATGACGATGACTTTTATTGTGTTTTTCAGTTTATTTCTTATTTTTAGTCCAATAGGGAAATTGCGTTTAGGAAAACCAGATGATGAGCCAGAGTTCAAAACAATATCTTGGCTCGCTATGTTATTTAGTACGGGGATGGGGATTGGTCTCGTTTTTACGGTGCCACTGAACCGATGACACACTATTTAACGCCACCGAATACGTCACCTGAAATAAACGCAGCGATTATGGATGCGATGCGTTCAGCCTTTTCCATTCCATTAGGGGATACATCCTTGGGCCATGTATGGTATCGTGGCACTATCCTCGCATATTTCCAATTTAGAACGTCGTCATCTCGGCTTAACACTTACACCAGATAAAGAAAGTATGCGTGAATATATCTCTGAATCGAGAAAAGATGAGAATGATGAACTCGATCGTAAAGAAACAGATGATTATGTATATTAACAAAAAACAGGCTTGGACACAGTTACCAAGCCTGTTTTTTGTGGTTTTTTACTGACCGTCGCGCTGAACTTTCGCTGTTGTTAAACGTGCTTTCAAATCTGATTCTAATGCGAGTAAATCTTTCTCAGCCTGTTGACGCTTTTCACGGCCTTCTTGTTGAATTTGTAATGTTTCTTCAATCGTTTGAATAATATTATCTTGTGTCGTCTTCAATGTTTCAATATCGACAATACCGCGCTCATTTTCTTCTGCAGTGACACGCGCATTTTGACGCAACATTTCAGAATTACGTAATAAAATTTCATTCGTTGTATCTGTCACTTGCTTTTGTGCTATCGCAGCCTTTTGTTGACGCTGCAATGTTAATGCGATTGCCATTTGATTTTTCCATAACGGAATACTTGTTAAAATAGAACTTTGAATTTTTTCAGCTAATGCTTGGTTTACATTTTGAATCATCCGTATTTGCGGTGCAGATTGTAAAGAAATTTGGCGTGATAATTTTAAATCATAAATCCGTTTATCAAGGCGGTCGACAAACTGCTCCATATCCGCAACATCTTGGACAGCCATTTGGTCGTCGGCATCTTTCACTCTCTGACGCATATCTGGCAAAACGTGTTGTTCAATTTCTGTTTTCTTTTGTTCTGCCGCTGCAATATAAAGATTAAGTACATCAAAATAGTCTTTATTTTGCTGATACAAGCCATCCAACAGCTGAATATCTTTCACCAGCAATGCTTTATTTTTATCTAGCTCTATTGAAATACGATCGACTTGTGAGCTCACAGATTGCATACGTGAAAAAAGTTGCTGCATCGAATTTTTTGAGCGTTTGAACAATTTTTTGAGGAAATTGTCGTTTTGTTGTGATAGCTCATCCGGATTTACTTCTTTCAACTTTTTCATCAACTGTTCCAATGTTTCACCAATTGGTCCCACATCTTTCGACTGAATTTCATCCAACATTTGATGTGAAAAATGAGAAAGATGCGTTTGTGCATTTGAACCAAATTTCAATAAGCTATCATGATTTAATGGTTCGATTTGCTCTGCTAAACTTTGAATTTTTTGGCGATCTTGATCATTAAAATGTTGGTTTAAATATTTTGTTTCTACTTCCGTCACTTCTGCTGTCTTTGGATAATCAAAATCATTAAAATACGCATCTAATGGATGAGTACTTGTTTCACTCGTGAGATCATTTGACTTCATGAATCATTCTCCATTTCTTTAGTATTTCTTCTTTGGTACATTTCATTGAGTCGCATTTCAGTATCCAACTGTTCATAATCTTGCGCATTAATTTGCTTTAAATCTGCAATGAGTGTACGCTTCACTTCTTCTAAAGTAATTCGTGTTTGTTGTAGCATTTGTCGTTCGTTGTCCGCTTTAAGTGGCATTTTAGCAAGCCTCGTATAACTTTCAACTAAGTTCAACGCATTATCAATATGCGAGTAGTAAAAGCTTTCAATATTGAAAAACTGAAAAGGTCGTTGCTTAATAGCTGAATTAATTGTACGAGATAATCGGTAAATATCATTCACTAACTTGAAATCTTGTATCGATCTTATTTTTATAAATGACTTTAAAATACGCTTATTTTTGCTTTGAACTAAGTTAATTTGATGTATAATGTAGTGATAATCTTTACGCGTCAAATTCATTTCTTTCAAATAGGCACGTGAAGTCAGACGTTGTGTAGGTACATAACCGACCACAAAACCAGCGATACCGATGACGAAATCTATTAAAAATGTATAATCTAAAATGACACTTGTAAAAAAGGCGATAACTGCAACAGGCACCCCAACCATGGCGCCCCAAACCCTCGATAATAAATATCTCATATTCATCTTCCTTTATGAAATCGCTCTAAAGTTATGATATTGTTCGTTAATTTCAAGTTCATCTATTGTATATGTTTCCACACGTGAAGCAGGGGAGGCCCCATTAATGACTGCCTGAGTAAAGGACTCAAGTGACGCATCATCACCTTGTGCGTGCACCTCTACATAATCCTCAATATTTCTCACTGTGCCTTTGATTTGATACTTCAAGGCTAATCGTTCTGTAAAATAACGAAATCCAACCCTTTGAACACGTCCATATACTCGGATTAAATAATATTTCATGCATTTCACCCCTCCACTTAATTATAAGTATTTTCAGTGCAAAAGACTAATATTTAAGTTTCATATCACTTATTTTTAGGTCTTTTAGCTTGCTTTTTAAATTTAAAGATACTATCTTTTTTAGTAAGACTTTTTTTACCTATAGGGGGACGTTAGTTATGTGGGAAGTTGCTAAGGTTCGTGCAGACTATGAAGGTTGGTGGTTATTCGATGATTGGCCAGAACACATCATTGATTCGCAAAAATTTGATACATTTGAAGCATTTGAACAAGCTTATCAACGTATGATTCAACAAGCCAAAACGGATTATGATAATTTTATTGTTGGGAAATATAACATTTATGCATTTTATAATAATTGTGATCTAAACTTTTGTGAGGATTGTGATGAAGATTTACAGATTTTTTATAGCTTCATTACTTTAAAAAATGAAAAAATATATTTGAATTTGCCAATTATAGACTAATCAATAAATTTTAAATTCTATATTGCAAATATTGTCACATTACCTTATAATAGGGGTAAGCAATGGCATTATTCCATATTGCAAAGAATATTTTTCAGTTTTTATTTATCGAATTTATAAAGAATGAATCAGTATTTTTTGTAATATGCGAATAGCGCATATTGAATTTTAGTCTTGGAGGTTTCACAGATTATGAAACAAGGTACAGTAAAATGGTTTAACGCTGAAAAAGGTTTTGGTTTTATCGAAGTAGAAGGAGAAAACGACGTATTCGTACACTTCTCTGCAATCAACCAAGAAGGTTACAAATCATTAGATGAAGGTCAATCAGTTGAATTTGAAGTAGTTGAAGGCGACCGCGGTCCTCAAGCTGCAAACGTTGTAAAACTATAATAAATAGATGCAATATTGACTTAGAAAAAAGCAGTGAAGTTCGCTTCGCTGTTTTTTTGTTTTTTTATAAATGTTTTTATCCTGTTATAAAGAAGATGGTCCTTTTGAAACATTCGAATCTCCAGAAGGCTTTGACGATTTAACAGACGAAGAAATCAGATATTTAGCCTTTGGAATTAAACCCGAATAAGCACCTAACCGATAAAAAGGTAAGGTGCTCTTTTTTTAACTATTACATCGTCGAAAATCAACACGTAAAAAGCGTCGGTCCTAGGAAGCAATCATTTCTTGCCTCATATGATGATTGGCATTTACTTCACATCATTAATAATCAATTGGCGTAACGATTGACGTTTCACGACTTCTCTCGCTTTCCCATTTTGTACAAAGAACACGCTAGGTTTCTGCATTTGGTTATAATTTGAAGCCATACTGTAGTGATACGCACCTGTCGTTAACACGGCTAAATAATCGCCTCGTTTCACACTAGACGGTAACTTTGCTTCGTGAATAATAATATCTCCTGATTCACACAGTTTTCCTGCAATTGTTACTGTTTCGTCAGGTGTTTCATTACGATTAATCAATAATGCTTGATATTGCGCGTCGTATAATGCTGTACGGATGTGATCGCTCATTCCGCCATCGATGGACACGTACTTATTGACACCAGGAATGTCTTTAATCGTACCGACTTCATAAAGTGTTACGCCCGCTTCTGCCACAATAGAACGCCCTGGCTCAATACTCAATGTCGGAATAGGGTATTTTAATTGCTGACATTCTGCTTTAATCGCTTGTACGATTTCTGTCATACCTGCTTCAATGTCGAACGATTGGTCACCATCAATATATTGCGCACTAAAGCCGCCACCTAAGTTGAGTAAATCAATCGCAATCGCATGTTCGTCGAGCCAATTCAGCACCATTTTAGCAGTTTCAATCATACCTGTTGTTTCTTCAATTTGCGAACCGATATGGAAATGAATGCCTTTCAGCACGATGTTATTTGTGTTACGAATTTTTTCAACCGCTTCTAAAGCTAGACCATGTTTTAAAGAAAGACCGAATTTACTTTTCTCTTGACCTGTTTGGATAAATTCATGCGTATGTGCTTCAACACCTGGATTAACGCGTAATAGGACGTCTACAGGTTGAGTGGCATACTGTTCAATAAGATCAATCTCATCTAATGCATCGACAACGAAATAACCAATACCACTCTCAAGGGCATATTGAATTTCATGTTTCGTCTTATTGTTGCCATGAAAATGGATGCGTTGTGGGTCAAATCCTGCTTCTAATGCTGTGTAAAGCTCTCCCTCTGATACGACGTCTAATTCGAAATCTTCTTCGGCCGCAAGTTTAACCATTTGAAGACATGTAAATGCTTTTGAGGCATATGATAACACATAGCCTATATCGTTTTGTTGAAATGCACTGTGATAGCGTCTCATTTGTTGACGAATTTGATCTTCATCATACACAATCGTCGGCGTACCGAAACTTTGTGCTAACGTTTTTAAACTTGTTCCTCCCATTGTTAATTCACCATTTTGATTATAACTGACTGTCATTTATACATACTCCTTTATTAACGAATTCAAATTTAATGCACTTAGTTGTTCAGAATTAGCACCGACACCTTTAAACGTGTAGTCATCAATACGCAAATCTGAATTATATAAAATGACGCTATCTTTTGCTGATACTGTGTCATCTACTTCCACAAACATATGACTCATCATGAGCGCGCGAATTGGGTAACGCTTGCCATTGATTGAGACGTCATGTTGCGCTCTTTTCCGCAAAATGCCATCTCCATATCCGACATCTACAACAGCTAAACGTGTATTCGGTTTATCAACGGTATAAGCAAAACTGTACCCACAATGATCGCCTTGTTGTACATCGCGCACTTGAATCACATTTGCTTTTACTGTCAAAGCTTGTGTAATACGATCAGATGACAGTCTAGAGTAGGGGCGTGAACCATATAACGCAATGCCAATACGTGCATGTGTATGATGATTAAATACACGTTGACCTTCTCGATAATAACTGGCGCTATTTTGGGCATGAATGAGGTCGAAATGATACCCTTTTTGATGCACGAGTGTCTCCACAATATCCAACCATGCCTCACGTTCTTGTTCATACATATCGACATCAAATTCATCCGCATAACCGAAATGTGTCCACAAACCTGTTATTTTCATCTTAGGTGCCGGATTGTTCTCATGATCATCTAAAACGGCGAGTAATTCATCTTTTGTTTTAAAGCCAGAACGATGGAGTAGGTTTTCATATTCCAAATGCACTTTCACACCTGCTAAAGCTGTTTTATGTTCAAAATAAAACGCTAAAGACGGCAATGTTATTTGGATATCATTTGCTCTCAAACGTTCAAATTCATCAGTCGCATTCATTAAAAATATCGTTGCTGCTGGCGCAAGTTCTCGAATACGCACCGCTTCAACTAACGATGTCGTACTAAACGTATCAATACCTGCTTGTTGAAACGTATGTACGGCAAAATCTAAACCGTAATTGTACGCATTATTTTTCACAACCGCCATAACAGATTGTTTTTGCGTTACTTGTTTCACATTTTGAAGAAATTGGGCTGTATCGACTTGCCATAATGCTGTCATGCTTCCACCTCATTGTAGTTCATTAATAATCGTTCGTAATAATCTGCAATACGAATCAACATGCACTCATCAAAGTTTAAATGCGGTGTATGCAAACCTGTCACGAACTGCTTTTCTTCGTTACGTGTACCGACAAAAACGAAATACGCCGGTGCGATTTGATCATAAAAGCTGAAGTCTTCACCAAATAAATAGGGCAGTTCATTTTCGATGACATTGAGTTGATTGTATTCGAGACTTTCGACGACATATTTTTTCAATGCAGGATGATTCATTGTAGGGGGATAGCCTTCCGCAAAACGAACTTCACATTTCACACCGAATAACAGTTCTGCACTGTCACTAATTTTTTTCATTTGACCTTGAATGATACTTAAATCATCTATATCATACGTACGAATGGTGCCTTCTAAGTAGCCATTGCTCGGAACTGTATTAATCGCTTCTCCAGCATGAAAATGACCGATATGGACGATATTTCGTTGCAATCCATTCAAATGATACTGTTGTATTTGAGACAATTGCGTCATAATGTGTTGTAACGCTTCTCCGGCTGATTTACCTTGTTCTTTGTTGGCAACATGACTCGATTCACCTTCAATAAAAAAGCGGAATTCTGTCGCACTAGCCGTAATTTCATTGTCACGAATTACAACCGAACCTTCTTCAACAAAAGGCATCACATGAACACCATAGATTGCTTTAATGTCATATGGTGCAAATGCGTTGGCTTTAATTAATAAATTCGCGCCACCACCGGATTCTTCAGCAGGTTGAAAAATGAATAAGACATTGTGTGGTAGCTCACCTTTGTCATACAATGCTTTACAACGTTGTGCAAATAGCATAAGCGCTGTCGTATGACCATCATGACCACAAGCATGCATGCGATCATCTACTGTACTACGATAATCGACATCATTTTGTTCATGAATTGGAAGGGCATCAATATCTGCCCTAAAGGCAATCGTTTCATCACTTTGACCTTTTAAAAAACCGATAATGCCAGTTTCAAGAGGACGTTCATAAGGAATATCTAATGACTCTAAAAAACGTTGTAAGTATTGTGTTGTTTCATGTTCTTGAAGACTCAGCTCGGGATGTTGATGAAGATATCGACGGTGCTGAGTGACAAATTCAAGTTCATTCATATGCTTTCACTCCCATCATTATGTATAAAAAGAGAAGCTGGGACATGATGTTTGTCTCAGCCATAAAAGCAGCATTATGTTCATCATTAGCAGAAGATGCCCAAACTGAATACATACGTTATAAAACGCTATCAGTTTGAGTCATCATCGCCGAAACAGGACGCCGATATGAAATCCCATGGACTTATTACTGATCTAACTGACGTAACGCTGCTACAATTTCACGTTTTGAATCTTCTACTTCATGCGCTTGTTTAATCACTTTCGCTGGTGTCCCTGCAACAACAGCACCTGCTGGCACATCTTGCGTCACAATGGCACCTGCAGCTACAATCGCACCTTCACCGACACGTACGCCTTCAAGAATAACGGCATTCGCACCAATTAACACGTTATCCTCAATCACAACCGGAGAGGCACTTGGTGGTTCAATCACACCTGCTAGTACTGTACCGGCACCGACATGGACATTTTTACCTGTAGTTGCACGACCACCTAATGTTGCATTCATATCAATCATCGTTCCTTCACCAACGATGGCACCAATATTAATCGTTGCACCCATCATCACGACAGCGCCATCCCCAATCACGGCGTGTTCACGAATAAATGCGCCTGGCTCAATACGTGCATTCGTATTGATTAAATCTTTCAATGGAATCGCCGAATTACGTCGGTCCATTTCAATTTCTATATCTTCAATGCGCATTTGATTTTCTTCATAAAATGCATGCCAATCTGATGCTTCACAAAAAATGACTTTTGAATTTTCTGAACCGAATACTTTAAATTGATCAGGAAATTGCACGTCACTGAATTCACCGTTGATATAAACTTTAATCGGTGTAGATTTTTTCGCATCACTAATATATTGAATGATTTCTTCAGCTGTAAAATTTTTAACCATAACGTTTTATACGCTCCTTTTATAAGTTATCAAATGTATAATACCCTGGTTGACGGTGAATTAACTTTTCTGCTGCACCTAACGCGCCATTCGCAAAAATATCTTTCGACTGGGCACGGTGAGAGAGGGTAATCGTTTCATCTGTTCCTGCAAATAAGACATCATGTTCACCGACAATTGTACCCCCACGCACGGTGTGAATACCGATTTCATTTTTCGTACGTTTGGCATCATGTTGACTCCTGTCATAAACCGGTGTGACATCTTGTCGTAGCGATTCAATTACATCATAAAGTTTAACGAGCGTGCCACTTGGTGCATCCACTTTTTGATTATGATGCGCTTCCGTTAATTCAATATCAAAGTCTTGGAGTAAAGGCACTGCCGCTTCTAATATTTTAGTAAGTACATGGACACCATAACTCATATTGGCACTGAAAAATACTGGCATCTTATCACTTAACGCTTGAAGTTTATCAGTAATTTGTGTCTTTTCACCCGTTGTTGCAATGACAAGGGGCAGTGTGAAATCTTCTTCTAATAATGGCAGTAACAATTGAGGATGTGAAAAGTCAATCGCAACATCCGCATCTGTCACTTCACTGATTTTTTGATAAATCGGATAGGGCACATGATCCGTTGAACGACCTGCAATCACTCCTACAATGTCATGTCCGTTCGCTTCAGCTAATCGCGCGACACGTTGGTTCATTGCACCATATCCAATTAATAGAATTTTCATGTACGAACACCTGCTTTAAATTGATGGTAAACTGCTTTTAACTGTTGTTGTTCTTCGTCATTCAGTGGTACTAATGGCAATCGAACCTCATATTGCCCAAAGCCTTCTAACGCTGCCAAATATTTAATCGGAATGGGATTAATATCGACACTCATCGCATCAAGAAGGGTAGCAATCGGTTCAAATCGCGCTTCTCGATCCTTAACGTTTGTATAAATTTGTTGGAATTCATTCGGAATGACATTCGCAACGACCGAAATGACACCATGACCACCTTGTTCATAATATGACACAATATTATCATCGTTTCCACTATACAATGCAAACTTGTCTGTATCTACACGTTGTCGAAGTTCTGCTAAATAATTAAAATCATCGGTCGCATCTTTTAATGCAACGATATAAGGATTCTCACTTAAACGAACAACTGTATCCACTTCGATTGTTGAGTTTGTTCTTGATGGCACATTATAAAGGACTACAGGCAGTTCTGTCGCATTCGCAATGGCTTCAAAATGGGCGATTAACCCACGTTGACTCGTTTTTAAGTAATACGGTGTGATGAGCATAATCGCATCTGCACCTAATGCTTTTGCATGTAACGACGCTTCGATTGATTTTTTCGTGTTATTCGTCCCAGTTCCAACAATAATCGGAACACGTTGCGCATTTTCTTCTATTACTGTTGTTAAAATACGATCTTTTTCTTCATCTGTTAAAGTTGGATTTTCAGCTGTCGTACCGTTAACTACAATGGATTGAATACCATTATCGATTAAAAATTGGACCTGGCTTTTTATCGCTTCATAATCAACTTCACCATTCGAAAAAGGGGTGATTAAAGCGACACCTGTACCTTCAAAAATATGTGACATAATTTATGCTCCTTTCAATTTAAGTACCTGTTCTAACACTTGAACTGCATTGAGCGCAGCACCTTTTAATAAATTGTCTGAAGTGACCCAAATGTGGAATGTATTATCTAACGAATCGTCTTTACGAATACGTCCAACAAACACTTCATCACGACCTGTTGAATGAATCGCCATTGGATATTCATTTTTTGCTGGGTTATCTACGAGGACAACACGCGCATCTTGTTCAAAAAGCGCTTGAATAGCTTCCACTGTTGCCGGTTGGTCTAGCGTCACATTCATATGGACACTATGGCTATCTTGTACCGGTACACGTACACAAGTTGCTGTGACATTTAAAGTCGGTTCATTTAAAATCTTTCTTGTTTCATCAATCATTTTTTGTTCTTCTTTTGTATAGCCATCTTCTAAAAAGACATCGATGTGTGGTAATACGTTGTTATATATCGGATGTGGGTAAGCTTGAGGTGCCACACCTTTTGGACCGTCTTCCAAATCTTTTTTACCTTTCATACCTGAACCCGATACCGCTTGATAAGTCGTGTATGCCACGCGCTTTAACCCATATTTTTCTTGCAATGGTTTTAGTGGTACGACCGATTGAATCGTTGAACAGTTAGGGTTAGCAATAATACCTCTTTTAAAAGTAGGGGCGTTGACTTCAGGTACGACAAGGTCAACATCTTCCGTCATACGCCATTGACTTGAATTATCAATAATGATTGCACCGTGTGATTCAAACAGTGGGGCAAAATGGGCACTCGTACCGCCACCCGCACTCATTAAGACGTAATCAAAACCACCATCCGTTGCTTCATCAGTTAATTCTTGTACGACATATGTCTGACCTTGAAACGTTACTTCTTGACCTGCTGAACGCGCTGAAGAAAAAAGCACGAGTTCATCAAAGGCGATGCCTTTACGATCAAGTGTTTCTAAAATCTTTGTTCCTACTAATCCTGTTGCACCTACAACTGCTAATTTTGTCATTCCACTTCACTCCATTTTTTTCAATTCACAAGTATTGTAATGTTCTTAAAATTTAGACAATAATTGAACGATTTATATTACAGATTGGCACATTACGTTTGTAAATAGAGCACATTTCAGAAAGTGGGGGATGTCACATCTGTACCACTTCAAAAAGGATAAATAAAAAACAAGCTCGGCGTGCGAACTTGTTAACTCTATATACAAGTGATGCACTCCATTATTTAAACAATAATGACAGATTCTTAGCTCTTAACCAGAGAATCCAACAAACAAGCACCTGCAATACTGTTCGTTTCGGCATCTCACCCTTTCGATATACAATGCTTGCAGACATGATTTCAATATATCTACTTATGATCGATGCGCCTCATCAGTAACTATTCAATTATTATGGATACCATTATACATAGAATGTCATCACGTGTAAACAGAAAAACGTAAAATTTTAAAATACATCAAGATTTTCAGTATTCTTTTTGATTCTATTGACGACTTTTCAATAAGCAACGTGTTGTTGAATCGAGTTTGAAAGGCAAACATTCAAAGATACAAAATGAATTGTTGATATGTTTTCATTACACATTTGTGCGTTAATATTTTTATAATTAAAGCACAAATGTGTACTAAAGAAGCATGACAAATGATAGATCAAACAATGATTTTAGAAAAAATTTCAGATGAGAAGGGGTTTATCTCTATTCATGAAGCCGAAAAACATGGTGTAAGTCGCTTTAAATTGTCGTATCTTGCAAACCAAAATAAAATCCAACGCGTAAAACACGGCGTCTATGCTCTATATGAAGAAATGACAGATGACTATGCGCTTTTGCAACAGCGAAGTGACAAGGTGATATATTCTTATCATACTGCCTTACAAGAAAACTCATAAAATATGGAGGAAAACTGAAGATTGAGAAAGCAATACGCAGGTATATAGAGGTGCTCGTATGAGATCAAGGGAACAAATCAAAGGAAAAATCAAACATATAGCTAACACAAAACATTTAAAAGCTCAAGAAGTCTTACATATGTTCTTTTTAACGCGTTTTAGAAAGAATTGAAAAATCTAATTATCGCCACTCATTTATTATGAAAGGGGGTTTCTCATATCATCCTTAATTGGTATTGATAACAGGACTACAATGGATATTGATGTGACCATTATGGGTCTCCCTCTAAAAAAGAAAACATAACGAATATGATTAAAGACATATTCTCTATCGATTTAAAAGATGGCATAAGCCTAAATATCTTAAAGAAAGCACTTCAAACCACATCTAAAGTCAGACATTCACAAGAAAATATAGACGACTCGAAAAAATTTTAAAAAGATATTAGTGAAGATGAAAGTTTAAAGCAAAAATGGCGAAACTATATTAGAGAAATCCATATATAGGGAACATATAATATAAGGAGGTTACAAGCGTCTTGGTAGAAATATTTAAACAATTAAGCTCATTCTCTCAATAACCTAAAGATAAATTCTCATTATCCATTTCAATGAATCAATGATAAATTAAAAACGAGATGACATCATATCATCCCGTTAAAAAAATTTTATGCTTTAGATTTTAAAATACCTTTTTCTTCTAAGTACGCCTCGTAAGAAATTTCTTTCGATAAACCACCAGGCACATCTAAATCGATAACACGGTTCGCAATCGTATTAATAAACTCAAAGTCATGAGATGTGAAAATCATAGACCCTTTAAATGATTTCAAACCTTCATTGACAGATGTAATACTTTCCAAATCTAAATGGTTCGTTGGCTCATCTAATAACAATACATTCGCACTAGAAAGCATCATTTTACTTAACATACAACGCACTTTCTCACCACCTGAAAGAACGCTTGCTTTTTTCTTCACTTCTTCACCACTGAATAACATACGTCCCAAGAAACCACGTAAAAATGTTTCAGTTTGTTCATTTTCTGGCGCATATTGTCTTAACCAATCTACTAAGTTCATGTCAACGCCTTCAAAATACGCTGAGTTATCTTTAGGAAAGTAGCTTTGAGAAGTTGTCACACCCCATTTATAGCTGCCTTCATCCGGTTCCATTTCGCCTGCTAAAATTTTAAGTAGTGTCGTTTTCGCGATTTCACTTTCACCCATTAATACAGCTTTGTCGTTCGGATTCATCGTGAATGACAATGAATCTAACACTTTTTCACCGTCAATTGTTTTAGAAAGGTTTTCAACAAATAATAAATCATTACCAATCTCACGTTCTGGTGTGAATTTTACGAAAGGATAACGACGTGAAGACGGTTGAATGTCATCCAATTCAATTTTCTCAAGTTGTTTTTTACGGCTCGTAGCTTGTTTAGACTTAGATGCATTGGCAGAGAAACGTGCAATAAAGTCTTGTAACTCCTTAATTTTCTCTTCTTTTTTCTTATTTTGTTCTTGTGCCATTTTTTGCGCTAATTGACTTGACTGATACCAGAAGTCATAGTTTCCGACATAAACTTTAATTTTACCGAAGTCTAAGTCAGCAATATGCGTACATACATTATTTAAAAAGTGTCGGTCATGGGATACAACGATAACTGTATTTTCAAAGTTAATTAAAAAGTCCTCTAACCAACTGATCGCTTGAATGTCCAAACCGTTTGTCGGCTCATCCAGTAATAGTACATCAGGCTCACCGAATAAACTTTGCGCGAGTAACACTTTCACTTTTTGGTTATTTTCAAGCTCTGACATTGTTTTATCGTGCAAGTCCGTACCAATTCCTAGACCAGATAATAATGTTGCAGCATCAGATTCCGCGTTCCAACCATTCATTTCAGCAAATTCGCCTTCAAGTTCAGCTGCACGAATGCCATCTTCGTCACTGAAATCAGGTTTCATATAAATGGCATCTTTTTCTTGCATCACTTCAAATAAACGTTCATGACCTTTAATTACCACATCTAACACGCGTTCATCTTCATAAGCAAAGTGATCCTGTTTAAGGACTGCCAAACGCTCATCTTTACCGAGTGACACGTGACCTGTTTGTGAATCAATTTCACCTGATAAGATTTTTAAGAAAGTAGATTTTCCGGCACCATTCGCACCAATTAAACCGTAACAATTTCCTGGTGTAAACTTAATGTTCACATCTTCAAATAATTTACGATCACCAAAACGTAAACTTACATCCGTAACTTGTAACATGCATTTTCTCCTTTAATTCATTTATTCTAATGGATGCATTATATCATGAGAATGCCTTATAAATCTAATTTCTATTGTATTTTCTATCGTAGTCTTGGCTAAAAACATATACATTGTTCAAGAGATTTCATTATTTCACTGCTTATCACTCATCGACATGCTATAATAGCAATAACTTATAAATTAAAGAGGAGTAAGTTATGTCATTTAAAGAAAATGAAATTATTGGGACGATAGAATTTCTAGAAGTGAAGTCACTTGAAGGTTCTACGTATCACTTAGAAGGTCCAAACCGAGAAAAGATTAAATTAAATGCATCTGAAGTTAATGAAGATGATGATTTAGAAATAGGGGAGTCGTATAGCTTTTTCGTTTACCCTAACCGTTCTGGCGATTTGTTTGCGACTCAAAACATGCCAGATATTACTGTTGGACGTTATGATTTTGTACGCGTGTTAAACACAGATCGTGATGGAGCTCGTGTAGATGTTGGATTGCCTCGTGAAGTATTAATACCATGGGAAGATCTACCTAAATTGAAGTCATTATGGCCAGAAAAAGGCGACGAAGTATTGTGTACATTGCGTATTGACCGCGACAGACAAATGTTTGCACGTTTAGCTTCAGAAACGACAGTCCATCAAATGTTTACACCTGTCGCAGCAGACAAACATGAAGAAATGCGCAATCAAATGATGAAAGCACGTCCTTACCGTTTATTACGGGTTGGCACATTTTTATTATCAGAAGACGGTTATAAAATTTTTGTTCATGAGTCAGAACGTCAAGAAGAACCTCGTTTAGGCCAAGCATGTGATGTCCGTATTATTGGCGTGAATGATAAAGGGGAGTTAAACGGTTCATTTTTACCACTTGCACACGAACGTTTAGATGACGATGGCGAAAAAATATTTAACCTACTCGTAGAATATGAAGGTGAGTTACCATTCTGGGATAAATCTAGCCCTGAAGCAATTAAAGAAGTATTCAATATGAGCAAAGGTGCATTCAAACGTGCAATTGGTCATTTATACAAACAACGCCTCATCAACATTGAAACAGGTAAAATCAGTTTGACACGTAAAGGTTGGTCACGTGCAGAAAATAAATAGTTAATGATTCATTAGAGGCTTGCCTTAAGTGGTGAGTCTCTTTTTCACTTTAAATACCACATATAACACTCACACAAATGTCAAATCAACCTACAACCATACCATTTTTACACTAAAATTCACTTAGTTTATCTCTATCAACTTCATTCTTGAAATCCTTAAATGTTTATTAACTTAGAGTTCTTATATTATCGTTTAAAACAGAACAATATATAATAGCGATTAATGTGTTAATAAATGTTGTATAAAACATGAGATAAAGAAAAAAAGAGGTGAATAAATTGATTACAAACAAAAACATATATAGTATACGAAAACATAAACTTGGCGTCGCATCATTCTTATTAGGGACATTATTTATTGTAGGACATGCACATGATGCCGAGTCTTCAGAACTGAGCACAGCAGCACAAGAGGACAAAGTATAACTAACGAAACTCTTAACATTCAATATATCGACGGTGTAAAATTCATTCAATCTAACATGGGATAACGGCGTCGCTTTCTATTCTAGAAAAAGCGCATAGCAAGATGACGGAATCAAACAAATCATCATCGTCTACAACTGACGAAGTGGTTCCTGAAACAGGTGAATCATCATCACAATCATTTGCTTTAATCTTCGGTGGTTTACTCAGTCTATTAGGACTTGATTTATTACGTCGATCATTTAAACGAAATCCGTTCTTCGATTAAATAAGCTTGACATTAAAACCCCTTATTACGCTATGATGTGCAATGAGGGGTTTCACTATATATTAAATTTCAGTCGTTAATGATTCTAATTCGTCCACCAATTCGCCAATATAAGCAATCGTATCTTTAAGTGGTTGATCTGTTGTGACATCAATACCAGCGAGTTGTGCCAATTCAACAGGGGACTTACTTCCACCTGCACTCAGTGTGTTCAACCAATCTTGAACAGCAGGCTCACCTTCATTTTTAATACGTTGTGCCATAATCGTACCAATTGTTAAACCGGCAGAATACGTGTATGAGTATAAGCCCATATAGTAATGAGGTTGACGCATCCAAGTCAATTCAGCACCATCTGTAATAGTCACTGTATCTCCCCAGAATTGTTCGATGACATGTCGTTTAATCGCATTTAAAGTAGGGGCGCTGAGTGATTCGCCTTGATCGACACGTTGATATACTTCACGTTGGTATGCAGCTTCAAGTAAGTGTGTCACCATATTATGATAGTACGTACGAGAAATAATCGATGCGATTGCCCAACGTTTGAAACGAGCATCATTACTGTTTTTAAATAAGTAATTCAACATTAACATTTCATTCATTGTCGATGGCGCTTCAACAAAATACATAGACGCATCAGATTGTAAATAATTTTGATGCTTTTGCGCAAATGTAAAGTGTCCGGCATGGCCTAGTTCATGTGCTAAGACAAACGCTTCAGTCATTTTACCTGTCCACGAAATAAAGATATAGCTATGTGATGCATAAGGGCTCGCACAATAAGCACCTGTTTCTTTTCCTTTATTTTGAGGAAAGTCAATCCAACGCGCTTCATACGCTTGGTGCAACATGTCGACATATTCTGAACCTAATACATCTAACGCACCAAAAATGTATTTTTTAGACTCTTCAATTGTAATTTCTGGTTCAAAAGTAGGATCGATAGAGATTTTTAAGTCTTCAAATTTTAGTTCATCTAAATCGTTAGCTTGTTGAACAAGTTTCGCATATTTACGCATCATTGGCGCTAAATCGGACATGATTAAATCAATTTGACGGTGATACATTTCTAAAGTAACATCTTGTTCTTCCAATAAATATTCAATGACCGAATCATAACCACGCAAGTCAGCCTCGAGCTTTTCACGTTGAACTTGTGCATTATACGCTGCAGCAGTCGTATGTTCATACTTTTTAATTGTATCGCTAAAATGACGGAAACTTGCACGACGAAGCGCTGTATCGTCATGATCTTCGTAATAACCTTCAAATGTCGTATAATCCATATCATATGTTTTACCGTTGACTTCAAATGTACCGAAATCAATATCTAACATTTTCGTCACACCATAAATATCATATGGCACGTCTAAAGCTGGCGACATACTCGCAAGTGCTTCTTCAGCTTTAGGATGGAGTTGATGTGGCTTTTTCTTTTGTAATTGTGTTAAATAATAGCCGTAATCTAACTCTGAAATCGCTTGTTGCATTACAGCATCATCGAGATTTAATAATTCTGATTCAACAAATGTAAGCTGGCTTAAAACTTTGCCGTATTGTGTAGAAAATAGGGCATTTAAACGTTGTCTTTCAGCATCTGACGTATCGACGCTATGTAGTAGTTCCGCATAGTTACCCGCACGCTCCAATTCAACGAGCAATTGCGCATATGTATTTAAACCTTTTTCAATATTTTCAACTGTATTGAGCTGGTTTTCGTATTGGGCTTTAAATGCTTGAGCTTCTTGTGGCAATGATTTGAGCGCTTGTTCATAGCTTTCCGAATTAGGATATAAATCAGTCAAATCCCAAGTTTCTGCTGTAGCAACTTCTGAACGATGTGGTAGTTTTTGTGACATAATAAAACCTCCTTAGTATATATAATTTCATTATAACGTTTTTTAACATCTTTTCACATGTGAAATCATTATCCGAGCCATTAAAAATCTAGTATAATGAATGCAAAATACAAAAAGGAGGTTCATACATGGCCATTTTAGACATGCCAAACTATCTTTGGATCACACTTCTCATCATGGTTCTTTTAACATTGTTTTGTACACTTGTCCTTAACAAATGGTTCATTACAGCCATCATCATGTTCATTGTACTCGGTGCTTTAGCATTCATTTTGCCAAACTTTAAACCAATTCGTTATGAACCTTTATTAGGTTATGCCGCATTCGTCGCAATATTGAGCTTAATTTTAAGTCTCATTTTATGGTTTATTACACGTGACTGGCGCAAAAAACGACAATTGAAAAAATACGAGAAAGAACGCGCACGCTTTGAACAACATCGTCCATAATTTAAACAAACCCAGTGATGAACTCAAGTCATTGGGTTTTATTCATATCATAAGTAATAGGGCTAAAATGATAATCCATACATAACTTCCTATAATATATATTATGTAAACTAAAAACTGCATTCAAATTTAACACTTCTTTAGACAGTATATTTAGCACTTTAATCATTATGGTACATATATGCTTGTATATGTGTGGATCTATGTTCGTTATTTACTATATATGTAGATATAACTCTCGATTTATTCTGACTGAATCAAATCCTCAGTTATAAGCAGTCAAACCCATTTTCGCAACTTAAACATAAAAAATGTATATCAAACAGTTTTCATAGTATGCATACAAATTTTGATGTTAAAGAGTGAATCATATATACAGATACATTGTTGCAACGACATTGTATAAAATCCATATGCCAGATTCTATCTATTAAAAAAACATATAATGATTATTTAACCACTCAAACACACGAATTTACACTTAAAATGTTTGCTCTAGTAACTCCTCAAATGACCGGTTTTTAAACTCCAATACATTTAATAATAGGTTGACATAACATAAATATAGTTAATCTATTTTTTCACTATATCCCATCAAAATATCTATTAAAACTCTCAAATTGGGCATTATTTGTCCAAAAATTAAAAAGCCGGTAGCTTTGCATTGCACAAAGTACGGGCTTTTTATCATTCGTTTATCGTTTAATTTTTGAGCGTAATCGATTGAACACATCAAACACGAAATATTTTACTTTATGGATTGGTTTATAGAAGTCACCAACGAGTTCTTCAATTTGCACACCAAATCCACGTTTAAAGCGATACACACCATAGTCCTCACTATTCTCAGTGAAATCGCCTGATACGCCGTAAAAATTATAACGTTCATAACCATGGTCAAAGCAGTAATTAATCATAAACCAATGCATGGCGTAAGGACCCATAAAGTGATTGTATTTCTCACTTGAACCACCAGAGAAGTAATTAATTTCGTACGCATTCGCAAAATAAACACCTGCTGCTAAGTTTAAAACAGAGCCATCCGTTTTGCGCAATTCACTTGCTTTTAACATCTCTTGTTGATTATGGTCGATTTGTTTATCTAATTCTGCAATTTTCTTAATCTGCTTATCAGATTTGTTTTCATTCGCCATCATTTGGTCACGGCGTGTTTCTTTGTCATTTAAACTTTCTTGTAATGACATAATATACTCATCCAAATCAATATACGCTAATGGTACGAGTGCTTTATGACCGTATGTGTTGATAAAGTTTTTGAAATAATCGTCTGTTTTAGACACAAAACCTGCACGTTCTTCAGTTTCGCGGTATAACTCTAAAAATTGTTCAAATTCATCCGCTTCAAGAAATCTTACTTTCACACCAAAATTAGTCGCTTTATTAATATTACGTTTACGCTGGCTATCGAATTGCTTCTTCAACGTTTGTGGTGTGTGACCTTTTAAATCCAACACACCCATCCATCTCACTTGGCTAGACGTATCATAGGATGTTGTAAAACCATGATGACGATAACCGTGTGATTTAAATAGTTGCACAAGTTTATCGTTAGGCATTTTGTCGCCGATTGGATGAATATCTTTGTCATACACTTGATAAATCCAATACGGGTCCATTTTGACGTATAAGCATTTGTTTCTATTTAAATATTGGTCTAATTCCTTTAAATAAAAATCGGCTAACCCTAAATCGCTATAATCCATGACCGGACCACGATTCGAATAATATACATAACTTCCTGCTGTTGGAATTTTGGAAAATAAGCTCGCTGCTAAAACTTGGTTGTTGTCATCTTTCACGCCTAACAGTACCACTTGAAAATCGTCTGCTTCTCGTGTTGCAATATTTTCTTTCACCTGAAAATAATGACTTTCTAATGCAGGATTTTGAACAAATTGGTCGTATTCTTCAACTGTTAATTCTGTAAATTTCATACCAATAAATCCCCTTCTCTTCACTCATCTTATCTTTTAATCTTCTCTTTAAGCTGTTTTAATGTCGTATAAATCTTATAGACCGGTTTTTGAACGGGTTTAATAAAATCACCTACGTACTCAATGACATCTGCGTTATATCCTTTTTTGAATTTGACCACACCAGCGTCTTCTGCATCTTCGGTAAAGTGACCACTAATGCCATAAAAGTTATAGCGTGGAATATGGTGTTCAATTGCGTAGTTAATCATTTCCCATTGAACGGCATAGCTTCCTGCAAAGTGACGGAATTCATTTGCTGTTCCACCCGCATAATACACCACTTCAAACGGATTAATAATAAAGAAACCTGCTGATATCGGTAATATGTCACCATGTTTCGATTGTAATTGTTCCGCTTCTTGAATTTTAGCTTGATTCGCTTCTAACTGTTGCATTAAATTTTTCTTTTTATTCAATGCTTTTGGGTTATCTGGGCGTTTCTCAAGTTCTTTTTCAGTTTTAGCAATTTGTTTATGGAAATCTTGCTCTTCAGATTTCAGCTCTGGTATATACGTTGTAAAATCGATGTAAGCTAAAGGTACGAGTACACGATCTTTATAGTGTTTGAGGCGGTGATAGTAAAAGTCATCTTCGCGGTCTACAAAGTCTTTTGTTTCCGACGTCTCTTCCATGAACGAGCGGAAAATATGTAACTCATTCTCATCCAAAAAGCGCACTTTCACACCATTTTTCTGCACTTTTTTCGTATTACGCTTTCTCAAACTATCCATATTGTTCATTATATCTTTCGCCGTTTTACCTTCAACATCTAATACAGAATGGAAACGAATTTGTCTCACTGTGTCAAATCCCGTTGTAAAGCCTTCATGTTCAAAACCGAGTTGCGTCATTTTGTCAAAGAACCAATCATTTTGGAATCGTTCAATCACTTCGCCATCATGATTGCGCTTTAACATTGGCAAGTATGGGTCGACTCTTACATATAACGCATTGTATTTTTTTACATATTTCGCGAGTTCATTAAAAAAGAAATGAACGAGTTCTTGATTTTCATAATCCATCACAGGTCCGCGGTTCGTATAAAAGTATTTGAACACTTTCATGACTGGTACTGCAGTTAATAAACAAGCGGCTAATACTTGGTTTTGATTATCTTTAATACCAACGAGATGTGTCTCGACACCTTCTGCCACCTTGAGCTCGTAGTTCCCTACCATTTGTGTAAAATGGCTGTATGGCATACTATCCGTGAATGCACCGAATTCTGCCGTCGTTAAATTTGTAAACTTCATTTTTAATACTCCTATTTCTCTTTATATCTTTTAGCGATATTACATTTTCTGATATACCCTTATTACATTATCTTTAAAAGACATACAATCTTTTTCATTTCCATCATATACACTCTTATAGTCTTTCTACATTTTAACGTATTGTATCAGAATTCGCCAACAAGACGTGGTGCGACTACACTAATTTCGAAAAACAATAAGCTTCTAATAATGCTTGCGCTGCTTTAATAGAATCCAAATGCGTCCGTTCCATTGCGTGCGAAGACTCAATACCTGCACCGAAAAGGCCATGCTTCACATCTGCACCTGCATTTAACGCCGCTGAAGCATCTGAAGCATAGAATGGATAGAGATCCACTTTATACCGGATTTGATGTTGTTGACATAACGCTACGAGGTGGTGACGTAGTTGTTTATGATACGGTCCTGAAGCATCTTGTGCACAAATCGACACCGTATATTCATCAGACGCTTGACCATCTCCTAATGCGCCCATATCAAATGCAATAAATTCAACTATTTGGGGGTCAATACTTGAATTTGCGCCATAACCAATTTCTTCATTATTCGAAATATAAAACTGAATCGTATGTGGTAAACGGTCCTCACGATGACGATACTGTTTTAAAAATTCGATAATTATTGCAACACTGACTTTATCATCTAAATGACGCGACTTAATAAAGCCTGAAGCTGTCACTTCTGTACGCGGATCAAAGCTTACAAAATCCCCCACTTCAATACCTAGCGCTCGCGTTTCATCGGCTGACGTCACTTTTTCATCAATGCGGACTTCAATATGATCTTGATCACGAGGAATTTCATGGTTATTCGCATAAACGTGTGGCGACGTTTCATGCAGTAGTATTGTCCCTCGGTACGTCTGACCTGTTGCTGTTTCAATCGTACAGTATTCACCTTCAATCGCGTTATAACGGAAACCACCAATTAATGCTAAACGAAGTCGTCCATTGTCTAAAATTTCTTTGACCATTGCCCCTAACGTATCTACATGCGCCGTAATACATTTTTTCTCTGTATCATCGTCGCCTTTTACTTCAATTAATAACCCCCCCTTTCTCGTTAACCGTGTTTCATAACCATAAGACTCCACCGTTTGCTGTACATACGATATCGCACGGTCCGCATTACCTGATGGGCTATTAATCGCAGTCAGTGCTGTTAATGTTTCAATCACAGGTTCATTCATTGTTATGTCCTCCCTTACATCTTTACTTCTATTGTACCGATGATTCTATAAAATCTCACGTATTCATATAAGCACTATTGCAATTAAACGCGTTAAAATGTTAAACTATGGCATATTTATAAAAATAGAGGCGGTGTTAGCATGACCCACGTGTTTTTTGTTGGTTTAGGCTTAATAGGAGGAAGTTTAGCTAGTAATATTCAATATTTTCATCCAGACATCACGATTTCTGCTTATGATGCACATGACGTGCAATTAGAACGTGCCTTATCCATTGGCATTATCGATCAAGCGTCTTCAGATTATGAAACGACTTTACAAGAAGCAGATATCGTTATCTTTGCTACACCCGTACAAACGACAGTGCAATATTTAAGACAACTTCCTCAAATGAAAACGAAACCTGGTTTAATTGTCACTGATACAGGGAGTACAAAATCTACCATTCAAGCATTTGAAAAGGAACTACTCTCGGCAGACATCCATCTTGTCGGTGGACACCCCATGGCAGGTAGTCATAAATCTGGCGTTCTAAATGCGAAAAAACATCTCTTTGAAAATGCCTACTATATCCTTGTTCATCAGTTAACAGAAAATCAAGAGGCCGCTCAACACATTGAACAATTGCTTGCACCGACACGCGCGCGTTTTATTCATTTAACTGCTGATGAACATGATCAAATTACAGGGGTTGTCAGTCATGTCCCTCATCTCATTGCTTCGAGTCTTGTTCATTTGAATGCCTTTTACGCAGCGGACGCACCATTAATCCAAGACTTAGCTGCAGGGGGCTTTAGAGATATTACACGTGTTGCAAGTAGTAACCCTGAGATGTGGCGTGACATTTCGATTGAAAATAAAGCACATATTGTCTCATCATTGAAGCAACTTCAACAACAACTCACGCAAACCGTAGATATGCTTGAGCAAGGTCATGAGGAGGCGTTATATCAATTTTTCGATCAAGCTAAAACGTACCGTGATGGACTGCCTATTCGTGGTAAAGGCGCGATGCAAAGTACGTATGATCTTTACGTCGATATTCCTGATAAACCGGGGATGATTTCGAAAGTGACTGAAATATTAAGTCAGCATCAAATTTCTATACGAAACCTTCGAATTTTAGAAGTGCGCGAAGATATTTATGGTGCTTTACGTATTAGTTTTAAAAAAGCTGAAGATCGTGACGCAGCAATGACCGCGCTTTCTGATTTTGATACGTATTTAAGTTAAAGACTCATGTTGATATGTGTAGGAACGGAAATGGGACATAAAAATTTTTATGCTATTGATGGCGTTAGTGGATTTTGGGAGCAGTACAGAAATCTCATATTTAACAAAGATTTCGTAGTACTGCCCCCGCAAGGCTGACTAGACTTCTCGAAAGCTTGAGTATTGAGAAGTCAGACAGCTACTGCGATAAGATAAACAGTTATCACTATTTAAAGTAAAGAAGTGACTGTTAGCAGTACGCACTCATCCCCTCAGGCGTGTCAGCCTTCTGGGCAATCTTACATTAAATACAGGAAACTGAAGGCAAGTTACAGAAATGAAGCAAATCAATAGCATTTTTTTCACCAAACTCATCCTCATTTTTGTGTTATTACTATAAATGAATCATAAATCCATGAGCAGTAGCGGCTGAAAAACTTAATGTCCCAGCCTACAACTATAAAAAACAACTATGAAGAAGTCTATCATCATAAACTTCTTCACAGCTAATCTCATCTTATTATGTTCCATATCATCATGATAGGACTCTGCCAAAGTTATTTTTACATTTGATGCCCTGCCATTAATCCTAAACGGCCGTATTTGGTGCCTGGCTCAGTCAAAGAAATCGCTTTTGATACGACGCCTCTTCCATATTTGGCTTGTAATGCATCAATCGTTTTCGCCAACTTCTCTTGACGTAGCCGTTGAAATTCATCCGTAAACAAATCTAGATTGCGCTCGTTTTCATTCATCAATTGTGTGAGTGATACACTGAGCGTCCGATACAACGCCCCTTGATCACAATGCATATCCGCTAAACGCTTCACCTCTTTATAAATGTCTTGGTCTAAATTCGTTCCCGTATGTAACGTATACTGTTTCGTCACATGGCCTCCCTCTTTGTAACCCATAGAAAAATGAATCGTTCGTGCAATTTGCTGACGCGCTCTCAAACGTTGGACAACATCTTCAATCAACTCTTGCATGACCACATGTGCTTCACGATATGTATAATCACGCAGTAAAATTTGACTTTTACATATCGAAGGATTAATGATCTGATACGTTTCATTCATCCGACTTTGATCTATCCCATGCGCATGTAGATGCCAATCCACCCCTAAAATACCGAAGTCCCGCTTCAAATATTCATACGGATATTGAGCCAGTTGTCCAATTTTAAATATCCCTCTTTGATTTAATTTCTTCTCTGTCTTTTTACCAATGCCCCAAAACGAACTGAGCGGTTTAATTTCCCACACTTTGTCAGGCACATCTTGATAACGCCATTCCGCAATATAATCCGGACACTTTTTCGCCTCATGATCTAGCGCTAATTTACTGAGCAGCATATTCGAGCCAACCCCTATCGCACAATGCACTTTCGTTTCATCATAAATTTCTTTAATCAGACGCTCACAAAACGTATGTAACGTCGTATTGAAGCGGTAGTAACTCTTCGTCACATCCATAAAAAACTCATCAATGCTGTACTGATGTAAATCTTCAGGTGGCACATAGCGGAGTGCAATTTCAGAAATTTTAAGCGACACTTCTAAATAACGCCGCATACTCGGATTAATAATATAAATGTCATTATGATGAGGAATTTCAAACAAACGTGAACCTGTCTGAATCCCCATCGCTTTCAGAGGAGGTGTCGCAGCAAGTACAACAGACCCTTGTCTTTTCGTATCTGCAACGACTGCGAGTTTTGTCGTCAGTGGATCGAGCCCTTTCTCAATACAAGACACACTCGCAAAAAAACTTTTTTGATCAATACATAAAATGTCCCTATCTTCTAATAAATGATAATCATACATCACATTTCACCCTTACTTATCAACCTGATGTTCTTAGTATAAACGAACACTTGTTCTATAATCAAGAAAAAAAGAATATATGTTCTGTTAATCATTTAAAAATAAATGCTACTGCTGTATATAGCGCATCAAAAAAGCAGGTACGTCAAAATATGAATCGCACCTACCTTAAAATCATTCAATTCAATTAACGATGATATGGAATAACCGCTTCAGTTTCTTCATCAACGCCATAATCAATATAAACATGTGTATTGAGATAAACATGACTTTTATCAGATTTGAAGTTCAATGTATCAGGGTGAAAATGAAATGGAATCTCTTTTTCTTCACCGACATCAATTGTAAACGCTTCGTCTAACTCAAAATGATTCAATTCATGTGAAATCGTTGAAAAATCACTCGTTTCATCATCATTCTCATATTTTTCAATCATCGTTAACACAATATGATTCACTTTTTGATCACTTTGACCTGCTTTTAAATGGATTGTTCCGGCAATCGCATCAGATACATCAAACGTTTGCTGTTCTAATCGAATAAACACTTTCATACCATTGATGCCTAGAGATGTTAATACGTTGTCAAAACCCATAAAATCCCTCCATGTTTCATTTCTTTACTCTTATCATACCGGGTAACGATTCTATCGTGCAACTATGAGCAAAAATGGTATAATAAAGGCAAAGTGATAGGAGGTAAGAACGATGCCAATAGTAACAGTTCAATTATTAGAGGGTCGCAGTGACGAACAATTAAAAAATTTAGTTAAAGAAGTGACAGATGCCGTAGAAAGTACAACAAACGCTGACCGTAGTGCAATTTCTGTAGTCATTCAAGAAATGAAAAAAGAACATTACGGTGTCGCTGGCGTACGTAAATCTGACCAATAAAATAACAACAAGCACAAAACGAGCCTGAGCTAAACACTCAGACTCGTTTTATACTTTAATCTTCCAAAAAGGCTTTAATTCTCTTTTTATTTTCAGCTTTATCAATACCTAAAGCTGATCCCCCATCATTAGTCGTAATATTTTCATAGCTGCCTTTTACGGGTACACTGAGGGTTTTAATATCTTTATCTCCTCGAACGATAAAACTGAATCCTGTTTGATAAATCGCTGAATCCGGCATATCGGTACTCACATAACCACGCATAATACCTGCGAGCTTCGGTGCTTTGAAAATAGATGAAGGTTGAACCAATTGCTGCTTTAATGCCGTCATGACTTGTTGTTGTCTTCGCACACGCCCAAAATCACCTTCTGGGTCATTACGGAAACGCGCATAACCAAGTAACTCTTTACCATTTAAGCGATAATTCCCTTTTTTCAAAGATACACCAATTTTTTCGGACATATCTTTTTCTACGTTAATCGGTACACCTTTTGGCGCAAGTTCATCAATCATCGCTTCAAAGCCTTTAAAATCTAAAGTGGCGTAATACTCCGGATCAATCCCTAAATTCGACTTTAACGTTTGGCGCAATAGCTCAGGGCCACCTAACGAATAAGCCGCATTAATTTTATAACTATTGTATCCAGGAATATCGGCATAAATATCACGCATAACAGAGACGATTTTCATATCTTTCTTAATATAGTCATATTGCGCGACCATAATAGAGTCTGTACGTGATACACCACCATCTTCACGGTCAGCACCTAAAATAAGTACGGTTGCTTTACCATCATTTTTAGATGCACCATTGAATTTGTGTATCTTTGGAGCTTGATGCTTGTCCTTAGCAACTTCAAGTCCGTTTTTGTAACTTGAAATAGCATACACGACAAAAACAAGAATGATAAGGATCAACGCCAATATCACAAATGGCAATTTTCGTATCTTTCTCTTTTTTCGACGTTTCAATGTTTTCTCAGAAGAGTTTGAGGTGCTACGATTCAAATTGTTTTCTTTCATCTTATCAACCTTATATCTTCAAAATTGTGTACTTATGTATTATAATTAATACACACTAACGTTATATAAATTTATTTTAAAAATCAAGTAAAAACAATAAAAATGGTACCAAGGTCTCATATAGGGAAGGATGTTTAGATGAATATCAACACAGCATATTTCGCAGGTGGTTGCTTTTGGTGTATGACGCAGCCGTTCGATCAAAACGAAGGCATTGAGAAGGTAAGGTCTGGTTATATGGGAGGCCACGTGAATCATCCCACATATGAACAAGTGAAATCAGGCGATACAGGGCACTATGAAACTGTAAAAATTGAATATGATGTTGCTCTTTTTTCTTACCAAAAGCTGTTAGAAATCTTCTTCTCAGTAATCGATCCGACAGATGACGGTGGACAATTCCAAGACCGCGGTTCACAATATCGTACTGCAATTTTTTATACTAATGAAGATCAACGTCAAGTGGCTGAATCGTATATTGCTTCATTAGAGGGCACTTTCAATCACGATAAAGCGATTGCAACAAAAGTGTTACCCGCTTCAGAATTTTATGAGGCAGAAGCCTACCACCAAGACTTTTATAAAAAACAACCTGAGCGTTTTGCGCAACAAGAAGCAGAACGTGAAGCATACGCTAAAGAACAAGGCATTCAATAAAATACGCAAAAAGGCTAGGATATCGGTTGTCCTAGCCTTTTTCTGTTAAGCACCATGAAAAACGCCTCCATGATACCAAGTTAAAATTGTACACACCCGTTTAAATACGCCCGCTATCATTCGAAAACCATCTAAAGGGGCTGGGGAAGCTTAATGACCCAGCCCCTACTACTCATGGATTTATGATTCATTTATCATTAGAGGATGAATAGGACATCAATTAAATCTATTTTTATTTTTTACGAATAACCCGTGTCACTTTCAACAAGCTTTCCCATGCGCTTTGACCTCGGTGATAAATGAGAAAGCGTGATTCCCATTCCGGATTAAATTTACTTTTATATTGACGCAAACCTTGGAAACTATACAAACCATTAAAATGTTCGTAAAAACGGCCAGCAAACTTTTCTCGTAAATGACCATATGGCACTTGACCGACATTTGACAAAGTTGCCATTCCCATATTAAAGCGTTCGTAACCTTCTGCTTGTGCCCACAAAATCATATGCAAATAAAGGGCATCCATAAACGGCAATCCTAGTGACTTATCCCAACGAATTAAGTCGACCGACACTGTTGTCGAACCTTCTACAGGCATTAATGTACAAAACGTATCGATACGGCCTTCTTCATTTTTCAACACAGCAACTGGTGCCGCATTGACATAAGACGGTGTAAAGCGACCGACTGAAAAATAAAACTCTTGTTGTTCCCCTAACCAATCACGACTAATGTCATGGAGTCGTTCGTATGTCGCTTCATCTAACGGTGTATCGAGAATTTCGAACCGATAACCTAACGACTCTAATTTATTCAATGTCGCACGGAAACCACGTCGCTTCTTCCCTGCAACGGTAAAGTCAGACACTGGAATGAGCGCTTCTTCACCCAATTTAAAAAACTGATTACCGAATTCATGATATAACGTCAAATAATCTTTAGAGACTTGATAAAAAATGACATCGCCACCTAAATACGTTGCATATTCATAAAACTCGGTTAACAGTGAATAGAAATCTGAACTGTTACCGACTGGATCTCCGAGTACAATAAATGAACTTCGATCGTGACGGTACATGACAAATGCCGTTTTTTGTTCGTTCACAAACACAAACTTGTCTTCACTATACAGCAAATGACTCAGTAGATGACCGCCATATTCCTTTAAAATAGCACTGGCGATTTGTCGGTCGTGCAACTCTCTTGGACGACGATAATTCCATTCAAAGATATAAATCAGCACAACTACCAAAATCGTCATACCGATAATCGACAACCAAAATGTCGAACGGAGCAAAAAGAAATCAACTTTAGGCGGTAAAACATCAAGTGCCAATAAAAACTCACGTACAAGTACTTGATTAAAGTACAGTAAAATCACACTAATGACGACCATAGCTAACATACTTTTCATGCGTACAGGTCGTTTCAATACACGTGATTTACGATAAGCAAAAATCAATGCAGCTAAAATCAAGACGATGATTACGACTAACAATGATAATCCATAAACGTATAAATTAGACAATAACAAGATGACCATAGCTACAATCGCAAATAAAATCGCGCGTTTACTTCGTGCAACAATCCCTCGTAAATTCAGTAATAAAATCACACTCGCACTAACGTTAAATATGTACAACAATGTAAACAATAAATGATGTTTCTTGTTGGCCGCATCAAAAATAATGGAAAAATTGTTAAGTAATAAAATCAGACTCATCATAAAGACTAACGTACTTAATGCTAAAGATGGCACTAATCCAACTAAGTCTTTTTGGAACGATTTTAAAAAACCAGACAATTCTTTAGCCGGTATAAAGTATTTGGATTCGAGCATATATTTACGTGCAACTGTACCAAATTCAAATACAGTTAATACAAGCGCAATGAGTAACGGGAAGAAATAATAAGCAAAACGATAAAGTAATAACCCTAAAACGACCTTTTCTTCCGCTACACCGAGTTGTTGTAGTCCGAGTAAGACGATGAGGTCAAACGCCCCAAAGCCTCCAGGAATAAACGACAACAGACCCGAAATCGCAGCAACGATGAAAATACTTAACACGATTGGAAATGAAACGTTTACCCCTACAAGCATAAAAGAACAGTAAAGAACGATACTCGCAAACAACCATTCCATGCTCGATACGAAGGTAAATACTGAACCTAACCAACGCGCAGACCGATCAACCGGTGATACCCATGAAATAATAATAAAAACGGGTAATAAAAACGCTACAATATATAGAAAAACAGTAAACCATACCGATGTACGATCTAAAAAACTAACATCTAATACGTGTGTCACAATGAGTATTGATAAAAAACTCAAACCTGTTAACATGGACGTCAACATGTAAGAGACGAATTTCACCAACTTCTTACGTTCAGTCGTATAAGTACCATAAAACCATAATCGCACGCTCGCACCAATAAAACCGCCAAAACCGATAATATTGTTGAACGCATTAATAATATAGCCGACACGTAACGCTTTAAATTTTGATAACGATAACTTAAAGCGTGCCGTCAAAATCACATCATAAAGTGATAACAAAATCACCGAACTACCACCGAGTAAAAAGAGACTGAACGTCTCCATTCGGCTAATTTCATTAAATAAAAGAAAGACACGTTTAAAATCAATATGTGCTAATTCTCGTCCTAATATGATAGAAATCGTTACAATCAAAAAGAGAATAAACGCAATTTTGAAATATTTTAACCAATGCTGTTTTGTCATGAATAGGGGGTCCTTTCTTTAGTGTAATGACTGTGCATTCTTATAAAAAGAGATTGAGCTTCACAAAACCGCCCAATCTCGTCGTGCTACACTCAATTAATCTTTACTATATTCCTCTTTAGGCATCTCATAAGGGCCTACATCATCCGCATAATATTTATTATAACGACGTTTGAACAGCAGGAAGATATGCGAGACGAGCACTTTTAAAATCGCATAACTTGGAATACCTAAAATCACGCCAACAACGCCGAGTAAGTTCCCAGCACTTAAAAGTACAAAGATGATCGTTAAAGGATGAATCTTAAGCGTTTTACCCATAATATTAGGTGAAATAAAGTGCCCTTCAATAAACTGCACTGCCGTCCACACCACAATCAATTTAATCAACATGAACGGTGATGTAATAATTGAAATGATAATCGCTGGCGAAATGGCAATCGTAGGTCCTAAATAAGGCACTACACTCGTTACAGCTGCGATACTCGCTAAAATTAAAGCATAGTCTAAACCGATAATCGAATAACCAATAAAGAGTAAAATACCGATACAAAATGACACAATAATTTGTCCTTGAATGTATGAGCCGACTTGTTCACTCATTTTATCCAACAAATCATGCACATCTTTACGGAATTTTGGCGGCACAATTTTATTTGAAAACTCTTTAAAACGGTGACCATCTTTTAACATGAAGAATAACACAAACGGTACCGTAACAATAACGACTGTAATATTCACGACAGCTTCAGCGAAAACACGAATTTTAGAACTCAAGCCATCCGCAAAAGTAGGAATCTTCTCCTGTAAACCTGTCACAGCCTTTTCAATTTGTGAATAGTAATCGGATAAAAATGGAATGTGCATCATGTTATTGGCAAATGATGTCACTTTGTTTAAATAATTCGGGAAGTTGTCCATCAAGCGCTCAAATTGGAAAGATACAATCGGAATCAGCAAGTTCACTGCGATAGTGATGATACCAATGATTCCTAAAAATAAAATCGTAATGCCCCAAATACGGTTAATATTGTACCGTTCCATCAAATTAATGACAGGATTGAATAAGTAATACAGAATGAGCGCGATAATAATCGGTGCTGCAATCGTATTAAAAATGATAATAAAGGGCTGAAAAATATATGAAACGCGATCGAATATAAAAATCACAATTCCAACTAAAATAAAAACGAGTAACGCAAAAATGAGATCTTTGCCTCCGAAAAATTTCATGAAGCGGCTTTCTCGGATATCAATGTTTTTTGAAACACCATTTTGCTTATGTTGATTTTCAGACATATCATTCACCAAGCCTTTTCGAAATTACTTATAGTTTATCGTTTTTCACGTAAGATTGAAACTTAAAACCTATTATATCAAAGTATTTTTCTAGGTGAACAATTTTAATGACATCGCTTATTCATTTCAGTCATATGTATCTCTCAAATGATTGGACGAGATCTCGAACTTTCATCATGTACACACCAAATGAAGGCACTGTAAGTACGGAACGAAGAGGATAAACGCAAAAAAAGACTAGGACATCATCCTAGCCTTTCAGTTAGTTTCAACTTAGATTTCAAATAACTTTTCACCATGTTTGACATCTTTTGCCTCTGTAAATTTCAACGCTGTCACTTCTGATTGCGTCACAATAATCGGCGTGATATCACTTTTCGCAGATGCGCGGATAAGATCTAAGTCCACTGTCATTAAATTATCGCCCGCTTTCATCGTTTGACCTTCTTCAACGTGAACTGTAAACCCTTCACCGTTTAATTTTACAGTATCTAAACCAACATGAATCAATAATTCTAAACCATTGTCAGACACTAAACCAAATGCATGTTTCGTTGGGAAAATCATTTGAATCTTACCATCAAATGGTGCATACACTTCACCACTCGTTGGACGGATTGCAATCCCTTCTCCCATCATTTTTTCACTAAACACTTGGTCAGGCACCTCAGATAATGGCACAACTTCACCATCCATTGGTGCGACAACTTGTCCTGTTTTCGTAACAGCAGTCGTGTCTGTAGCTTCATCAATCACAACTGCTTCGTCCTTATCTTCATCTAAATCTACAGGATGTTGTACAGCTTGACCTGACATAATTTGTTGCATTTCATGTTTGATTTGGTCTGATTTCGGTCCAAAAATCGCTTGCATGTTGTTACCGATTTCTAACACACCAGAAGCGCCTAAATCTTTCAAACGTGCTACGTCGACTTTTGATTTATCGTTCACTTCAACACGTAATCTTGTAATACATGCATCTAAATGTTTGATGTTATCTTTGTCACCCATCGCTTGTAATACGGCATAAGGCAACTCACTTGCAGTCGTTTGCGTCGTCTCTGTTTGTTTATCCTCACGTCCTGGTGTTTTGTAATTCATCTTCGTAATTAAGAAGCGGAAGATTGAATAGTAAATGACACCATACACAAGACCGACTGGAATCACGAGCCACCAATGCGTTTTGTTTGGCAAGATACCGAGTAATACAAAGTCGATAAAGCCACCAGAGAATGTGTAACCTAAATGTAAATCAAGTAAGTATAAAATTAAGAAACTTAAACCGTCTAATACTGCATGAATGAAGAATAATAATGGTGCTACAAATAAAAATGAAAACTCTAAAGGTTCTGTAATACCTGTTAAGAATGATGTTAATGCTGCTGAACCCATCAAACCTGCAACCACTTTTTTATTTTCAGGTTTTGCAGTATGATAAATCGCTAATGCTGCAGCTGGTAAACCGAACATCATAACTGGGAATTCACCTTGCATGAATTTACCTGCTGTTAAGTTTGTACCTTCACGAATTTGTTCGATAAAGATACGTTGGTCACCACGAATAATTTCACCAGCCATATTTGTGTAAGAACCAAATTCAAACCAAAATGGCGCATGGAAAATATGGTGTAAACCGAATGGAATTAATAAACGCTTAATAAAACCAAATAAAAAGACTGCTAAACCTGTGTTGGAATCTAATAATCCTTCACTGAATGCGTTTAAACCATTTTGAATCACTGGCCAAACAAGCGCCATAGGGAATGCAAGTAAAAATGATGTTGTAGCCATCACAATCGGTACAAATCGTTTTCCTGCAAAGAAACCAAGATATGACGGTAAAGAAATGTTATAAAACTTGTTATAACACCATGCCGCGAGTGCACCGATAATAATACCGCCGAACACCCCTGTTTGTAATGTCGGGATACCTAAGACACTCGCATAACCTTTCGCTGCATCACCTACATTTTCAGGTGTCACCCCTAAAAATTCACCCATCGTTTTGTTCAAAATGATAAAACCAACGAAAGCCGCAATTGCAGCAACCCCGTCACCGCCTGCTAAACCGATAGCGACACCCATAGCAAAAATAATCGGTAAGTTTTCAAAAATGATACTGCCGGCTGCTGCCATCATTTCTGCAACGTTTTGTACTCCATCAGCTTGAATAAATGGTAAGTACGATTGCAATTGTTCCCCTTGTAATGCTGCACCGAATGCGAGTAACAAACCGGCAGCTGGTAAAATCGCAACAGGTAACATTAATGCTTTACCGATACGTTGCAATTGTCCAAATAGTTTTTTCCTCACTGTAAGCCCTCCTATTTTGTTGACACAACACAAAAAAGGCATGAGTAAAAGCTGCGAACGTTTTGCTCACAATTTTCAACTCATGCCTAATCTCACTTAGTAACACGTTTTATGATTGATTTTGAGATGTCAGTGAGAGTTGCTGAATGTGCATCGTTAAATATGCGACTTCTGCTTCATCCACACGAACATCGATTTGTGATTGTATCATTTTAACTATTTTAACAGCTACATTATAGCACAACGGATATTGCGTCTTCAATAGGTTTTCAAAACTCCGTTCAATTGTCGTACGCTCGCCTTTTTTCAAACGCTGTAAAAGAAAATGAATATGTCTCACAAAACGTTGATACTGAATGGATGCGACTGGAATTTGAATCTCCATATCATGTTCAATCATTCGAATCGCATTGTTAATCAACTTCGGTACATTTTGCATTTCACTCAAATCAATATCATCAGTTTGAGATGCAATATGCAAAGCAATAAAACCGACTTCATCTTCTGGAAAGTCTGTGTTCAATTGCAAGTTAATACGCGCCACTACTTTTTTAGCAATTTTATACGCTTCTGGATAACTGTATTTCGTCTCACTTAAAAACGGATTTTTAATTAACTGCCCCTTTTCCAAGCGTTTCAATGCAAAAATTAAGTGATCGGTTAAGGAGACGATAAATGATTCTTCATGATGCAGTTCAAAATGCGTCATAATGATTTGTACAGAATCAATGACCGCACGTAAGACACGTTCATCGGTATGCGCCACTAACATCTTGTAATGGTCTTGTTCGTTTTTATTTTCTAGCTTAAACACTTTTTCAATCGTATCAGGATCATTGATTTTCATCCCTGGTTTTTTGTTAAATCCAAGGCCTTTACCAATGATAACGACTTCTGATTGTTGGTATTCGCAAATCAGCACGTTATTGTTGAGGACTTTTTTTATCGTATATTGATTCACTTTTATGTCACCTCTTCAAAGTACAATTCAAATCATATAACGAAATGACTAGAATTGAAAGCACTAATTTTCGAAGTTGAGATTTGTACGACACTTTTTATTAATTAACAAATATGATAGTTCGCTTCATCATTGTGGAAAACGTCTATAAAATAAAAGGGCTGTAGACAAATGCTGCCCCAGCCCTCTTCAAATTAATCTTCTTTTTTATTTTTATGAATGGCGTTGCCCCAAGATTCAATACCAAATAAATTGATTTCTAAATCTTCTGGTCTAAAAATCGGACGCTTGCCTTCTTTACGTTGACGTTGGTAGTCTCTCATGACCGCTAACGCAATATTGGACAAGCCGATAATGGCGATAATGTTAACGATAGCCATTAATCCCATAAACACGTCAGCCGTGCTCCAAACTGTTTCAGTCTTTACAACTGCACCCACGAATACAAGAATAACGACAAGACAACGGAAAATGAATAACACAATTTTATTTGTTGATAAAAATTCGATGTTAGATTGTCCATAGTAATAGTTACCGACAACAGATGAAAACGCAAATAATGCGACGGCTATAGATAAGAAAATACCACCTGCACTACCTAAATGTTCGTTTAACGCAGATTGTGTCACTGCAACACCTTGTGCTTCACCTTCACCAAATCTCAAGCCTGAATATAATAAAATCATGATCGCTGTCGCTGTACAAACTAAAATCGTATCAAAGAATACACCTAATGATTGAATTAAACCTTGCTTGACAGGGTGTGATACTGCGGCAGTTGCAGCTGCGTTAGGTGCAGAACCCATCCCTGCTTCATTTGAGAAAAGACCACGTTTAACACCTTGTAATACAGCGAAACCAACTGCGCCACCTGTTGCTTGGTCGATACCGAAAGCACTTTTAATGATTGTAGAAATCATCGGGAAAATTTGATCGATGTTCATCACTAAAATAACTAAAACGATTAAAATATAAATAATCGCCATCACCGGTACAATGACTGATGATAATGTTGCGACACTGCGCACACCGCCGAAAATAACAATCGCTGTAATGACTGCTAAAATGATACCTGTCACAACAGGACTAATGTGATATTGCGTATTTAATGACTCGGCTATAGTGTTCGATTGTACTGTGTTAAATACAAATGCGAATGTCACAGTAATCAATATCGCAAATAAAACACCTAACCAACGTTGATTCAGCCCTTTTGTGATGTAGTAAGCAGGGCCACCACGGAAGCCCCCTTCTTTGTCAGGCACTTTATAAACTTGTGCTAACGTTGCTTCGATAAAGGCACTCGCTGCACCAATGATTGCAATAATCCACATCCAAAATACCGCACCAGGACCGCCAAGTACAATCGCAGTTGCAACACCGGCAATATTCCCTGTACCTACACGCGAGCCGGCACTAATAGCAAAAGCTTGGAATGACGAAATCCCCTTCTGACCACTTTCTAAAGTTTCGGATTTATCGGTTAATGCACGAAACATCTCAGGAAGCCATCGAATTTGAACAAACTTTGAACTAATCGAGAAAAACAAGCCTACTGTCAACAGTAACCCGATTAAGTATTGTGACCAAATCAAGTCGTTCCCTATTTGAATAAATGCTTTAAACCAATCCGGAATTAAACTATCAAAATCTCTCACTCGAACCCCTCTTTACTCTTCAGTTTAAATGTCAGTGTCATTTTAAAATAACTAGTCTCATTTTATCATCATTGTACAAAAGTGACTATCTATTTTTTAATACTAGTCCACATACAAGTCTTCAATTTCACCGAATGTACTCGTATCTACCACAAAACTACCATTAGTGTACTGTTCTGACAAATGAATGTCTTTAATCAATCCTGTTGTCTCATCTTGTTGAGATACAAGTCGATATTGTAACTGCTCAGGGCGACATACACGTGCTGCAACGACGCGATGTGGTTGCTTTTTCAACTCTTTTAATAACGTAATACCGCGTTGTGCACGTTTCGCTTGTTGTAACACTTTAAAACCAATGCGCTTCAATGCACCGCGTTGTGTCGCAATTAAAATCGTATCTTCTGTTTGAATGTAATCAACTAGGACGACATGATCTTCGTCTTTTAAATTAATCGCTTTAATTCCTGCTGCACGCAATCCATTATCTGGCAGTTCAGACATCGGATACGTCAGAGACATGCCTCGGTGTGTTAACAATGTAATGAGTTGTGACGACGCATCAGTTGGCACAAGCATCACTGAAATCAACGCATCGCCTTCTTTCACTTTCATCGCTACGAGTGGCTTCGTTGTCCTTGTTGACTTAAAGCCAGACAATAAACTTTTCTTAATCATACCTTGGCGTGTAGCTGTAATGATCGCACGCTCATCATTAAAATCAGATACAGTGTAACAATCTACCACGCGTTCGTCTTCTTCAATTGGCACGATTTGAGACACATGTTGACCCAAATCTTTCCATTTCACGTCAGGCAATTTATGCACAGGTATGAGCAAGTAACGTCCTTTGTTTGTAAAGACCATCGCGTAATCTTGTGTATTAGTTTCAATCATTTTCAACACACCATCACGCTCTTTTAAGCCAATTTCTTCTTTACCACTTGCATTGAAACTTCTTAACGACGTCCGTTTAATATACCCTTCTTGCGTCAGACTTAACATGACTGTTTCACTTGGGACAATCACTTCTTTATCGATTTTAATTTCAGAAATTTTCTCTTCAATGATCGAAAGACGTGGCTGTTTAAATTGCTTTTTGATTTCAGATAACTCTTCTTTAATCACATCGAGTAACGCATCGTGATTTTCTAAAATATGTTTCAATGCCGCAATTTTCTGTTTGAGTGCATCATACTCTTCTTGCAATGCCACAATGTCGGTATTCGTTAAACGGTAAAGTTGTAACATCACAATGGCTTCTGCTTGAGCTTCTGTAAAGTCATACGTTTCAACTAAATTATCTTTCGCATCACGCTTATTTTTTGAATTTCGAATTAATGTGATGACTTCATCTAGAATAGAAAGTGCCTTCATCAGCCCTTCAACAATGTGCATACGTTCTTCTGTATGTTTTAAATCAAAGTTTGTACGACGTGTAACAACCTCAATTTGGTGGTTAAGATAACTACTAATAATCGGTTTAATACCCATCAATTTCGGGCGACCTTCCGTAATTGCAACCATGTTGAAGTTGTACGCCACTTGTAAATCTGTATTTTTGTATAAGAAGTTTAAAATCGATGTTGCATTCACATCTTTTTTCAATTCGACAGCGACACGTAAGCCACTTCGATCCGTTTCATCACGTACTTCTACGATACCTTCTACCTTTTTGTCCGCACGCAATTCATCAATCTTTTTCACGAGACTACTTTTATTCACTTCGTAAGGAATTTCTGTCACGATAATTTGACTACGCCCATTACGCAACGTTTCGATGTCAGCTTTTGCACGTACAACGACTTTCCCTTTACCTGTTTCATAAGCCTTTTTAATCCCATCGATGCCTTGTACAATACCGCCTGTCGGAAAATCAGGCCCTTTAATATATTTCATGAGCTGTTTCACTGTCAATTCAGGATTGTCGATATATTTCAACGTCGCCGTAATGACTTCAGCTAAGTTGTGCGGAGGAATGTCAGTCGCATAACCCGCTGAAATCCCCGTCGAACCATTCACCAATAAATTTGGAAAACGTGCCGGCAATACCATAGGCTCCATTTCGGTATCATCATAGTTCGGTACAAAATCGACAGTATCTTTATTAATATCACGTAAAATTTGTTCAGATAACTGACTTAATTTCGCTTCAGTGTAACGCATCGCAGCAGGAGGGTCATTGTCAATACTCCCGTTATTCCCGTGCATTTCAACGAGCACATGACGCAATTTCCAGTCTTGACTCAAACGGACCATTGCATCATACACAGAACTATCACCATGCGGATGCAACTGACCAATCACGTCCCCAACTGTTTTGGCACTTTTACGAAAATGTTTATCGTACGTATTGCCATTCGAATACATAGAATACAGAATACGACGCTGCACCGGTTTCAATCCATCGCGTACATCAGGCAAAGCACGCTCTTGAATGATGTATTTACTGTAGCGACCAAAACGATCACCAATAACATCAACTAAAGGTAAATTTTGGATGATTTCAGCCATTATGCATCCTCCTCTGCGATATCGTCATCTGATAAAATTTGGATTTCTTCATTTTCTAAAATACTTAAATCTTCTTGCATACCGAACTGAACATGGTGCTCAATCCACTCACGTCTCGGTGCTACTTTATCACCCATCAATGTTGAAACACGTTGAGACGAGCGGACTTCATCGTCTATCTGAACACGAATCAATGTACGCGTTTCGGGATTCATCGTTGTTTCCCATAACTGATCTGGGTTCATTTCACCTAAACCTTTGTAACGTTGAAGAACGAAACCTTTGCCCATCTCACGTTGTAACTTTTCTAATTCTTCATCTGTCCAAGCGTATGCAATCTTTTTGTTTTTGCCTTTCCCTTTTTCTAACTTATAAAGTGGTGGTAAAGCGATGTACACGCGTCCTGCCATCACAAGCGGTCTCATATATTTGAAGAAGAATGTCAATAACAACACTTGAATGTGCGCACCATCTGTATCCGCATCGGTCATAATAATAATGCGGTTGTAATTGCTGTCTTCTAAGTTAAAATCATTACCCACACCTGCACCAATCGTATGAATAATCGTATTGATTTCTTCATTTTTAAATATATCTTCTAAACGTGCTTTTTCAGTGTTAATGACTTTACCGCGTAATGGTAAAATCGCTTGGAATTTGCGGTCCCGGCCTAGTTTAGCAGAACCCCCCGCTGAGTCCCCTTCGACTAAGTAGAGTTCATTTTTTTCAGTATTTTTACTTTGTGCTGGAGTTAATTTACCCGATAATAACGTATCTTTACGTTTATTCTTTTTACCAGAACGTGCATCTTCTCTCGCTTTCCGTGCTGCTTCACGTGCTTGTTGTGCTTTGATTGCTTTTTTAACGAGCGATTTAGACAATTGACCCTTTTCTTCTAAATAAAACGGTAATTTCTCAGCGACAATCGCATCAACTGCACTTCTAGCTTCTGGTGTACCCAGTTTGGACTTCGTTTGACCTTCGAATTGTAATAAATGTTCAGGGATTCGTACTGAAATAATGGCTGTTAAACCTTCACGAATATCATTACCTTCTAAATTTTTATCTTTCACTTTTAAATCACCAATTCGACGTGCATATTCATTAAACACACGTGTCATCGCAGTTTTAAAACCGACTTCATGCGTCCCGCCATCTTTTGTACGCACATTGTTAACAAAGCTCATGATACTTTCAGAGTACTGATCGTTATATTGGAATGACACATCGACCTCGATTTCATTTGCTGTACCTTGGAACAAAGCGACATCATGCAACACTTCTTTACCTTCATTGACATAGCTCACAAAAGCTTTAATGCCCTCTTCATAATGATACACTTCGCTACGTTCTTTCCCTGCACGACGATCTTCTAATGTAATTTTTAAATTTTGTAATAAAAATGCTGACTCTTGAAGACGCTCGCTTAAAGTTTCAAAATTAAAGCTTGTTGCAGACTTGAAAATCTCAGGATCCGGCTTAAACGTCACAGTCGTACCCGTTTTTTTCGTCTTCCCTTTTTTAATCAATTTCGTCTGAGGAACGCCACCGTGAGCGAACTGTTGTTCAAAAATTTGGCCGTCACGATGAATTTCTACAGTCAATGATTCACTTAAAGCATTCACTACAGATGCCCCTACACCATGAAGGCCACCTGACGTTTTATAGCCACCTTGACCAAATTTACCACCTGCGTGCAATACAGTAAAAATCACTTCAACAGTCGGCTTACCCGAACGGTGTGTCCCTGTTGGCATACCACGACCGTTATCCGCAACAGTGATGCTTTCGCCTTCATTAATCGTTACGTTAATTTCGTTACCGTAACCATTTAAAATTTCATCTACAGAGTTATCCACGACTTCATATACTAAATGGTGCAAACCGCGTTTATCTGTAGAACCTATGTACATGCCTGGTCTTTTACGTACGGCTTCAAGTCCTTCTAATACTTGAATCGCATCATCAGAGTAATTATTAACCTTTTTTGCAGACACTCAATTCCCCTCCTACAAACATACGTTCGTTTATCAAACTATACAATAGCTATTCTTATATAAATCAAGGTAAAATGCAAGCCTAATCTAAATAGCAGCAAAAATTAATATTATTTTTATGTGTATCGACTATTGATTACAAACTGCTAACTATGTAAAATCATAATGAATAAATGATACATTTTTAAATTCATTAATAGCATAAAGCAATTCAATAAAATATAAAAATACCTCATCTTCTCTTAAATTATGTTAAAATAGGAGTAGGTACTAAAAGGATGTGAAGAATCATGGTGTTAATCCTACTATTCATCGTTAGCTATTTAATTGGTTCCATACCAAGTGGCTATTTAATTGGTAAGATTTTCTTCAAAAAAGATATTAGAAAATATGGTAGTGGTAATATGGGAGCCACAAATAGTTTTCGTGTACTTGGGAAGCCAGCTGGTTTTGCAGTCACATTTTTTGATATATTCAAAGGCTTTATCGTTGTATTTTTACCTGTCATCTTTAACGTAGAAATACACGGTTTACTCGTAGGAATTTTTGCAATTCTAGGACATGTTTATCCGATTTACTTAAAATTCCGTGGTGGAAAAGCTGTTGCAACAAGTGCTGGCGTGATGCTTGCGGTCAATCCAATTTTGTTATTAATTCTTGCAGCTATCTTTTTCGCTATTTTGAAATTAACAAAATACGTTTCTTTATCAAGTATTATTGCGGCTATTTGCTGTGTTATTGGCTCTTTCTTTGTGAGTGACTATATTATGCTTATTACAAGTTTTGTAGTGGCGATATTGCTGATTTATCGTCATATGAGCAATATTAAACGAATTATTAAAGGCACAGAACCGAAAATTAAATGGATGTAATCATAAAGTTTTAAATTTCATTGAAAACCCCTTACAATAAGGTTGAATAACATTAACCTTAATATTGAAAGGGGTTTTTTACGTGAAAATTGAACTTACAGATGACGCTGTCCAATGGTTCAAAGACGAGTTAGAGTTACCTGAAGAAGGAAAGGTATTACAATTCTATGTGCGTTATGGCGGCGAATTTCAACTCAAACAAGGCTTTAGCCCCGCTTTTAATGTAGAATTTGAAAGTGATATTGATGAAATTGGCTTTGAGGAAATATTTAACGACATTCGCATCGTTATTGCCGAAAAAGACGTTTGGTACTATGAAGATCATAAACTTTCCATCGATATTAACGACGATGAAGTCATTTACAAAGCTGAAGCAATCGAAGCATAATCATGTTCCATCAAACATAAAAAGGTGTCGACTAGGAATCTTTTTTGTTATAGAGATTTCTATCCGACACTTTTTATATTTTAATTCATGTGATATTTACCATAGTGCTCAGCGCAACTATTTTTATAGCATATGTCCTAGCCTTTCACTTCTAAATCTTCACCGGCTTGATTACGTTGGTCCACATCATGATACACTGCATACCAATTCGGAAATGCTTTATCTAAACGGACAGGTTTCCCCGCATCTTTCGTAATGATAACGTTATCTGTATATCCAGTTGTAACGCGTTCACCTTTTGCATTATAGATTTCATATTGATAACGAGAACGTAAACGTGAAAATCGAGATACCCACGTTTTAATCGTCACTTTTTCAGGATATGTCACACTTTTTTTATATTGAATGTTGAGTTCAGTCACTGGTGAAACAATGCCTGCTTGTTCCATTTCTGCATAGTCTAGGCCAAGCTTGCGTATGTAATCCGTACGTGCCACCTCAAACCAAGTCGCATAATTCCCGTGATAAATCACACCCATTTGATCCGTTTCTTGGTATCTTGCTTCAATTTCCGTTAATGCATAAATCATTCTTTAACCTTCTTTCTATATTAGAGAGAAACATGCTGCATTTGAAAAGTAATAGTCGGTTCAAATCAGCGCTATCTCACAAATTGAAACTTTATCTTCATTCATCTATATTACATTATCGCATATTCTGATCAATTTCATACAGTGCGGACCCCTTACCGTTTAGTTTTAAAAGTCGTTTTGTAATATTAAGGTTGACATAAAATAATTACGATAAAATTATATACTTTACTCGTTTTGCTATGAGATTTCTCTCGTTTCCTCAACACACAATAAAAAGGGATAAGCGCCAATAATGACCTCATCCCATATAATTAAAAGTCTATATCATGCTATTACTCTGAAGCTAACTTCTTACGTAATACAAGTTGTAAAATACCGCCGTGACGATAGTAATCAATCTCAACATTTGAATCGAAACGTGCAGTCACATCGAATTCAACTGTTGTACCATCTTCTTTAGTCGCTGTCACTTTAACCGTTTGACCTGGTTGCACATTTTCATCTAGATCAACAGCAATTGTCTCTGTACCATCTAAGCCTAATGTATCCGCAGATTCTCCTTCTTTAAATTGTAAAGGAAGCACCCCCATCATCACTAAGTTTGAGCGATGAATACGTTCGTAACTTTGTGCGATAACTGTTTTCACGCCTAAAAGATTTGTACCTTTAGCCGCCCAGTCACGAGAAGACCCCATACCATAGTCGTTACCTGCTAATACAACTAAACCAGTACCGTCTTCTTTATATTTCATTGCAGCATCGAAAATCGGCATCACTTCACCAGTTGGCCAGTAAGTTGTGAATCCACCTTCTGTACCTGGTGCAAGTTGGTTTTTAATACGGATATTCGCAAATGTACCACGTACCATTACTTCATGGTTACCACGACGAGAACCATAAGAGTTGAAATCACGTGGCGATACACCATTCGCTGTTAAATATTGACCTGCTGGTGTATCTTTACCAATCGCACCTGCTGGAGAAATATGGTCCGTTGTCACTGAGTCACCGAATTTACCCATCACACGTAAGTTAGATAACGGTTGAATCGTACTAGGCTCTTTCGATAAACCTTGGAAGAATGTTGGATTTTGAATGTATGTTGATTGTGGATCAAAGTCGTACAATGGTTGATTCGTTGTATCGATTTGGTTCCATAATTCGTTGTTGTCATACACGCTCTTATATTCTTCTTTAAATAATTCAGGTGTTACAACGCTTTCAACTGCATCTGCTACTTCTTGAATGGATGGCCAAATATCTTTCAAGAACACATCATTGCCTTGTTGGTCTTGACCTAATACTTCGCTGTGAAGATCGATATCTACAGTACCTGCCAATGCATACGCAACAACAAGTGGTGGTGAAGCAAGATAGTTTGCTTTCACTAATGGGTGAATACGACCTTCGAAGTTACGGTTACCTGATAATACAGAAGTGACAAGTAAATCTTCGTCAACAATCGCTTTTTCAATTTCTTCTAATAATGGGCCTGAGTTACCGATACAAGTTGTACAGCCATAACCAACTAAGTTAAAGCCGAGTTGATCTAAGTAACTTTGTAAGCCTGAGTCACGTAAATAACCTGTTACGACTTTTGAACCAGGTGCTAAAGATGTCTTCACATAAGATGGCACCTCTAAACCTTTTTCAACTGCTTTTTTCGCTAATAAACCCGCACCTAACATCACGTATGGGTTAGATGTGTTCGTACAAGATGTAATCGCTGCAATCGCAATATCACCTGTCGTCATTTCAGTTGTTGAGCCGTCTTTAAAGTTCACTGTCGCTGTTTTATCGAATTCCGACTTATCTAAACCATGACCTTGGTTACCCGCTGGAGCTGTAACAGATTTTTCGAATTCTTTTTTCATGTCGCTTAAGAAAATTAAATCTTGAGGACGTTTAGGACCAGATAAAGACGCTTCAACAGTTGATAAGTCTAAATCTACCACATCTGTATAGTTCGGTTCTTCATTTACATCAAAGAACAAGTGGTTTTGTTTTAAGTATTTCTCGACTGTTTCAATATGCTCATCAGAACGACCCGTTAAACGTAAATATTTTAAAGTTTCATCGTCAACTGGGAAGAAACCACAAGTCGCACCATATTCAGGCGCCATATTCGCGATTGTCGCACGGTCAGCAAGTGGTAATTTGTCTACACCAGGACCAAAGAACTCAACGAACTTACCTACAACGCCTTTTTTACGTAATAATTCAGTTACACGTAATGCTAAGTCTGTTGCATTAGCACCTTGAGGTAATTCGTTCGTCAAACGTACTCCAATCACTTCTGGAATTGGGAAATATGAAGGTTGACCGAGCATACCCGCTTCAGCTTCGATACCACCAACACCCCAACCGAGAACACCTAAACCATTGATCATTGTTGTATGAGAGTCAGTACCTACTAATGTATCAGGGAATGCAACTTGTTCGCCATTCTCTTCACGTACGTGGACAACATTAGCTAAATACTCTAAGTTAACTTGGTGAACGATACCTGTTGCTGGCGGTACTGCGTTATAGTTATCAAACGCTTTTGTCGCCCAGTTTAAAAATTGGTAACGCTCATAGTTACGTTCAAATTCTAATTTCATGTTGCGTTCTAACGATTCAGGATTCGCATAGCTATCAACTTGTACAGAGTGGTCGATAACTAAGTCTACAGGTACTTCAGGATTGATTTTAGTTAAGTCCCCACCTACATCATCCATCGCTTTACGTAATGAAGCCAAGTCCACGACAGCTGGCACACCAGTAAAGTCTTGCAAAATAACACGTGATGGCTTAAATGGCACCTCACCTTTTTCGTTTTCTTTACCGAAAGATGAAAGTGCTTTAATGTGTTCATCTGTAATGACAAAGCCATCCTCTTGACGTAAAACAGATTCAAGTAACACACGAATTGAGTATGGCAAACGACTAATTTGTGTGTAACCTTGTTCTTCTAAAGTGTTTAAATCGTAATACGTTAAGTTCTTACCATTTAATTGGAATGACTTTTTTGCTTGTGCTTTTAAATTTGAAGCCATTGAATATCCCCCCTGATATTTTTATATGCCGTTTATTTAATTGTATAATTAACGCTTTATGAAAACAACTAAATGGAGAGCAAAAGTAATCATTTGGAGTTTTGACTTTCTAATCAGTTATTATAAGCAAAAGTTATAATGATGATATAGCGTTATAAGTATATGTTATTAATTGAGAATGATTTTCAATAACACATTTGATGGGCTAGGAATATCCGAGTGAGATAATGACACTTTGCGTGCAACAACGTAAAAAACGGCTGATGATATGCAGTCACCAACCGTAAAAATTTACTTTTTATTTTTCTTGTTCGCGTATGCCTTTACGTTTTGAAATCAATTCGTCTTCATAATCTTGTTGTGAATTCGCGACGTATTCTTTCAAACGATGCTTATTCGGTGTTAAAGTGAGACCTAAGAATTTACGCTCTTTATTTGCATCTTTATAAAAACTAATCATCATCAGTATCACGATAAAGGAGAACGGCAATGCACTAATAATCGCAGCACTTTGCAAGGCGTTTAAACCTGTTTCTCCGTCACCGCCACCTGAAAGTAACAAGACGAACGCGATTAATGATTGTGCAATCCCCCAAGTGACTTTAGTGAAAGCACTTGGATTAAGCGAACCATTCGTTGTTTGCATACCTAAGACGAATGTCGCCGAATCTGCTGATGTAATAAAGAATGATGCAATCAGTAATAACGCAATGATTGATAAAACAATGCCCAGCGGGATATGGTTGAATACGCCAAACAGTTGTGTTTCTGCTGACAGATCAAAAATCTCTTTATGTTTCTTAGCCGTTTCAATCCCTAGTACACCAAACACGCTAAACCAAATGAAACTTACGATGACAGGTACAAGTAATACACCTGAAATAAATTCTCGAATCGAACGTCCTTTTGATACACGCGCGATGAAGACACCAACGAATGGGCTCCAACTTAACCACCAACCCCAATAGTAAAGCGTCCAGTCAGACATCCACTCACGCTTTTGTGGATTCGTAGCTGCTGCATCAAAACTGTTGAATAAGAATGAATTTAACAGACTACCTGTTGAACTCGTAAACATATTTAAAATTAACACTGTCGGTCCAACAATCAGACCAGCAAGCAATAATAATGTACCAAGTCCAATGTTTAAATTACTTAAATATTGAATCCCTTTACTTAAACCTGACCATGCACTCATGATAAACAAGATGGTTACGATAACAATAATGATAGATTGCGTCACAATTGTATTAGGTAAACCGAATAAGTAATTTAAACCACCTGAGATTTGTAATGCCCCCATACCAAGTGAAACTGCAACACCAATCACTGTTGCAAACACTGCCAACACGTCGATAATTGTTCCAATGACGCCATCAACATGATCTCCCAAAATTGGGCGCAACGTTTTAGAGAGTAATCCTGGCTCTCCTTTTCTAAATTGTGCATATGCTAACGCTAATGCAACAACGCCATAGACTGCCCACGCATGAAAACCCCAATGGAAGAAAGTCGAACGCAATGATTCGGTAAATGCTTCCGTAGATTGCGGATCTGCATTAGGCGGAGACGCAAAGTGAGAAATAGGTTCAGCTGCCCCGTAGAAGACTAAACCAATCCCCATACCTGCACTAAACAACATCGCAAACCAAGAAACTGTATTAAATTCCGGTTTGTCGTTTGGACGTCCCAATTTTAACTTTCCGATTGGGCTAAAAATTAAAAAGATACAGAAGAATACGATAATCGTAGTTAAAATAAGATAATACCAACCCAGTTTATCTGTAATCCAAAGTTTAATCGTATTCGTAAATTCACCAAATTGCGTTGGGATGAATACACCAATGAGTACAATCGCAAAAATGATAATCGCACTAATTAAGAATACAGGAGAAAACTTCTTACCGTTTGGTTCTGGAGTTGAAGAATTCATAAAATAACATACTCCCTTTCCTCATATTAAATTTTAAGTATCACACACTAATAATTAAAAAAACTCAATAATTAAATTAAAAGTGCAATCGACATATATACCATAACAAAACATTATCATATAATCAATGTGCTGAGAAATGTATGGATTTTTACGAAAATTTTGTATTGCAATAATTATGCTTTAGTGTATAATCGTTTTTGTTATTCAAAAATTTTGCGAGTAGAGGTGAATTGGACATGCTACAAGAATTCAAAGACTTTGCTTTGAAAGGTAACGTGCTTGACCTAGCAATCGCTGTTGTCATGGGGGCCGCTTTTAATAAAATTGTTACATCTTTAGTTGAAAACATCATCATGCCATTAATCGGTTTATTATTTGGCGAAGTTGACTTTGCGAAAAACTGGTCAATGTATGGCATTAAATATGGTATTTTTATTCAATCTATCATCGACTTTATTATTATTGCATTTGCATTATTCATTTTCGTTAAAATCGCCAATACGGTTGTGAAACCTAAAGAAGAAGAAGTTGTCGTAGAAGAAAATATTGTATTATTAACTGAAATTCGTGATTTATTACGTAAAGACAGTAAATAATCAGTGCTAAAGTGAGGCTGTGTCATTTATTTTTCTCAGCTTCTTTTTTATATCCAATGGTAGTTTGAAACTGAAATCTCGCCTATATTTTTAAGTTAGCGACACGAACAAAATTTCTAAAGTATTAATGAAAACTGCCACCAACACCTTTGAATACAAAATATTGGTGGCATTTTCATGTGCGTACGGAGAAAATAGACGCAATCCCCTTATTCATCACCGTTTTTTGTTAGTGAAAATACATAGTAAAACTGGTTACATCTCAATAAAGCGCATCATCATTTATTCATTACTCTTTAAATGCGTTGTACTTTGGTAGTTTTTAGAGACAACTTCTAAAATAATGGGAATTCGATTTTTTAATTCTGAAACGTGCGAAATAATACCGACTAATCGGCCACTCGATTGCAATTGAATTAAAGTATCGAGGGCTGTTTCTAGCGTTTCTTGATCAAGTGTACCAAATCCTTCATCAATAAACATTGCATCTAAAGCAATGCCCCCATGTTCGCTTTGAACGACTTCACTTAATCCTAACGCCAACGCAAGAGAGGCTTGGAACGTTTCACCACCAGACAATGATGTAATGTGACGCGCTTGGTTAGAATAGTAATCAAACACCTCAATCTCTAGACCACTAAAACCTCTTCCTTTTTTCTCATTTCTCACTAATTCATAACGTTGACCCGTCATACTGAGTAGTCGTTGATTCGCTTTCAACAAAATCTGTTCTAAATAATGCATTAAAACGTAATTTTCTAACGTTAGGTTATGTGCATTTTTGCCACTCAAAATTTCAGCAAGTTGGAATAATTCGATTTGTTCATTCAATGTGTTTTTTAAATAAGTCACTTCATCTTTAATTTTTTGCGCTGTCTTTTGATTTTGTGTCGCTTGAAATGCATATTCATTATAACGTCTTTGGACATCTTCAAAAGCTTCACGTTGTTGCTGTTGTTTCACTTTTAAAACATCTAAATCTTCAACGGTGATTGTTGAAAGTTGCTGAGAGACATCTTGTATTTTAAGTTCTACCGTCTGTTTTTCTTGATAATACATTTTCACTTCTTGTTCGTACGCTTCTTTATGGACACTGTCTTGTAAAATATCGAATAATGTTTCACGATTTTGAATGTTTAATGCTTTCAATGCTTCATCAATATCGGCATTCAAAGTTTGCACTTGCTTCGTACGTTCAGAAATTTGATGTGCGCGCAATTGTATCTCATATTGTTGTTCTTTTAACTTTGTTGCAAGTTGATCACATCGTTCAGTTAATGTTGTCTTATCTTGATTAAATTGATCAACAACTGATTTCAATTTGGCAAAGGCTGTTTTGAACGTCTCAATATCCTCATATTCGGTTTCAGCTATAAATCTGTCCATACGCTCTTGAATGTATTCTTGTTCTTTCTTTAACAATTGTATTTGTTGCTTATTTTCATCTATCACTTGATGAATACGGCCAACTTCTTCTTGGATTGCTGCAATGCGTGAATTTTCTTTATCGATGGCCTCTAGTTTTTGTTTTATGTCGCGTTGTTCCGCTTCTGCCTTCTTGAGGTGTTCTTCATTAAAATCGGCTTCACCCATTTCAACAAGCCGTGCTTTCGTGTGCGTGATATTTGCATCACATTTAATCTTTTGTTCTTTGAGCGTTTCAAGGGTTTGCTCAATGGTACGATTTTTTTGTTGAATTCTTTTAATTTGCTCTATATCAGCATCTGTTTCAAGATGATGCACCGTTTGCCCACATACCGGACACGGATCATTTTTGCTTATAGTCGCACGTAATGTCATAACAGCTTGTTCATGGTTCAACAACTGTTGTTCATTTTCTGATATGACTTGAATATTCGCCTGCTTTTGAGCGATCTCCGCATTGATTCGATTTAATTCCTCAGTGTAGTTTTGAAGCTGTTGCTGTTGACGTGCTTGAATGGTTGCATGATTTTGTGCGATTCGTAATGTCGCAATTTTTTCTACTATCACTGCCTGTTCAGATTGTAATTGTGATTTTTGTTCATAATCAGCCTGACGTTCTAAATCGTCCTTATCAATCGCTTCAAGTTTTTGCATTGCTTCTTCATTATGTTCCGCTAACTTTTGCATCGTTTGCTTAATACTTGTCATACGTGCATATTTTTCTTTCAGTTGATCACACTCTTGATAAAAATGACGTGTACGCTCAAGATAGTGTGCTTTTTGGCTCATCTCATCTTCTTGTAATAAATGCGTTTCAAGTGCTTTTTGCTGTTCAATCTGTTGTGTTTCTAATTTTTCGTTTTCATTTTGAAGTTGTTCATGCTCTTTTTGTTGCTGCTTTAATGTCGCTTCTATTTCTTGAAGGTTTTGATACATTTTAAGCACCATTTTACTTTCATTCATTAACTTTAATTGCTGTTCAAGTTGCTGAATATGTGCTTGACGTACTTCAAATTGCCCAAGTTTTATCTTCAATTGTTGCTGTTGTTCAGATAATTGTTGGCGTAAAATTTGACGATCTACTGCTTCATTCACACTGTTTAAAGCTTTTTCTACCTTTAATTTTTCTTGTTGCACTTCTGAAACTTGTTGTTCTGCAATTGTTTCAAATTGAGGTAATGCTGCCATCATCAAATCATACTGTTCACTTTTGCGTCCTTTTTCCTGTAACAAACCAGGATGGTCTAGTGTATACAATTCGTCCCAAGCACTTTGTATTTTGGTATAGATTTGATCTATTTCAATTTTCATGTTTTTCGTTTTATCAGTGAGTCGATTTTTTAACATATCGTATAATTGCGTATTAAAGAGCGTTCTTAAAATTGTTTGCTTATCTGTACTATTTGAAACTAAAAATTCTTTAAACTCACCTTGAGGCAATACGAACAGCTGTCTAAACTGATTTTGCTTTAGTTTAAGAAGTTCTAAAATAAAGCGTTCCCCTGCTTGAATCGTACTTTCTATCAGTTCATAACGCCCTGCATCATGTCGGTACACTTCAAGCTTCGGTTTCGTTTCATTTTTATTGCCAGGTTTTAAAAATGATGCTTCACGAACGACTTTATACAATCTGCCAGCTATTTCAAATTCAAATGTGACGGTTAAAGGTTGGGTAGCGTCTGCAAAATGACTTCTTAAATGCTTGACTTCTCTTTTTTCTGTGGACGCACGCCCATACAATGCATACACAATACCATCAAAAATCATCGTTTTACCAGAACCTGTCTTACCACTAATCAAAAACAGTTGATTGGATGGGATACGGGAGAAATCAATCGTCTCATCTAAAAATGGGCCGAAATTTTGAAGGTGCAATTTTAATGGTTTCATGATTATTCCTCCTCATTCATCGTTTCTAACAACTGTACTACATTACTTTTTTGCGTTTCTGATAGTGTATCGGTCGTCATTTCAGAATAAAATTGACTCACGATATCTAATGGTGACAACTTTTTAACATCTGTCAGTACTTTAGACTGATAAGATGACGGTTGCGTTTGTTGTGTTAAAGACAGTGTGTTCGGATAAATTTGTTTCAACTTTTGCATAGGATCTTTGACGTGCGTTAATTGTTCAACATTAAAATGAAAATAACTGTCATCATTTTTACGCTTAAAACGGCCATTCATAATATCATCAAAACTTGCTTCCACGACTTCTAACTCACGAGCTGGCTTTAACGGGATAAAACTTTGTCGCATCTCTTGATCGGATTCAATGTGAAATAGACGAACCCCTTTAGCTTGTTGCACTTCAGAAAATGAGTATTGCAACAGCGAACCACTATACACGACATTTTGATACTGACTCGCAAAAGGATGATGAATATGTCCAAGCATGACTGCATCAAAATCTAATAAAAATTGTGGTGATACCGCTTCAATAGTGCCTATCGTAATGTCACGTTCTGAATCACTTTTTGGCGCACCTGTAAGTGTAAAATGCCCCACTAAAATATTCGTCATAGCAGGATTTAACTGTGGACGTAATTGATCGACTAATTTTTTCACAGCCTCTTCGTAATATTCTACAGACACTTCTAAATACTCACGTGCTTCAGATAATGTAAAAAATGGCAGGGTATACACGGCCACGTTCCCGAAAACAACTGGCTCAAAAAATTGTTCAATTTCCGTAGTAATATAAAGTTGATTATGTCGAAACCAGGAGGCACCGTAGCGCAAACGTTCTTTACCATCGTGATTGCCATTAATCATCACTATAGGAATTTGCATGTCTAAATTAATTTTCGCAATCGTTTCTTCCATCAGTTGAATCACGTATTTACTTGGATAAGCCGTATCATAAATATCTCCTGCAATAATGAGCGCATCCGGTTGTTCACGTTCAAGGACCTCAAACAATTGTTGTAAGACGTATTGCTGATCTTCCAAAAACGAATGACCATTTAAAACTTTGCCTAAATGCCAATCGGCCGTATGTATTAATTTCAATTTCATCACCTCAGAACAAATGTTCGATTCTATTTTATAGCATGCTTCAGTTCATTTCAAGTGACTGACGGCGCTTTTTATCATCATTTTGCACTTGCCGTAACTATAGAAAAAGACCTCGCAGCACCATCACTGCAAAGGTCAATAACATACTCATTATGCGACAATTTGATTTTTGATTTTTTTATATCGATAAAGCATCGCAAGTCGCCAAGGTACAAGCATACTAAACGCTAGCAAGAAGAACATCCCTGCTAACTCCCCAGGGTCTACAGAATTGCCTAAAAAGACTTTCAGTACTGTACGAATCAGTAATAGCGTGACTAACACAAATGGGAATGCTTTAGATTTTTTTAAATAAATTTGGCTACCTTTGACTTCAAAATGAGAGGTCATGATGAGTACACTTGAAAAAACAACCCCTAAAACGACTGATTCTATGATTTCAAAACCAGTTAATCTAAAGTAAGGGATGACATACATCAGTGCACCCGTAGCCATAAAGAAAGGAGGCAAAATAATTTTCTTTGTATTTACTGGATATTTTTGCGCCTTCATTCTAATGACAATGACACCTGCACCCATTACAAACGCAACGAGTATGGATAAAACTAAATATGTCAACGCTGCTCCTCCTAACATCATCCAAAGATACCAATAAGTATATCATATGACAACTAAAATGAGTAATGGTCTATACTTGTCGTTTTGAAATGGGAAATAAATATTTTCAACAGTTTACCAAAGTGAAAAGTATACTTTAACTGATGACTTCAAAAATATTTTGTCCCAAATTCATTCCAAAAGCAAAAATAGCAAGGATGTGCGCTTTTCTATTTCCAGCACAAATCCTTGCTATCGTTAACGTTAAAGAACATTACATTTTTTTATCCATGTTTTTGTTCATCATTGTCATCATTTGATTAATTTTCTTTTGAGATGGTTTTTGTCCCATCTGCATCATCATCATGCGTAACATTTCTTCATTGATTGGTGGGTTTTTCTTTAAATAATCCATCATATATTTACGCGCTAAGAAAAAACCTCCAACTAATCCACCGATAAGTGCAATAACAATTAATAAAATTGCTAACCATGTAGCCATAGTTTCACCCACTTTCTTTATCCTTTTGCATTTTACTAAAATTATGTATGCTTTTCAAGATATGGAAGACAAATTTATACCAAATCCAAAAAGAAAAGCCGAGCTCAAAATCGACTAATCGAGCTCGACTCTATATTTGACAATATTTTAGAGGAAATTATAATTTTTCAATTTCTGCTAAAACATTTTCTTTAGTGAAGCCGTATTTCTCAACAACTAAGTCGCCAGGCGCACTTGCACCGTAACGGTCGATACCTACAACCACACCGTTCATACCAACATATTTATGCCAACCTAATGAAGCTGCCATTTCAACAGCTGCACGTTTTTCAACATGTGGTAATAAAATTTCATCTTGGTATGCTTTTGATTGATTTTCAAATGCGTTCCAGTTTGGCATTGAAACGACACGTACACCTTTACCTTGTTCTTCAAGCGCTTTAGCGACGTCTACTGTTAAGCTTACTTCTGAACCAGATGCTAATAAAACATATTCTGGAGATTTTTCAGTTTCGAATACAATGTAAGCACCTTTTCTTACGCCTTCTTCAACTGTTGATTCTTCTACATCTAATACAGGTAAACCTTGACGTGTTAATACTAATGCAGTTGGTGTACCGTTTGATTCAACAGCTACTTTCCATGCTACACGTGTTTCGTTACCATCAGCTGGACGAATTACGTTTAAGTTAGGAATCGCTCTTAAACCAGCTAATTGTTCGATTGGTTCGTGAGTAGGGCCATCTTCACCTACAGCAATTGAATCATGTGTGAACACGAATGTTGAACGTAAGCCCATGATTGCTGCTAAACGTAATGCTGGTTTTAAATAGTCACTGAATACGAAGAATGTCGCACCATATGGGTGTAAACCACCGTGTGCAGCCATACCGTTAACAGTTGCTGCCATTGCGAATTCACGTACACCGAACCATACGTTTTTACCGACGCCATTTTCAGCAGAGAAGTCAGTTTCGTTTTTAACATTTGATTTGTTTGATGAAGCTAAGTCAGCTGAACCACCAAATAATGTTGGTACTGCTTTACTTAAAGCTTGAATCACATCACCAGAGTCTGCACGAGAAGCCCCTTTGTGACCAAGTTCAAATTTAGGAAGTTCATTTTCATAGCCTTCAGGTAATTCACCTGCTATAGCATCTTTGAACTCTTTATATAATTCAGGGTATTTCTTAGCATATTGTTCTACTTTTTCTTTCCATGCTTTTTCATTTTCATCAGCACGTTGAATCATTGTTGAATTGAAAATGTCATAAACTTCATCTTCAACATGGAAGTGTTTAGATGGATCAAGGTTATAACTTTCGAATGTTAAGTTACGTTCTTCTTCACCTAATGGCGCACCATGTGACGCGTTACTGTTAGATTTGTTAGGTGAACCGTAACCAATGATTGTTTTCACTTCAATGATTGTTGGACCTGCTTGACCTTTAGCTTCTTCAATCGCCTTATCAATAGCTTCGATGTCGTTACCATCTTTAACAAGAATGTGGTTCCAACCATAAGCTTCAAAACGTTTTTTAATATCTTCAGAGAATGCTTTTGAAGCTTCCCCGTCTAGAGAAATATCGTTTGAATCGTAAAGTGTAATCAATTTGTCTAATTTTAAGTGACCTGCAAGTGAAGCTGCTTCATGTGAAATACCTTCCATTAAGTCACCATCAGATGCCAATACATAAGTGTAGTGATCGACAACATCGATATCTTTGTTAAATTTAGCAGCTAAATGTTTTTCAGCCATTGCCATACCTACTGACATTGCAAAACCTTGTCCAAGTGGTCCAGTCGTAATTTCTACACCTTTTGTATGGTGATATTCTGGATGTCCAGGCGTTTTAGAATCCCATTGTCTAAATTGTTTTAACTCATCAAGTTCAAGTGAACCAGACACATGTAATAAACTATAAAGTAATGCTGATCCATGACCTGCTGATAAGATAAAGCGGTCTCTGTTGAAATATTCATGTGAATTTGGATTAAAGTTTAAATGGCGTGTCCATAAAGTATATGCCATTGGTGCTGCCCCCATTGGTAAACCAGGGTGACCTGAATTTGCTTTCTCAATAGCGTCAATACTTAATCCACGTATTGTATTTATAGCTAAGCTATCATTTCGTTGAGTCATTTGAAAATCCTTCCTTTCTCATTCCATATCATAATTACATTATAACCGAAACAGTGTTCGAAACCTAATAAATGGTACCGCGTTATCCATTATATTCAAAAATACTAACTACGTAATTGATTTTGCTTTTGAACTTCTTTTAATTTTTCAGGCGTTACGTCATTGCCATTTGGATCAATCACTTTTGTATTTTCGATTTGGCTTTTAAAACTGCTTCTAAACACTTCTAAATACTCACTTCTTAATTGAGATTGTTCTTTTGCTTCCGTTTCAGTAAGTCCTTCACTTTTTTTCTTATTTGCGAGTTCATTGATTCGATTTAACTTTTCTTTACTAAGCATATGAGCTCCCCTCCGTGATTTTCTTTACAAAAATATAACAGAAAAATGTTATAAAACCAAATGCTTGAACTTGGCATAAAAGTAAGCGTTATCATGGTTTGAACGTTTTTCTGTTCTAACACTTTTTTGTCGTATAGCATTTCATTTCATCTACTAAAAAGACCATCTCGTGTCGTTTAATCCATTCACATATATTTAAACAAGAAACTAGAAAAGACCATAGAGAAGATGACCTGAACCTTTTTCTCTCTATGGTCTTTGTATTGGTTATTTAATGACTCAGCGTCACGGCTACAACGGACTGTTCGTTTGTATGATTGCGCTGCTGTTCGTATTTTTGTTGTTGTTCTGTTTGTGTCGTTTTAAGTTGATGATCTGTCATTTCGTACGTTTGTTCTGTTTTGCTTGCATCAGTGGCGAGTAAAAAGAATGATAAAAATAAGATTAAAGAAATGATAAACACTGACAAGAACAAGTAAACCTCTGAACTTTTAATGTGAAGCATCTTCGTCACTCCTCGAACGTTTGTTTGTATTAATAATCTAACAGAACGAATGTTCTCTGTCAACACCAAAACGAACAAACGTTTGTTAACGTTCGCGTGGTATGTTATAATATCAACAAATAGTACTGAGAAGGAGTGTGGAAAATGAGAGAATTAACTAAAAGACAAAGTGAAATATTTGAATTTATTAAACATGTCGTGCAAACAAAAGGGTATCCACCGAGTGTTCGTGAAATTGGTGAGGCTGTGGGATTAGCTTCAAGTTCGACTGTACATGGGCATTTGTCAAGATTAGAAGAAAAGGGCTATATTCGACGAGACCCTACCAAACCCCGCGCTATAGAAATCGTGAATGAATTGATGGGCGAACCTGTGAATATGGAAGAAACAATCTATGTACCTGTCATCGGTAAAGTTACAGCAGGGACACCTATTTCTGCTATTGAAAATGTTGAAGAGTATTATCCGTTACCCGAACATTTTACATCAACACATAACGGTCAGATTTTTATCCTTAACGTTGTGGGAGATAGTATGATTGAAGCTGGTATTCTAGACGGAGATAAAGTCATTGTAAGAAGTCAATCGATTGCTGAAAACGGTGACATCATTGTTGCAATGACTGAAGAAGATGAAGCTACTGTAAAACGTTTCTACAAAGAAAAAAATCGTTACCGTTTACAACCAGAAAATAGTAGTTTAGAACCTATTTATCTAGAACAAGTTACAGTATTAGGTAAAGTCATTGGCTTGTTTAGAGAAATGTAATCTTGCGTCCACCACTCCTTCAAAAAAATGGACCTTACAAATTAAATGTAAGGTCCGCTCTTTCTAATTTTTATTCAGAATTTTTTTCACTTGTATTAAAATATCATCTGGTGTTTTCTTTTTATTCACTGTATTTTGTTGCTTTGAATTATTCTGCTTTGATGTCATTTGAATCACTTCCATGAGTGATATTCCCCAAAATTACCATTCAAAACATTAACCAATATAATTTTCTGTCCAATACGGTTGGCGTTTCTCATTAAAATCTACACCAATACCGATTGTTTTGACGTTTTCATTCAAAATATTTTTACGATGACCACTTGAATTCATTAAGCCATGGTGTGCAAAAATCGCACTTGTTTGACCATATGCCAAGTTTTCTGCTGCTGTCTGATATTGATGGCCGTCTTTTTCCATACGATCAAATGGTGATTCACCTTTAAGATTAGTATGGTCAAAATATTGATTTTCAGCCATGTCAGTACTATGTTTGCGTGCAGTGTCAGCTAATTTGTCCGAATAGTTAAGGGGTTGCAATCCTTTTTGAACTCTCTCAGCATTTAATAAATAATAATCTTCCTTCTCAAAACTTTCTTGTAAATATTGAGAAGGTGCCGCATATTGACTGTTCAATCTGTTTTCCATTTGATGACTGATTTGCATCAACCCTGTTAATTGATTGTTTTCATGTTGATCATAAAATGCAGTGGTATAAATCCCGTCTTTATCAAAAATATCGTATTCATCATTGTCATTTTCATAAATAGTGCGGCCTTTTTGAATACCTCCAATTGGTTGACCAAGTTCTTTACGTACCGCTTTTTTAGGTGTTCCGTATTTCACACCACTTTTTGATGTAACCATATTTTGATTGGTATATAAACCATGCACCTTATTGTCAATATAGCTAACCATGACAAAGTTGCTAAAATCTTGATGATAAACTTCCCATTTTGTCCCGTATTCATTACCAATTTCTGACTCAGGTTGACCCAGTTTTTGTTCGACTTCATCACGACTCATGTTCATCTGAATATTTCTAATTGCAAAATTTTGTGATTTGGGCTTTTTAAGTGTTGGTTCGTTCGTTTTACCTTCTACAAGTTGATCGATTTGTTGTGTAATCGATGTAGCAATTTTAGAAAATGTTTCATTCGGCTGAAGTGGTATGAGTAATAAAAGAATGATACCAACAACGGTGATTGAGAGAAATTTTTTGATAACGAACAGCTCCTTTTAGTCACGATCTCCGTTAAAGATAGAATTGCGTACGATGACATAATCTACTTTTCTTAAGGCATCTACATCTTTACCACCTGCGTATGAAATCGAACTTTGTAAATCTTCCTGCATCTCTACAAGAGTATCTTGAAGTGAGCCTTTATGTTCTACAAACATCTTTTTGCCTTCAACATTTTTACGTTCGCCTTTTTGATATTCTGATGCACTACCAAAATACTCTTTATATTTTTTACCTTCTATTTCAACTGTTTCACCAGGTGATTCTTCATGAGCAGCAAAGAGGGAGCCAATCATGACCATTGATGCACCAAAACGCACTGATTTTGCAATGTCACCATGTGTACGGATACCACCGTCAGCAATAATAGGTTTACGGGCAGCTTTACTACAATGATTGACCGCAGCTAATTGCCATCCGCCTGTCCCAAATCCAGTTTTAATTTTCGTAATACAGACACGCCCAGGACCAATACCGACTTTCGTTGCATCAGCGCCAGCATTTTCGAGTTCTCTCACGCCTTCTGGTGTACCAACATTACCTGCAATTACAAACGCTTTAGGTAAATGCTCCTTAATATATTGAATCATTTCAATCACTTGATCTGAATGTCCATGCGCAATATCAATTGTAATATATTCTGGTGTAAGATTCTCAGCTTTCAATGCATCAATAAATTCAAATTCACCTGGTTTAACACCTACAGAAATTGAAGCATATAACCCTTTACTTTGCATCTTTTTAACAAATGGTAAACGCGCTTCTTCTTCAAATCGGTGCATAATATAGAAGTAATCATTTTGCGCAAACCATTCAGCCAAAGATTCATTCATGACTGTTTGCATATTGGCAGGCACAACTGGCAACTTAAAACGTTTCGGTCCAAATTGTACAGACGTATCGATTTCTGAACGGCTTTTCACAACACTTTTATTCGGGATGAGTTGGATATCTTCATAGTCAAAAATTTTCATAAAAAAAGCCCCTTTATCTTTTTATTCCTTTGATAATATACTACCTTTAAGGAACAAAGTAAAATAAAGAGGGGATTGATTTACCAACTTGATTTTTTAACGCCAGGAATTTGACCTTTATGTGCATGTTCTCTAAATGCAATACGAGACATTTCAAATTTACGTAACACACCACGAGGTCGACCTGTCACTTTACATCTGCGTGTTAAACGTGTTGGTGAAGAATCTCTTGGTAATTTTCTTAACGCTTCATAGTCACCTTTTGCTTTTAATTCTCTACGTAGTTCAGCATATTTTGCGACTAATGCTTCTCTTTTTTGCTCTTTTACAATTTTCGACTTTTTAGCCATATATATGAACACTCCTTACAAATCGTAATCATTTCGTTTTATATATTAGCACATGCTTCTTCTACTTGGCAAGACTTTAATTGGTGAAAATAAAAAAGAGTTGGCAAAACGCCCTGCACGTGCTAAAATAATAAATCGTAATAGTTTCAATTTGAAAAGGAGGGACTAGTCATGCGCGTAAATGTAACATTAGCATGTACTGAATGTGGTGACCGTAACTACATCACAACTAAAAACAAACGAACTAATCCTGAGCGTATTGAAATGATGAAGTATTGCCCAAGATTAAACAAACACACTCTACACAGAGAAACAAAATAATCATAGTGAACAATCAGTGGCATTGATTTTGCGACGCTTATTTCGCAAGTGCATCAATGCATTAGCGAGCACGTCACCTTGCTTATAATTAAAATACGACATAAGTCAAATGATTCGAATATCATTTGACTTTTTTATTTATCTTATCATCATACAACTTTTCTACATATTGACCACAAAACTGCTTACGCGCTTTGTATCATGATGAAATTTCTCACTTACATTTTCTATTTTCCACACCCTATTTTAATTCTCTAAACATTTTATCGCTTTAAAGTCGAAAAATTTTATTGAAACTCATCCCCTTAACAAGTAAAATATATAGAAAGCTAATTGTTGAGGAGAAGATATGTATGGAAGAAAAAAAATTAAGTAGAGGCCTCCAATCAAGGCATATTACAATGATTGCCATTGGAGGCGCGATTGGTACAGGGCTCTTTGTCGCAACTGGCGGCGTAATTGCTCAAGCTGGTCCAGGTGGCGCGATACTTGCCTATTTGATTATCGGGGTGATGTTATACTTTTTAATGTCATCAATAGGAGAAATGGCAACTTTTTACCCTGTGTCTGGGGCATTTAGTAGTTATGCCAATCGTTTTGTAGACCCATCTTTAGGTTTTACGATGGGCTGGTTATACTGGACAATTTGGTCTCTAGTAACAAGTGTTGATATTATCGTTGCATCAAGTGTCATTAATTATTGGGATGCATTTCATTTCTTCTCACCGCTTGTATGGAGTTTAATCTTTTTAGCATTATTATTTTTAGTGAACATCTTTACCGTCAAAGCGTTTGGTGAAGCTGAGTTCTGGCTTTCTTTAATTAAAGTCGTCACAATCATTATTTTCATCGTATTAGGTATTTTAATGATTTTCGGTATTTTAGGAGGGCATTATTACGGTTTCAAACACTTTACAACTGGTGAAGCACCATTTGTTGGTGGCATTTCTGGGTTCTTAAGTGTCTTATTAATTGCAGGTTTTTCCGTTGGTGGGACTGAGGTCGTTGCAGTAACAGCTGGTGAATCAGATAATCCGAAAGCGTCTATGCCACGTGCCATCAAGCAAGTTTTTTGGCGAATTTTATTATTCTATGTATTGTCTATCGCGGTGATTTCTGCCATTTTAGCTTATACAGATCCAACATTACTCAATCAAAGTGGTTCAATCGCTCAAAGTCCATTTACGATTGTTTTTGATAGAGTCGGTATCGCTTTTGCAGCTTCTGTGATTAACGCGGTGATTTTAACATCATTACTTTCAGCTGCAAATTCAGGTGTCTTTACAACAAGTCGTATGTTGTTCTCATTAAGTCAAGATGGACAAGCACCAAGATTTTTAGGTCAAATTCATTCCCGTTCACAATTGCCATTACGCGCTTTATACACAACGTTTATTTTCATTGCATCCGTAACGATTTACGCAAACTTTAATCCACAAAGTGTCATGGGCTTACTCAATATTATTGGTGCCCTCGTTACATTTGTTTGGGCGTCAAGTATTATTGCTCAAATCAGATTACGACGTGCCATTAAAAAGCAAAATAAAGATATCAATCAATTGTTACCATATCAGGCGCCATTTTACCCTGTTGGACCAATTATCGTTATCGCAACGTTGCTATTCTTAATTTTTGGTAGTTCAGCAGAAGCATTTGTTCATTTTGATTTAGCTAAATTAGCACAAAACTTTTTACCTATTTTCATTTTATTACTTGTCTATATCGTTCATAAATCGATTCATAAAACACGTATCATCCCACTTGAAAAGATTGACTTAAGTGAACATGAATCTTATCGAGAGTAGACTAGAATTAAGGAGCCTTCTATGTAGGGCTCTTTTTTTCAGCTTCCCTACTTCCATTATGATGACATCGCGTTTGAAAGTGTGAATTTCAATAAAAAAACTTGTATATTCCATTTCCTACATATTGCGATTTCATGTATAATTAAATTAATAAATTGTAAAGGTGGGCACGTGATGATAGGACAAACAAACCTTTTCGATGATGTTTTAAAAACTGAAGAACGCTTTGTCATTGTGGTACAAGTTTTAGAAGAGAAAAACGGAAATTTGTTGAAACGTACGTTAAGAGAGTACAGCAGCTTAACTCATGAACAAATGGAAAGTTTATTTCAACATTTAAAAGAGTTGTATTTGGAGACCGAGTTTGAAGTGTCTCAATCGGCATTTGCCATCACTGTGTACACAAATTTAGATTATGCTGCAGACCAAGTATATGCACATATTAAGCGTCATCGCGGCAAACATGAGTGGACGCATACCGCGAAATAGTTAATCATTTGAAGTGCTCTGTTTAGGAGTGCTTCATTTTTTTACTGCCAAACATATTCAAATGACAACATCACCTGACACGATTTAAGAACAAACAAAAAGCAAGGTAGAAATCGTACATTGTTCAACGATTCCCTCTTGCTTTAATTGGATGGTTTATGACAATATTTGATCTAACGCGTACGGAATACCCTCTTCATCGTGACTTTTTGTAACCATATGTGCATAAGATTTCACTTCATCTGACGCATTATCCATCGCAACGGCTTTTCCGACAACTTTAAACATTTCAATATCATTTGCACTGTCACCGAATGCCACCATTTTATTAACGTCTAAATCTAAACGTTTAGCTAATTTTTTTATCGCTTCTCCTTTAGATACACCTTTACTCATAAATTCAAGGAAAAATGGCTTACTTGTTGTCATATCAACCTCGTTGTCAAATTCACCATTCATTTTTTTAATCAGTTCTGCAATATGTTCTTCATAATCGACACCCATCACTTTAGGTACAGCGTCTTGAATATAGTCTTTAATATCGTCCACTTTTTTCATTGGCAGTCCTGTCAACTCTGATTCGATATTCATATATTCATGCTCGCCTTCATAAATAATCGTATCAGCATGGTAAGTTAATACAAAAAGTTCATATTCACGGCAAAAGTCTACAATTTTATCGAATTCTGCTTTTTTAATGACTTTTTTCGAAACGACTTCTTCGCTAGAGAGTTCAATCGTTTGAGCCCCGTTGTAACTCATAATATAACTTCCAAATTCATCCATCTTTAATGCCTTTGCAGTCGGTAACATCCCCGCTGTTGGACGACCTGAGGCAAGTGCGATTTTCACGCCATTTTTTTGAAGTAGCAATAAATATGCTTTTGTTTTATCAGAGACACGGTTTTCGGAAGTCATTAACGTGTCATCCATGTCCATTACGACTAAATCTGGTTTCATCTCCAAAACTCCTTTCAATTTGATTTTATCTTACACTAAACGGCAGTAAATTCAAAATGATAGAAGCCTAAATCAAAGCGCGCACATCAAGCTTTTTGACACCATTCTTCCTCATTCTGAATGTCAATTAACAGGAAAAAGACTAGGAAACCATGAACGTCCCCCAGTCTTTCCGAAAGATATGAATGACTTAAAAATGATGTGTCACTTTCGATACGACACCCGATGTATTCACAGTCGCAAGTTCAGAATGACAATCTTCAACATGTTGACGCAATGCACGTACCGTTGGCCCACTGTTTTCTTTTTTAATCATTGTTAGAATTGTTGGACCAGCACCGGAAATCACGGTCGCATATGCGCCATGTTCGTGTGCAATTCGTTTTACCACTTCAAAATCCCGAATCAAATGTTGACGATACGGTTCATGCAACCCATCTTGTTCCATCATCTGGCCAGCGAGTTCGTAATGATGTTGAATGAAAGCACTGATCATCGTATTGCTAATTGCACTATATTTAACAGCATCTTGATGGGTAATACTGTGAGGTAGAACTTTACGTGCCTCTACTGTTTCAAGCTCATACTCGGGTATGGAAATAATGAAGTCAACATCTGGCACTTCAATATGCGCAATACTTGTCACTTTTGTTTCAGCGTTATGATAGCCCACGACTAAGCCACCATAGATCGTTGGTGCAACATTATCTGGATGCCCTTCAATTTGTGTCGCCAATTGCAATAATTCGTACTGCGATAACTCAATATCTCCAAAATAATTGGCGATAAATAAGGCCCCCACTAACGCTGAAGCAGACGAACCTAAGCCACGTGCTAATGGAATATCGCTATACATGTTAATTTCAAGCGCGGGCAAAGTCACATCATATTCAGCAGCGACTTGTTGCGCAATTTTATAAATGTAATGTGTTTCGTCTTCAGGCAAGCCAACGAGATGTGGGCCATTGTGAATAAAACGCCATTTTTCCCCCTCAATCATATGGGCGTCAATGCGTAAAAATTTATTCAGCGCCATACCAATGGAATCAAACCCACAGCCTAAGTTCGCTGTTGAAGCCGGAATCTCTAAATGTAGTTGTTTTTTTATCATTTTAACGCATCCTTAATGTATTGAACGATACTTTCTTTATGATTTGGTAATGCTTGAATTGGATTTTCTAATAAACCAATCGCCGTATCTGGATCTTTTAAACCATTTCCAGTTAAAACTGCAACCACTTTTTTACCTTGAGGCAATTTTCCTTGGCGATGTAATTTAATGAGTCCGGCAATAGATGCATTACTTGCGGGTTCGCTAAAAATACCCTCTTTAGAAGTCATCAGTTGATACGCTTCTAAAATTTCTTCATCTGTGACCGCTTCAATCAAACCGTCAGACTCTTCAATCGCTTGAATCGCTTGCTTCCAACTTGCAGGATTACCGATACGAATCGCTGTTGCTATTGTTTCAGGGTTTTTAACGATTTGGTTGTTGACGATAGGTGCTGCACCAGCCGCTTGGAATCCAAACATATGTGGTAAGCCTGTTTGATATTTTTCTTCATACGTTTTAAAGCCTTTCCAATATGCAGTAATATTTCCAGCGTTACCTACTGGGATAGCTAAAATATCTGGCGCTTTGTCTTCTAACTGCTCAACAATTTCAAAAGCACTCGTTTTTTGACCTTCAATACGATATGGATTTACTGAGTTGACTAATTCGATTTCTCCATCTTCAGCAACTTCTTTAACGATTTCTAGCGCTTCGTCAAAGTTTCCTTCAATAGAGATGATTTCAGCACCATACATGACAGCTTGCGATAACTTTCCTAAAGCAATCTTACCTTCAGGAATGACGACAATCGCTTTCAAACCTGCACGCGCCGCATATGCCGCTGCAGAAGCCGATGTATTCCCTGTCGAGGCACAGATGACCATTTTCTTGCCTTGCTCTTTCGCTTTTGTGACGGCCATGACCATCCCACGATCTTTGAATGAACCAGTTGGATTGGCCCCTTCATATTTAACATAAAGTTCAATGCCTAACATCTCTGAAATCGTGTCACAATAAATGAGTGGTGTGTGCCCCTCATTTAACGTCACTTTCGGTGTATTTTCATCAACTGGTAAAAATGCTTTGTACTCTTCAACAAGACCTTTCCATAACTTCATACGTATCAAACTCCTTCAACTGGATAAATTTTTTCAACTCGATAATCGGCTTCTTGTTCAACATAAGATGTCGGATCAGTGTCAATCCCAACAACAATCCCTGCAAATGTTGTCGGTGAAAGTTCAATAACTTGAAGCGATTTATGGAAAGGTAAATGACTTTTTATAGTGGCTTCCACTTGTTTGTGTGAAGTTTCAGGTGTATTCACTACAAAATAATAACTTTCCTTTTCTTTTAATGTCACTGTCTCACCGTCGTCCATCATTTCTTTCGTTGCTTCCGTTTTTAATTCAAAATGAGGTGGCAATGTGTGCAAGTTCGATTCGAATTGTAATGCAACATTGAGTAAATCACTCACAACTGCTGAACCTGTAGCTAGACTTCCAGCGCCTTTACCGTAAAACATCGTCTCACCGACTGCATCACCAATGACGTAAATCGCGTTGTACTCATTCTCGACAGCTGCGAGTTGGTGTGCGTGTGCAATAAGTGTTGGACGAACGGAAGCGTCAATTTTACCTTGCACATATGCTCCTTTACCAATCAATTTAATTTTGTACCCTAACGCTTTTGCAGCATCGATATCTTGCGGTGTCACACCACTGATGCCTTCCGTTTTAACGTCATTTAACGTAATAACCTGATTAAATGATAAATAAGATGTGATGACTACTTTACGTGCTGCGTCAATACCTTCAACGTCATCAGTTGGGTCTGCCTCAGCAAAACCTAGATCTTGCGCTTCTTGTAATGCTGTTTCATAAGGTGCGCCGTCCTCTGTCATCTTAGTCAAAATAAAATTGGAAGTCCCATTAAAAATCCCCATAAATTTACTAATGTTATTTGCGTTTAATCCGCTGTTAATGGCATTGACAATTGGGATGCCCCCTGCAACACTTGCTTCATATTTGAGCGCGACACCGTTTGCTTCAGCTAAATATTCTAAAACACGAAGGTGCATCGCTAATAAGTCTTTATTGGCAGTAATCACGTGTTTCTTTTGGCTTAATGCTGCTTTTAACCAGTCAACAGTCGGCTCAATACCACCCATCACCTCAATGATAATATCCACATCGTCATCATTTAAAATGTCATTCACATCTTCTGTCAAATGATAACGTGAAATGTTTAGCGGTCGCTTTTTGGATTTATCTCGAACCAAAATATGCTTAATCTGAATATCTTTTTGAATTGTTTCTTTAATTTGCTGATGGTTCTCTTCAATAATCTTAACGACTCCTGAACCGACAGTCCCTAATCCTAATAATGCAACATTAAGTTGTTTCATTTATCTTCCCTCCGAATCAAATCTGATGAAATTACTCATGTTCTATTGAAATATATGTAAATATGGTTTAGTATAAATTCATTCACAAAGTTTGTAAAGTTCTAAAAATTTAGAAAAGATAGTTCTATTTTACCATTAGTATTGGTTAATTTGAATAGATATCTCATATTATAGAAAGGTTGTCTAAGGTTATGAAAGTATCAAAATTTGGAGGCAGTTCAGTCGCATCAGCTGAACAAATTAAAAAAGTTTTAAATATCGTAAATAGTGATTCTGAAAGACGAATTATTATCGTATCCGCACCTGGTAAACGATATAGTGATGATGTCAAGACAACCGATTTACTCATTAGGTTGTATGAAAAAGTGGTTAACCAACTCGATTATACACATAAAAAACAAGAGATCCTTAATCGCTTCAAAGATATTATTGATGAATTACCGCTAGAAACAGATATTCTAACTGAGATTGATCGTACGCTCGAATCACACATTGCAACTTTAAAAGATACACCTGAACGATTGCTCGATGCATTAAAATCATCAGGCGAAAACTTCAATGCACAAATCATTGCTGCATACAATAACGAACAAGGCGTACCTACCATTTATTTATCGCCTCAAGAAGCAGGTATTATTGTGACAGATGATCCAGGTAACGCACAAATTTTAGAATCGAGTTACGATAAAATTAAAGAAATTAGAAATACAGACAAAAAAATTATTATTCCTGGCTTTTTCGGCTATTCAGAAACGGAGCATATAGTGACGTTCCCACGAGGCGGCTCTGATATTACAGGGGCAATTGTCGCAAGAGGTGTCAAAGCGGATTTATATGAAAACTTTACGGATGTATCAGGTATTTTCCGCGCCAATCCAACAGTCATTAAACATCCTGAAGTCATTCATGAAATTACATACCGCGAAATGCGTGAATTGTCTTACGCTGGCTTTGGGGTATTTCATGACGAGGCTTTACAACCGCTTTATCGTTATCGTATCCCTGTAGTGATTAAAAATACGAATCGACCGAGTGATAAAGGGACATATATTGTGCATGACCGTGAAATCAACCATGACAAAGTTGTTTCAGGAATTAGTTGTGACAAAGGCTTTACAAGTATTAACATTAAAAAGTATTTGATGAATAGACAAGTGGGCTTTACAGTTAAAATTTTGGAGATATTGGCAAAACATAACATTTCATTTGACCATATGCCATCTGGAATTGACAACATTAGTATTATTATGCGCTCGAATCAACTTGCTGGCAAAGAACAAAAAGTTTTAAAGGAAATACGCCACTATTGTCAAATTGACGAATTGAATGTTGAACATGACTTAGCGATATTAATGATTGTCGGTGAAGGTATGAGTTCCACAGTCGGTACTGCCAATAAAATTACCGACGCTTTAGCACAAGCCAATATCAACTTAAAAATGATAAACCAAGGCTCTTCTGAAATTTCGATGATGTTCGGGATTTCAACTAATGATGCTGAAGCTGCTGTAAAAGCTTGTTATGAACATTGTTACAAACGTTAAAAATTTAAAAGAAGTACTTAGCGTAGAATCGCATTCGCATTCACGTTAAGTACTTCTTTCTGTAATGACTCGTTTTAATAAATCTTCCCCGACCGCCACTTTCAACGTTACAAATTGAAAGTAACTCATTTTATCGATTAAATGACGATAAAACGGTACTTTTTTATCATTAAAAGGTTCATGTAATAAATACATGAGCACAATTTCAGGTTTAATATAGTCGACTTTCCATTTAAGCGAATGATAGTAAATATACTTTTCAGGAATTCTGACATTATGATTGAGTCGAAACAGCCAATGCTCATTATCTACATCATAAATAATAATGTTTATCAACAATTCATTTTGATCATAAACTTCTACAGAGGACATTTGGTGAAGTTGCACATCATCACACGGCAGCGACTCTCCCTTTTTATTTATACCAGTAATCGTAAAAGACTTTGGAATCACACGTAAAATTTTCGATAGCTCATTTCGCTTTACACAAATTTCAATTTTTTCATCAAAGTAAAGTTGATCAGTTAAAAATAAATGGGTTGCCATCTCACCATGAAATTTAAACGCATGAGGTTCCTTATCAATCAACGTATGTACCAAATATTCCATCCGTTCTTTTTTTGACGCATTCATGTCATTTCACCTCCTTGGAAAACGCTTACAATTATATATTATTATACTAGATTAATTGTGTTTTATCAATGAATGACCAACATTTAACATGAATGAATTCAACTTAAAATATAATACCACTTCATTTTAATAAACACTCTCATATATAATGATTAAAAACCCGAATTTAACAACATCTTTATTACCTATATGACAAAAAGGTTTTTAGTTTCGACAAATTTAATAATAAAAATCATTAATATTCATACTTTTGCGTTGAATTATATCTAATTTCATTGTAAGCTATTAAAAATATCTCTCCTACATTCGAATTATAACTATTTTACTTTAAAAATAATTGAATTTCTATTTAATAACAGTTAAAATTTTACATGTGTGGATGTGATATTTTATGCACTTTTAAATGCCATATACTGTTTTTTTGAATTGCTTTAAGAATATTCTTTTAAAAGTATAATTTTTTTAATATAATATATCTTAGGGTAATAGGAAAGTTGATAAAGGAGTGAAATTATGAACAACCATTTTGATATGGAGACAGAAGCTATCTTCTTTTACGAATCAAATAGAAAGAGAATTATCAGTGAACTTAAGAAACAACATGGCCTAAAACTGAATGACATTTTGTTTTTATATCACCTGAAAACGACAAATAGTCGTCGTATTTCATTACACAAAGTCAAACAATCTATTGATTTTAGTTTAATGGAGATACATAAATCGTTAACGGCCTTAACAGAAAAAAATATCATTGGTAAAGAACGTTCTACTGAAGATGAACGAAAAGTCTTCATTACAATTGATGATGCACAGGCAGAAAATATGCAACAACTACTTGATAACTTCAATCAAATTCAAAAAGATATTTTACAATAATTGGCTATCCTTGAATTGGTAAACTCCAAATTACAGATATCATTTCGATGATATCTGTAATTTTATAGGACATTGTTTGAAGTGATATGCCTGGTATATCACGATATGATCACTACAGTTTTAACGCAGTAGTGACCTTGTACTATATGAATAAACCAGTCAGTTTAGTCTGTAATTGAAAAAGTTAATTACAGACTAACTTGAACCTCCATCATAGACTAAGATGACACACCTTTAGCAATAACTTTCCAATGGCTTCAGCCTTTTTACGTGTTGAACTCTACAACAAGTCCCCATCAAAATGCACAAAATTAGACATTCATGAATAATTAACATATGATTAAGATTAATTATACCCTTTCATCTGTTGACCGCATATGCGATGAGCATGACTCGCGTTTTAAACTATAGGAAGGAGGATACATAGATGTCATTGTTATTATGGTTTTTAATTTGCATACTATTTATTTTAGTTTTATTAGCGCTCCTACGTCTAAAGTTTTATCAACATCAACTCGATGTAGAAGCTTATACAAAAATACAACTGCTTAATAAAATTTCAATCTTAAAACAGGAAAGATATCAATCTAAGGAGAAACGGGCGATTACAACGACGTATCATCTTAATTTGAGAAATACACGGCAACTGTTAAATCACTTGCTGGAAGATTTCAAAAGTGATGAAAAAATTAAGGATTTCCGCATTATTACAACGAGCCAAATTGCACCAAAAAATCCGTTATTTCTATTTATCGCAGAATTTGATTTTATTGTGATTACGAACGTCGGCATGATTTTAATGAATATCAAGTCATTGAAATCGAAAACATTTTATCATTTTGATAGTCGAATACCTTCAACGGATGAACATGATTTGAATCGCATTGTCGGTCATTATATTGCACATCAATATCACAATCAATTTCAATCTGACTTAAAAACATCATACACTTTTAATGAAATCATTTCTGAAAACAAAATCACGTATGAATTTCACGAATATGATCCGTATCAAATTGCTGAAAGAGCAACACAAAACATCCAAGAAGCTGTTGAATCATTTGTGCAAGTGCCTGTATCGACAATCGGTGTAATATATTGTGTTGATCAGCGTGGAGAACGTATTGATGGTGACGCGCAGCCGTATAGTCGCATTTATACGAGTGAAAATGAAACAGACATTCAATATGCGATTCAAGAGCTGATTGATACGTCTCATACACAACTCGAAAGTCATACGATGCAACAATTGATTTCAGCGTTCGAAAACCATCACGAACCGTCGAAACATCAATAAACCTTATTCATCAATATTAAAGACACTTTGAGATTTTATAACAACCTCAAAGTGTCTTTAATGTATTAGCGTTCCCAAATGTTCAGTTGTTTCTTTTGTGCTTCTTTTTGCGCTTGTTCAATCAAAATACGATATTTATCATTCGGTGGATAAAATTTGGCTCTTGCTAAACCTTCTTTTGCTAATTTTACATTAAACATTTCATCTCCTAACCAAACATAAGCTAATGTACGTCCATACTTATCTTTTGGTTCACGATCATATTCTAGTCTAACGCGTTGATTTGTTAAATATTTCTTTGTAAAATTTGACGCAGCTTTTCCGTATGGTTGCACCGGCGTATTCGGTTTAACCGTTTCTGGAGTATCAACACCGATTAAGCGCACACGTTCATCTTGGCCATCTTTATCAATAATAATGGTATCCCCATCTATCACGCGTTTAACGAGATATGATTCGCCTTTTACATCAGTTGTAGACTTTTTAAAAGGACCATCTCCATTGATAAATTGAAAGACTAAAACGACAATGGCAATGACGAGGATCAAAACGCCTGTTGTAATTTTTTTCATAGCGACTCCTTTTTTGTAAGATTAACACCATCATATCATATGTGATTCCAAGTATAAGCGTCAATTTTACACACCTCTGACACTGTTCTTTTCAGTGAAAAATGTTATAATCAAAACGATTAGGAGTGAACCATAATGAAGACTTTTAGTGAAAATCGTCTGTCTTTTATCATCGTGATTGTTGCAGTTATTATCGGTTATGGCTTGCAATATGCATTCAACTTGCCTCTCATTGCAGGCGCATTTATCGGCGTATTACTCGGTGTTTTAGGTGGGTTTATTACGCAACTCATTAAATCCAAAAGAGAACGCCATAATTCCAACAATTCACAATAATATCACATGATAAAGCTAACAAATTAGATCAATATGAAGGGGAGTCTCAAAAATAAGCAACTCCCCTTTTTTAACTCATACACATTGATTTCGAGGTGTCTGCCACATCTTATCGATTAATAGATGTAAACATTTTAACGATAACCGGTGTGTTCTTGTATATCCACTCAAATGAGCAATTGCTTCTTTCTCAGACTCTGTTAATAAATCCTGAAGTTGATCCAAGGCTTCTTTAATACTGAATGGAACTTGATAAAGCGTTAAAATAAATGCAATTTCATCCAGTAATTCGGTGTTTTCTAAATTTTTCTTATCCATAAGTATTTTATTTAAATCATGATACAACTTAAATGATGTAAATTGTGGTTTCCCGCTTTTGGTGATTCTATAGCCTTTAATATCAGATTCTTCAACACCTATTTCTTTTGCAATTTGTTTTATGTAGGTGTTTTCTTTTGCTTAAAAACATTTTCAATGATGTGATATTTTTCGTAATATTCTAATTTTTGATTTTCATCTCTTGTAATGACTAAATTATCCAAATCATTTAATGCATTAATTAAGTCTGCTGAATATGCGTGCTTAACACTTCTTAATTCGTCTGGAAAGTAGGTACATCTGCCTATCAACATTTCATACCATTGTTTTTAAATCGCCATTCCAACCGTATGGATTTCCTTTCCCGGTCTTCATAATATTCTCTTCTCGTTTGGCTAAATGTAATAAAGCAATGGCTAACTCGCTCTTAGTTAATGAGGCTGATAATCCTTTAACTCTAATTTCATAGGGGTTTGTACTCTTAGGAATTTCACAGTCATTAATCAGGTGATATTGTGAGAGTAAATGTTTAACTCTATCTAATCTATGAATTCTTCTTCGTTTTAAACGTCTTGCTCCCCTTTCCCCTCTCCTTCCCTCGTTATTTTCAACATTCGCTTCAGGGAACAATCTCACATCAGCATCAATCACTGCTTTTGTTTCACTTATGAATTAAACCGTAACCAACTGATGTAATTCTTACATCTAAGCCGAAAATATAATAATTTTACATTTTCATACCACTTTTATTATATTTATTACATTATAATACACTTCAAAACGAAAAAAATCCCACTAATCAATGAGTGGGATAAACACGACATATTGTCTTATTTTAGTAGATTCTGTAATTTTAGGTATAAATACAATAGATATTATAATTTAATTTCACCCTATTTTAAGCAGTTGCGTCAAGCTTTTTTATTTCACCTCTCACTCTTCAAAAATAAGTGAACAAGCTTTTTGATTATTAGAGATTTGTACTTTAAATCATTTCAAATTGTATTTTTTATTCTTTTGTGACAGACTCTCGTAGTCTCATTTGATTATATATAAATAAAATTACAGGTAATACAATGTAGCCGATAACCATAGCAGAAATAGCAAAATAATTTAATGTTGTATGTTGACCTTCAACAATTGAAAATTGCCCCTTCCAATTGAATTTAACTAGCAATATGATTGTGAGCAAGAATGAAAACACAGGAAGTATAACATCGGTAAAAATATTTTTCTTAACATTTTCTAATACTATTCCTCTATTTTTATTATAGTAAAATGCGATTACACCTATTGGCACAACTAAAAACTGAATAAAACGTGAAATTGAACTTATAACAATGATGCTTGTCATATTATATTGGAATGCCATAGGAATAATAATAGCGATTAAAAATGTAACGAGAAACGCATTCAAAGGAAAATCGTACTTTGTTCGTTTTTTAAACCACGGAGATATTTGTTGTTGATTCGCAATAGCTTCAATAATTCTTGGTGTTGAAAATGATGCAGCCACGTTAATTCCAAACATAGATATAAGCGCACCATATAAAATGATATTCTGAAGAATGGGTGAGTGAAAAACTGCTACTAAGGAAACAACTTGCTTCGATTCAATTAAAGCTTGTGGATTCAATGCCATTGTGACTAAAATAATGCCTAAATAGATAGCAGCAATTGAAAGAATAGCAAATGGAATCGCACGCGGTAAATTTTTTTCTGGATTTTTCATATCTTCAGATCCGCTCGCAACACTTTCGAAGCCTGCAAAAGCATAAAATGCAGCAATAATCGCTATTACTAAAGTTGTTGAATTCATTTTAGAAGTGTCAACAATTTGTTTAACTTCTGAAAAATGTACCTCACCTGTTGTTACAATCATTACGATCCCAACTACAATCGTTGTTACTAATGCCAGTAGTTTGCCTATTGTTGAAAGATTGTTAATGATCTCAAACAGCCTGTTTCCTGTAATATTAATTAAAAGTAATGTTATCATTAATATTAAAAAGCCTATTGTAATTAGCGTTGTATTCGTATTATCACCACCGAATATCGTAATAACTGTTTTCACAACTGCTGTAGACAAAACTCCCCAAGCAATACATGCCGCTATGAAGCGCGTAATCCCTACATAAAATCCTATATTCTCTCCAAAAGCCGCTGTTGCATAGGCATATGCCGCCCCGCTTTTATTGACATATTTTGATGCAGCAGCAAAAGTGACTGCAAGTACTGAAGCAAATATTGCTGCTAGTATATAAACATAGGGCGTGTAAGACCCAGCAATGGATATGACTGTACCTGGAGATAAGAAGATCCCTGATCCGATAATTGAGTTAATTGCTAATAAGACGATTGACCAAAATCCTAATTTTTTCATTTTAAACCACTTTCTTTCGCATTTTTAATAAAATCTATAAATAACTTATCCATTGCTTTTTCTCGCCATAACATTTCAGGATGCCACTGCACCCCCACTAAATAAGGATAGTTTTGAGCTTCAATGCATTCAACAACACCATCACTTGAACGAGCAGTCGCTTTGAAATCTGACGCAATATCTTTTATTAATTGATGATGAAATGAATTAACAAAAATTTCTCGTTCTTCAAACACACGTGCTAAATGACATTGTTCTAATATCTGGATACGATGTGTTTTTTCAATTGGATTTGTTCCTTGCATATGCCTTAAAGTTTCCTGTTCTCGATAAGAAACATCCTGGTATAAAGTACCACCATGATACACATTGATAAGTTGGGCCCCTCTGCAAATCCCTAAAATAGGAATACCACGTTTTATCGCCTGTTCTAGCACCGCATATTCAAATAAATCTCGCTTTAACAACGTTTCTCCTATTCGTTTTCTCGGGTCCTCTCCATACAAATGAGGACTTATATCATAACCACCACTCAAAATGAGACCATCTAATTGTTCAACCTGTTTTCTTATTGTATCTTTATCTGAATGTATAGGAAGTACAACTGGTACACCTGCATGCTTAGTAACAGAATAAACATAATCTTGGTTGATATAGCAACGTTCGTACCCAGGAAACATACCATCTTTATCACGTAAAATATTTGCGGTAATTCCTATTATGGCTACCATATACATCCCTCCATTACAATTGAGTTATTTTAATTATAATGTGGGAGTCGATTTTGTCAATAACAATTTCTGATTTTTCTGATTTTTTAATTCGGACTTTTCATTTTTTTATCAATAACAGTTAAATGCATAAGTCTTTATAAAACAAAAAGCTGAAGTTATCACAGTATACATTCAATCTGTAGATAACTCAGCTTCTTAGTCAATTTGCACATGATAAATTAAAGTTTTACGCTCGTCTTGTGATTTAAAATTCGGTCTCACATGAGCAATTTATCCAATTACGCTCCACTCCAAATGTTGAGCTTTTTCTTTTGTGCTTGTTCAATTTGATAACGATATTTATAGTTTGGTGAGTAGAATTTTGCTTTGCTAATCCTTCTTTTGCAAGTCTGACATTAAACATTTTGTCGCCTACCCAGACATAAGCAAGTGTACGCCCATATCTCTCTTTCGGTGCACGAACATACGCCAGTGTTACACGTTTACCAGTAAGATGCTTCTTTACCATATGGTTAAACCGGAGTATTAGGTTTAACTGTTTCCGGAATATCAACTCCAATCATACGAAACCGTTTTTCCTTACCATCTTTATCCACTATTATAGTATCACCATCAATGACACGTGTAAGGAAGATTTAGCCAAGGTAGCTTATGTCTATCCACCTGATACAAGATATTTAAGTGAGTTAGAAGCTTCTCAGGAAAGTGCAAAAGCTGAAAAGTTAGGTATATGAAGTTTAACTTCCGCCTTTGAAAAAGAAAATCATCAGCATCCTGCATCATCTGAACCTGCTAAAAAAGACAACACAGCACAACCTGTAGCTCAACAACCGCTTATGGAACCAACAGAAAGCAATCAGTCTACTTGACAATTGTACACAGTTGCGCACAGTTTATCCAAACGATGTTCCAGAAGGACACCCAGCATATCAAACAAAATTCGATAGAGATAGTGATGACTTTGCATGTGAACGTAATTAAATCTCAAACTTTTTTAGTATGACAGATACTTAACAATCGTCTTACTACATGATAAAAAATGTATTTTCAGTGTAACGATATTAAAAGCAGTTGTGAAAGATGTAAAATCTAACACAACTGCTTTTAATTTTAATATCGTTTTATAAATCGACCAGCTATTACCTTTTCATTTTGAATAGAACCTTGGCTCGTTTCCCCTAATGTATTACTAAAATCTATGAATGGGATTTACGATTTAAAAAGATTAAGAGTAAAGTACATAGACTACCTAAAAGTGATACGATTATGCCAATTTCAAATATCATACGGTATGCGACTACAACGTTATCTTGATATGCATCCAGAAACTTCCCATTCATCGTATAAACCCAGAAAATTGGTGCATAAGCTGCAAAAGAGCCAACACTCATCGCCGAACCTGCATATTTTTTAGGGATATCAAATTCAGCAATAGGTGCAAGAATAACACTTTTCGCTAAGAATGTCGTAACTGAAAATGCGATTAACAATGCCATACTTACAAAAAGACTCCCTTTAATAAATACAACACCTAGTAAAATTATTGATGATAACAACAATGCTGCGAAAATCATTTTAGATGATGATTTGAACACATAGTCAGAGATAATACCTGCTGACACACCCATCAGCACACCCATTAAACCTGTGTTGAAAATACCAAAAAGTGCCGTTTGTGTTGTCGATAAATCAAAAGTTTTTTGTAAATATGGGACACTGTAAATCAAAATGATATAACCCCAGTAAATAGACATCGCACTGATTGATGCAAGCCATACTTTTGGTTTCAATAACACATAAAATAAACCTTTTAATGCTTCTAAAGATTTATTACCACTAATTTCAGTTTTTTCTTCTTCATCCATTGCAGCAATCCCGTTTTTAGGGACATATTTGATAATGAGTAAAATCAATGGAATGATAAGCAAGTTGTATGCCAACATACCACCTTTGAATACAACAATACCACTGACTAATGACATGATACCGACGATGAGTAAGTTCATGAGCATCTCTTCTGCACGGCGCACTGATTCTAATAGACCAAATCCCATACCACGCTTAGTTTGATCCGTGAAAAAGATGACACCATTTAGTACAGCTGGCCAGAAAAACGAGTCAACAATCCCCCAAATAATCGCGATAATTTTCAGCACTTGGAATGTTGGACTGAAGAAAATAATGACAGAAATTGTAATAAATCGAATCAATAAACCGACAATTAAGATTGATTTGATGGAGAAACGGTTATTAATCCAACCACCTGGAATATAAAAGAAAATTGAAATACCAATTAATCCAAAAATCGCACCTAACTCTGCATTACTCACATTCAAAACTTCTAACAATAAATTGTAGAATGTCCCTTTAAAAGCTTCAAAACTAGAATAGATTAGTTGTCCTGCCGTCACGACTGATAAAAATCCAATCAGTGTTTTACGGTCTTTAAAATTTAATTTATCAAGTATTTTTTGCATACCGATGTTCCTTTCATTAAGTTGTCAATTCTATGCTTTTTGTAAATGAATTAAATCGTTTGCACAGTCCGTAAAGATGCCATCTACACCCCAATTGATAAGTGTATTTGCACGATCTTTATCATTCACCGTCCATACGTTTAAAGTATAGCCTGATGATTTAATTTCTTGTACGACATCACGTGTTAAATTGATATCTTCTAAATGAACGATAGACGAACCACAAAAATCAACAATGGTACGCCAATCTGGATAAAAAGCACAGCGTTCAAATAACACAGCTCTCGTATACTGTGGCACATGTTGTTCTGCCAACTTAAGTAACGCAAAGTTGAAACTTGAGATGAGTACTTCGATATTCGAATCCAATTGTTTAATTTGTTCTTTAAACAATTGAATCATACGCTCACTGAGATACGACCCATTTGGACCTGTAATCCCTTTAAGTTCAATGTTCAAATTCATTTGATAGCGATTCGCAAAATCAATGAGCTGTTCAAAGGTCATCACGCGCTCATCTTTGAACTCAGGACCGAACCACTCTCCAGAAGAAGCATGTTCAATTTTTTCATATAGCGTTTCACTCACTTCTCCTGTCGTATCCGTTGTACGATCTAAATCATCATCGTGAAAAATGATTAACTGCTCATCTTTCGTAATCGCTAAATCCAGCTCGAGCCATTTCACGCCTTCTACTTTTCGAGCCAAATCAAATGCTGTAAGTGTATTTTCTGGTGCCTTACTTGACAAACCCCTGTGCGCAAAAATTATTGTCATAACGATGCCTGACTACTCAAACCTTTAAATTTCGTCTGTATGAATAATGACTTTTTCTAAAATCACGTTTAACATGCGCCTAATGCAACTCTAATGAGGACATGTTTTTTGTTCATACAGACTTCGTAATTAAAGTTACTGTTTAAGTAGTTTTCCTTTCTTAGTTTTTACATTAAAGTTTATGTTTTTGACTGTACTAACAAAAACATGACATCGCGTTTTCATCATATTGCTTGGATTTTAAATTTTCGGTTGTATTTTAGGAATTAGAAATGACCACTTTTTGTAGTGACAGAATTCACACACGTTGTCATTTATTTTTCTCAAATAGCAAAACAATAATTTATCCATATCAAACAGCATGCATACAACATGATGATACCGCATATGTAAAGGTTTCCATTAGACATTTTCAATATTATAATGTGTTAATATAATTATGACAATAGTTTGACGAAAAATTTTAACGTATTATCATCATATTTTTACATATAGTTAAAATTCCATCGTTTTTTCGACATAGTAAATTAAAAACACCCGATGACTTTTACAGTTAAAAATCATGAGTGTTAAATTAAAAGTTGATTTAATTGTTGATAAATATCGGTTCATTAAACATGCGCTAACGGCAATTTGAATAAAACATCAATAACACTTGTATGCTGCTTTATCTTAGCCATTCATACCACTTGTACTTTTTATCCCCCATTTTTCATAATTGATTATGACTAACATATTTGAATCCTAGGTGTTTTAAATGTAAGATGCGTGTTACTTTTATTATTTGTGGTAACGCCAATATAAAGAGCACTAAACAAATTTTGAGTATCATGACACATTTCCCTATTCATATATTAATGGCAGCAATTGCAATTGATTAAGAATTTTTCATCATTTCAAAACTGTGTTTATCCACGTTTGCATCCATATCTATCAACGTGCAATTCATATAAATAAAAAGAAAAATTTAGAATTGATCACAAACTCGTTTTTACATGAAAACGAGAAAATAGCACATGCAATTTTTGGTGTTTATGAAGCAAAAACTTTAGGAACTGATACAATTAGACATGGTGTTTTAGCAGCGACTGATGAAAGAGTTATATTTTACGCTAAACGGTTAAGTGGTTATGATTCAGAGATTTTTCATTACCATAAAATAAGTACATTTGAACTGAGTAAAAAAGTAATGGGTAACATAATCACTTTTTATTCAAGTGGAAACAAGGTTTCTATAAAGTGGATTAGGGATGATGAATTAGATAATTCTATTGAATATGTAAATAAAAAGATAAATGGCAACGAAACAAATTCTAAAAATAATACAGTTCCTAATCATGACACTTTTAATGACGATAATGAATTAGAAAATCTTAAAAAATTAAAATTATTAAAAGAGTTACTGGAAATTGATGCTATCACTCAAGAAGAATTTGATGACAAAAAGAAGAAATTACTAAATTTATAATTTTATTTTCTTTCGCTTAAGTAGAGTCCTAGTTCTGGCATAATATAAGGATATCTATTAGGCTCCGTTAGATTATTCTTCGTTATTTTTCATTCGGTCAATGTAACAGACAAGCCATTTTTGAATCTTTTTTAATGAACCTGGAATTATCAGTACCGTAATTACTGGATAATCCAGGATCATTTTTACTTTTTCTCACTTTCCTTAAATACATTTTTAATACTTAATCGAAATATATAAATAAACCATTTCCAACAAAAACTGTCCATTCATATACTATTATCCTAATTAGACTACTTTCATATTTATTTCAACTTGTTGCTATCGAAATTGAAAATTCATTGAACAAGATAGGAAATAAACTAAGAACTCTCTTCTTGATGAATGGTTGGAATACTATTTAAAAACGTAGCGCAATGATACGTAAAGTGAAAGTACGATAGAGATCGAATCTTTTTCTAAAATGTGCGTGCTAAAATTTTACGGCATTGCCCCGAACTGTATATTGTGGAACATCACCAGTCATTTATTTCCAACCACATTTTCGGATAGGCCTGCACCCAAAAACGAAATTTTAGAAAAGTAGATGCAGAAATTGGGATGAGCACCCGTCAAATCTATTTTCAAGCGCGATGCTTTTTTATAAAAATATAATCAGGATAACTAAAATCAAAATCCATATAGATAAAGCAAAAGAAATTTTCTGTTTTGTTTCTCTTTTCATTTTTACTACTCCTTTCTAAAATGAAAAGTATGATTCCCTTATCAGAATCTTGCAATAAAACACCCTGTCGTAGATGAATGATAAGACTAATAGCATAAATGTGGCAATCCTTATTTTGAAATCAACATCTTCTCGGTGTTCTTTTTTTGCACAAAAAGGCTAACCGTAAATCGAATTTGCTCTCAATTTTTGTCTTGAATAACATTTTTAAATTTTAGATTGCAACCGCACCCAGCCAATTCACAAATAAATTAAAAACTGGATGTAAAAACAAAAACCTCAAAGTAGTTCTATGGTTTTCTTTGTATTGATATTGTCATAAATCTTTATTTCTCATTTAAAGATAATGTTCATTTATAAATGAGAAATAAAATGAATTTATTTTAAGCGCTTTAAGTTATTCCCTCACAATGCTTAATCTTGTTTTTCACGTTCTTTTTGATAGGTATAAAGTTTTTCTGCAGTATCTAGAGAAATACCTCCTAAATCTCTAATCCCTCTTCGTAAATCAGATATGCGCGCTTGTGATATGCCAGTTTCTTTATAAACTTTATATCCTGAAACATCACTATTTAACAACTTTTGAATCGTTGCTCTAAATTCTATCATCATTTTTTCTCTCATTCTTCTCATCTAAGTAATAAAAGTGTGTTTTTCGTCCTAAAATTAACAGTAATGGCAAACATAATAACAACAGAGTGAAATAATTTAAAATAGTCAAATTTCAAACCTCCAATATTAAGCATTTCTTGTTGTTTATCATTTGATCAATACAATCATGTTGTTTCATAGTAAAAACCTCATCGCAAGGAGTTTGTGACAATCAAAATTCAAATATTATTATACTACAAAATAAATATATATGAGCAGATAACTTTCTCTAGTTTCGTTTTTTAAGAACAAACTGAGATCAATTTGAGACCAAAATATTAATTAAATACAAATTGTTCTCAGAAAAGTACAAAATAATGCCCCCTATTTTTTGAATAAAATTTAAAATAAGGGGAGCAAAATCCAATTTTTAAGTGGAAATAAAACGAATTTGCTCCCCATTTCTTCTCCAAAACACCATTTCCAGTCTTTTTGGGCAACTTCAAACCCCAAAACAAAAACCCTCAAAGCGCATAGCTTCAAGGGCTCTTCATATTAATATTGCTTCATATACTGTTCAACTTCCCATTCAGACACTTGCGTGCGGTAGTAATCCCATTCGATAGATTTTGAGTTGATAAACTGGTTATAGATGTGTTCACCTAATGCGTCTTTTACGATTGTGTTTTCACGCATTGCTTTTAATGCTGTATACAGCGTTGAAGGTAAGTCTTCTATACCAACAGCTTCACGCTCTTCACGGTTCATTTCATAGATGTTTTGGTTAACTGGTTCTGGTACTTCTAATTTATTTTTGATACCGTCAAGACCTGCTTGTAAGATTGTTGCTAATGCCATGTATGGGTTTGCTGCTGGGTCTACTGAACGGATTTCTATACGTGTGGATAAGCCACGAGAACTTGGTACACGAATTAATGGTGAACGGTTTTTACCACTCCATGCAATGTAACTTGGTGCTTCGTAACCTGGTACTAATCGCTTGTAAGAGTTTACTAATGGATTACATACTGCAGTGAATCCACGTGCGTTTTTCAAAACACCTGCGATAAAGTGGCAAGCATCTTCAGTTAATTGCATATCTCTGCTTTCATCATAAAAAGCATTTTCTTTACCTTTAAATAATGAAACGTTAAAGTGCATACCGCTTCCGTTCACACCAAATAATGGTTTTGGCATAAATGTCGCATGTAAATTATGTTTACGTGCAATTGTTTTAACGACTAATTTAAATGTTTGAATGTTGTCACAAGCTGTCACTGCATCTGCATATTTAAAGTCAATTTCATGTTGTCCTGGTGCAACTTCATGGTGTGATGCTTCAATATCAAAGCCCATGTCTTCTAACTCAAGTACGATATCACGACGGCAGTTTTCACCTAAGTCTGTTGGGGCTAAATCGAAATAACCACCATGGTCATTTAATTCCATTGTAGGTTCGCCCTTTTCGTCTAACTTGAACAAGAAAAATTCTGGTTCAGGCCCTAAGTTGAAATCTGTAAATCCAAGTTCTTCCATTTCTTTTAATACACGTTTTAAATTATTACGAGGATCCCCTGCAAATGGCTGATGATCCGTTGTATAAACATCACAGATTAAGCGTGCAACTTTCCCTTGCCCTGCTGTCCATGGAAAAATCACCCAAGTGTTTAAATCAGGATATAAATACATATCTGACTCTTCAATTCGAACAAACCCCTCGATTGAAGATCCGTCAAACATCATTTCGTTGTCTAAAACTTTTTCTAATTGACTGACTGGTACTTCAACATTTTTAATTGTTCCTAAGATATCAGTAAATTGTAGACGTAAGTAACGTACGTTTTCTTCTTCTGCAAAGCGTCGGATATCATCTTTAGTGAAATTTTGTTTTGGCATGGATAAATGTCCTCCAATATGAATTATTTAAAAAATCGTGATAAGTCTCCACGGTTAAGCGGTATCGACTCACGCTGTGGTTTTTGTGTCGTATCCACTAGCATTTGTTTTCTTAACCGTTCTTCCTCTTCGTTTAGCGCGTATGTACTTTCTGACAACATAATCTGTTTAATTCCTTTCATATTAAATCCTTTTTCTAATAAATGTTTTATTGAAAGTAACGTTTCTAAATCATTCAAGGAAAAAAGCCGTTTGTTCCCCTCTGTGCGCGAAGGTGTTACAAGTTCATGTGTTTCATAATAACGAATTTGTCTCGCGGACAGTTCCGTTAAACGACTGACAACACTCATCGGAAATACAGGCATGTTGCGGCGAATTGTATCCTTATCCATCTCCTACATCTCCTTGACTTTTTGAACTTGATTTAACCATAGCATACCCGAATGGACATTTCAAAAATATGTCAGAAAACCTGACATGATGCTGTCAAACCCCGATATAACAACATTTCTGACAATTCAGACCTCGATTTTGACGTGTCAATCGCAATAAAGGTGTAAAATTTACCTATTTTAATGTAATGAGACCGTCTTTAATTAATTTTTCAACTGCACGTGTAACGGCAATTTTCACGTGTTCGTACGTTAAGCCACCTTGAACGTATGCTTCATATGGCGGGCGGATGGGTCCATCAGCTGATAACTCAATAGAAGAACCTTGTATGAAGGTGCCTGCTGCCATAATGACATCATCTTCGTAACCCGGCATATAACTCGGTTCTGGACTAAAATGGGCATTAATGGGCGATGCATGTTGAATGCTTTGGCAAAATTGAACCATTTGTTCTTTCGTATCAAATGAGACTGTTTGAATTAAATCCGTTCGTTTCACATCATAGCGTGGCGATGTGCACATGTTTAGTCGTTCCAACAGCAGACTTGTAAATAATGCTCCTTTTAAACTTTGACTCACGACATGTGGACTTAAGAAGAAGCCTTGGTACATCTCTTGTAATGCAGACAGTGAGGCACCAGCTTCTTTACCAATACCAGGCGCTGTTAAACGATAGCCACACCGTTCGACTAAATCGCGACGTCCGACGATATAGCCCCCTATTTTTGCTAGACCACCGCCTGGATTTTTAATGAGTGATCCAGCCATTAAATCTGCGCCGACTTCAATCGGTTCTTTCTTCTCGACAAATTCACCATAACAGTTATCTACAAATACAATCATTTCAGGATGGTGCGCTTTAATCTGTTGAATGGCTTTACCGATTTCATCAACATTAATCGACGGACGCTGATCATACCCTTTTGAACGTTGAATCGCAATCACTTTCGTTGTGTCGTCAATCGTCGCTAAAACCCGTTCCACATCGATATGACCTGATTTTAACGCGACTTCTTGATAATGAATGCCGTATTCTTTTAAACTTTCAACACCGTTACCCTGAATACCAATCACTTCTAATAGCGTATCATATGGGCTGCCTGTAATGTACATCAAACTGTCCCCAGGCTTAAGTGTACTTTGTAAAGCGACAGTAATAGCATGGGTACCCGAAATGAGCTGTGGACGTACGAGAGCATCTTCAGCTTTGAACGTCTCAGCATACACCGCTTCTAAATGGTCGCGGCCGTAATCGTCATAGCCATATCCTGTTGACCCAACGAGATCTGCTTCCGTTATTTTTACTTTATGAAAAGCATCTAAGACACGTGCTTGATTTTCAAATGCACGTGCCTCAATGTCTTTAAAATAAGGTGCTAAAGTTGTTTCTACTTCTTCAATGAGTTTGGTTAATTGTGTCATGTTCCCGCTTCTTTCTGTTATTTTTGATAACCTTCAATGTGATATTGATCTGTTTCTTCATCGTAATCTAATTTTGTCACTAACGTATGTTGCTTGAGATAATACAATTGGTCCGCAGCTGAACTTGGCAGTTGTACCGTATAAAAGTCAAATTGTTTTTGAATCGCTTCAAAGAGTAAGTTTTTCACTTTCGCAATATCTGCTTCATTTTTTGATGAGACAAATACGGATGGATGCTGTGCGACAGGTGTGGATGTGCTAGCATATAAATCTTTTTTATTAAAGATGACGACTTGTGGAATATCTTGCATTTCAAGCTCTTGCACGATTTCATTTACTGTATCGTATTGTATTTTATATTCAGCATGACTCGCATCGACGACATGAATGAGCAAATCCGCTTGTCGTGCTTCTTCTAATGTCGACTTAAATGCTTCGATCAATGTCGTCGGTAGCTTTTGAATAAAACCGACCGTATCTGAAATGACCATCTCGAATCCATCGTTAATTTTAAGTTGACGTGACTTCGGATCAAGTGTCGCAAAAAGTAAATCTTGTTCATACGTATCAGCTGCTGTTAACGTATTAAACCATGAAGATTTCCCCGCGTTCGTATAGCCAATGAGCGCGACTTGAAACACTCGATTTTGTTCTCGTTGATTACGATAACGTTCACGATGGGCTTCCACTTCTGCTAATTTACGTTTAATTTCGTTCATCCGTGTTCGAATATGACGACGATCCGTTTCGAGCTTTGTTTCACCTGGACCACGTGTCCCAATCCCCCCACCGAGACGGGATAAACTTTTACCATGCCCTGTTAAGCGCGGTAACAAATAGTCCAATTGCGCATATTCGACTTGGAGTTTCCCTTCTTTACTTTTCGCTCTTAACGCAAAAATCTCTAAAATGAGCTGCGTTCGATCAATGACTTTAACGCCTAATCGTGCATTAAGATTTTTAGACTGTGCTGTCGTTAACTCGTCATTTGCAACGACCACATCAATATCGTGAAAATCTATAAAATCTTGAATCTCTGTTAACTTACCACTGCCGACATAATATTTATAATCCACTTGATTTTTCTGCTGTGTCCATAGTCCTTTAACATCTAAATCGCACGTATAAGCTAACGCATTCAATTCATTCATCGTATTTTCAAAATCATAATGCGACTGATACAAATCGACGCCAATCAGTACCGCCGTTTCTTTCACTTTTTCAGTAGAGTGAAGTTCCGTTTTCCGCATATTATCACCGTTTTCTAATTGACATATCATCACGTATTCTAACATAGTGTGTGAATAAAGACTATACGTACTGATTGTGCTATAGTAGATTTAGAGGTGAAGACAATGCATTTATATGATATAGAAGTCCCAAAAATTGATGGTTCTACATACCCACTTTCACAATATCAAGGTGATGTCTTATTGATTGTGAATACAGCAAGCGAATGCGGATTGACACCACAATTTGAAGGGTTACAAAAACTATACGATACGTATCACGACAAAGGATTTACGATTTTAGGTTTTCCAAGTAATCAGTTCGGCAAGCAAGAACCTGGTAATGGTAAAGAAGCAGCGACGAATTGCCAATTGAACTATGGCGTGACATTTCCGATGCATGAAAAAATTGAAGTGAACGGCGACAACACCCATCCCCTTTCCTACGATTTGTCAAGGGTTCAATAAGTGAAATTGACATTACTGAACTAGACCGTCCAATTTTTACTTTTTTGAATAAGGTGTTATGATGTATATGATTATGTGGTTTCGTTAGTGTGGTGCTTTCTGATAATCATATAATTTATCATTGACTATCAAGTAGTGAATGGTCTTTAATAAGCGATTGATACTCGCTATTACGGCAGTCTTGTGGGGTTTCCCATGAGGCTGCTCTCTTAATTTATAATAATAATCCACAATATGGCTTTGATAATGATTTCTTCCCCTAAGAATGTTCATAGTGATTAAATACAATAAACGCCTTGCTTTTTTATTTCCTCTTTTATTAATCGTATCTCGACTCTTTGAAGTTCCTGATTGGTAACGTTTAATATCAATGCCTACAAATGCATTCAGTTGTTTATTTGTTTTGAATTCTCTAATATCTCCAAGTTCCCCAATAAGCAATGTAGCTGTGAGTTCTCCGATGCCAGGAATTGAAATAATATTTTCAAACTCAGTTGTATTTTTAGCTAAATCAATCATTTCCTGATTAAATGCTTTCATTTCTTCTATCCCAATAAGCAGTTTGTCGCATAAGTATTGGACTTTTTGTAGGAGGAAAGAAGACTTGCGCACATTCGGAAAACTATTATTCTTTATTTCAATTAATTTTTTGGCATACTTGTGCGCTTTTTTAATTGAAATGCCTTTATCAGTTGAATGAAGTACTTTTTCCACCAATTCATCATGAGTCAAAATACTTACATAATCAGGATGAGGAAATGCTTTAGCTATATTTAATGCGATTTTTGAATATCTGTTAGTAAATAACTTTTCTAACCCTGGAAATGTTTGATGTAGTGTTTCGACTAACTCAACTTTGAGACAATTTTGGTTGATCTCCATTTCTAAGTGAAAGCGCGCACGTTCTCTCAGTTCAAAGTAGATCTCTTCAGGATGACGTTGTACCTTTGAATCTTTCATTCTAAAGGCAAGAAGTGCGAGTTTATGTGCGTCTGACTTATCTGTTTTCCATGATCTTAACGAATTTGTTTTAAACTTGGCTTCTAGGGGGTTCATTTCTAAGTAATTTATTTTGTGAATTTCACAAAAGTGTTTCATACCTCTTGAATAAACACCTGTTGATTCAAAGAGGATAAACAGGGAATCAAGATGCTTGATATAATTTTTAAGATAACGATAGCCATTTTGATTATTTTGAATGACCAATTCTTTAACGAAAACTTCATCCTTATAATGTGCGACCACACTTTCTGACTTACTGATATCAATACCAAAACAGTTAATAAAAATCATACCTTTCTCTATTGAATTGAGAAGATTTTAACTTTACTTAGCCTTTTTCATTTCATTTTCCTATACACGGTTTCTAAAACCCAACATACTTCAATCGAATTTCAAAAGGAGAGTAAAGCTGATCAGTTTACATTACGGATTCAAAGATCCAAGGGACTGCGCGATCTACTTCTCTCTACAACTATAAAAAATAGCTGTGAAGAAATCTATCGTCATAAATTTCTTCACAGCTAATCTTAGTATGTTTATAACTATCTTAAATCGCAAAGGTCAGGCATTTTCGGCGATAAAATTAAATGGAATTTCACTAAATTTTTAGTCGATCGTGACGGTCAAGTCGTTAAACGCTTTTCACCACAAAAAACACCGGAACATTTAAAGCACGATATTGAGAAGTTATTATAGATAGAAGAAAACATCACACTTACACGTCATGCACGTTGAAAGCAGTGATGTTTTTTAATATTTGACGTATTCATCTATACTAAAAGCTTCCTGAATATCGGAAATTTGGTACAATGGGCATTGAATTTCAACTCTTATTTCTCGTTCGTGTTGTTGCCAAAAGTGATGTTGTTGACTCATTTCCACTATTTTTAAATGGATTAACTTGAATTAAAATATCGATAATCATATTGATGCGGTCAGTATTCAACACATCACATACATCTCCCTCATCTGTAATACCTCTTTTGCGATATTGTTGATATTGTGCATCAATATTTGGCACAACAGGACCATACAGCCAGGCTTGCTTTTCATCATGTTCGAATAAATCTCTAGCAAGCTTTTGATCGTGTTGCAACATGAATCCTATCGTAAAATACAACACCTTTTGGAGATGAATTTGCGTCACTGGACATTCAATAACGCTCGCTCTATGTAAAATATGTCGTGCCAATTTTTGCATCACCATCACCCCCTTCTTTTAGCTTTTATTATTGATGCCCTACCAACTTATTGTCACGGATTGATATGATACTTTGTACTCATTCATGACTTGCCATTGAGTCATCTCAATTCTTATCACACTTTCATTATATTGTATATTATTATTTCGTTTATAGAGTTATATGTTGCAAGTGTGTTTTAATGTGTTTCAAACTGATGGATGTGGTAAAGTTGAAGTAAGTGATTTGAACTTGAGAGGTGGAAAAAATGGTAAAATCAGAAGCTATGAAAATTGCAGTGACTGATGGAACGATGATTGAAGCAAGAGTCGATCGGGCTGATTTTGAAGCAGTCGGTATCGTGCATATTTTTCACGGTATGGCAGAACATATGGATCGCTATGTAGCCTTAGTTGAAAAGTTGAATCAACAAGGCTATCATGTCATTCGCCACAATCATCGTGGACACGGCTGTGATGTCGACGGTGTTCGCGGCCATTTTGATTCAATTGCACAAGTCGTTCAAGATGCTTTTGAAATTCAAAGTACGCTGAAAGCTCAATTCAATCTTCATTTGCCTCTAATCATCATTGGGCATTCGATGGGTTCTATTATTGCGCGTCAGTTTGTACAAACGTTCCCGCAAGCAGTACAAGGTCTTGTTTTGAGTGGTACAGGCTACTTTCCAAAATGGTATTATTTCGTCAACTTACCTTTACTTAAAATCATTACGCTCGTATGTGGCAAGAAGCGGCGAATGAAATGGCTCAATCATATGACAACCGGACGCTTTAATAAAAATTTCAAGCCGATGCGTACGACGAGTGATTGGCTCAGCTCTGATAAGACAGAAGTCGATCAATTTATTCAAGACCCGCACACTGGTTTTCTCGTCTCCAATCAACTTATTTTCAGTGTGCTTCAAACGATGATGCGCACGTCACGTGTTAAAAATATTTCGCAAATGAATCTCGAGTTACCGATTTTACTCATTTCAGGCAAAGATGATCCGTTTGGAGGTAGTGGTAAAGGAATTCGGCGTTTCGGTAAAATTTTAAAAAGAGGCGGCATTCATCATATTACAGTTCAACTATACAAAAATAAAAGACATGAAGTTTTATTTGAAAAAGATAAAGAAACGGTATGGCGACATATGTTAGACTGGATGAGTCGACAAATTATTAAAAAGCAAAAAGTAGGTGAACGGGGTGTCACAAAATAAACCCTTTATCGTAGCCATTGTAGGTCCAACCGCAAGTGGCAAAACGGAACTCGGTGTCGCACTCGCTAAAGCTATCGATGGTGAAGTGATCAGCGGCGATTCAATGCAAGTCTATCAAGGCATGGATATCGGAACTGCCAAAGTAAGTGCGGATGAAACGGATGGTATCCCCCACCATCTCATCGATATTTTAAAACCGGATGAAACGTATTCAGCGTATGATTTTCAACAACAAGCCCAACATTTAATCACGGACATTACAGCGCGTGGTAAAGTGCCGATTATTGTAGGTGGCACAGGGTTGTATATTCAGTCCGTGATTTACGATTATCAATTTGATGATGAAACCATTTCTCCTGAAACTGAACAACGTGTTGCTAAACAAATGGCGGAATTGAAATCTTACACAAATGAAGCATTACATGACTATCTTGGTACTTTTGATCCTGATTCACAGCGAGAAATTCATCCTAATAATCGCAAAAGAGTGGAACGCGCCATTAGCTATTACTTAAGTACAAAAAAAGTTTTAAGTAATCGCAAGAAAAGTACCCAATTGACTGAAAATTATGATACATTATTAGTAGGGATAAAAACGTCGCGCGACACCTTATATTCTAGAATAAATAGTCGCGTAGACATGATGTTGTCTCATGGTTTATTGGATGAAGTGCAAGAACTTATTGAATTAGGTTATGAATCGTGTCAAAGTATGCAAGCGATCGGTTATAAAGAAATCATACCGGTTATTAAAAATGAAATGCCATTAGATAAAGCTATCACATTATTGAAACAGCATTCTCGTAATTACGCAAAAAGACAAATGACTTGGTTTACAAATAAACTTAATGTTCATTGGTTAGATAGAGAGAAGATGTCACTTACTTCAATGTTATCTGAGCTTATACCCCTAATAAATAAAAGGAGAAATGAACATGATTGAGAAACGTAACATTCAAGATGAGTACCTAGAAAAATTTAAAAGTGAGGGTAAAGAACTGACGGTATTTTTAACGAATGGTTTCCAATTACGCGGTACAATTGTTGATTTTGACCAATATGTAATTGATATACTCTCTCAGGGGCGTCATCATTTAATTTACAAACATGCGATTAGTACGTTTTTAGAAGGTACTAACTAAAACATGTTAATCGAAGTAGAGCAAGGCTTGGAGCACGAGGTGTTATTGATGTGAGGGCATCATTATACATATTATTGATGTATCAATCACAAATAAGGGAGAGGTGTACAAGCCTGCACCACTTCAATTTTCCATTCATTTCTTCACTCGTATAGGGAAGTCATTACTATCTTAAAAGTATTTATATAGAGAAACGGTTGGTGTTTGACATATCGGCCGTTTTCTTTTGTTTATGGGGAAAAATAAAACGCCTGAGATGATGCCACCTCAGACGTTTTGTTATCATTTCTTCAATTATTTTTCAGCCGGTTGATGTTGACCGTGTCTCGCTTCTTGAATCGCTTCTTCTAATTCTTGTTTGTAGACAGCTTTAATGTTGACATCGTAACCAAGTAAGTCAGCCAATACATCAACAACAGTGTCTTTATGACGAAGCACTGTATTGATATCGAAGTATAATGCACCGATACGACGTACTAAGAAGTCAGTTGGTTTAACGACTAATTCATTTTGTACACCATAAACTAATTCAACATAAAGTTCTAATGGTAGACCTGTATTTTGATGTTGTGCTGCTTGTGCAATGGCGAACAAATCATCTACGTTTGAACCATATTTAGTAGCAAGACGACGCGCTAAGTCTGTATCTAAGTTCATTGCTTTTGCTGCTGCAACTTTATCTTCAACAAATTGTTCGAAGTTTGCACTACCACCTACATCTCCACCAGAAATTGGAATGTGTTTCGTGTCAACTTCTTTAAATTTTAATTTGTATTCTTGTTTAAGACGTTTTTCAACTAAATCCACAATTTCAAGCGCCATGTGACGGTAACCTGTCAATTTACCACCAGCAATTGTAAGCAAGCCTGATTTACCTTCCCAAATTTCGTCTTTACGTGAAATTTCTGAAGGGTCTTTACCTTCTTCAAAAATAAGTGGACGTACCCCAGCCCAAGTTGATTCGATATCTGCATCTGTAATATGAACTGTTGGAAACATGTAGTTGATTGCATCCACTAAGTAATCACGGTCTTCTTGGTTTACAAGTGGTTTTGATTTATCGTTGTTATAGAATGTGTCAGTTGTTCCTACATATGCTTTGCCTTCACGTGGAATCGCAAAAATCATACGACCGTCTTTTTCTGTATCAAAGTACACAGCTTGACGTAATGGGAATTTAGATTGGTCGATAACAACGTGAACCCCTTTAGTTAAACGTAATTGTTTGTTGTTTTTAGAGTAGTCTGCACTACGCACTTCGTCTACCCAAGGACCTGTTGCGTTAACGACTTTTTTACCTTTAATTTCGAACGTTTCGTTACCAAGGCGATCCACGACAGCAACACCGTTTACTTTTTCTTTATTGTCATATAAGAAGTTTGTCACTTTCGCGTAGTTCATAATGTCAGCGCCTTGTTCTGCCGCTTTTTTCATGACTTCGATTGTTAAACGTGCATCATCAGTACGGTACTCCACATAGTAACCGCCACCTTTTAAGCCGTCTTGTTTCACGAGTGGTTCTTTAGCAGAAGTTTCTTTTTTGCTCAACATTTTTTTACGTTCAGATTTTTTAACACCTGCTAAACGGTCATACATTGCTAAACCGATAGAAGTTGAGAACTTACCGAATGTACCGCCTTTATGCATCGGTAATAACATCCATTCAGGTGTCGTCACGTGTGGTCCATTTTCATATACAATGGCACGTTCTTTACCTGTTTCAGCTACGACGCCGACTTGTAATTGTTTTAAATAACGAAGTCCACCGTGTACTAATTTTGTTGAACGTGAACTTGTACCTTGTGCAAAGTCTTGCATTTCCACTAATGCAACTTTCATACCTCTAGCAGTTGCGTCTAAAGCGATACCTGCACCTGTAATGCCGCCCCCGATAACAATCAGGTCATACGCTTCATTTTGCATACGTTTTTTAACCGCATCTCTTTTCAAAGTTGATAATCTCATATACTTTCGCCTCCTAATTTCATAAAAAAGAGAGACTCCACCTACATACTTTCATCAAGTTGTACGTACAAAGTCTCCCACTATCTCGCGTGAAGTTATTAACTTAACTCAAGTATATCACACGGGTTATTATTCGTCTAATTTAAAAACTTGCGTTGCTTCTACTGCTTTTTTCCATCCTTTGTATAAACGATTGCTTTCTTTTTGATCCATTTCTGGTTCGAAAGATTTTTCTAATTTCCAATGTCTTTGAATTTCAGATTTATCTTTCCAGAAACCTGTCGCAATACCTGCTAAGTATGCTGCGCCAAGTGCTGTTGTTTCATTGATTTCTGGACGTTCAACTTCAATGTTTAATAAGTCTGATTGGAACTGCATTAAGAAATTATTTTTCACTGCGCCACCGTCAACACGTAAACTATTCACTTCGATGCCTGAGTCTTGTGCCATCGCTTCGATGACGTCACGTGTTTGATAACATAATGATTCTAATGTCGCACGGATAAAGTGTTCTTTTTCAGTACCACGTGTCAAACCGAAAATAGCGCCACGTGCATCAGAATCCCAATATGGTGTACCTAGACCAACAAATGCAGGTACCACATACACACCTTCAGTTGAATCGACACGTTTCGCATAGTCTTCTGATTGAGGTGCTGAGTTAATCATACGGAGACCATCTCTTAACCATTGAATCGCAGAACCTGATACGAAGATTGAACCTTCAAGCGCATAGTTCACTTTACCATCGATACCGTAAGCAATTGTTGTTAATAAACCGTTACCAGATTTAACCGCTTCTTCACCTGTGTTCATTAACATAAAGCCACCTGTACCATAAGTGTTTTTCACGTCACCACGTTCGAAACATGCTTGGCCGAATAATGCAGCTTGTTGGTCACCTGCAATACCAGCAATCGGTACGTTTTGACCGAAGAAGTGATAATCAATCGTTTCACAATAAATTTCACTTGATGGTTTGACTTCAGGTAACATCGCTTTAGGGACATCTAATAATTCAAGTAATTCGTCATCCCATTTTAATTCATGGATGTTGTACATTAACGTACGACTCGCATTAGAATAGTCTGTCACATGCGCACGACCACCTGATAACTTCCAAACAAGCCAGGTATCGATTGTACCGAATAAAATCTCGCCTTTTGCAGCTTTTTCACGTGCACCGTCAACTTTGTCAAGAATCCATTTAACTTTTGTTCCTGAGAAGTATGGATCGAGTAATAAACCTGTTTTATCTCTAAATGTTTGTTCATGACCTTCTTGTTTTAAAGCGTCACAAATCGGTTGCGTTTGACGAGATTGCCATACGATTGCGTTATAAATCGGACGACCTGTTTCTTTATCCCAAACCACCGTTGTTTCACGTTGGTTGGTAATACCGATCCCTTTAATTTCATTTGCAGATACGTTGTTTTCAGTCATCACGGATGCCATGACTGATAAGACTGATGACCAAATTTCATTCGCATCGTGTTCTACCCAACCTGATTTTGGGAAATGTTGTTTAAATTCACGTTGTGCTACACCGACGATTTCCCCTTCCTCATTAAATAGAATCGCTCTTGAGCTTGTTGTACCTTGGTCAATAGATAAGATGTAATTTCCCATAATATTGTCTCCTCTCAACTCTTCATCTCTATGTCATTATTAACTTGTTATATATCATTCATGATCTGTTTTTCAGTAAAAGTTCTTTATATATTTAGCCACTTTCAGTCCTACTTTAAACATTCGGCTGGATGTCTATTGATTAAATCACCGTATGCTTCACTTTAACATCTCATAAGGCATACAGATGCTTCTCAATTCGACAAGAATGACCAGGCCTCCATCAATCATAGTCGAAAAACGATAGAAACCTCGTCATTCCAATTCTTTCTATATCTTTTTGAAATATTTCATTGCGTTAAATTTTAGCAATTTCATCTTTAGGTGCTTTTTTATTCATAGCGACACCTAATGATAATGTTAAAACTATAGCAATCAAAGTCACGATTGTCCATACATCAAAAATACCTTTAAATGCAAGGCGATAAAGGACGGCACCTAACATACCACCCACCATTGGGCCAAGAATAGGTACAATCGCATAACCCCAACCGCTACCACCTTTACCAGTGATTGGCAAGATAGCATGTGCAATACGAGGACCTAGGTCACGTGCAGGGTTAATGGCATAACCAGTTGTACCACCTAAACTTAAACCAATCGCAACGATCAGCGCACCTACAATTAATGGATTTAAACCATCAGTAAATTTATTGGCACCAATGTATAATAAGCCAGAAGTTAGTACAGCTGTTCCGATAATCTCAGAAATAAAGTTCGCTGTATAGTTTTTTAAAGCTGGACCAGTTGCGAAAACACCTAATTTTGTCGCTTGATCTTCAGTTGCACGCCAGTGTGGTAAGTACATTAACCAAGTGAGCATGCCCCCGAACACACCCCCGATTAATTGCGCAATGATATAGCCTGGTACTTGTGCCCAAGCAAAGTCACCGTTCATGGCTAACGCTAATGTTACAGCAGGGTTTAAGTGTGCGCCAGAAATTTGCCCAACAGCGTAAACACCTAACGTTACACCGAGACCCCAACCAATAGCGATAACAATCCAATCAGCGCCATTCGCATTTGTTTTTTTCAAATTCACGTTTGCAACAACACCGCCACCCATGAGTAAGAGCAATGCTGTTCCGAAAAATTCGGCTAAATAGACGTTCATTCTTTTTTCCTCCCTTTAAATAGAAAGAGACTCCAATCCGCATGAAAAAATTCAAACGCGAGCAGAAGTCTCCTAGTCTCTAGCTAAATATCAACTTGAGATAATATTACAATGACGTGAAAGCGTTGTCAACATTTAAGATCCTATTAATAATATCAATATTTTTTATACTGCAACAATGCACTTTCACAATTATTTTCAATTTTGCTTTTTAAATATGACAACTATTGGAGGTTTAATCCACTACCGCAGCTTCGTCAATACTTAACATCAACGTATCTGCTGATAATGTGGCTTGAACGCCATAGGGTAATGTACATTTCGGCTCGTTATGTCCAAAACTTGCATTGCCTATAACGGGTAGTGCTTCTTGATGAAACTCCTTCATAATGAGGCGCAATTTGTCATGATATGCTTCTTGATGGACACCATTTTGAGGACGTCCCAACACGATTCCCGCTACAACATCAAAAATACGCATTAGACCGAATGCACGTAATGTTTCATCAAAACTCATAGGATCCACTTGCACTTCCGACGTTTCTAAAAATAGAATCTTCCCTTTGAACTGTTCGAGGTCCGGAAAATATGGGGTACCCCTCAGTTTATCTAATGACTCGAAACACCCACCGATGAGCTGACCTTTCACTGTACCGTGACCGCTAATGTGCATATAATCACCATTAGGAATCTTTTCACGTGCAATATGGCGCTTCTCTTCATCCCAACGTAATCCGAACACACGCACCTCATCAGAAGTTGAAATGGCGCCAATGGGTTGTGCATCGCCTATCGCTGAAAATAAATGCTCCACTGTATATGCATCCAATTCAACATTTTCCGCAAAATCAGTGAGTAATGCTGGTCCGTAAAAAGAGGTGATACCCAGCTTGTACATGTGTAAATGAAGTGGCGTAATGTCAGAATAACCGATGAAAATTTTAGGATGTTGACGTATGACTTCATTATCTAAAAATGGAATAATGCGCACAGACTCATAACCACCAATTGTACATAAGATCGCTTGTACTTCAGGATCAGCAAATGCCGCTGTAAGAATTTCGGCCCGTTCTTTCGGATGCTCAAAATTCCACGCGATTCCATTTAAGCTATTGTCCATCACTTTGACACGATAACCGAGTGCTTGAATGTTCTCAATCCCTTGTTCCGTCCGCCAACGAATTTGAGGTTCACCGGCCAATCCTGACGAAGGTGAAACAATCGCAATCGTATCCCCTTTTTTTAATTTCTGTGGTTTAATCATCACAATCCCCCTTTGTTCATATAGCTTTTACCATAATGATTTATCGCTTGTCGTAATGTAAGCAGCACCACTATTGATAGCACGTTCAACTTCTTCTGATGTGTTAATTAAGCCACCTGCAATAACCGCTGTGCCTGTTTTTTGATGAATCTCTTGAATCACTTTATCTGCAATGCCCGGCAACACTTCAACATAATCCGGTTCTATCCGTTGAATGAGTTCGATACTGCGCTCTAATGCATGACTATCGATAATAAACACACGAAAAATTGTTACAACACCTAATGCTTTTGCCTTTTTAATCACTTTTGTTTTTGTCGACACGATACCACGTGGACGATAAGTTTGGATAATATATTCACAAGCATACTCGTCATGACTCATCCCTTTGATTAAATCGATATGCATAAACGGTTTTACCTGATATTGGCTAATTAATTTCATAATGCCATTCAAATGACCGATATGCGTATCTAGTAGGACACACGTTTCATAATCTGTTTTCAATAACTTTTCTAAATCTTTCGTCGATCGTATCGCTGGTAAAATATGTGGCTTCATGACGTCCTCCTTTATTGAATCCTTTTAAATAACCGTTCTAACTCGTAATTCGAAAAATTAATAATGACCGGTCTGCCATGCGGACAAGTGAACGGATCTTCCATTTCGCCTAATTGATTGATTAAGTCAGCCATTTCATTCAGTTTAAGATAATGATTGGCTTTAATTGATCTTTTACAGCTCATCATAATCGCTGCTTCTTCTCTAAATTTCGCAATATCTACCTTTTTATGACGAATCACATACTCAATCATGTCATTAATCATTTCTTCTACGTTTTCTTGCGGGAACCATACAGGATAACTGTCAACAATGTAATCATGACCGCCGAATGGTTCTAAAAAGATGCCTGCTTCTCGTAACTGGTCAAGATGTTGTTCAATAATCAGTTGCTCATCTTTTGAAAAGTTAAAAGTTAATGGAATGAGTAAACTTTGATTTTCATTGTTCACTTCACCAATTTTGTCCCGATAATACTCATATTTAATCCGCTCTTGTGCTGCATGTTGGTCAATCAAAAACATGCCTTCATCATTTTGAGCAATAATATACGTACCGTGGACTTGACCTACAATTTCCATGTATGGCACACGTCGCTTTGGTTTGTCGGATGGCTGTGGATCGTTTTGTTGAACTTCAGAAACGGTTGCTTCCTCTGAAATATCGTCAGTCGTCTCTCCTTGATTTGGAGTCGATGGCACATCCAACAAATCATTTAACAATGCACGTTGACGTTCAGCGTAATCATCGTTTAGTTCTGATGTTGCTGGTGTTTCAGCCGTTTCTGGCGTTTCTGTTGTATGTGTGTATGGTGCTGGTTCTTCGTCAATCGTCATTTCTTTGTTTGAAGATGATGTCTCTGTTTGTGATGCTTGTTGTTGATCAAATGCCATTTTTTGTTGTTCAAATTGTTCTAGAACTTTTTTCGGCTCATATTTTGATTTCAAATCATTTTTCGGAATAAGCAATTGGTCTTTAAACGCTTCACGAATTTTCTCTACAATTAAATCAAACAACTGCTCTTCTTTCGACAATCGTACTTCTAATTTTGTCGGATGCACATTCACATCAACTAAAATCGGATCCATTTCAATATTTAAATAGACAATCGGATAACGTCCTATCATCATGAGCGTATGATAGCCTTCTTGTACAGCTTTGTTTAATAAAAAATTTTTAATATAACGACCATTTATAAACAATGAAATGTAGTGACGGTTGCTTCTAGAATGTTCCGGTTTCGCGACATAACCTGTTAAATGATAGTCACTTGTATCCCCTTCAATGCGGATTAAATCACGCGCGACTTTCATACCGTAGATTTCAGCCATCACTTCATTCGTACGTCCTGAACCATTCGTCTGTAAAATCCTCTTTCCATCATTCGATAAGGCTATGCGAATATTCGGATGACTCATTGCCATACGGTTGACAATATCTGTAATTTTGCCCAGTTCTGTGTATAAACTTTTAATATATTTCAATCGTGCTGGCGTATTATAAAATAGTGCATCTACACGAATGTCTGTGCCTTTTCGCGCTTTGGCAGGTTTTTCTGAAATGATTTCCCCTTCTTCAGCATAAACTTCATAACCTTCCACACCGTCCGTCGATGTTTGTAGCGTCACTTTTGCGACAGAAGCAATACTCGCCAGTGCCTCACCACGGAAACCTAACGTACGAATATGGAACAGGTCATCATCTTCAACTAATTTACTCGTCGCATGTCGATGAAATACAAGCCCTAAATCATCTTGTAAAATACCCGAGCCATTATCGACTACACGAATGGAGGCAACCCCTGATTCCAACACTTCAATATTAACTTCAGTCGCGCCTGCATCAATACTATTTTCTAACAACTCTTTCACGACAGAACTTGGCCGTTCGACCACTTCACCGGCTGCAATTTTATTCGCTAATGAGGTGTGTAACGTTCTAATGATACCCATAAGCTCTTCACCTTCTATTGTAATTTATTTTGGAGTTCGCTTAATTTCACTAATGCTTCAATCGGTGTCATTTGAGAGATATTCATTTGTTTAATCTCGAGTTCAATTTCACTCGCTTCAGCTTTAGACGTAAACAAATCAAACGTCGGCTGTTCAAATTGAAGCGTCTCTTCAGCAACTGTCGACGCTTTCATACTTGTTGGACTGACTTGTTTTTGGTCAACGGTCGATGTGTACGTCACCTGAGCTTTTTCATGCGCTTCAAAAGTATCCAAAATCACTTGCGCACGTGAAATGACTTGTTCTGGTAGGTCTGCGAGTTGTGCCACTTGAATGCCGTAACTGTTCGCGACCGCACCATCTTTCACTTTATGCAAGAAGATAAGTTCACCTTGATATTCATCCGCCGCCACGTGTACATTTTTCAGGCTTGGCAAATGTTGTTCAAGCTCAGTCAATTCATGATAATGCGTTGAAAATAACGTCTTCGCTTGTGAGGTTTCTGCAACATATTCAATCATCGCTTGTGCTAAAGCTAAGCCATCATATGTCGAAGTACCACGTCCAATTTCATCAAAAATAATTAAACTGTCAGCTGTCGCATATTTTAAAGCTTTTTGCGCTTCTAACATTTCGACCATGAACGTACTTTTACCAGACACTAAATCATCGGCAGCACCAATACGGGTAAAAATTTGATCAAAAATCGGTAACGTCGCGGATTGACACGGAATGAAAGCGCCCATCTGTGCCATAATACTAATAATCGCAACTTGACGCATATACGTTGATTTACCTGACATGTTCGGCCCAGTTATTAAATAAATGAACTGTTCTGTGTTTAACAGACAATCATTTGGCACATAATCATTATAGTCCATCACACGTTCAACAACGGGATGGCGTGAATCGACCAAGTTTAATGTTTTATCCTCACTAAATTGTGGACGCACGTAATTATACTGTTGCGCAATTTCTGCAAAACTTTGTAAACAGTCAATTTCTGAAATAATTTTTGCTTGTTGTTGCAAACGCTCAATATAAGTTTTCACCTTTTCACGTAACGCCACGAACAATTGATATTCGAGTTCAATCGCTTTATCTTGAGCACCGAGAATGATTGCTTCTTTTTCTTTCAATTCATCCGTAATAAAACGTTCTGCATTTGATAATGTTTGTTTACGTTCATAACCAAATGCACTCGGGTCGAATTGTGATAAATTGGCACGTGTAATTTCAATATAATATCCAAACACTTTATTAAAACTAATTTTCAAAGATTTAATGCCTGTGCGTTCACGTTCTTGTGCTTGCAATTGCGCCAACCATTGTTTACCATTTTTCGAAGCATCCAAATACTGATCGAGTTCTTCATTAAACCCTGATTTAAACAAACCGCCTTCTTTCACTGAGAGCGGTGGTTCATCGACAAGACTGTCTGACAACACTTGTAGTAAGTCATCCAGTGGTTCTAAAGCGTTAAAATGGGCAATGGCTTCATGTTCAATCGATTGCAATAACGCTTTAATCGCTGGAATTTGTGCAATAGAATGTTTGAGTTGTACTAAATCTTTCGCGTTGACGTTTCCAAAGCTGACACGTCCGACAAGTCTTTCAATGTCATATACTTCCGTTAAATAATCACGTAATGTATCACGCTCAATGAAATAATGTAAAAATTGATCCACTGCATCATGACGTTGAGCAATTTCAGCTTGTTGAATGAGCGGGCGATCAATCCACTGTTTCAACCTTCTGGCGCCCATAGGTGTTTTCGTCTTATCCATTAACCAAAGTAATGTCCCTTTTTTCGACTTCAAACGAATGCTTTCCGTTAATTCAAGATTACGTTTCGCATAGTAATCCATTTTCATGTAGTCGAGTGCTTTATATTCAATAGCCGCTTCAATATGAGACATATCTCGTTTTTGCGTATCATAAATATAATCTAACACAATTTGTACCGCTTGATGCATTAAAGGATGTGACAAACCGTTCACTGCAGAATTTTGATCTGACACTTGTTCAACGACAGTAATCGTTTCTGTAATCATATTCAATTGACGTTGTAACGCTTCTGATAAAGGTTCAGTCACGACAATTTCATTTGGACGAATCGTTGTAATTTCATTAATTAATGTACTTTCATCTTCAAAATGCGTCACTTTTAATTCTCCAGTGGACACATCACAATAGCTTAACGCATAGTCGTCCGCTTTTACAAAACTTAAAATGTAGTTGTTTTGTGTATCATCCACGCCACCTTTTTCCATCACCGTACCTGGCGTAATGACACGAACAACCTCACGTTTGACCATCCCTTTCACTTGGCGCGGATCTTCCATTTGTTCACAAATCGCGACTTTATACCCATTCTGAATTAATGTTTCAATATAACTATCTGCAGAATGATAAGGAACACCTGCCATTGGAATCGGATTATCTTTTTTAGCGTCGCGTTTCGTTAATGTAATTTCAAGTATACGAGACGCCGTAATCGCATCATCATAAAACATCTCATAAAAATCACCAAGTCTAAAAAACAGCAAAGCATCTTGATGTTGTGCTTTAATACTCAAGTATTGCTTCATCATTGGCGTGACATTTGACATATATTTCTCACATTCCTTTTATTAGAGTTTATGTATCAGTGTGCTACAAAAGCAGCTATCTATGTATGATTGTTCGTAACTATAATGATAAAATCGTGCATTCCAGCAAAAAACATTTATGTACAGCCGTGCTTGACAATTTAATCACTATTGAAAAATCCAGCACTTCTCATTTTCCTACCATTCAAAAATTTGCTCAGATTTTAGCCGATTATTTTATTGATTGCACATATTCTAGATTGCAAGAACCGTACGCGACTCCCGAGGTCATAGCGTATAAACCTTACAATCGTCTCTTCATTCTTTTGAGTGGTGACTGTTTAACACAGTAGCTGTCTGACTTCTCAATGCCTATGCTTTTGAGAAATCTAGTCAGCCTTGCGGAGGCAGTACGACGAAATCTTTGTTGCACATCAGATTTCTGTACTGCTCCCGAAAATCCAATTCGGCTTCCATCAAATGTACACTTCTATCAAGCCAAATTGAGTTGAGGTGCTAGCCCCTGGGAAAGCAAATATGGTCCAGCACCATATTTTTTCATCCCATTCAATATCACTCTCAGCCTTTCACTGATCATCTGATTGGTGAAACCATCCAAGTTTGCAAGAATCTTCCGAGACTCCTGAGGGAACAGCTGACCCGGAAAATCCACCAATGCTTCCGTCAATGTATCATTACAATCAAAGCGTTGGTTAGTTGTAGGGTCAGCCCCTAGGAACGCGAGGAATGATTCTGCAAACTGGAAAGTTCAGCAAACTTAAAATCAACCAATAAGAAGATTAAGCATAAAAGGCTGAGAGTATAAACGCGTTGTTTAAGCCCCCAGCCCCTCATTTATCATGTGTTCTGCTTCTAAGTCAATCCTACCCAAACACACTGCTTTCATCGTTCAATTGTTATTTTCGATACTTTCGATTTAAATCTAAATGCTTCAATACACCTCGTCGTTTCAACAAAATGAGCAACGCATAACTCACGGATGCACCGATCAAGCTTGAAACGATAAACGCCGCCATTAAAGGTTTGATTAAAAAGTGATCTACATTTAAAATCCAAGCGAGTGGAATACAAACTAAACTTCCAATGATACCTGTGCCAATCACTTCACCAATTGCGGCGACAAACAGGTGACGGTTCACATAGTAAAATAAACTTCCGAGTAAGACACCAATCATGCTTCCTGGAAAGGCAAACGGTGTCCCCGTACCAAACATTACGCGTATGCTAGATGATAAAAATGCTTGCGCGAGTCCATACCATGGTCCAAGAATGACGACGCTGAGTACATTCACGAAATGTTGTACAGGTGCTGCTTTAATCGCCCCTAATGGTATGACAATCACTGTACTTAATACAACATTGACTGCAATAAAGAGAGCGGTCAGTGTTAGTTTACGTGTGTTCAAACTTATCACTCTCCGACAGGGCTGAGGACTTATTTGACCACTGTATCCACATATGTCATTCGTGTGTTTGATCGTCCCCAGCCTCGATGTTTTCTTGTTCAATTCTAGCTGATAAAGTCCCAATCACAACGTGCAACAATTCGTTTGCTTCTTGTAGTGCCGTTTTAAATTCATTCACAATTGGGATTTCATCAATTTTTGTTTGTATTTCTTCAATTTTTTCTTCAGAGCGCGCAAATGCTACAGGTTTATCGTAATTTTGTAGATTGACGGATTGCTTTTGATTTTGCTTTAACTCTGCCATGTATTGCGAAATTTGCTCATTTTGATGAATTTGTGTTTCGATACGTTGGTAATGTTGTATCGTTTCTAATGATTGAATGGATGCACTTAACTTTTGAGCCGCTTCCAAAATCATCTCACGAGAGTCCATTTACACAGTCACCATCGTAGGTTCACTCACGCCAACAAATTCACCATTTAATGAATATTGTTTCGCTTCAACAATTTTTACATCTACAATTTTACCGATAACAGATTTTGGTGCACGGAAGTTAACTAATTTGTTCTTTTCAGTATAACCCGCTAAAACTGCTTCATCTTTTTTACTTGCACCTTCACATAATACGCGAACTGTTTCACCTTCATACGCTTTTAATGCACGTGAAGAATATTCACCTACAAGACGATTTAAACGCTGTAAACGCTCTTTCTTCACTTCAGTCGGTACATTGTCTTTCATTTTAGCAGCAGGTGTACCGTCACGTTGCGAATAAAGATACGTATAAGCGTGTTCGAAACTGACTGCTTCATATAAAGATAACGTTTCTTCAAATTGTGCTTCTGTTTCGTTTGGATAACCTACAATTATGTCTGTTGTTAATGCGACATCTGGCATGGCTGCTTTAATACGTGACACGAGATCAAGATAGCTTTCACGTGTATATTTACGCCCCATAATTTTCAACACTTGATCATTACCTGATTGAACCGGCAAGTGAATGTGTGGCACAATATTACCACCTTCAGCAATGACTTCAATCATACGGTCTGTAAAGTCCCATGGATGGCTTGTAGTAAAACGAACACGCGGAATATCAATTTTTGAAATGTCCGCCAATAAATCGCCTAAACCATACTCAATATCTTCTATGTCTTTCCCGTATGCATTCACGTTTTGACCGAGCAATGTAATCTCTTGATAACCTTGACGCGCTAAATCACGCACTTCTTCAATAATATCTTGCGGGCGACGACTACGCTCTTTACCACGCGTAAATGGCACAATACAATATGTACAAAACTTGTCACAACCATACATAATGTTCACCCATGCTTTAATACGGCCTTGACGTACTTTAGGCAAGTTCTCAATAACATCGCCTTCTTTAGACCATACTTCCACAACCATTGCTTTAGATAAATAAGCTTCTTCTAAAATTTGTGGTAAGCGGTGAATATTATGCGTACCAAAAATCATATCGACATTTTGGTATGATTTTAAGATTTTATTCACAACTGATTCTTCTTGTGACATACATCCACAAACGCCAATTAAGCAATCTGGGCGCTCTTGCTTAATATGCTTTAAGTTCCCAATCTCACCAAACACTTTATTTTCCGCATTTTCACGAATTGCACACGTATTTAATAAAATGACGTCCGCTGTATTCACATCTTCAGTCGGTGTATAACCTAGAGCTGTCAAAATCCCTGCCATGACTTCTGTATCATGCGCATTCATTTGGCAACCATATGTTTTGATTAAAAATGTACGACCTTTCCCCATACCACGATATTTTTCATCAATTTGGAAATCACGGTTATATTGCACAGTTTCTTTTCCACGTTTTTTCGCATCTTTGAGACTTGGTGGCTGATAAACGTGTTCAAAATTAAAATACTTACTATAATCTTTTTCTTCTTTACTGTCACGTTGCGCTAAGACATCAATCGTTCCAGCTTTTCTTTGTTCTTCATTCACATGCAAAACCCTTTCTGCCCATATATCATTAGTTCATTATATTAAAAATCTAGGGAAAGTGCAAAATGATATCTTCTAAATTCAATTGAAGTTGTGCAATTGATTAAGCCATTTCGTCATACTTACCCGTCAACGTTTCAATACTGATTCCTTCAGTCACATGATAAAACTTCACTTGGCTAATAATGCTTGGTGATTCAAGTTCGACCATACGTTCGTTCATTTTTTGAATTAAGATCAACAAACTACTCATGTCACCTTCAATCGTTGTTTCCAATGGTCCGACGCGATAATTTAACCCTGATTCATCTATCACTTTAATGGCTTCATCTACAAAAGGAATGACATTTTCTCCATTAGGTGTTTGCGGGATAATTTGAATGCTCATTAACGTATCTATCATATGAAAACCTCCTTAATACATTTTATTATGACTTTGATTTCATAATGTTGCAAAAATAAAGGTCTTTCAGTCAATGGGTTTGTTTTTGCCATTTTATTTGACTTCTATTTTTAGGCTACAAATAACTACACCTTTCTTCACTTTCATTTAATAGCAAAAACTGACACAAAAAAATAAGACTAGGAGGTTGTGATGATATGCTCCCAGCCTTACTAAAAATAACGTATATCCAATAAATTTGAGTGAATGCGCTTAAAATTTTCATACTTTTATTATACAAATTGCTTTGTAAATGACTCAAACTGTTCTTCTGTTAAACTCAAGTCTTGATGTGCTAATGGTGTTTCTGCTAAGCCGTCAATTTGTGACTCATATGAAGGTGTTGTCGTATCTTGGTATACAATCCCTTTGACTAATGAATCATGTTCGAGCACGGTTTGTAATGCAGCTTGTTTATTGCTGACGTCATAATTTTCAATATCATCAATAGCAGTTAAATTCTCTTTAAACCAGTCATACGTATTGATTTTATTGTATGTGACACATGGTGAAAAGACGTTTACAAATGAAAAACCATCGTGATTAATCGCGTCTTCAATTATTTTCGTTAACGCTTTAATATCACTAGAGAAACCTTGTGCAACAAATGTCGCCCCTGATGATAATGCCAGCTCTAATGGCGCAACGTTTTGTTCGATATTACCTTTAGGTGTTGTTTTAGTCACAAATCCTGGTGCTGATGAAGGTGATGTTTGTCCTTTAGTCAGTCCGTAAATTTGGTTGTCCATCACGATATAAGTGATATTCATATTTCGGCGTAACGCATGAATCGTATGCCCCATACCGATAGCATAACCATCGCCGTCACCACCAGAAGCAATCACTGTAAGGTCACGGTTTGCCATTTTCACACCTTGTGCTAATGGTAATGCACGCCCATGAATGGAATGGACACCGTAAGAGTTCACGTAACCTGATAGACGTCCTGAACAACCAATCCCTGTAATGAGTGCCACTTCATCTGGTTCTAATCCAACGTTTGCAGCTGCTTTTTGGATGGCCGCTTGTACTGAGAAGTCGCCACAACCGGGACACCAATTGGGTTTCACATTATTTCTAAAATCTTTAAATGTAGCCAATTACACTCTCTCCTTTAATGCATTCAAAATTTCTAATCCTTTATGCTCAATTTCGTGTGGTAAAAATGGTGTACCGTCATATTTCGTTTGTTTGACGAGTTTGTCACCTAAGTTCACGTTCATTTTAATAATATTCGCCAGTTGGCCTTGATAGTTATGTTCGACAACAACGACTTTTTTCGCTTTATCTACAGCGTCTTGAATGACTTCTGTTGGGAATGGATGTAATTGTCGAATTTGTAAATGGTTAATACGGTGTCCTTGTTGTTCTAAACGTGATGTCCCTTCTTGGATGGCACCTTTTGTTGAAATAAATCCAAGGTATAAAATGTCTGCATCATCATGTGTCGCTGTACCTTCTACCGGTTTTGGAATGACTAATTTTTCTGTCTTGCGCATACGTTTATCCATTTGATTTTGACGATTTTCTGCCGCTTCACTCGGCTTACCTTCTTCATTATGCTCGACACCTGTCACATGGTGAATGCCGCCTTTAACACCTGGAATTGGACGTGGTGACACACCAGATTCTGTAATAGCATAACGTTTGAAGTAATCTTTGTCGTCCTCGTCTCTTTCTATATCTTCAGTAATCGTTGCGCCTCGACGAATTTCAATTTTCGAATGGTCGAGTGCTTTCACAGTTTGCTTACCTAATGACAGTTGTAAATCACTTAATAAAATAACTGGACATTGATATTCTTCAGCTAAGTTAAATGCCTCTACCGTTAAGTAAAATGCGTCTTCTGCATCTGTCGGCGCAAGAACAATTTTCGGAATATCACCGTGTGTGCCGTAAATCATTTGCATTAAATCGGATTGTTCTTGTTTTGTCGGTAAACCTGTCGATGGGCCCCCACGTTGCGTATTGATGACTACAAATGGTGTTTCAGTCATCCCTGATAAACCAATTGCTTCCATCATTAATGATAAACCTGGGCCTGCTGACGCTGTAAAGGCACGTACGCCCCCGTAGTTTGCACCAATCGCCATCGTTGCAGCTGCAATTTCATCTTCTGTTTGAATGACTGAACCACCTACTTTAGGTAAATTGTCAATCATATACTCCATTACTTCTGAAGCTGGCGTGATAGGATACGCTGCCATAAATCTTGAGCCCGCTGAAATGGCACCTAAACCAATCGCATCATTCCCAATCATATAGAGGTGAGGTACGCCGCTACTTTCTTCTAATTCAAAGTCACCGCTCACTTCACCCATTTGTGCTTGCATTAAACGATAGCCTTCATTTAATGCTTGAATATTTAAATCGACTACTTTTTCACCTTTTTTCTCGAACATATTCGTAATTAACGATTCAAAAGTATCAGTATTCAAGTGCATTAATGCTGCTGTTGCACCAATCGCTACCATGTTTTTCATTAAAGTCGTCCCTAATTCTTTAGCCACTTCTGTAAATGGTAGGACGATAAGTTGTGCCTTACTCTCTTCCGGCTTCTCTGGTTTTGCCTTACTATCTGCTAAAATGACACTATCTTCACGCATTTCGTGATGGTTCAACACAATCGTTTCTTGGTCGAACGCTACCAGAATATCTAAATCATCACTAATGGCATGCACAGGTGTTGTCGAAACACGGATTTTATTATTAGTATGACCACCTTTAATACGGCTTGAGAAATGACGATAACCGTATAAATAATAGCCTTTGCGGTTCATAGCAGTAGCGAAAATTTCACCCGTTGATTCGATACCTTCGCCTTGCTGACCTCCCACTTTCCATGATAATTGAGATTTCATAGATTTAGCCTCCTACACGTTTGAATTCACTCAATATTTTATCAAAATAACCCACTATTTGCTCTACAAAATAGTGGGTTTGAAAAAAATTCATACTAATGGCGGATAGGGATATATCACAATTCAGCCATTTTTTAACGAACCTATTTCATTATGCTTCAAATGGATGATCTTCATTAATTAAAATACGATCAATCTTTTTCGCTGTGCCATCTTCTTTCAAATCAATGATGACACCTGACAACACGCTTCGTCCTTCATCCGGTACGACATGGCGTTGCGGCAAACTCGTAATAAAACGTTTAATGACTTCATCACGGTTAATACCTAATATACCATCGTAATAACCCGTCATCCCTACATCTGTAATATATGCCGTTCCTTGTGGCAAAATACGGTTGTCTGACGTTTGAATATGGGTATGTGTGCCCACAATTGCACTGACACGCCCATCTAAATACCACGCCATCGCATTTTTTTCTGAAGTCGTCTCAGCATGAAAATCGACAAAAATATAATCTGCCTCTTTTTTAGCTTCTGTAATCAACTGGTCTGCTTTTTTAAATGGATCGTCAATCATAGGCATAAAACTACGCCCTTGTAAGTTGATGACTGCCAATTTTTTAGCATTAAGTTGAAGGATGCGCATCCCAATACCTGGTGCTTCATCTGGAAAATTGGCAGGTCTCACGAGTCGTGTCGCTTCATGGATAAAGTCATAAATTTCACGTTGTCCATACGTGTGGTTACCCATCGTCATAAAATCGACACCTTCACGTAACAACTGCTTATATATTTTTTCAGTTAACCCTTTGCCGTGTGCCGCGTTTTCAGCATTCACAATCGTTAACGTAGGGCGATAATGTTGTTTAAGTTTCGGCAACAGCTCTGAAATCGTTTGGCGACCGACCTTCCCAACAATATCACCTATAAATAAAATCCTCATATTTTTCGTCCTCTCTAATCCCCCTTCTTTGTATTTTATATCGTTTTTAAAATAGAAAACTTTACATTGGGGAGATGCAAAAACATTTTAAAGGGACATCCATTAACATTATTGTCATGACATGTCCCTGGTTCATCGTCATGCTTGAACTACTTTACATCACGATTTTACATGTATGTTGATACGTTTTATTGTACCGTTCTCACCATCGATGTCAACGTATGCGAGCAAAATTATAGCCTGAAGTTGACTTAACCCCTTCATCATACTTCATAAAGGCTGCGTTAACGCCATTTTGAAGATTTTATTTGCCAATACAAATTCATCATTTAATCCGTCGTAGCTTCAGGCCTACCCGCTTTAACATACAGTAAACGAATGGCATTTAAAGCGACAATCAACGTTGCCCCCATATCAGAAAATACGGCAATCCATAACGTTAACCAACCTGGAATTACAAGTAACAACGCCAATAATTTAATCGCAATCGCAAAGGTAATATTCGCCTTAATGATGGTCATCGTTTTCTGACTCAAACGATACGTAAAAGGTAATTTCGACATATCGTCACTGAGGAGGGCAATATCCGCAGTCTCAAGTGCTGTATCTGTACTCGCACCTCCCATCGCAATGCCAACTGATGCGCTCGCCAGTGCTGGTGCGTCATTCACCCCGTCACCGACCATTGCAACTGTACTATATTGCTGTTTAAGCTGTTCAATTTCATTTAATTTATCTACAGGCATCAGATCTGCTTTAACATCTGACATGTGAAGTCTTTGAGCAATCGCTCGTGCTGTTTTCTCATTGTCTCCTGTCAACATAACAGTGTGTTGAATGCCAAGTTCACGAAGCATCTGTATCGCTTTTTGAGACTGTTCACGCACTTCATCACGCACAGCAATCAACATACGTAACGCATCATCCATTGACACGAGAATGACCGTATGCCCTTGTTCTTGTAATTGTTGAACCTGGGTTGTCATAGCAGGTTGAGCTACATTAAACATTTGCGGTTGTCCAATGACGAAATGATGCCCGCCAATATTTGCCGTCACACCTTGACCTGTTTGTGAATGAAAATCTGTCACATCATATTGTTCAAAATGGTGATGATTGGATTGTGCATAACGAACAATCGCACGTGCAAGCGGATGATCCGAACGACTTTCAATTGCTGCAACTTGTGCAATCAAATTGGGGTCATCACGATCTTCTGTTAAAGTCATAACAGTTGTCACTTCAGGTTGTCCCATCGTCAGTGTCCCTGTTTTATCAAAAGCTAATACACGAATACGACTCATTTGTTCTAGGTGAATCCCCCCTTTAATGAGCACACCATTTTTCGCTGCATTACCAATACTCGATACGATAGAAATCGGAGTTGCAATGACTAACGCACAAGGACAGCCAACGACAAGCACGGCTAAACCTTGATAAATCCACGTTAAAAATGATTGATGTAACACTACTGGAGGCACTATCGCAACAAGTAACGCGATGACCATAATGGCCGGTGTATAATAACGCGCAAACTTTTCAATAAATGCTTGTGCCGGTGTTTGATTTAATTGAGCTTTTTCAACGAGTTGAATCATTTTCGCTAATGTCGTATGTGCTACTGTTTTCGTGACACGCACTTCAAGGACGCCATCTTCATTCAATGTTCCTGCAAAAACTTCTGCACCTTCCACTTTTTCAACCGGCATCGACTCACCTGTAATGGCGGCCTGATTAACTGCAGCACGCCCAGCGACTACAACACCATCTAACGCAATTTTTTGTCCCGGTTTAATATATAAGGTTTCATCGATTACAATGTCATCAACAGGCACCTTTACATATTGGCCATTTCGTAAAACTGTCGCTTCATCTGGCGCAATATCCATTAAAGATTGCATCGACTGACGTGCTTTATCCATAGAAAATGTTTCAAGCGCCTCACTCATCGCAAATAAAATGACGACAGCTGCCACTTCTCCCCATTGACCGATGAGTGCACCACCAATGACCGCAATCATCATCAATGTGTGCATATCAAATTCGAGATGCACTAAATTTTTAACACCTCGGATGAGTAACGCACTTCCACTTAATAAAATCGAACAAGCGAATAATAAAATCGTCATCACATAGTTTTCACCACTCATCAAATGTGAGATGTAACCAAGTAGCATGAACAACGTCGCCACACATATAGATTGATGCGCTTTATAAAATTGTTTCGACTTATCAAACCAAGATGTCGGGTGATCCGTTTTTCTTTGGTCAGCCTTCGTACCACCCTTTTTCCGATCATCTAACGTCAATTTTAAATTTTCAAAAGCGCCCGCCCCTTCTAATTCTTCAACAGTGGTGTCGCCCGTCACATAAATTTTTGAAGCACCAAAATTCACTTGTGCCTCTTCAACTGACGCAAGATCTCGGACATTTCTTTCAAATTTACCAGCACAATTGGCGCATGATAAACCTTCTATTTTGTATGTTTTACGACTTTGAATCATCTTCATCCACTTCTTTCTTATGTTCAATAGATATCATCATCAATTGTCGAATATGTTCATCATACAAACGATAAAATGCACGTTTACCCGATTTGCGGTATGTCACAATGCCGTTTTTATAAAGAGATCTCAAGTGGTGAGACGCATTGGCTACGGTTACATTTAAAATTTCCGCAATATCACAAACACACAATTCATCATGGTGGCAAAGCGCGAGCACGATTTTAGATCGGTTAATGTCAGCAATACTCTTAAACATTCGACTCACCTGCTCAATATTCGAAGCGGCAATCTCCTCTTTCGACTGTTGTACAGCTTCAACGTCAATACTAAACGTATCACAAGTTGCAATTTTTTGAGTCATTACATCTTCATATCCTTTTTATACATTAATTTTATATTAAAATTATAACTTCTTTTTGCATATCATTCAAGCGTTCGTTTGAATGAAAAATATGATTAATTTATAACGAAGAGGGTAATGCACTTTTAGGAAGACTTATGGTGCGATTCAATCATAAGTGATGTATAAAACAAAAAACTAGGAGATGTTTTTTAATTTATGTCAATTCATATTGATCCAGAAAAATTTGCAGAACTTGTAGTTAGCGCAAATCCGTCTAAAAAGTTAAAACCTGAAGAAATAGCGAAAGAAAGTATTGATTTGTATATCCACGCATATCGTATGGCAGAACGCTACACGAATATTTCTTCAAATTGCTATGATACCGCAAGTGCATTGGAAGAATTGAAAGAGACAGAATTAAATCTTTATAGATAAGACATCGAATTTTATTGAAATCATCCTCATTGATAACGATTTTGAATTTTACAATCGCTATCATGGGCGCGGGTTTTAATGTTAAAGTCAACATGTATTTAAAGCATATAAAAAAGCAAGTATCTTTATACCCTTTAATAAAGATACTTGCTTTTCGTTTTCATACGCAATTATTTCGCATATTCAATTGCTCTCGTCTCACGAACGACTGTCACTTTGATATGACCCGGATATTGCAGTTCACCTTCAATTTGATTTTTAATATCTCGCGCTAAACGGTGAGATTTTAAGTCATCAATCGTATCAGGTTCTACAATAACGCGAATTTCTCGACCTGCTTGAATCGCAAAGGCCTTTTCAACACCTTCATAATTCTCAGAGATTTCTTCTAAACGCTCTAAACGCTTGATGTAGTTCTCTAATGTTTCTTTTCTTGCCCCTGGTCTTGCAGCAGATAATGCATCAGCTGCAGCAACTAAAATTGAGATGATAGAAGTTGGCTCCACATCACCATGATGAGAATGTATCGCATTAATCACTGTTTCAGGTTCGCCATATTTTTTGGCTAACTCAACACCGATTTCTACGTGACTGCCTTCCACTTCATGGTCAATGGCCTTACCAATATCATGTAATAAACCTGCACGTTTCGCTAATGTCACATCTTCATTCAGTTCTGCAGCAAGCATACCTGACAGATGCGCAACTTCAATAGAATGTTTCAATACATTTTGGCCGTAACTTGTACGGTAATGCATACGACCTAATATTTTAATCAAATCTGGATGCATATTATGAACATTTAATTCGAATGTTGCATGTTCACCAGCGTCACGAATAATTTCGTCTACTTCACGTCTTGATTTTTCAACCATATCTTCTATGCGTCCAGGATGAATACGCCCATCTGACACTAGATTAATTAATGCTGTTTTCGCAATTTCTCGACGAATCGGATCAAAACCTGATAAAATAACTGCTTCTGGCGTATCATCAATAATTAAATCAATACCTGTAAGCGTTTCTAACGTACGAATATTTCGACCTTCACGACCGATAATTCGTCCTTTCATTTCATCATTAGGCAAGTTTACAACTGAAACTGTTGATTCAGAAGTATGATCTGCAGCAAAACGTTGCACTACTGTAGCGAGCAACTCTTTAGCATTTTGGTTTACTTTTTCTTTTGCTTCATTTTCTTTTTCTTTAACAAGTACTGCAATATCTTGTGACAACTCATCTTCTACACGTGATAATTGTTCTTTACGTGCTTCTTCTTGTGTGAGACCGGAGATGCGTTCTAGTTCTTGTTCGTGCTTCATTATTATCGATTGAACACTACTCTCTTTTGCATCTACTTGTTGTTGTCTTTCTTCAAGTTTAGATTCTTTTTGCTCTAAAATCTCATCCTTCTTATCGAGTAGATCAGATTTCCGCTCCAAGTTTTCCTCTTTTTGAAGAAGTCGGGATTCTTGCCTTTGAAGCTCAGTACGTCGTTCTCTAAGTTCGTTTTCAGCACGTTCTCGGAGAATTTGGTTTTCTTCTTTCGCTTCGATTAACTTCTCTTTTTTAAGGTTTTCTGCTTCTTTGTTTGCTTGTTCAAGAATATCTTTCGCAGTTTGCTTAGCTTGCAACTGCTTTTGGTAAATCAAGTTTTGGGCGATAAAATACCCTACAACAACTCCTAGAATGATACCCAGCAAAATGAGTAAGAGGCTTAATAAATTCACACAAACACCTCCTTTTTCTAGGATTTCGTTCTGTATGTTAATAAATCTATATGATTATATGGATAAAAATAAGAATCATACAAGTTCAATTGTACGTTTTGAACAACGAAAAATCAAGGTTTCTGTCGCGATAACAAATAAAAAGCGATAGACACAGAATTGACGAATCCTGCCCACATCGCTTATTATTGAAGTATGTTTCTTTTTAAATGAATTATATTTATTATTATTCATCAAAAAGTGTTTGTGTTTCTTCTTGTTCAGGTTCTTCTACATCACCATCATAAATGCCGAGTTTTTCACGTAATTTACGGTCAATTTCATCTTCAAGTTTAGGGTTTTCAAGTAAAAATTGTTTCACGTTCTCTTTACCTTGACCCATACGTTCACCGTTGTATGAATACCAAGCACCTGATTTATCTACAATGTCGTATTGTACACCTAAATCAATCAATTCGCCTTCTCGTGAAATCCCTTTACCATACATGATATCCACTTCTGCTACTTTGAATGGTGGTGCCACTTTATTTTTAACAACTTTAATTTTTGTACGGTTACCTACAATATCTTGGCCTTGCTTCAATTGTTCCGCACGACGTACTTCTAAACGAACTGAACTGTAGAATTTCAGTGCACGGCCCCCTGGTGTCGTTTCAGGGTTACCGAACATGACACCTACTTTTTCACGGATTTGGTTAATAAAGATAGCTGTCGTTTTTGATTTTGAAATAGCTGCAGAAAGTTTGCGCAATGCTTGAGACATTAAACGCGCTTGTAAACCAACATGCGTATCACCCATTTCACCCTCAATTTCAGCTTTAGGTGTCAATGCCGCAACTGAGTCGACAATGATAATGTCCACTGCGCCACTTCTGACAAAGGCTTCTGCAATTTCAAGTCCTTGTTCACCGTGGTCTGGTTGTGAAAGGTACAAGTTGTCAATATCTACACCTAATGCTTCAGCGTAAACTGGGTCGAGTGCGTGTTCGGCATCAATAAATGCAGCAATACCGCCATTTTTTTGTACTTCAGCAATGGCATGTAAAGCAACTGTTGTTTTACCAGAACTTTCGGGACCATAAACTTCGATGATACGACCTTTAGGATAGCCGCCAACCCCTAATGCATGGTCTAGCGTTACCGAACCACTTGAAACACTTGAAACGCGGCGATCTTTATTCTCGCCCAGTTTCATGACGGCACCTTTACCAAATGATTTTTCCATATTTTTAATTACTGTATCTAGCGCTTTTTGACGTTCATTATCCAATTTAGGACCCCCTACTTGATCGAAATTTCCTTTTAATTTAATTCTACTATACATGGTATTAAATCAAATTACAAGTGTTTTGCGAATGTTTGTTCGTTATTTTTGAAGCATAATTCCTTCGAAACAGAACGCATGTACTTATATTTTATCAATTATAGATCGGTTTTCAGGATGTTTTAACCAATTTAACCACGTAATTAAAATATAGTTTTGACTTCTGTCACGCTGTAAATGTCTCATTTGTGCCATTTTAAACGTTTTAATGTGGAACGCATCACCTGCTAATAATCCTATATAAACTGTGTTATCTTGAGAGAGTATGCTGATGGCCTGTTCACTCTCATAAAGCGCTTGAACAAACAGTGCCGCTGAATAAAGTTGCTCTTCTATAACATCTGATACATCTAAAAATTGAGGATGATGCAACATATATCCTTTCAGTAAATGTTGGGCATCTTCTTGCTTCAATCGGGCATGAAATAACCCTTCTGTTACTTGGTCATATACTGCAAATGTTTGATGTTGTAGTTGTAAAACAGCTCGTTCAGGTGTCATGTCATCAGAACCATAGTAATACAAACCGATACGCTTTAGTATTTCTTGTTTTATCGGTGCAATCAACTGTTTTGTCACTTCAGTGTTTTCACCACTTGCTGTTATGCGAATGGTCACTTCATGCGCTCCTGCTAGTGGGGCAATCGTTGGGTTTGACTGCGCATCAATCAAGTCCATCAGTTCAGTTTCAACTTGTGATTCACCAATGCCACAAAAACGTAAAACTTCTGATCCAATCGTTTGACCGCTTTGAGAGAAGTACGGCATCAATTCATTCACGACCATAGGCTCAAGTTCTTTAGGTGGTCCAGGCAACATCACGATATGCTTATTGTCATGTTGAACATAAATACCTGGTGCCATACCGACTTGATTCGCCAAAACTTCAGCGCCTTCAATAACTAAAGCCTGTTGTTTATTGTTTGGTGTCATGACTTTACCATGTTGTTTGAAGTAATCTTCTATATCATCCATTGCTTCTTGATTCATGACAAGTTCTTTGTTCAACACTTCTGCCACTGTTTGTTTCGTTAAATCATCTTTCGTCGGACCAAGTCCCCCTGTAAATACGAGCACATCGTATTGTTGTAAAGCACGTCTTGTCACATTTTCAAGACGTTGTGCATTATCCCCAACTACGATATGTTCCAATACATGATGACCTGATTCGTTAAATTTTTGCGATACAAATTGCGCATTCGTATTAACAATTTGGCCTAGCAGTAGTTCTGATCCCACTGCAATAATACATACTTTCATATTTTCGTCCCCCATCTTTCGTTCATGTTGATTGTCGTATTCATTACATTTTATTTTATCTTACATCGCTATTTTATAAAAAGAAAAACGCCAAAAACAGTTAAAAAAATGACTAGGATACTTACCCTAGCCATTTATATTTGCTATTTAGTAAAAACGAATGATTATAAAAAACGATGGTTCAACCATTGTCATCATCTTTCTTAAATAGGTGCGTTGCTTATTTTTTATCTTGTAAAAATACGTCACGGCCTTTGTAAAAGTACTCAACACCAGAAAGCACTGTGAAAAAGACACCGATGTATAATAAAACTTGTCCTAAGCTGAAACCAATCCACTGGCTGAAAGGTTCACCTAATAAAATTAAAATCAATGCAACCATCGTCACTGCCGTTTTAATCTTTCCCAATTGACCCGCAGCACTGACAAAACCTTGTTCGATTTGCAATAAACGTAATCCTGTAACTGCAAATTCACGTGCAATGATAATCACTGCGACAACTGAGTTCGTTAAACCGAGTTCGACTAGAACAATCAGTGCAGCAGAAACGAGTAGTTTGTCTGCAAGTGGGTCTAAAAATTTCCCCATATTCGTAACAATTTGCCATTTACGTGCTAAATAACCATCTAAAAAATCACTTAACGACGCCAAAATAAAGATGATACCGCTGATTAAAAATTCAATACGAATCGGCTGTCCTCCCAAAAATGTCACTTGCCCCATTCCAAAATCTACAAGTGCGAATAACATAAAAATAGGGATTAAAATAACACGAAAGACGGTAATCTGATTCGGTATATTCATGTTTGCTCCTCTTTTCACTCAATCTATATCTGATGCTCTTATTATAACATAAGGGTCATGAGCACCCAAAGTACAGCTGTGACACCTGTCAATAAACCTATTAAAATCGCCACTTTTTTAGGTTGTTGATCTGATTGTGTAAAATTCAGCACCTCTTTTTGTTGGGCAATTTGTTCTAAAATTACATGGGCTTGGCGTTGGATTGCAGGTAATTCTTTATCATGCTTCTCCATGAGCAGACGCCCATCGATATTGACAGACTGTGCATATTTTTGAATAAACCCACGGATGTGATTCGGATGTTCGAACTGGTCAAAACGGTTTTGTTCAATATTCACGAGTGTCTCTCGTTGAATTTGCGTTCTTTTTTCTAGTTCAGTTAACGTCATACCTAAACGTTCTCTTTTGCTTTGTAATACTTCTCCAATGGTCCGCACCTGTCATTCCCCCCATCGTTACAGTGAACCGAAACCGTCACCAAAGCCGCCAAAAGTATCACCAAAATCTAAGTTATTTTTACTTCTAACGGTTTGCTTTTTCATTTCTTCATATTCAATTTCTTGGTTTTCTTCGGCACGCAATTCGATAATATAATCAAAATCATCCATAATATAGTCACTCGCTTCGACAAATAAGTCCGGATGTTCCACGACTTTAACAGATGGTAAGGTCATGACTTCTTTGACGAGTTCCTGATGTTTCGGATTCGTTTCTCTTGCTGTCACTGCACCATCTATAATGTATACATGATCTTTATCATATTCACCTTTAATTAAAGAACTTCGCACAGTTTGTTTAATGAGTGTCGAACTGATAAACAACCATTTTTTATGCGCCGAAACACTGCCCGCCACGATAGATTCGGTTTTTCCGACACGTGGCATGCCTCGAATACCAATCAATTTGTGACCCTCTTCTTTAAATAGTTCTGCCATAAAGTCAACGAGTAACCCTAAATCATCTCTTTCAAAACGGAATATTTTTTTATCATGTTCGTCTTGTTTCACATATCGTCCGTGTCTTACTGCAAGTCTATCTTTCAGTTCAGGTTCACGTAACACTCTTAACGAAATGTCATCAATTTCTTTTAATAATGTCTCAAAGCGTTTAATCTTTTCTTCGCTATCCGATTTAATAATAAAGGCACGAATGGACTGATCGATACCGTTAATCGTTCCAATATTAATGCCCATCATCCCTAATAAACTCGAAACGTCACCTAATAACCCTGCACGATTCACATTAATTTGATATTCTAAGTACCATTCGCGTTTTTCTCGTGTAATCATCAAAATCCCCCTTAATGTCGACAGTGGCTTTTATCTTTAATCCCCATTATATCAAACTAGCAATACCAACCACCATTAATACGTTGAACTGTGCCGGTCACACTTTGTGATAATGGCGATAACAAAAAGCGTGTGGCGTGTGCAATTTCATCTGGGTCAATCCAACGATTTTGAGGCAATTCCTCTAACAATGCTTCACGTGCCTCGTGATCGAGTGCATCCGTCATTGAACCAACGACGACACCAGGGGCAATCGCATTGACTGTCACTGATGTACGGGCTAATTCTTTGGCTAATGATTTCACAAAACCGATTTGTGCCGCTTTCATACTAGAATAAATCGTTTCAAAACTTGCACCCGTTTCACCCCAAATGGACGAAATCGCCACAACTCTGCCATGTGGACTTTGAATTAATTGATTAACAAAATATTGTGTGATTTTAATGAAATGAAAAACGTGCACTTGATAAGCTTCATGAATATCGATATCCGTCATATCTTGCAACATGCCAAATAAACTATGACCACTCGCATAAACCATTACGTCTAAATTATGTACAAAACCTAACTTTTCTTCTAGATTCACAGGTTGAGCCAAATCAAGTTGTACAAATTGGACAGGTTGCCCTTGAAATTCACCCATCAAAGTTGCTAACGGGGTTTGATGATACGTCACAATCACTTCATAACCATTTGAAAGAAGGTCATGCGTAATTGCACGACCTATTGTTCCAGAACCACCGATGACGATTGCTTTCATGACGTTTTAATCTCCAAACGGCTATCGACGAGTGCATTCATATCTATACGACGGCGAACCGTTTCATTCATCGTATCTAACGTAATACTATCGATCACATTCAATAATTCAAATAAGCTCACACCATCAAAATAAAACTTTGTGGATTGATTTGCAATATATTCTGGTGCATTTAAACTCGAAATATATTCACCAATAAATTGACGTTTTAACAAATCGAACGCGTGCTGATCATCTAAAGTACCAATACGTGCATGTAATTCATCCAATAGTAATGTTTTTAACTGTTCAGGTTCTGTCGTTGCCGATGTAATCAATGAAAAACTGTATGTCGGCTCAATGACTGTTTGATAACTGAACGTATCGTCGATTATATCTTGGCTCAATAACGACTGATAAAAATTCGTTTCTTCACCATAAATCATCTCAAAGAAAAATGACATTTCGATATCTTCTTTGACACCTTGATGTAGTGACATATCATAAACCGGATGCTTCAAACCGAGCATAATTCTTGGTGATTGAAGGGGCATCGATTCAACCACTTGATGCTCAATGACTTCAGTAGGTTCACTGAGTGGATCACGTTCAATTTCTGGTTGTGCCACAATTCTACGTGCATCTTCATGCGTACGGACTAAATTTTCAATATGCTCCGGATCAACATCACCAACGACAAATAACACCATATTAGAAGGATGATAAAATGTTTCATAGCATAAATATAAATCGTCTTTCGTAATTTCATAAATGCTCTCAACCGAACCTGCAATATCGACTCGTACGGGATGATCTTGATACATCGCACGTAACGTATTAAACATCAAACGGTATCCCGGTTGCTCTTGATACATTTTAATTTCTTCTGCAATAATTCCTTTTTCTTTTTCTACTGTTGCTTCTGAAAAGTATGGTGACTCTACCATTTTCAATAAACGTATAATGTTGTCGTCAATATGGTTCGTCGCGCTAAATAAATAACTCGTACGATCGAAACTTGTAAACGCGTTCACTTGGGCATCATGTTCTGCAAATTCTGTAAATAAGTCGCCTGCTTCTTTTTCAAACAACTTGTGCTCTAAGAAATGTGCAACACCATCCGGAACAGAGACGAATTCTTCTGCGCCATGTGGTTTAAAACGATGGTCTAATGAACCAAACTGCGTCGTGTATGTGACAAATGTTTTTTGAAAATCCTTCTTTGGAATAATGAACAGATTCAGCCCATTCGCCAAAGTAGAATGATAGACCGTTTCATCAATTTGTTGATAATATGTTTCATTCATCCATATCATCCTCCTTTGTCAAAATATAAATCGTATCGAGATGCGCATTTTGACAGAGACGTTGAATGTCTTCATGTTTAACTGCTTGTATACGCGCTTCATATTGGACATCCGTTTCTGGTACTTCGAGCAACAATTGATTATGCATCATTTCAATCATATTTTTTGGACGGTCTTTAGATTCCTTACGTCCTGATAAAATGATTTTTTTCGCTAATTCCATTTTGTCATCTGTAAATTCGCCTGATTTAAAACGGTTAAATGCCTCGATAATCGTTTCTTTGGCTAATCGGTAATCTTTAGCTGAAACCCCGCTCATAACGAATAGGAAACCATTTTTGCCATCAATTTGTGAATGAATCGAGTAAGCGAGACTCTTTTGTTCGCGGACTTCATTGAACAACACTGATGAAGGATCTCCACCAAACATCATATTGAACACGAGAAATGCATAAAAATCTTTTTCGCCATAATGCGTTGGAAAACGAAAACCCATGTTTAATTTCGCTTGATCCACATTGTCATGTTCAATCACTTCATTAACAGGTGCATCATACTGGATATGTTGACCAAATTGTGTCGCTTGATATGTAAAAGGTTGAATATTGAATTCTGATTGTATATGTTGAATTGTCGCTTCTTCCTCAACATTGCCTACCACGTATATTGAACAGTAGTCATTGTCTAACATCGAACGATATGTATCATATAAATCTGTTGCTGTAATGTCGTCAATTTCATCAAGGTCGCCTGCTGCCATATAACGGTATGGATGCTCGCCAAACATATACTTAAGTAAACGTAAATACGCAATTTGTGATTTATTATCTTCAATCGCTGTCAGTTTTTTCTTCAATAAACTTTTCTCTTGTGCGACAAACGTTTCATCAAAGGCGCCGTTTTTAACAAGCGGATTAAGAATGACCTCTTTTAATAATGCGAGCCCTTTGTCAAACAATGGTTCATCATCTAACAAATAACGTTCATTGACAATTTCAAGTGTAACAGTGATGACGTGACGGTCTTTATACTTCGACACGTAACTATTCACATAAGCACCATACAATTCAGAGAGATATTGATTGAAAGCTTTATCTGTCGGAAATTGTTGTGTGGCACGGACGAGTAATTTGCTCAACAATGAACGTTGGGTCATCGTCTTTTTATCTAATGGGGCCATGAATTTAAATGTCATTGTCGTCGTTTTAAATTTGTTTGTGGATAAAACAGATATACGTTGATCCGGGTGTTCTTGAAGTTGTTTCATGCAACTCCTCCTTTAACAATGGTTTTGATATAGTTATAGACGTTTTCGAATTGTTCGAAACTTCACTAGGCTACTTTTAAAATAATTTAAAGAATAGAGTATCGGTGTGCCATCTTCTGTGTAATGGACTTGTTTTAATAACATAAGGCCATCTTGTGGGTCTGCTTCAAGTGCATCTGAAATATAAGGTTCATAACTAATAGCTTCCATTTCAGTTTCAGCATAAGCAATCGTTTGATGACTCTCGGCTTCAATCGCTTTTAAAATAGACGTTTGCTGATTATGTGTCCCAAAATGAGATAATACGTTTGTTGTCACTTTATCCAAACAATATACGACAGGCTGACTATTAGCAGTGCGTATACGTTCAATGACTGTAATAGGTGAATTCGGTTCTAATTGCATCACTTTACAGTCGTCGAGAGAAGCGATTTCTTCATCAAGACTTAAAAATACCGTTCCACTTTCATAACCTTTATCAGAAATCATACGACCAATGCTCATCAACTCATCTAAAGGATAGAAAAATGGTTGCGGAATTTTGACACGTGCACCCTCTTCAAAATTTTGTGTAATCATTTGTTCAGTCACAAGTTCATGAATTGCCACTTGTACATTATCTGTTGTGACATTGAGTTGACGCGCAATGGCCAATAAACCTGGTAACGATTCACCAGGTTTAATGTTTTCTGCCTCTATTTCTTTAAGAATCCATTCTTTTACAATATTAACATCAGGATTTACAGACATTTGGGTTACACCTCTCCATCATTTAAATCAACTAAAATCTGTCTCGGTTTACTGCCTTTTTGCGGGCCTATCACTTGATTACGTTCTAAATCATCCATAATTCTTGATGCACGATTATAACCAATTCTAAACTGGCGTTGAAGCAGTGACGTACTCGCCTTTTGTTGTTCAAGAACGAATAAATAAGCTTCTTTATACAGTGGATCATCACTTTCACTTTCTGTACTACCTTCTGTCACCGCATCTGGTTCCATCTCTTTCACATAATTCGCCTTTTGTTGCGCCACGACGTAATCGACTATTGTTTGTACTTCTTGGTCACTTAAAAAGGCACCTTGGACACGCGTTCTCGTCGAACCACCATTTTTAATAAAGAGCATATCCCCTTTACCTAGCAGCTTCTCAGCACCACCACTATCAATGATTGTACGAGAATCTGTTTGCGAACTCACGGCAAATGCGATACGAGACGGGATATTGTTTTTAATTAAGCCGGTAATGACATCGACTGACGGACGTTGTGTTGCGATAATCAAATGAATCCCTGCAGCACGTGCCATTTGTGTAATACGTGTAATGGCAGTTTCAACATCTTTACCTGCTACCATCATTAAATCAGCTAACTCATCGACAATGACGACAATATACGGTAATAACGCCTCTTTTTCTCCAAGCTCTTTATTTTTACGTGTAATAAAGTCATTATACCCTTCAATATTTCGCGTACCTGAATGTTGGAATAAATCGTAACGTCTTTCCATCTCTGCCACAACTTTTTCAAGTGCTTGTGCGGCTTTATGTGGATTTGTGACAACTGGCGTTAATAAATGCGGAATACCGTTATACACATTTAATTCTACCATTTTAGGGTCAATCATCATGAGCTTGACTTCATGTGGCTTAGCATTCAATAAAATACTCGTAATGATACCGTTAATACAAACTGACTTACCACTCCCCGTCGAACCTGCGACTAATAAATGCGGCATTTTATTCAATTCTGCTGTTATCGGTTCACCTGAAATATCTCGACCTAATGCCACTTCTAATTTATTTTTAGCTGGGAATTTTTCGTCCAATACTTCTTTTAATGTGACAATCGCCACTTTTTGATTGGGTACTTCAATCCCTACAGCTGATTTACCTGGAATAGGCGCTTCAATTCGAATATCCTTAGCTGCAAGTGCAAGTGCAATATCATTATGTAAATTGACAATACGACTCACTTTGACGCCTTGCGCAGGTTGAACTTCATATTGTGTTACTGCCGGTCCAATTTTAATTTGCGTCACTTTCGCATCGACACCAAAGTTTTTCAATGTCGTCTCGAGCAACTTCCCTTTACGTTGAACTTCAGCTTTAGAAGTCGTATGTTGACGTTTCGGTTCATTCAATAGCGTCAGTGGCGGGATTTCATATTGTTGATTTTCCGCTGCACCCGCTTCAGTAATACTACCTTCTGATTCGCTTCCCTTTACTTCACTGTGCGTTTGAGTCTCAGCTTTATTACGTTTTGGTATATCGGGTTGCATCGACTCTTTTTGTACTGGTTGGGTTGGTGTGTCCACTTCTACAGATTTATGGCCGAAAATAGGAATCGATGGATAATCAGTCGGTTCATCATCTGGAATATCGACTTCAGGAAAATCTGACACATCTTTTGGTTCTGCTGCACGTTGTTGTTCGCGTTCAAATCGCTTTTGTTCTTTTTTCTCTTTTCTTGTCATACGTCGTTCAGATTGATGCGCCTTCACCTTTTCATATGACGAGGCTGTAGATTGTTTAAATTGTTCCAACCATATTTTTGCGACATCACGATGACGTTTTTTCAGTAATAAAATACCACTTGAAACGAGTAATACAAGCGTCAAAATCACAACACCAACGAGCGAAATGAGTGGTAGTAACAAATGCATCAAATAAAAACCGAATACCCCTCCGCCAAATTGCATGTGTTCTGCCGCATCATAGCTTTGGAACACGTATGATAAAACAGGCTCCCGTTTCGTTCTCATACCTCCTGTTGCCATAAAGTATAATTGTGCGACAAATAAAAGCGCAACTTGTAAGACAATCGAACCAGTCAATCGACGCGTTTTAGGTAATTTGCCATTATATGCGATAAAACCAATCGCTAATAAAAGTAAAAAGTATGTAAGATAACGTGTTAAACCAAATAAGTAATTAAAAAAGCTATCAATGGCAATTCCAACGAGGCCGAGTTGAAACACGCCTAACATGATGACAATGACCATCACTATCGCGAGTATGAATCGAATAGGCGTATCATTCTGTTTCTTTTTCGAAGTACGCTTTCTGTTGCGCGTCGTTTGGGATTTCCGTTTCTTGGTTTGCGCCATGCTTCGTCACCTTCTACTTTCTAAAAAATGATATCATCAACCTGTATGATGAAAAAAGCGAATCTCCTCTTTAAAATGGCGTGGCTTTCAAAGAGTAAGATTCGTTTTCTTGTTTGAACTTCACACTGATTTTAAACTATATTTCTGAAATCACTGGAATAATCATTGGTCGTCTACGTGTACTTTCAAAGAGTAATTTACTCACTTGATCACGCATATTTTGTTTCATTTCAGACCATTCAATACGCTTTTCTTGTAAACCAGCTTCTACAATTTCACGTACCTTTTCCTCAGCTTCTTTAAGTAACGCTTCACTTTCACGGACATAAACAAAGCCTCTTGATTGAATTTCAGGGCCAGCCGCAATTCTTCTGTTTTTTGGATCGAGCGTAACGACAGCGATAAAAATACCATCTTCTGCTAGTAAATGACGATCACGTAACACAATATTACCGACATCGCCGACACCAATACCATCGATGAGGACATTACCCGCATTCACTTTTTCATTTAAGCTCATATCCTTGCCATCATAATGAATGACGTCACCTGCTTCAGCTAAGAAGATTTTTTCTGGATTCACACCCGCTTCACTCGCGAGTTTCGCATGCGCAATCTGCATCTTAAACTCACCTTGAATTGGAATGAAGTACTCAGGTTTCATCATATTGAGCATTAATTTCAACTCTTCCATACAACCGTGACTTGATGCATGAATCTTTTTGTTGTTTGGAATAATATAGGCACCCGCACGTACAAGTTCATTCAACGTATTACCGATAATGACTTCCATATTGGCTGAAGCGGTAATAGCTAGAAATACAGAATCACCTTTTTGGATATTCATAATTTTATGTTTTTGACGTGCCATTTGACTCAACGCTTCTACAGGTTCACCTTGCATCCCTGTCGCAATAATAATCACTTCATTTTTCGGATAATTTTCAACTTCGCTCATAGGAATTAATAGATCTTTTGGAATGTTGAAATAGCCCATCTTACGTGCAATGCTAAATGAACTTTCTAATGAACGGCCTAAAAATGATACTTTTCTATTTAATCTATTTGCGATATTTAACACTTGTTGAATGCGAATAAAGTTAGATGCATAACATGACACGATGAGACGTCCAGTCACTTTCGCAAACGCATCAAACATATGACTTTCAATGACATTTTCAGGGGTATTATAGCCTGGCTTTTCAGCTTCAGTTGAATCACTTAATAATGCGAACACACCCTCTTCGCCTAATTCAGCCATTTTCTTCATGTCAGGTGCATAATGACCGTGTAAACTTTGATCGAATTTAAATTCGCCTGTATATACGATTGCACCGTATGACGTATGAATACATACACCTAAACTATCCGGAATACTGTGCGTCGTATTAAAGAATGTGATATTTACACCTTTAAAACGCATGACAGATTCATTATTGACCACATAATAACGGATTTTCTTATTAATTTGACGTGCTTTTAAGTTTTCTTTCACTAAACCAACCGTTAATTTAGAACCATAAACCGGAGCCTCAACTTGTTCTAAAATGTATGAAACTGCACCAATCGCATGTTCATGACCGTGTGTTAAGAAAATCCCTTTTAATTTATGTTTGTTTTCTAATACATATTGGATGTCAGGAATCACGATATCAATTCCTAACATTTCATCTTCAGGAAACTTTAACCCTGCATCAAGCATAAACATTTCATCATCAACTTCGACGATATACATGTTTTTGGCGATTTCTCCTACGCCACCAAGGGGGATAATGCGTATGTCTTTATTTTTCTTCTTTACTAAATTCAAAATTTTACCTCCTAATAAATATAGCCCGTCCATTTTACATTCATATTTTATTATAGTGGATAATGGAAACTCTGTACACTATTAAAGTGATTCACGGAGGACAGGTTGAGGATTTTGTATACACGATAATTGATTGATGCTACTCTACAAATTATCCTCCTACATTAGAAAAATATGTATTAAAGCATCACGCTCAGTCTTAGCCATTGATAACTATTTCAAAATCAATCCTTAATTCCGAGATGCATTCCAGAAAAGTAACACGACTATGACAACCGTAATAATGTTATACATCACCACTATAGATTCAGAGTGATGTAAAAAATTCAACAAAATCCCACCGAATAATAGGATAAGAATGATAACACCCGACAAAATGTTTATTTTCCTCAAATATACCACTTTCCTCAGAATTGTCTCTCCCTATACAAAAAACAGAAGTCAATGCCAATACGTCACATCTACTTCTGTTTTTTAAGTTCATCTATTCAAATGTCATGCTTTGTTAATTTTAAAGTAACACTTTATGAGAAGCGTTCACACGACCTTGTTTGTCAATCTCAGTCACTTTGACTTTCAGTGTATCACCCATGTTCAACACATCTTCCACTTTGTTAATGCGTTCATTCGAAATTTGTGAAATGTGAACTAATGCATCTTTACCTGGGAACAGTTCAACAAAGGCACCGAATTTTTCAATACGTTTCACTTTCGCATGATACACTTGACCGACTTCTGCTTCACGCACGATACTTTCAATCCATGTACGTGCTTGATTGATCATGTCTTGCTCCGTTGAACCGATGTAAACTGTACCATCTTGTTCGATATCGAGTTTAACACCTGTCGCATCGATAATTTCATTAATTTGTTTACCACCTGGTCCGATCACATCGCGGATTTTTTCAGGTTTAATTTGCATGATTTCTACTTTAGGCGCATAAGCACTTAATTCTTTTCTTGGTTGGGCAATCGTTTGCATCATATGATCTAAAATAGCTAAACGACCTTTACGCGCTTGTTCTAACGCTTCTTCAATGACTTCTTTCGTTAAGCCATCGATTTTAATGTCCATCTGAATCGCAGTAATCCCTTCAGTCGTACCTGCAACTTTAAAGTCCATATCGCCAAGTGCGTCTTCCATACCTTGAATATCCGTTAAAATCGTGTAGCTTTCTTCACGTGTGACAAGACCCATCGCAATCCCTGCAACCGGTGCTTTAATCGGCACACCCGCATCCATTAACGCTAATGTTGAACCACAGATAGACGCTTGTGATGAAGAACCGTTAGACTCTAACACTTCACTTACGATACGTACTGTGTAAGGGAATGTTTTCTCATCTGGAATAATGTATTTTAATGCACGTTCACCTAATGCCCCGTGACCTATTTCACGACGACCTGGCGCACGTACTGGACCTGTCTCACCTACCGAGAAGTTCGGGAAGTTGTAGTGGTGCATGAAACGTTTGTGCTCCTCTTCGCCTAAACCATCGATAATTTGATATTCAGAAATAGAGCCTAACGTTAACACAGACAATGCTTGAGTTTGTCCACGTGTGAACAATCCTGAACCGTGTGCACGTGGTAATAAGCCTACTTCTGATGATAATGGACGGATTTCGTCTGGTTTACGACCGTCTGGACGAATTTTTTCATCTGCAATCAAACGGCGTACTTCATCTTTAATTAACGTATTAATGATTGTGCCGACTTCTTTTAATAACGCTTCATTTTCTGGATCTTCTTCGTTTTCAAAGTTTGCTAAAATACGTTCTTTAATCGCATCAAGATTCTCGTCACGCTCTTGTTTATCGAACGTTTGAATGGCACCATTTAAATTCTCATCTTTTGTCATTTGCGTCACTGAATCGATGAGCGTTTGATTTTTCTCTTCAGGAATAAATTCACGCTTTTCAGGCTGTAAATGCGCAATAATTTCTTCTTGGAATGCACATAAACGTTTGATTTCTTCATGTCCAAATAAAATCGCTTCTAACATTTCTGCTTCAGTAATTTCACTCGCACCCGCTTCAACCATGTTCACCGCATCTTTATGACCGGCTACTTCTAGATCAAGACGTGATTTTTCGCGTTGTGCTAAATTCGGGTTAATGACATATTCACCATCAACATAACCCACATTAACCCCCGCAATTGGGCCTTGAAATGGAATATCTGATACACTTAACGCCATTGATGAACCGATCATCGCTGCCATTTCAGGTGAACAGTTAGGATCCGCACTCAATACAGTGTTAATGATTTGGACATCATGACGATAGCCATCTGGGAATAATGGACGGATAGGACGGTCGATTAAACGTGCAGTTAATGTCGCTTCATCACCTGGACGTCCTTCACGCTTTTTGAAACCACCTGGAATTTTACCCGCAGCATACATTTTTTCCTCATAGTTGACAGTTAGTGGGAAAAAGTCGCCATCACGTGGTTCTTTTGATGCAGTCGCTGTAGATAAGACAACTGTGTCCCCGTAGCGTACGAGCACAGCACCATTCGCTTGTTTTGCGAGTTGTCCTGTTTCTATTGTTAACGGCTGGTTTGCCCATTCCGTCTTAAAAACCTTCTTTTCTTGAGACATTATAAATCTCCTCTCCTACCTCTTTAAACGTTTCGTAGCCTTTTACATTTCAATTATATCTTACATCATCATCTTTTAATAGTTAAAAAAGGAGCCGGATACGATAAATGTCCCAGCTCCTTCCTGTAATGCCACTAGTACGTGCGCAATCATTAAAATTAACGACGAATACCTAATGACTTGATTAATTCACGGTAACGTTGGATGTCTTTGTCACGTAAGTAGTTTAATAAGTGACGACGACGTCCTACCATTTTTAATAAACCACGACGTGAATGGTGGTCTTTTTTGTGAATACGTAAGTGATCGTTTAATGCAGTGATTTCTGCAGTTAACACAGCGATTTGAACTTCTGGTGAACCAGTGTCTGTTTCGTGTGTACGATATTCTTTAATTAATTCGTTTTTACGTTCTTGTGAAATTGCCATTTGTCAATTTCCTCCTTTAAATTTTTCGTGCCTTTATCTGAGTGAGGCGTCGGAGTTTCAACCTACCAAGATAAAGGTCGTGTGCTAATCATTATTAGACTCATACATTATATGATACATCATCACCAAAATCAACCGCTAATAAATGTTTTGCACGTGCTTTGTCATCGTTCATTTGCGCAACGAGTGGATCAATACCATCAAATTTCAACTCTGGTCGAATGTAGTGATGCCAATAAATCGTGACACGTTCTCCATAAATATTCTCTGCAAAATCAAAAATATTCACTTCAATAACAGCTTGTGGAAGATCATCATGAAACGTCGGCTTCACACCAATGTTAGCAACACCGCGATAAATTTGCTCACTTGAACCAATCATCATACTTACCGCATAAACACCGAGCGTTGGCCAAACATAGTCATCACTTGGTTCAATGTTCGCTGTCGGAAAACCAATCGTACGGCCACGTTTTTCTCCTTGTACAACAGTCCCTTTCATACGATAACGATAACCTAATTGCTCATTCGCTTTCGCAAGATTACCCGTTTTTAATGCTTCACGAATCGCCGTCGTTGAAATTTTTTCACGGTTTAAATCTTGCTTGCCAATTGTAATACTTTCAAATTGATCTTGATATTCTTGAAGCATCGCCATATTTCCTTTGCCATACTTACCGAATGTAAAATCAAATCCAGCAATAATGACACGGGCCTGATTTTTCACTAAATAGTCTTGAACAAATTCATCAGGTGTCACTTCTGCAAATCGTGAAGAAAAATTTACTACAAGGCAATAATCAATATTTTGTTCACCTAATAATTCAATTTTATCATTTAACGGCGTAATATAAGTTGTGCGTTTTTGTTTAGGATTTAAAACAACTGACGGATGTGGATCAAAAGTCATGACCGCTTTCTTCAAATCCTTTTCCTTTGCCACGCGATCTAATTCATCAAATAATGCTTGATGCCCTCTATGTAGCCCATCGAAAAAGCCAAGAGCCATCGCTACATCCTCTTGAATATATTGTTCAGCTTGAATAGGATGTGTAATTTCGATAACTTCCATAACCAAGTCTCCTTTTAATTGAATACCTTTTTCGGTTTAATTTCATCTTGTCGTGATGGATGTACTTCATAAATTGCTAATACATCGCCATTGTCACTATCAATCATGACAAGTTGGTGCTCAAATGGAACATTAAAATAACCTTTAGCAAACTTTTGTCCATTCTTTATCTTCATTTTATCACTTTCATTTTGAACAAGGAAAGATGGAAGTCCTTTCAAGCCGTATGCAAGTGGTAATAATTGATTTTGGAGTGTATCGTCATGATGTGCCTGTTCAATTGCTGCTAAACTAAGTGCCTCTTCTAAACTGAAGCCACCACTCATCGTCCGCGTCAACAATGACATGTGCGCTGGTACATTGAGTGCAAGGCCAATATCCGTTGCGAGTGTTCGAATATACGTCCCTTTGCCACAAGTCACTTCTATTGAAAAACGTGCAGTGTCATTTTCAAAAATCAATTCCGAAATCCGTGCAATATGTGAAATATGGATTTGGCGTTCGGGACGTTCTACCGTTTCACCATTGCGTGCGTATTCATATAATTTTTTACCATTTACTTTCACAGACGAATACATCGGTGGAATTTGTGTCGTCCGCCCTACAAATGATTGTAACACTGCATCGACTTGAACCGGATCGAATTGGTCAGCCGTAACGATTTCACGCGTCAAGATGTCACCCGTTTGATCTTCTGTCGTCGTTGAAAAGCCTAACGTCACTTCAGCACGATATGTTTTACCCATTTCCATCACATAATCGCTCACTTTTGTCGCTTGGCCGATACAAATAGGGAGGACACCATCCACTTCAGGATCTAATGTTCCTGTATGGCCGATTTTTTTCGTCTTTAAAATTTTGCGCAATTTGAAAACGACATCGTGGCTCGTCAATCCTCGTTCTTTATAGACAGGTAAAATACCATGATACATCCACTATCGCTCCTTTTTCATAAAATAAGCTAGACTACGTGGACTCTACAATTGCAGATCATCTCACGCACTCTAGCGCACATTGTTAGTCGTTATGATTTAAATCTTGAATCAATCGTTCGATACGGTTACCATATTCAATCGATTCATCATATTCAAATTGCAAATCAGGGACAATTCTGAGTCGCATACGTTGACCAATTTCAGATTTAATAAACCCTTTTGCCTTTTCAAGACCTTTGAATGTATTTTCGCGTTCTTTATCACTACCAAGTACTGTTAAATAAACCTTTGCTAGTGATAAATCGTTCGTTGGCTGTACATCTGTAATCGTTAGAAAACCCACTCTTGGATCTTTTAATTTGTTATTAATAATATCCATTAATTCTTTTTTCATTTGTTCGCCAACACGTTCTGCACGCATATTCATATCATGTGCCTCCTTTCAACATAGTGTCGTAGCGTTATCCTCAATACATCATTATAAAGGAGAGTATGAAGAGGCGTCAATGAAACTGAGCGCGAAAGATGATTTGTTTTCATTCATTTTCAAAAGGTGCTGTGGAAAGTGTTTTGATTGTTGGTGATTGAAGCAACTTGTTTAATTATTGTCTTGGGTTTACTTTTTAAGAGCTCAACTCAAGTTAATGATATTCCACCTACTTTCTATGAGTCTCACCCTAAAATTCAACTCAACATTTAAACACGATAAACATCTCGTATTTCAAACAACTCAAAAAGTAGAATGAAACTTAATAAAAAACTTCACCACTAACAATCAACGTATTTATCTGATATGATTGCGTGATTTTGCTTATATTGTAATTTCACAACACCATTCTTGTCTTTATATCAATCTCGTGATATGATTTAAAAAACTTCTAACCAACTTTGTGAGAGCAGATTAGGGGCTAAAAACATAGCAACATATGAGTGAGTGCTAGCTCAACATATGTTTTACTCTTACAGCCTATTATTGGATACCCTCGTTCATTCAGGTTAACGGGTTTGTTTTTTTCTATTTTTATATGTTAAAAGTAGAGCTGAGTCAACTTTATTCCTCAGCTCTTTATTCTTTTATCAATCTATTTTATTGTACAATGTTACAATTTCTTTTGCTAACTCAATGAAATTCATAGCAGTCATTAAATGGTCTTGACTGTGCACGACAAGGAGTGAGACGTCTGTTTTTTCACCACTCGCTTCTTTCGTCAACATTTCAGTTTGATAACGATGTGCTTCAACAATTGTTTTGTCAGCTTCTTTCAATTTTTCAAACGCTAGCGCTTTCTTACCTTCTTTAACGACGTGAATCGCTTCCATCGCATAAGATTTCGCATTGCCACTATGAATGATAAGCTGCATCACTGTTTCTAGATTCTTATCCTCCATCGTCATCACCCAATCATATCGATTGCTTTTTCTAATACAGATTGACCATTCATCATGCCATAATCAGACATATCAATGACATGAAGCGGAATATTTTTAGGCTCTAATTTTTCTTTTAGTTTTCTTTCTTCGTATCTCACTTGTGGTCCTAACAGTACAATATCAATGTCATTTTGTTCTACTTCTTTATCAACTTCGGGCACGGAAACGGCATAGATTTTATAGTCGCCTTCCATGTCTTGCGCTGCCTTTTCCATACGTTGCACGAGCATACTTGTGCTCATACCTGCTGCACATGCTAAAAGAATTGTTTTCATGATGTTTCCTCCTTGATATCAATGATTATCTTAAAATTGAACGTGTCATTTTTGAAACTGTATGACGTAAACCTCTGATGGCGACACCGAGTTCATAAATATTTTCTACTGGCGCTAATCCACCGTACCCGGCATCACCAATATGTTGAATGTCTACGCCTGCTATTTTGTTTTGAAGACCAAAAAATCTGATTGTTTCTTTTGTGGCACTTTCCTGACTTGTCCCAATCGCACTCATGACAAGTACACCATGGGCATGACACAATTGAACCGCTTCACTCACCATATCTAATGTGATTCCCGGAACGCTACCAATGGATGGTACAAGAATGACATCCGCACCCGAGTCAATTAAACGTTGGATCAATTCTAAGTTGACAACTGGTTCGTCTACACCTGCACTGTGCATTTTTCCAGCAAAAACGAGTCCATCAAACAAACTTTTTGCACGTTTAACACTTTCCACGATGGCATCATTTGACACACCTGTACCAGGGTTTCCTGTGAGACACACAAAATCCATACCGAGCGCATTCAATTTTTCAAACGTTTCTTCTCTTGCAATACGCCCAACTTCTAATTCAAATCGTTCTTCCATCATGTCAGCATTTTGATCAACTGGCTCTAAATTCACACCAATCGGACGACCGCATAATCGTTTTAAAGACTGAATCGGGTTGTTTTCAATATCGAGTAGTCCTGCAATTTTTACATCTAATACGTCTACACCATTGAGTAAAATTAAATCTGCCCCAAAAGATGCTGCCATTTCTGCATTCGTTACTTCATGAATCCACGGATTTCTCGTTGCCACATTTTCTGATAATACAACACGTCCTTCTGATGCTTTAATACTCTGTTTAAGTTCTTCAGCGGTCATTTGTCTGATTTCAGAGGTATCTGCACTGATTAATCTTTTTACCATTTTTTATCCACCTCAACATCTTTCAAAATTTATCTTACTTTATTTAAATAATTGGATTTATTTGTCTCGTTCTTCTTTCAAATATGACTTTTCAATTGCTACGTAGAAACCGATATAAATCAGTATATCTATCACAATTAAAATTGCTTGAAGAATGGATGCACTGATACTTCCTGTCGTTAAGAACCCTGAAATAATCGGTGGCATCGTCCAAGTCGCAGTCGCTCTCGTATAGGGTACTAAACCAGCAAGTGTCGCAAAATATGCAATAAAGAGATTGATCACTGGTGTTAATACGAACGGAATTAATAAAAACACATTTAACACGATAGGTAAACCAAACATTGCAGGCTCATTAATATTAAACAAACCTGGTACTAACGTGATTGGTGCAAGTGCTTTTGTACGTTTACTTGCTTTTCTTCTACGTGCAATAATCGTAATTGCGATAACAAGACCTAATGTGGCACCACCGCCACCCATGTAAACATAGTTATCCATAAATGGTTGCGTGAAAATATACTGCATCGGTTCATTCGCTTTGTACGCTTCCATATTCGCTTGTAAGTTACCTAACCAAACAGGCGCCATAATTGAGTTAACTGCACTACCACCGTTAATACCAACAAACCAGAATAAACTGTTGAGCGCAACGATAATCGCTGTACCGAACACTGAGCCACCAAGAAAACCAATTGGACCACCTAAAGCTGTAGTGATTAAGTCATGTGCGTTTGGTAAGTGAAAGGCATCTAATACGGCATAAATCGTTAACCATAACGTAAAAATCACAATACCAGGAATAATGGCTACGAAAGAACGTGATACTGCTGGAGGCACAGTATCTGGCAATTTGATTTTAATATCACGATCAATAAAGAATTTATAAATGTGAACACTCACCAATGCAATAATGATAGCCGTGAACATCCCTTTAGCTCCTAAATAACCTAACGTAATACCTGATGCCGTATCTGTCTTAATAAATGGTGTCACTGTTAAAAATGAGCAAAGTGCAATAATACCAATTGCTACCCCATCTTGTTGATATTGTTTGGCATAACTCCATGCCACCGAAAAACTCGCGATTAATCCGACTAAGCTAAACGTACTGTCTACACCTTTCCACAAATATTGACTGATACCAATCTTGTCTAAATATTCAGGCCAACCTGGTATCGGCAAACTCGCAATCAACATAAAAATGGAACCCACAATAGCAAGAATCATCGTTAGAGAAAGACCATCACGAATAGCAACTAACACTTTATTTGTAGAAAACTTCACTGCAAGAGGCATTATTTTTTCATCAATCAATTTATTCATAAGCTTCTCCTTTTCAATAAATTCAAATTTAATGATTTAAGATCGATCTCTAGTGAATGAGGCTGCCTCAATTTGAGTACTTTTTGTATACGAAAGCGCTTTCTATACTTTCATTTTAGAAGTTCGAATCGCGCATGCATATGTTATAATGTTTGAAAAATATGTCGAAAAATGTAATGAGGTGAGAAAATGAGAGAGGTTTGGAAACATTTTGATATATCCTTTGATAATATCGTCATCTCCGAATGTGGAATTCAACAATTTTTACCTGAACAAACGTATAGTTATACGGTAACTGAAAATTTTGTATTACATTTTGTGGAAACTGGGAAAGGCCTGCTGAGGATTAATCATAAAACTTTTTCTTCTAAAGATTTTAATGGCTTTATTTTAAAAAGAGGACAAAAGGTGACGTATAAAGGTGACAAAAATATACCTTGGAAAACGTTTTGGGTAGGCTTAAAAGGAACACACTTACAAAATTTTTTAAAGACGAATCAACTCAACCATCAAGATATACTCAAATTTCATAAAGACAGTGAAGCCGTCAACATCATTAAAGAAATTTGTTATACGACGAAGCAAAATATTTCGCAGTCTGATTATTGGTACAAATATAAAACGTACGAACTGCTTTTTTGTTTAGAAAATGAATTTAAACAAACGGACATGATTATTTTGAACAACCATCAAGACATTATTCATCATATTTATGAATACATATGTAACAATTATATGAAGCCCCTCAAAATTCAAGAGATTTCACTTCAATTTGGTATGAGTAATAGCCAGTTATTCACCAAATTTAAAAATAACTACGGCAAAACTCCAAAACAATTTATTTTAGAAGCAAGAATCGATAAAGCGACACAACTATTGAGAGAAACAGATCACCCTATTAATGTGATTAGTCAGCTCGTCGGTTTTAGTGATTATTTTGTATTTGAAAAGGCGTTTAAGAAACTTGTACATCGTTCTCCTAAAGATTACAGAACTGAGAAAAGAAAACACAAAATGATTCATTAGACTTTGTGTGTTCTTCAGATTTTTGTATCACGCTTAATCGTTCATTGCTGAATCACTGTCTGGCGTTTATTGGATGCGATGCTTGTATTTATTTTAAGCACATGCTATGATTAAAAAAAGAAAAAACTTCTAACCAACTTTGTGAGAGCAGATTAGGGGCTAAAAACATAGCAACATATGAGTGAGTGCTAGCTCAACATATGTTTACTCTTACAGCCTATTATTGAGTACCCTCGTTAGTTGCGATAACGGGGGTTATTTTTTTGTCTTTTTATTATGGTATTTTATCAGAAAATAGACAATGATACTTAAACAGATAGATATATCTAAGTGTATAGTTATCGTCACCATATGTATCACCCCCTACTATTACAGATTTAACAAGCTGTAGGTGAAAACATATGACTCAGAGGCTCCTATGTTTTTATAGATGTATTAAACGCGCATTGCATTTATTTCGAAAGTATATTGATGACTACAATGTAATTTTATATATATCCTTCCACCATTAAGCGTCACTTATCATTTCTAAATATACCTTGATGTACGTATATAAGTATCAAACAGATTTTTAGATCTAGAAAAATACAAAGACTCGGATAACTCAATATCCAAGCCTCGAATTATAAGTTTTCACATCATCAGTAAATTATGTTTTTATCTACTGACGCATTAGATAGACATTAGCAGAATCCTAGTGAAACCTGACTCTATACTTACTTGTCCTCTTTCTTTGAGCTACCTACATCAAACACAGTGACTACAATGGCAAATAAAAATGCAATCATCAACCAATTGTCATAAATATGATTCTCAAAGAAATGCGTCACAGTGATCTTATCTACAACATTGAATATTCACGGATTCGATGGCACGTAACCTATCCAATACATTAATAAAATACCGGCTACACCGATGATAAAAGTGATGAAAAAATCCTTTAACAACTTTCCCATAAACTTCCTCCTTTGTTTGTCTTTATTATACAAAAGTTTAAAATTTAAAGGAATAAAGTTTTAGTTTTTTGCTACTTTAAAAAGTTTCATATATAAACGCTATATTAACAACAAAAAGCAAGTGAATGAAAAACGTTTTTAAACTTCATGAGTCATTTTTTTACACAACAAAACCTCCTTCAATCCATCACAGACTAAAGGAGGTTTCATTCAGTTCATTATCTTTCTACTTCTACCATCACAAACGCTTCAATAATATCGCCTTCTTTAATATCATTGAATTTTGCGATTGTGATACCACATTCGTAACCTTGTGCGACTTCTTTCGCATCGTCTTTGAAACGTTTCAATGTATCTAATTCGCCTTCAAATAATACGACACCGTCACGGATAACACGGACACCCGCGTCACGTGTGATTTTACCTTCAGTCACATAACTTCCCGCAATTGTACCGACTTTCGATACTTTGAATGTTTGACGTACTTCTGCTTGACCGATAACTTTTTCTTCAAATTCAGGATCAAGCATTCCTTTCATCGCGGATTCGATTTCTTCAATCACGTTATAAATGACACGGTGTAAACGCATATCGACATTTTCAGCGTCTGCTGCACGTTTTGCACCTGCATCTGGACGGACGTTAAAGCCGATAATGATACCGTTTGACGCATGTGCTAATGTCACGTCAGATTCGTTGATGGCACCTGTTGCTGTGTGAATAATACGCACGTTTACGCCTTCAACATCGATTTTCATTAATGAAGCGGCTAATGCTTCCACTGAACCTTGTACGTCACCTTTGATGATGACATTCAAGTCTTTCATTTCACCTTGCTTCATTTGTTCGAACAAGTTATCCAATGTCACATTTTTGCTTTCTTGACGTTGTTGGATAATGTTTTCTTGTTCACGTGCTTCACCGATACGGCGTGCTTTTTTCTCGTCTTTGAATACGACGAAACGGTCACCTGCTTGAGGTACGTCGCTTAAACCAGTAATTTCAACCGGTGTTGATGGACCTGCAGTTTTAATACGTTTGCCAAGGTCATTTACCATCGCACGCACTTTACCATGTGTATTACCTACAACAAGTGCATCACCGACATTTAATGTACCGTTTTGCACAAGTAATGAAGCGGCAGGACCACGTGATTTATCTAACTCAGCTTCGATAACCGTACCGACAGCTGCTTTATTCGGGTTCGCTTTCAATTCTTGTACTTCAGAAACTAAGATTAACATTTCAAGTAAATCATCAATACCTTCACCGCTTAACGCTGATAGTGGTACGAAAATGGTATCGCCCCCCCAGTCTTCAGGGATGAGGTTGTATTCTGCTAATTCTTGCATCACACGGTCAGGATTCGCTGTTGGTTTATCAATTTTGTTGACTGCTACGATAATCGGCACATCAGCTTCTTTCGCATGGTTGATCGCTTCAATCGTTTGAGGCATGACGCCATCATCAGCTGCTACAACTAAAATTGTAATGTCCGTCACTTGAGCACCACGCGCACGCATTGTTGTGAAAGCGGCGTGCCCTGGTGTATCTAAGAAAGTGATCTTTTTGCCGTTGTTCGTAATTTGGTAAGCACCGATATGTTGTGTGATACCGCCTGCTTCTCCTTCAGTTACACGTGTATTACGAATTGAGTCAAGCAATGTCGTTTTACCGTGGTCAACGTGTCCCATGATTGTAACAACAGCTGGACGTACGATTGCTTCTTCATCTTCTTCAACGTTTTCGAAATAAATCGATAAATCGTTATCATCAATAACTACTTCTTCTTCAAGTTCAACACCGTAATCTGATGCGACTAATTCAAGTGCTTCAATATCTAAAGATTGGTTGATGTTCGCCATAATTCCAAGCAAGAATAGCTTTTTAATAATTTCTGATGAATCTACACCGAGTTTGTCTGATAATTCACCAACTGTAATGCCTTCAGTATAAGTAATTTTTGAAGGCAATTCTTTAGGTTCGCTTGGTTGTTGTGGTACATTTTTCTTATTTTGTTTTTTATTTTTATTACCTTTGTTGTTTTTCTTGTTTTGTTTAGGGGCGTTGTATTTACCCTTTTGCTGATTATTGTTGCCTTGCTTTTGGTTATTACTTTGTTTTTGGTTGTTACCTTGTTTTTGGTTTTTGTGATTTGATTGAGTATTTTTTTGCTCTTTTTGTTGTTTCGGAGCTTGGTCTTTTTTGAATACTTTATCCAACGCTTTCACTTGGTCATCTTCTAAAGTTTGCATGTGGTTGGACACTTCAATTCCCGTTTTCTTCAACTCATCAATTACATCTTTACTTTTAATATTTAATTCTTTGGCATACTCATAAATTCTTTGTTTACTCATTAAACCACTCCTAACATTATTCATCTATCATTGACATCAACTTTTTTGCAAACCCTTGATCAGTAATTCCGACATTGACACGTGCACCTTTACCTAACGCATCTCCTAAATCGTTACGGTCGCTGACAATGCGATATGGTGTTTGATAACTGTTACATTTATTGATGATATTATTTTTCGTACTCTCAGACGCGTCACTTGCAATGAGCACAAGCTTTAAACGACGCTTTTTTACTTCAGTAATGATGACAGATTCGCCTGTTTTCACTTTTCCAGCACGCATCGCCAAACCTAAAAAATTTAAAAATTGTTGTTCATTCATTTTGTCGGAATCTCTTCTCTATAAATCAGACGTATAATTTCTTTGTAAACCGGTTCTAGTGTTTCTTCTGACGCTTTAAAATAATCCTCTAATTTGTGCGCCTCTTGTGCCTTTTCAATTAAAGCAATGTCTTTTGAAACGTATGCCCCACGTCCTGGCATTTTTCCTGTGACGTCAGCTGAAATTTCGCCTTCTTTATTTTTGACAACACGAATCATATCTTTTTTAGGTTTCATCTCATTAGATAAAATACATTTTCGCATAGGAATTTTTTTCTTTTTCATAAAAATCCCTCCTAGTTCTCTTTACTTTCATCCTCTAAGCTTGCGTTGTCTTCAATGTGTTCATCCGTCGTTGCTTCTAAATCAATATCTTCAGCTGTCATCGCTACAGGTTCAGTTTCACCTGTTGTCGTCGCTTCTTCTTCACCAATACCTAACGCTTTTGCATCTGTTTCTGATTTAATATCGATTTTCCAACCTGTTAATTTCGCAGCAAGACGTGCGTTTTGACCACGTTTACCGATTGCTAAAGACAATTGATAATCTGGTACAATCACTGTTGTCGATTGATTTTCTTCGTTTACAATGACATCGATGACTTGTGATGGGCTCAATGCATTACGTACGAATACTTTCGGATCTTCACTCCATTGTACGATATCGATTTTTTCGCCGCCTAATTCGGCAACAACTGCTTCTACACGTGCACCTTTCGCACCAACACATGCACCAACTGCATCGATATCTGGGTTTTCTGAGTACACACTAATTTTCGAACGGTCTCCCGCTTCACGTGCAACAGATTTCACTTCAACAGTCCCTTCAAAAATTTCAGGTACTTCTTGTTCAAAAAGACGTTTTAACAAACCTGGATGACTACGTGATACGAAAATTTGAGGCCCTTTTGTCGTTTGTTCCACTTTGTTCACATACACTTTAATGCGTTCATTTGGAAGATACGTTTCATTCGGGCTACGTTCTGCTTCAGATAATACTGCTTCCGTACGACCTAAATTCACGTAAACATAACGATGGTCCACACGGTCGATCACACCTGTCATGATGTCATCTTCTTTATCAATGAACTCTTCGTATAAAATTTCACGTTCTGCATCACGTAAACGTTGCATTACAGCTTGTTTTGCTGCTTGTGCACCGACACGACCAAAGTCTTTAGGTGTCACGTCTTCTTCGTAAATATCCCCAATTTCGTACGCTGGGTTTTTCACTAATGCTGTCGATAAATCGATTTCTTCACGGTGATCAAACACTTCTTCTACGACCTCTTTACGAGAAATCACTCGGAATGTACCACTGTCTAAATTCAATTCAACACGGACATTACGTGCGCTGTCGTAGTTTTTCTTATATGCCGTAATTAAAGCTGCCTCAATTGCATCTACTAAAACTTCTCTAGGAATCTTTTTCTCTTTTTCTAAATATTCAGTTGCTAATAATAATTCGTTACTTTCCACTCATTTTCCTCCTTACGTCTTTAAAGCATAACTGCGTGACGTGCTTTAGCGATTTTATCACGTGGGATAGTGATGGTTTTCGTCTTCGCTTTGACTTTCACTTCCATAGTAATCGTGTCTTCAGTGACTGATTTCAAATGACCTAACCATTCTTTGTCACCTTCAATAGGCGCATACAATGATACAAATATTGGCTGTTCAATTGCGTTTTGAAAGCCTTTTTCGTTTTTAATTGGGCGTTCTGCACCTGGTGATGAGACATCTAAATAATATGCTTGTGGAATCGGGTCATGTGCATCCATCACTTCGCTAATACGTTCTGATGCGCGCGTGCAATCGTTCAAATCGACGCCGCCTGGTTTGTCAATGGCAATACGTAAATAATGATCGCGACCTTCTTTAGCAAACTCAACGTCTACTAATTCAAAGTTCAATTCATCAAGGACAGGTTGTATTATGGTTTCAACTTGCTCTGTAACTTTACTCATACGAGCCCCCTTATGACTGACAAACAAATAGAAAAGAGCGGGTAATACCCACTCTTCCTACTTGAGTCTAATTTTATAAGCAATAACATTATACCATAGATTGCATTTTCCGACAAATTTATCTCTACATATCAAAGATTGACAACTGTGCTTTGTCTGGCATATTCGGTAATGAACCTAAATCATCCAGATATTCAATGATCTTTTGAGAGACGCCGGCCTTTTTGTTCAAATCTTCTTTCGATAAGAACGGCCCTTCTTCACGCGCTTCAACAATACGTTTCGCTACGTTTTCACCGAGACCAGGAACAGCTACAAATGGCGGAATTAATGCGTCACCTTCTATAATGAATTCGTATGCCTGACTCTTCTCTAAGTTTACAGGTTGCATCCGATATCCACGATGCGCCATTTCGTTCATAATTTCTAATACGGTCAACACGTCTTTTTCTTTTTTACCTAAATCCATGTAACGCCCATACATATCTTTAACAGTTTGACGTATACTGTCTTTGTCTTTTACCATCGTAATTAAATCAAAGTCTGATGCACGTACAGTAAAGTAACTTGCATAATAATAAAGTGGATGATGGACTTTGAAATAAGCAATACGAACAGCCATTAACACATAAGCTGCGGCGTGGGCTTTCGGGAACATATATTTAATTTTTTTACATGAATCCATATACCAATCTGGCACGTTATTTTCTTTCATCACTTGTTCGAATTCCTCTGTTAAGCCTTTACCTTTACGTACTGCTTCCATAATTTTAAAAGCGAGTGACGGTTCTAAACCAGCATACATCAAGTACACCATAATATCGTCACGACAACCGATACAGCTAGATAACGTACAAGTTCCACTACGAATCAATTCTTGTGCATTTCCAAGCCATACGTCGGTACCGTGTGAAAGCCCTGAAATTTGTACGAGCTCTGAAAATGTCGTTGGTTTCGTATCTTCTAACATTTGACGTACGAAGCCTGTCCCAAATTCTGGCACACCGAACGTTCCGGTTTTTGCTAAAATTTCCTCTTCTGTCACACCGAGCGCTTCTGGAGAACTGAAAATCCCCATCGTCTGTTGATCATCAACAGGAATGGTTTTCGGATCGATACCTGACAAGTCTTGTAACATCCGAATCATCGTTGGGTCATCGTGCCCGAGAATATCGAGCTTCAAAACATTGTCATGAATCGAATGGAAGTCAAAGTGCGTCGTCATCCAACTTGAACTTTGATCATCTGCTGGATATTGAATCGGCGTAAAGTCAAAGATGTCCATATAATCTGGAACAACGATAATCCCACCTGGGTGCTGACCTGTTGTTCGTTTGACGCCCGTACACCCTTTAACGAGACGATCCACTTCCGCACCACGCTTATGAATGCCTTGATCATTTAAATACCCTTTCACAAAACCAAATGCCGTCTTTTCAGCGACTGTACCAATTGTTCCTGCACGATAAACATATTCCTCACCGAACAAGACTTTCGTGTAGTTATGGGCTTTCGGTTGATATTCACCACTGAAGTTCAAGTCGATATCGGGTACTTTATCCCCTTTAAAGCCTAAGAACGTTTCGAACGGAATATCTTGTCCTTCTTTAATCATCTCAGTGCCGCATTCACACGTTTTATCAGGTAAGTCAAAGCCCGAACCGACCGAACCATCATCGAAAAACTCGCTCTTTTTACAACTTGGACAAATGTAATGCGGTGGCAGTGGGTTGACTTCTGTAATTTCAGTCATCGTCGCAACAAAGCTTGAACCGACCGAACCACGAGAACCCACTAAATAACCATCTTCTAACGATTTTTTAACGAGTCGTTGCGAAATCAAATAAATAACCGCAAATCCGTTACCGATAATACTTTCTAGCTCTTTTTCTAGACGGTCAATGACAATTTGCGGCAAGTCTTCACCGTACAACTCTTTCGCATGACGATAACTCATTTCACGAATTTCTTCATTTGCCCCGTCCATATTTGGCGTATACAGTTTATCTTTAATTGGAACGACCTTTTCAATGCGATCTGCCAACGCACGTGTATTTTCAACAACGATTTGATGCGCGCGTTCTTCCCCTAAGAAATGAAAAGCATCTAGCATTTCATCTGTCGTTCTAAAATGTGCTTCTGGTAACGTCGAACGGTTTAGCGGGTTGCCTGGTTGAGCTGCAATTAAAATGCGTCGTGCAATCGCATCATGTTCATGCAAATAGTGCGTATTTCCTGTCGCAATTACTGGAATTTGATTCGTTTCTCCCACTTTTAAAATACGCTCATAAATCTCGACAAGCGTTTCATTGTCACGAATCAAGTCGCGGTCAAGTAAATCCTGATACAAAGCAGGCGGTTGCACTTCAATATAATCATAATATTTCGCAATCCGTTCTACTTCAGATTGATCACGTTGCATGACGGCAGTAAACACTTCACCTTCATCACATGCAGTACCGACTAACAATCCTTCACGATGTTCATCTAATAATGAACGTGGGATACGTGGTGTCCGGTAATAATATTGCACGAGTGACGCACTGACAATTTTGAACAAGTTTTTAAGACCTGTTTGATTTTGCACGATTAATGTGACATGTTGTGGGCGCGCACGTTTATAAGCATCTTCATTCGATAATTTTTTGTTAATATCTTGATGGTTGTACACATCTAATGCTTTTAATTGCGCCAACATCTTCACAAAAATATAAGCTGTTGCCTCCGTATCATAAATCGCACGGTGATGTTGTGTGAGCTCAACGCCATATTTTTTAGCTAAAAAGTTCAAGCCATGTTTGCCGTAACTTGTGTTAATCGTACGTGACAATTCAAGTGTATCAATAACAGCATTTGTCGATGGGCCAAAACCGAGGCGTTCGTAACCTGTATCGATAAAGCCCATGTCGAACGATGCATTATGCGCAACGAAAATCGCGTCGCCTACCCATGTTTTAAATTCTGTAAGCACTTCTTCAATTTCGGGGGCATCTTTTAACATATCATCTGTAATATGCGTTAGATTTTTAATCGTTTCAGTTAACTTTTCATGCGGATTACTAAAACGTTCAAATTTATCAATGATTTCGCCATTTTTCACTTTCACCGCTGCCAACTCGATAATTTTATCGTATTGATTGGATAATCCGGTTGTCTCGACGTCAAATACTACATATGTCGCATCTTGCAGCATGATATCAGACGGTTTGTACGCAATCGGCACACCATCATCAACGAGCATGCCTTCCATTCCGTAAATCATTTTAATGCCATGCTTTTCAGCTGCAGCATGCGCATCGGGATAAGCCTGTACGACGTTATGATCGGTCACCGCGATCGCATCGTGTCCCCATTGTGCAGCTTGTGCGACATAATCACCAATATGCGTCACACCATCCATTTGGCTCATTGTTGTATGCAAATGGAATTCCACCCGTTTTTCCGAAGCTTTATCCATTTTGGGTGTCCGTTTGATTGCTTCAATGTCAGACATCATCATCACGAGGTCGCGAATGAACATGTCTTCTTCAATACGACCTTGTGCACGCACCCATTGACCTTCTTTTAATGATTTGAAATGGTCTAAGTCGTTTTTATTTTTACGCGTAAACATTTTAAGTACGAGTGAATCGGTATAGTCTGTCACTTTTAATTCGACGATGTGACGGCCACTTTTCAGTTCTTTTAAATTAATATCGAAAATGACACCTTCAATGGCCACTTTAAACTCTTCTTCAATAATCGATTCAATCGGTCGAACATTCTCAACTTGAATCGGCTTACCAATTTGACAACGTTCGACAGCTACATCATCGTCTTGTTGCGCACGTTGTTCTTTCATTTTTTCAATTTTAGCTGTCGCTTCACGGGCGCTTTGTTCGTCTTCTTCTTGAATGTGTGCTTCTAATGACGCTAAATCTTCATCGTGACCACTTTCGTCCGTTTCAAATACAACTTTTTGAATATTAAAACCACATCGTTGCATCGCGCGCACTAAGCTACCGTTGCACACTTTATTGAAATGGTCCCCTTCGATATCATTTTGGACGAGGATTTTAACCACATCGCCTGAGACAATCATACGTTTCTGTTTTAATTGCCCTTTCACTTTAGGCGATAATTGCGTTTGTTCGATACAATCACCCAAATATTTCAGTAAATATTCATCTTGTTGTGATGCATCATTGACGGTAATTTGCCAATCAACATCTGCAATATGTTGGAAACTTTCTTTCATCGCATGCGTAAAGACTGCATAATCTTCATATTTTAACAATCGTGGCAACTGTATATGAAACGTCCACTTTCGAGATTTTTGGGATACATCTACACGTGTCAATTGGCCTTGATCAATGAATTCCTGATCAAAATGGTCTAACATATTCATTTGTTTGAGAAGAATCTTAAATTTTTCTTGATTCTGTAATGTCAATTTTCTAACCACCTTATTTGAATTGCCGTGTATGCGTTGGATACGATAATGTTGAACACTTGTGAATGTTATTTTTTCACATTGATATCAAACCAATAGAAAAGGCTGGACAAACTGAATGTCCCAGCCTCTAAAATAAATTTGAGTCTTAAACCACACTAGGGCTGTTCGCGTTATTAAAAATTCAGCACTTCACCCTATAAACTTTTGATGGATAATCACAACTTTTCACGATTTCACGAACTGCCCAAGACGCCAAATTACTCATTTCACTCATCACATCTGTTAAAAGTTGTGAGATGAACACTTCTCCACAGTCATCAAGGTCTTAGCTGATTGATTTGTAAAACTTGGCGAGACTTTTGAGCCAATCTATAAATATCACAATAAGTCAAATGCTGTTAAACTCACTATGAAATTCAAAAAAACTCGAATTGTTTCTTCTCCAAAATTGTGAGAACTGACCGAGACTCCTGAGAGATGAATCAAAGGCTTAAATGTGGTTTCTGATTATTAACAGAGACTACTGTTTAACGCAGTAGCTGTCTGACTTCTCAATGCTCGTGCTTTTGAGAAGTCTAGTCAGCCTTGCGGGGGCAGTACTACGAAATCTTTGTAACACATGAGATTTCTGTACTGCTCCCGAAAATCCAATTCGGCTTCAAAATAGTGGTTTCACTTAACAAGCCGAATTGAGTTGAGGCACCAGTCCCTAGGAAAGCGAGGGCAATCAAAAACACAAATTATAGGGAGGGAGCAAGTTAAACAAAAATACTGCATCAATAGCATCAAAAATTTTTGTCTCCTATCTCCAACAATCAAAGCATTAAATTGTCATTCATCAAATCTCAATCTGTTCAACGATTAATCGTATTATAACAAATTCAGCCGTTATTGCTACTAAATTTGTTCGTATAATTTTTCAAGGTGTGCTACTAAATCATCCACATGCACATCTTCGCTATCGCCTGTATCACGACGCTTCACTTCTACGATACCTTCTGCTGCATTTTTACCTACAACGACACGAACTGGAATACCGATTAGGTCTGCATCGTTAAATTTAACGCCTGCACGATCATTTCGATCATCATACAATACATCATAAGTACCTAATAATTGATCGTACAATTGATCTGCACATTCACGTTGTTCGTCTTTTTTAGGGTTCACTGTAATTAAATGTACATCAAATGGCGTCACTGATTTCGGCCAAATCATACCGTTCTCATCATGGTGTTGTTCAATAATCGCACTCAATGTTCTTGAAACACCAATACCGTAACAACCCATCGTTAAGTTTTGTTCACGCCCTTGTTGATTTAACACTGTTGCTTTCATCGCTTCAGAATATTTTTCACCGAGTACGAACACTTGACCAACTTCGATACCTTCCGCAAACTTCGCTGGACCAGAACCGTCTGCAAGTGGTTCACCTTCAAGAATGAAACGGAAATCACCATAACCTTCAATTTGGAAATCACGCTCAACATTTGCATTCACGTAATGGGAACCATCTTCATTTGCACCAATAGCTAAGTTGCGTAGTGATTGAACGAATTGGTCTGCATACACTTTGACATCTCGATCCGTCACAGGACCTAATGAACCTGGTGATGCACCTAATAAATTACGAATTTCATCATCCGTTGCCATAGTAACATCATCTGTTTTAAAGTAATCTTTAATTTTTACGTCATTCACTTCATGATGGCCGCGAACGAGTAATAAAATAAATTCACCGTCTACTTTATAGACCATCGTTTTAATGATGCGATCTAAAGGTTGACCTAAAAAGTCAGCAAGTTCTTGTGCAGTTTTAACATTTGGCGTTTCCACTTTTTCTAACGGTTGTAACGCTTCTTCAATATTTGCTGTTTCATAATATAGCACTTCTGCTTTTTCAATGTTCGCAGCATAATCACTGTTGTCGCTATATACAATCGTATCTTCACCAATGGCACTTAATGCATGGAATTCATGAGTATGATTTCCACCAATGGCACCTGAATCTGCTACAACTGGACGCACATTTAAGCCGACACGTTTGAAAATTGTACTGTATGCATTGTACATATTTTGATACGTTTCCATCAATGATTCTTCATCTGTGTGGAATGAATACGCATCTTTCATAATGAATTCTCGCCCACGTAATAAACCGAAACGCGGACGCTTTTCATCACGGAATTTTGTTTGAATTTGGAACAACGTTAATGGAAGCTGCTTGTATGAACGTAATTCGTCGCGTACGAGTGATGTCACGACTTCTTCATGTGTTGGTCCTAATGCAAATTCACGTTGATTGCGATCACGTAAACGCATCAATTCCATACCGTATGCATCCCAACGTCCTGATTCTTTCCATAGTTCAGATTGTTGTAATACTGGCATCACAACTTCTACCGCATCAATACGTTCCATTTCTTGACGAATAATATCTGAAATTTTATGGATGACACGTGTTGCTACTGGTAAATAGCTGTATACCCCCGCAGCATTTTGTTTAATTAATCCTGCCTTTAATAACAACTGATGACTTATCGCCTCAGCTTCAGCAGGTACTTCTCTCAATGTTGGAATAAAAACTTTTGATTGCTTCATCCTAAATTGTTCCTCCTTGTCCTATCATAAGAAATAACGTTGTATATCATTCCAAGTGACGAGCACCATGATGATTAATACAAAAATTGCACCCGCAGCAATAATAACTGTTTCTGCTTTTTTATTGGCAGGTTTTCTAAATATTGCTTCATAAATGACGAATAAAATACGTCCGCCATCAAGTGCTGGAATTGGTAATAAATTCATAATCCCTAAGTTGACACTCAATACAGCTGTCCAACTAATTAAATTAATAATCCCTGTTTTGACTACCGTATCGACATTTTTATAGATACCTACTGGACCGTTTAACATATCAAAACTAAAGTCACCTGTGAAAATACTGGCAATCATGCTTGCTACAGCAACGAAAATAATTTTACCGTATTCTATCGTCTGTTGGATACCGAATAGAAGTGGTTCAAACAGTGAACGTTCTCTTTCAGGCATAAAACCGAGTTGATAATTTGTTTGTTTACTCGTTTTTGTCGTTTGAACTTCTACTTTTTTCGGAGAGAATTCTTTTTCAATCGTTTTACCGTCTCGCTCAATGACAATCGTTGTCGGCTTGCCTTCTGTTGCTTCAAGTTGTTTTCTCAAATCATTAAAGCGATGAATCTCATGATTACCGATTTTTTTAATTTCATCACCTTTTTGCAACCCAATTTGTTGCGCTGGTGAATTTTCTCCTATTTGCGCAATTTTAGGCACAGGGGCACCTTGATAATACGTCAAACCGATGATTAACACAAAAGCTAAAATAAAATTGAATAATGGACCGGCAAAAAGTGTTAAAAACTTTTGGTATGGTTTTTTATGTGTAAATTGACGATGGCGTGGCGCAATTTGAATTAAACTCCCATTTTGTACGAAAAATGCTTTTTCAGCAATGTTAAAACGATGGCGTGCTTCATCATCAGCAGTCACACCTTCAATATATAAGTCTTCTGTTAAGTCGACTTGTTTCACTTCTAGCGCTTCGATTTGTTGAAATTTATGTTGATCATCTAAAATGATGTGCGTCACTTCATTCACGTCATTTGTTTTGATTCTCACATGCATACCAGGTTGAACAGGTTGCTCTTCCATTCCGTCACCCGCCATACGTACATAGCCACCTACAGGCAATAAACGAATGGTATAGAGTGTTTCATCTTTTCGAAAACTAAAAATCTTTGGACCCATACCAATCGCAAACTCTGGACACATAATGCCCGCACGTTTCGCGAAATACATATGACCAAATTCATGTACAAATACGAGGACACCAAAGACAATAATAAATGCAATAAGGGTTATGAGCACAGTTTCTTACACCTCATATTCTTTCGTTTTATAGTAATGATCTAATTCTAAAATTTGTTCAAGTGTCGGATTTTGAATGACTTCATGTGCTGCCATTTCACGTTCAATCATTTTCTCAATATCTAAAAAGGCAATTTCACAGTTTAAAAACTTAGCGACCGCCACTTCATTGACGGCATTTAAGACAACCGGCATCGTGCCACCGATACGCAATGCATCATACGCATATTGTAAACAGCGATAACGATCAAAGTCCATAGGTTTAAAGTTCAACTGCGCCACTTCTGCAAGGTTTAACGATGGCGCTTGATGCTCGATACGTTCAGGATATGTGAAAGCATATTGAATCGGCATGCGCATATCCGGTGTACCTAATTGCGCCATCACACTTGTATCGACAAATTCTACCATTGAATGAATAATGCTTTCTTTATGAAGAATGGTTTGAATTTGATCAATATCTAAGTCAAATAGCCATTTCGCTTCAATCACTTCGAAGCCTTTATTCATCATCGTTGCAGAATCGATCGTAATTTTATGACCCATAGACCAGTTCGGATGATTTAATGCATCTTCTACCGTAACTGAAGCCAATTGATCACGTGTTAAGTCACGGAATGAACCACCACTTGCAGTAATGACCACGTTTTTCACTTTACGCATATCTTCACCATTTAAACATTGAAAAATCGCAGCATGTTCTGAGTCGACTGGCAAAATATTGACCCCATGTTGACGTGCATGGGCCATCACCAATTCACCTGCAACGACTAACGTTTCTTTGTTGGCTAATGCGATATCTTTCCCTGCTTCAATTGCTTTCATCGTCGGTTCGAGCCCTACACTACCAAGCAATGAATTTAACACTAAATCATTTTTATCGTAAGTCGCAACTTCAATTAATCCCTCACGACCAATGACAATATGGCTGTGATAAGGTTTTAATTTTGCTACTGCACTTTCTTCCTGTACAGCAACAATCTCAGGATTAAATTTTTGTATCACTTCAATGGCAAAATCAATATTTTTTCCTACTGTGAACGCAATTAAATTAAAGTTTTCAGGATGACGTTCAATAACATCAATAGCTTGTTGGCCTATTGAACCTGACGCTCCTAAAATGGCGATATTTTTCATTATTTCTCACTTCTCTTTACATTTGAATTAAGAAAATATTCATTAATGGTAATACGAACATAAAGCTGTCAAAGCGGTCTAAAATCCCACCATGTCCTGGTAGTAAACGTCCCGAATCTTTGACACCAAAATGACGTTTAAACCCTGATTCTACTAAATCACCCAATTGTCCGAACATACTCAATACGACTGTGATGAATAAAAGTCCTACCACTGGATAATCAAAATCAACGAAAAACATAAATGCGATCGGCACAATTAAACTACAAATTAGCCCACCGATGAAACCTTCAATCGTTTTGTTCGGGCTAATCGTTGGCCATAATTTACGTTTTCCTAAAAGGCGTCCAAATATGTATGCCCCAGTATCTGTCAACCATACGATCAATAAACCAAATAAGATAAACTCTAACCCTGCTTCTCGCGTAACATAAAAATACATAAAACCAATACCTACGTATGCGACAGACATCAAACAAAAAGCAGAGTCCATAAAGCTAAATCTATTTTTTGACATCACGGTATAACTTAAAATAATAAAACTCATCGCAATCAGTGATTTTTGTTGCAACACGATAACCCAATCCCCAAAATCTTGCGGGAGCATCATGATGACTAATGCCAATGCACTCAAAAGACCAGGTATTGACAATAATTGGATTCTATTCATGTTTAAAAGTTCTTTTAACGCAATTAATGCAAGTAAAAATGTAAAATACATCCATGTTGATCCACCAATGAGCAAAATAGGTAAAAACACAATAAGTGCCACTATCGTTGTGATTGTTCTAACCTTCATCCCACTACTCCTATCTACAATCCTCCAAATCTTCTTTGTCGCGATTGATATGTTTTAATACATGCTTTTAACTCTTCCTCATCAAAATCTGGCCACATTTTAGAATTAAAAATAAATTCACTGTAGGACAATTGCCAAATCAGAAAATTACTAATGCGTTGTTCCCCAGACGTACGAATCAATAATTCTGGATCAGGATAATCACGAGTCATGAGATACTTTTGGAAATGTTGTTCTGTTAATGTATCAATATCTTGATCAGACGCATGACGCATCTCTTTCATCAATGTTTGAATACCGTGAACAATCTCTGCACGACCACCATAATTAATCGCAAATATTAAAGTCAATCCTGTATTGTCAGCTGTTTTAATTTTCGCTTCTTCAATCGCCTGAATCGTTTTTTCTGGCAATTCCTCAATAAAGCCAACCGTTTCGACTCTCACATTTTTCTCAATCAATTCTGGTAAAAACGTATTTAAAAAGTTAACAGGTAAACCCATGATGTAATTGACTTCTTCATCCGGTCGCGACCAATTCTCCGTTGAAAAAGCATAAAGGGTCAAATACTTGATCCCTAAGTCACTTGCCGCACGCGTAATCGTTTTGATCGTTTGCATGCCTTGATAATGCCCTTTAATTCTTGGCATTTTACGCTGTTTCGCCCAACGCCCATTGCCATCCATAATAATTGCAATGTGCTCAGGTATATTATGTAAATCGAGCGCTTCGATATGGTTTTGAGTGTCATTTTTTTTCTTAAATTTCTTAAACATGCGCGTTCCTCCGAGCCTATTTCGTCTCTTAAAATATTATAATCTCATAAGCGTACAATTATCTACCATTTTATCACACTCAATACCTGCATTGAATAAACAAAGAAAAAAACTGTACCAAAGTCGTATTCGGTACAGCTTAAAAGTAGACAAACTTTTTCTACAGTCTTCCTATTAAATTGGACTGAGTTCACACACCTTAATTGAGTTTATACAACATCATAAGGTGGATGACAGCGCGATTTAGACTGACATAATATCTTTTTCTTTGTCTGCCACTAACTGCTCGATTTCTTTGATAGAGCTATCAGTAATTTTTTGCACTTCGTCAGATCCATTACGTAACTCATCTTCAGAAATTTCGCCATCTTTTTCTTGTCTTTTTAATGTATCGTTCGCATCACGACGAATGTTACGGATAGAAACTTTCGCATTTTCACCTGTTTTCTTCACTTCTTTAACAATCTCTTTACGACGTTCTTCAGTTAAAGCAGGCACCATAATACGAATGACATCACCGTCACTTGTTGGATTGACCCCTAAATTTGCTGCGATGATTGCTTTTTCAATGTCAGCCAAAGACGTTTTGTCATATGGAGATACAACGAGTAAACGTGCTTCAGGAACGTTAATACTTGCAAGTTGTTGTACAGGTGTAGGCGCACCATAGTAATCGACTTGAACACCCGCAAGTAAGTTTGAGTTCGCACGACCCGCATTGATTTGAGCTAATTCACGAGATAAATTCTCAGTTGACTTTTTCATACGCGTTTTTGCATCTTGAATAATTTCTTTCATTGTTTCGCACCTCTATATTATTTTGTAATGATTGTACCGATATCTTCACCTTGAACAGCACGTTTAATATTGCCTTCTTCCATAATAGAGAAGACTTTTAACGGTATATTGTTGTCCATACAGAATGAAGAGGCTGTTGAATCCATTACTTGTAAACCTTCTTGTAATAATTGGATGTAAGTTAAGCGATCATACTTTTTAGCATTCGGGTCAACTTTAGGGTCTGCTGAATAGACACCATCCACATTGTTTTTACCCATTAAAATCACATCTGCTTCTACTTCGGCTGCACGTAATGCTGCAGTTGTGTCTGTTGAGAAATAAGGGTTTCCAATACCTGCTGCAAAAATAACGACACGGTTTTTCTCTAAGTGACGAATTGCACGACGTCGAATGTACGGCTCGGCAACTTGTTTCATTTCGATTGAAGTTAATACACGTGTATCACAATCCAATTGCTCAAGACTATCTTGTAAAGCTAACGCGTTCATCACAGTTGCTAACATACCCATATAGTCAGCAGTACCACGATCCATACCTAAATCGCTACCTGTTTTACCACGCCAGATATTACCACCACCAACAATAACAGCAATTTCAGTGTCCATTTTGGCTACTTCTGCCACTTGCTCTGCGATGCTCTTGATAATCATTGGATTGATACCAAAACCTTTGTCACCTGCTAATGCTTCTCCGCTTAATTTCAAAACTACTCGCTTATATTTTGAAGTTTCAGTCATTATTTTAACCTCTCTATTCGTAATATGTAAAACAATACAAGTAAAGAAGACACAATAAGTATCTTCCTTGCACACGGCTTCAATCATGCATTGAAGTCATGCAAAGGAGGACACGAAAGGTGTCTTCTTTCTTATACAAAACCGTGTTAATTATTTCATTTGTCCTTTAACTTCATCAGCAAAGTTTTCTTGGCGTTTTTCAATGCCTTCACCTACTTCGTAACGTACGAAGTCAACAAGTTTGCCACCTTTAGATTTAAGGAATGCTTCAACTGTTTGATCAGGGTTTTTAACGAAGTTTTGATCAACTGCACAAATTTCTTGTAAATATTTACGTAAACGACCTTCAACCATTTTTTCAACGATGTTTTCTGGTTTACCTTCATTTAAAGCTTGTTGTTTTAAAACTTCTCTTTCATGGTTAAGTTCTTCTTCACTTACTTGCTCAGAAGATACATATTTAGGGTTGATTGCTGCGATGTGCATTGCAACGTCTTTCGCTGCATCTTCATCAGTTGTACCTTCAACAACAGAAAGTACTGCAATACGACCACCCATGTGTAAATAAGCACCGAATGCATCGTTATCAGATTTAGTTCTGATCTCGAAACGACGTAAGCTTAATTTTTCACCGATTGTTGAAATTGCTTCAGTCATATGTTCAGAAACTTTTTTACCATTTGGTAATGTTGTTTCATTTAATTCTTCTACAGTTGCTGCTTTTGTATCAAGAATTTGGTTAGCAATTTCTTTTACAAGTTGTTGGAAACCTTCGTTACGAGCAACGAAGTCCGTTTCAGAGTTGATTTCAACGATAACTGCTTCATTACCTTTTACTTCAACATGTGTGATACCTTCAGCTGCAATACGGTCAGCTTTTTTAGCTGCTTTTGCAATACCTTTTTCGCGAAGGTAGTCGATCGCTTTTTCAATATCTCCATCAGTTGCTTCTAAAGCTTTTTTACAGTCCATCATACCCGCGCCAGTTCTTTCGCGTAATTCTTTAACAAGTTTAGCTGAAATTGCCATTCATAATTCCTCCAATTTAAAAAATGCTTGATTTATTTTAAAAAAAGGTGATAAGCATATTTATCTTATCACCCATTTCAAGATGCGTCTTAGTTAGATTCAACAGTTGCTTCAGTGTTTTCTGTCGCTTCAGTTGATTCGCTTTCTGCTGTTACATCTTCTGTTAAGTCGATGTCTTGTTCAGCAGCCACTTCTTCGTTTGATACACCTTGTTGACCTTCTAAGATTGCGTCCGCCATTTTACCAGTTAATAATTTAACCGCACGGATTGCGTCATCGTTCGCTGGGATAACGTAGTCAATTTCGTCTGGATCACAGTTTGTATCAACAATACCTACGATAGGAATGTTTAATTTACGCGCTTCTGCAATTGCATTACGCTCTTTACGTGGGTCAACTACGAATAATGCTTGTGGCATTGATTTCATTTCACGAATACCGCCTAAGAATTTAATTAAACGGTCATATTCTTTTTTAAGTTCTACAACTTCTTTTTTAGGAAGTACGTCGAAAGTACCGTCTGCTTCCATTTTTTCAATTTCAGAAATACGTTGAACACGTTTAGAAATTGTTTTGTAGTTTGTTAAGATTCCGCCTAACCATCTTTGGTTTACATAGTAGTGGCCAGCACGTTCTGCTTCCGTCTTCACTGATTCTTGCGCTTGTTTTTTCGTACCTACGAATAAAACTTTACCGCCTTCTTCAGAAACTTGTTTAACAAAGTTGTAAGCTTCTTCAACTTTTTTCACTGTTTTTTGTAAGTCGATGATATAGATACCATTTCTTTCAGTGAAAATGTACTTTTTCATTTTTGGGTTCCAACGGCGTGTTTGGTGACCGAAGTGAACACCAGCTTCTAATAATTGTTTCATTGAGATTACTGCCATAATATAAATTCCTCCTATTGGTTTACATCCGCCACGTCCACTCGTATAAAAACGATAAATTAACTTATCGCACCCTTTTATACTTTGATGCACGTGTGTGTTTTGACTTTTTCAGCCGCATATTAATATATCACAACATGTGACAAATTGCAACAAGTCAAGCTATTTATTCTGTGCGAGATAACTCGTTTAAAAATGCTTCTTTTTTTACTTTAATGAATGTCCCTTTCATACCTAGTGAACGAGACTCAATTACGCCCGCACTTTCTAATTTTCTTAATGCGTTGACGATCACTGAACGTGTAATACCAACGCGGTCAGCTACTTTAGAAGCAATAAGTAAGCCTTCTTTGCCACCAAGTTCTTCAAAAATGTGATCAATTGCTTCTTTTTCTGAATAAGATAATGAATTAATCGCCATAGAAATAGCTGCTTTATCACGTGCTTCAGATTCAATTTCTGAATGTTTTTCACGCAAGATTTCCATACCAATTACTGTTGCAGCATATTCACCAAGTACGAGGTCGTTATCTTCAAACTCGTCAGACACACGTCCTAAAACGAGTGTACCTAAACGTTCGCCACCACCAATGATTGGGAATACAGTTGTTTTTGAATCTTTAAATACTGATTCATTTTCTGGTGGGAACACAGATAATTCATCATCAATTGAAATGTTAGATAAAGTTTCGTAAACATGCATTAACTTTTCAGTATATTCTTCAGGGATATGTTGGTCTTCCAACATTTTCATAATACGTTCGTTCTTAAGTAATTCATTTAAACTAGAACCTAATATTTTACCGCGACGAGAAACAATGAACACATTAGTTACAGTCACTTTACTAATTGTTTGTGCAACATCTTTGAAATCTACTGAGATGCCCTTATGTTTTTGTAACAAACTACTCAATTCTCTTGTTTTCGATAATAAGCTCATGTCATTACTCCTTTTTTTCTTATAATATAAATTCGCTTAAATCTTTGTTTGTCGAAATCGTTTTTAATTTATCATCAACATATTGTGGTGTGATGTCCACTTGTGCATGCGGCATATTGGGTGCTTCGAAAGATAAGTCTTCTAGCATTTTTTCTAAGATCGTATGCAGACGACGCGCACCGATATTGTCCGTTTCTTGGTTGACATGATGTGCCATTTCCGCAAGTCGATAAATAGCTTCATCTGTGAAGTTAACGACAACCTCTTCTGTTTTCAATAACATTTCATATTGCTTAATTAAGGACAATTTGGGTTCTTTAAGAATACGTACAAAATCATCTACCGATAAATCTTGTAATTCTACGCGAATTGGAAAACGTCCTTGTAACTCTGGAACTAAATCACTTGGTTTCGATACATGAAAAGCTCCAGCGCCAATAAAAAGCATATGCTCCGTACTAACAGTACCATATTTCGTTTTTACTACGCTACCCTCAAGGATAGGTAGGATGTCACGCTGTACCCCTTGTCTCGAAACATCTTGGCCACTATTTTGATTCGATGTTGCAACTTTATCAATTTCATCAATAAAAATGATACCCATTTGCTCTGCTAAATCAAGTGCTTCCTGATTCGCTGTTTCATGATCAATCATTTCATCAGCAAATTGGTCGACTAAAATTTTACGTGCTGTTTTCACCGGCACTTCTTTTTCAACCTTTTTCTTTGGCATCAATTGATTCATCATTTCTTGCATTTGCTCATTTTGGTTCGTGCCGAGCATACCTAAAGCGCCCGGATCTTGTTCTACTTTAACTTTAACTTTCTCTTCTTCAAGCTGCCCGTTCAGTAACTGTACACGAATTTCAGAACGTTTTGTTTTAATATCTTCAGTTGGTGGTTCTTCTTCCTCTTCTTCGTTGTGTTGTCCAAAGTTCGGGATTGCGCCACCAAACAAAGATTCTAATGGGTTGTTGGTATTTTGACTTGCTTTTTTCTTCATACTCGGTACAAGCAATTTCACTAATTTATCATTCGCTTTTTGTGTCGCTGCTTCAACGACATTCGCTTTTTTTTGATTTTTAACTAAACGAACAGCAACGTCAACAAGGTCTCGTACCATACTTTCGACATCGCGACCGACGTAACCGACTTCAGTGAACTTCGTAGCTTCTACTTTTAAAAATGGTGCACCGACAATTTTAGCCATACGGCGTGCAATTTCAGTTTTCCCTACACCTGTCGGCCCCATCATCAAAATATTTTTAGGTGCAATTTCTTGTTTCACTTCATCGTCGAGCAAACTACGACGATATCTATTTCTCAACGCAATGGCAACTTTTTTCTTAGCTTCTTCTTGACCTACAATATATTCATTTAATCTACCTACAATATCTTTGGGTGTAAATTTAATCGCATTACGATCCATGCTCGATACCTCCATTAAAGTTCTTCCACTGTGATATGGTCGTTCGTAAATACACATATTTCTGAAGCTACTTTCAAGCTTTCATATGCCATTTCACGTGCGCTTAAGTGTGACGCATGTCTTTTAAACGCGCGACCCGCACTTAACGCAAAATTGCCACCTGAACCGATTGCAATCAAATCATCATCTGGTGCAATGACTTCACCTGTGCCACTCACGACGAGGATATGATCTTTATCCATCACAATGAGCATCGCTTCCAGTTGACGTAATTGTTTGTCGCCTCGCCATTCTTTCGCAAGTTCTACAGCTGCTCTTTCAAGGTTACCGCTGTATTGTTGTAATTTGGCTTCGAATTTTTCAAAAAGTGTAAAAGCATCCGCCACACTACCGGCAAAACCTGCAATGACCTTGCCATTATATAGCTTTCTTACTTTTTTAGCGGTTTGTTTCATAATCACTTTTTCACCTAAAGTGACTTGACCATCACCCGCCATTGCTGCACCACCATTATGTCTCACTGCATATATCGTTGTTGCATGTATTGATGAACTCATGTATGATTACTCTCCTTTTTTTGCACGTGGATGTGCCTGTAAATAAACATTTCTTAATTGTTGATTCGTCACATGGGTGTAACGTCCTGTTGTTGATAAATTAACATGTCCAAGTAGACTTTGAACAGTTCTAAGGTCTGCCCCTTCATTCAGCAAATGTGTCGCAAATGTATGTCGCAATTTATGTGGATGAATCGATGTGACACCCGCCGTACGTTTGACAATATCATTTAACACATAGCGTACACCCCGTTCTGTAATCGGCTGACCTTTTAAATTCGTAATTAAATATGGGTGTTGTACATTTTGAATCGGTGCAAACTCCGCCAAATACTGTTCGATACTTTGCCTACAAAATTCTCCAAAAGGTACGATACGTTCTTTGCCACCCTTACCCAACACTTTTATCCAACACATTTCAAGGTCAATGTCTTCTATTTTTAAAGACACTAATTCAGAGACACGGATCCCTGTTGCATAAAACAACTCTAAAATCACTCTGTCTCTCAATCCTTTGTGCGCGTCTTGCATTACAGTTTGAAACAATGCTTCCATCTCTTCTGTATAAAAAAACGTCGGTAAATAACGTTCCTTTTTAGGGTGGACCAACTGAACAAATGGATTCACTATCTCGTGGTCTTGCGTCATCCAATATGCATAAAAACTCCGTAATGTAGATATTTTTCGCGATACTGTAGTCCGTTGAAGTCCCATATCATAAAGTGTCTGTAAATAATTTCTTGCATCCATATATTTAAATGCCGTGAGCTCTAATTGTTCTTGCGCAAGAAATCGATTAAATTGGACGAGATCATCATGATAAGCTTTCAACGTGTGGTCTGAGAAAAAACGTTCCCTTTTTAACATATCTAAAAATTGTTCTTGGATTTGTTTCAATTCAAAAACCCCTCCATCATTAGCATTGTAGCATAATGATGAGGGGAACTGCATTGATTATACATTGAATTTTTATATTTATCAAAATTTTTCTTATTTTGCCATTAATTACAGTTTCATTACAACGTTTGTTTAAAATGATCCAAATGTGCTAATGCACGATTTGCTAAAGTTTCGTAACGCTCTTTTTTATCTTTAACACGTTGTTCAAGCGGCGGTACGAGACCAAAGTTGGCATTCATCGGTTGGAAGTTTTTATTGTTCGATGCATGTGAAATGTAATAAGCCATACTACCGAGCATTGTTTCACGAGGGAATAAGACATCTGCTTTTCCTAGCATACGATGTGCTAAGTTAATTCCCGCAATCATACCACTTGCAGCACTTTCCACATAACCTTCCACGCCAGTCATTTGACCTGCAAAGAATAAGTTTTTGCGGTTTTTAAATTCATAAATCTCGCTCAACACTTCTGGAGAGTTGATAAACGTATTACGGTGCATCACGCCATATCTAACAATATCGACGTTTTCAAGGCCCGGAATGAGACGAATCACTTCTTTTTGTGCGCCCCATTTCAAGCGAGTTTGGAAACCTACAATGTTGTAAAGCGTGCCTGCAGCGTCATCTTGTCGTAATTGAACGACCGCATAAGGACGTTTCCCAGTTTTTGGATCTTCTAATCCGACTGGCTTCATCGGTCCGAACAATAACGTCTTTTCACCTCTGCCTGCCATGACTTCAAACGGCATACACCCTTCAAAATACTTTTCTTTTTCGAAATCATTCATCGGTGCGACTTCAGCTGCGAGTGCGGCTTCATAAAAACGGTCAAACTCCTCTTTCGTCATTGGACAGTTTAAATAAGCGGCTTCACCTTTATCGTAACGTGATTTCAAATACACTTTATCCATATCGATAGAGTCTTTTTCAATAATTGGTGCTGCTGCATCATAGAAATACAGTTGGTCTTCTCCTGTTAATGCAACGATTTCTTTCGCAAGCGGTTCTGTCGTTAATGGGCCAGTCGCAATAATGGTTGGGCCTTCAGGGATTGACGTCACCTCTTCATTGCTCACTGTCACATTTGGATGATTTCTTAACTTTTCAGTGATATATCCTGCAAAGTCGTGTCTATCTACCGCTAACGCACCGCCCGCAGGTACACGAGCATGATCCGCTGCTGCAATAATCAATGAATCTAAACGGCGCATTTCTTCTTTTAGTACACCGACAGCATTCGTAAGCGCGTTTCCTCTTAATGAATTGGAACATACGAGTTCAGCAAATTGATTCGTATGATGCGCCGGTGTTTGTTTCACTGGTCGCATTTCATAAAGATTCACGTGAATACCACGTTCCGCCAGTTGAAATGCTGCTTCAGACCCTGCTAAACCAGCGCCGACAATATTAACAGATGTCATGGTTTTTACCTCACTTTAATACTCATATTATTTTTGAACTTCTTCTTTGTAGTCACAATTTGAACAAACGACTTGTGTCGCACGTCCTTTCTTATTTTCTGCCAAGTAATGTTGACATTTCGGACAATCACGACCAATCGGTTTATCCCAAGCGACAAAATCACACTCTGGATAATTCGAACAGCCATAGAAAATACGGTTTTTCTTAGATTTACGTTCAACGACATCGCCTTTTTTACATTTCGGACATGTCACACCAATCGGCTTCGTAATCGCTTTCGTGTTACGACAATCAGGGAAATTAGAACATGCCATAAACTTACCATAGCGTCCCATTTTAATGACCATTGGATTGCCACACACTTCACAATCCTCGCCAGCAGGTTCGTCTTTAATTTCAACCTTTTCCATTTCTTCTTCCGCGCGTTCAACGTCTTGTTTAAAGCTGTTGAAAAAGTCACCTACTACTTTTTTCCACGCCACGTCGCCATCTGCAATTTTATCGAGTAACGTTTCCATGTTAACAGTGAAGTCAACATCGATAATCTCAGGGAAGTACTCTTTTACTTGTTCATGGACGATTTCACCCAATTCAGTTGGGACGAAACGCTTACTTTCATTCTTCACGTAATTACGTTTCTGAATCGTATCAATCGTCGGTGCATATGTTGAAGGACGGCCGATCTTAAGTTCCTCTAATGTTTTAACGAGACGTGCTTCTGAATAGCGTGGTGGCGGTTGTGTAAAGTGTTGTGCCGGGTCAATTTTAGTCGCCAACACTTCATTACCTACTACAAGCTTCGGCAAACGATTTTCTTTTTCTTTACCTTTGTCATCATCCGTTTCAACATAAAGCGTCATAAAACCTTTAAACTTAATCGTTTGACCGTTTGCTCTAAACTTCACATCATTTTGTGTTAAATCGACAGCAACCGTATCTAATATTGCGGGTGCCATTTGACTCGCAACAAAGCGTTCCCAAATCAATTTGTATAAACGATATTGATCACGCGTTAAATAGTCTTTCATCTCAGCAGGTGTTCTTAATGTGCTTGTTGGACGAATCGCTTCATGGGCATCTTGGTCACCTTGTTTACCCTTTTTCGTCACTTTAGATAAATATTCACTACCGTATTCTGATTCGATATATTGTTTCGCTTCATTTTGCGCATCTTTCGAAATACGTGTCGAATCCGTTCTCATATATGTGATAAGCCCAATCGTACCTTTACGCTTCAAGTCAATACCTTCATAAAGTTGTTGTGCCACCATCATCGTTTTACGTGCCTTGAAATTTAATTTCCGAGCCGCTTCTTGTTGTAAAGTGGAGGTCGTAAATGGGTTGGCAGGTTTACGTGTTTTTTCTTTTTTCGTCACATTAGATACTGTGAATTGATTACCGTCTAATGCTTTCGTAATGACTGTCACATCATCTTTCGTCGCTAACTTGAACGGTTTATCTTTATAATGAAGAAACTTGGCATTAAACTTTGATTTTCCATAACGAAACTCGCCTTCAATCGACCAATATTCTTCAGGTTTAAAGTTACGAATTTCATTTTCACGGTCAATCACAAGACGTAATGCGACAGATTGTACACGTCCGGCTGATAAACCTTTTTTTACTTTTTTCCATAATACGGGTGAAATATTATAACCCACTAAACGGTCTAATACACGTCGAGCTTGTTGCGCGTCGACTAAATCCATTTCAATCCCGCGTGGATGTTTGAAGCTTTCTTTTACAGCGTCTTTCGTGATCTCGTTAAAAACCACGCGATTTTCTTTACTATCTTCTAGTTCTAAAATGTTTGCCAAGTGCCATGCAATTGCTTCACCTTCACGATCGGGGTCACTTGCGAGAAACACTTTTTTCGCTTTTTTCGCATGTCTCTTCAAATCCTTAACAACTGGCCCCTTACCTCGAATAGTAATATATTTAGGTTCATAGTCATGTTCAACGTCCACGCCCATTTGACTACGTGGTAAATCTCTCACATGACCCATTGATGCGATTACTTTGTATTTTTTGCCTAAATATTTTTCTATTGTTTTCGCTTTTGCAGGCGATTCAACAATGACAAGATTATCTGCCAAAGTAGTTACCCCCTTGCTTTTTCTGTTTACAAAGATAAATGATAAACGGTTATTTTTATATTTGTCAATCTTTTGTATTTATTTCACAAAGCGTTAACATTTAAATTCGCATAATCTTTCAAAATATCTTGGGCACATAATACAATTTCTGCCCCCTCTTTGACACGTAGCATATTGCCTTTCGTATGCACGTTGAACATATCACCCGGCAGTACATAAACATTACGATTTTGTTCTAATGCCTGATCCAACGTAATGAGCGCGCCACTTTTTTCTTTTGCCTCAGTGATAAGTATCCCTTTTGACAAACCACTGATAATGCGATTGCGTTCAGGAAATCTAAATTTAGCAATAGGCGTATGTGGTGGATATTCGCTAATAGTTAAATGGTGTTGTTCCATCGTTTGGCGTAATGATTGTGTGTCTCTAGGATAATGATGAAAATGCCCAAAGCCGAGCACACCAATCGTGGACAACTCATGTCGAATCGCATAATGATGTGCGAGCGCGTCTGTACCATGTGCAAGTCCTGAAATAATAGTTAGTGGAAAATGTTGAAACGTGTTAAAAAGAACTTCGAGCGCTTGTGGGGTGTATGCTGTATGTTGCCTTGCTCCTATAATGCTAAGACTATTTGCTGAATGTTGAAGGAGTTCGAGTCGTCCTTTACAAAATAAAATCAACGGGGGATCATAAATTTCTTTCAACAATGGCGGATAAAGTGGTTCGTCTATCGCAATCGGGACAATTTGATGTTCATGTAAAGCTGCTTCAATCGTATGAATATTTAGCGTTTCAAGTCGTGCGAACTTTTGTAGAATATGAGATTGCGGCATGTGTGAAAGCATCGATTTGAAGGATTGAATCAATTGTGTCAAGTTCCCTGTAAGACAGCAAAGTTTAGAATAGTAGGGTTGGATTTGTTGTGTTGAAAAACCAGCGTACAATAATAATAGTAGAAATTGTTTCATGAATAGTGGTCACCTCTAGATGTGGAATAAGCGCGATGTGTGAATGCGGAAAAATAAAAGGCGTTGTGCCCAACATAAGTGGCACGTTTAAAAAGGGAATAAAAAATGATATCAAAATCAGCTATCAACACATGAACTGTTGGCAATTTTGCGCTAACAGTCCATGCATGAATAGCTTCAAATCGCGACGTGTCAGTTGCCCAACGCACCGCTGATAATTGTGTTGAAATTCAATTATTTAACAGTAAGTAATGATTCGTAAATACCTGCTTCTTTAGCGGCTTCAATTAAAGTTGAACCAATTTCAGAAGGCGTCGCTGCTGTTTTAACACCACATTCATTTAATGTTTTGATTTTTTCTGCAGCTGTACCTTTACCGCCTGAAATAATCGCACCTGCGTGACCCATACGTTTTCCTGGAGGCGCAGTTTGACCACCGATGAAGCCAACAACAGGTTTCTTCATGTTCGCTTTAATCCATTCTGCAGCTTCTTCTTCTGCCGTACCACCAATTTCACCGATCATCACAACTGCTTTCGTGTCATCGTCATTGTTGAATGCTTCTAACACGTCGATAAAGTTTGTACCGTTAACTGGGTCCCCACCGATACCTACAGCTGTAGATTGACCGATACCTTCTTCAGTTAATTGATGTACCGCTTCATATGTTAAAGTACCAGAGCGTGAAACAACGCCGACATGGCCTTTTTTGTGGATGTATCCTGGCATAATACCAATTTTCGTTTCATCTGAAGTAATGACACCTGGACAGTTTGGTCCAATTAAACGTGTCTTTTTACCTTCAAGATAACGTTTAACCTTAATCATATCGATAACAGGAATATGTTCAGTAATACAAATCGCTAAGTCTAATTCTGCGTCGATACATTCTAAAATCGCATCTGCCGCAAATGGCGCTGGTACGTAAATAACAGATACGTTACCGCCAGTTTCTTTTTTCGCTTCTTCAACTGTATTGAAAACAGGTACGCCTTCAACGACTTGTCCACCTTTACCTGGTGTTACCCCTGCAACAATTTGCGTACCATATTCTAACATTTGCTTAGTGTGGAAAAGGGCAGTTGACCCTGTAATACCTTGTACGATTACTTTTGAATTTTTATCTACAAATACACTCATTGTAGTTGTCCCATCCTTTCCTTACGCTTCGTTTACAAGTTTAACAATTTTTTGTGCACCTTGAGCCATTGTATTTGCTGGTTCAATTGCTAAACCTGAGTCTTTTAAGATTTGTTTACCTTCTTTAACATTTGTACCTTCAAGACGTACAACTAATGGTAATGTTAATTCCACTTCTTTTACTGCCGCTACGATACCTTCAGCGATAATATCACAACGCATAATACCACCAAAGATATTAACGAAAATACCTTTAACGTTTTCATCGCCTAAAATAATTTTGAACGCTTCAGTAACTTTTTCTTTAGTTGCACCGCCACCTACGTCAAGGAAGTTAGCTGGGTTACCATTAAAGTGATTAATCGTATCCATTGTCGCCATCGCTAAACCTGCACCGTTAACCATACAACCAATATTACCGTCTAATGCGATATATGATAAATCGTATTTAGAAGCTTCAATTTCTTTTGGATCTTCTTCTTCTAAATCGCGTAATTCAACGATATCTTTGTGACGGAATAATGCGTTGTCATCAAAGTTGATTTTAGAGTCAAGTGCTAAAACATCACCTTCACCTGTTAAAACAAGTGGGTTAATTTCAACGATTGAACAATCTTTTTCAATAAACACATTATATAAAGCAATTAAAAACTTAACCGCTTTGTTAATTGATTCTTTAGGAATATTGATGTTAAACGCAATACGACGTGCTTGATATGGTGCTAAACCAACCACTGGGTCAATTGTTTCTTTGAAGATTTTTTCAGGGTTTTTCGCTGCAACTTCTTCAATTTCAGTTCCACCCTCTTCAGACGTCATTAAAGTCACACGGTCTGTCGCACGGTCAATAACAAATCCAACATAATATTCTTTTTGGATATTGGCACCTTCTTCAATGTAAAGACGCTTCACTTCTTTACCTTCAGGACCTGTTTGGTGTGTAACGAGAACTTTTCCAAGTAACTCATTTGCATATGCTTCAACTTCTGATAAAGACTTAGCGATTTTAACACCACCAGCTTTACCACGTCCCCCCGCATGGATTTGCGCTTTAACAACATATACATCTGTGTCTAACTCTTTCGCTTTCTCAACAGCTTCTTCAGCAGAAAAAGCCACACGCCCTTCTGGTACTGCTACGCCCATTGAGCGAAAAATTTCTTTTCCTTGATACTCATGGATATTCATACTCCATCCTCCTGTTTCTTAAGGTTAAGTTCAAGTACAATTATAGGAAATGTAAGCGCTATTGTAAACAGATTCCCTCTAGTATCATGATGTTTTATAAAGGCTGAGACCTCCTGCAACACACGCAATACATTGTTTCAGCCGTTATCAAATTATAAAAATTATTTTTTAGCACACTGAATCCAACCTAAACGACAGCTGAAATACAACTGCCAACAATACATCTCTCCCCTACTGAAAAAGAATGAGGATGCGTTTGCAGTTTGTGACACCATGCATTTCCCTCACTTTGATTTGAGTTCCAAACCTAGATTGCAAAAATCGCGCAAGACTCCTGAGGGAATGAGTGTATACTGCTAACTTCCCCTTCTCTACTTTAATAGTGTGGTTGCTGTTTATCGCAGTAGCTGTCTGACTTCTCAATGCTATTGCTTTTGAGAAGTCTAGTCAGCCTTGCGGGGGCAGTGCGACGAAATCTTTGTTGCACATGAGATTTCTGTACTGCTCCCAAAATCCAATTCGGCTTCCACCTTATGTCCACTTCAATCAAGCCAAATTGAGTTGAATTTTCAGCCCCTAGGAACGCGCAGGGCGATTCAAGCAATCTAACGACCTCACACGCACTCAAACCTGTGAATATCTCAACATGTGCCTATAACTAAATTGCGCCTATAACCAAATTGTGCCAAAACCTTAACGTACCCTACAACCTAAATACTCCCATAACAAAATGTCCCAAAAACAAAAAAACTAGGACAAAACGAAAAACACTCCGCCTCATCCTAGCGCATCACACATCACACTAATCCTCATCATTCACCTGGAACGAAATCTGCGTATCATCATCCATTGGCACTTGCACAATCTTCTGCTCATCCTCCGTTGACTCCACCACAAACTGATGTTCCTTCAACAAACGAATCAAATCCGCCTGCTGTTCATCCTCAATCGAAATATTCAAATTCTCTTCAATCTCTTCCTTGATCTTCTTTAACTTCGCTTCATCTTCAGTAATTCCCACTTCTTTTTCTTCAAAATGTACTAACACCTTATATAATTTTTGTAACGTTTCATCCATGAGTTTCATATTCCTTTCTTTATTAGAAATTACTACTAGTAAAACATAATTCTAACTTTTTGAAAACTTTTTATACGCCCATCCATTTCATTTAAAACTTTGAAACTATTGATTTAATGGGCTCGAAAGATTTTCTATGAATAGGTGTCACGCCGTATCGTTTCAAACCATCTAAATGTCTTTGCGTGCCATATCCAACATTTTGTGCAAAATCATAACCAGGATATCGTTGTGCATATTCAGCCATCAAGTCATCCCGATACACTTTTGCGATAATACTCGCCGCAGCAATAGACACACTTTTCGCATCTCCTTTAATGATCGCTTGTTGTGGTGCAGTCAGTTGATCGAGCTTCATCGCATCAATTAAATAGTGCGTCGGGGTGACTGACAAATTTTCAATAGCACGGTACATCGCGATTTGTGTCGCCGCATAAATATTGTGTTCGTCAATTTCTTCAGGCGTTGCAATTCCCACTGCCCAAGCACACACTTGATTTTTTAACAATGTATTCAACAAAGTGCGTTGTGTGGCAGACAATTGTTTGGAGTCATTAATTCCTACAAAGTCATGACCAGGCTGTAAAATGACTGCACTTGCGACGACAGGTCCAGCAAGAGGCCCACGTCCGACCTCATCCACGCCACAAACCAGCGCTTCTGGATGCGCATTTAAAATTTCTGTTTCAAACTGGCACATGTCACGATATTTTTGTTGTTGTAACGCTATTTTTTCAAGTTGACGTTGACGCTGCAAAAACGCTTGTTGGACCCCTTTACGTTCATCTTGAAAGTCAGGGTGTCGTACTAAGTCCTCTATTGAAATCACTTGTTGCAATTCTGCTTTAATCGTTTGAATCGTTTTGCCTTTACGCATTGGTCTCGGCCTGCCATTCGGAATATAAGTCAAAGCAATAAGTCCCGATTTTCGCATTTCTAATGTCATAGATGAGTGCTTCAATGACCGCTTCATAATCTACTTCATTCCCACGTTGTAACAGACCACGCTTGCGCCCTATCGCGTCAAACCAAGCCAACATTTCTGCATCTCGAGGTACATCGATTTTAAAATGGGCGAGCAATGCTTCATAGTCATGTTCAATGAGAAATTCTAATCCGTAAATCGCCACTTCATCTAAATGTACAATGCTATCTTTAATTGCACCCGTTAAACTCAACTTTTTACCAATCAGTTGATCTTCAAACTTTGGCCATAAAATCCCCGGTGTATCTAATAACTGTAATGATTTACCTACTTTAATCCATTGCTGTTGTTTTGTCACACCCGGTTTATTCCCTGTTTGTGCAATCGAACGGTTTGCGAGTTTGTTAATCAAAGTCGATTTACCAACATTAGGGATGCCGACAATCATCGCACGTATTGCTCTCGGTTTTAACCCTTTTGCTTTTTCACGTTCAAACTTTTCACGTGTCGCTTCAATTGCAGCTGCTTCTACATTTTTTAAGCCTTTACCATGTTTCGCATCAACGGCTACCGGATAAGCCCCTTTCTCTCTAAAGAACGCATACCATTTTTCCATTTCTTTTAAATTGGCCATATCTTTTTTATTGAAAATGACCACGCGTGGTTTTTGTTGAATGACCTCATCAATCATAGGGTTTCTCGAACTAAAAGGAATGCGCGCATCGACCAATTCAAAGATCACATCCACTTTTTTTAGTTGTTCCGTTACTTCTCGTTTTGCTTTGGCCATATGACCTGGATACCATTGAATCACCATAGTTTTAACTCCTCTTAATTATTCTTACAAATCGTTTTTTTTAATGTTATATGTTATATTAATTGTTAGTTTTAAAGATATAAACATATGATATTGAATGACGAATTAAAGCATCCGCATCATGTATTGTATAACAAAATTTGATATACACCACTTTAAGTATAATCAACTTTATCGTCAATAGCTATTTACAATCACATATCGTTGAACAAAGGTAGGTATATTGAATGGTGAACTCAGCACGTTTTTTTGAAATTTTCCGGTTTGTATTAGTAGGTGGTATTAATACTCTAAATTATTATATCGTCTATTTAATATTATTGCGTTTATTTGATGTCCATTATCTCATCAGCCATATTATCGGTTTCATTTTTTCGTTCGTCGTTTCTTTCTATTTAAATTGTTACTTTGTCTATAAAGTGCGACCGACGCTAAAAAAATTTTTGGCCTTTCCACTGACACAAGTGGTTAATATGGGGACACAAACGTTACTCATTTTTATCTTTGTGGAGCTCATGCATTTCAACGCAGCCTTTGCACCGTTTGTAGGACTCATCGTTACGATACCAATTACTTATATTTTATCTAAGTTTATTCTTAAAGATCGATAATTAAAGTGAGGCTCGGATTATGAGACGTTACATTCACCCCATCGGCTTTATTGTTTTATTTTTATGCATGTCACTCATAGGGCATGCTTATATTTTGTATCGCTTTTTTGCAGACGGTCTGTTATATACAGGTCCAAATGACGGTATGGAACAAATGGTACCGATTCAGATGTTTTTATACGAAAAATGGTCTGAAGGTACCTTTTTCTATGCCACCGATTTTGGTCTTGGCGGTGATTTTTTTACAGATCTATCGTATTATTTTTCGACTAATTTCATTTTTATTTTAACTACAAGCGTCACTTGTCTTTTAGCACTATTACATATCGTGGACCCTAAAGACATGATGTATTGGTTCACACAAGCATGGGTCGTTTCCATTTTGAAGTGCACTGGCGCTATGATAGCAACGTATTACTATGCACGTCAGTTAAAACTCCAGCACGTCGCATCGGTTGTATTTGCGGTGTTATTCGCCATGTCGCCACTTTATTTCCGATTCACCGTGTACTGGCCCTTTTTTAGTGATGTATTTATTTTATTACCACTGCTCTTACTCAGTATTGAACGTTTTTTGAAATCGGGTAAGTTAGGCCTATTCATCATTATTACAGCTATTTCTTTTGCGAATAATTTTTACTTTGCCTATTACCAAGTCTTGATGGGACTCATTTATTATAGTCTGAGAGTGTTTCATCCACACCCCGATGATCAAAAAAGAGGTATCAAAACTGTTCTACCCTTAGTCGTTGCAGCTGTTTTAGGCGTAGGTTCAAGTTTATTCTTTTTCTTTCATGGGGCACGCAGTTTTTTCAACAATCAACGTATCCCATTTGATGGTGACATGCCACTCATTGAACAGTTCAATGAAAATACAAATCTTTTCTATGACAACTATTTAATCATCATTTCATTTGTCGTAATTCAAGCGTTACTGACATTTAAATTGTACCGTCATTTTTACTTTAGACTGTTCGCAATACTGAGCATTTTAACCATTATCGCAGCATTTATACCATATGTGGACAGTATATTTAACGGCTTTTCAGCGCCACAAAACCGTTGGCATTACTTATTAGCATTTGTGACAAGTGGTTTAATTGCAACTTATATACAGCATTTCAAATCGTTATCACGCCTTACATATATCTTGACCGCGATACCTGCAATGGCTATTGTTTTCATGAGTGCTTCCATGAATGATCGGGTCGTCTGGTGGATCTATCTCATCCCTATCGTATTTCTGATTGGATTACTCGTCTTAACGATTGAACATCATGATAACAAACGATGTCATTTCGTAACAGTGAGCTTTGCATGCGCACTTATCGTTTTACAATTTGCGATGTCGGCAGTGTTTATTAAAAATCAAATTTTCCATACAGATCACGAAAAGCGAGCCAATACATTTTATGCGCATGCCAGTTTGTACAATACACCTTTACAGCAGTCGTTAGTCGACCAAATGAATGCGGATAAGCGTGAGGATGAACGGATAGATTGGCGTGTAAACGAGCAGGATAATACACCGATGTATCAACATTTTAAAGGGATGAGTTTGTATTCGAGTATTTTCGATCAACAGCTCATTGAATTTTATTATCGCTATTTAATGATTAACTTAAAAGAAGAATCTGTCAGCCGTTATCAATCTACAGGGAGCCGCTCGAACATTGCAAGTCTCTTATCCGTACGCTACCTTATGGAAAAAGATTATCAGCACCAGCAACCTGCTCATTTTGAAAAAGTGCATCAATTTGGTCAATATGTCATGTACGAAAATCAATACCCTTTACCGGCCGTGCGTGTGAGCCATCATTATTATAACGCTGAAGATTTAACGACACCGATTGATCGTGAACATGCGATGCTCGATGGCGTCGTATTGGATCATCAAGGTCAAACGTATCCTCAAAAAGCCCAAAATCTTGTTCATGAAGTCGAAATGACAACCCTTGATGCCCAACGTACACGCTCAGATGGGTTAACAGTCACTAAACCGAATGGTGGTGTGACGCTGCAACTCCCGGAAACATTACGCGAACAGTATGAAGACTTTTATCTCGTCGTCTATTTTAAACGTAATGCGCCAGATAGTAACAGTACACTCGATGTCAATGGCTATGAAAATCACCGTCTATTTAACAATTCTAAATATCGTACAGGTCAAAATACTTTGCTGTATCGCGTGCAACCTGACAACAACGGCCAAATTCATCTCGGTATTTCACCAACAGGGTCGTATCAATTGCGCATTCAAGGTTTGTACGGCGAAGATTACGATACGTTAAAACAGGCATATCATCAGCAAGCCCCTCATCACTATGAAGAACATCAAGGAAAGATTAAAGTTCATTTAGCTGAGCATTCTGGTGGTATGGCGGTCATCAACATCCCTTATCGTAAAGGCATGACGGCAATTGTTGACGGACACGCTGTCATACCACAAAAGGTCAATGGCATGATGACAGGGATCAAAATTGGACCACATGCGAAACAAATTGACATTCACTACCGTCCACCTTATTTCATCACGATGATCGTCTTGTCAATCATCAGTATCATCAGCAGCATCATTTATAGTCGTTGGTATCAACATAAACAATCGAGAAAGAGTGAAAAACATTGAAAAAACAGAAACAAAAAAGTATTGTAACTCGTTTTTTAACCGTCTTCATTGCGGCCTGTCTCGTCGGATGTATCGTGTACGTGCCGGTCGTGTTCCGTTTCATACATGAAGGCATCATTTATAGTGGAAACGGCGATGGTTTTAAACAAATGATGCCTTTTCAACGCTTTTTGTATGAACATTTTTCTCATCTCCACTCGCTTTATGACAGTGGTTTTGGACTCGGTGGCGATTATTTTACAGACCTCGCCTACTATTACACGACCTCACCGATGATGTATGTGAACTTCATCTTTGTAGGTCTTGGGCAATGGCTGTTACATTTCGATCCGAGTGACATTGAATTTTGGCCCAGCAACCAAATTTTCACGGCGTATTTACGTTGTGTCATCACATTTCTTGCCGCTTATGGCATGTTTCATCAATTTAAACTCGAGCGCTTTTATCGTTATTTAGGTGCCATCCTTTATGCCACTTCCACTGTGGTCTATTATTTCAATTTTACATGGTCGTTTTTTGGCGATATTTTAATTTACTTGCCCCTTTCAATTTGGGGAATTGAACGCTTTTTCAGAAGTCGTCACATCGGATTATTCATCATCGCCATTGCTTTAACTTTGTTTTCTAACTTTTACTTTAGTTATTATGAAGCGATTATTTTAACAATGTACTTAGTTTATCGCATGATTTGGCCGCATCGTGACGATCAAGTTGGTCGCTGGCAAAAATTATATTTGCTTATTCCAGCTGTCCTTTGTAGTTTGTGTATCGCGGCGTTAGGCTTTTTTACTGGTGTACGGTCGTTTTTAAATAATGATCGTCAAACGAATGATGTCTTTATTTCACCGATTATCGAATTTTCACAAAAGTACCATATCTTTACAAACGGTTTTTATATTACAGTTACGTTTATTGCGCTCGTCGCACTATTTTCGTTCAAACTATACCGCCATTATCACTATAAAATGGTCGCGATTTTCACTTGGATACTGTTGATTGGTTCTTTTTCACCCTATTTTGATAGTGCGTTTAATGGCTTTTCATTCCCACAGCGTCGTTGGGTCTACATCCTCGCATTAACGACAAGTGCTTTAATCGCATTGTGGATTAAATATTTGACCGAGTTGACTGTGAAATCATTTTTACAATCACTCATTCCGATTGCATTACTTGCGATTGCAACAGCATTCTTTTCACGCGGTGCGATGTGGTGGATGCTTGCCAGTGTCATCATTTTAATCGTAGTAGCCTATCACATTTACCAACGTCGTCCGCTGACAGGTTGGATGCGCGGTGTCTTGTTCATACTCTTTGTCGTGCAACAATTTATCTTATTACTCAACTATCATCATAACAATATCGCACCCTATCAGTCGATAATGGACGATATGAAAGCGCCAAATTATCATAGTACGACTATACAACAACAGATTGATACGATAAAGCATGACCAGTCACCATTACAGCGCATCGATTACATGAGTACTTACGCTGTGAACTCTAGTATGATTTACGACTTTAATGGGGTCGCACTGTATTCCAGTATTTTTGACGGCAATATTTATGATTATTATGACCGCCAAATGCAAATCAACATGGAATATGACAGTAACAGTACGTATCGTTTATTAGGTGATCGCGAAAATTTATACGCATTATGGGGTATCACGGACCGTATTAAAGATGCCCCCGACCGCACTTTGCCGTATGGAATGAAAAATGTTCAAACGATTCAAGACGAAAACCATGCTTGGACCCATTCCCAACAAACGATAGATTATCCGAGCGCACATTTGACCTCTCGTGTTTATGACGCCAAAGACTTAAAATCACCGTTAGATCGTGAACAAGCGATGTTGCAAGGTGTGGTACTCGACAATCAAAAAGCCAATCAAACGTTCCAGGCGAATTCGAATTTATTATCAAAAGCGACAGTGACACCACGAGATGCCTCGATGAAAGGAAAAATTTTAACCGTTCATGAAAAAGACGGTGGCGTGAATATCGATTTACCTCAAAACGTGAAAGAACGTTATCACGACTATTATGTTGAAATGGACATCGAATTATTGTCACCAAATCAACCGCACTATTTAAAACTAGATGACTTTTACCAACGCCGTACGAAACTCGACTATGCTTATCGTCGTTTTGTTACACCCATTACAGTGCGTGTGACTGTTCGTGACACGATGCAACTGAAGTTAAAACAAGGCGATTACCGTTTTCAGCTTAAAGGTATTTACGGCGAAGATTACAGTACGCTTAAACGTGCTGCTTCAGAAGTAGAACCCGTACAGATGGATAAGGAGCGCCGACACATCAACGCACATTTCAAATCAGACAAAGACCAATACCTTGTACTTCCAATCCCCTATAGACAAGGTTTACACGCTGAAGTCAACGGCGAGACAAGACCTGTGCTTCAAGGCAATGGTTTAATGACAATTGTGCCCGTTGAAAAAGGTGACAGTAAAGCGACATTGACCTATTCACTACCTTATTGGCATATTTTAAGCCTGATTACCGTATTAGGCATTGTGGGCGCGATAGTTTATCGTTGGTGGCTCCGTCGAACAACCAAACAATAATATGAGGCACGATGCTTCGCCGACTGAGCAGGCTGGAATTGAGCAGATTCACAAATTCCAGCCGCTACATAGTTAAGGTGAGGCATCGCTTTTTATTTGTAATTCTCATAAAATCGTACCTTCCGAATTCACAAAACAGATCATTTTTTTATCGTATCATTGTGTAATTTTATATGTTTAGAGGTTAAAATGATGTCATATGACAAATGTATAGAGGCGGTGATTTTTTGAACCACACTGAAAATGTTTTTCTAGATTTTTTACTTCAAAGTTTAAGCGGGCTCGCTCATGTCTTAACATCCTTATTTGAACATTTCAATTTTCCTTGGCTCATTTTAATCGCTATCATTATTTTCAGGAAAGATATTTCAAAAATGCTGACGCAGGTCAGTGGCGTTGATTATGAAGGTAGTGCCGGTAAAGTGAGCGTGTTATTTTCGAATATGAAACAGTTGGAATCCCAAATGGAAGGGTCAGAACATCAACAAATTCATGAATACGGCAAAGATTTAAGGAATCGTGTGAACATAGACCAGAACCCGATGTCAGAAGATGAAATGACGCCTTATGATTATTATTTTAATCTCGTTCATATGCCTGCGTTCACTTGTAAATCCATCGCAAAGCACGGGTACTTCAAAACGATTGAAGATTTGTACAACGCTTATCTTTTCCTCACGAAAGATGATGCGAAAGACCATCACCGACCAAGCGAAATTATAGCTAACATCTATGACACTGTAATGGACATCAAAAGAAATAGTGGCCTTTTATTTGATGAAGCCTTTATCTCGAAATATAGACGGTTTATCGAATTGACGTATATGGGGCTTGCAGAAAGTCATAAAAAAAGTGAGTAAGTAGACATTTGAATAAAGATTAAAGTGGAGGAATGCGAGCTTTATCATGATATCCTGCTTTTCACATTAATCAATCGCATATTCAAAATAAGCAAAATCCCCTCAACACAAAATCAGACTCATCGTAATTATCAAATTTAATAAAGTTAATAGCTTGTAAATTGAACGCATCTAACTGAACATGAAATTTATTATTCATTTAACTTGCAACTTTTCCTTTTTCTAAACTAGCATATCTTTCATAATTCTCGTTGCTAACAAAATAAGACTTAATATCATCTTCTTTTTGATTCAAGTATCTACCTACTTTCTCCTAAAAACGCTATACATCACATGTGCTCATGCTCTATACAATGTCTTCATCTTCGACATTTAGGCATGCCTTAATGTATTTTTATATAAAATTAATTGCGTTTAAGCATATTATATTTCCAACTATGAAATAATCATAAATTTATGTATAAAAGGATTTAAAATAAAGTTATACAATAAGAGGAGGTGTTTCAAATGGGTGATTTATTTGAGTCAATCACAAGCATTGTAACTTCTGCCATTCAACACGACTGGGTGAACATGGGTACTGCGATTGTCGCTACAGTACAGCACAGTGTCGAATTACTCGCAAAATTATTCGGACTGGGTTAGGAATTAAAAGTGTAGAAAAATCTCCTAATCACGCCCACTGGAGAACTTGGAAAATGAAAAGCATAAGATGCATCCACACATCACAGACACTAACTGTAACTTCTGATTTAATCACATTGGGGGCTAGGGTGAAAAAATATCCTAGCCCTGATCAAAGTCCTCAAACAACGATAATGTATCACAATCATTCTTTTACATAAATAAAACAGGGTTGAGACAATACATGTCCCAACCCTGTTTGATATGGGGTGTCCTTAAGACTCGAATTAACGAATTTCTTGGATACGTGCAGCTTTACCACGAAGGCTACGTAAGTAATAAAGTTTCGCACGACGTACTTTACCGCGACGTTTCACTTCGATTTTCTCGATTTTTGGTGTGTGTAATGGGAACGTACGTTCAACACCTACACCTGATGAGATTTTACGAACAGTGAATGTTTCAGAAATACCGCCACCACGACGTTTGATTACAACACCTTCGAATACTTGGATACGCTCACGAGTTCCCTCGATAATACGTACGTGTACACGTAAAGTGTCACCAGGACGGAATGATGGGATATCGTCACGTAATTGTGATTTTGTTACTGCTTCAATTAATTTGTGATTTGTCATGATTAATTCTCTCCTTCAACCTATGTTCTTGCCTCGACAATATATAGCAGCGGATCATAGTGATATTCGTGTTTCCACACTTAAAATATACTAGCATACATTCAGTCGTTTTTCAATGTTCTTTTTAACGATTGAATGAATTTCTGATCTTGATCAGTCAATGGATAATAGTCCAATAAATCAGGACGTTTCAGCCAAGTGCGTGTCAATGACTGCTCATGGCGCCATTGGGCAATTTTCGCATGATCACCAGACAACAGCACATCAGGTACGGTCATCCCTTTATAATCACTTGGACGCGTATATTGTGGATATTCTAATAAGCCACTCGAAAAAGAATCATCTTCATGTGACACTTGGTTCCCTAGCACACCAGGAATTAAGCGCACAATCGCATCTGTCATGACCATCGCAGGCAACTCGCCCCCTGTCAGCACATAATCGCCGACAGAAATTTCATCAGTGACTAAATGTTCACGGATACGTTCATCATAACCTTCATAATGGCCACAAATGAAAATGAGATGTTCCGCTTCAGCGAGAGACTCCGCTAACTTTTGATTGAACGGTTGCCCTTGTGGTGTCATCAAAATCACACGTGTGTCATCTGAAACTTCCAAATCTGCCATCGCATTAAAAATCGGCTCAGGCTTCAATACCATCCCTTGACCGCCACCGTAAGGATAATCATCCACTTGATTGTGTTTATTGTTGGCATAATCGCGAAAATTAATCAATCGCGTCGTTAATGCGTCATTTTCTCTTGCTCGCTTTAAAATGGATTGATTGAGTACGCCATCAAACATTTCTGGAAAGAGCGTTAAATAGTCGATTTTCATTCGTTTAACAACCCTTCTAATGGCGTAATGACAATACGACGTCCTTCAATGTCCACTTCTTTTACAACATCCGCAATGTATGGAATTAAATGTTCCTTGTCACCTTTAACGACCCATACATCGTTTGCACCTGTTTCAAAAATTTCAGTCACTCGACCAATCGGGCGATCACCATCAAATACTGTACAACCGATAATGTCTGAGTAATAAAACTCATGTTCGTCTAATTCAATCGCTTCATGATCACGCTCTTGATAGAGATGTGTCCCTTTCAAATGTTCGATGTCATTAATATTCGTATAGCCTTCAAACGTTAACATATGTAACCCTTTATGCATACGATGGGATTTCACCGTTAAAAGGAGCGTTTGACCTTGATATTCTGCTTGTAACACTTCACCAGGTTGAAAGCGAATCTCTGTAAAATCCGAATGAGACTGTACCTTCACTTCTCCTTTGATACCGTGTGTGTTCACAATTTTACCCACTTCTACTTTCATATCGTGAGCCTCCTATTATCGCTATTTATACAAAAAAGAGATGAGACCGAAGCACCTCTCATCAAGTCACTTCTCGTCTCACCTCATGATTGGTGATTCCATGTATATAGAGTTTCAAATCATCTCTCAACTCGAACTCTAGAAAGGCGACTCGATTTTTAAAACTTGAAATTTACTGTTTTAAAGTCAGTCACTTCTTGCATGACTACTCTTATCGACACTGTCATGCACTATCCGCTTGAATCACCGCGATATCAACAAACGTTATCGCTTAAAATCAAATAGGAAAGGTGTCTATCCCTTCCCCGTTGATATGCTTACATTATTTTGCTTTTTTCTGTTCGTCAAAAGTTTTTAAAATACCTTCACGTGATAAAAGGTTGTGAACTGTATCTGTTGGTTTCGCACCGTCTTTTAACCATTTAAGTGCTAATTCTGCATCGATTTTAACTTCCGGTGCATTTACCGCTGCTGGGTTGTAAGTACCGATTTGTTCGATGATACGACCGTCACGTGGTGAACGTGCGTCTGCTACTACGATACGATAGAATGGGTTTCTTTTTGAACCTAAACGTGTTAAACGAATTTTAACTGCCATTTATAATTCTCTCCTTTAATGTCATAAGTTTTGTTATCTACAAGAAATTATAATAACAGGAACTCATGGTTTTGTAAAGAGAAAATACTTTACCATTTTAAAATTTCTATATCCCAATCCCTTTCCTACGATTTGTCAAGGGTTCAATAAGTGAAATTGACATTACTGAACTAGACCGTCCAATTTTTACTTTTTTGAATAAGGTGTTATGATGTATATGATTATGTGGTTTCGTTAGTGTGGTGCTTTCTGATAATCATATAATTTATCATTGACTATCAAGTAGTGAATGGTCTTTAATAAGCGATTGATACTCGCTATTACGGCAGTCTTGTGGGGTTTCCCATGAGGCTGCTCTCTTAATTTATAATAATAATCCACAATATGGCTTTGATAATGATTTCTTCCCCTAAGAATGTTCATAGTGATTAAATACAATAAACGCCTTGCTTTTTTATTTCCTCTTTTATTAATCGTATCTCGACTCTTTGAAGTTCCTGATTGGTAACGTTTAATATCAATGCCTACAAATGCATTCAGTTGTTTATTTGTTTTGAATTCTCTAATATCTCCAAGTTCCCCAATAAGCAATGTAGCTGTGAGTTCTCCGATGCCAGGAATTGAAATAATATTTTCAAACTCAGTTGTATTTTTAGCTAAATCAATCATTTCCTGATTAAATGCTTTCATTTCTTCTATCCCAATAAGCAGTTTGTCGCATAAGTATTGGACTTTTTGTAGGAGGAAAGAAGACTTGCGCACATTCGGAAAACTATTATTCTTTATTTCAATTAATTTTTTGGCATACTTGTGCGCTTTTTTAATTGAAATGCCTTTATCAGTTGAATGAAGTACTTTTTCCACCAATTCATCATGAGTCAAAATACTTACATAATCAGGATGAGGAAATGCTTTAGCTATATTTAATGCGATTTTTGAATATCTGTTAGTAAATAACTTTTCTAACCCTGGAAATGTTTGATGTAGTGTTTCGACTAACTCAACTTTGAGACAATTTTGGTTGATCTCCATTTCTAAGTGAAAGCGCGCACGTTCTCTCAGTTCAAAGTAGATCTCTTCAGGATGACGTTGTACCTTTGAATCTTTCATTCTAAAGGCAAGAAGTGCGAGTTTATGTGCGTCTGACTTATCTGTTTTCCATGATCTTAACGAATTTGTTTTAAACTTGGCTTCTAGGGGGTTCATTTCTAAGTAATTTATTTTGTGAATTTCACAAAAGTGTTTCATACCTCTTGAATAAACACCTGTTGATTCAAAGAGGATAAACAGGGAATCAAGATGCTTGATATAATTTTTAAGATAACGATAGCCATTTTGATTATTTTGAATGACCAATTCTTTAACGAAAACTTCATCCTTATAATGTGCGACCACACTTTCTGACTTACTGATATCAATACCAAAACAGTTAATAAAAATCATACCTTTCTCTATTGAATTGAGAAGATTTTAACTTTACTTAGCCTTTTTCATTTCATTTTCCTATACACGGTTTCTAAAACCCAACATACTTCAATCGAATTTCAAAAGGAGAGTAAAGCTGATCAGTTTACATTACGGATTCAAAGATCCAAGGGACTGCGCGATCTACTTCTCTCTACAACTATAAAAAATAGCTGTGAAGAAATCTATCGTCATAAATTTCTTCACAGCTAATCTTAGTATGTTTTTATCGTCCAATACGATCATCCATCTCACAATGACATCATACTTTCATCACTTTTGTATGATCTTATGGTCGTCATCAATTGCGTATAAAATTTCATCCATAGGCACTTCAACATACCGAAATTCAACCTTTTTTACATCAGTGAGATAACGCTCTTGATAGACGTGACAATACTCTGTAACCATTGATTTCCCCATTTGCGTCACATATACAGACAAATCATTGTTCGCTTGTCTATAACCATTCAACAGTCCTGCCGCAAACAACCGCCTCAAATATTTTTGAAACGATTCCGACACCGTATTCATCTCTTTATGGTTTCTATTAAAATATCGAATTTGATAGAACAACAAGCCCATCAGCGCACCATCGTAAATCCCCATTGAATTATCAACATAAATCCTTAAATTTTTCATATTGAGCTTCGTTAAAATCTTAAGTGTGAAGTAATCTTCGTATTTAAATATATACCAACTACTATGATCTAGGTGTGTTCTGATTTGATCGAGTAAAACTGCTTCTTCCAGTGTCGTATAAAAAGTTTTATTAGAGAAATACGAATGATTTTTATGGTTACTGATACGAATCGGCATATACGCAAAAGCACCCTTTCGAAACAACACATAAATCGAACCATTGGAATCAGACTGCGTTAGCGACAAAATCCACTCATCCTCATGTAAAATACTTTGCAATTGAGACGCAATATCTTCCACCATTAGACATTCCCCCTTACTTCACCCTACGACATTGATCCCCTCAATCAATGACACACTTTTTCTTCATTCACTATTGATATTCACAAACATGCATATTGACATTACACAAACATCTTTTGGAGTAAGCCCTTTTTACGTTGTTTTAAGCATTCGATTTTTTGGCCTTGTAATTCAATTTGTTGGTCGAGTTTATTGAAGAAATCACCAATCTTTTGTTGTTCTTCTAATACTGAAGAAGATAATATTGAGATTAAAGATAAATCTTTAGAATTTATTGCTGGATAGTTAGTACCTGTACATTTCACTAAAACTTTATTCACAAACGAATTAGTTAATAATAATGTATATAAATAATAATAATGTACTAAAGGTCTTAACTGAGCATATCCTGTAGATACTACAATATCATTTCGGTTTGATAAATTTATAAAATTATTTTTTTGATATGGTCTAACTGTTTGATAGAAAACATCATGTTTTTTTGCTAACCTTTGTGCTCTAGATGGAGCATTTATTTTATTTACTACCTTTAATTGATTAATTTGACCGTTGTTAACACTTTCTAAGTCTATATAATAAAATTTATCAGGCAAATAGTTACTTTTAGGATTCAAATCACTAATTTCATGCAAGTATTTGTTTTCCCACTCTGGATAATTTTCCCCATTGTCATCTTTAAATCGAAGTTCTTGGGAGAAAATCTTTTGCATATAACCTTCTTTCTGTTCTTCCAACAAGGCTAATTTTTGTTCTTCTAATTCAATTTGATGGTCGAGTTTACTGAAGAAATCACCTGTTTTTTGTTGTTCTTCAAATTGAACAGGTATATTAATTTTCAAATTCTTTAAATCACTATTATAAAGGTGAACCACTGTTTTACCTTGTGCAAATCTAGATACATTCCATTTGTTCACACTGTTTAAAGACAAAGAAATGAATCTACCATCATCTTTTTTAGGAGTTAGAATATTTAAATCTCCACCGATATAAACATCATCATTTACATTTATGGCTGATGCCGTAGCAATATCCTCTACTGTTTCTCCAGAAGATGGAATTAAAACCTGGTTATTTCCAGCTTTTTTCAACTTATTTGGATTTACATTTGTTCTACTTTGAATAGTATTAATAATCGCTCCATATTTTGTATACAGTTCTCCATAAAGAATGCACGGATAGCTCCCATCTTCACTTAAATCTTTCTTACCTAATAATTTTCCTTTACTAAAATTTACAAGTGTCTCTAGTCTATTCTCTTCCCACTCACCTTCAAACTCAGGAAATCTTAACTCCGGCACATTTTTATTTGGATGAGTCATGCTTCAACACTCCCAGTTCTTTCAAATAGCTGTTAATTTCTTGTTCGACTTGCGCGATTTCATTGTCGATATTCACGATGTCTTGTTGAATTTGGTCGAGGTCGATGGGTGCTTCCTCTTCAAAAGTGTCGACATATCTCGGAATATTGAGGTTGTAGTCATTGTCTTCAATTTCTTGTAATGTTGCGGCATAGCTGTATTTATCGATGGTTGCTCTGTTTTTGTATGTGTCGATGATTTTTTCAACGTGTTCGTCGTTTAAGTGGTTTTGATTTTTACCTTTTTCGAATGCGTTAGATGCGTCGATGAATAACACGTCGTGGTCTGATTTACGACATTTTTTGAACACTAAAATACACGTCGGAATGCTTGTGCCATAGAAAATATTTGCCGGTAAGCCAATAACCGCGTCTAAATAATTTTTCTCTTCAATAAGATATTGTCGAATGACACCCTCTGCTGCACCACGGAACAGGACGCCATGTGGTAATACGACTGCCATCGTTCCTTCATCATCTAAATAGTGCACCATATGTTGGATAAAGGCGAAGTCGGCTTTTGATTTCGGTGCGAGTTTGCCGTAACCACTGAAACGGTCGTCATCATTGAATTTACTATCCGCTGACCATTTCGCACTGTATGGGGGATTGGCTACCACGGCATCGAATTTCTCACCTAAAAAGGCTGGATTTTCGAGTGTATCGTCGTTTTGAATGTCAAAGTTTTCATAACGGACATCATGCAACAACATGTTCATGCGTGCTAAGTTGTACGTTGTGTTGTTACGTTCTTGTCCATTATAACGGTACACTTTCGTTTCTTTACCGACACGTAACAGTAAGGAACCTGAACCACATGTGGGATCATATACATTTCTTAATTTATCTTTCCCTAATGTGACGATTTGCGCTAAAATTTTCGATACTTGTTGTGGCGTATAGAATTCGCCTGCTTTTTTACCTGCACTCGCTGCGAAACGTCCGATTAAATATTCGTAGGCGTCCCCTAACATGTCAATTTCCATGTCGCTATGTACAAATGGCAAGTCCGCTAAGTTCACCATCACCTTGCTTAATAATGCCGTACGATCTTTCACTGTATTACCCAGTCGTGTCGAACTTAAATCCATATCACTAAATAGCCCGATGAAATCTTCTTCACTGTCTTGACCGAGTGTTGACGTTTCAACTTTGCGAATCGCTTGCGCTAAATGTTCGATATCAAAACGTTGGTTTTCAATTTCCTTCACCATTGTGCTAAACAAATCTTGCGGTTCGATGTAGTAGCCGACTGTGTCTAACAATTCACCTTTTAAGTCTTCTCGATATTCTGGATCTGCCCATGCTTCTTCGTATGACAGTGTTTCTCCTGATAAGGCTTCAGCGACTTCTGCTTCTGCTTTTTCCGATAAGAAACGATAAAAAATGAGCCCTAAAATATAATTACGGAACTCGCTCGCATCCATGTTCCCTCTTAAGTCATTCGCGATAGACCACAATTTTTTATGTAATTCCGCTTGTTGTTGGCGCTGTTTTTCTGTAATTGACATTGCTTTTCCTCCATTTAACTCTCTTACCACCTATTATAATATATTAACAAATCGGATAGGTTGAAATTTACGTCTTTTGCGTAAACTTTGCCCGAGAAATTTATGTATCAGTTAAATCAAACGGTGGTCTATTTAAACTTTAGATTAGTACAAACAAAGAACAAGCCCCTCTCCATCTACCGCTTGGAAAATCAATAATGAGTGAATAGAACGAATGATGGTAAAAATGATGATCCAATTCATGTCTCGCTTATTTGATATTTCGGCACGCGAATTTTTAACATTAGGAGACTACACCAAGATTGCTTGAACAACACTCGCTTTCACCACATTTCAGCAAATGATTGCCAATCTGGGCGAGACTCCTGAGGGATCAGCTGAACCGGAAAATCCAATTTGGCTTCCATCAAGTGTGTACTTCAATCAAGCCAAATTTAGTTGGAGGTTCAGCCCCTAGGAAAGCAAGCCCAAGATGGCAATCAATCGCACCCAACCCTAGCAAGCGAGAGCTTGTTCAGCAATCAAATATTCACCAAAACTCCCCCCGTTAATATTCGCAATGTTGAAAATCAAAAATGAAAAAGACGAGCATGAAATACAATCATCACAATTGCATTCCATCCACTCGCCTCTATTCAAAACAAACTATTGCTTATCCAACTCTTGCTTCAACAACTGATTCGCAAGTTGTGGATTCGCTTGACCTTTCGACAACTTCATAATTTGTCCAACTAAGAAGCCCATTGCCTTACCTTTGCCATTCTTATAATCTTCAACAGATTGTGGGTTTTCAGCAATCGCTTGTTGTACAAATTCTAAAACAGCACCTTCATCAGAAATTTGAACAAGACCTTTATCTTTCATAATTTGCTTCGCGTCCCCACCATTTTGTGCTAATTCTGGGAACACTTTTTTCGCAATTTTACTACTCATTGTGCCGTCTTCAATTAATTTAATCATACCTGCTAAGTTTGCTGGTGTAAGGCCTGTATCTTGTAACTCAATTTGGTTTTTATTGAGATATTCGTTCACACCACCCATTAACCAGTTCGAGATCATTTTCACATCTGCGCCTTCTTCAACAGCCGCTTCAAAGAAATCTGACATCTCTTTTGTTAATGTTAAAACATGTGCGTCATAAGCTGGTAAACCAAATTGTTTCACGTATTTTTCTTTACGTGCATCCGGTAATTCAGGGATTGATTCACGAACGCGTGCTTTCCATGCTTCATCGATATATAAAGGCACGATATCTGGTTCTGGGAAGTAACGGTAGTCATCTGACGCTTCTTTAACACGCATTAAAATCGTTTTACCTGTTGATTCATCAAAACGACGTGTCTCTTGTAAAATTTCACCGCCATTTAACAATTCTTCCTCTTGACGTTTCACTTCATATTCTAAACCTTTACGCACGTTGTTAAATGAGTTTAAGTTTTTAAGTTCGGCTTTCGTACCAAACTCTTTTTGACCGTATGGACGTAAAGACACGTTTGCATCACAACGTAATGAACCTTCTTCCATTTTTCCGTCTGATACGCCTGTATATTGAATAATAGCGCGTAACTTTTCTAAATAGGCATACGCCTCTTCTGGTGAGCGAATATCAGGTTCAGAAACGATTTCAACAAGTGGTGTCCCTTGACGGTTTAAGTCAACAAGTGAGTAGCCGTTTTTATGTGTCGATTTCCCTGCATCTTCTTCCATGTGCAATCTTGTTATACCAATACGTTTTGTTTCACCATTTACTTCAATATCAATATAGCCATTTTCACCAATAGGCTGATCTAATTGTGAAATTTGGTAAGCTTTCGGGTTATCTGGATAGAAATAGTTTTTACGGTCAAACTTAGATTCTGTTGCAACTTCCATATTCAAGGCCATCGCTGCTCGCATTGACCAGTCCACTGCACGACGGTTAACCGTTGGTAAGACACCAGGATAACCTAAATCGATCACGGTTGTGTTTGTATTTGGCTCAGCACCGTATGCTACTGGCGCATTTGAAAACATTTTTGAGTCTGTTTTCAATTCAACATGGACTTCAAGTCCGATTATTGTTTCAAAATGCATTGATTGCCACTCCTTATAATTTTTGATATTGGTCGTGTAAATTAAATTGTGTCTCATATTGATGTGCTACACGGTAAATTGTTTTTTCATCAAATGGCTTACCAATGATTTGTAAACCGATAGGACGACCATTTTCTGCTAAACCACAAGGTATCGATATACCAGGTAAACCTGCTAAGTTAACAGGTGTTGTTAACAAATCATTTGCGTACATTGTCAATGGATCATTAATTTCAGTTCCAATATCAAATGCGACAGTTGGTGTTGTAGGTCCTAAAATGACATCATAGTCTTCAAATACACTTTCAAAGTCCTGTTTAATTAAAGTACGGACTTTTTGTGCTTTTTTATAATAGGCATCATAATAGCCTGAACTTAATACGTACGTACCTAATAAAATACGACGTTTCACTTCTTGACCGAAACCTTCACTTCTTGAAAGTTTGTATAATTCTTCCAATGTTTGCGCTTCTTTAGAGTGGTAACCATAGCGAATGCCGTCAAAACGCGCTAAGTTAGAAGATGCTTCCGCTGAGGCAATCACATAGTAAGATGGGATACCGTAAGATGTTCTTGGCAATGATACTTCTTCAACAATTGCGCCTAATGATTTGAAAGTTTCTGCCGCTTTTAAAACTGCGTCTTTGACTTCTTGATCAACACCTTCACCAATATACTCTTTTGGTAAACCTATTTTCATATCTTTAATATCTTGACCAATTTCTGATGTAAAATCATTTGAACTATCTGGCGCACTTGTAGAATCCATTTCGTCTTCACCAACGATTGCTTCTAAAACAAGCGCATTGTCTTTAACATTTCTTGTAATCGGACCAATTTGGTCTAACGAAGACGCAAATGCGACAAGTCCATAACGAGAAACACGACCATATGTTGGTTTTAAACCTACCACACCACAATATGCTGCAGGTTGACGTATGGAACCACCTGTGTCAGTTCCTAATGTAAAAGGCACTAAACCAGCTGCAACTGCTGCTGCTGAACCACCTGAAGACCCGCCTGGTACTGCTTTATGATCAAATGGGTTGACTGTCTTTTTAAAGTAAGACGTCTCTGTAGAACCACCCATTGCAAACTCGTCTAAATTGACTTTCCCGATTAACACACTGTTTTCATGATGCAATTTTTTCATAACAGTGGACTCATAAATTGGTACAAAGCCCTCTAACATTTTACTTGCACAAGTCGTCTCTAGACCTTCTGTAATAATATTGTCTTTGATACCCATTGGAATACCAAATAATTTTCCGTTGATTTCACCTTTGGCTTGTAGTTCATCTAATTCTTCGGCTTTTTTAATTGCATTTTCTTTATCTAAAGCTAAAAATGATTGGATTGTAGGATCAGTTTCTTCAATTGCTTGATAAATATCTTTCACAATTTCTGAAGGCTTTATTTGATTCTCCTTGATCATCTTTTGTAGATTTTCAATAGACTCATAACGGATGCTCATATTTATGCGTCCTCCCCATTCATAACTGCTGGTACTTTAAATTGTCCAGCTTCAACTTCTTTGGCATTACTCAATACTTTTTCTTGTGGCAACCCTTGTACTGCCACGTCTTCACGTAAAACGTTCTGTAGATCTAATACATGATGCGTTGGTTTTACTTGTTCAGTATCAACAGCATCAATTTGATGACAAAAATTTAAAATACCTTCTAATGTTTGCTGCATATCACTTGTATCTTCTTCAGTCACATTTAAACGCGCAAGATTGGCAATATGTGCAACCTGATCTTTGGTAATTTCCGCCATGATGATATAGCCTCCTTAAAAATACTCTTTTATCTATAAATTGTACCAAATTTCAGCATAAAAATCTAAAATATTTCAAACAAGGTGCGTCACGACACAATGTTGACACGATCATAGATTGCTCTATCATTTTCCGACATACTTGTTTCACACAAGTCCAACCCTCACTGTATTTTTTATTTATATTCATGACAGCAAACTGAATAATTATTGATATTTAATTTACGCCTATTTATACTCATATATCGCTATTTCTCTTGGGGTGACAAGGTTAAATTACACATAAACTGTGAAATACATCTTTCTTTTCGTATACATTTTTGTATAATAATCTTATGCAAGTGAAAACAAAAGGGGAGATCAATATGGTTTTATTTGGTTCTAATTTGTCCAGTCAAGTCAATCTCGATTGGCAAACGTACATTATGATTGCCATTTATTTCATTATCTTACTCGGTATTGGTTACTATGGTTATAAACAAGCAACAAGTAATTTGAGTGAGTACATGTTAGGTGGCCGTAACATTGGCCCATGGGTAACCGCCCTCTCAGCAGGTGCTTCTGATATGAGTGGCTGGATGATTATGGGATTACCTGGTGAAGTTTATTCAACTGGGTTATCTGCCGTATGGATTACGATTGGTCTAACACTCGGTGCTTACATTAACTATTTAGTCGTCGCACCAAGACTTCGTGCACATACAGAAATTGCCGGTGATGCGATTACGTTACCAGATTTCTTTAAAAATCGTTTAGATGATCAGTCGAATTTAATTAAAATTATTTCAGGCTTAATCATTGTCGTGTTCTTTACATTGTATACGCATGCTGGTTTAGTATCAGGTGGTAAGTTATTCGACAGTGCATTTGGATTAGACTACCATGTCGGATTAATTTTAATTGCGGTTATCGTTATTCTCTACACGTTTTTCGGTGGGTATCTTGCTGTATCAATCACTGACTTTTTTCAAGGGGTAATTATGTTAGTGGCAATGGTCATGGTGCCTATTGTTGTGATGTTGAAGTTAAATGGTTTAGATACATTCCATACGATTGCAGAAATGAAACCGACTAATTTAGATTTATTTAAAGGTACAACAGTGATTGGAATTATTTCATTCTTTGCATGGGGACTCGGTTATTTTGGCCAACCTCATATTCTCGTACGTTTCATGTCGATTCGTACTGTGAAATTATTCCCTCTTACACGTCGTATCGGGATTACATGGATGATCGTCGGATTATTGGGTGCTGTGTTAGTAGGACTGCTCGGTATCGCGTTCGTTCCAGCACAAGGCGTTCAAATTCAAGACCCAGAAACATTATTTATTTTGATGAGTCAATTGCTATTCCATCCGTTAGTCGGTGGTTTCTTGCTCGCAGCGATTTTAGCAGCCATAATGAGTACGATTTCTTCTCAATTGCTCGTTACATCAAGTTCATTAACAGAAGACTTTTACAAATTGATTCGTGGTGATAAAGCTAATGCCGCTGCACACGAAAAAGAATTTGTATTAGTGGGACGTATTTCTGTAATCATCGTAGCGGTTGCTGCTATTGCCATCGCTTGGACACCGAACAACACGATTTTAAACTTAGTGGGTAATGCATGGGCAGGTTTCGGTGCAGCTTTTGGTCCATTAGTCATTCTTTCATTGTATTGGAAAGGATTATCACGTACAGGTGCAATAAGTGGGATGGTTGCGGGTGCGTTAACCGTTATTTTATGGATTGTATTTGCGCATCCATACGGTGACGTGAACGATTTCTTTAACTTATACGAAATTGTTCCAGGCTTTATCATGAGTTTAATCGTCACTGTCCTTGTTTCAAATATGACACAAAAACCTGGTGCATTTGTAGAAGAAGATTTAAATCAAGTCGTAAAGCAATTGAATGATGCAAAATCAAGAAATTAAAATGAAGCAATACACTTTTTACATTCAATTGATTGTCGTTCAATATCATTCATAGCTGTCATTATACTTTGAATCTCGAGATTGTTTCTTAATAAAAAACGACCACTTATACATTAGAGTCATAAAAACTCGGTGTATCGTGGTCGTTCTTCTGATTTTATTCATTTTTTACATTAGTTTTGATAAATATGCACTTGTGGTGATTTTTCTTCTTTCGTTTTACGTATGAGTGCACGTGGCTGACTCCCATCTTTAATATGAATTTCATATTGATCCACAGATTTAAAATCTTTTTCAGCAAGTTGTGTCACATATTGCGTAATTCCGATTAACTCGGCTTTACCGTAATAATCAATAGGTAAATCAACAGTTAAATTTTGTACTTTTTTGTTTTTAAACTCGGCTTTACCAACGGCTTGTGTAAAGTTAGAGAAGTAAGATTGTAATGCACTGTTAAAGTCCTTAAAGTTCGCATTGAGATTCTCATTCAAATCTGATGCCTCACTTGACGGTAACAGTACGGTTTTTTGATCGATTTGATGCCAGTCTGAAAGTTTAGCCCCTTTTTTCTCGGCTGTCGCATAACTCACAAAATGACCCGGAATGATATCCTCTTGCGCTGACTGAATGTATATCGCAAAGGTGATTGGAATATCTTTCAAATCGTCATTTTCTCTTAAACGTGATAACATTTCTTCAGCCATTTGTCGGCCTTGCTTTTTAATTTCTTGTTCATCCAGTTTTTCATGATACGTTTCGCCGTATTTTTCTTTTTGATAGTAATACACACTATTCATCGCTAAACCGATTGTCATACCTTCAATATCTTCACCTTTAGTATCACCATTATCATAAAAGTCTTGTTCTAAAATATTAGATAAATAGGCAGGAGATTTTTTAGCGATTTTTTCTTCATCTGTTTCACCATTCACAGATGGATTTAATCCTAAATTGGCTGTCGCATTTTTATTCTCTTTTTCTTTGTCGCTCATTTTATCAAGTTCTTTTTTCGTATACTTCGGTTTAAGATAGGCTCTAATCGTATCTTTATCTAAATATTGACCATCTTGATACAAGTATTCATCAGTCGGATACACTTCTTTACTAATATTGAGCAAGCCATCTTCAAAATCTTCGCCGTTATAGCTATTAGCCATATTTTCTTGAATTAATCCACGCGCCTGACTTTCTTTAAATGGTAAAATTGTTCGATAATCCGTTCCTTGCACATTTTTATCTGTCGCAATTTCTTTTACTTTATTGTGGTCTCGTTGTTGCGTTTCAGTTTTTTCTTTCGAGGACTTTGACTCATCTTCATCTGGACCACAAGCTGATAATACAAGTGATAAACCTAAAAGAAGTACTATTGACTTTTTCATCGCCTATCCCCTTACTTATTAATTTCATTTTGCTTATCAATAAAATCTTGTTCTGTCCAAATCATTGTACCAAGTGATTCTGCTTTTGTTAATTTTGAACCTGCATCTTCACCTGCAATGACAAGATCTGTGGACTTTGTTACGCTACTTGTCACTTTTGCGCCTTGTAATTTCAACCAATTCGATGCTTCATTACGTGTCATTTGTTGAAGTTTACCTGTTAAGACAATCGTTTTACCCGCAAACTCTGGATGACCTTCAATTTGCGATAATTTTTGACCTTTAAACGTCATATTGACACCTTTTGATTTTAACTTTTCAATCAGTGCACGAATGTCTTCATTTTCTAAATACGTCACTAACGATTGCGCTAACTTTTCACCGACATCATAAATTTCAACTAATTCATCTTCCGTAACGGTTAATAAACGGTCCATCGTTTCGTATTTTTCAGCTAACACTTGACTCGCTTTCACACCTAAATGACGAATGCCCAGTCCAAATAATAAGTTTTCGAGAGAGCGTTCTTTTGAAGTTTCAATCGCATCAATTAATTTTTGTGCTTTCTTTTCGCCCATACGTTCTAACGGTAATAAATCTTCTTTCGTAAGGTAGAAAATGTCAGCTATGTCTTTAATCAACTCGTGCGTATACAATTGTTCAATCATTTTCGTACCTAAACCGTCAATATTCATCGCTTGTCGAGACACAAAATGAATCAAACCTTCAACGAGCTGTGCCTGACATTTCGGGTTGATACAGCGTAAAGCTACTTCGCCTTCAATGCGAACGAGTTCATGATCACAACTTGGACAATGTGTCGGCATATGATACGTCTTGGCATCTTCTGGTCGACGGTCTAAAATAACACGCACAACTTCTGGAATAATGTCCCCTGCTTTTTTAATAACGACACTATCACCAATACGAATATCTTTATCATGAATTAAGTCCTCGTTATGTAAAGACGCTCGAGAAACGGTTGTACCTGCCACACGTACTGGTTCCAAAATAGCAGTCGGGGTCACTACCCCAGTACGTCCAATACTCAACTCAATATCTAATAGTTCTGTGATGACTTCTTCAGCTGGAAACTTGTATGCAATAGCCCATCTTGGTGATTTTTGTGTAAAACCCATCTCCTCTTGGTGCTCAAGATGATTCACTTTAATGACAATCCCATCAATATCATAAGGCAATTGTTCACGTTGGTTTGTCCATTTTTCAATATATTCAAGCACTTCATCAATCGTGCCTACTTTTTCACGTTCATGGTTCGTTTTAAAACCGAGTTCATCGAGTTCATCTAATGCTTCACTTTGCGTTGAAGCATCGAGCTCTGTAAAGTCGTTAATACTGTATAAAAAGATGTCCAGTTTACGTGCTGCCGCAAGTTTTGAATCGAGTTGACGCAACGACCCAGCTGCCGCATTTCTCGGATTGGCAAACGGCTGTTCATCGCGCACTGCTTTTGTCTCATTCAACTTCAAAAATGATTGACGCGGCATATATGCTTCCCCTCGCACTTCAAACGAGATTTTCTTGTTTAAAGTGAGCGGAATCGCGTAAATCGTCTTTAAATTTTCAGTAATATCTTCACCCGTTATCCCGTCACCACGTGTTAAGCCTTGAACGAGCTTTCCATCGACATACTTTAATGACACGGCTAAACCATCAATTTTCAATTCACACATATATTCGACTTCACCGACTGCATCGCGCACACGTTGATCGAACTTTCTTAAATCTGTTTCATTAAATGCGTTCGATAAGCTTAACATCGGTGTATCATGATTGACCTTTTCAAACGATGACTGGGCCTCTCCACCTACACGGACAGTAGGCGAATCCGAAGTTTTCAGGTCAGGGTGTTTTGTCTCAATATCAATCAATTCATGTAATAATTTGTCATATTCACTATCTGGGACACTAGGATTATCTTGAACGTGATATTCATAGTTGTATTGGTGTAATAATTTGTGCAATGTTTCAACACGTTGAGCTATAGATGACATCCTTTAATCCTCCTTCTTTTCAATAGGCGCAAATTGTGCAAGTAAACGCTTCGGCCCTTCAGATTTGAAAATAATATCCAATTCGATAGAGCCATTTTTATTATTGACGTTCGAAACCATGCCTTCACCCCATGATTGATGCATCACTTTATCGCCGACTTTCCAATTTGACGCTGATGCTGATGAAGTTGAATTTTTCACTGCACGTTGACTAAAACCACGTTTAGCCGGTTGACGTTTTTTCATACCGATAGTCGTAGCTTGTTGACGTTCTGGTAAATCAAGCAGTTCTTCTGGAATTTCATTTAAGAAACGTGAACGTGCATTGCTTTGCGGACGTCCAAATAACGTACGTGATGTGGCATGTGATAAATAAAGTTCTTCTTCAGCACGTGTAATCGCCACATAACTGATACGTCGTTCTTCTTCCATTTCGTGCTCATTGTCACTTTTAATCGCGCGAATGTGTGGGAAAATCGATTCTTCCATACCAATAATAAACACAATTGGGAACTCCAGCCCTTTCGCTGAGTGCATCGTCATTAACGTCACACCGTCTTCTAAGTTGGCTTCGTCTACATCCGCGACTAATGATAAGTCCGTTAAGAAATTGATCAGCGACTGCTCCTCTAAAGGAGTGTTTTTTTCATAATCGACAGGTACTGACATAAATTCATCAATATTTTCCAAACGGCTGCGTGATTCTAATGATTGATCACGTTCTAACATTTCACGATAGCCTGATTTTTCTAGTACTTCATCTACAATTTCTGAAATCTCTAGAAATTCTTGTTCTTGCATTAAGTTCGACATCAATTGATAAAATTCTGCCGCTGCTTGTGTCACCTTTTTCGATAGCCCGATAAAGTCGACTTCTGCCAATGCATCAAACATCGTTAACTCGTGATCTGCGGCATATGTTGCTATTTTTTCAACTGAAGACGGTCCGATACCACGCTTTGGCACGTTAATAATACGTTGTAAACTGATATCATCGGCACTATTCGCAATTAATCGCAAATAGCTCAATAAGTCTTTAATCTCTTTACGATCATAGAACTTTTGCCCGCCGACCATGACGTAAGGAATGTTGGATTTCAAAAATGTTTCCTCGAGTACACGTGATTGCGCATTTGTTCGATAAAGTACCGCCATGTCTTTATAACGTTTACCCTTTTTTTGCTGTTTGAAAATTTCCCCAACGACATATTCAGTTTCATCGCGCTCACTCATCGCTTCATAATAATGAATTTTTTCACCTTGCTGGTTTGCTGTCCACAATCCTTTAGGTTTACGTTCCGTATTATGACGAATCACCTCGTTAGCCGCTTGTAAGATGGTCTTAGTCGAGCGATAGTTTTGCTCTAAAAAGATCGTACGTGCATTCGGATAATCTTTTTCAAACGATAAAATATTGTGGATATTTGCGCCACGCCAACCATAAATAGATTGGTCTGAATCCCCTACAACACATAGATTTTTAAACTTTTGCGCTAACATATTCACTAATGTATATTGCGCTGTGTTCGTATCTTGATATTCATCTACATGGATATATTGGAATTTGTTTTGATAAAAATCTAACACTTCCGGCACACGTTCAAACAATTGAATCGTCGTCATAATCAAATCATCAAAATCTAATGCTTGGTTACGAACGAGCTGGTGTTGATATCCCTTGTATACCGTAGCAACCATGCGTGAATAAAAGTCATGTGCTTCTGCCTCTGCTTTTGCAGGTGTCAATAATTCGTTTTTAAGTTTACTGATTTCTCCAATAAAAATTCTCGGTTCATACTTTTTCGGGTCGATATTTTCTCGTTTTAAAACATCTTTAATGACTGATTTTTGGTCGGTTGGATCGATAATCGTAAAGTTGCGTTCAATACCGATACGATCTGCATCACGTCGCAAAATGCGCACACACATTGAGTGGAACGTTGACATCCAAATCACTTCTGCCTCTTCGCCTACAAGTGCTTGAACACGTTCTTTCATTTCCTTTGCCGCTTTATTCGTAAAAGTAATCGCTAAAATATTGTATGGAGATACATCTTTTTCATCTAATAAATAGGCAATTCGATGCGTGAGTACTCTCGTTTTACCAGAACCTGCACCTGCCATAATTAAAAGCGGTCCCTCAGTCGTACGCACCGCTTCACTCTGTTCTTTATTCATATTTGCAACGAGTGGATTCATTATGTTCTCTCCTTTATTTTTGTCGTTTTAAGTGCTGCTTTTAAATCTTCATAAATCACATTGCCTACAATAATCGTATCTGCTATTTGTGCCATTTCCATCGCTTTATCTAATCCATCAATACCCCCACCATAAAACAATTGCGTATTGGATAGCGTCTGTTTCGCTGCACGCACGATTTCAGGATTGCCGTATTGCCCACTATATTCTAAATAGAGCACTGGCAGACGGTAAAACGATTCAGCCATTTGCGCATAAGACACGACATCTGATTCATCTAATGTGGTCTGTGCACTTGTCTTTGTTGCGACCTTGCTTTCGGGATTTAACACAACATAACCTTCAAACACCATTTCATCAAAATCAATCATGTGTCCATAGGCTTTAAGCGCACTATGTAATAATCCATTATGGTATGTCACATCTGTACTATTCAATACTGTCGGCACAAAATAAAAATCAAATCCTGGCATCGTACTCTCAAGATTTGAAATTTCTAATGCTAACGGTAGTGGATAGCGACGGACCCGACTCATTAGATGAATGACATTATCTTCAGTGACATCATCTGTACCACCAATCATAATGGCGTCCGTATTTGACATACAAATCTGTTCTAAATCGGCGTCTGAAATCTCTTTAGCAGGATCAAGTTTAAAGATATGACGCCATTCCTTGATATCATACATAGTTGGTGACTCCTTTAATTTTCGTAACTTTCATTATAGCACTTTTACTTATTGATATCTAAAGTTCATACATATATCGTGCACATTTTTTAGAGGTGTCGTTACAAGTTTCATTTAACCATTGATTGTTGGCTTTAAATTCGAATGACGCGTCGTTTTCAGGTGGATGGCTGTTCGCTTGAATACCTTTCACTCAAAACAAAAGACTTCTCCCTATACCAACTTAAAACTCAAGTCAATATAGCAAGAAGTCATTTCATGTTACTGTAAAATTACTTACATCTTCGTTTCAATATTCATCCGGTCTAGAATCATTGTGTAGGCATCATTTCCCCATTGTAAAGAACGTTTGACACGAGAAATCGTAGCCGTCGATGCACCTGATTCTTTCTCAATCGTTGCGTAAGTATAACCTTGCTTGATCATCTTCGCAACTTGAAGGCGTTGTGATAAAGATTGTAACTCATTCACTGTACATAAATCATCAAAAAATTGATAGCATTCTTCACGCGTCTCTAAAGTTAAAACTGCATCGAATAACTCATCTAAAGCTTTTCCGCGTAATTTTTCTATTTGCATGCGAACAACCCCTATATTCATAATCTATTACTATTTTAACGGATTAATAGATTAAAGTGTAGTGAAATTATTCTAAACCGACTCTTTTAAATATTGTATCAACTTGGTTCAAGTGATGTCTAGGGTCAAAACAAGCATCGAGTTCTTCTTTTGAAAGCTTGTCTGTAATATTCGTATCCGCTTCTACAAGTTCTCTAAATGGCGTTTTTGTTTGCCATGATTCCATTGCTTTTGGTTGTACCGTATCATAAGCTTCTTCACGGACCATGCCTTTATCAATGAGAGCAAGTAACACACGTTGTGAATAAATAAGACCAAACGTTTTATTCATATTTTCAGTCATGTTTTCTTCATAAACTGTTAAACGGTCAATAATATTTGTGAAACGGTTTAATGCATAATCTAATGCAATCGTCACATCTGGCAGCATAATACGTTCAGCTGAAGAATGTGAAATATCACGTTCATGCCATAATGCAACATTTTCATAAGCTGTCGTTAAGTAACCGCGAATCACACGTGCGATACCTGTAATGTTTTCAGAACCGATTGGATTACGTTTATGTGGCATTGCTGAAGACCCTTTTTGTCCTTTAGCAAATGCTTCTTCTACTTCACGTGTTTCTGTTTTTTGAAGATTGCGTACTTCGACAGCAAATTTTTCAAGAGAAGTTGCAATTAAGCTTAACGTCGCAATGTAGTACGCATGACGATCACGTTGTAAAGTTTGTGTAGAAATCGGTGCAGTACCAATGCCTAAGTGTTTACAAACATATGCTTCAATTTCAGGTGGAATGTTTGCAAAAGTCCCCACTGCACCACTCATTTTACCGACTTCGATTTCAGTTCTTACATTTTTGAAACGTTCCATGTTACGTTGCATTTCTGCATACCATAACGCCATTTTCAAACCAAAAGTCGTTGGCTCAGCATGCACACCATGTGTACGGCCCATCATTAATGTCGTTTTATACTTTTTCGCTTTCGCTGCTAAAACATCAATGAAACGTTGAATGTCTTGCTCTAAAATGTCATTCGCTTGTTTAATTTGATAACTTAACGCTGTATCTACAACATCTGTTGAAGTCAAACCATAATGTACCCATTTACGCTCTTCTCCTAAAGTTTCTGAGACTTGACGTGTGAAAGCTACAACGTCATGGCGTGTTTCTAGTTCGATTTCTTTTGCACGATCAACATCTACACGTGCATGTTGGCGAATCTTTTTCACATCTTCTTTCGGAATGTAACCTAACTCACTCCATGCTTCACTCGCAAGGATTTCCACTTCTAACCAAGCTTCATAACGATTTTGATCCGTCCAAATTTGAGCCATTTCTTCTCTTGAATAACGTTCGATCATGTTTATTAAACTCCAATCTTGTAATGTTAGTTTCATTGTATCAAAACAATCAATCATGTACATGTATTATTCAAACAAATTTATCGTTCGTAATCAAGCCTCAAATGCATATTCGTGTCAATTTATTAATCATATTCATAATCGCTTCAAATTATAATGCAATTAATCCAGCAAAATATTGATAATTCAATGTTTATCGCACATTCATTTACGTTTTAACATGTTTGATTTCATCATTTAAAGTTCATGCTCCATTTTTGACCAGACGTTATAAACACGAACGTTCTAAATTTATATCACATAAATATTCGACATCATTTTTTCGAATAACCTCAATTTTTCTACAATACTTTTTCATTAGATTGCTTTAACATCTTTCAATCCACGCGATAGCAATAAAAAAGACAGCACATGTTCAACCGTTATGTGCTGCCTTTCTCTTATGATTCAAATGTTTCTAGTATTTTTTTACCTGTAAATTCAATATCTTGTCTCAACACTTCGATTTCACCGTGCTCATTTTCGATAAACACTGGCTTTTCAAATCGTTTAACTGGTATATATCCTGCCGCTTTCATTCTTGCTAAACAGTCTTGAATCGTTTCATCAGGTTCAACTTTAAATTTCATCTGTATCATACGCCTTTACTTTTTTACTTTTTACGCCTTTAACCCAGAAACCACCGTGAATATTTCGAGGTTCGTACGCAATAATAAATGCCTTGGGATCCAATTGTTTAATCGTATCCATTAATTTCAATTCATAACGACGCGGTGTTAAAATTTGCATCACTAAACGATCACCATCACGGCCATGTGCACCAAAGTGCGTCACACCATATCCTAATGCGCGTAGCTGACGAGGCAAATCTAGTTCGTAGTCTGCTGTAGTGACATTGACGACCGAATAACCGAGCGCGAGTTTTTCTTCTATTTTCATTCCTACAATGATACCCACAGAGAAACCAAGGGCATAGGCAATAATATTTTGAAATTGATCTAAGCTCGACATCACCAAACCTAAACCGATAATATAGACAAACACTTCTACAAAACTAACAAGTGCCGCAACGTAACGGTAACCTTTTAACGTTAAAATGACACGCATCGTCAGTGCTGTGACATAGGCAACATTAATGACGAAAATGGCAATGAGCATTAGCCAAGGATTGTCATTGATCAAACTCATACGCACCCTCTTTTCCTTTTAAAAAATCTAGCTCATTGTATCAAGTTCTTTTATATTTGTCATCACTTATCTGATTTGGGCCATGAAAAGCGTGTGTATGCCAATTCACGTTTATGTGCATTTCTGACGTAGTGACGCTCAATCACCGCTGCATCTTCTGGTGATACGACTTTACCTTCAAGATAATTATCAATCGCTTCATAAGTGACACCTAAAGCTTCTTCGTCCGGAAGTTGGGGTTTGTCATCCTCTAAATCTGCAGTCGGCACCTTTTCATATAAATGTGCTGGTGCGTCTAAATATTGTAACAGTTGACGACCTTGACGTTTGTTCAAACCGAATAGTGGTGCAATGTCTGCTGCACCGTCTCCGTGTTTTGTGAAAAATCCTGTAATATTTTCTGCAGAATGATCTGTCCCGACAACAATCCCATTCGTATTCGCCGCTATCGCATATTGAACTTTCATTCGTTCTCGCGCCTTTTCATTCCCTTTATGAAAATCGCTTAATGTAATACCCGCTTCTTGTAAGGACTGCACGCTTTGGTCAACAGCCGGTTTGATATTTACAGTCACGATACGGTCAGGATTAATGAATTTTAATGCATCCTCGACTTCATCAGCGTCTTTTTGTACACCATACGGCAACTTCACCGCAATAAATTGAACATCTCTACCTGAAGCGTTTCTCATATTTTCTACAGCTAACTGCACAAGTTTTCCCGCTAAAGTGGAATCTTGACCTCCAGAAATCCCGAGCACTAACGTCTTAACAAACGTGTGTGCATGGAGGTATTGCTCGATAAAATGTTGAATCTCCTTAATCGTTTCAGCACTATCGATACTCGGTTTCACTTTCATCTCTTCTACAATCATCGTCTGCATTTCACTCATGGTCATATTTTTCTTCCATCTCCTTCACATTTTCTGCAACTTCAAAAATGCGCTTTTGTTTATTTTCCCAACATAGCGTACTTAAATCGACAGGATACTCCTCAGGGTTCAAGTAACGCTTGTTTTCTTCCCATAAATATTCCAAGTTATTTTTCAAATATGCTTTCGCTTCCATTTCTGTCGGACAATCATAAACGAGCTGACCGTCTTTAAAAATGTCATGGTGTAAATCAACGGCTTTAAAGTTTTTAATCCGCTTCATTTTGTATGTGTGAATCGGGTGAAACATTTTTAAGACTTTTTCTTCATTCGGGTCTTCATGATCTAACGTAATATAGTCCCCTTCTGATTTGTGCGTTTTCGTATTAATAATGCGGTACACTTTTTTCTTACCTGGTGTCGTCACCTTTTCAGCATTATTGGAAAGCTTAATCCGATCAACAAGTTTGCCCTCGTTATTCTCTACAGCAACCAATTTATACACGGCACCTAAAGCAGGTTGTTGATAAGCGGTAATCAATTTTGTTCCGACACCCCATGAATCAACTGCAGCTCCTTGCGCTTTCAAACTACTGATCGTCTGTTCATCTAAATCGTTTGACGCGATAATTTTTGCATCTTTGAAACCCGCTTCGTCTAACATTTGACGCGCTTTTTTCGATAAATAAGCAATGTCACCTGAATCTAAGCGAATACCGATAAAATTAATACGATCGCCGAGTTCTTTTGCGACACGAATCGCATTAGGCACACCTGATTTTAAAGTATGGAACGTATCGACAAGAAATACACAATTGCGATGGCGCTCTGCATATTTTTTAAATGCTGTATATTCATCACCATACGTTTGTACAAATGCGTGCGCGTGTGTACCAGAAACTGGAATATTAAAAAGTTTCCCTGCACGTACGTTGCTTGTCGAATCAAAGCCACCAATAATCGCAGCACGAGCACCCCATAACGCAGCGTCGAATTCATGTGCACGTCTTGTACCGAATTCCATTAATACATCATCCACAGCAACTTGTTTAACAATACTTGCTTTCGTTGAGATGAGTGTTTGGAAATTAATAATATTCAGCAATGCTGTTTCAATGAGCTGTGCTTGAATGAGTGGTGCTTCAATACGCATAAGCGGCTCATTATTGAAACAAAGTTCGCCTTCTTTCATTGAACGGATGTTGCCAGTAAATTTTATATCAGCCAAATAGCTTAAAAAGTCATCTTGATAACCAATGGATTTAAGGTATTCAATATCTGTGTCAGAGAAATGGAGGTTTTGGATCAATTGAATTACGCGTTGTAAACCATTGAATACGGCATAACCGCTTCCGAAAGGCATATTTCTGAAGTAGAGATCAAATACTGCTTTACGCTCATGGATACCATCAAACCAATACGATTCGGCCATATTAATTTGATACAAATCATTATGTAACATGAAACTGTCATCTTTATATTGATACATGATTGACTCCTTTTATGTTTTCTTATTATTGCTATCATATCACACAATAAGAAAGGTTTCTTGGGTTTGAACATTTCGATTTTAAGGCGTCTAAAAAATGTATTCTTTGTACTTATTATACAGATTGCAGAACTCGCCCTCGCTTTCTTAGGCGCTCACTTCAACTAACCAACGTATTCATTAAACTGTTACAGAAAGGAATATAGGCATTCGACTTCAGCTGTTCCCTCAAGCGTCTCGAACGGTTCGGCAATCGTTATTGTGCAAATTCCCAGTCCAATTAACATCACAATATTGAACTTATGATTAACGGTGGCACCTTGTAGCTAAAGTCAAACAATATTATGACAATTATCATATTCGTTTCAAAGGTGACATGAATTTCATTATAATAACGTTGAGGTGGGGAATATGCTAAAAGAAGCACTAGCATTTATTAAACAAATGTATGATGAATTAAATTTACCTACAACTGAACGTGATGCGCGATTAGCAGAAATAGAACATGCGATTCATACGACGGGGACATACCGACATACGACAGACGAACTGACATATGGTGCACGTGTAGCTTGGCGCCATTCTAATCGCTGTATCGGTCGTTTGTTTTGGGAAAGCTTGAAAGTGATTGATGCGAGGGATATTAAAGAAGAAACACCATTTCTCGAATCAATTGAATCACATATTAAAACTGCGTCTAACGGCGGTCGCATTAAACCTTGTATTACGATTTATGCTCAGTCGGATGAAGATGGCCCTCAAATTTGGAATAATCAACTGATTCGTTATGCGGGGTATGCGTCTAAAGGTGATCCAAGTGAAAAATCGATTACGAAGCTGGCTCAACATTTAGGGTGGACTGGCGCACATACCGACTTTGATGTGTTGCCACTGATTTATCAACTCCCTAATCAACCTGTGAAATATTTTGACTATCCATCAGATTGGATTATGGAAGTGCCGATTACACATGATCAATTTCCGAAAGTGGCAGCGTTAAATTTGAAATGGTATGCTGTGCCGATTATTTCAAATATGGATTTAAAAATAGGCGGTATCACTTATCCAACAGCACCTTTCAATGGTTGGTATATGGTGACAGAAATTGCTGTTCGTAACTTTACAGATACATACCGCTACAATTTACTCGAAACATTTGCGATGGCGATGGGGTATACAGATTTACGCAATGCTACGTTTAATAAAGATCGTGTACTCGTTGAAATCAATGATGCTGTCTTACAATCATTTAAAAAAGCTGGCGTGTCCATGGTCGATCATTTAACTGCCTCTAAACAGTTTGAAAAATTTGAAGCAGCTGAAGCACGTAAAGGCAGAACCGTTACAGGCAAATGGTCCTGGCTAGCACCACCGCTGTCACCTACTTTGACCGCAAATTATCATCACGGTTTTTCCAATGAAACACGTGAACCGAACTTTTTTTACAAGAAAAATACATCAACAGGCTGTCCTTTTCACTAACATCATGTAAAATAAAGGCAATTCATGTGAAAGGAATGAGGTTATGACACTTTTCTACCTTGGCCCTAAAGGTACTTTTTCATATTTAGCAGCTTTGAAATTACAATCTCAGACAAATCAAAAAGAACAATTGGTCGAACGTTCGAATTTGTATGAAGTGATGTCATCCTTACAAAAAGACCCATCAGCGAGTGCGATTGTGCCGATTGAAAACTCGATTGAAGGCACAATTAATGTCATTGCCGACTCGCTCATAGAACAAAATTTCGTCATTATTGATGAAATTATATTAGATATCGCCTTTGCTCTGTACGGCTTAACGGATCAAGCCATCACGGATATTCAACGTGTATATTCTATCAGCCCAGCGATTAGTCAGACACAAAAGTTTATTCATGAGCAACAGTTTGACTATGATTATACGACAAGCACTGTAGCGTCACTCGAAAAAATTGATGCCACAACTGGTGCGATTGCGCCTGTCGGTAGCGGTGAAATGTATGGTTATGAAGCACTCGCGACACATATTGAGGATTATCCCCATAATATGACGCGCTTTCTCGTATTAAAACATGCTTCTGAAGTGACAAATCAAAGCGGATCCGAGTGTTTATTAGTCATCACACCGACAGAAGATAAACCCGGTCTCCTTGCGAGTATTTTGAACACGTTTGCGATGTTTCAAGTCAATTTAAAATGGATTGAGTCACGGCCACTCAAAACACAATTAGGGATGTATCGCTTTTTCGTTCAAGCAGAATGTCCAGATACGACAGTGTTAAACAAAATATTAACGATATTAGAAACACTTGATTTCAAAATTAAAAATTTAGGTCGTTTTCATTAACAATTGTTGAAGATAGGAATGGGACAACAATTTTTCAGTCCCATATACCTTATCTTCATTGTATGTTTCAATATTATTTTTCATTTATTGTAGGAAAGTCATGGGAGGCATAATGATGTGCCCCCCTTATTTCAGTTATTTACTTTTATCTGTGATGAATGCTGTCACATGTTTCTGATTCCATTGAGGTGGATTTTCATTATTTAAAACGGCAATGTCATGTACACCTGTTAATTGAGCGACTTGATGTCCACTTGTAAATGTATTACCCATCACGTTGACGTCGGTATGTGGTGCATCTTGGTGACTTCGAATGTGCAGAACATCTTTAGACCCGTTATTCATAAAGTCATTGTGCATCACATAAAAACCGTCGCCCCCTTGTTTACCTTCGTGATTTCCCTCTAACGTCAATGCATTTTTACCTTGATGCACACCTAAATATCGGATACCCCCTGCACAATTTAAAAACAGATTATGCTGAATAAAGATGTTTTTACCTTTTAATGGTGTCAGCGCGTAATCTCGTGTCCCTTCAAAAACATTATGTTGAATAATGATGTTTTCATAAAAACGATCGAACCGTGTCGCGTGTGAACCGATTGCACGATTCCAACTTTGCATGTCTCCTTCAAATGAATTACCAAAGTAACAATGTTCGATGATCGCATTTTTCGTAATCGTGCCATCATTGACACCAAATTTTGGAAAGGCCCCTTCAACAAATAAATCTAACTGTACCGCTTCCGAAAACCAACGTTCACCAGTCACATCGTAAAATCCAACAAAATTACAATGATGTACGTGCAAACCGTTGAGCCCACAAGCATCAATCCCGTGACCCCCAACGACATTTTTTATTGTTAAATGACAAACCTCTATTTCTCGTGCATGTCCTAAACACATTGCTGTATTATTGTATGGGTAACGGACGCCATTCATATTCCAAATGCCGCCTTGAATTTTAATGTGACTGTTGCCATTGTAACCGTGATAGCGTTTTAAACCTGACCCGTTTTTCAACAATGCATCTTTTCCAGTCCTTAACATTTGAGCATCTGGGTCTAATATGAGCGTCGTTCCTTCATAAATCTTTAATGCTTTTGCGATATGATAAGTACCGCTAGGAATGTAGACAGTAATCGGTCCTTTTTTAGCTTGGTTGAGCGCACGTTGTATGCCCCAAGTGTCTAACAATCGATTCTGGCCTTTCGCACCAAAATCTAAAACATTTATTTTCATATACGTGCCTTCCTTTCGCGATTAAGTTATACTTATTATACTGTTGTTTAATCTTTATACCACTTTTAGGAGAGAATGAAATGTCAAATAAAGCTTTAGTTGTTGTAGATTATTCGTATGATTTTGTTGCAGATGATGGTAAACTGACTTGTGGTGCGGCTGGTCAAGCAATTGAGCCGTACATTGTGGAACGCATTAAAGCATACCACGAAGCACAAGATAATATTTTTTTCATGATGGATTTACATTTTGAAGATGATCCTTACCATCCTGAGACAAAATGTTTCCCACCACACAATATTAAGGGCACAAAAGGTCGTGAATTGTATGGTGATGTGAAAGCATTATATGATACGATAAAAGATAGCGCACATGTTTATTTTATAGATAAACGCCGTTACGATTCATTTTACGGTACCCCTTTAGATAGTATGTTACGCGAACGCCAAGTCGAGACCATCGAAATTGTCGGCGTGTGTACAGATATTTGTGTCTTACACACTGCGATTAGCGCATACAATTTAAATTATCAATTAATTATCCCTAAAAAAGGTGTGGCGACATTTAATGAAGCTGGACACCAATGGGCATTGACACATTTTAAAACGACATTGGGCGCTCAGGTAGAATAATTGCTATTCTCCGTGCTAAAATAGAACTGAAATTTAGAATATGAATAAGGAGATTTAATAATGACAACTTATATTTTTGGTCATCAAAACCCAGACACTGATGCCATTTCTTCAGCAATCATAATGGCAGATTTCGAACAACAACATGGAAACAAGGAAGCTAAAGCATTTCGTATTGGTGAGTTAGGTCCTGAAACTCAATATGCGTTAGATTATTTCAACGTAGAAGTTCCAGAATTCTTAACAGATGACTTAACTGGGCAAGACGTCATTTTAGTTGACCATAATGAGTTTCAACAAAGCGCTCACAACATTGAAAAAGCGAATATTCGCCACGTCATTGATCATCACAGAATCGCGAATTTCGAAACAGCAGGTCCACTTTATTACCGTTCGGAACCTGTTGGCTGTACAGCAACGATTTTGTATAAAATGTATAATGAGCGCAACTATGAAATTCGTCCTGAGATTGCAGGTTTAATGGTTTCTGCAATTATTTCAGATAGTTTATTATTCAAATCCCCAACATGTACACAACAAGATATTGATGCAGCACAAGCACTCGCAAAAATCGCTAATGTTGATTTACAAACATACGGTTTAGAGATGTTAAAAGCTGGTGCTTCTACAACAAACAAAACAGAAGACGAATTATTAAATACAGATGCAAAATCATTTAGTATGGGGGACTACACAGTTCGTATCGCACAAGTGAACAGTGTGGATATCGAAGAAGTGTTTGCACGTCAAGAAGCACTTGAAAACGCAATGAATAAAGCAAGTGCTGAAAATAATTACGACACATTTATCCTTGTCGTTACAGACATTATTAATAGCGACTCAAAAATTCTTGTCGTTGGTGCAGAACAAGAGAAAATCGCACAAGCATTCAATACAACATTAGACAATCATACAGCATTTTTACCAGGTGTTGTTTCTCGTAAAAAACAAATTGTACCACCGATTACAGAAGCATTATCATAATTTAAAAATATAAACAAAGGTGTGAGACCATGTCTGAAAAAGTGAAAGCAGGACATCAAAAGTTTTATTACGGTGAAACTGAAAATAGACCAGAAGCACAAATTCTATTTTCTTACTATGATACAAATGTAATTGATGTATATAGTACTTATGTCAGTCCTTCTTTACGCGGTGGCGGTGTGGCGAAACAATTGTTTGATGCTGTCATTGAAAAAGCGAAAAATGAAAATTTAAAAATTATTCCATCTTGCAGTTATGTCGCGCATCAATTCGAACGCGATGCATCACTTGCACCATATAGAGCGGATTAAAAAGATGACTTGAATTCGAGGCACAATCCAACGTGTCTCGATTCTTTTTTGTCCTAAATCCTGTGATTTGAGATTGTTTTTTAAAGCGATTTTGAACATGATGTCAATGCCAGTGACCTCTCACGTATGTATTTTAATGGAGTATGTTACAATCATACATAATGACTCGTTACATGCACGATAGTGATAAAAGTAGCATCAACGTACTGACTTCACCCTATCTGAACTGATAAAAGACATTTGATTTCTTGAAAGGAGCATTTTCTATTGAATCCATTTCACACACAATTCGATGCAACACAACGTTATTTTAAATCACATGCGACACGTTCGCTCAAATCACGTAAAAAAGCTTTAAAACAGTTAGCCAAACAAATCAAACTGCATGAACAAGAGATTTTCGATGCGCTTAAACAAGATTTAAACAAAAATGAAGTTGAAGCGTATGGCACAGAAATAGGTTATACGTTAAATAACATTCGCTACATCCGTAAAAATCTATCGAAATGGGCAAAAACACAAGCGGTCGACACACCCTTTTTTCTTTTTCCAGCCAAAAGTTTTATTGTCAACGAACCTTTAGGCACAGTTTTGATTATTGGACCTTTTAACTACCCATTTCAATTAATTTTTGAACCTTTAATTGGTGCCATCGCTGCAGGTAACACTGCCATTGTGAAGCCATCCGAACTTACGCCAAATGTAGCTGTAGTCATTGAAAAAATTATTACACAGACATTTGACGCAGAATATGTTACTGTTGCTCAAGGCGATGCCGGAACGATTCAATCATTATTGGAACTGCCTTTTGATCACGTTTTCTTCACAGGCAGTCAAAAAGTCGGCAAAATCGTGTACGAAGCAGCGGCGAAACAATTGATTCCCGTGACACTCGAACTCGGCGGCAAGTCACCTACAATTATTGATAAAACTGCCAACTTAAAAGTCGCAAGTGAACGCATCTGCTTTGGTAAATTTATGAATGCTGGTCAAACGTGTGTCGCGCCGGATTATGTCCTCATTGATGAAACGGTTAAAGCTGATTTTATTGAAGCACTGACCTCGACTATTCGTGAATTTTATGGTGCACACCCGATTGACAGTAAAGATTTAGGCCGTATTGTTAATGAGCGTCATTTTAATCGATTGACACAACTTTTAACGGCACATCAATCGAACATCATTGTCGGTGGCGAAACAGAAGCCGAACAACGTTACATTGCGCCAACTTTACTTGATCGTGTTCAAGCGGATGACCCAATGATGCAAGAGGAAATATTCGGACCTATTTTGCCGATTTTGACATATCGAGATTTTGACGAAGCCATTGCGTATGTACAATCGAAACCTAAACCATTATCGCTTTACTTATTCAGTGAAGATGAAAATGCCACAACACGCGTTTTGAATGAACTTTCATTCGGCAGTGGCGCCATTAATGATACGGTTTTACAATTAGCAAATCCGAAACTTCCTTTTGGCGGGGTTGGCGCTTCAGGTATCGGACGTTATCATGGCAAATATTCATTCGAAACATTTTCACACCAAAAGCCATACATTTTCAAAACGACAAAATTAGAAACTGGTTTATTGTTCCCACCCTATAAAGGAAAACTCGGATATGTGAAAAAGCTATTTAAGAAATAAAGGCATCAATTTTTTCTGTTAAATCATGTCAAACTTTACCTCATAAGAAAAAGGCTTGGACAACTTATTAAGAATGCCTGAGCCTTTTTCATTATTTTTCTATAGCATTATAAATGTGTTTCATCCAAAAACTTCACACAAACGCCTTCTGGAGCTGTTTGTTGATCATCTGTTTTTGTTAATCGACCCGTATCGAGATGACGTTTAAATACGACCACTTCTGAATTTTTTTCTTGATGGGCCACTACAAGATAAGCATCATCTTCTGTAATATTAAAATCTCTTGGGAACGAGCCACCACTTGAAACGATGTCGACCAATTCAAGTTTGGCGCCGTCTTCTAATAATTTAAAGATGGCGATACTGTCGTGTCCACGGTTGCTCACATATAAGAAACGTTGATCATGTGATAAACGTACCGCAGCTAACTTTGTAGGTAACAGAAAATCTTCAGGTATCGTTAAGTGACGCTCTAATTCTGTAAAACGCCCATCTTCGTACGCCATTACAACAACAGTGTTTGATAATTCATTAACAACGTATGCATAACGTCCAGTTTTATGATAAGCAATATGTCTAGGCCCGTCACCTGGTTCCAATGCTGTTCTGTGAGCAACTTCTAAGCCTTGGTCGCCATAATGATATGTCACGAGTAAATCGGCACCTAAATCTACAGCCACAACGTATTTGTGCTCAGGTGTGACGTCTAAATAATGGACATGTGACTGCTCTTGTCTATCTACATTAGGGCCATGTGGATATTCGTGAATCACTTCTTCAATTAAGCGTGTAATACGGTTGTTTGCAGCATCGAGTTCATAAATACGGGCAACCCCATCACCGTAAACCGCTTCAAATACATATTTTCCATCTGGTGATACTGCAACATAACAGCCCGAACCTTTCAACGACTCCAATGACTCCCCTGTTTTTTCAAGGCTACCTTCTTGATTAATTTTAAATGTAACTAAACCAGCATTTTTATCGTTTTTCGTAATTCCGATTAATGTATCCTCATGTTGAACAAGATATGTTGACGCATTCAATTCGTATCCTGTTTCAACCGTTTCAATACGTCCTGCTTGTTCATTTAATTCAAAGCGATAAATTCCTTTACCGTCCTTTTTTGTATAAGAACCAATATAACCTTTTACCATGGCATACACCCCTCCATTTTCTTACGTCTATTTTACCAAATTTTGATGATGAGACACACGAGAAACGTTTCATATAACTTATATCGCTGCTCATCTTGACAATAAAAAAAGCGAGATTGAAATCTAATCCTTCTCATAGACTTCATATACTCGCTCTCAGTACTCAAAATCATAAAAATTGTTCGCCTCAAAAGACTCTTTTATCGTTTTAAAAGCGAATGTTACTTTTATCCTTGGTTCGCTTCGATATCAGCAATAATTTCTTTCGTTTTGCTTTCGATTTCTTCAAAGTCTTTTTTAAATACATATGTCAATACTGCTAAACCAACACCTACAACGCCAGTAATCACTAGTGTTGAAACGAATAAAAATTTAAATAATCCCTTAATGAAATTCCACATAACTCTTCACCTCTATATTTTATTGATGTCACAACTATCATATCATAAAAATACAATATCATTAAACTTATACCCCAATCTCGACTTTATTAATCAGAAATCAATTCAATTTTTAGAGTCAATATGTTACATTATCAATATAAAGAATAATGAAAGAGGGCTCTTAAAATGCCATATATATCATTAATAAGTTCATGGAAAAACAATGATATTGATAAAATTGAGGATATGGTAGATGATCGTGTCGCTGCATATTATGTGAATGAACTCGGAGAACCACAGTCACTCACAAAATCAAATGTGATTGATATGTTGCGAAAACGTATGAATCAAATTGCAAAAATGAAAGATACACAATGGAATTTTGAGATGATTCATCGCGCACAAATCAACGACGATCAAATGATTATATTTTATGTATACTCGGTAGAAAATCCAGATTATCCAAAAACAACGAAGACACTCGTCGCTTTAACATTTGGTGACACCCAATCGCTCAACCATCGTATTAAAACGATTTACATCACAACAAATGTCACAGAAGTCCATTCGACATAACGCCATCATTGAACGCATGACGACATCAATTCAAGCTGCATTTCGCTGAATAAGGTTAGTGGCAACATTTCATACGCCCAACCTCTATTCAATTATGATGCAGTTCAACAATTGAATCTTTCGCATGCATAGAATCTCCTTCTCACTTCATTTCATTATAGACGGTTGGACTGAAAATGCGACGATACGAAGCTTTTTCAGTTTTCATTCAACATGTTAAAGTGGGACGGCCCAATCTTTTTGACATCGGATTTCTGTCCCATTTTTGTTGTTATACATAGGTTCATCCTTGATAAAAAAGAACCGAGATACGATCCATACCTCAGTTCCCTCATTATCAATATCCTTATTGACTATTCGACTGTAACCAACTCATATCGAAACTTTTTCATTTCGTTCTTATTTTTGCTAGTGCGCAATTTATATTTCAAATCTATACGACATGCTTCCGTATACATATCATGTTATCGTGTACTCACGTTAAACATATCCGTAAAAGCTTCAAAACAATGACTTCAATTATTTTGTGAAATTTCTAAAGAACCAACGTTTAGCTTTATAATAGTATTCCCACATATACTTCCCCCCCTATTGATTTAATATACTTTTCCAATTGTTATAATGATAAAATAAGTATATTAAAGTAGCGTATGAATTACCATTAAGGAAATATTACAACCTATTAACAAATTATGTTATACAGATGTCAGAAAGGATGGATACACATGCAACAAGTGTCATCAGACGTTTTAACTTTTCGTGGTACGCATTATGATTATGGTGTTGCTACAGGTCAATGGCTGCAACAAACTGCCATGTTGAAAAATAGAGAAAAAGAATGGAAAAAGCGCGTCCCTCGTTTTGACATCGATCTAGAAGAAACCTATCAAATTTTCCAACAGTTCGCTCCTAAAATATGGGATGAAATTCAAGGGATTCAAGATGTGTTAAACATACCGACAAGACAAGCGATTTTGAACTTTGCGCATTATCGTTTTACGACATTGCCTGACAGTGGTTGCTCGGTATTTGTTGGAGAGGATTACTTAGTACGCAATTACGATTATCATCCGGCCACATACGATGCACGTTATCAACTGTTCCAACCGACCGATGGAGGCTATGCGCAAATTGGCCCGATGTCACGGACAACTGGGCGTATGGATGGTATGAACGAACATGGGTTAGTCATGGCTTATAATTTTATGCATCGTAAAAAACCTGCGAATGGCTTTGTTTGTTATATGATTGGACGCTTAGTATTAGAATATTGTTGTCATGTCGAAGAAGCGATCCAATTTTTAAAAGCATTACCACATCGAAGCTCATTCAGCTATATTGTGCAAGATAAAACGGGGGCACACGCCATTGTAGAAGTGACACCAAGAGGCATTGATGTCCGTTACGATACGACTTGTACAAATCACTTTAAATTACTTACACATGAAAACCGTAACTATACAAAAGAGTCAGAAGAACGTTTGGCACGGCTTGATACCCAAGTCCAGTCATCTGAGCAATCACGTTTCGATATTTTCAAACGCTTTAATGATCCACAATACGAACTGTATAGTAAGTTGTTTAAAAGTTGGAGTGGCACGATTCACACAACGATGTATGAACCGCGTCAACTTTATGCGTGGATTACTTTAGGTGAAAATCAACCACCTATCAAATTTGATTTTGGCGCCTGGCTTAAAGGTCAGCAAATTGAAACAACAACGTTAACAGGTCACATCGATACTGGCATTCACTTTGCTACACATTAATGTTGATGAATGGTCTGTTAAACGACGTATCATCGAAATATAAAAAATACAGGTGCTCGGATAACTTCATATCCAAGTCCCTGTATTTTTTTGCCTATTCGACAGTGATATCGCCACGTGTCGTATAAAGTTCTATTTGATGCGCGCCTGTCCCATTTTTACCTTTTTTAAGCTGCTCGTTATTGATGATTGCTTTACCTTTTTCAGGATTGAGCGACAGCATTACGTCAGTTGGCGATTGACGATACCCTAAATAAATATTGCCATCTTTGACTGAGCTTTTGAAATCACAATCCGTTAGCATATCTTTCAAGTGAATATCACCACTATTCAACTTAAAAATACTGTTCTTGAGTAGTGTTTTTTCACCATTAATTTTTCCTTGTTTAATATTGAATTCACTATTGTCTATGCGACTGTTTTCAATATTCACAAGTGTTTCATTGGCGCTAAATTTAGAATGGGTCAACTGACTATTATGAATATTCAATTCTCCACTGTCACCATTCCAAATCGTTGCATGATCAATATTTACGTTTGCTATATCCACCGCACCTAAATTCGAAGTGAAATCGATTTCTTTAAGTTGGTCTTGAGGAATGCCAATTTCAAGCTGTCCTTCTAAATCATTAAATGGGTTGAGATTCGGCGTTCGAATACCTGATCGATTCATTTCAGTAATCGTTAACACTCGACTTTGTTTTGAAACTTTCATATCTTGTTTTCCTTCGTATGAGATGTGAAAGTCATCGCTCGGCACCATTTTAATATTAGTCGAATCAACGTTAATAACAATTTGATTGATTGCGCTTTTTTCAAAGATTTTATCGATTTTCTCAACAGATTGTTTTTTCTTTTCAAAACCAAACCACACGGCTGTCCCTAAAATAAAACAAATTAAAAAGCAACTGAGTCCAAATACGAATAACTTTCTCATGACTGTGATGTTCCTTTTTTAATAAAATTGACATTCCATTTTAAATATTTAATAAGTAATTTTCTTATAGCTGCAATCAGTTTAACAATCATTACGATAAACATCATGCCCAGTCCTAAATAAGCAAAACTATATAAATAATTGCTGAGGGAGAATGAAAACATCCCTGACCAAATATCTGTAATCAACAGCAACAGTGGCGATAATAACATACCTAAAGCGATAAACGTCCCTATCAGTAAGAGTAAGCCCACAAAAAAGAGCGGAATCACAATAAAAAACAATGTAATCATACTCATTCCAATTGTTGCAAATACAGCGCGGACTAAATGCGTGACATCCGGTTTCTTTTCAGCATTTTTGACTGCATATTTTGCATAACGTTGCTTCGCGATTTGTTTCGGTGTATCGAGAGCATTGACGATGGCTTCATCTGATTTACCATCCAATCCTTCACGATAAAAATGGTTTTCATACTCATTCATCACTTCGTCAACGATATGATTTGGCAATCGATGTAATTGGTATTCTAATTCATTCAAAAACGTAATTTTATCCATCGCAGCTCCCCCCTTTTTTAATCTTTTATCACCCCAAATTATAAGGAGTTGTGCTGTAAAATTAAACACTTTTTGAATATTTGTATTGTAAATGTCATAATCTTAATTTGTCGTAATCTTTTTAATTTTCTTCAAAATCATACACTGCTATAATGAATTAAAAGGGAGGGATATTTTATGGCACATTTAAGAACTTATTACACAGAAGCTAAACCTTTCGAACAGTACATTCAACATATGGAACAAAATCAAACAGAAGTCTTAAATATTTATAAAGATTTCGATATGCCGACTGATGATGAGAGAATTGAAAAAATTAAAGATAGAGGCTACAAATATGTCCTCGTCATTACAGAGGATTGGTGTGGCGATGCAATGATGAATAACCCTATTTTGAAACATATTGCCGAACGCGCCAATTTAGAGGTTCGCGCATTTTATCGTGATGACAATACAGATTTAATTGATCAATATTTAACAAATGGTAAGACACGTTCCATTCCAATTTATATTTTTATGAATGAGAAGTTTGAACAAAAAGCGGTATGGGGACCCCGTGCATTAAATGTCCAAAAATTTGTAGAGGACATACGTAAAACATCATTGCCGGACAAAGCAGATCCGCGCTTTGAGGAGAAGCAAAAAGAAGTACATCTCAAGATTCGAGAGCGCTATTTGACAGACGCATCATTTTGGCATGATGTGTATGAATCAATTATGTCTCGACTCGTATAATAAATCGTAGGAAAGGGGCTGGGACATAAATCCCGGCTCAAATAAAGAATCGACTAAGTAAGAAATCATTTACTTAATCGATTCTTTTTTAGATATTATTTAAAAAAAATAAAGTCCTCGCGTATAATATTGAATAACCACAAACATAAATACGGAGGAACTTTATATGTATAAAAATTATAACATGTTTCAACTTACACTTCCAATAGAAACTGAGATGTCTTTTCCTGAAAATGATATTGTATTCATTATTAACAAACTTGTAGAATCTGTTCCCCAAGAAGCTTTTAATCCATATTATAGCCAAAGAGGTCCTTCATCTTATCACCCAAAAATGATGTTAAAAATCATACTGTATAGTTATGCCCATTCTGTTTTTTCAGGACGAAGAATCGAGCATCTGTTAAAAGATAGTTGTCGAATGATGTGGCTTGCGCAAGGTCAAACGCCAACTTATAGAACCATCAATCGCTTTAGAGTGAATCCCCACATGATGGAATTTCTACATATTTTATTTGTCGGTTTAAGAGCCCAATTATTAGAAGATAAACTCATTACAGAGGATGTCATTTATATTGATGGCACAAAAATAGAAGCAAATGCGAATAAGTACACATTCCAGTGGCTGGCTAATACGAAGCGTTTTAGTCAGTCTGTCATTGAAAAATCAACGGCTTTATATGAGCAACTCGTTTCTGAAGAGATTATTCCTGAAATCAAACGTGAATCTGGGCATGAATTAACAAGTGAAGAACTGAATCAAATAGAGACGCATTTAGGTCATAAAAATGATGCGCTCACGTCTGAAATTGAAACGACTCAAGATGTAGAGACAAGAAAAACCCTTAGAAAAGAAAGAAGTAAGGTGAGACAAAGTAAGAAAGCCATCCAAGATTTTAAAGACCGTAAAATCAAATATGACAAGCAAATGGAAATTTATGGTGACAGAAAAAGTTATTCAAAGACCGACCACGATGCGACCTTCATGAGAATGAAAGATGATCATATGAGAAACGGCCAATTGAAACCGGGTTATAACCTACAAATCGCAACCCATAATCAATTCGTTTTAGCTTTTGGTGTTTACAGTTATCCAGGTGATACAAGAACGCTCGAACCATTTTTAAAATCCATCCACAATTTATATGGTGACATTCCAGAGTATATTGTGGCAGATGCGGGTTACGGAAGTGAATACAACTATACCATGATACTCGATGAATTTGAGAAAACACCTTTAATCACTTATAGTATGTATCTCAAAGAGAAGCAGCGCAAATATAAAAACAATCCATTTATTACTGCTAACTGGGAATACCGTGAGATAGATGATTACTATATATGTCCTAACAAAAAGGAATTACATTTCCAAAGTTACAGAAAGAAAAGAGACGGATACGGTATTCAAAGAGATTTTAAATTATATGCATGTGAAGCGTGTGTGGGCTGTCCATTACGAAGTCAATGTATGAAGCAAAGTACGAACCCCAACACAAATAAACGCTTATTTAAAAATTTAACTTGGGACTATTTTAAAGCCTTCACAAATCAACAGCTTTCAGATCCAAAGACGAAACACATTTATCAAAAGAGAAAGATAGATGTTGAATCAACTTTTGGAAATCTGAAGGCTAATTTGGGTTTCCAAAGATTATCGGTTCGCACAAAATCAAAGGTTGAGTGTGAACTTGGCATCGCACTCATGGCAGTGAATATACGAAAACTAGCTAAAATAAGTGTTCGTTTTCGTTCGTTAATAAGAAAAAAGCCGTCAAATTCTAAAAAAATGAATTTTGACGTCTTTTTCTTAAAGGAGCTGAAGTCTATGTCCCAGCCCCTTCCTTTTGACAAAGATTATACGAACAGGCTAATGAAGAGAACGAAAACGAGCCCACTCACTGAAATAATGGTTTCAATTAATGACCATGTTAAAAATGTTTCTTTTACTGTTAATCCGAAATACTCTTTGAACATCCAGAAACCTGCGTCGTTAACATGTGAGCAAAATATGCTACCTGCCCCAATCGCTAATGCAACGAGTGCTAAGTTGACATCTGCTGTTTGTAACAACGGTAACACGATACCCGTAGTTGAAATCGCCGCTACTGTTGCTGAACCGAGCGCAAGCCGTAAAATGGCTGCGACTAACCATGCTAACAGAATTGGTGAAATGTGGACGTCAGTAAATATTTTTTCAATGGCACCTCCAACGCCACCATCAATGAGCACTTGTTTGAATGCCCCACCTGCACCGATAATCAACAACATCATCCCAATCGGATAAATAGCTTGTGTTAATGTATTCATCACTTGTTTCGTTGGGATACCACGACGAACGCCCATGCTGAAAACCGCAAAGACAACCGCTATTAACATGGCTGTACCCGCACTGCCGATAAAATAAATGATATTTTCAAGTGTATTGTACGCTTTACCTTCATGCCCAGAAATGAGTTGCCAAAGTGTCGCAAATAACATTAATAATACAGGTAATAATGCAGTAAATGTACTTAACCCAAAACTTGGCAATTCCTCGTTTTTAAATGACTTCGTTGCACCTAATGATGAAATATCTCCTTCACGTTGAAACGCTGTTGGTGTTAAACGTGGTGCAATTTTCGCAAAAACAGGTCCCGCAATGATCGTTACAGGTATCGCAACAATAAAGCCGTATAATAAAACTTCTCCAATATTTGCACCTAATTCTTTGGCGATAACGACTGGACCTGGATGTGGCGGTAAGAAACCATGTGTAACTGATAAAGCTGTCACCATAGGCATGCCGATTTTTAATTGAGATACATTCATTCGTTTCGCAATTGTAAAGACGAGAGGTATTAATAAAACAAGACCGACTTCGAAAAATAATGCAATCCCGATGATAAATGAAGCAATAACCATCGCCCACTGCACATATTTTTTACCGAGTTTAGCAATTAAAGTATCCGCAATTTGAGTCGCGCCGCCACCATCAGCGAGCAACTTCCCTAGCATCGCACCGAGACCAAAAATTAATGCGATATGACCTAATGTACCGCCCATACCTGTCTCAATCGTTGCGACAATTTTATCAAATGGCATACCGAGTAAAATGCCAGTCACCATCGCGGTAATGACAAGTGCAACAAATGTATTTAACTGCAATTTCATAATTAATATTAATAACACAATAATTGCAATAGCCACACTCAACAGTGGCCAAATTTCTTGAAACATACTATCCCCTCTATTCTTCGTTATTTTCTAAATCACGTTGAAATTGTGCCAATGTTTGATATGACGGACTTAAATCTCTACTAATTTGAATAAAGATTGAAGCCAATTTTTGATACACGTCGACATGTGATACTTCTGGTTGATGTTGATGTGTCGCGCCTACCCAAGATTTCATAATGTCATAGTCATCAATTTGCCCGAGTGCTTTTAACCCTAAAACACAGGCGCCGAGACAAGAACTTTCATAACTTTTTGGTATTTCAACATTCGTGTTAAATATATCCGCCATCATTTGACGCCACAAATGACTTTTTGAAAAGCCACCTGTCGCTTTAATCGATTGTGGTGACATGCCAATGACTTCAATTAATGCTAAAAAGACAGTATATAAATTGAATAATACGCCTTCCATCACTGCACGAATCATATGTTCTTTCTGATGTGATAATGTTAATCCGATAAATGAACCGCGCGCATCAGATGTCCATAATGGCGCACGTTCCCCTGTTAAGTAAGGATGGAACAGTAAGCCCTGTGCTCCTGGTTGAACATTTTGTGCAATGCGAGACATCACATCATACGTTTCAATACCTAATCGTTTAGCCGTCTCGATTTCGCTCGCTAACAATTCATCACGCAACCAACGCAACACGACGCCACCATTGTTGACTGGTCCACCAATGACATAATGTTCATCATCGAGCACATAACAGAAAATGCGCCCTTTTTCATCAATGACAGGATGATCAACAACTGTACGAATTGCGCCTGATGTTCCAATCGTAATAGCTACATCTCCAGGTTCAAAACTGTTCACACCTAAGTTCGACAATACACCATCACTGGCACCAACAATGATAGGCAGATCACGATGTAAGCCGAGTTTTTCAGCCATATAGTCATCTTTGAAATGCAGTTGATGCGTCGTCGATACGAGTGTTGGTAATTTCGAAGTCGGAATATCCAGCAACGCCAACACTTGTTCATCCCACGTTTTATTTTGTAAATTGTACAATCCTGTAGCAGACGCAATCGACGCATCCATCACCCATTCGCCCGTCAATTGGTACAGAACATACGATTTAATATCGACATAGCGTGTTGCAGTTTCAAAAAGTACGGTTTCATCTTGTTTCAACCACCATAATTTACTTAATGGTGACATCGCATGAATCGGTGTACCGGTACGTTGATAAATGCCATCTCCGTCATGATGATTCAGTAAATCTTCAGCAGCAAAACGCGCACGATTATCTGCCCAAGTCATACTTTTTGTTATTGGACGTTGTAGTTCATCAATGAGAAATAAACTATGCATTTGTGCGCTCAACGAAATAAATTGTAGCGCTTCTTGTTGAACGTCGCCTTTCCGTACCACTTCTGCAATCGTTTCTGTCACTGCGTTGACGATAATATCTGGATCTTGCTCTGAAACATCAACACGTGGTGTGTGCAATGCGTATTCTATCTGTGCTTTTTGTTGAACTTCCCCGTCAGTATTAAACAACACGGCTTTCGTGCTGGTCGTTCCAATATCTACACCAATCATATATTTCTCCATAGTGATACACCCTTCTTTTAATATTACTGAGCCCAAAACGCGCCAATATCGTTGTTTAAATCATTAAAATTGGCTTCAAACGCTTCATACATCATCTTTCTATCTTTTTGTGCAATCGCTGTAACAAACAGTTCATGGTTTTGAATGACCCGCTCAAAATCATCAAAATCCTCGTCCATTCGCTTTTTCATACTCATATAGTTCAGACATAACATCGTCGGCATAATTTGTTGCCATAAATGCGTTAAATAATGATGATCACACGCTAAAACCATTAACTCATGGAATTTTAAATCATTTTCCGCAAAACTCGCAGCATCTTTATACTGGATATTCACCTTCATCATCGCTAACGCTTGTTGCATTGATTGCACAATTTCCATCCAATCAGACCGTTGAATGACCTTCGTGAAAGCAAACGATTCAATCATCAGACGAATGTCAGTCAGTTCTTGCCGTTGCTTATCTGTAAAAGGAATAATTTCTGCGCCCATCCGTTCCAAACGAATTAAACGTTCTTGCGCTAAAATTTTAAACGCATCTCTCACAGGCGAACGACTCACTTGAAACTCATTTGCCACTTGATTTTCAGTCAGTAATTTATTAGTTGAACGCTCGCCATTGATAATACTTAAACGTATAGAAGCAGCAATTGCCTCCCCTTTCGATAAATAAGTCAGCCATTGTTTAGGAATTTCCATTTCATCACCTCTAACTTGTATACAAGTATTCTAATGTAAAAAATTACAAATGTAAACGCTTACGCAAGATTTTATATTTTCTTATTTTTACAAGCTTGGAAGAAATGGAATCACTTGGAAACAAAACGCAATAGATATTTAAATCCTAGAAATAAAAAAGACACAGCCTCAAAAATAAGGTATGCCAGTATACATAGCGCTCTATTTAAAAGCATCAAAAAAAATCACCCCACTTATTTTAAAGTAGAGTGAATTTTTTGATTGCAAACCGGGGAAAGAGACTCCTGAGGGAATGAGATATAGCCTAGAAAAAGTTTCTTTCCTTATTAAGTGTGGCTACTGTTTAACGCAGTAGCTGTCTGACTTCTCAATGCTTGTGCTTTTGAGAAGTCTAGTTAGCCTTGCAAGGGCAGTACCACGAAATCTTTGTTGCACATGAGATTTCTGTACTGCTCCCAAAATCCAATTCGGCATCCATCTCGTATACACTTCAATCAAGACAAATTTAGTTGAGGTGAGCGCCTAGGAACGTGAGTCCCTCGGTAGCAATCGTTAAGTTACTATATAAAAGTAAGCGTGATTTTTAAATATCTTTTTTCGCAATGAAACCTAAGTTCGCCAACCATAATACGACGATTGATCCCACATTAATGACCCACTGCCAGTTCGTAAACGTCACACCATTTCCTAAAGTCTTATCGCTTAAGTAACTAAACGGGATATACTTTAATGAATCTTGAATATTATCTCCAATTTCAGGAATAAGCGGAATAAACGGTTTCACTACTGGTAATAAAAGTAACAATAAAATACCGAGTGTATACACTAATGCTGGTTTTTGAACAATAAGGTTAATCAAAAACAATAAAAGTCCATACACAAAGAATAAAATTAAATAAAATACGAGTAATTTCCAAGACTGGTCATGATCTAAATCTGTACCATCCGTTGACCATTGAATTAAATAAGTCACTACTACGACAACAGCTGTTGTGAAAATGCTGATGAAAATAATAGATAATGTTTTCGCAATGAAATAACCAATACGGCTTTGCGTTTGATTTAAGAAAAGTTGAATCGTCCCTTGAGCGGTATCACGTGTAATGGTTTTGATAACGAACAACAGACCAATGAGTGAAAAGAACCATTTTCCTACACTAAACATCGTATTCGCATTCACCGGATTATCGTTCGTAACTAAAATAATGACTGTAATGATCAATGGCGCAATACCGAGAAGAATCGCTAAATAAGTAAGCGGACTTTTTAAAATACTCACGATGTCGAACTTGAACAATTGCAATATATTCATGATTGACCACCTCGTTGATTAATATTGAAATAAGTGTCTCGTAATGATACTTTACGTGTTTCAATATATTGTGGAAAAATGCCTTTTTGGGCTAATCCTTTAAGGAAATTGCGATAATCGCGTTGCCCATTTAAGATAATTTCTCCTGATTCTTTCTGTGATTGTAGGACTTTAAAATGATCAGTTAAGTAATATAATGCTTGTTCAAAGTCATCGGGATCCACTTGAATAATCGTTTGATTTGTGGACTGACCTTCAGCCATATTAACGTCTTGAACAAAATGACCGTCTCTTAAAAATACGGCACGGTCACAAATTAATTCAATATCTTCTAATTTATGACTCGAAATGAGAATTTTCATATTCAATTGTTGTACAAGCTGTTCTATTGTTTTTAAGACGTCGATTGAACCATCTGGATCCATTCCATTTGTTGGCTCATCTAAGATTAAAAATTTCGGTTTATTCATAAGAGAAACAGCTATAGCAAGTTTTTGTCTCATCCCCATTGAATATTTTTTTACTTTTTTCTTAATGTAGGATTCCATACCAAACGCTTTGATAATATGATTCGTATACGCTTCATCAAAACCTGTACCTAAAACTTGCGCAAAAAGTTTTAAATTGTATAGACCTGATTTGTTATCGTAAAGTTTCGGATGTTCAATTAAATAGCCGATTTTATCGTCATTTGCAACTTGAACGTCTCCTTGGTAATTAATAATATTGCCATTCATAATTTTCATTAATGTTGTTTTCCCAACACCATTTTTACCAATTAATCCAACAATTTTACTATCATTAAATGCAAAATCAACGTGATCAATGACAGTATTGTTGCCATATTGTTTGGTGATTTGTTTCAATTCCATCCACGAATCCTCCTGTTTATTGATTAGATGATACATTTGAAATGACTTTACTGATATGATTGCGATCACACGTCATAAAGTATGGCTCACTGAACCACGAGCAACTCACTATCGTCTTAATAGCGCATCCTGTTAAATAGTATCAGTCAGTCAAAACATGCGAGATATGTATATTTTCGACTGCGCTTTTTGTAAAACTACCCTTTTATCATTAAAAATGATTGAATTATTGTTTTAAATGACGACACGCCTACGTACTATGTGCGAATGCTTCTATTTTCATCACATATACATTTCTCCCAAAAGCATTCATTGTGTATAGAAAATGTTCAACACTCGTAAACATAACAAAATAATCCGATAGAAAACAACTATCAACTTGTTATATTTAAAATTTTAAACTTTTTTACATTACATTTCATCAAATTTAATGCATTTAAATGTTTAACGTTGCTTTTTTCTATCATTATGACGACTAATAAAGGCACAAATCATAAATAAAATGGTCGCGATAAACAGTTTAATGGCCGAAGTTTCTTCCCCTAAAAACTGTAAAACGATGCCAATGATAAAAATTAATAACGCAATGATGACAAAAATTTTCGTTAAATGTTTCATTGGATTCTCCTTTTTTATTAATTGTTGATTCAAACATTAGAAAAAGCTGCGCGATTTGTCAACAGCACTTCATGAACTTATAACCTTTAATTACTTCAGACGCATTCTATAGCTTCCAATCTACACATTACATATCTTTCGTAAATAAATCGTTTGCCTCCAAATTATGAAGGTGATAAAATAACAGTGTATCCACACATGATTAAATGACCCCAAACTTGTTGCCGCAAGTTTGGGGCTTTTGTTTTGTTGCATCATTTTTCATGAGTGTGTTGAATCGTCTTTTTGTTGTTTTTCTCGATCTCGCTTTTTCCACTTTGATTCGATCCAACATCTAAAAATAACTAAAATGCCACCATTAACTAATAACATCCAAAATTCTGTCCACGACATGATTAAACACCTCCTACTTTTAGAAACCGTTTTCTTAAAAAGCACCAAAAATGTAGGGAGTGGTGGCTACATTTATTTTAACACAAAACACCGAACATGTGTTCTTATTTTGCGTTTTTATCTTGAATTTTCTATCAGTCTATTCTTTAAATTTATTGCTTTTCACTGTATGATAGACTTATATGATGAAAAATTAGAAAGAGGTCGAATCCTATGAACCCTTTAGCGCTACAATTAAACGAACAGTTAAGTGAAGAAAACCCAGTCGTCCTAGATATGTTTTCCGACCTTGGTACAAATATGTATTATCCAAAAGGCATTTTGACACAATCTGCTGAAGCCAAAGCGACAAAATATAACGCTACAATCGGTATGGCTACAACTGCTGAAGGCAAAATGTACACTAAAACGTTATATGGCATGTTTGATCATTTAACGCCAGATGAAGTTTTTGCTTATGCCCCGCCACAAGGTTTGGCTGAATTACGTGAACTTTGGCAACAAAAAATGTTAAAAGAGAACCCTGATTTAACAAAAGAAGCGATGAGTTTACCTCTCGTGACGAATGCTTTAACGCACGGTTTGTCATTAATTGCTGATTTATTTGTGAATCCAGGTGATACCGTATTATTACCTCAACACAATTGGGGGAACTATAATCTTGTTTTCGGCGTTCGTCATCAAGCAACAATGCAAACTTACCCCATTTTTGATGAACAAGGTCATTTCACAACCGAACATCTCGTAAAAACGTTGGATGATATTGAAGAAGATAAAGTCATCATGTTATTAAACTATCCAAACAATCCAACTGGTTATACACCTACAACAGAAAAAGTTGAGACAATTGTGCAAGCGATTGATCGACTAGCAAAACGTGGTGTAAACGTCGTTGCAGTTGTCGACGATGCGTATTACGGATTATTTTACGAAGATGTATACACACAATCTATTTTCACTGCACTCACACAATTGAACAATGAACGTGTATTACCAATTCGTTTAGATGGTGCGACAAAAGAGTTTTTCGCTTGGGGGTTCCGCGTCGGTTTCTTAACTTTTGGAACTTCAAATAACACGACAAAAAATGTGTTAGAAGCTAAAATGAAAGGGCTCATTCGTAGTAATAACTCAAGTGGTGCCACACCTTCTCAAGCAGCAGTCCAACATGCGTTGAAACAAGGGGCATCTTTCAATGATGAAGTGCAACACAACATTCAAATTTTACAATCACGTTATGAAGTGACTAAAGCAATCGTTTATGATGAAGCATACCAATCATTATGGCAGCCGTATGACTTTAACTCTGGTTACTTCATGGCGTTGAAAGTGAAAGGTGTGAATGCTGAAGCGTTACGTGTCCACCTCATTGAAAAACATTCGATTGGTATCGTTGCGCTTAATGAGACTGACATTCGTATCGCCTTTAGTTGCATCGAAAAAGAAGATTTACCACACGTATTTAAATCCATTGCTACAGCGATTGAAACATTACAAGCATAAATCCAACACAGACAGGTCGTCGCAAGTCACCTGTCTGTCTTTATTTTAGGAGGATTTGATGGACATCCATACACGTCAACCACAACAATTTTTAACGAAAGCGAGTGGCTATTTAAAAAATTACACGCATACTTTAAATCCATACATGGGCTGTCAATTTGCATGCACATACTGTTACGTACGTCGCTCACCTATTTCGCTATTTTCTGGTAAAACTTGGGGCGATTGGGTCACTGCTAAAACAGATGAGCAGCTGAAATTTAGAAAAGAGCTCCAGAAAAATAAATCTAAAGGGCCATTCACAGTATTCATGTCTTCCTCTACCGATCCATATCAACAGCTTGAGAAAAAATATGAAACGACCCGCTATTTATTATCTGAAATGCATGAGTGTCCACCCGATTTTCTGTTCATTCAAACACGTAGCCCGCTCATACAACGAGACATCGACATCCTTCAATCTTATCCTGGAAATTTCATCGTAAGTATGACCGTAGAAACAGATCGTGAAGACATCATCCGCCATTTCACACCAAAAGCACCGAGTATTCAAGCAAGATTGAAAACCGTGGACAAACTTCGTGCTGCACATATTCCAACACAAATTGCCGTTGCACCTGTCCTGCCTTGTACTGATCAGTTTGCTCAACAATTAGCCGAACATATCGACCGTGTTACGATTGACGATTACTTTATGGGTGATGGGGCAAACGGTCGTCGCACACAATCGCTCGGCATTCAGTCTTTATATGAAAATCTCGATTTACAGGATTGGTATCATCCTGACGCCTATCTTCATGTGGTAAAATTAATGCAAGACGCTTTTCCACATGACAACATTGCGATCAGTAGTAATGGTTTCGTGCCATTTCAATAAAATTAAAGGAGGTCGAATCGGATGTCATTTTACTTTCAACATATTGATACGCCACTTGGGTTAATGACGGCAGTTGTGAATGATGACGCATTGTTAGGTTTATCATTTACGGATTCAAAAGATTATCCCACTGCGTTAAAACATTTTCAAAAACAGGCAACTCTCATTCAAATTTCATTTCATCCGATCGTGAACCAAATTGCTTTAGAGTTAGAAGCTTATTTTTATGGCCATTGTCACACATTTAAAACACCAGTCGCGCACGTCATTGGTACACCATTCCAACAACAAGTGTGGCAAGCATTACGACAACTTCCTTTTGGAGTCGTTGTGAATTATAGTGACATCGCGCAAATGATTGGACGTCCAAAAAGCGTACGTGCTGTGGCATCTGCTATCGGGCAAAATCCCCTATCCATTATCGTACCGTGTCATCGTGTATTACGAAAAGATGGACAGTTAGGTGGCTTTAATAGTGGCTTGCATCGTAAAAAACGCTTGTTGTCATTGGAAGGTGATAGTCATGGAACAACGACATTTTGAAATTCTTGAAACATTAATTACACATCCAACAGTGAGTCCTCCTGCCCGCAATACCATCACTTTACAACGACAAATTGCAACTTGGCTTGAAGACATGGGTTTTGAGGTCCAAACGATCCCTTTTTATGACAATGACTGTATCGTCGTTGGCACATTGAAAGGACAGAATCCATCAGCACCACGCCTTATTTTAAACGGTCATGTCGATGTCGCTGAAGTCGACGATGAACAGTTTTGGCGCTTCAATCCTTTTCAACTCACTGAAGAAGATGGTTTTCTTTTTGGTAGAGGCGTCGCTGATATGAAAGGTGGCATGTCCGCCCTCTTATATAATTTAGAACGTTTGTATCAAGAAGGCATACAACCTGAAGGCGACATTATCGTGCATTCTGTTGTCGGTGAGGAAGTCGGAGAAGCAGGTACAAAAGTCGCTTGTGAACATTCACCAAAAGCTGATTTAGCGCTTGTGTTAGATACGAGCGATAATATTGCGATGGGACAAGGTGGCGTCATTACCGGTTGGATTACGATTCAAAGTGATGAAACGATTCATGACGGTGCGCGCAGTCACATCATTCACGCAGGTGGTGGTCGTCATGGTGCCAGTGCCATTGAAAAAATGGTGAAAATCATTCAAGCCTTACAAGAACTTGAACGTCATTGGGCTGTCACAAAATTTTATCCCGGAATGCCACCCGGAGCAAATACGATTAATCCAGCCGTAATTGAAGGCGGTCGTCATCCTGCTTTTATCGCAGACCAATGCCGATTATGGATTACAGTGCATTATTTACCTGACGAAAAATACGACACCATTATTGAAGAAATTGAAACGTATTTAAACAAAGTCGCTGATAGTGATCTGTGGCTCAGTCAAAATCCACTTCAATTCGAATGGGGCGGCACTTCTATGATTGAGGATAAAGGTGAAATTTTCCCAAGCTTTACTTTACCGACATCTCATCCTGGATTTCATATGTTAGCCGAAGCACATGAACACGTACACCATACACCGCTTCAAACGACTATGAGCACAACAGTAACAGATGGGGGTTGGACCGCAGACTTTGGCATTCCAACCATTTTATACGGACCAGGCGAACTCAATGAAGCACATGGGACGAACGAAAGAATCAAAATTCAAGATTTGGATGATTTTACCGAAGTCTTGCATACATTTTTAAAATCGTGGTATGAGAAACCTGAGCGGTAATGGTACACATTTTCATCATGTATAAAAAAGACACTTTCCAAATGTTATGACAACATTTTGGAAAGTGCTTTTTAGTTTGATATGAAGTATGACGGTGTTACACCATACCTGACATGCCCTATACCTAACCATACTACAAAACGAACTGTAACAACTTTATTAAATCTAAAATTCATAAAAGTATCATTCAGTGTATTCCATTTTCAATTTTTCACTTTTATATATAGCCATACCTGTTTTCAACTTACTAAATCCTTGTTTACGATAAAAATCTAGTTTTCCCGAAGTTGATATTAAATGAATACAGGACACATCTCCAATTTGTTCTAATAAGTCTTTTACAATTCTACTACCTAATTTTAAATTTTGATATTCAGGATTAACAATCACATCATATATCGCCGCATTAAATATACCATCAGATAAAGATCTACCTAAACCAATAACTTCATTATTATAAATAGCTAATACAATATGCGTACTATTTTTTAGTATACTTCTAATATTGTCTTTGTTATGATTCCTCCAGTCTACAGATTGATAAGTTTTATAAATAGAATCTAAGTAGCTATCATCAAATGTATTAACAAGTTTTATATCCATATTAGAACCCCTTCTCTATTATATTCATTCAATGCCCTTCCTCAGAATACATCACGTTCTCTAAGTATAACTTCACGAGTATTTATCAATGTATTTGGTCTATGTAATTAAAGTGAAAATGATAAATATTTGCTGTCATTTCATGATATTCAACGGTCTTAATTTGGTTTGCAAGGTTTGATAAATAAAAAATTAGCCTTTCCTCAGAAATATCATTTGGGGTAAAATATGCCAAGACTTCATCTATTCTTTTATTTTGTAATTCAGTTATTAATAAATTTAATATCATATTAATGCGCTACATTTATCTCCCACATCCTTTTCGCTAATATAACTTCGATTAACCACCATTGAATCCATATCAAAATCTTATAAAAAAGAACGCTTCCCAAAAGTTGAATTATCTATTGGAAAGCGTCACAAAATATTTATTCAAATAATTATGTTCAATTAATCATTAAAGCACTGATATAAGGACGCTTTATAGTCCTATTACATCATACCTGGCATGCCGCCCATTTGTGGCATATCATTGCCTTTATCTTCTGGAATATTAGCAACTACCGCTTCAGTTGTCAGGAACATTGCCGCAACACTAGCTGCATGTTGTAAAGCAGAACGCGTCACTTTAGTTGGATCGACGATACCTGCTTCTAACATGTTCACCCATTCGTCTGTAGCTGCGTTGTAACCAATACCTGGTTCAGCATTTTTCATTCTTTCAACAATGACTGAACCTTCAAGACCTGCATTTTCAGCAATTTGACGCACGGGTGCTTGTAATGCTTTCAATACGATGTTCACACCTGTTGCTTCATCGCCTTCCGCTTCAATGGCTTGTACGTCTTTGAAAATGTTCATTAGTGCCGTACCCCCACCAGCAACAATACCTTCTTCAACTGCTGCACGTGTTGAGTTCAATGCATCTTCAATACGTAATTTGCGTTCTTTTAATTCAGTTTCAGAAGCTGCTCCGACTTTAATCACTGCAACACCGCCAGCTAATTTTGCTAAACGTTCTTGAAGTTTTTCACGGTCAAAGTCAGAATCTGTTTCTTCAATTTGTGCTTTCAATTGATTTACACGCGCATCGATGTTAGCTGGATCGCCGTCACCATCAACAACCGTTGTATTGTCTTTAGTCACTTCGACTTTGCTTGCAGTACCTAACATATCTAAAGTCGCTTCTTTTAATTCAAGACCTAAATCATCTGTAATCACTTGCGCACCTGTTAAAATCGCTAAGTCTTCTAACATCGCTTTACGACGATCACCGAAACCAGGTGCTTTAACTGCAACAGCTGTAAATGTGCCACGCATACGGTTTAAGACAAGATTTGTTAATGCGTCGCCTTCTACTTCGTCTGCTACTATTAAAATTGGACGATTTGATTGTACAATTTGTTCTAATAACGGCAAGATATCTTGGAATGAAGAGATTTTCTTGTCAGTAATTAAAATGTATGGTCTATCTAATTCTGCTGTCATTTTGTCAGAATCTGTCACCATATATGGCGATTGGTATCCACGATCGAATTGCATCCCTTCAACGACTTCTAATTCTGTGTTAAAACCGCTTGATTCTTCAATTGAGATAACGCCATCATTGCCGACTTTTTCCATCGCTTCAGAAATGTAACGGCCTACTTCTTCGTCAGCTGCAGAAATCGCGCCGACTTGTGCAATTTCTTCTTTATTTTCAACTTTTTGCGAAATATTGTGCAACGATTCAATAGCTACTGCCACAGCTTTATCGATACCTTGACGGATACCGACTGGGTTTGCACCACTTGTCACGTTTTTAAGTCCTTCTTGAATCATCGCTTGTGCAAGTACAGTCGCTGTTGTCGTACCGTCCCCTGCAATTTCATTTGTTTTATTCGCAACTTCTTGAACAAGTTTCGCTCCCATATTTTCATAAGGGTCTTCTAATTCGATTTCTTTTGCGATTGTCACACCGTCATTTGTAATGAGTGGCGCTGTAAACTCTTTATCAAGTACAACATTACGCCCTTTTGGACCAATTGTCACTTTAACAGCATTTGCTAATTTATCGACACCACGTAACATCGCTTGACGTGCATCTTCAGAAAATTTTAATTCCTTTGCCATTGTTATACCTCCGTTGTTTTATTCATTTTTTCTATATTCAATGTATGATTAGTCTTCAATTACAGCTAAAATTTCGTCTTCAGTTAAAACTAAGTATTCCGTATCGTTTCGTTTAACTTCAGTTCCTGCATATTGTTGAAACACAACACGATCGCCTACGTTTAATTCTGGTTTCAGACGTTCACCATTGTCTAAAATTCGTCCCGGACCTACCGTAACGATGACACCTTCATTTGATTTTTCCTTAGCTGAATCAGTTAAAACAATACCGCTTTTTGTTGTTTGTTCGTGTTCTTTCTTTTCGATGACTACACGGTTTCCTAATGGTCTAAGCATGTGTGAGTGCCTCCTTATGTTCTACATGAATTTAGCACTTTAATATCTCGAGTGCTAATTTAGTTCTATAATAATCAAAATTGGTCAAAATTTCAAGTATTTACCATTAAAGCCGTTGTCCACACCGTTATTTTCCGTTAAAATAAAAGTTATTGAACGGAGGCTAACTATGAAGAGATTTTGGGTTTCACTGCTCACTGTGCTTTTGTATATTTTGGCACAAGTATCACCTTATATTGCACGTGCTGCTGGTTGGATTCAAACTGAAAACCAAGCAGAATTGTTACGTCAAACAATGGCAGTGCAGTTTTCTGCTTTTATTATTGTAGCGATTTTAATTATCATGCTACAGTTTTTTGTAAAAAATAAACTAAACTTTGAACAAGGTCCAAAAGAGAAAAAGCGCTATGTGGTACCTTATATTTTAGTTGGTTTAGTCATTGTGTTCATCGCACAAATGATTGTTAACCTAATATCGGTATACCTTTTAGGTGCTCATCCAGCAAGTGAAAATACACTAAGAATCATGAAAATCGCACGTCAAATGCCATTATTCATTATTTTAATCGCTATCGTTGGACCATTATTAGAAGAGTTTGTCTTTAGAAAAGTATTGTTTGGCGAACTGTATCACGCGATTAAAGCGAGTAAATGGGTTAAATTCACAATTGCAACGACAATCAGTTCTGCAGTGTTTGCTGTTGTCCATATGGATTTCTCACATTTCTTAGCTTATTTTGTCATGGGTATCATCTTTTCAGCATTTTATATTTATACTAAACGTTTGAGTGTGTCAATCGGTATTCATATGGCACAAAATGGGTTAGTCGCACTCATCCAATTAATGATACCTGAAAAAATGATTGAAGAAGCTGTTAAGCAAACACAATTTATCCATTTATTGACAACGCATTGGATGTCATTTTTCCTTTCATAAACAATACACGGTTTGCTTCATAAAATTACTTTTAATCATTTCCGATTTATTTTTTACATGCACAAGGGGTTAAGACGACTTCATTTAAAGCGTCCTAACCCCTTTTCTGATTTATTTCCAAAAATGATGCAATTGTTTCCATAAAATCATACTGATCAGGCCGACAAAACCGACCATGATAATGCCAATATAAATCATCGGCTTGTAACTTAATGTTTTTTCTGTATCTTCTTTCGTCTCTTTCATGTGATGCGTATTAAAATTTTCTCCGTGTTGTTCAATTTTTTTCACTTTATCTTGCTGATGTTTGTTGACTAATGACTTATCTCCACTTTTCTTGAAATCTGGCATAGAACCAAATTCCCCTGTGACGAGTGCTAACACTTGTTTATCCAAACGGTGATAGTATTGTTCTGTTGAAAGCGGATTAAAATATTGATATCTAAAATAATCTGTACTTTGTTGTAAGTCATCTAAAAATGCATTTTGTGTAAATTGTTCTTTTCGACTCAGACTAGCAATATCATGCTGTCCTTGACTTCCAAATTGACTTAAACGCGCGACTTCTTCTTTAAACAATGGATTATATTTATAATTATTATTTAATAAACCTGCGTATTGATCATAAGCCGATGTACCATACTGATTCGAATGGTTTGTACTTGCAACTGAACTGTTTTGTTGGGTATCGCCTGCATTTCCATTTGACGGTGGCTCATTCGGTTGTGGACTTGCTTCACTGCCTCCTCCACCATTTGGACCAATTGTTGCACCGCCATTTCCGTTTCCACCGTTATCTGTTGCAGATGGTGGTGTATTGTTTGAAGAGTCATCCTTTTGATCCGGACGATTTGGCTCTTTAGACGGTGGTACTGGTTTGTCCCCTTTATCAGGTTTTGTATTTTGATCTTTTGAATGTTTGTCTTTGTTCGGTTGATTCGACTTCTTATGATTTTCTTTATTCGGTTTTTCTCCACTCTCTTCATCTTTCTTTGTTCCTGATTGATCAGGTTGAGACGGTTGGCCTTCTTGACTCGGGTCGTTGTTATGATGATTTTCTTCATGAGATGGAACTTCTTCAGTAACCGGTTCTTCTATAGATGCGTCTTCCTCTGTACTCGGTGTTGCCGATGTACTTTCATCAGTTGCCGGTGCATGATGGTTCGGTTTCACATTTTCCTTTGACAATGCATCCGTTTCATCAGTTGAAGGCGCCGTTGCTTCATTGAATGATGACGTTTCAGCAGAGTTCTCCTCTGAAGCAATGGCGCTTCGTAAACCATCCATGTGTGCTGTTTGATCATATGAAGATGTGGCCCTCAATGTATTCAAAGTCGTCGCACTGCTATTGATATCTGCTGCTTGAACGACTTCATGCGTCAATAAAAGAGGTGATACAACACATAAAATACTAGTTGAACCGATTCCTACTTTAAATAGTCGTTTTACTCTATGTTCTTTTTTATGTTCTACCATCAGATTCACCTCTGATTGCTTAAAGTTTTTTAACAAAGACAGTATAAACAAAAGTGCGTTCGATTACCACCCTCATGTAAATATTATTGTATTCAATTAAGATTTTTGTTAAACCGTTCATCATTTAGTACACTAAGATTAATTCAGAAATGAGGATGATGACGATGCAAATACAACTATTTCAATTTAATATCGCACTCGCTGATTCAAGTCAAAATGAACAGAAAATCGCTACTTTATTTGAGCAGCATTTAAATGATCAAACAGATGTCGTAGTTCTGCCTGAAATGTGGAATAACGGCTATGCATTACCTCAATTAGAAAAGTTAGCAGATGAAAACTTAGCTCAAAGTTATGCTTTTATACAAAAATTAGCACAAAATTATCAAGTGGACATTGTTGCGGGATCTGTTTCCAACCTTAAAGAAGGTGCCGTATACAATACAGCCTTTGCCGTGAATCGACGAGGAGAAAAAATTTATGAATACGATAAAATTCATCTCGTTCCGATGCTAGATGAACCAGACTTTTTAAGTGGTGGCGAGACTGTACCTTACCCTTATACGCTCTCTGACGGTATAAGTGTATCTCAAATCATTTGTTATGACTTACGCTTTCCAGAATTAAGCCGTTACCCTGCAGCACAAGGCGCAAAAGTGATGTTTTATGTCGCACAATGGCCCGAAGTCCGACTCTCACATTGGCGTCAGTTACTACAAGCACGTGCAATTGAAAACGATATGTATGTTGTCGCTGTCAATGGCAGTGGTCATGATGGTAAAACAACGTACGCAGGTCATTCAATGGTTGTAGATCCAAATGGGGAAATTATAGCTGAAGCGGATGAAAACGAAACAGTAATGACCGTCACATTAGATCTTCCAAAAGTAGACGCACAACGCCGTGCTATTCCAGTATTTGAAAATATGCGACCTTCTGTATACCGTTATGCACAAAAAGAAGTATAAAATATGAGGCGTTACCTCTCTCAGTTGGAGAACTAACGCCTTTTTATCATGATCATAAAATAAAAATGAACAGACGAGCTTGGGAGGGACTCGCCTGTTCTTCATATTAAGGGAATGTTTTATTTACAGTTATTCTATTTAATTGGGGATGTTATTAATTATGAAAAAATTTAGTGAATTTACCGATTATTAAATATTGCTACAATGGCTTCAATATCGAAACCTGATTTTACTTTAGTCTAAGTAAGGAAAAAGATTCTAACAAATACTTTTATCAAATCTTATTTTTTGATAAATTTTGCTACTGTTTCTGCGATAAGTTTAACAAATTCAACGATTGTGCTAATGATATCTGCTGCCATAGTGAGCACCTCCTTAAATTATAAATAAAACCAAAGACTCCAATAGATTGTTGCTCCCTTAGTCATGTAAGCTGAGCGAAGAATACAATGACTAAGAACATCTGACTTAACTTAATCAGTAAATTTGCTTAAGTGTACTCGAAAACACTTATTACAAAATCACTTCATCTCCATCACCAATGTGATGATGTCTATATTACAACATGTTTTGTCGGCTTTGTGTTAACGAGTGCGTAACTTGTTGATTTTTATGCTTAACTGTTTAAAAATTTATGGTAAAATATTTAAAAATAACCATTTACAACAGTTAGGAATGATAAATGAACAGTTAGGCAAAAAATAAAGCGTTTTAATAGTTGTGTATTATAATTTAGACAAGGAGGAGAGCCGTATGTTACTCATTGACAATGGAATTGAAAAAATGGCGCTGAAGCTCCAACAAAGACAGAATTTAAGTCATATTGAGTTTTTAAAAGTGCGTTTAGGCATGCAAGTTGTCGTTATAAACTCCTTTAAAGCTATTGTGACTTACGGACTTGCACTCCTATTGAACATTTTTTTATACACACTCATTGTTCACCTGACTTTTCTTGCCTTGAGGACTTATTCTCATGGCGCACACGCGAAGACTTCAATGCTTTGTCATGTACAAAACATTGCTTCATTCGTTGTTTTACCATGGTTAATAGTGCAATATGACATTTCGTTTCAATTTTTGTTAAGCTTGAGTATATTGGCAGCAATGATTGTGATCAAATATGCACCAGCTGCAACGAAAAAAAGACCAATAGCTCCCAAAAGAGTGAAAGGCCTTAAAATTAAATCAGTCATTGTATTTATTTTACTCATGGCTATTGCATTCGTCATACCAGCGTCTTATAATCGATTTGTCGTTTATGGAGTATTATTACAATCCATCACATTATTACCTATTTTTTCTACTAAGGAGGAAGTTTAACATGAGATTATTAGAAGTTTTATTCAACCTTATTACAAATTTATTCCAATCAATCGGTACTTTTGCTAGAATCCCAATTAGTACAGGTTTTTTTGATGAACCAGAAATCCCTGCCGAATTGTTAGAAGAGGACAAATAAAAAGTTAGAAAGTGTGTATAAAATTGGAAATACTTTTAGCTATATTTATAGTATTATTTCAATCCTTTATTTTCGCATCAGTAACAAGTATTATCCAAAAATATAAATATAGTCAAAGGGATTACATTATTCTCATCCTCGGGATAGTAATCCCTTCTATTATTTTATATTTAATTTTCGATAAAAATAGTTTGCTTTATTTAATTCTTAGCTTTTTCATCTTCTATTTTAGACGAGCAAAAATAATTGGAATTATTACTGTGTTACTCTCTATTCTTATTTTACTGATTAATGATTTCATCGCGACTTGGTTTTTCGCATATCTTAATACATATCACATCAATTTTTATGTGGCATCATTAATCTATATGATTGTTTTTGCGCTAGGTTGTTACCTTTTTTCTTTTATTATTATTACATTGTTTAACAAACTTAAAACATCTTGGTTATATATTAATAAATTCTATTTGATTGTTCTAAGTTTATTTTTAGCTTCAGGATTCCTTAGTTTTTTCTCGTTATTGAACAAAACTGTTGGTGACTTATATGAGTTTCGGAATTTTGGTATCATTTATTTTATTTCTTTTTCAGTTTTCGCTATATTAATTATAGCAACCACTTTAACGATTGAACGTGAAATCAATTATAAACGGAAAAAGCAAGAATTAGATGATTATTATAAATATACAGTACAAATTGAAAAAATTAACAACAAAATGCGTAAATTCCGACATGACTATACGAATATTCTATTAACGATGTCCGAATATTTACGTGAAGACGATTTAGAAGGTTTGAAGAAATATTATCATGAACATATTAGTCCTTTAAAAAGCGAATTTGAATCCAATACGATGCGACTGAATGGTATTGAGAATTTAAAAGTCCGTGAAATTAAAGGCTTAATTACAACTAAAATTTTACAAGCGCAGGAAAATAATATTGAAATCACTGTTGAGGTGGCGGATGAAATCACTCAAATTGATATGGATGTAATTCAACTCAGCCGTGTGTTAGGAATTATTATGGATAATGCGATAGAAGCTTCCAACACTATAGAGGATCCTATTATTCAAATCGCATTTATTAAGACGGATGAGTCCGTAATGATTATTATCATGAACAAAGCGTCAAAAGATATGCCTAAGTTACATACCTTGTTCCAAGATGGCTTTTCAACTAAAGGAAACAATCGAGGTATAGGATTAACGACATTAAAAGAGATTATTGATCAAACGGACAATGTATTCCTTGATACGACAATTGAAAACCATTATTTTATTCAGAAACTAGAGATTATGAACGATTACGAATAAGGATGTGTGTATCATGAAAATTTTAATTTGTGAGGATGATCCTAAACAACGTGAACGCATGGTGTCCATTATAGAAAATTATATTATGATTGAAGAGAAGCCGATGGAAATTGAGCTTGCTACAAATGATCCCTACGCTATTTTAGAAACTTCTAAAAACATGACTGATATTGGCTGCTACTTTTTAGATATTCAATTAGAGTCTGATATTAACGGGATTAAATTGGGGAGCGAAATTCGTAAACACGATCCTGTAGGGAATATTATTTTTGTGACGAGTCATAGTGAACTGACGTACTTGACGTTTGTCTATAAAGTGGCTGCCATGGATTTTATTTTTAAAGATGATCCTGAAGAATTAAGAACGCGCATTATCGATTGTTTAGAAACGGCGTTAAAACGGCTTGATTTATTAACAAAAGATCACACTGTTGAAACTTTGGAACTCAAACGTGGGACAAGTTCTGTTTATGTGAACTATGATGACGTGATGTTTTTCGAGTCCTCACCGAAGTCACATCGTTTAATCGCGCATTTAGACAATCGTCAAATCGAGTTTTACGGCAATTTGAAAGAATTAGCACAACTCGATGATCGGTTCTTCAGATGTCACAATAGTTATGTGCTGAATAGAAGGAATATTACGAGTGTCGATACGAAAGAGCGGATTGCTTATTTCAAAAATGAAGAATTTTGTTACGTCTCGGTACGTAATTTGAAGAAAATTTAATAGCTGTATATCGCACTAAAAAGCCAACCTCCCACCTATCCGGGAAATTGGCTTTTTAATTAAAGTTCTTCTAGTGTCGGTAAGCTTGAAATGGCGCCGTATTGCGACACGACCAGAAACTTGGTGTGCAAATTTCAAAATGTCACGCCCGTGTTGTCGTAGCGTATCGATAGGCTGTTGCTCGAATTGACATAATTTCGCATTGATAGCACCGATAAATGCATCTCCTGCTCCTGTTGTATCAACCACTTGCGCTGGCGGTGTTGGCACTTCAAATGTTGAGCCATCTTTGAAAATTAAAGATGCCCCATGATTGCCTTTAGTGTAAATGATTGCTTCAACGTTGCCGACAAACAATGATTTTAACGCTACTGCTTCATCGTCTTGTCGTGTTACAAACGACAGTTCCTCATCTGAAACTTTAACAACATGTGCACGTGGTAAAAATGTTTGTAATGTCTCGTAATAAAAATCATGGTCCTCCCATAAAGGTAAGCGCACATCTTGTAACGTCTCGATGATTTTGTCGCCAAATGCATCTTTACCCACCTGTGTAATCAAATGACTGTTGCCACCTAATTTTTGAACAGCTACAGCTACAGCCACGTTACAAGGCGCGCACCACCGACTTGCGGTTCAAACCCTGTCACATCTTTTAATGACGTCTCTCTTTGTGTAGGAATAAAGTCGATGAGTGCTTCACCTATTGCATAAAAACGTTTCATTCATTATTCTCCTTCCACAATATCGTATTTAGTCATTTTTAAATAAATTTGACCCGAATCCGTTACCACTTTAAATTTGTTTGATGTCGCTTTTGGGAATATCCGTGACGTTAACACACGTTCCCCTTCATTACAAAAGATTTCAATACTTGATGTATCCACGAAAATACGTAATTGCTTCAAATCTGTATGTAATTGTGTCACCCTCATCGTCCCTTCAACTGGGTACGGTAATGCCCCACTATCGAAGCGCTCCAGTGAAACCTGACGTGTAGTTGCATCATATCGAATCGTTGTGGATTCATTGCGTGATGCACGGAGTTGTAATTCAAATGCAGAGGCCTCATTTTCTAAAATATCAACGACAAGCTCATACTGCACCCCTTCATAAGGATGGAGTTGTTTAATAAATTTGTTCGCATAACCGAGCGCAACTTCTTCATTTTTACGTAACTTTCTTAAATTCATATGCGGTTTTTGTTTTAATTTACCGTCTTCAATCGTTAATGTTCTTGGCAACGTTAAACAATTTGCCCAGCCGTCATCATCTGTCGGATATTCAGTGTCAGGTAGTCCCATCCAACCGATTAACACGCGTCGCCCCGCTTCATCAGTCATCGTTTGAGGGGCATAAAAATCAAAGCCGTGGTCAAGTTCAATAAACGGCCCATGATCAAACGCTAACGTATCAAAATTTAACGTTCCCATAATATAACCGCTTTGATAAATATTTTGATACGCATCACCTTCAGATTCTATGCCTTGTGGACAGAATAGCAAAATATCTTTACCATGAATTTGAAAATAATCTGGACACTCCCACATATAACCAAAATCTTCTAATTGTGTTTGAATTTCACCTTTAAACTGCCACGGTCCTTCTGGGCGCTCAGCTTCGTATAATACAGCACAACCTGTTTCATTCTCACGTTGTGCTCCTAACAATGCATACAGTTTCCCATCTTTCTCAAACACTTTAGGATCACGAAAATGCTGTGTATACCCTTTAGGAGGTGCTGGAATTGCTGGAGGTAATAATTTACGAACCACCCCATCTGCTTGCACTTCCGCTACGATTTGACTACTATGACGGTTCCACTCGTTGTCACGATGATTGCCTGTGTACATATAATACAATGATTGATTAAACGAAAATGCACTCCCACTGTACACACCATGACTATCAAATGTTTGATCAGGACGTAATACGACACCACGATCTTCAAATTGTACGAGATTTTTGCTTGTGAGTAAACGCCAATATTTCAAGCCATGTACTGCACCTAAAGGAAACCATTGATGTGCGATATAATATTGACCATTAAAAAAGATGAGGCCGTTTGGATCATTTAATAATCCTGTTGGGGGTTGAATATGGTATGTTTGCCGAAATGTAGATTGGTTCACTTTGGCCATTAATAACTCCATTTCTTCATTTGTTGCTTCTTCATATTTACGATAACGCTTTTCTCTACTCCATTGTTCCATGATGTACCTCCTTTAACGAATTGGTAACGGTTCCATCTCTTTTAAGATAAATCCTCAAAATTTGGAATTCACGTCGAGTTGACGACTTTGAATAAAATCCGGCTGTTCCATTTGAAGCTGTAATTGTTCAAAAGCGATACGTCCTGCCGTTTCATATTGATAAGGTATTGTGAAAATCGTTGGATGAACAATTTGTGTCATAGGATCACCGCCAAAACCAGCAATCCACGGTGTTTCGGTTATATGGTCGTGCATCAATGCTTGATATAGCGCCATCGCAATCGTATCTGTCGCACCGACATACGCCACAGACGGCTGTTGGATGAGCTGACCTTTTATCGATTGCAGTGCGGTTTCATCTTCAAACGATGCCATCAAAGTCTCATAAGTGACCTGATGTGCGGTTAACACTTCGATTAAACCTCGAAAGCGTTGTTCACCGACCGCGACATCATCTTCTTGAATACTCACATAAATGACATGTTGCTTCCCTTGCGCTACAATTTCTTGTCCCATTAATTGACCAGCTTGATAATCATTGTGGTAAACCGAACTTAACGACGCATGCGCTTGACCAATGATGATGACTGGCTTATCTATCTCTTGAATGACAGCCATATGTACATCTGTCACTGCAGTCGCCATAAATAAAATGCCGTCTACTTTACTTCTTTTAAATGATTTCAGCGCATCAAGTTCCTGTTCCACATGACGCTCAGTCAAATTCAATAACATTTGATAGCCAAATTCGTCACATTTCGCTTTAATCCCTTTAACAGTTTGGGCCACGGCATGAGAATACATTCGTGGGAAAATAATGCCAATCATCATACTTTTTTGTGCTCTTAAACTTTGAGCAAACTGATTCGGTTCATAACCGTATGTATCAATGACGTGTTGAATTTTTCGCTTTGTCTTTAAACTAATCGACCCTTGATTCAAATACCTTGAAACTGTACTTTTAGAAACGCCTGCTAGATTGGCGATATCCTGTATATTCAATTGTTCATCACCTCACAGTCTCAATAGCTATTTTATCATAAAACCTCTCGCTATTTCTGTATAAAATACGATGCAGTGTAAAAATAAAATGTAACATTCAAGTCTTAGCGAACAATTTCAACATGTGATGACTAATAGGTATTTTTAAAATTATTCTATGGATTTTATTGCATTCATTTTGTATATCCCGTATAATACCTATTTAAATAATCGGATATGGAAAGGGGTTATTCTTATGTGGACAATGATCAGTGGTTTAACTGTTGGGGTTTTACTCGGTTTCGTTATGCAACGTACACGATTTTGCCTAACAGGAGGCTTTAGAGATATGTATGTGCAAAAAAACAATAAAATGTTCTATGCCTTACTAGTTGCTATTTCAATTCAAGCGGTCGGGTTATTTGTTTTTACGTCCATAGGTGTTTTGACTATACATAATGGTACCTTCCCTATTGTCGGCACCATCATTGGATCATTTATTTTTGGTGTAGGTATTGTATTGGCTGGTGGATGTGCAACAGGAACGTGGTATCGTGCTGGTGAAGGTCTTATAGGAAGTTGGATCGCGTTGGTTATGTATGGATTGTTTGCTGCGATTTCAAAATTTGGCATTTTATTACCATTGAAAAATGTCATTAACAGCCAAACCGTCGCTAATGCAGATATTTCTACTTCAACTGGTATACCGAGTTGGTTGTGGATTACCGCATTAGTGAGTATAACAGTATTTTTAGTCATCAAAACTTTACGTAAGCCAAAACCTAAAGTGACGATTCCGAAATTAAAATCACGTTATACAGGTGTACGTTACTTTTTATTTGAAAAACGATTCCATCCATTTGTTGCAGCGATTGCAATAGGACTGATTGCGTTAATCGCTTGGCCGATGAGTTATTCAACTGGGCGTGAAGGGGGTTTAGGTATTACGACACCTTCTGCACATATCATTCAATTTTTAACTACAGGCGATTTATCTCTAATTGATTGGGGCGTCTTCCTTGTATTGGGTATTTTCTTAGGTTCTTATATTGCTGCGCGTGGTGCAAAAGAGTTTAAATGGCGTTTACCAGATATTAAAACCATTCGTAACAGTGCCATTGGTGGCGCTTTTATGGGTTTTGGTGCAGCAGTCGCTGGAGGTTGCTCTATCGGTAATGGTTTAGTTGCTACAGCAGCGCTTTCATGGCAAGGATGGTTAGGTTTAGCTTCAATGATACTAGGGACATGGTTTATCAGTTATTTCTTATTTGTAAAACCACTAAATGCCGCACGACGTCAAACGCATATTGCTAGTACTTCAGCAAATGCATCTCATTAAATCATTAAAGAAAGGTGATAAATGATGAAACACGAATTAGGCACTATCGGAATGGTATGCCCTTTCCCATTAATAGAAGCACAAAAGAAAATGGAAGGTTTAAATATTGGGGATGAATTGAAAATTGATTTCGATTGCACACAAGCTACAGAAGCTATACCTCAATGGGCAGCAGAGCAGAATTATCCGATTACTGAATTTGAGCAATTAGGTGATGCTTCTTGGACCATTACCGTTCAAAAAGCTTAATGATTAACGTACAAAAAAGCAACGCCCACCTAATCACAAGGACGTTGCTTTTTTGTTATCTAGTCATATTTAGCGCACTCTAAAATGAGCTATTTATTATGAGCACAGTTCATCAACATTTACCCTTCTGTCGTACCATAATTTTTCATAAAGAAGAGTAGCGATTGGAGTTCAATCCCTAAGTCAATTTGATGCACTTGTACTGATTGTGGCGCGTGAACACGTTTTGGTGTAAAGTTCAAGATACCTTTGATGCCTGCTTCTACTAACTGATCTGTCACTGCTTGTGCTGCTGATTCAGGTGTCGCAATAATGACAACTTCTAATTCGCCTGAAGCAATGGTTTCTTTAATGTCATCCATCGACTTAATCGTAATATCCCCTACTGTTGTACCGATAATGTCTTCTCTAATGTCAAAAGCTTCTGTAATGGTCATATCATCATGGATTGAAAAGTTATAAGAAATTAAAGCCGTACCTAAGTGACCGACACCGACAATACCAATTTTGATAATATCTGAATCACTCAATTCTGACTTAAAAAATTCTAATAAACTATCAATATTATAACCGTAACCTTTTTTACCTAATTCACCAAAATAAGAAAAATCTCGACGTATTGTGGCTGAATCTATATTTAAGCCTTCGCTAATGGCTTTCGAATTAACACGATCTTCGCCTTTCGCTTTTAAAGTATTCACAAATCTATAATACAAAGGGAGACGTTTTAAAGTCGCTCTAGGAATTTTGTTCATTGATTTTCCCATTTTGAAGTCCTCCGATATGATTTCTAATGTATGTGATAGCTTTCACAGTGTGTGTGTTTTATTATAACTTAATTTATATGATAAGGAAACATTTAGTATTTGATACATATAGGATTTGATGTACAATAAATAAGAATGAAAGGAGTATGCCCTATGATTTTAATGCAGTTAAGTCAGATTACGAAATCGTTTGATGGCGAAGAAATTTTTGAAGGCGTTAATTTTGAAGTGAAAACGGGTGAGCGCATTGGTATCGTAGGTCGAAACGGTGCGGGGAAATCCACATTGATGAAAATTATCGCAGGTGTGGAATCATATGACTCAGGCCATATCTCAAAAATCAAAGGTCTTAAACTCGGCTATTTGACACAACAAATGACTTTAAATGCTGAAAATACTGTTTTTGAAGAAATGGCAAAACCTTTTGAAAAAGTTAAAGCGATTGGCAAGCGCATGCAAGAAGAAACAGACTGGCTTGCTGCACATGCCGAAGCTTATGAAACAACAGAATATCAAACACATATCGCAAAATATGAACAATTATCCAATGAATTTGAACAACTCGGTGGCTATCATTATGACAGTAAAATTAAAACTGTGTTGAATGGCCTTGATTTTAGTGAAGCCGATTACGACCGTCCAATTAACGATTTTAGTGGTGGTCAAAAAACGCGTCTCTCTCTCGCACAAATGTTATTGAGTGAACCTGACTTGCTTTTACTCGATGAACCGACAAACCATTTAGACATGGCGACAACAGAATGGTTAGAAGATTATTTGAAATATTTTAAAGGCGCTATCGTCATTATTTCACATGACCGCTTCTTCCTCGATAAAATTGTGACGCAAATCTATGACGTCTCTCTTGGCGAAGTGAAACATTATGTCGGAAATTATACAAAGTTTATCCAGTTACGTGATCAATACTTTCAAAAGCGACTCGCGGAATATGAACGCCAACAAAGCGAAATCAAACGGCTAGAAACGTTTGTCGAGAAAAATATTACCCGTGCATCTACAAGCGGCATGGCAAAAAGTCGTCGTAAAATGTTAGAAAAAATGGCACGTATTGAAAAGCCAATGCTCGATGCGAGAAGTGCGAACATTCAATTCGATTTCGATCGCAATACGGGCAATGACGTCATGCATATACAAGACTTAGAGATTGGTTACAGCGCACCAATTACAGTACCGATTCATTTTGAAATTAATAAAGGCGACCACATTGGGATTATCGGTCCGAATGGTATTGGGAAATCGACATTAATTAAAACTTTAGCAAAACGAGTTCCCCCTCTCTCAGGTCAAATCATTGAAGGGGCTAACTTGAAAATTGGCTATTATGACCAGAAACAAGCAGAGTTCCGTTCTAATAAAACCATTTTAGATTTCGTCTGGGATCAATACCGTCATATGCTGGAAAAAGATGTGCGCGCGGTATTAGGCCGCTTTTTATTCACACAAGATGAAGTGCTAAAAGTGATTAACGACCTTTCTGGTGGCGAAAAAGCGAGACTCCAACTGGCATTATTAATGTTAGAACGCAATAATGTACTCATTTTGGACGAACCAACAAACCATCTCGACATCGATTCAAAGGAAATGTTAGAACAAGCGTTAAAAAACTTTGAAGGCACTTTAATTTTCGTATCACACGATCGTTATTTTATTAATGAACTTGCCAATCGTATTTTTGATTTAAATAAAACAGGCGGTCATCTGTATTTAGGTGACTACCAATATTACTTAGAAAAGTTAGAGCAGCAAAACGCACTTGCTGCATACGAAGAACAACGTGAAGACAATAATGCCAATGATGAATCGGCTAGTTCACAAAATACGTATCAAGACCAAAAAGCGTTGCGTCGTGAAAAACGTAAAATCGAGCGCCAAATCGAAGCGGAAGAGCAAAAAATTATGGAATTAGAAGCACGTATCGAAGAAATTGATGTCGCAATGACAGATGACGCAACGATGAATGATTATGAAAAAACACAAGCTTTAGCTGACGAACGAACAAGTATCGAACAATCTTTAGAACAAGTCATGACAAATTGGGAAGAATTACAACTAGCATTAAGTGAATTTAAAGATGAGATGAATTGAGTGTGGTAGAATTTTCTACTCCGCTCATTTTTTTATGCTCGAAATACAGACAATTCATCCACATTAAGAAACTGATAATACCAACTATCCACAAAGTTATTCGAGTTATCCACACGTTTGAGTAGTGCTTTTTCTTACTTTACGCACACTTATACTCAGTTTATCCACAAAAATCTATCTTACTTACACACAGGTTGTTCACAAATTGTGTATAAGTACGCACGTTCCCTCTTGACAGACTTCATGCTTCGTGAATTTGAAATGATGTCCCGATGGTTCAAACGCTTTCACAATACATTGATTGCCTTATCGTATTGTGTAAAAATGTATATGACCTTTAAAATATCGAAAGGATTTATATATATGACTTCGAATACTTTTTTCATTTTACTTCTAGTTGTGGCACTCGTTGGTATGACACTCATTACGGAAACTGTTCGTCGTATCCGCCACCGACGTATGTTGACACACCACTTAGAACATTTCACACGGTTTGATACAACTGAAAATCCTCATGCTGTTTATGATGCGTATTTCAAATCTCAACATACCACTAAAAATACGATGATCGACGACAAAACATGGTCAGATTTATCGATAGATCTCGTGTTTAACCGAATCAATGCGACATACACATCAATGGGTGAAAATCATTTATATAGTGCGTTACGTTTACAATCGCCACTCGTTCATTATGAATTTTTAGAGCAGCTTGCTACACACCCAAATCAGCATCGAGAAATCGTGAAAAGACTCGTTGACATCGGAAAGTCGATTTATCCCAATTATGATAAAGACGTATTTGAACTACAGTATCAGTGGCATTACACCCTATTGTTTGTATTGCCGTTCATCGGTATCATTGTCAGTTTCTTCAATTTAAGCGTCGGTCTATTATGGATTTGTTTTTCTTTTCTAATCAATATTATTGTCAGTTTTTGATTCAACTACTACGTGGAGAAAAATTTAAAACAACTTTTCATCATGGGACGGGTCGTTCGAGAAACTGAAAAACTCTCAAAAATGTCTATTACGCCTGAGTTCAACCATTCATTAAAACCGTTAAGCTTTATTTCACGGTTACGCTTTTTATTGATCAACGTTGAAACGATTCCAGGATATTTTGTGATGGTTTTTAAATATATGTTTTTAATTGATATTCATTTATACGCGACACTCGTGCGTCGTTTTATCAACCATTATGATACGGTTATAGAATGTTACCGCTATATCGGAGAATTGGATAGTTTATTAGCAGTGTATCAATATCGCTATCATCACGATACAACTGAGCCTGTTGAAGCGGATCATGTCTCATTCGAAGGTTTGACCCATCCACTTATTGATGAAGCAGTACCGAATGACTTCGATTTCAATCAAAATGTTTTGTTAACAGGATCCAACGCTTCTGGTAAGTCTACATTTATGAAAGCCGTCGCATTGAATATCATCATGGCTCAAGCAATACGTACTGTGACCGCTGACAAGTTTCAATACGTCCCTGGCATGGTGAAGACGACTATGGCAAATGCCGATGATGTAACGAGTGGCGACAGTTACTTTATGGCAGAATTGAAATCGCTCAAACGTTTGTTCCATCAAGATGCAGCAGTTCAACACTATTATTTTATTGATGAAATTTTCAAAGGAACTAATACTACTGAACGTGTCGCTGCTTCACACGCCGTACTCGATTATTTAAACCAAATGTCACATTTAAAGAATATCGCAGCGACACATGATATTGAATTAACAGAAGTCTTAGCAAATCAATATGCCAATTATCATTTTAACGAGCACGTGACCGATGGGGAAATTGTGTTTGATTATCGAATTAAAGAAGGGCCGGCAAATACGAGAAATGCGTTGGAGTTAATTCGAATCATGCAGTTTCCAACTCGTATTTATACGGATGCTCAAGCATATGTGAAGCAACTTGAAACTTAAATGTATGACTTATAATATCAATGCAACGCAAAAATAGGACTGAGAAAACATCTACCTCTCAGTCCTGTTTTTATTATATTTTGTTAGAAAGTGCAGTATGGTTCAGCAATCTCCAAGGGTCGAAAACATAATTGTAATTGAAATGTTGAAAAACCTAAAAAAGTGTTTAAAACCTACCAAACAACTTAATCTCGGTACATCTCGATGTCCATACTACTTTGTCCGTTCAATGCCATATCTCCGCGAATCCCTTTTAAATAAATTTCATGGGCTGCTGCACCAATCATCGCTGCATTATCGGTACATAACTGTGGCTCTGGAATCGCAAGCTCTATCCCTTTCTCAGCAGTTGAGACTTCTAACGCTTGACGTAAACCTCGATTACTCGCAACACCGCCAGCAACGATGAGTTGTTTCACACCATACGCTTCACATGCACGCATTGCTTTTCCTACGAGCACTTCAACAACACTGTTTTGGAAGCTTGTCGCGACATTTTCTGGAATAATCGGTTCGCCTTTTTGTTCTAATTGATGCAATTTATTAATCACTGCACTCTTTAAACCGCTAAAACTAAAGTCATAGCTATCGGGTTCTAACCACACACGCGGAAAGTCGTACGTGTCTTCTCCTTGAGCGGCAAGTCGATCAATAGCAGGGCCACCTGGATACGGTAAGCCGATTTTACGTGCGACTTTATCATACGCTTCACCGACTGCATCATCACGTGTCTCCCCTATCACTTCAAACTGTAAATGGTTTTCCATATAGACAAGCTCTGTATGACCACCTGAAACAATTAAGGCAATCAATGGAAATTTCAAGCCATTTTGAAGTTGATTGGCATAAACATGACCTGCAATATGATGCACTGGGATGAGTGGTTTATCATTCGCAAAAGCCAGTGCCTTCGCAGCATTCACACCAACAAGTAACGCACCAATCAGTCCTGGTCCTTGGGTAACCGCGACAGCATCCACATCTTCAATTGACGTATGGGCCTGTTGTAACGCTTCTTCAATCATGACCGTAATATTATCAACGTGATGACGACTCGCCACTTCTGGAACGACACCCCCAAACCGTTGATGACTTTCAATTTGGCTTAATACGCTATTACTTAAAATTGTTTGACCATTTTCAATGACACTGACACTTGTTTCGTCACAGCTTGTTTCAAGTGCAAGAATTTTTGTTAGTTCATTCATATAAATTCACCCACATGACTAATGCATCCTCTCCATCACCATAATAATTTTTTCGTTTGCCTCCAAATTGGAAACCGAGCTTTTGATATACATGTTGTGCAATGACATTATCGACACGTACTTCTAAACTCATCACTGTCGCTATTGAACCGGCAAAGTTCATCCCATATTTTAATAACATTTGCCCTAATCCATGACCTTGATAGGCTGCATCTATCGCAATGGTTGTCACTTGTGCTTGATCGACAACGACCCATAAACCTAAATAACCGATAATACGTTGGTCATATTCGAGCACGAAATAATGTGCAAAATTATTTTGTTCGAGTTCATAATAAAAGGCATCAATCGTCCATGAACTATGTTGAAAACTCGCCTGTTCTAGATCAAACACTTCAGGCACATCTTCATGCGACATACGTCTAATTTGAAGCTGATCTTTTATTTTTGTTGATTCAGCCAATTTTGCTCCGCCTCCGATAGTTTTAAATATTGCGGTGTAAAGGTATGAATATCGCGTGGTTCTCCTTTATGTGGGTACATTTGATCCGCTCGAGGGGGCGCGCTCAAACGTTTAAAAGATGCTAATTCCGTTTCAAATTGTTCCACATCTTCTCCTACAAAGATGACATTGTCGTGCGATGCCCATTGTTCAATTAACCTGTCGAGTGGCATATATCGATCTGCCATCACATTGACGAGTTCACCTTGTTGCCATTGGTAGACACCCGCATAAACATGTTGTCGTCTCGCATTAATGATTGGAATAATATACGCATCAGAATATTGAATTTGTGCCGCAATCGCTTTTAATGATGACACGCCATACAATCGAATATTCAAAGTGTAAGCTAGTGTTTTAGCTGTCGTGACTCCGATACGTAATCCTGTATATGAACCTGGCCCTTCTGCGACAATAATTTCATCTAAATCTTTCGGCTTCAATTGTGCTTGTTGTAATAACAATTCAATGAGTGGCATTAACTGAACCGAATGATTGCGTTTTATCGTTGTCGTATGCGTCATCAATACGTGACCCTCTTGCATAATCGCTACTGATAATGGCTGATTGGCACTATCAATCAGTAAACTGTACATGTTCGATGGCCTCCTTTATCTCTTCAAAATGTGAGCCACGTGCTTCAAAAGTAAGCTCTCGTTCTGTTTCATTAATCGTTTGAATGCTGATTTTTAAATAATGTGGTGGTAAATAGTCTTGGATAAATTGACTCCATTCCACAACGGTCACCGCTTCGTCCTCAAAAAACTCATCAAATCCTAAGTCTTCATCATCTTCTTCTAATCGATAACAATCCATGTGATGAAATTTCAAATAGGTGCCTCGATAAGATTTGATAATATTAAAAGTCGGTGAACTGATATGACGTTTAACACCCAACGCCTGTCCGACAAACTGACTTAAAGTTGTTTTTCCAGCACCTAGGTCTCCGTCTAATAACAATACATCTTGTGCTTTGAGATAAGTTACAAGTTGATTTGCAAATGCTTGCATCGCTGTTTTATTTTTAATTCTCATTTCGTTCGCACTCCTGACTCGATTTTCTAACCTATTGTAACAAATTTTTATCATTTTGACCTTATCAACTTACTGTAACGTTTAAAGCTCATCGCTGTTAGAAGATTCAGCTTCATAGCGCTCCTAAAATATTTTCAGAATTTTTTTGATTTACTGTTGACTTCTTTTCTAATATAAGGTAAATTAATAACATCTAATTTTTAGACAATTCTTTCTATTCGAAACATTAATGTGTGTTTTATTTTAAGTCACACATCTAATCGTCTACATTGTATACGATATGAACAGTTAACGATGTAGCAAGATTGACCCATTCACGACGGAAAAGGAGCGTATGTACAATGGAAAGACATGCAATGATGACCCATACCGTACAAAATCATAATATTGTCATTTTATTATTACGCTCAGGACTGGAGCTTTAGTAGCAATATTACTAAACGCTTAAGTCCTATTTCTAGTTGAATGGGACTTACAAGGTACGTCCCAGATTCAATTTTGGGGCGTACCTTTTTTATTTGAAAAACCGAGGAGGCATTTGAGATGAGAAGTGACATGATTAAAAAAGGAGATCACCAAGCACCGGCGAGGAGTTTGTTACATGCAACGGGTCAAATAAAATCCCCTACTGACATGGACAAACCTTTTATCGCAATTTGTAATTCTTATATTGATATCGTTCCGGGACACGTGCATTTACGCGAACTTGGCGATATCGCTAAAGAGGCCATTCGTGAAGCAGGCGGTGTGCCATTTGAATTTAATACGATTGGCGTGGATGACGGTATTGCGATGGGCCATATCGGTATGCGTTACTCATTACCGAGTCGTGAAATTATTGCAGATGCGGCTGAAACAGTCATTAACGCACACTGGTTTGATGGGGTCTTTTACATTCCGAACTGTGACAAAATTACACCGGGTATGTTGATGGCTGCAATGAGAACGAACGTCCCTGCAATATTCTGTTCTGGTGGTCCAATGAAAGCCGGTCTGTCAGCTCAAGGGAAAGCGCTCACTCTCTCATCTATGTTTGAAGCGGTTGGTGCATTTAAAGAAGGCGCGATGACTAAAGAGGAATTTTTAGATATGGAACAAAATGCATGTCCGACTTGCGGTTCTTGTTCAGGGATGTTCACAGCGAACTCGATGAACTGCTTAATGGAGGTATTAGGATTAGCCCTGCCATACAACGGGACAGCATTAGCGGTCAGTGACCAACGTCGTGAAATGATTCGTGCCGCTGCGAAACAACTCGTTGAAAATGTTAAAAACGACTTAAAACCGCGTGATATCGTAACGAAAGAAGCGATTGATGATGCATTTGCATTAGATATGGCGATGGGTGGTTCTACAAATACTGTACTTCACACGCTTGCCATCGCTAAAGAAGCAGGTATTGATTATGATTTAACGCGCATTAACGAAATTGCGAAAAAGACACCTTATTTATCTAAAATTGCGCCAAGTTCATCGTATTCTATGGATGATGTCCATCAAGCGGGCGGTGTCCCTGCCATCATTAATGAATTGATGAAAAAAGAAGGTGTATTACATCCAGATCGTATAACTGTTACTGGTAAAACTTTAAGAGAAAACAACCAAGATAAAGAAATTACGAATGATGTTGTGATTCGCCGTTTAGACAATCCATACGATCAGCAAGGAGGTCTTTCAATCCTTTACGGTAACATTGCTCCAGATGGTGCGGTGATTAAAGTCGGTGGTGTTGACCCTACGATTAAAACATTTAAAGGAAAAGCGATTTGTTTTGACAGTCATGATGAAGCGGTTGAAGCTATCGATAATCATACGGTACGTGCTGGACATGTCGTTGTCATTCGCTATGAAGGACCTAAAGGTGGACCAGGCATGCCAGAAATGTTAGCCCCTACTTCATCTATCGTCGGACGAGGTCTCGGTAAAGACGTCGCATTGATTACAGATGGTCGATTTTCAGGTGCAACAAGAGGTATTGCAGTCGGTCACATTTCACCAGAAGCCGCTGCAGGAGGTCCAATCGGCTTAATTAAAGATGGTGATGGCATTACAATTGATCTCGTGAATCGCGACCTCACTTTACATGTAGACGAGGCGGTACTCGCAGAACGTCAAGCACATCGTCAACCATTCAAAGCGAAAGTGAAAACGGGTTATCTGGCACGTTATACAGCATTAGTGACTAGCGCCAATACAGGTGGCGTAATGCAAGTTCCTGAAGACTTACTTTAATAAAAATGGAGGGGTTCCAAATGACGCAAACTCATCATACTGTGCCACAAGATCACAATGAGTCACAAGAAGCAACACTTCAACCTGATATGAACGCTTTAAAGTCTGGTGCACAATTGTTAGTCGATGCATTTTTAGAAGAAGGCGTTGAGTACATATTCGGTTATCCTGGAGGGGCAGTGCTCCCCCTTTACGACACATTTTACAACGAACAGATTAAGCATATTCTCTACCGTCACGAACAAGGTGCAACCCATGCGGCAGAAGGCTATGCTCGCGTAAGTGGTAAACCGGGTGTCGTTGTCGTAACGAGTGGTCCTGGTGCCACGAATGCGATTACAGGTATTGCAGATGCATACAGTGATTCGCTTCCACTCATCGTCATTACTGGCCAAGTTGCGACACCGGGTATTGGTAAAGATGCTTTCCAAGAAGCGGATATTTTATCAATGACGACACCGATTACGAAACATAATTATCAAGTAAACGACGTGAAAGAAATTCCACGCATTATTAAAGAAGCGTTTCATGTCGCAAACTCTGGTCGTAAAGGTCCGGTAGTTATCGATTTTCCGAAAGATATGGGGATTTTATCAACTGATTCACCCGTCGAGAGTACTGTCAATACACCTGGCTATTACGTCAATACAAAGCCTGACATTGATGAAATTCAAAAACTGAATGATTATTTAAAAACGTCAGAGCGCCCTGTCATTTTAGCTGGTGCAGGTATTCATTTTTCTAAATCAAATGCGTTATTACAGCAATTAGTCGAAAAATATCAAATTCCTGTCGTGACGACGCTTCACGGTTTAGGTGCGATTCCTTATGATGACCCCCACTTCTTAGGTATGGGCGGCATGCACGGTTCATACGCAAGTAATATGGCATTAACGGAATGTGACTTACTCATTAACTTTGGATCGCGATTTGATGACCGTTTAGCAAGTAATCCAGATGAATTTGCGCCAAATGCAACCATCGTACATGTCGATATTGATCCATCTGAAATCGACAAAATTATTAAAACTGACCTCGGTATTGTAGCAGATGTTAAAAACGTGATCGAAGCATTATTAAAATATGATACAGAAAAAATCAATCACGACGCATGGTTGACAACGGTTAAAGGCTATCAAGATGAACATCCTTTCAAATATGTCGATGATCCGCTTGAAAAGTTTTGTAAACCACAACGTGCGATTGAATACATCGGTGAAATTACACAAGGTAAAGCTTATGTGGCAACAGATGTCGGCCAACACCAAATGTGGGTAGCTCAGTTCTACCCTTTCCAAACTTATGGTCAGCTGATTACAAGTGGTGGACTCGGTACGATGGGCTTTGGTATCCCAGCGGCTATTGGTGCAAAATTTGCGAAACCAAATGAAACTGTCGTAGCATTCGTCGGTGATGGCGGTTTTCAAATGACGAACCAAGAAATGGCATTGCTGAACGAATTTAACTTGAATATTAAAATCGTGTTGATTAACAACGGTACGCTCGGAATGGTGAAGCAATGGCAAGACAAATTCTTTAACCAACGTTTTTCACATTCAGTATTTAACGAACAACCTGATTTCATAAAAATGAGTGAAGCATATGGTGTTAAAGGCTTTTTAATCGACGACCCGAAATGTTTAGAAGCGCAAATCGATGCGGCATTTTTACACAATGGTCCTGTATTAATTGAAATTCGAATTTCACCTGTAGAACCAGTATTGCCTATGGTACCAAGTGGCAAAGCAAACCATGAGATGGAGGGACTATTATGAGACGAACATTCAAATTGCGTGTTTTCGATAAAGCCGGCACACTCAACCGATTAACAAGTTTATTCGTAAGACGCCAGATCAACATTGTGAGTATTACTGCCACACCGACGTTAGATGAAGGGATTTCAGAAATTACATTTATCGCTGAAGTACCTGATGACGAAAAACAACGTACCATTATTCAACAGTTAATTAAGCAAGTCAATACGTTGACAGTAGAAGATATTACGAACATTAATACGTTTAATCGTGAATTACTACTCATTAAACTGAAAAAGCCGATACCACAACAGCAATTTGAAAAAGTACTACAACCGTATGATGCGCTAGTCTCTATTTTGAAGGAAAACGGTCAATACTTGTATTTACAAGCTACTGGCCCTCAATACACATTGAATCACCTTTTAGACGATCTATCATCATTTCATATTGATCAAGTTGCACGTACTGGTACAGCTGGCATTATTTGAAAAATCAAAAAATTATTATTTGGAGGCATTTTAATATGACAAAAGTTTATTATGATTCATCAGTAGAGAAAGATGTATTACAAGGTAAAAAAATTGCGGTCATCGGTTATGGTTCACAGGGTCATGCCCACGCACAAAACTTAAAAGACAATGGCTATGATGTTGTTATCGGTATTCGCCCAGGACGTTCATTCGACCAAGCGCAAGAAGATGGCTTTAATGTTTACACAGTGGCAGAAGCTGTGAAACAAGCAGATGTCGTGATGGTGTTACTTCCTGATGAAATTCAAGGTGACGTGTACAAAAATGAAATCGAGCCTAACTTAGAAGCAGGTAACGCATTAGCATTTGCGCACGGCTTTAATATTCAATTTGACGTCATTCAACCACCAAGTGATGTCGATGTTTTCCTCGTTGCGCCAAAAGGTCCGGGTCATTTAGTAAGACGTACATTTGTTGAAGGTTCAGCCGTTCCAGCATTATTCGCTGTTCAACAAGACGCATCAGGCGAAGCACGTGATTTGGCATTAAGTTACGCCAAAGGTATCGGTTCAACACGTGCAGGCGTATTAGAAACATCATTTAAAGAAGAAACGGAAACGGACTTATTCGGTGAGCAAGCTGTCCTTTGTGGTGGTGTGACACGTCTTATCCAAAGCGGTTTTGAAGTGTTAGTTGAAGCAGGTTACCAACCAGAAATCGCCTACTTTGAAGTGTTACATGAAATGAAATTGATTGTTGACTTAATGTATGAAGGCGGTCTTGAAAACATGCGTTATTCTATTTCAAACACTGCAGAATTTGGTGACTACGTATCAGGTCCACGTGTCATTACCGAAGAAACGAAAGAAAATATGAAAGCTGTATTAAAAGATATTCAAGACGGTACATTTAGCGATCGTTTCATTAAAGATAATCAAGATGGCTTTAAAACATTTAAACAAATGCGTGAAGCACAACAAGGACATCAAATTACAGCAGTGGGGCAATCTTTACGTGAAATGATGCCATTTATTAAATCGAAAAGCATTCAAAAATAATTTTTTAAGGAGTGAATAAAAATGTCTAGTCATATTCAGATTTTTGATACTACACTACGCGATGGAGAACAAACACCAGGGGTCAGCTTTTCCTTTGAAGAACGATTGAAACTTGCCGAACAACTTGAAAAATGGGGGGTCGATGTCATCGAGGCAGGCTTTCCCGCTTCAAGTCAAGGCAGCTTCAAATCTGTACAAGCGATTGCTCGAACTTTAAAACATACGACTGTCACAGGTTTAGCACGTTGTTTAAAGTCTGATATCGATGCAGTATACGAAGCGACAAAGGATGCCGTTTCCCCTTCTATACATGTCTTTATTGCGACGAGCCCTATTCACTTAGAGTCAAAGCTTCATATGACGGAAGCTGAAGTTCTCGAAGCAATTACAACACATGTAAGTTATGCAAAAGAACGCTTTGATATCGTTCAATTTTCACCAGAGGATGCAACACGGACACCTCTCCCATTCCTCATCCAAAGTGTACAAACAGCTGTGGATGCGGGGGCAACTGTTATCAATATTCCTGATACAGTCGGCTATACGTATCCAACTGAATATGGCAACATTTTCAAAGCACTCACAGAACAAATCAAGTCGGAAGTCCCAATTACGTATAGTGCCCATTGTCATGATGACCTCGGCTTAGCTGTGGCAAATAGTATGGCTGCCATCGAAAATGGAGCGACACGCATTGAAGGAACAGTCAATGGGATTGGTGAACGTGCCGGAAATACTGCACTTGAAGAAGTCGCATTAGGTTTATACGTCCGCCAAGATCATTATCAAATTCAAACGCAAATTCAATTCGAATTGACTAAACAAACATCTGATATGGTCGCACGCTATGCTGGTTTGAGAGTACCACGTAATAAAGCGATTGTCGGAAAAAATGCGTTTAGTCATGAGTCAGGCATTCATCAAGATGGTTTCTTAAAAAACCCGGAAACGTACGAAATTATGACGCCACAACTCGTCGGTGTGAAAAAGACGGAACTGCCACTTGGAAAACTGTCAGGTAAACATGCGTTCCAAGATAAATTGAAACAACTCGGCTATGACATTGATGTAGAAGAACAAAAAGTGTTGTTTAAAGCGTTTAAATCTATTGCTGACAAGAAGAAGCATGTCACTGATCAAGATATTCATGCATTGATTCAAGATAGTGAGCACGATAAACATGTCGCTTATCACCTTGAAACGTTACAACTTCAATTTGTCTCGAACGGCCTTCAAAGTGCTGTCGTCGTCGTTCGAGATAATGACGGTCAACATTATCAAGATTCAAGTATAGGCACCGGCTCGATTGTTGCGATTTATAATGCAGTCGATCGTATTTTTAATGTAGAATCTGTACTGTTAGATTATCGTATTGATGCCGTGTCTGAAGGCCGAGATGCACAAGCTGAAGTACATGTACAAGTTGAAGTAGATGGCATCGAATATACAGGCGTCGGTTTCGACCACGATGTTTTATACGCGTCGTGTAAAGCCTATGTTGAAGCGGTGAGTAAATCAGTGCAGTCCATACAAAAAGAAGGTGTCGCACAATGACTTTTAAAATTGTAGCTTTACCTGGTGATGGCATCGGACCAGAAATCATGTCAGGTACATTGGATTGTTTGGACGAACTTGCAGCTCAATTTGACTTTGATTATACCGTGGACAGTTATGCGATGGGAGGTTGTGCCATTAATCAATATGGCACGCCCCTACCTGACGCAACATTAGATGCCTGTCAACGTGCAAATGCCATTTTACTCGGTGCGATTGGTGGCCCGCAATGGACGAATCCAGAATGTCGTCCTGAACAAGGTTTACTGAAATTGCGAAAAGCATTGAATTTATATGCCAATATTCGACCAACACGTGTGACCTCTGACATGGCACATTTATCACCGTTGAAACAAAACATTGTAGAACATACGGATTTCGTTATCGTTAGAGAGTTAACGAGTGGAATCTACTTTGGTGAACCACGCTATCTTAAAGACGAAGAGGCACGTGATTCATTGACTTATACGAAAGATGAAATTGCTCGAATTGCGCATGTCGGTTTTCAATTGGCTCAATCACGTCGTCATAAGCTCACGTCTGTCGATAAAGAAAATGTACTCGCAAGTAGTCAATTGTGGCGTCGTACGGTCAATGAAGTCGCTGAACAATATCCTGACGTTACAGTCGAACATTTACTTGTCGATGCATGTAGTATGCATTTAATCAAACAACCTGCTGATTTTGATGTTATTATCACTGAAAATTTATTCGGCGACATTTTAAGTGATGAAGCGTCGATGCTACCAGGTTCGTTAGGACTTTCCCCTTCCGCAAGTTTTAGTGAAGGTGGACCGAAACTATACGAACCGATTCATGGCTCAGCGCCAGATATCGCCGGTCAAAATAAAGCGAATCCGTTTGCCATGCTATTGTCACTTGCCATGTGTTTACGAGAATCGGCCGAACGTGATGATATGGCAACAATTATTGAAACAACGGTCGATACATTAATTTCTAAAGGAATTACAACAGCCGATCTTGGGGGGCATTACGGCACTACGGACATTTTCAATCATTTTAAAGCTTTAATTAAGGGGGCATAACGAATGGGGCGTACACTTTTCGATAAAATTTGGGATCAACATACCATTACCGGGCAACAAGGTGAACCACAATTATTATACATTGATTTGCATTTGATACATGAGGTGACGTCACCCCAAGCATTTGAAGGTCTAAGAATGCAAAAACGTTCTTTAAGAAGACCTGATTTAACGTTTGGCACATTAGATCACAACGTACCAACGATTGACATTTTCAACATTAAAGATGATATCGCAAACAAGCAAATACAAGCGTTACAACAAAACTGTAAAGACTTTAACGTCACATTGTTTGATATGGGCTCCGATGAACAAGGTATCGTGCATATGGTCGGACCAGAAATGGGGTTAACGCAACCTGGTAAAACCATTGTTTGTGGTGACTCCCATACTGCGACACATGGAGCATTTGGTGCGATTGCGTTCGGTATCGGTACGAGTGAAGTCGAGCATGTATTTGCAACTCAAACGCTGTGGCAAACGAAACCGAAAAATTTAAAAATTAACGTAACAGGTCAACTCCCTAAAGGCGTTTATGCGAAAGACATTATTTTACATTTAATCAACCAACACGGCGTTGACTTTGGCACAGGTTATGCACTGGAATTTGCCGGAGAAACGATTCGTAAATTGTCAATGGAAGGTCGCATGACAATTTGTAACATGGCGATTGAAGCAGGTGCAAAATACGGACTTATTCAACCGGATGACACGACTTTTGCATACCTTGAAGGACGTCGTTACGCACAAAATATTGAGGACAAACTTGATGATTGGCGCGAGCTGTATAGTGATGATGATGCGCAATTCGATAAAATCATTGAATTAGATGTGACAGCTTTAGAACCACAAGTCACTTGGGGCACGAGTCCTGAAATGGGTGTGAGCTTTAGTACACCATTCCCAGAGATTCAAAATGTCAATGACGAACGTGCGTATCAATATATGGGCTTAAAACCAGGTCAACTTGCGACTGATATTCCATTAGGCTATGTGTTTCTCGGTTCATGTACAAATGCACGTATTTCCGATTTAGTTGAAGCGAGTCACATCGTCAAAGGCAATCAAGTACACGAAAACATTACCGCCATTGTCGTACCAGGCTCACGTCAAGTGAAGAAAGAGGCAGAAGCATTAGGACTTGATACGATTTTTAAAGATGCTGGCTTTGAATGGAGAGAACCCGGATGCAGTATGTGTCTCGGTATGAACCCTGACCAAGTGCCAGCTGGTGTGCACTGTGCGTCAACGAGTAACCGTAACTTTGAAGGCCGTCAAGGTAAAGGCGCAAGAACGCATCTTGTATCCCCTGCTATGGCTGCAGCTGCGGCAATTCATGGGCGCTTTGTCGATGTGAGAAAGGTGGTCGAAGCGTAATGGAAATCAAACCAATTACACAATATACGGGCAAAACGGTCCCATTATTTCATGACAATATTGATACCGATCAAATCATTCCGAAAGTCCATTTAAAACGGATATCTAAAACAGGTTATGGCCCTTTTCTCTTTGATGAATGGCGTTATTTAGAAGATGGTTCCAACAATCCTGATTTCGTTTTAAACCAACCCGAATATGAAGGGGCATCCATTTTAATCACCGGAGATAATTTCGGTTGTGGCTCGAGTCGTGAACATGCCGCATGGGCGTTAAAAGATTTCGGTTTCCAAGTGATCATAGCGGAAAGTTTCAGTGACATTTTTTATATGAACTGTACGAAAAATGCACTCTTACCTATTCGACTTGACCGTGCATCAAGAGAAGCGATTGCACGCTACCCTGAAATCACGATTGACTTGCCACAACAAATCATTCAAACACCCGAGCAAAACTACCACTTTGACATTGATGAAACGTGGAAAGAAAAGCTCGTGAATGGCTTAGATGATATTGCTATTACATTAAAATATGAAGCATTAATCAAAGACTATGAACTAAAACATACTTAAGGAGTTGGAACAATGTCTGTAAAAACTACACCTGTTCAAGCACAAGATGTTGAAGATGCATTTTTACGTCTCAACACAATTGTAAAAGAAACACCATTGGAAAAGGATCATTATTTATCGCTTAAATATGATTGTAATGTATATTTAAAACGCGAAGACCTTCAATGGGTGCGTTCATTTAAATTACGTGGCGCTTACAATGCCATTGCTGTATTACCAGAAGAAAAGAGAAACCAAGGTATCACATGTGCAAGTGCCGGAAACCATGCGCAAGGTGTGGCGTTTACAGCCAAATACCTCAAATTACATGCGGTTATCTTCATGCCTGTGACGACACCAAAACAAAAAGTCAATCAAGTTCAATTTTTCGGTGGTGACAACGTTGAAATTAAACTAGAGGGCGACACGTTTGATGACTGTTTAAAATCGGCGCTCAGTTATACCGAACAACATGAGATGACCTTTATCGATCCGTTTAATAATGTGCACACGATTGCTGGTCAAGGGACATTAGCGAAAGAAATTATCGAAACGGCGAAAGCGGACAATATCACAATTGATTACGTTTTCGGAGCTATTGGTGGCGGGGGGCTCATGTCCGGTGTAGCGACTTATTTTACAGCGCATTCCCCTTCTACCAAATTGATTGGTGTAGAACCTCTAGGCGCGAGCAGTATGTATCAATCAGTTCAAGCAGGCGAAGTGGTGACATTGGACAATATCGATAAATTTGTCGATGGTGCTTCAGTGGCACGTGTCGGTGAGATTACATTTGATATTTGTCGTCAAACATTGGATGATTATCTTCAAATTGATGAAGGTGCTGTATGTTCGACCATTTTAGATATGTACTCAAAACAAGCCATCGTCGCAGAACCTGCCGGCGCATTAAGTGTCAGTGCTTTGGATCAGTATCAAGCGCATATTAAGGGGAAAAATGTCGTCTGTATCGTTTCTGGAGGGAATAATGATATTAACCGAATGAAAGAAATTGAAGAGCGTTCATTATTATACGAAGAAATGAAGCATTACTTTATTTTGAACTTCCCACAACGTCCAGGGGCACTCAGACAATTTGTGAATGATGTGCTCGGACCACACGATGACATTACAAAATTCGAATATTTGAAGAAGTCTTCTCAAAATACCGGAACTGTCATTATCGGCATCCAACTTCAAAATAGAGCAGATTTAGACACGCTCATTCGTAACGTCAATCAATTTGATCCTAAAAACATTTATATTAATGAAAACAAAATGCTATATTCGTTATTAATTTAATATGATCTAAAAGGAGCAAACTTGGGATAACCCCCTTTCAGATTTGCTCCTTTTTTTAAGTTTTGATATATTAGTCAAATTGATATTTTCTCATGGCAATACTAAATCCAGTTAATACAACGAGCATCAATATCGCATCAATCATGAAAACTTGTGCTGCATTTTCATTAAGAATAAAGCCAAAAAAGCTCAGTGAAACCGGTATAATCGCTTGTGCAATAGATGAATTCAGCGAAAACACACGCCCTTTATATTCATCCTCTACTGCCTTCTGTAAATAGATGCCATAAGGTGTGTTAATGATAGGCAAACTTATACCAATCAGCATATATATCGCGATGAGAAAAATAAACGACGTCATATTTTGATGTGGGAACAATAAAAAGACACCAAGTGAAAACAAAGTGACAATTTCAATAAGGATTCCAATCTTATAATATAAGGTGACTCCCCTTTTCACAGGATAAATCGACATCACAAATGACACTAAAAATAACGCAATCGTATAACCAGATTCAATCATCCCAAACTGTGTGGGTTTAAGATGTAGCTGTTGTATCGCAATAATGGGCACCCCTACCACTATGACATTGATTAGAAAGTTATTTAACATGGCAGCAACGAGAAAAGTCATAATTTCTTTTTTCTTCACTAAGTATTGCACACCCTCTTTAAAAGAATGTACTAATTGACTTTTCATTTGTTGATGATTAATAATCGGTAATGATTGTATGAGGAAAATCGAAATCGCTTCAGTTACCATATTAATCATCCCAATGACTTGTAACGGTATAAACGCAATCACAATGCCCCCAATGATAGGAGAAACAAAACTTGTCAATGTCGACACCGTTTGTCTAATCGAAATCACACGCTCCAAATTGTCTGTCACGATACGTTGTAAGTTTTTCTGGATAATGACAGAGTTAATCCCATCAGGAATCGTTAATAGAATCCCCAAACAGATGATCATATATACATTGTCATCATATAACAAAGAAAAAATGATCAGTGCAGCCACACTTGATAATTGAGAATACAGAATTAACCGTTTATTATTTACCGAATCTATAAACACACCACTGATTGGCGTAGAAAGAATCGTTGTGATAACAATCAATGTTAAATAAATACTGTACAAATAACTGTTTTCTGTGTTTTTCAAAATATGGAAGGCGCAAGCAAAGCTAAATACACTTGAACCAATGGTAGAAATAAAACCAAAGATGATTAATTTATAAGCATTACGTGTCAAAGTACGGTACCTCCATAAATACTTACCTTAATAATTCAAGAACAGACTGGAGTACTAACAAAATACCATAATCTCCATCTCTAAAACTCGAATTTGCTTTCTCAAAATGTTGATTAGAAAAAAATATTTCTCCATCTTCTACAATGCAAAAAGAAAAAAGTTGCTCTGTTAACCCTTTTAATATATCTAAATATTCTGATTTTTTATTGTATTTATATTCATTTATAAAAATAAATATAGTACCCGATAATCCCTCAGCTATGGAGGTTTTATAAATAATAAGTTTTGATAATTCTTGAAGTGCTTTATAATAGAAATGTTCGTATCTAGAGAAAACATTTTTATATTTATTATGTTTTCTCATGATTTGCAATAGAAAAAGAAAACCACAAGTACCATTATACAAATACGGACTGTATCCATTCGTTTTTTGTATCTGAAATCCGTTAATTAAATTGTTTTTATATTTTATTTTCTCAAAAAGCATTTCAGTGTATTTTTCTATTTTTACAAAATTTTCATTCTTTAAAATTGAGTCATATAGTATGGCCATTGCTCCATCTATTAGCGAAAAATTGTTTTCTGACAAAACTTTTTTAAAATCAGTTGATATATCAACATCTAATTCTAAAATTATTTCGTTTATAATATCGTTATCTCTATTAATATTACACATTTTTTTCTTTAACTTATTTATGATACTATATAACTTAACTTCAAAGATATCCTCAGCATTCAAACATTTTTTTATTTCTTTTATGGACAATTCATAATCAGGACTTGTACATAATTCAATCAACTCATAAAGATATTCAGGAATCTTTAAGTATTTTTTAACTAACTTGAAATTCTTCAAGCATAAACTATAACTTATATTTATCAAAAAATTAGAATTAGAAAAAAGCTTCATCGCTAAAAACCCAAAGCCAACTATATCTTTTTGTTTACCTGTCACCCTATGTTTGTCTTCAGGATGAAAGAAGCCTTTTGTACCAATGTAATTGTTTTCTGTATTATAAATTTTATAGCAAGATTCAAAATCTATAATATAAACTTTATTATTTTTATCAATTAAAAAATTTTCAGATGATATGTCTCCGAAAACATAATCCATATCATGCAAAACTTCAATAATACTTGCTATTTGCAATAAAATATCTTTCACAAGTTTAATATAATTTTTTCTAGAATCTTCATAGTGATAGATTTTCATGTTCTGTGCTAAATAGTTAGTCAGTGTTTCACCATTTACTTTTTCTAAAACTATGTAAAAATGTTCCCATTCTTTAAAAAAATCATATAATTTAGGTATGAAATTGTATTCAGTTAATCTTTCATATATACTTTTTTCGTTATTGTATGTGTATTCCCCTGTGAAATTATTAATAACATATACATTTGGTCTATATTCTTTAATAATAAATTCTTTGTTTTTATGTTTAGCTAAATAAATCCCTCCTTTTGAAGATAGAGAAATTGCTTTAATTATTTCATATTTTTCATGTAGCAATAGTTTATCATCATCATTATCGTCTTCTATTTTAAATTTAAATGGCCACTCTATTTCTTCTGGTAGATAGAAATAAGGAAGTCTAGGATCAGCTATTATTTTCCCATTTTTCAATCTAATTTGCTTTTTTTCTTCTTCTGTTTCTCCATATATAAATCTCATGCGACCATATCTAAAGTATAGTGATTTACAGTTTTTATACCTTAAATCATTAAGAATATATGGAGAATCAAATTTTTCTAATGATTTACTCAATATTTCTAATATTTCTTCAGCTTGCTTTGAATCTATAGGATAAACAGTAATGAATTTTCCAAAATTAAATCTAGAACAGTTTTTATCATTAATTTCCTTTAAAAGGTTACTATTTTTTAAACATTTAAAATTGATGTTATTATTAATCAGATATTTGGCACATATATAAAATATCTCTAATGAGTTTTCAACAGTTGATGATATATGAATTTTCCATCCATGTAGTGGCACATTTTGGTATTCTTCATTTATAAACATAACAAATTTCTCTTCAAAAATAGGAGTGTAAGCGTTTTCGTGTTTTATATCCTTAAAAATTTCATAGTATTGTATTAAATCTGCCAATTTTCATCACTCCTATGTAGGATAATACTATAAAATGCGTGTATAACAATTAATTAATTTAAGGTAAGCAATTCGATAATCACTTATTCCTATTCACTAGCAACTATCTGTATGTGACAACCAGCAGTAAAAATAACCTTAGCATTTCTAGTTTCAAATTCTGCATTTAGTTTTTGTAATTTTAAAACTCTATTCATTTTAAGTTCCCCTTTGATAACATTAAAATTCCATATCATATAGTAAAAAAATTAATTAATACTATCGAATATACTTACCCTATAGTTATAATAGCTAACTATTTCCGCTTTTTCAATATTTATTGTTATTTTTCCCTTTTATACATAATTAATGACATAAGAATAGAATAAAAATATATATTTCATTGCATAAGGATCATCCAAGAAAAAAGTTGTCAAAAAATAAACATATATTAGTGAAAACTTGTAAACATGCAAAAAGCTTCGAAACAATGATGATTGCTTCGAAGCTTTCGAAATAACCTGGCGCCGTCCTACTCTCGCGGAACGTAAGTCCGACTACCATCGGCGCTAAAGAGCTTAACTTCTGTGTTCGGCATGGGAACAGGTGTGACCTCTTTGCCATTGGCACCAGATTAAGTTGTAGAATGTTATACATTCAAAACTAGATAGTAAGTATATTTATCACAAGCATTACCTTATGAACCATTATTTTGATTAAGTCTTCGATCGATTAGTATTCGTCAGCTCCACGTATCGCTACGCTTCCACCTCGAACCTATTAACCTCATCATCTTTGAGGGATCTTATAACCGAAGTTGGGAAATCTCATCTCGAGGGGGGCTTCATGCTTAGATGCTTTCAGCACTTATCCCGTCCATACATAGCTACCCAGCTATGCCGTTGGCACGACAACTGGTACACCAGAGGTATGTCCATCCCGGTCCTCTCGTACTAAGGACAGCTCCTCTCAAATTTCCTACGCCCACGACGGATAGGGACCGAACTGTCTCACGACGTTCTGAACCCAGCTCGCGTACCGCTTTAATGGGCGAACAGCCCAACCCTTGGGACCGACTACAGCCCCAGGATGCGATGAGCCGACATCGAGGTGCCAAACCTCCCCGTCGATGTGAACTCTTGGGGGAGATAAGCCTGTTATCCCCGGGGTAGCTTTTATCCGTTGAGCGATGGCCCTTCCATGCGGAACCACCGGATCACTAAGTCCGTCTTTCGACCCTGCTCGACTTGTAGGTCTCGCAGTCAAGCTCCCTTATGCCTTTACACTCTATGAATGATTTCCAACCATTCTGAGGGAACCTTTGAGCGCCTCCGTTACTCTTTAGGAGGCGACCGCCCCAGTCAAACTGCCCGCCTGACACTGTCTCCCAGCACGATAAGTGCTGCGGGTTAGAAATCCAATACAATTAGGGTAGTATCCCACCAATGCCTCCACGTAAGCTAGCGCTCACGCTTCTAAGGCTCCTACCTATCCTGTACAAACTGTACCGAATTTCAATATCAGGCTACAGTAAAGCTCCACGGGGTCTTTCCGTCCTGTCGCGGGTAACCGGCATCTTCACCGGTACTATGATTTCACCGAGTCTCTCGTTGAGACAGTGCCCAAATCGTTACGCCTTTCGTGCGGGTCGGAACTTACCCGACAAGGAATTTCGCTACCTTAGGACCGTTATAGTTACGGCCGCCGTTTACTGGGGCTTCGATTCGTAGCTTCGCTTGCGCTAACCACTCCTCTTAACCTTCCAGCACCGGGCAGGCGTCAGCCCCTATACGTCACCTTACGGTTTAGCAGAGACCTGTGTTTTTGATAAACAGTCGCTTGGGCCTATTCACTGCGGCTCTTCGAAGCGTGAACCTCAAAGAGCACCCCTTCTCCCGAAGTTACGGGGTCATTTTGCCGAGTTCCTTAACGAGAGTTCGCTCGCTCACCTTAGAATTCTCATCTTGACTACCTGTGTCGGTTTGCGGTACGGGCACCATTATTCTAGCTAGAGGCTTTTCTCGGCAGTGTGAAATCAACGACTCGAGGAACAAGTTCCTCTCCCCATCACAGCTCAATCTTAAGAGTGCCGGATTTGCCTAACACTCAATCTCACTGCTTGGACGTGCACTCCAACAGCACGCTTCGCCTATCCTACTGCGTCCCCCCATCGCTTAAAACGAATCATGGTGGTACAGGAATATCAACCTGTTATCCATCGCCTACGCCTGTCGGCCTCAGCTTAGGACCCGACTAACCCAGAGCGGACGAGCCTTCCTCTGGAAACCTTAGTCAATCGGTGGACGGGATTCTCACCCGTCTTTCGCTACTCACACCGGCATTCTCACTTCTAAGCGCTCCACATGTCCTTGCGATCATGCTTCAACGCCCTTAGAACGCTCTCCTACCATTGTCCAAAGGACAATCCACAGCTTCGGTAATATGTTTAGCCCCGGTACATTTTCGGCGCAGTGTCACTCGACTAGTGAGCTATTACGCACTCTTTAAATGATGGCTGCTTCTAAGCCAACATCCTAGTTGTCTGGGCAACGCCACATCCTTTTCCACTTAACATATATTTTGGGACCTTAGCTGGTGGTCTGGGCTGTTTCCCTTTCGAATATGGACCTTATCACCCACATTCTGACTCCCAAGTTAAATTATTTGGCATTCGGAGTTTGTCTGAATTCGGTAACCCGAGAGGGGCCCCTCGTCCAAACAGTGCTCTACCTCCAATAATCATCACTTGAGGCTAGCCCTAAAGCTATTTCGGAGAGAACCAGCTATCTCCAAGTTCGATTGGAATTTCTCCGCTACCCTCAGTTCATCCGCTCACTTTTCAACGTAAGTCGGTTCGGTCCTCCATTCAGTGTTACCTGAACTTCAACCTGACCAAGGGTAGATCACCTGGTTTCGGGTCTACGACCAAATACTCATTCGCCCTATTCAGACTCGCTTTCGCTACGGCTCCACATTTTCTGCTTAACCTTGCATCAGATCGTAACTCGCCGGTTCATTCTACAAAAGGCACGCCATCACCCATTAACGGGCTCTGACTACTTGTAAGCACACGGTTTCAAGTTCTCTTTCACTCCCCTTCCGGGGTACTTTTCACCTTTCCCTCACGGTACTGGTTCACTATCGGTCACTAGAGAGTATTTAGCCTTAGGAGATGGTCCTCCCAGATTCCGACGGAATTTCACGTGCTCCGTCGTACTCAGGATCCACTCAAGAGAGAATTCATTTTCGACTACAGGATTATTACCTTCTATGATTAACCTTTCCAGGTTATTCGTCTAACAAATTCTTTTGTAACTCCGTACAGAGTGTCCTACAACCCCAATAAGCAAGCTTATTGGTTTGGGCTCTTCCCGTTTCGCTCGCCGCTACTCAGGGAATCGATTTTTCTTTCTCTTCCTCCGGGTACTAAGATGTTTCAGTTCTCCGGGTCTGCCTTCTTGCATGCTATGTATTCACATGCAGATAACACGACATAACTCGTGCTGGGTTTCCCCATTCGGAAATCTCTGGATCAAAGCTTACTTACAGCTCCCCAAAGCATATCGTCGTTAGTAACGTCCTTCATCGGCTTCTAGTGCCAAGGCATCCACCGTGCGCCCTTAATAACTTAATCTAAACGTTATGATAAACGCTCGCATTCTTCCTTATTTCTTTCTTTGCTTGTTCATTTACGAAAAGTAAACTTCACTGCGCTCATCAAGAAATGCGTTGACTGACAAGCGTTTTCATCAACGTTTGTGCAATCAAAATACGATGCTTACCATCACCAGTTATTAATTATGTGAGTCGTCAAATGACGACTAGCGATAATTTTTGTTTCAAGCTTTTAAACGCTTGTCACTCGGTTTTGCTTGGTAAAATCTATACTTACTTATCTAGTTTTCAATGTACAAATCATTCTGAATCCTCAAATAAATGAGCATTCAAAACTGAATACAATATGTCACGTTAATCCGCTTATCACCTAATGGTGATATTCCGTATATTATCCTTAGAAAGGAGGTGATCCAGCCGCACCTTCCGATACGGCTACCTTGTTACGACTTCACCCCAATCATTTGTCCCACCTTCGACGGCTAGCTCCAAATGGTTACTCCACCGGCTTCGGGTGTTACAAACTCTCGTGGTGTGACGGGCGGTGTGTACAAGACCCGGGAACGTATTCACCGTAGCATGCTGATCTACGATTACTAGCGATTCCAGCTTCATGTAGTCGAGTTGCAGACTACAATCCGAACTGAGAACAACTTTATGGGATTTGCTTGACCTCGCGGTTTTGCTGCCCTTTGTATTGTCCATTGTAGCACGTGTGTAGCCCAAATCATAAGGGGCATGATGATTTGACGTCATCCCCACCTTCCTCCGGTTTGTCACCGGCAGTCAACTTAGAGTGCCCAACTGAATGATGGCAACTAAGCTCAAGGGTTGCGCTCGTTGCGGGACTTAACCCAACATCTCACGACACGAGCTGACGACAACCATGCACCACCTGTCACTTTGTCCTCCGAAGAGGAAAACTCTATCTCTAGAGCGGTCAAAGGATGTCAAGATTTGGTAAGGTTCTTCGCGTTGCTTCGAATTAAACCACATGCTCCACCGCTTGTGCGGGTCCCCGTCAATTCCTTTGAGTTTCAGTCTTGCGACCGTACTCCCCAGGCGGAGTGCTTAATGCGTTAGCTGCAGCACTAAGGGGCGGAAACCCCCTAACACTTAGCACTCATCGTTTACGGCGTGGACTACCAGGGTATCTAATCCTGTTTGATCCCCACGCTTTCGCACATCAGCGTCAGTTACAGACCAGAAAGCCGCCTTCGCCACTGGTGTTCCTCCATATCTCTGCGCATTTCACCGCTACACATGGAATTCCACTTTCCTCTTCTGCACTCAAGTTTTCCAGTTTCCAATGACCCTCCACGGTTGAGCCGTGGGCTTTCACATCAGACTTAAAAAACCGCCTACGCGCGCTTTACGCCCAATAATTCCGGATAACGCTTGCCACCTACGTATTACCGCGGCTGCTGGCACGTAGTTAGCCGTGGCTTTCTGGTTAGGTACCGTCAAGATGTGCACAGTTACTTACACATTTGTTCTTCCCTAACAACAGAGCTTTACGATCCGAAGACCTTCATCACTCACGCGGCGTTGCTCCGTCAGGCTTTCGCCCATTGCGGAAGATTCCCTACTGCTGCCTCCCGTAGGAGTCTGGACCGTGTCTCAGTTCCAGTGTGGCCGATCACCCTCTCAGGTCGGCTACGTATCGTCGCCTTGGTAAGCCGTTACCCCACCAACTAGCTAATACGGCGCGGGTCCATCTATAAGTGACAGCAAAACCGTCTTTCACTGTAGAACCATGCGGTTCAACATGTTATCCGGCATTAGCCCCGGTTTCCCGGAGTTATTCCAGTCTTATAGGTAGGTTACCCACGTGTTACTCACCCGTCCGCCGCTAACGTCAAAGGAGCAAGCTCCTCATCTGTTCGCTCGACTTGCATGTATTAGGCACGCCGCCAGCGTTCATCCTGAGCCAGGATCAAACTCTCCATAAAAGAAGTAAGCTTGATATAGCTCGTTGATTGTTTAAGTCAATCACTCTTGAAAGTACTTTTGAAGTACTCAAATTATCGGAATTAACGTTGACATATTGTCATTCAGTTTTCAATGTTCATTTTAATTTAATTCATGGAGCGGGTGATGAGAATCGAACTCACAACATCAGCTTGGAAGGCTGAGGTTTTGCCATTAAACTACACCCGCTTATTTAATTTAAGTGATGGTTGATGCGGCCGAGAGGACTTGAACCTCCACGGGATTTCTCCCACTAGGCCCTCAACCTAGCGCGTCTGCCATTCCGCCACGACCGCTTGGAAAGACGTTTTCGTTTTTTAGAACGATATTTATTATATTATATAGTGTTAGTAATGTCAACACTTTTTTAATATTTTTTTAATGTTTGTAATCTGTCTTTAACAATCACTTTTTGCGACGTATTTTAGAATACAATATTTTGTCATCAATGTCAAACATCATTTCGAACTGTCTACAACTTTTTTGGCGACTCTGTTATTATAATCATTCACACAAATAATGTCAACACAAACCGCATTATTTTTAAACTTTTTACTTTTCCTATAGTACATATTACATAAATAAACTCAATCATTCAAAAAAGGCACTATCGCTCACCTTCTCCATTTAGCGTATAGTGCCTAAACAACTTATAAGTACCTTTTCAACTTTAAACGTCCACCACATCGACCACACCGCATCTTAACTACATTTACTTTTCTAATTCGAACATAACTACTTTGACACGATTGGCATTCATATTCATAGTTCGCTCTTGATGCATAACTTTCGGTCGGTTGACAAAATCTCGGTGCCCCCACTTTTTCAGCTAACACTTTAAAATCTCTATCTTTATGCTGGTGCCCTCTACCACTCAAATGCAAAAAGTAATGACACAATTCATGTTTAATAATATCTACAAGTGCTTGCTCACCAAAATGTTCGTATTGCTTAGGATTAATTTCAATATCATGTGAAGTTAACATATAACGTCCACCCGTTGTACGTAGACGTCGATTAAAGTAAATACGATGTTTAAAAGGGATACCAAAATGCTCAAATGCAATTTGTTCAGTGAGTTGTTGCAAAGTTTCATTATTCATTTGGATCAATCATTGTCAGTGCTACTTTCCCTTTATTTTCATCAATATTTTCAATCCAAACTTCTACAATGTCTCCAACACTTACAATGTCCATCGGGTGCTTGACAAACTTTTTAGCGAGTTTTGAAATGTGTACCAAACCGTCTTGCTTAATGCCGATATCGACAAAGGCACCGAAATCGACGACATTACGCACTGTTCCATTCAATTTAATACCTTTTGATAAATCCTCTATCGACAATACATCTGATTTTAATTCAGGTGTTTCATAATTATCTCGAGGATCACGGTTCGGTGCAATTAATGACTTCACGATATCTTCTAACGTAGGTACACCGATGTTTAACTTAGTCGCATAACTTTCTATATCCAATGTTGATAACGCTTTTGCTAAAATTGGTGTGCCAATATCTGTAATTTTGAGCTCTAAACTTTCTAATAATTGATAAGTCGCATCATAACTTTCTGGATGAATCGCTGTATTGTCTAACGGTTCTTTACCATTCACAATACGTAAAAAACCGATACTTTGTTCAAACGTTTTTGCACCTAATCGTTTAACTTTATTCAGTTGGCGATGATGGGTAATGGCACCATTTTCTTCACGATACAACACAATGTTATCAGCAATTTGTCGTGATAATCCTGACACGTACTGAAGTAATGTACTTGATGCCGTATTGACATCAACACCGACTTGGTTAACAGCAGTTTCAACTACAAAGTCAAGTGCAGCATCTAACGCCTTTTGGTTCACGTCGTGTTGATATTGTCCGACTCCTATCGACTTAGGATCAATTTTAACGAGTTCACTTAAAGGATCTTGTACACGTCTTCCAATCGATACGGCACTACGCTCTTCCACTTGAAAATCAGGAAATTCGGCACGCGCAATCTCAGATGCCGAATACACGGAAGCCCCTGCCTCGTTCACAATAATGTACTGAACATCAAGTTGGTGTTCCTGAATCATTCGTGCTACAAATTGTTCCGTTTCGCGACTCGCTGTTCCATTTCCTATCGCAATTAAATTAATGTCGAAGTCTTTCACGATTTTTAAGAAGATTTTTTCAGCTTCATCCACTTTAGATACAGGTGGATGTGGATACATCACTGATTTTTCTATAAATGTTCCATACGGATTAATAACAGCCAATTTACAACCAGTTCGAAACGCGGGATCTACACCTAAAATTTGCTTTCCTTTTAATGGCGGTTGTAATAACAGATTTTTCAAGTTTTCACTAAACAAAGTCATCGCTTGTGCTTCTGCGCGCTCAGTTAAATCTGTTCTTATTTCACGTTCAATGGAAGGAAAAATTAAACGTTTCATCGCGTCGTCAATCGCTTCTCCCACAATTGTCGATAATTCGTTAAGGCCTTTGACTTCTCGCTTTTTAATATTTTGTGTCAAAGTCGCTTTGTCCATTTCAATTTTGACTTGCAATATTTTTTCATTTTCACCACGATTCATCGCTAAAATACGATGATTCGCAACTTGACGGATGGGTTCTTGATAATCATAATACATTTCAAAAACGCCTTTTTCATCCTCAGCGTTTTTCTTTTTCTGTACTGTAATCAACCCTTCTTTTTGCGTCAATTTCAAAATTTGTTTGCGATATTGTGGATGATCTGCAATTCTTTCAGCAATAATATCCTGTGCACCTTGAATCACATCTTCCACTGTTGTTACTTCATCAGTTAAAAACGCGTGTGCTTTATTCTCAATATCAGCGTCTAACTGTTGACGATAAATCCATTCTGCTAAAGGTTCGAGGCCTTTACGTTTCGCCTCTGTTGCACGCGTCTTTTTCTTTTGTTTATATGGACGATACAAATCTTCAACACGTTGTAATTTCGTTTGCTGTTGAATGGCTTGTCGAAGTTCATCCGTTAATAAGCCCTGTTGCTCAATGCTATGTATCACTTCATCTTTTCGCTTTTGCAGCTGTTCCATATAGTGATATTCATCGGCAATTTGTTTGATTTCGACTTCATCTAAACCGCCCGTCACTTCTTTACGGTAACGTGCAATAAAAGGCACAGTATTTTTTTCTTCTAATAATTTCAGTACCGCTTCAATATGTTGAATGGGAAACTGATGTTGTTTATGTATTGCTTGTACAAAATGATTTGCCAAAAATAATCACCGCTTTCTCAATCTTTTCTCCTACATTTTAACATGTATCGCATAAAGTATGTCAGTCAGAACGTAAAAAACATGAGCGCAATAGACCGCTCAAAACAAGCTAATGTGACGTTTGGCAACCCCCGGAAAACGACGGTTGTGTCTCTACCTCCCCCAAAAAGATAAAAGGATTGATATGTTCACCATCTCTTTTGAAAAGTTCGTCCAGATTGCAAAAACCAACCGCGACTCCTGGGATCAATTGCGAATCAATATGATAAACCTTCAACTTTGAGAGTGGATCCTGTTTAACGCAGTAGCTGTCTGACTTCTCAATGCTTCCGCTATTGAGAAGCCTAGTCAGCCTTACGGGAGCAGTACGACAAAACCTTTGTTACACATGAGATTTCTGTACTGCTACCGAAAATCCAATTCGGCTTCCATCTGATGTTCACTTCAATCAAGCCGAATTGAGTTGAGGCAAGACCCCTGGGAAAGCGCAAAATGGCCTAGAAACCTACTTTAAAAACAAAAAAGGACTGGAACCCAACATCCCAATCCTTTTATCACACCACTATTTTCTCGCAGCCTCCTGCAATTTCTTAATGGCTGTTCTTTGTAACCGTGAGACATGCATCTGACTTAATCCGATACGTTCTCCCGTTTCTTTTTGACTCAATCCATCAATAAATGTACATTGAATAATTTCTCTTTCACGATCTGTTAAAATAGGAAGTATACGTTCTAATATCATCCGCTTCTCAGTCAACTCATAATTGTCGTCTTGTTGACCCATAATATCCAACAATGTCACTGTAGAGCCATCTTTATCTGCTTCAATGGAATGGTCGACGCTTAAAGCGTTATAACTTTGTCCCATTTCCATTGCTTCTAACACATCTTCATCCGAAACTTCAAGACGTTCTGCAATTTCACTAATTGACGGTGAACGTCCTAATTCATTTGTTAGCTCATCGCTCACTTTTTTGATTCTCGGCCCTATTTCTTTAATTCTACGTGGGACGTGGACGCTCCATGTTTTATCCCTTAAGTAGCGCTTAATTTCACCTATGACAGTGGGGACTAAAAAAGCTTCGAATTTTCTATCAAATGATAAATCAAATCGATTTATCGCACCAATCAGTCCTACCATACCAACCTGTACTAAATCTTCGTGATGTGATTGACCTTTTGAGTATTTATAAGCTAAGGATTCAATCAGTTTTTCATAATGTTTAACAAGTTTTTCTTGTGCTTCATTATCCTCATTGTTCTGATACGCTTGAATCCATTGGTTGATTTGTTCAGGTGAAACACCATTAGCTGATTTCGACTCTTTCGTCATTATTTCGCACCTGCTCTTTTCTAATATACTTAATCATACTAATCGTAACGCCAGTTTCTTTATCAACTGTGACCTCATCCATCAACGATTCGATTAAGAATAAACCTAACCCACCTTCTCTTAAAAAGTCAATATTTTCATTTTCTTCGTAAGGGCCTAGATTTTGTTTTGTCTCTTGATAATTAAAACTATCACCTTGGTCAGAAACAATGATTTTAATGCGATCTGTTTCAAGTTCAAAACACACATGAATGTAGCCTTGTTCTTCTTTATCTTTATAAGCATGTTTAACAGCATTCGTCACTGCTTCACTCACAGCAATTTTAGCGTCTTCAATGTCATCATAATGCGCACCAGCACGTGTAAACACACCCGATAGTGTCAAACGAATTAAACTGACATACTCAGCAGAAGCAGGAAGTCGCATTTCAATGATATCATTGGATTGCATCATCATTCGACCTCCGTTCCTTCGTTGACATGCATCAAATCATTCAGACCTGTAATTTCAAACAAGCGTTTAATGCGATCATTCACACCTAAAATGTATAATTGTTTCTCGTGTTGATTTAATGCTTTTAAAGTTCCTACAAATAATCCTAAACCTGTTGAATCCATATAGTTTAACTTTTCTAAATTAACATAAATATCGTGTGTACCTGCTTGGCGTATAGGGACGAGCACTTTTTCAAGTTCCGGAACTGTGGCAACGTCAAGTTCACCGGTTACTGCGACATCATAATGTGTTTCATGCTTTTCGGTTTCTATATTAAGGTTCATTATTGATTACACTCCTACTTTATTCTCTACTTGTTCAGTTTACCCATTTCAATACATCAATAATCTCATTTTTTAAACTTTAGTGCACGCGCTTAATAATTAAAATGGTTAAATCATCTCGTTTGCCTGTTTTTTGCAATCTCAGTAATTCTTCATACAAGAGTTGGACGATATCTTGTGGATGTAATTGTTTGTATGCAAGTATAAAATCAAGTAAATAACAAGTATCAATAAACTCGCCGTCTTCTTTTCGAATTTCGGTCACACCATCTGTAAAAACGATAATCATATCATCAATGTTAATGGCTATTTCTTGTTGTTGATATCTTACATGTGGGCTTACACCTAATACACGACCTCGAACTGTAATTTCTTCAAATGTGTCAGATTCCGCTCTGAAAATATAACCCGGTTCATGCCCTGCCGAACTACAGTAAAGGACATGATTAATCTCTTCATAAAGTCCATAAAACATAGTCACGAACATGTTTTGATTGATGTTTTTTTCTACGACTCGATTTAAACGTTTCAAACCATCGTTAGGGAGTTGAGAATGGCCGTACGAATCCATGCCAAACTTAATCATACTCATGGCTAATGCAGCTGGAATCCCTTTACCAATGACATCCGCGACCGCAAAACTCATCGTGCCATCTTTATGATCAATTAAGTTAAAATAATCACCACTCACATGTTGAGCCGCAACAGAAATCACTCCGATTTGAATGCTATCGAATTGTGGAATGTTTGTTTTAAGCATCGTTTGTTGTAAACGTGAAGCGACATCCAATTCTTTATCATGGACTTCAACACGGTCAACCAATGCTTTATAATCTTCATAATCATAACCAAAGCTACCAATGACCGCTCTTAGAACATCTAAAATAGCTATCATATCTTCACTTGACAATTCGTGAATCTGGACATATTTTTTATGTATATCTACAAATTCTTCTGGTAATAAAGCATCATCAGATAAATTTTCAGAAAAAGAATGCGCTTGATTTAGAACATTTGATTTACTTTCACTTTGCAAAAATTGATCAACAAGTTGAAAGTATCGCGATTCATTCTGATTTGTCATTAAACGTTCTCCTTCCACTAAAAACTGTAAAAGGCTTTAGGAGCATTATCCTAAAGCCTATTTATGATGATTTATGTGCAGTCCTAAACTAATACCAATCGCATTGTTAACCTCTTTCATCTTCTTATCAGACAAAAACGTTAACTTTTCTTTCAATCTTTTCTTATCGACTGTCCGAATTTGTTCTAGTAAAATAACAGAATCTTTATCGAGCTTATATTTATTTTTTTCGATTTCGACATGCGTTGGTATCTTTGCCTTATTAATCCGACCGGTAATTGCGGCTACAATCACAGTGGGACTATACTTATTTCCAGTGTCATTTTGAATAATGACAACGGGCCTTACTCCCCCCTGTTCAGAACCCTGTACTGGTGATAAATCTGCTAAATAAACATCTCCGCGCTTCATTTAGTCTTCCTTATAATCAGATGTCAAGTGTGATTCATTACAATCGCAAGCTTCACATTCAACTGAGTACGCTTCAGTCGCTAGGGAGAGATTCAAATCTGCCATCTGTACATAACCTTCTTTTAATGACTGTTCTAAATTTTTAAATCTTGTTTGATTGAATGCTGACATAAATAGGACCTCCATATCAATACAACACATTAAAAAATTCTTTTATTATGTTCATCATAACAAAAATATGGAGGAATAACCATACTATTTTAACAATTCGTTGGATATTTCGACCATTTCTTCTACATGATATAAGCGAGGCACTCTTCTTCCTATATTGCATAATACTTCATAATTAATGGTTTGTTGTTGGGCTGCAAGACTTTCGACAGATTGTGACGTGTGCGCTTGATCATCAATTAAAATCACTTGATCACCCGGTCGAACTGTTGTAGGTACACGAATTGCTGTACGATCCATACTCACGCGCCCTACAATCTCACATTCAGTCTCCCTAATTCTGACATTTGACCCTTGCATTGAACGTAAATAGCCATCTGCATAGCCAATCGGTAATAAAGCAATCGTCATATCTTCAGATGCTGTATATGTTTGACCATAACCTACCGTCTCACCTTTTAACAACGACTTTACTTCCATCACTTCTGTCACGAGTTGAACAGCCGGCGTTAGTTGTGCAGTCGCAATACTTTCAATAAATGCTGAAGGATAGTAGCCATACATCGCAATACCTGGTCTAAAAGCATTACATAATGACGGATTGAAACGTAAAGTTCCTGCAGAATTTTGCATATGAATATAAGCAGGATGTGCTGTACTTTCAATAATTTCTTCAAATCGTTCATATTGTAAATGGGCTGAATCGTTATCCTCATCTGCTGAATGAAAATGTGAAAAAGCCCCTTCAAATACAAGATTTTCTTGAGATTGTATTAAAGCAATAATTTCATGATACGCTTCTATATCTTTCACACCTAACCGATTCATCCCTGTATCTACTTTAATATGTAACCATAATGTCTTTTCATTATCTTCTTCAATTTCAGCAATCGCCGCTTCTAACCATGCTTTTGACGTAACCGTTACTGCAACACGGTGCTGAATAGCTTTATTAATGGCATCTGGGGGAATACTCGATAAAATCAAAATCTTCTCCTTGATTCCGTGCATTCTCAACTCAATCGCTTCGTCCAAAGTCGCCACACAGAAAAACTCAGCGCCTAACTGACTTAAATGTTGAGCAATTTGTATACTCCCAAGACCGTATGCATTCGCCTTAACGACAGGCATCATCGTTTTATTCGGTTGTAATTTCGTTAATGCATAATAATTATCCGTAATCGCATCTAAATTCACTTTCATCGTGGTGGTGCGATAATATTTTTCTGACATGATTGTCATCCTTCCTCTATCTATATTCGTCCATTATTGTTCTAAAATCACTTGTGCGGCTGCATAATGTTCTGTATGTGTGATGGAAACATGTACGCGATAGCCTGCCATTTGAATTGTAGGTTTGCCAAGCGCATCATTTTCACAATGAATTTGTTTGAATGTAATGTCCTTACCAATCCCTGTACCTAACGCTTTACTGAATGCCTCTTTCACCGCAAATCGACCAGCTAAAAATTCGACACGGCGTCGGTCAGTCGTATAATCTCTATAACGTTCAAGTTCTCGTTCTGATAAAATACGTTCTGGAAAGCGGGGTTGACGTTGTACAGTTTCTATAATTCGGGCTATTTCAACTAAATCGAGTCCTACACCATATATCATAAAGGTCCCTCTTCTTTTTCGTCGTGTTCTACTAACGGCATTGCTTCTGATGTTTGTACTTTCGCATCCTTTTGTTTAATAAATGCCATCACTTTTTGAGCGGTTTCTTTATCAATCAACGTCACATCGACATTGCCTCCAGCTGTGGAAAGTGTCAATGTCGCTAACTGATATTTTCGCATCAACCATCCTTCTTTAAAATCGACGTTTTGAATTCTAAAAGTTGGAATACGTGTTTGTTTAATCATCATAAACCCTTTTCGTACTGTAACGATATGCGAATCGTATGTGTAGCCAAACGTACGATATTGATAAATCGGTTTAAGCCACACATCGACAATAAGTTGGAGGAGCAGTACGATTGCCAATATGATGATCAGTGCTATCGTGAATCGATCCCAATCTAAGAAATAACTTAATACGATAGCACCAATTAACAATAGCGTGATGATGGCTGACATAATCAACGCAGCGATACGCATCACTTTAACGCCACTTTCACTCATCTTTTCCATTGACATCTCCACCTCCTAAATACCATTGTTTATTGCGTGTGACTATAGCCTGATTCTCAAAGCGTAACCCAAAATCTTTAGAAACTGAACCACTTGCGATAGTAAAATCAAAATGCGCTAACTGGTTACGTTGCATCAAAGGGTGCGCTGTTTGTTGGAAACCTAAAATTTTATCCTTTTTAAAAGTCGTCGTTTTAAAACCAAACCATGTCACTTTACGAATCGACACTTCTTCGTCAGTAAACACTGAACCTGACATACGCGTCGCAATCACACTATGAATAATCAAATAAAAAATAATGACTGCGATCGGTATCCATGTCCACACCCACCAATAATAATGAATCAGTGCACCTATAGCGATTAAAATGACTGACGGAATCCAAAAACGTCGGTGAAAACCTTGCCAAGGCAGGCCAGTTTCAACCGGCTGAAACGAATAAACCGGTATGAGAGATGCCAAAATTTTAGTCCCTTCTCGTCGTTTAATGAACGGCAACACCATAATTTCACCTGACGCAAAATCATCCTCCATATCGACTTCCATATCACTTGTAATAATAAAATGATATGACGTAAAGCCAAACAAATGTCTAAAAAAGGATTTCTTTTCTTGGACCGCTTGTAATTTAGCGATAGGCAGCGATAAGTTGGTCACTTTTAATAAGCCATAGCGAATTTTTAAAAAGTCACCTGAACGTGTTAAAGTGAATCGGTAATATCTCACCATTGTAATGATGACGCCCACAATATAAGCAATCATGAGAATCCCAATCACTAATGTAATGACTAACGCTACTAAATTCTTAATCCAATTCTCGACTTGTTCAAACAAACCTTCCCACGGGATAATATCTTCAAATGCAGCAAAAATTGGCCCAACCGTTGCTAATGTGACAAAAACAGCACCACTCGTCATCGCCATTAATAATAAATTTTGCGTAGATAATTGATAAATCATTTCTGTAGGTGCTTGCTTTGTGATAGTTGGTGTGTCTTCGTAATAATCATCTGTACTAATTTTTGAATTTTCGGACTGAACTTGTCTTCCATCTTCACTTTCTATTCTCGACTTGACTTTCTCTATTTCCTCTTGAATCCATTGACTCTGCTTTTTCGTCACCATATTTAAATCAATACCATCACTTGGTGTTTTGATCGTGAGTTTCACTCCACTTACCAATTGATGCACAATCGGTTGTATAGTGTCCATGGATTGGATGCGACGAATATTAAGTTCTTTTTGTTCTATGTTAAACAAGCCACTTTTCACAATAAAATAATCGCCTTCAATCCAGTAGCTCGTTCGATAGATTTCAATCGTTCGGTTAATGAAAACGATAGTAAACGATATTGCGATGAAGCCTGGCCATATATAATTGGTCCAATCTGTAAAATCAAAGCTATCTAGTTGAAAGAATACAAATATGATAATAAAAAGAAAATTACGCTTTACTGCATCGATAATACTTAAAACGTACGAAATAGGGTGCAACTTTTGAGGACTATACATCACTGTCACCCCCTTTTAATTGCGCAAGACAGAATGATTCAATCTCTGTAATCGTGTCGTCATAAAGTAACGGCAACACTAACTCATGTCCAGCTGTATAAAAGGTCAATCGATTCAGTTGAAAACGTCTCATCAATGGCCCCGCTTTACGTCTCACATACTGGATACGTTCGATTTGAATCACTTCATTGCGTTTGAACCACCAGTTCTTTTGAATTTCAATATAACTGTCCGTCACGCGGTAATAATAGTAACGATAAAGGAGTATTGGGTGAATGATATAATAAAAAATATCAATCAGCACGAGTCCGATGAAAATATAAGTCCCGTAAAACGGCATGTCGTAGTAAAACCATACAGCGAGTGCAGCTGTTAAGATGATTAAAGTTGCGATGAATTGACAGAAATACCATAACTTTAAATAACGACGTGCAGGTTCGGGACTTTGAGTACATTCAAGTTGCATGTTGACAGTCACTCCCTAGTAAATTTAGCATTATTATATCATAAACTTTTTTCATTCTGATAGTTCGATATGTAGGTTATAGACAGAATTCATTTCAGCCACAATGCGATGAGGTTACAGATTCATCCTGCTTTAGACCCGAAACTTGCGCGTCACCTCTTTAAAAAGGCATCAAAAAAGCAGCACGTACATCTCCATTGAAATGCACTGTACTGCTGTTTAATTAAATGCACGAACGCTGATTATTTTTGATGATCCGCAAATGTGCGTCCTTTTTTCACTTTTGTTTCTCTTTTATGTTTGAAGTTGCCTTTTTTATTACCACTTGGCTTATGATTACGTCCTGCTTTTGAATGACGTTTGTTGTTGCCACCTTTACGATTGCCTTTTGGTGAACGACCATTTTTACGTGCAAGTGGTTTTTCAAATGTTAATTGTACATCGACTTCATCATTTGATTCTACTAATTCTTGTAGTAACGCTGTCACAAGTTCAGTTTGATCATATGTTTCTAGAAGTTGTTTTGCGATGTTTTCTACTCGTGGTTCTTTCGTAGCGTCCATCCAACTTTGAACTTTGCTCTTAATTTCATCTTCACGTGCTTTTAATACTTCTTTACGATGTGGCGGTCTTAAAGCGCGCATTTGACGACGGTTCGTTTGCTCGATTTGACGGATATAATCCATTTCAATTGGGTTAACAAATGTTACAGCGATACCATGTTTACCCGCACGACCTGTACGTCCGATACGGTGTGTGTAACTTTCTATATCTTGTGGAATGTCAAAGTTATAAACGTGACTCACACCTGAAATGTCTAATCCTCTAGCCGCAACGTCTGTCGCAACTAAAATATCAATTTGGTCGTTTTTGAACTTTTTCAATACTTCTAAACGTTTCGCCTGTGTAATATCACCGTGTAAACCTTCAGCTTTGTAACCTTTTGAAAGTAACGCACTTGTTAACTCATCGACACGGCGTTTTGTACGACCGAACACAATTGCTAACTCAGGTTGGTGTACATCTAAGAAATTTGTAAATGTATCGAATTTTTCAAGTTCTTTAACGATTGTATAATATTCGTCGATTTGTGGGTCAGAAATTTCATTATTCATCGTTTTAATAATACGTGGCGATTTCATAAATCTTTGTACTAATTCTTGAATCGCTTTTGGCATTGTTGCCGAGAATAACATCGTTTGACGGTTTTCTGATGGCAATTTATCCATAATATAACGCATATCGTCAATGAAGCCCATGTTCATCATTTCGTCCGCTTCATCTAAAATTAACGTTTCGATTTGTTGTGGTTTTAATGTACGGCGATTAAGGTGGTCAATCACACGACCTGGTGTACCCACTACGATTTGTGGTCCGCGTTTTAAAGATTTAATTTGACGGTCGATAGGCATACCACCAAATACAGTCACGACTTGGACTTTTTGACCACGGCTGAATTCACGTAATTGTTCAGCTACTTGCATCGCTAATTCACGTGTAGGTGCTAAAATTAAAGCACGCACGCCTTCTTTCCCAACAACTTTTTCGATCAATGGGATACCAAAGGCACCTGTTTTTCCTGTTCCGGTCTGCGCTTGACCTAGGATATCAATGTTTTCGAGTGCAAATGGGATACTATCTTTTTGGATGGGTGTCGGCTCCGTAAATCCCATTGCCTCGAGGGTTTCAGCTGTACGTTCTGAAACGCCTAATTCTGTAAATTTTTGCAAAGTAATTCTCCTTTTTTGAATCATCATTCTTATATATTTTTGTCAAATAAGATTAATCTAACTTCTACATATTACCATTTTCGTCACAATACCGCAATAAACGAAAGTTCACTATCATTTAAATTCTTATATATTCTCTATGCTTTTAATTCGTATCACTGTAGGGTTTAAGACCTCTTTTTATACATGCCAAATAATAAATTTTAGTGCCTTCATTTTTATTTTTTTAATTAAAAATGGAACAAAGGCAGTGATTATTCACGGCTTCGTTCCATTCTTTATGTTATTCTGCTTGCACGAGCGCTTCGACAACTTCTTCTAAATGCATACCTCGAGACGCTTTAACGAGGACGACGCTGTTTTGTTCTACGATAGAAGTCAAATAACGAATCAATTTATCTTTTTGATCAAAATGAATCGCCTCATTCACGAACGCCTTGCCCTTTTCATGAATCGCCATCGCACCTTCACCAAACGTATACAGTTGATCAATGCCTTTATTTTCGAGGTAGGACCCAACACTCGCATGCAATTGACGTGATTGTTCACCAAGTTCTAGTACATCACCGAGTACCAACATTGTGTCACCTTTCATATGACTCAACGTATCAATCGCAGCCTTCATACTCGTTGGACTTGCATTATACGCATCATTAATGACCATCGCACCATTCGGCGTCATAAACTTCTGCATACGCATATCTGTCAGCTTGAGCGACGTCAATTGCTGTTGAATTTGTCCATCTGTTAAGCCCATTATTCGCCCAACTGTAATCGCAATCGTCGCATTACGCATATTATGTTCACCTAAAATAGGAATCGTGTAGGTCACGTCGTCATTCACTGTAAACGTAATACCGTCTTCAAGATGTAACACCATTTGACATTGCATATCATTCGTAGCTGACAAACCAACACTCACTTGATGCGCAGTTGTTAACGTGTCTACATGGGGTTTTAACAATGGTTCGTCCCCATCGTAAATGAAATAACCGTCTGATTTTAAACCTGTCACAATTTCAAATTTCGCTTTGGCAATCCCTTCTCTTGATCCTAAATCTTGCATATGAGATTCGCCGATATTCGTAATCACCGCAAAATCCGGTTGCGCAATGTCGGACAGTAATTCAATTTCATGAAAACCTGACATCCCCATTTCTAAAATTGAAACTTCCGTATCTTCATTCAACTCTAAAATCGTTAATGGCATGCCGATTTCGTTATTGTAATTGCCTTGCGTTTTTTGAACACGGAATTTTCCAGATAAGACGTTTTCCAACATATCTTTTGTCGTCGTCTTTCCGTTTGAACCTGTTACAGCAATCACAGTAGGCGCGACATGTTGTAAATACGCTTTTGCCAACTGTTGCAGTGCAGTCAATGTATTTTCTACAAAAATGACTGGTCCGTTTGTTGGTGCAGTCATTGTACTGTCTTGTTGAAAAAACGTCGCACCTGCCCCATCGTTCAATGCTTGTTCACTGTACTGATGGCCATCTACATTTTCACCTTTGAATGGAATGAATAACTGACCTTTTTGAATATGTCTCGAATCGATTGTGACGCCCTTAATTTCAACATCTAAGTATTGTGGTTCGATTTCACAGTCTACCCATTCGGCAAGTTGTTTCAGCGTTATATTTATCATCGTCAAAACTCCTAATCAATTCGGTGTTTATTTTTTTGTTTATCTTCGTAACGTGCCTTCGCAAGATCGATTAACTTTGTAATTAATTCTGAATAAGAAACACCCATATTTTCCCATAATTTCGGATACATACTATACGCTGTAAATCCAGGCATCGCATTCGTCTCGTTAATGAAAATTTGGTTGTCAGACGTCACGAAAAAGTCCGCACGTAACAAGCCTGAACAGTCTGTCGCTTTAAATGCTTCTACAGCCATATTGCGTAAAGTCATTTGTACTTCTTGATCAAGGTCAGCCGGAATAGCGAGCTTTACTTTACCGTCTTTATATTTTGATTTATAGTCGTAGAAAGCGACATCTTTGACAACTTCACCTGGCCAAGTCGTTTCAGGGTAGTCATTGCCTAATACTGCCACTTCAATCTCACGTGCATCCACACCTTGTTCAATGACAAGCTTACGGTCAAATTGGAAAGCTTCTTCAATCCCTTTAATTAAAGACGCTTCATCGTCACACTTACTAATACCAACACTTGAACCTAAGTTCGCAGGCTTAACGAACACCGGAAACTCTAACTTATCATGGACAAGCTTAATAATATTTTTACGATATTTTTCGTATTCACTTCTTAAAAAGCTCACGTATGGTAATTGCGGTAGACCGCGATGTGCAAATAATTGTTTCATCACAAGTTTATCCATTGAACTTGATGCCGCTAACACACCATTCCCCACATATGGAAGGTCTAGCACTTCAAATAATCCTTGAATCGTCCCATCTTCACCATTAGGTCCGTGTAATAATGGGAATACCGCATCATAACGACCGCCTTGACTACTTTCTGTTAACATGGCTGAAATATCACTTGTCGGGACGTCATCAATACGTAAAGCTTCAACGTCAGTAATGTCTTCAGTAATATTGTCCATTTTTTTCCATTGACCATCATTCGTAATATAAATAATATCGATGTGGTAACGCGCTTTATCAATTGCATTCAATACATTTTGTGCGGTTAAAATTGACACATCATGTTCGGCACTTTTACCACCATAAATGATACATAATGCTTCTTTCGACATAACTCCGCCTCCATAATTTTTATCTAAATTCCATATTACCATGACTCTCATTTGTATTGCATTTATTTTCCGAGATTATTAGCAATTTGATTACAACTTATGTAAAATCGGTATATAATGACAATATAGAATTTATATATAAAGGAGATTGGCATGGTATCCTCTCGTCAACTAACGCAGAAGTCGTTTTTGCGCCGCTTAGATTGGCCACTCATCGCACTGATTACGATTCTTTGTATCATTAGTGTCACGACGATCCATTCGGCAATGGGTGGCGGTCAATATAGCCTTGATTTCGGTGTAAGACAGATTTTTTATTACATACTAGGTGCAATCATTGCGTTCATGATTATGCTGTTTTCACCTAAAAAGATTCGCAATTACACTTATATGGTATACATTATCTTTAATATTTTACTTTTTGGTTTAATCATACTACCAGAATCTTCCATTACACCCGTGATTAACGGTGCAAAAAGTTGGTATCGTTTCGGTCCAATCAGCATCCAACCTTCAGAATTTATGAAAATCGTACTTATTTTGGTGATTTCAAAGGTTGTCGCGCAACATAATCGTTTCACCTTCAATAAGTCTTTTCAAACAGACGTCATGTTACTGTTAAAAATTGCAGGTGTGAGTTTAGTACCTGTCGCGTTAATTTTATTACAAAACGACTTAGGTACGACACTCGTCTTTTTAGCGATTATTGCTGGTATTGTGATTGTAAGTGGTGTCACATGGAAAATTTTAGCCCCTTTATTTGGTGGCGCAATCGTCCTAGGAGTCGGCTTAGTCCTATCTATTATTTATAAACCGAGCTTGATTGAGAATGTAGCAGGCATTAAAACGTATCAATTAGGTCGTATCAATTCTTGGCTAGACCCTTATTCATACAGTTCTGGGGATGGCTTCCATTTAACAGAATCATTAAAAGCCATTGGTTCAGGTCAGCTGATTGGTAAAGGATTATATAATGGAGAAGTTTATATTCCGGAAAACCATACAGACTTTATTTTTTCAGTTATTGGAGAAGAATTTGGCTTTTTAGGATCCGTCATCTTATTAGGTATCTTTTTATTATTACTTCTTCACTTAATTCGAATGGCGATGAATTCGGACGACCTGTTTAACAAATCATTCATTATCGGTTATATTAGTTTATTGTTATTCCATATTTTCCAAAACATTGGCATGACCATTCAACTTTTACCGATTACAGGTATCCCGTTACCATTTATTAGTTATGGTGGAAGTTCGCTTTGGAGTCTTATGTCAGGGGTTGGTGTGTTATTGAGTATTCATTACCATACACCGAAAAAGTATAACGATGAAGCACCTACACAAAAACGTACAACATCATATTAAGAAAGAGGTTGAGGGACAATAACGTTTCCCCAACCTCTTTTTTAATTAATGATTTGTTTTGCGTCGTCGCGTGAAGAGTGCGATGACACCTAGTGCAATCATGGATAGTGCAAGTGCTGTTTGACCGATTGTATTGATTTGTGGTTCCCCTGCTGCCGGTAACATTTTTGCTGCTTTATCTTGTTGCTTCATCGCTTGATTTGTATCTGCTTGTTGTTTCGCTGGTGCCACTTTTGCAGATGCCATCTTTTTATCTGCTTGTGCAGTTTGCGTTGGCACACCTTTTTTCTTCTTATCTTGTGGTGATGCTTTTGAAGTCTTTGCTACTTTTTGTGCATCACTAGTTTTGGCATCTCCAGTAGCATCAATGTGTTTAACACTTGGTCCTACTAATGCTGGTGGTTCAATTTGTAAATCACTAGCTACCGTATCTTGATCATCTGCAGGCGCAAAAACCAAATCTTTCATGGCATTTGGATCTTCAACTTTTAAAATATCGTAATGTGGATTCGTATTCGCTTCCGTAATTGATCCATCTTTATTCAACACACCATATGGAACTGCGCCTTCTGGTGGATTGGTTGCCATACGTTTTAAATACGCAGCATCATCTTCACCTTCTAAATGCGGGTAAATGTATGTAGGTTGATGGATTGTAGGTGTCGCATCTTTTTTAGCCTCATCCTTAACCGTCACTTTCGGAGCATCTGTAGCATCATTTTCCGCTGCTTGTGTGTCATGCGCATAAACTTGCGTCGCTGCTGTAGCAATTAAACCTGTAACAACTAATTTTTTTAACATATACATCCATCCATTCTTAGAAGTAAATTTCATCATGGTGACTTAGTAACTGTAGACACCCCCTAATCCATCAACCATTTATTTTTAGCATCATGGATTAAGATTCACTCTCACACAACCTCTATCTTTAATGCCATTATACATTACAAACACAATTATATACAACAATACATTGTAATTTTTATAATTTTATTACATATTATTTATTTTTTTATATTTCAAAATACTTACACGATACTAGTGAATGCTGATAAAATTCGACATGTTTTCTACTCAATTTCCACTACTCCCCAAAACAAATTTAAGTATGGTGAGCAATTTTGATGTTGATTTGGTCACATCTACCTTGTTTTTTCAACACTATGTAACCACTACGACTTCGATTGTGTAATCGGGTTCTCATTTTACTATATGTTGATTTTGGGTTGCGGACCTGGCCGAGACGCCTGAGGGATCGTGTTAAAAGCAAAATAACGTCATTTAACTTTAAAAGCGGTAACTGTTTAACGCAGTAGCTGTCTGACTTCTCAATGTATGCACTTTTGAGAAGTCTAGTCAGCCTTGCGGGGGGCAGTACGACGAAATCTTTGTTGCACATGAGACTTCTGTACTGCTCCCGAAAATCCAATTCGGCCTCCAACCAGTGTCCACTCCAATCAAGCCGAATTGAGTTGAGGCAAGTCCCCTAGGAAAGCAAGGCCAAAGGGAAGCAATGAACAAAATCAACTTGATTTACCATCATCAACCCGATTACACAATCGAAGATACTTAACGAAGTGTTTAAAAACAAAAAAACACCTAGATGTGACATCAATCAACATCTAAGTGCTTCTTAAACATACTTAATAAGGTTTCAATTTCTCAGTTGCAGGATTTGGTTTGGGTAATGATCGCATAATATCTAATCGGGGCTTCGTTTTTTTCACCTTCACACCGATTGAAGATAACATTTGGACCACATTTTGAAGCTTATCATTCTTTTTCGCCATTTGATCACCCCGTATTCTGCTATCTACTCTTTTATCTTACCCTAAATTGTAGCGCTTTACTACACCAAATCGTAAATTCATAAAATTATTTTTTCGCATTTTTTAATCGTAATGCATTTAATACAACTGAAACTGAACTAAACGCCATCGCTGTACCTGCAAGCCAAGGCGCTAAAAAGCCTGCTGCAGCAATAGGGATACCAATCAAGTTATAGCAAAATGCGAAAAATAAGTTTTGTTTAATATTCTTAATCGTTAAGCGACTGAGTTTAAGTGCTTCTGCAATACCACCTAAATGATTACGTACGAGCGCAATGTTTGCTGATTCTAATGCGATATCAGAACCTGAACCCATTGCGACGCCGATATCACTTTTCATTAACGCCGGCGCATCATTAATGCCATCGCCGACCATCATGACACGTTTACCTTCGTTTTGTAGTTCTGTAACGACTTTAGATTTTTCATCTGGTTTCACTTCTGCAATAACACGTGTAAAGCCGAGTTCACGACCGATTGCTTGCGCCGTCTGTTCACTATCTCCACTCAACATCACTAAGTCGTAGTCTTTGTTTAACGTTTGAACGACTGCTTTCGCTTCTGCTTTTGGTTCATCTCTCACACCAATGATTGCGACAAGTGTATCATTCATTGTCATTCCAACAACTGTTGCACCTTGTTCTGCCAACGTGTGAATTCTATCGCGTTGTACTTCTGTTAAGCCATTATTTGTAACGAAACGCATTGAGCCAATACGAACACGCTTGTCGTCAATCACACCTGAAATACCACTCCCTGCATGTGTCTCATAGTGCAAAACAGTGAGAACCGCTTCGTCATTATAATAATTGACTAATGCTTTAGAAAGTGGATGCTCAGATTGCATTTCCAAACTTTTAATATAAGTCCCAATATTTGTTTCTTCCGTCTGATGATACACATGCACGACTTTAGGCTCACCATTCGTAATCGTACCAGTTTTATCAAAGACAATCGTATCGACGTGTTGGGCTTGTTCAAGTGCTTCTGCTGTTTTAAATAAAATACCAGATTCCGCTGCACGACCTGACCCGACCATAATCGAAGTCGGTGTCGCAAGTCCTAAAGCACAAGGACAGGCAATGACGATGACAGCGATGAAAATCTCAAATGCTGCTGTAAACTGAAATGGTGTTACAACGAAAAACCATACGATAAATGACAGTAATGCAAGCACAACGACAGTCGGTACGAAAATATTTGAAATTTTATCCGCTAACCGTTGAATTTGTGGTTTATCATTTTGCGCTTCTTCAACGACTTTAATAATTTGATTCAATACTAAGTCTTCACCAACATGTGTCACTTGAAGTTTAATAAAATTTGTTTGGTTGATCGTACTCCCAATGACAGTGTCGCCGATATTTTTTTCAACAGGCATACTTTCGCCTGTCAACATCGCTTCATTTACCGTAGTGGAGCCTTCAATCACTTGACCGTCTAGCGGGATTTGTTGACCGCTTCTTACCCATACAATATCACCAACACGGACATCATCAATCGCAATCATTTCAGTCTGACCATCACGTTCCACTTCCGCATCTTTCACTTGTAATGCAGCCAGTTTACTCATCGCATCACTTGCATGCCCTTTTGCACGCATTTCGAAATATTTACCTAATAAAATGAGTGTAATTAATACCGCACTCGTTTCAAAATAGAGTGGCACATGACCGCTATGTCCGATATGCGTTAACATTAAATAAATACTGTAAAAGTAAGCCGCTGATGTTCCCATCGCAACGAGGACGTCCATGTTCGCACTTTTACTTTTTAAAGATTTATACGCACCGATATAAAACTGCCAACCGAGTACAAATTGAATCGGCGTTGCTAAAATAAATTGAAACCAGCCGTTCATTAAAAGATCTGGAACTGGAATAAAACTTAAAAATGAAAAATGTCCGAACATCGTATACAGTAATGGTAATGCTAAAATTAATGAAATAATGAATTTCGCTTTTTGTCGCTTCAATTCATCATTTTTTCTTTTAGCTGTTTCATCTTTCGTCTCCATTGGAAAAGCTTCATAACCGATTTTAGCGACACGTTCATAAATCTCTTCAATCGTAATCTGGCTAGGGTCATACTTCACTGTCCCATTTTCCATGACTAAGTTGACATTCATTTGGTCAATTCCCGCTTCACGTTGGAGCACACGTTCGATACGTGCTGAACAGGCAGCACATGTCATACCTGCAATTTTGAAAGTTTCTTCTTGAGTCATTATGTCATCTCCTATACCTATAGAGGGTATATTTTAAAAACGAAATGAGGGCTTATCTCTCATCTCTTCAATGAAAAACTAAGCCCTAATTCATACTGAATGATGATACAACGTCATATCCTTGATCGTAAATACGTTGCTTCACATCTGCTAATGCACTTTCTTCATTGACTTCCACTTCTACTCTATTTTCAGCAGGGAATGCCTCTACATGTGTCACTTGTTCATTTTCTTTTACTGCACCTTCAACTGCTGCTTTACAATGTGAACATGTCATACCTTCTACTTCAATGATGTGTTTTGCCATTTTTTACACTCCTTTATGTGATTGGATAACAGGAAATCCTGCATCATAAATTTCTTTTTCTATCGTGTTCAAATTTGCTGGCGTGTCGTAAGTCAATGCAATTTGTTGTGTCGTCAAATCGATATCAACTGACTCAACGCCAATTAAACGAAGCAAACGATCAGATAGCTGTTGTTGCTGTTCTTCAGTTGTCAGTTGTGTTACTTTAACATAACCATTTTCCATAAATGTACCTCACTAATCTTTCATGAGTTTTTGAAACGTCACCAATAATTCTTCCATCGCTTCGTCTTGATGACCCTCTTCAATCTTATGCATAATACAACCTTTCATATGATGATCTAATAAACGCGATGCCACACTGTTTAAAGCCGAACGTGTCGCTCTAATTTGTGTCAACACGTCATCACAATAGACATCTTCATCTATCATACGGTTGATTGCTTTCACTTGGCCTTCAATACGATTCAAACGCGACTTCAAGTTACGCTTAATTTCTTCAGAATGATGTGCTTGTTCAGTCATGTCACATCCCCCAGATTCATTTTGATACTTTAATGATATACCCTATACAGGTATGTGTCAATGCGTAAAATTCCTCTATTTTATAGAACATGATACAATAAAAGCACTTCACGAAAAAGGAGATAAAAGTGATGCCAGAGGTTTTTTATGCGATTTTTTACAATCAAAATGTACTCATCAACTACTTATTAGTCGGTGCATTTTTATTAAATTTAATCTTCATCTTTACCATTATTTTTATGGAAAGAAGAAGTGCGAGTTCTATATGGGCTTGGATTTTTGTATTGGGATTATTCCCGCTTATTGGCTTTATATTATATTTATTATTTGGTAGACAAATACAACGAAAAACTATTTTTAAACTCGAACAACGAGATCGTATCGGATTAGACTCTATCGTCAATGAACAACTCACTGCTCTTAAAAATGGCGAGTTTGAAGTTGACAACCCTCATATTCAAAACTATAGCCGTATGATTCAAATGTTGCTTTATAATAATTCAGCATACTATACAAACAATAATGAAATTGAATTACTCACAGACGGCAAGCAAAAGTTTAATCGTTTAAAAGAAGATATTCGCCAAGCGGAAAAATATGTTCATATTCAATATTATATTTTTCGCCATGATACCCTTGGTAAAAGTTTGTTAAATCTATTAGAAGAAAAACTTGAACAAGGTGTCGAAGTGAAAATGTTATATGATGATATGGGCTCTCGTGCATTAACATTGCGTGATTTTAAACGCTTTAAGCAAAAAGGCGGTCATGTAGAATCTTTCTTCCCTTCTAAGTTACCGCTTATCAATTTACGTATGAACAATCGTAATCACCGAAAAATCGTCATTATAGACGGTCAAATTGGTTACGTTGGCGGCTTTAATGTAGGTAATGAATATCTCGGTTTATCTAAAAAGTTTGGATATTGGCGTGATACACATCTACGTATTCAAGGTAATGCTGTAAGCGCGTTACAGTTACGTTTCATTTTAGATTGGAACTCTCAATCGCACCGCGACAACATTACATATAGTAGCCAGTATTTTCCAAAACCTAAACAAACGAACAATGGAAATATAGGGGTACAAATTGCCTCAAGTGGTCCCGATGAATTTTGGGAACAAGTGAAATACGGATATTTAAAAATGATTTCGATGGCAAAAAATGATATTTATATTCAAACACCTTATTTTGTACCTGATGAAGCGTTTATGGATGCGCTCAAAATTGCTGCTTTAGGTGGCGTCAATGTCAACATTATGATTCCATCTAAACCTGATCACCCATTCGTTTACTGGGCCACATTCAAGAACGTAGCCAGTTTAATCGAAGCCGGCGCACGTGTTTATCTTTATGATAACGGCTTTTTACATGCGAAAACATTAACTATTGATGATGAAATTACGAGTGTAGGTACAACAAATATGGATAATCGTAGCTTTACTTTGAATTTTGAAGTGAATGCATTTGTATATAATGAAAAATTAGCGAGAGAAGTACGCGAAAGTTTTGAAGAAGATTTAAAAGTATGTAGCGAATTGACGAAAGAACGCTATGCACAACGTAGCTTATGGATTAAATTTAAAGAATCCGTCAGTCAGCTGCTCTCCCCTATTTTATAAGTTAAGGAATGACATAACGAAATGAAACAACACCCTATCCAAGCAGCAGAAAAATATATGAGAAAGGCACATCAGCATGATAGCAGCGGACATGACATCGCGCATGTGTTACGTGTTAGAAATCTCGCCGTTGAAATCGCACATCATTATCCGTCAGCTGACCATTACCATATCGAAATGGCATCTCTCCTTCATGACACTGTTGATGACAAATTAGCAGACCCCCAAAGTGCCCGTCAAACATTGTTGGCATTTTTAGACGAACAAGGGGTGTCATCGATTGATCAAGAAGCCATTTTTTACATTATCGACCATATGCGCTTTCGAAAAACTAAAGCAGTGGGCACACTCAAAACAATTGAAGCACAAATTGTCCAAGATGCTGACAGACTCGATGCAATCGGTGCTATTGGCATTGCACGTACATTCCAATTTGCTGGTCACTTTAATGAGCCAATGTGGACCGGCACACACTGTTTAACCGAAATGCAACAACTGTCAGATATAGACTCGGTACCACCATCAGCAATCAAACACTTCTTTGAAAAGTTACTCAAATTAAAAGATTTAATGAATACACCTGTGGCCATAGACATGGCGCAACAACGTCATAACTTTTTAGAGCAGTTCTTACAACAGTTCTTCGATGAGTGGGACATTGAAAATAGAACACATTAAAGAGGGCCTCAATACGAGACCCTCTTTTTAATATTCGATATGTTGCTATTTCTTTTTATTCTTTTTACTCACGACTTGTGTGTTCTTACCTGTTTTGTTGCCATTTTTTTCTGCTTCAAACTTTTTAATTAATGGCGCAACTTCTTCTTTTGCTTTTTTACCATATACGACATTAGCAATATAAGTTTGAACTACAAGGAATGCCGCCGATACTAACCAATATAAACCTAACGCCGCCGCAGAGCTGAATGAAATCCACACAATCATAATGGGTGAGATAATCATCATCATATAACCCATTTGACGTTGTTCTTGAGGCATATTAAAACTTGACACATATGCTTGGATGAAGTAAAGTACACCCGCAATGATTGTAATCCAAATATCCGGTTTATCTAAATGGAACCATAAGAAATCTGAATACTTCGTGATACCGCCACCAGACGGATATTTTAAGACGAAGAATAATCCCATGATGATTGGCATTTGAAGTATAAGCGGTAAACAGCCTAACATACTTGCCATTGGATTCATGTTGTATTTTTTGTATACTTGCATCATTTCTTGGTTCGCTGCCATTTTGTCTTCTTGTGTACGTGCGCGTTTTACTTTTTCTTGCGCTTCTGTAATTTCAGGTTTCGCAATTTTCATTTTTTCACGCATCATGTGCATGTTTTTATAGTTTGATAACATGAAAGGTAATAAGACGATACGTACAACCAATACGATGATAATAATCGCTAAACCATAGTTATTATTTAAATGATCCCCTAACCAGTGAATCAATCTGTCCATTGGTTGAACAAACGTATTAAAAAAGAATCCGTCTCGATTACTCGGCTTACTATAGTCACAACCCGCTAGAAGTAAAACTACACCTGCAAGCATTGTCATTAACGCTTTGTTCTTCATTTTTCCACCTCTAATGATATATTCACATAAATGATATTTTATCATAGAAATAGACAAGGTGGAAATATATTCCGACATAAATTGAACTTTATTTAAAATATTGCAAGTAACGTTTCACAGATTTTTCAATATCTGTACTATGTGTAATTGAAGAAATCGTCGCAATGCCATCAGCTCCGTTTTTAAGAAGCGGTGCAACATTTTCTTCTGTAATCCCACCAATAGCGACCATCGGAATATTTTCATCATATTCTCTCATACGTCGAATTAAACGGATGCCACCTGGTTTACTTGCATCAAGCTTAGAACTTGTTTCATAAACAGGTCCAACACCAATATAATCGACGTTTGTGAGGTCAGATTGATCGTATTCTTCAAAACTACCGACGCTGAGACCGATAATTTTATCTTCTAATAAATGTTGAAATGACTGTACTTTCGCATCTTCTTGGCCGACATGTATCCCATCCGCATCGACTTCAATAGCTAAGTCAACATCATCATTGACAATGAATGGCACGTGATAATGGCGACACAAATCTCTTAAACGAACGGCCATTGCTGTTTTCTCCTCACCTTGTAAAGATGAAGGGCCTTTTTCACGAAATTGATACATCGTAATACCCGCTTCTAACGCTTCTTTTAAAATGCCATCTAAGCTACCTTGTTTAACATCTTGTGTACCTGCAATAAAATACACACGTAACTGTTTTCGATTAAATGTCATTTTCACTCACTTCTCTCTTTTTAATCTCCATTAAATAGGACTCAGCTAATGTTTGATTTAATGCATCGATAAAAGCGACTAAAAATGTACCTGGTAAATCTGCACCCTCACGTAATTCAGCTTGTTCTGCTGAAATGTTATAGTATGAAACGGCTTCAATGAGTGGGTCGATAGATGGCTTTGTTTCACCTAATAGAAAACTGGCAACCACTGCGCCTAATAAACAACCAGCTCCTGTAATTTTTGTCAACAACGGAGAACCATTTGATAAGATGACCACTTTCCCATCTTGTAAAATGACATCATCTTTACCTGAGACGACAATAGCGGTTTGATACTTTTCGTAAGCTTGATGTGCAATGCTGACAACATCAATATCAGAAGCACTATCTGTACCTTTCATCGTCGTCGCTGTATCAACTAATGTCATCATTTCCGATGCGTTGCCTTTAATGACAGACACATCAATTTCTTCTAAAAAGCGTTGACAAAAATCTTTACGGAATTGCGAAGCACCCACTGCGACAGGGTCAAAAACGATAGGTACACCCATTTGATTCGCAGTCTTGGCAATAGCTAGCATGTCCTCACTATTTCTCGCTGTTAACGTACCAATATTGATTAATAATCCTTGTGTTACTTTGAAAAAATCTTCTGCTTCTTCTGGGGCTTCACTCATCGCTGGACTTGCACCCATACTCAACAAACCGTTGGCAGTAAAGTTTTTAACGACATCATTCGTATAACAAACGACAAGGGGTTGTTGCTTTCTGACTTCTGCTAAATAATTCATGTTAATCCCACCCATTTAATTTTTCATATGCAAAGTGATTCACTGGACCTCGACCTTTACCAATTTCTGGTGTGTGTTGAATCGCTAATGAAATGTATTTTTTTGCTTTGGCTACCGCGTCATAAACTGTTTTTCCTTTAGCTAATTCTGCTGTAATGACGGCTGAAAATGTGCAACCCGTGCCGTGTGTATGTTGAGTTGGAAAACGCTCGCTTTTAAACTCATAATGACCATCTTGCGTAAATAAATGATCGATGGCATCTCCTTCTAGATGGCCACCTTTAATAATGACCCCTTTTGAACCAATATCATGAATAAAAAAACGGCCAACTTGATGGATTTTTTCAACCGAATCGATTGTGACACCAGCGATTTCTTCAGCTTCTGGGACATTAGGTGTTGCCACATCTGCATAAGGTAACAGTGTTTCTTTAAGACGGTTACGCACTTTTTGATCCATTAAAGAATCACCACTTTTAGCGACCATGACTGGGTCAATCACATATGGGATATTAATCTTTTTCAAATATGATGCAATCACTTCCATCATTTCTGGCGTCGGAATCATACCTGTCTTCAACGCATGCGGCATTTCGTCATTAAAGACACTGTCTAATTGCTCTTCTAACCAACTTGCTTCTAAATTATGAATATGTTGCACACCCATTGAATTTTGAGCCACGATACTTGTCACTGCAGCCATGCCATAGACACCACAAGAATGAAAAGATTTCAAGTCTGCCATTGCTCCTGCACCACCACTTGGATCTGTACCTGCAATCGTTAGCGCAATTTTTGGTTTTTCCATCATTTCTCTCCTCCAAATTCCCATTTTTCAAGTTGATAAGCCATATTGAAAAAGTTTCGTTCATGAACCGTGCTTTGTAGAAAGTTTTGTCTCAATTGTTGTTGAACACTTTCGGAACTCGCTTCTGCATATGAGTCAAGCCAACGATCAATATAGGACAACAGCGTATCCATTTCTCTATTGTAAAAATCGAACCATGCTTTTAATGGATGATCGGCTTCAAAGTGATGATTTTCAATCGCCATTTTACCTATTTGTTGATACACATAAGGACACGGTGCCATTGCAGCAAGCGTATAAGCAACATTGTCAAAAGCATACGCGTTATAATACATATGTTTAATATAATGGTCGGCAGATGGATACCAATCCCCTTGTTGAATGATGCTTTGATAATCTTCACCGATATAGTCCGCTAAAATATGATGGGCCTCTACCTCTCCAGAACTCGCAAACTGAATTTGTTCTGTTAAAAATTGAATCTCATCTTTCGTATCCACTTTAGGTATAAGCAGCGCATATATTTTAGCAAATTCATTTAAATAACGTGAATCTGCGCGTAAATAATGTTTAACTGCTTCTGTAGCAATATTCCCTTTAAGCATGCCTTGTATAAAACCATCTTGATAAATTTGTTCAATCATTGGTTGTGCTTCTTGTTTAATTTGTTCAGAAAAACGCATCTTCATTCTCCTTTAATATGAAAAAAGACTACCTTGAAAGTAGCCTTGTTCACACATTTGAAGCATGCGTGTCCACGTGCTACTTCCCTACGTTGGTTTCATCCAAATCAGGTTCTGAGGGTCTGAATATCCATTCATCTCAGCCATAAATCGGCACCCCTAGTAGTCCTTCATTTTTTTAGTTATCTTTAATGTATCAGAAACCTAACACAAGTTCAATTATGTAAAAGCACTAAACAAATTGCAAAATATATGTATAGTTTAACAAAACAAATGACTCTATTAGATTATTTTACATTTCTTATGAATCATTCGTTAAATATCAATAAGAATAAAAGTGGTGATTGGCCACTAAATACAATGCACGTATTTAATAGCCAATACACCTCATTTTAAGGTTGATAGATAGACAATTTTGGTAGCAGGTTGTATACCAAATATCATTAGAGCTCAAGTCAATATGTTGAAGATAAAAGTAATGGTGTGAGATAAATCGAATTATTTCAATCGGAGAATATACTTTGAGAAGGGTTGATAAAAGTTGGTGGGATTATCAAATATTGGAAAAACTTTGCTTGTTGCTTTGCTATTCATCGTTGAACTCATCTTTGTTTGACTCTATCGTTACTGTACCAATTGGAGAGATTTGTGAAACGAGTAATTCTGTAGCATAACGTTTTTCATCATTATGGATGTAACGTCTGGTTTGGATTTGCCCGCTTATGGCTACAGTTGTCCCCTCATGGATGTTTTCATGAATTTGAAGAGCAATGTTACCGAACGCTTTACAATTTAAGTAATCAGTGATGGGCTTTTGGTTTTTACTTAAATACTCTCGCGTGACAGCAACGGTAAAGGTAACAAAGTAACTCTCTTCTTTTTCGTAAAAACTGGGCGGGCGGTTAATGATACCTACTGCTTGAAAATGGTTAATGTTGTTCACCTCCTGTACCCGTAATATAAACCTTTCAATGTGAAATGACAAAATGCAAATTCCCATAAAATTAAAGTATGCATCGAGGTGTATTTAAGCCTAATCGAGAATTATTTTAAAAATTGCGTTATAATGAAAAGTACCATAGAAATTTCGTAAAGTTTTTAAATGATATGGGGGTGGCTCCAATGAAGACGTTTAAAGCTGTTCGTTTTCAGATCGTTTCTGAAAATAGTAGCGTGGCTGAATATGAACTTCTAGACGGTGTAATTATTAATAAAGAAAATAGTGGTACGGGTTGGGTGTTAGAAATAGTTATTTCAGATATACATCAAGAACAGATGCAAGCGTACATGGAGGCAGAAGCACTTTTAGATATTCGTGTCGTTATTACGCGACCGTCTAATGATCCTGCGCTGTTTGATGCGACAATCAAGCACATTACACCTTTAAATGGCAGTATTTCAGTTGTATTTGAGTGTCATATTTATACATTGCGACAAGTTTATGCGGAAAATTTATTAGAACAACTTGTCAATGAAGGCATGCAAGGTCAAGAGCTCATCACAACGTTCAATCGCATGATGAAATCTAAACCACGTCTTAAAGATGAACGACAATAATATTTGAAGCATACATACATGTGCTATTATTCCCGCTTTTGAGACACTATAAAATAATTAAACCACCTCATTACGAAGACGAGGTGGTTTTAATGTATGATTTACGCATTTGGATCTTGTAATGCAAAAGTTAATTCGCAACTACATGCAATTTGACCATCAACGGTTGCTTTTGCAGTACCTTTACCAATTGGCCCTTTAATTTTTGTAATTTCAACTTCTAACACTAAAGTATCCCCAGGCACCACTTGCTTTTTGAAGCGACATTTATCAATCCCTGCAAATAAAGCCAATTTCCCTTTGTTTTCTTCACTATTTAACATGGCAACTGCGCCTGTTTGTGCCAACGCTTCAGTAATTAAAACACCCGGCATGACAGCATAATCAGGAAAATGTCCTTGGAAAAATGGTTCGTTACCTGATACTTGCTTAATTCCTACACAACGTTGACCCGGTTCGTATTCAACCACTTTATCAATCAATAAAAAAGGTTGTCTGTGCGGGATGATATTTTTAATTTCATTATAATTAAAGATTGTTTCCATTAGTGATGTCCTCCAATTGTTTTGATGATATGTTGCCAGAACCTTAAGTTAAATGTATTCAACACGTTATCATGGTTGATAATAAAGCCTGTCATTAAACCGACTACAAACATAATGATTGCTATAAAAGCAAATAAAGTTAATTTAAAACTGATTGAATCCATTAATGTTTGAAGCCAAGACGTCCATTTAGTCATTAACTCTTTCAATATTTGCACCTAAAGATTTGAGTTTGCCATGAAAATCAACATAGCCACGGTCAAGGTGTTTTAACTCAGTGACAATCGTCTCACCATCAGCAACGAGACCAGCTAAGATCAATGCTGCCGCTGCACGTAAATCAGTCGCTTTCACTTGTGCACCTTGTAACGCACTTTTCCCTTCAATTTTAGCGCTTCGACCTTCAACTGAAATTTGTGCGTTCATACGTTTGAATTCCGCTACATGCATAAAACGGTTTTCAAAAACGGTTTCAGTGACCAGTTTATGCCCTTCAGCTGTGAGGAGTAACGCCATCATTTGAGACTGCATATCTGTTGGGAAACCAGGATGTGGCAATGTTTTAATATCAACAGGCTGTAATTTTTCCGGTGCTGTCACTCGGATGCCCTCTTCTGTATAATCTAATTCGACACCCATTTCTTCTAATTTATATACAAGACTTATCATATGCTCTTTAATCGCACCTTTAACGAGTACATCACCGCGTGTAATAGCTGCTGCAATCATCAACGTTCCGGCTTCAATACGGTCAGGAATGATAGCATGCTTCACACCTTTTAATGATTCAACACCATTAATCATCACTGTATCTGTACCGGCACCTTTCACATCGCCGCCCATTTCATTGATATAGTTCGCTAAATCCACAATTTCTGGCTCTCTCGCAACATTTTCAATAACAGTACGCCCTTTTGCTAACGAAGCCGCCATCATGATGTTTTGTGTTGCACCGACACTTGGAAAATCGAAATGAATTTCATTACCGACAAGTCCTTGAGGGGCTTCTGCATAAATGTAGCCTGCTTCTTGATGAATCTCAGCCCCGAGAGCTTCTAATCCTTTCAAATGTTGCTCGATCGGACGTGAACCAATCGCACATCCTCCTGGTAACGCGACTTTAGCTCTTCCTAAACGCGCCAATAACGGCCCCATTACTAGAATACTCGCTCTCATCTTGCTCACGTATTCATATGGCGCTTCTTCACTTAAATCTTTCGACGCATCGACTGTTACTGATTGTTGCTTTTCATTATATTTAATCTTCGCATTTAATACGCTCAATACATTATTAATAGTTTCCACATCACTTAACGCCGGAACGTTGACAAGTTCACTTTTGCCATCACTTGCTAACAAAGACGCTGTGAGAATCGGCAAAACTGCATTTTTCGCTCCTTCTACTCCGACTTCACCTTTAAGTGTATTTCCACCTTTAACAATAATTCTATCCATCTTATTAATCCTCCACCATGCTTACAGCTCTATTCTATTTTTGCTCTGAAAATGAATCTATCTACCTATAACGTATTAACTTATTTCATTCGCTTTAAACATCTTAACGATTAAAATAAGTATTTAATCTGAGTTGAAAATTGTAATAAATCAATGATAAAATCACTCACGCTTGTGCCAATCACTATTGCCAAAAATATCATAATGACTTGTACTTGTAATGGAAATCCCTTTTTGAAAAACTGGTCTAAACGAACGGCGTTTAATCCCCAATAGGCTACACAAATGCATAAAACATGCATTATAATATGTGCTATCGCAAATTGTCCTAAATAATCCATTAATTGATATTGCTCCTTCACATATAATCTCTTTATTAATTTTACATGATTTAAAGCCCAAATCATACTATAAGCAACTTAAAGAAACACAATTTTTCACATTATAATGCTAAATGACAAGCAATTTACATTTTACTGTCTTTCATAGTTTTTGTATAGAATTTTTGTAAAGCACGCGATATATATTCAGCGTATTAAATGTATGCGCTATTACATAAATAATCGTATTCCTATATTTCGAAGGTCAGCCGATATGTCTGCTTATCATCGTATGCACATCCCACATTTTACTTCATCCTTCAATGTAGCTTCCTTTCATGCAAAGTTCAATAAAGCCAAAAGCTCGGTCTGCCACAAGGGACATACCGAGCTTTTTGATATGCATATGATTATTTATATTTCGCAACTTCGATACGGTTTTCGGCACGCTTTAATGCACGTTCAGCACGTCTTAAATCCGTATCATCATGATTGTCTTCAAGGTAGAAAGTTGCACGTTGTTTCGCTGATTTCGCACGTTCTAAGTCAATATCATCTGCTGACTCTGCTGCTTGAGCTAGAATATTCACTTTTTCGTGACGAATTTCAGCAAACCCTTCTGTTACAGCTATATAATCCGATTTGCCATCTTTAGTCACTTTCACATGACCAATACGTAATGGTGTAACCGTCGGAATGTGACCGTACATCACACCCATCTCGCCTGCTGTCGTTTGTAAGACAACAATTTCGACATTGTCTTCTTTATAAACAGAACCATTAGGAGTGACGATATCTAAGGTTAATGTGTTCATTATCCAAGCCTCCTAATTTGTATTAAACTTCTACACCCATGTCTTTAGCTTTAGCGATCACATCATCAATGCCACCGACTAAACGGAATGCATCTTCAGGAATGTGGTCGTATTTACCATCTAAAATGGCTTTAAAGTCTTGAACTGTTTGTTTAACTGGTACATATGAACCTTTTTGACCAGTAAATTGTTCAGCGACGTGGAAGTTTTGTGATAAGAAGAATTGAATACGACGTGCACGTTCAACTGTTTTCTTATCTTCTTCTGATAATTCATCCATACCTAAGATTGCGATAATATCTTGCAATTCACGGTATTTTTGTAACGTCGATTGAACTTGACGTGCAACATCATAATGCTCTTGTCCGACAATTGTTGGCTCTAAAGCACGTGATGTTGAAGCCAATGGATCCACCGCTGGGTAAATCCCCATTTCACTTAATTTACGCTCTAAGTTTGTTGTCGCATCTAAGTGAGCGAAAGCTGTTGCTGGTGCCGGGTCAGTATAGTCATCGGCAGGTACGAATACAGCTTGGATTGACGTAACAGATCCTTTGTTTGTTGATGTAATACGTTCTTGTAATTGACCCATTTCTGTTGCAAGTGTTGGTTGGTAACCTACTGCTGATGGCATACGACCTAATAATGCCGATACCTCAGAACCTGCTTGTGTGAAACGGAAGATGTTGTCAATGAACAATAACACGTCTTGGCCTTGTTCATCACGGAAATATTCAGCCATTGTTAAACCAGAAAGTGCAACACGCATACGCGCACCTGGTGGCTCGTTCATTTGACCGAATACCATCGCAGTTTTCGCAATAACGCCACTGTCTTTCATTTCGTAGTACAAGTCGTTACCTTCACGTGTGCGTTCACCTACACCCGCAAATACTGAAATACCACCATGTTCTTGTGCGATGTTATTAATCAGCTCTTGGATTAATACGGTTTTACCTACACCGGCACCACCGAATAAACCGATTTTACCACCTTTAATGTATGGTGCTAATAAGTCAACAACTTTAATACCTGTTTCTAAAATTTCTACTTCTGTAGAGAGTTCATCAAATTTAGGCGCTTCACGATGAATTGGGTCACGACGTACAGAGGCATCAATTGGCTCTTCTAAGTCAATATGTTCACCTAATACATTAAATACGCGTCCTAATGTAGCATCCCCGACAGGGACACTGATCGCTGCTCCTGTATCTCTTACTTCTGCACCACGTTGAACACCGTCAGTAGAGTCCATTGCGATTGTGCGTACAACATCATCGCCTAAGTGAAGGGCTACTTCTAATGTTAAGCTCTCAGTCTCACCGTCTCTTGACACATCAATAAGCAGTGCGTTGTTAATGTTTGGAATTTCGTTATGTTCAAAACGCACGTCAATTACTGGCCCCATGACCTGAGTTACACGGCCTAATCCCATGTTTCTTCCTCCTTATAATCAAAATTATTCTAACGCTGCTGAACCACCAACAATTTCAGTAATTTGTTGTGTAATGGCTGCTTGTCGCGCTCGGTTATATTGTAATGATAAATCGTCAATCATTTCTGTTGCATTATCTGAGGCATTCTTCATTGCATTCATACGTGATGCATGTTCACTTGCTTTCGCATCAAGAATCGTACCATAAATTAAACTCTCAATATATTGAGGTAATAATATTTTAAGAATGGCATCTTTATCTGGCTCAAATTCATAAGTGGCCATTGCACCGTGACCTAAGCTAGAGTCCTCTGGAGATAATGGTAATAATTTTTTACTGCTAGGCTTATTCTCAATTACACTTACGTAATGGCTATAGTAGATGTGTAATTCATCAATCTGTTCATCTACGTATAAATCGATGGCACGTTTTCCGATTGCCTGAATTGTTTTAAATGCAGGTTGATCCGGAATGTCAGTCAACGTATTTTCAAGTTGATAGCCACGGTTTTGTAAAAATGTCGCACCGATTTGTCCAAGTACGATAATACAATACTCTTCAGGACTGTTATGACGTTGTTCGATGTCACGAATCATTTTCTTTAACACGTTCGCACTATAAGCACCCGCAAGTCCACGATCGCTCGTAATGACCATATAACCTACACGTTTCACAGGACGTTCGTTCAACATCGGATGTGATGAAACTCTATTCGATCCCGCGATTGCTGTTATTGCGTCTTTCATTTTTTCCATATAAGGACGAAATGTCATCGCATTCTTCTCAGCTTTACGCAATTTAGAACTTGATACCATGTTCATCGCATTCGTAATCTGCTTCGTCTTTTTCGTCGATTTTATACGTGAATCAATTTCTTTTAATGAAGCCACCATCTCACCACCTTATCTATTTTAATCATCTGTTCAATTATTCTTCTGAAGCTTTAAAACCTTTTTTGAATTCATTGATTGCTGATTCAAATTTTTCGTCTGCAGGTAGGCCACCTGTTTCGCGAATTTCAGTAAAGATTTCGTTCGCGTTAGATTTTGTCCATTCGATAATTTCAGCCTCGAAACGTGTAATATCAACAACAGGAATGTCATCCAAATAACCCCGTGTTAATGCATAAATAATCAATACTTGGTGTTCAACAGGAAGTGGTTTGTTTTGGTCTTGTTTTAATACTTCAACCGTGCGTTTACCACGTTCTAATTTACTTGCTGTTGCTTCATCAAGGTCAGAACCAAATTGCGCAAATGATTCAAGTTCACGATATGAGGCTAAGTCTAGACGTAATGTCCCAGCAACTTTCTTCATCGCTTTAATTTGTGCAGATCCCCCTACACGTGATACTGAAAGACCCGCATTGATCGCTGGACGGATACCAGAGAAGAATAAGTCTGATTGTAAGAAGATTTGACCATCAGTAATTGAGATTACGTTTGTTGGAACGTATGCTGAGATATCCCCGGCTTGAGTTTCAACAAATGGTAAGGCTGTAATCGAACCGCCACCTAAATCATCATTTAATTTCGCCGCACGCTCTAATAAACGACTATGTAGGTAGAATACATCACCTGGGTATGCTTCACGACCTGGTGGACGACGCAATAATAATGATAACTCACGGTATGCTGCAGCTTGTTTTGTTAAATCATCATATACGATTAAGACGTGCTTACCGTTGAACATAAATTCTTCTGCCATCGTTACACCCGCATATGGCGCGATGTATAACATGGGCGCTGGTTGTGCTGCTGATGCAGAGACAACGATTGTGTAATCCAATGCACCGGCTTGACGTAATTTTTCAACTGCTGCACGAACAGTCGATTCTTTTTGACCAATTGCGACATAGATACAAATCATATCTTGATCTTTTTGGTTTAAAATCGTATCAATTGCTACAGTTGTTTTACCTGTTTGACGGTCACCGATGATTAACTCACGTTGACCACGGCCGATTGGTACTAGGGCATCGATTGCTTTGATCCCTGTTTGTAAAGGTTCATCAACAGATTTACGTGCCATAACACCTGTTGCTTTTTTCTCGATAGGACGTGTTTTTGTTGTATTTAATGGGCCTTGTCCATCAATAGGTTGACCTAATGAGTTCACAACACGACCGATCAGTTCTTCACCTACTGGTACTTCCATGATACGACCAGTACGTTTCACTTCGTCGCCTTCTTTAATCTCATCATAAGGACCTAAAATAACGACACCCACGTTTGTTTCTTCTAAGTTTTGTGCCAGTCCAAGTACGCCGTTATGGAATTCTAATAACTCACCAGCCATAACGTCGTTCAATCCGTGAACTAATGCAATACCGTCACCAATTTGAATAACTGTACCTACATCCGTTACAGACATTTCTGACTCATAGTTTTCAATTTGTGAGCGAAGTAATGCACTAATTTCTTCAGCTTTTATGGCCATCTATGTCACTCCTCCATTTAATCTAATTAATGTGCTCTGTTAAATTTCTTAACGAGTTGATTTAAATCATTTTGTACACTACCGTCATACACTTTAGTGCCGATTTTTACGCGTACGCCACCAATCAGTTCTTCGTTTACAGTAGAATGAATGATTAAATCTTTAAGTCCTGTACGATCTAACAATGCGTTTTTCACTTGCATCACTTCATCCTCATCTAAAGTTGAAGCTGATTCAACATAGGCATCTGCCAGACCGTGGAAATGATAATACTGCGCTTCAAATGATTTGAAAATAGCAGGTATTAAATGTAAATTACGGTGTCCCGCAACAATTTTTAATGTATTCATCAAATAAGGTTGTGTTCCTGCAAAAACATTATCTACAATATGGCGTCTATCCGCTATTGTAATTTTTGGTTCATAATCGATGCTTTTTAAGTAATCAATTTGACTTTCAACAGCCGTATTGATTTCTGTAAATTCATCATATACCTCGGATAAGACATTGTGTGATAATGTGACATCATACAGTGCTTGGGCATATTTTTGAGCAACGTCAGCCATTACTTATCCCCTACCTCTTTAACGTACTTCTCAATTAAAGCTTTTTGATCTTGTTCAGAGATTTCTTTACGTAATACTTTTGATGCGATGAGTACTGAGAGTTCCGAAACTTGATTATTAATTTCTGCTAATGCACGTTCTTTTTCACTCTTAATTTCACTTTGTGCCGTTTCAAGCATACCATTGGCACGTTGATTTGCTTCATGAAGGATTTCTTCTTGTTGACGTCTTGCTTGTAACTTGGCATCTTCAAGAATTTTATGAACTTCATCTTGTGTTTCTTTAAGTTTTTTTCTATTTTCTTCTTCTAAACGTTGCGCATTCAATTTTGCACGTTCTGCATCATCAATGTCTTGATTAATTGAACGCTCACGATCGTCCATGACTTTTTTAAGTGGTCCCCAAGCAAACTTTCTAAGTAGTGCAAGTAAAATGAGGAAAGTTACTACTGTTACAATAATATCCCCAATGTTCACACCACCACCTGCTGATGCAAGGGTAAATAAATTAGCAGTCACTATGATGTACACTCCTTTCAACCATTTCATCTGTTCAAACAATAAAAACGAATGGCGAAAGCCTAATCTATACTAGACCTCGCCCTGACAAATGTTTTTCATATGTAAAAATAAGAAATTAACAAATGTCCTGATTACGTCATGCTTCCTAACTAATCAACCTCGATTAAATGAATAATACGATGAATGTAATAACTACCCCGATGATAGGAAGTGCCTCAACTAAACCGATACCGATGAACATAATTGACATTAATTGTGTACGTGCTTCTGGTTGACGTGCTACACCTTCAACTGTTCTAGAAACGATTAAACCGTTACCAATACCTGCACCTAATGCTGATAAACCAATTGCGATTGCTGCTGCGATTAAATTCATTATATAAATCCTCCTAATTGTTTTAAAATTTTTATTTTTATTTTAATGGTTGTCTGCTACTTTATGTGACATATACACCATTGATAACATGATAAAGATATAGGCTTGGATTGAGCCTACGAAAATTGAAAAACCTTGCCAAATGATAAGTCCAGGAATACCAATAATAAAACCAAATGCTACTGTCATAGTCACTTTTGCAAGTAATCCTAATAAAATCTCACCGGCATAAATGTTACCGTAAAGACGTAGACCTAATGTCAATGTCGATGCAAACTCTTCAAAGACATTAATAGGAAGTAATGCCACATACGGTTTTGTGTAGCCTTTAAGATAAGCTTTGGGACCTCGCATTTTAACACCATAGTAATGTGTTAAAAGGACCATCATCGTTGCGAGTGTCAAAGTCACATGTGCATCTGCTGTTGGCGACTTCCACCATAGTGTATGACCGTTCACAAACTGAAATGGAAGCCCTAGCATATTCGCCACAAAAATGAATAAAATTAATGTGACGGCTAAGAAGTGAAATTGTCCACCTTTTGACCATGCCATATTACTTTCAATGATGCCACGGACAAAGTCAAAAACCCATTCGATGAAGTTTTGTGCTCCTTTTGGTCTTTTCTGGAGGTTGCGCGTACATAAGACTGCAATAACAAATACTATCGCTGCTGTTATTAACAACATCATAATAGTAGATAAGTTGAAATTAATATCTACTCCGAGAAAATGCCAAGTCACCACGGGATGTTTGTGATCCATTCTAGATTTCACCTCTTTTCAAAATATAATTCAATACTTATTCCTTCTTTAACAAAGGACGAAAAACCATTAACACATATGAAACCATCAATCCTATAAGCACGCCGAGTATATGTATTTGCGCTTGAAATAGTACCCATATGACACATGCCAATATTGCGATAAGATAGCGCCAACCATTACCCGTTGAAATAGGTTCTGCTGTGAAACGCTTTGATCGCCACAAATAATATTCAAAAATGCACGTATTCACTATAGATGCTATCGTCCCTACGATGAGCCCAAGTACAATCGGTTTTTGCACGTCTAATGAATAGAGGATTAATAGCACTGCTAAAATCGTAGCGTAATATGTTAAAAACGGCTGAAACATTTGATAAAAGCGATTCATATTGAGCCTCTTTTCTGCCTTAAGACACAATTCTGAAAGCCGTTCCATACATACAACTTTCATGATAATATAGGGCGAAAAGTGTGTCAATTGCACAATTAAAAGGGTCAATTTTTGTAAAATGAATTGTCACAATTTTGACACATTCGTCCCTATAAAAATGTCACTTTACTATTTCACTTGGAATGGTGTGGGTTTTTGATCGATTAAACCGTAAAAGTATTTAATATTTTCACAAATACGCTGTGACGCTTGCCCATCACCATACGGATTTTGTGCGACACTCATCGCTTCGTACAATGCTTCATCCGTTAATAAAGACTTAGTCGCTTCGTAAACATCCGCTTCTTCAGTGCCGACAAGTCGGAGTGTCCCTGCTTCCACACCTTCTGGACGCTCTGTTGTATCTCTTAATACGAGCACAGGCTTACCTAGTGAAGGTGCTTCTTCTTGTACACCACCTGAATCCGTCAAAATAAAATGTGCTTGATGTGCGAAGTTATGAAAATCAACAACTTCGAGTGGTTCAATTAATTCAATACGTTCATGGTCACTTAAATGTTCATAAGCAATTTCACGTACTTTGGGATTTTTATGCATTGGGTAGACGATGACCGCATCTTCAAATTCATCAACAATGCGTCTTGCCGCTTTAAAAATGTGATGCATAGGTTCACCAATATTTTCGCGACGGTGCGCAGTGAGTAAGATAATACGCTTATCTTGATGATGTTGAATGATGTCTGATTGGTATTGTGGATCGACAGTCGTATGCATTGCGTCAATCGCTGTGTTCCCCGTTACAACAACCTTTTCAGGGTCTTTATTTTCTTGTAATAAGTTTGCTTGTGCCTGTTCAGTCGGTGCAAAATGTAAATCAGCCATAATACCGGTCATTTGACGATTCATTTCTTCTGGGAATGGAGAATACTTATTCCAAGTTCGTAACCCGGCTTCAACATGACCAATGCTAATCTCGTTGTAAAATGCAGCGAGACTTCCTGCAAAAGTTGTTGTCGTATCTCCATGGACCAATATCATATCTGGTTGTGCCTGTTTGATAACATCTTCTAACCCGAGTAACACGCGTGATGTCACTTCTGATAACGACTGCCCCTGTTTCATCACGTTTAAGTCATAATCAGGTTCAATCCCAAACGTTTCTAATACAGAATCTAACATTTCGCGGTGTTGTGCAGTGACAACGACTATAGGTTCTAATACTTCATCTTTTTTGAGCTGTAAAACGAGTGGTGCCATTTTAATCGCTTCAGGCCTTGTACCAAAAATCGTCATTATCCTTTTCATGTCAATGCGCTCCTTGTATGAATTATTTTGTACCGAATAGACGGTCTCCAGCATCGCCGAGACCAGGGATGATGTAAGCATTGTCATCTAACTTTTCATCCAATGCGGCAATAAAAATATCCACATCTTCATGTGCTGCTTGAAGTTTTTCAACGCCTTCTGGAGCGGCAATTAAACACATAAAACGAATATGTTTCGCGCCTCGTTTTTTCAATGAGTTAATTGCTTCGATCGCTGATGCACCCGTTGCAAGCATTGGGTCGACTACGATGATTTCGCGTTCTTCAATATCTTGTGGTAGTTTCACAAAATATTCGATCGCTTCAAGTGTTTCAGGGTCACGATATAAACCTACATGTCCAATTCTTGCTGCCGGTACAAGGTTTAAAATCCCTGTTGTCATACCGAGTCCTGCACGTAAAATCGGTACAAATGCGAGTTTTTTACCTGATAAACGTTTCGCAATAGCTTTTGTGACAGGTGTTTCGATTTCAACATCTTTTAATTCCAAATCACGTGTCACTTCATAAGCCATCAGCATGCCTACCTCATCAACTAACTCACGAAATGCTTTTGTACCCGTGTTGACATCTCGAATATAACTTAACTTATGTTGAATTAAAGGGTGATCAAATACATGTACTTTACCCATGTGATTGCCTCCGTTTGTTCTAAAATAATCGGTTTATTGATATAAAGGGAATTTTTCTGTCAACGCTTGAACACGTGACTTCGCGTCTGCTAAAACTTTTTGGTCTTCATGATTTTTAAGGACATCGCTGATGATGCGGCCGACTTCTTCAAATGCTTTTTCATCAAAGCCACGCGTCGTCGCAGCTGGTGTACCTAAACGGATACCACTCGTAACGAAAGGTTTTTCTTGATCAAATGGAATGGTATTTTTGTTACATGTAATACCAATTTCATCAAGTGCTTCTTCTGCTACTTTACCAGTAATGCCTACAGAACCTTTAACATCTACTGATACAAGATGGTTATCTGTACCACCAGATACAATTCTAAAGCCATTATCTTTTAAAGTTTTTGCAAGCATTTGCGCATTTTTAATTACTTGTTGTTGATACGTTTTGAATTCTGGTTGCAATGCTTCTCCAAATGCAACAGCTTTCGCAGCGATCACATGCTCAAGTGGACCACCTTGAATGCCAGGGAAAATTGTTTTATCAATCTCTTTTTTATATTCTTCTTTACATAAAATCATACCGCCACGAGGTCCGCGTAATGTTTTATGTGTTGTTGTTGTAACGAAGTCTGCGTATTCAACTGGGTTTTGGTGAAGACCCGCTGCAACAAGCCCTGCGATATGCGCCATATCTACCATTAACTTCGCACCAACTTCATCAGCAATTTCTTTAAATTCCTTGAAGTCAATTGCACGTGAATAAGCAGATGCACCCGCTACAATTAATTTAGGCTTGTGTTCTTTTGCTAACTTACGAACTTCTTCATAATCGATATGCTCTTCATCTTTAGTGACACCGTACTCTACGAAATTGTAGAACTTACCACTAAAGTTAACTGGTGAACCGTGCGTCAAGTGACCCCCATGACTTAAATTCATACCGAGCACTGTGTCACCATGTTCAAGTGCAACAAGATATACGGCCATATTTGCTTGTGAACCAGAATGCGGTTGGACATTAACATGTTCAGCATTGAAAAGCGCTTTTGCTCTATCAATTGCAAGCTGTTCAGTTTGGTCTACAAATACACAACCACCATAGTAGCGGCGTCCAGGATAACCTTCAGCATATTTGTTCGTCATGACCGAACCTTGTGCTTCCATTACTGCTTCAGAAACAAAGTTCTCAGATGCAATTAATTCAATGCTTGTGTTTTGACGATGAAACTCTTTTTGAATACTTTCAAATACAGACTTATCTTGTTTAGCAAGAAATGACATAGACAATTCCCTCTTTTCTGTTAAAGTTGATATTTAGCACGTTCGCCCCCGATTTTTTTCGGTCGAGATGTTGCTACAGTCACAATTGCTTGGCCAACTTGTTTCACTGTAGTCCGAACAGGTACTGCCACATGCTTTAGATGCATACCAATCAATGTTTGACCGATATCAATACCTTTGTCAGCTCGGATATGTTCGACTACCATGGGCGCTTCCATATGACGATACGCATACGTTGATAAAGAACCCCCAGCATGCACATCTGGAACGACAGATACTTCAGTCATCACATATGGATCAAAATCTTTGCGCTCGATGGTAATGGCACGATTGATATGTTCACAACCTTGAAACACAAATGAAACACCTGTCTCCTGTTGAATCTTAACAAGTGCTTCGAAAATTTCCTTAGCGACATCTATCGAGCCTGTCGTTCCTATACGCTCCCCTTGAACTTCAGAAGTCGAACAACCTATGACACATATCTCACCTTCATTAAAAAACGATTGGGCTTTAAGTTCTTCTAATAATTGATTTAAATCCTTCATATGGTTACCCCCTTGTTCGTCGTATGAGTCAAAAAAACAATAATTAAAGAACTACGAAACATGCTATACGTCCTTTATTATAACTTATTTTTTCTTTAACTTATACTGATTATACAATTATTCTGTCACTAATTTAGACTTTAACTTTTCGATCATCCGTGTCAATTGTTCAAAGACTTGTTCATACGTTTCATACTGCCCGCCATAAGGGTCTTCTACAGCCAAATCTTCACCCACATAATCATTTAATGCATACACGTTCACTTGTGGTCCATACATCGCTTGAATCATTTGGCGATGTGAAGCCGTCATCGTTAAAATCAAATCCGCTTCAGCATCCCCCGCATCAAACAATTGTGCACCATTCGGTAGCGGTAACTCATGACGTCGTAACAATTCACGACTATGTGGCGATATCGGGTGTCCTTTTTGTGCCATCAGACCCCTTGAAACAATTTCAAAGTCTGGCATTAACTGTTTTGCAATACTTTCGGCTAATGGACTGCGACACGTGTTGCCGGTACATACAAATACGATTTTCATAACGACTCATCCTTTACGACTTGTTGACTGACCGCTTTAAGCATCCGATTTCTCAACGCTTCAGTTTCAAAATTATTTTCAAATCCATAAATATACGCCATGTCTACATCATCTAATTGGTCTAATTGGTGTAACACGTCATACAGATTATAGTTCGCACCTTGAATATCGGATTCACTTTCACTCATGACAATGACTTGCACACTTGCTGGCAAAAACTTTTTCTTCGTTTCAGGTACGATAAATGCGATTTTCGACCAGTCTTCGTGTGCATGTTCGTGAACCGGTGCATTTAACTGCTCTATCATTTTAAGAGGCGTTGACGGCGCATAATGACGATATTTCATCCCTGGCGCAATCGGCTTTTCAGTAGCTAGCGGACTGTGGACTTCGACTGATTGTGGCAAAATATCATTCAACATGTTGCGCATTATCGTACCTGGGCGTGCAATTCGAAATGGGAATGAGGTGCAATCCACAACTGTACTTTCCAATCCTGCATCACTTTGCGTAGATTGTATGATGCCATCCACACGTTGATTCAAATCATTAAACGCATGTTCAAACGTTGTTGGGGAGGGACGTCCACTTAAATTTGCGCTCGGTGCTGCAATCGGCAAATCGACTGCTCTTAACAATGCTAAAGCTACAGGATGACTCGGCATACGCACTGCAACGGAATTCAATCCACCCGTGACGCGATCACATAAGAACCCTTGTTTTAACGGTAGTATAAAGGTAATCGGTCCCGGCCAAAAAGCTTCCATTAATTTACGTGTCGCCTCCGAAATATTTGCTACAAAATCGTCGAGCTGATCCGTATCATGAATGTGCACAATTAAAGGGTTATCGGAAGGCCGCCCTTTTGCTTCATAAATTTTACGAATGGCCGTATCATCTTTTGCATTTCCACCTAAACCGTAAACAGTTTCTGTCGGTAGTACGACGAGTCCGCCATCCTGTAAAGTTTTTACAATTTCTGGTAATTTCGGATATTTTTCTAGCCTTGTTGTATAATCACGAACATCCCAAATTTTCGTTTCTGACATTAACGTCCACCTCTCCTTCTCTTCTATTTTACTACAAAAATAAAAATGGGTGCATGACTTCAATCGTAAGAATACATCTTAGATTTTACTGTCGTGCATCCATTTATAATTAATGTTATATTGACGCTCACTCACCAAATTTTTCATTGCCTCATAAACATAGTGACTATGGCTGAGTCCATTTAAAATGAAAAATTCGTGCATGACCGTTGATGTCGTTAATCACTTCTGTCGTAATATGCGGATACAACTGTTGCATCATGAGCGTTAACTTTACACCTTGTTGGAAGCCAATTTCAAAGACGACCGGTGCACCGTCTTGCATGACATGAGGTAAATCGCGTAATATCGCTGCATACACTTGATACCCTTCTTGATCTGCAAAAAGGGCCATATGCGGTTCATATTGAATCACACTGTCATCCATCAATGCGCGTTCATGCTCACCAATGTACGGTGGATTAGAAATTAAACCATCCAATCGAATGCCTTGATTAATCAACGGCTGTAACGCATTTCCTTGTAAAAAGGTGATGTCTTGTTGCAAACGCTGTGCATTCCGATGTGCGACTGTTAACGCTTGAGACGAAATATCTGTCGCAATCACACGCAATTCAGGTCTTTCAGCTTTTAAAGTGACGGCAATCGCACCACTTCCCACACCAATGTCAGCAACAACTTTAGCAGCTGTCAATTGTGTAAAAAAATAATGCACCACTTCTTCTGTCTCGGGTCTAGGAATGAGTACATCCGAATTCACTTTAAACTGACGGCCGTAAAACTCAGCTTGACCGACAACATATTGCACTGGCATTCCCGCGAGCAGCTGTGATAAACCGTCATTCAACTGTTTAAGTGTTGAATCAGGAATTGGCGTCATTTCATTCAATATTAAAGCTGTTCTCGACCATTGCAACGTATCCATCATGAACCATTGGATGGCGTTCGCTTCATATCCATTGGCCACCATTTGCTGCTCAGCATGTTGTCGCCACTGTTTATAATTCACCAGTATTAAGCTCTTTCAATTTTTCAGTTTGTTCGTGCATCGTTAACGCATCCACAATTTCGTCTAGCTTGCCTTCCATAATTTGGTCTAATTTTTGTAATGTTAAACCAATGCGGTGGTCTGTCACACGGCTTTGCGGATAGTTATATGTGCGAATACGTTCTGAACGGTCACCTGTACCAACCGCTGACTTACGTTGCGCTGCATATTTTTGTTGTTCTTCTTGCAACTTCATATCATACAAACGTGCTTTTAACACTTTCATCGCTTTTTCACGGTTTTGAATTTGCGATTTTTCTGAAGATGTCGCAATGACCCCAGTTGGAATATGGGTAATACGTACGGCAGAGTCCGTTGTATTGACGTGCTGTCCACCCGCACCACTTGAACGATACGTATCGATTTTCAAGTCTTCATTGCGAATTTCGATTTCTACATCTTCTACTTCTGGCAATACTGCAACTGTTGCCGTTGACGTATGAATACGGCCACCTGATTCTGTTTCAGGGACACGTTGAACACGGTGCGCACCATTTTCATATTTCAACTTACTGTAGGCACCGTCACCAGATACTGAGAAACTGATTTCTTTATAACCACCGTGGTCACTTTCTGTCGCTTCTACAATTTCAAGTTTAAAACGATGTGACTCAGCAAACTTTGAATACATACGGAATAAGTCACCAGCAAAAATAGCCGCTTCATCGCCACCTGCAGCCCCACGAATTTCCACAATAACGTCTTTTTCGTCATTCGGATCTTTTGGAATCAATAAAAATTTAAGTCGTTCTTCAAGTTCTGGAACTTCCGCTTTTAAGCCAGTCTCTTCTTCCTTTAACATCGCTACTTCATCGCTATCATCTGTTTCTGAAAGCATAAACTCTATTGCTTGAATATCTTCTTTCACTTGTTTGTAATGACGGTAGACTTCTACAGTTTTATGTAATTCTGATTGTTCCTTTGAATATTTGCGTAATAAATCTGAGTCACTGACCACTTCTGGGTCGCTAAGCAATTCGTTCAGTTGCTCATAACGTTCTTCAACAATATCTAATTGATCAAACATTATTCTTGTCCCTCCTTAGTATCTTCACTTGGTGCTACGATATGATGTGCACGACAACGCGGCTCATAACTTTCATTTGCACCTACAAGTATAATCGGATCATCCACTTTTGCAGGTTTACCATCAATTAATCGTTGTGTACGACTTGATGAAGCACCACATACAGCACAGACTGCTTGTAGTTTAGTAATATGCTCACTTACTGCAAGCATTTCTGGTACTGGATGAAATGGCTCGCCTCTAAAATCCATATCTAGCCCGGCTGTAATGACTCTATAACCTTTTTCTGCAAGTGTTTCTGCAATTTCTACAATTTCTTCATCAAAAAATTGAATTTCATCAATACCAATAATATCTACATCTTTTAAATTATAATTCCATATTTCATTTGCTTTAGAAATATTAATCGCTTCTATTTCATTACCATTGTGTGAAACCACTTTTTCTTTATGATAGCGGTCATCAATAACTGGTTTAAAAACGATAACTTTTTGCTTGGCATAAACACCTCTGCGTAATCGTCTAATCAGTTCTTCTGACTTACCACTAAACATACTTCCGGTAATACATTCTATCCAACCTGAATGGTACGCTTCATACATCGTTCTTTCCACCTTTTCCAAAACAAAATCAATTCATTATATCATAAAATATCCGTATTCGTTGATGTAATTCGTACGTATATCAAAAATCATTAAATGCTTACTTATTTTATTTGAAGTCGTGGGTCTAGACTTTCAAAACGTGATCATTTCAATGGTGCCCTCGCAAATCAAGCAATAAAAAAGTGGGCACACAATCTAAAGGTTTAGATTCCGTTTACCCACTTCAACGCACAACACGTTTCCTTATGATGCGGTATCAAAGAAAACGTGTTTACGTATATTTTATTCACATTTCATCAAGCACAAAGTTTGAGCAGACAGCTATCCACCCAAGCCAATGTTGTCTTAGTTGTCTGATTTGAGACCAAATTTTTTGTTGAAACGTTCCACACGACCATCTGCCGCAGCAAACTTTTGACGTCCTGTGTAGAATGGGTGTGAATCAGAAGAAATATCTAAACGAATAACTGGGTACTCGTTACCATCTTCCCATTCCATTGTTTCGTTTGAAAATTTAGTAGAACCGCTTAAAAATTTGTAATCAGTTGTCGTATCTAAAAAGATAACTTTACGGTATTCTGGATGAATCCCTTGTTTCATAATTTTCAGCTCCTTTGCCCTGAACCATCCGGAACAGAGTTATTTCTGAGTTTTTACCCAATACTTAAACATTATATAGGCCGCATGATGAAATTGCAACCCTACATCTGAAATTATTCTGATTAAATAATAGGTTTACCTGTTTTGCTACTTTCAGCCGCACTTTGTTGTAACACTTCAAAGAATTCGGCATTCGATTTTGTTTTCTTCAACTTACGAATGAAACGTTCTGTAAAGTCAGACGAATTCGAAAACATATTGCGCAGTTGCCACAAGCTATCCAATTCGTTTTTCGGAACGAGTAGTTCTTCTTTACGCGTCGAACTTCTAGAAATATCAATCGCTGGATAAATACGACGTTCAGAAAGTTTTCTATCCAAATGCAATTCCATATTGCCTGTTCCTTTAAATTCTTCGTAAATCATATCATCCATGCGTGAGCCCGTGTCAATTAATGCTGTCGCTAAAATAGTTAAGCTTCCCCCTGCTTCTATATTTCTTGCTGCACCAAAAAACGTTTTAGGACCGTGTAATGACGCAGGATCCAAACCACCTGACAAAGTTCTACCACTCGGCGGAACGACTAGATTATACGCACGCGCTAAACGTGTAATCGAATCCATTAAAATAATGACATCTTCACCAATTTCTACGAGACGTTTTGCACGCTCGAGTAATAATTCTGCCACTTTCACATGATGTTTTGGATGCTCATCAAACGTAGAATGTACCACTTCCGCTTCATCAACTGAACGTTCAATGTCAGTCACTTCTTCTGGTCGTTCCCCTATAAGTAAAATAAATAATTTAGCGTTGGGTTTATTGGTTACAATAGCATTTGCGATTTCTTTGAGTAAAGAGGTTTTTCCGGCTTTCGGTGGTGCCACAATCAAGCCACGTTGACCTAAACCAATAGGTGTGACTAAATCCATCACACGTGTTGAATAATTTTGAGGTTCAGTTTCTAATCGAATTCGTTCATCTGGATATAAAGGTGTAAGTGCTTGGAAGTGAGGACGTTTTTTGACTTCTTCTGCGTTGTGGTCATTAACAAAGTCAACTTGAAGTAATCCATAATATTTTTCATTTTCTTTTGGTTTTCGAACTTTTCCTGTTACTTTATCGCCTAGTTTAATTTCAAATCGACGAATTTGGCTGGCAGAAATGTATATATCTTTTTCTCCTTTTGAGAAGTTAACCGTTCTTAAAAAGCCGTAACCATCTTGTTGGATATCATCGAGAATACCTTCCATATAGTAGTTTCCATCTTGTTCCATTTGCGCTTCCATAATTGCAAGTACGAGTTCTTTTTTGTTTAATTTACTATAGTTAACAAGTTTAAGAGATTTTGCCTTTTCAGTGAGGGCCTTTGTTGTATAATTCTTGTATAATTCATGAAAAGATTCATATTGCGGAGATGTTCGTTCCCTTGACATGTTAAACACTCATTTCATTTTAAATTCTATTTAATCGCAAATGTTACGATTAAACCTTACTATATCAAATAATGGGCTCAATGACAAAATATCAATGGAATTTACACTAAAAATTTGGATTTTATACATCATCATTTTTTCAATAAATGTCGTAAATGACGCGCATTTTTTAAAGTTTAGCGAATCATAGAAAAGTGGCATGAAATTAAAAGCTCATAAAATGAAGAAAATCTAATTTTTACGCTCAATTTAGCCATTTTTGATTTTATTTTTCAATATGCAAATTTTCTTTAAAAATTAAAAAAAGGCTAGGAAAACGCAATGTTCTCCTAGTCCTTTCCTAATTCATTTCATGCGCATGTTTTCACGCATACACTATTTAAAACAGTTATTCACCTTTGTAATAGCCTGCAATAGATTTCACTTCTAAAAATTCTTCAATACCGAAGTCGCCCCATTCGCGTCCGATACCTGATTGTTTATAACCACCGAATGGTAAATCTGACGCACGTCCAGCTTCGTTAATTTCGATTGTTCCTGCTTCAATTGAACGTGCAACACGGATTAAGTTATCTTTATTTTGACCGAAAACATAACCTGCAAGTCCGTATTTTGTATCGTTAGCAATTTCAATCGCTTCGTCTAAATCTTTATACGTAATAATTGACATGACAGGTCCAAAAATTTCTTCTTGGGCAATTGTCATTTGATTATTCACATTTGTAAAGATTGTTGGTTTCGCGAAATAACCTTTATCTAGGCCATCCGGTTTACCCGTACCGCCGTATAATAGTTCAGCGCCTTCATCGATTCCTTTTTGAATGTAGTCTTGTACTTGATTGTATTGTTTTTCACTAACAATAGGTCCCATTTGTGTTTCAGCATTTTGCGGATCGCCGACTTTAACGTTCGCCATTTGTTTTTTAACTTCTTTGAGGAAGTCGTCTTTAATACTTTCCGGTACAAGTGTACGTGTGCCTGCTGTACATACTTGCCCTGTATTGTTAACGACTTTCATGACTGCCGCTTTAGCCGCTTCTTCAAGATCCGCGTCATCTAAAATGATAAATGGAGATTTTCCGCCGAGTTCCAATGATACTTTTTTGAAGTCTTTGCTCGCTGCTTCCATAATTTTTGAACCTGTACCACCAGAACCTGTGAATGACATCATGCGGACATCAGGATGTTGACTTAGCGGTGTGCCGACACCTTCACCATCACCATTGACAAGGTTAAATACACCTTTTGGCACGCCAACTTTATCGAAAATTTCAGCTAAAATAATCGCTGCGTACGGTGTCATTTCAGACGGCTTGAGTACAACTGGACTTCCCGCCGCAAATGCTGCCGCTAATTTAAGTGATGTTTGGTTCGTTGGGAAGTTCCAAGGTGTCACAAGTCCCGCAACACCAATCGCTTCTTTCACGATTAAGTTATCTCCGCGACGTTCTTCAAATTGGAAATGATCTAATGCGTCACGTGCAGCTTTAAAATGGTTTAATCCCATTTGATAGTGCACTTTTTCTGATTGTGTGACAGGTGCACCAAGCTCTAATGTCATAGCTTCTATTAAATCATCTTTACGATTTTCATATTCTTTAACAATACGATCTAACAACTCTTGTCGTTCTTTGACAGAAGCGTTACGAAATGAAAGGTACACGTCATGAGCAGCTTGAACTGCTTGGTCTACATCTGCTTTATTTCCTTTTGCGATATGACCAAATACTTCTTCCGTGGCTGGATTGATGACTGCCATCGTTTCACCGCTATTGCTTTCAACCCATTCACCATTAATATATTGTTTCGTTTGATCTCTCATGAACAAACACTCCTTCATTTAATGTCATACACTTTGTATTGCCAAGTTCATTGCTTTTTAAACCTGACCAAACAAATCAAAAATATTCTGTCAAGTTGCAAAATATAAAAGAGTAAGCACATACGCAATTGTTCGCGTCGTCTTACTCTTTTATATCATTCGTTACTGCACTTTTTCTTCTAAATTAATATAGTCATGCGCCCAAGTTTCGAGCGGTTCTAATGCGCGCGCCAATGCTACACCTTTTTCTGTTAAATGGTAACAAACTGACGGCGGATTTGTCGAAATGACCTCTTTCGTTAATAAATCTGCATCAGCCAACTCAGCTACTTTCATTGACAATGCTCTATTTGTAATCGGACGTAAATGTCTTTTCATCTCTGAGAAATGCGCTTTATATCCATCGCAAGTCGAAAGGTAATGTAAAATCAAACCGTTCCAACTGCGTCCTAAAATTTTAAATGTTTCTTCTAAATATGGACATACTTCCATGGTTATCACCTCGCATTTTAAAATTTGTGATAACAACACTAAACGGATTAAGCTTCAACTTGTTCCGTCCAAATATCAGCACCTAACGCTTTAAGTGTTTTCACAATATCTGTATAACCTCGGTATATATGCTTTACATTATAAATCGTTGTCACACCTTCTGCTAACAATCCAGCTACGATTAAGCATGCACCTGCACGTAAGTCACTTGCATACACTTCGGCGCCTGTTAATTTCGAAGGCTTCACTGTCGCAGTACTTTGGTCTGCTGTTATCAATCCATTCATTTTTTGTAACTCTTTCACATGTCTGAAGCGCTCTGGATATATTGTTTCAGTGACAAAACTAGGTCCATTTGCTAAGAAGAGTAAAGGTGTAATAGGTTGTTGTAAATCCGTTGCAAAACCGGGGTATACGAGCGTTTTAATATCCACGCTTTTGTAAGGTGAAGAGGATTGGACTATCATGTAGTCATCGCCTGTTTCTATTGTAACACCTAACTCTTTCAATTTCACAGTGAGTGCTTCCATATGTTTCGGAATGATGTTGTCGATATGTACCGACTCACCACAAGCGGCCGCAATACACATGTATGTTCCAGCTTCGATACGATCCGGAATAATTGAATGACGGCTTCCATGCAAATGGGGCACACCGACAATTTTAATCGAACTTGTTCCTGCACCTGTGACTTTTGCACCCATACTATTTAAAAAGTTTGCAACATCGACCACTTCAGGTTCTTTAGCTGCATTCTCGATAATCGTCTGCCCTTCAGCACGTGTCGCAGCAAGCATAATATTAATCGTTGCACCTACACTAACAATATCTAAATAAATGTTCGCGCCCACCAAACGTTCTGCTTCAATTTTCATTGACGTCAGACTCAACTCATCTACCGTTGCACCTAAAGCCTTAAACCCTTTAATATGTTGATCAATCGGTCTCGGCCCAAGTGGACATCCTCCAGGTAAACCAATGACGCACTTTTTAAAGCGACCGAGCATGGCCCCCATCATATAATAAGAAGCACGCAAAGATTCAACTTTATTGTTTGGCAAAGGGGCGTTTTCAATATGTGTCGGGTCTACTGTTAAAGTTGTGCCGTTAAGTTCAGTCTTAATGTTTAAATCTTCCAATAAACTGACCAGCGTTTCAACATCAGAAATTTGCGGCAATCCCTCTAACGTTACCGGTGCTTCTGCCATTAATGTTGCAGGTATAATGGCAACTGAACTGTTTTTCGCACCATTAATTTCAACACTTCCTTTTAAAGTTTGACCACCTCTTATTTTTATTACTTCTTGTGCCATGTCATTGAACTCCTTTTCCCTTGCTCATTTTAACCTTATAATACTATATTAAAAGCATTATAAAGTAAATTTTTTCAAATTGCAAAATGAAAAAACGACGCTTTGAGATGTTTAGCCCTACTTTGTGTTCAATTTTTGTAAATGTGACAGCCATTGAACGACTTTGCCCATCTTTCAATAGAATGGTATCCTACACATTTTCACTTTGTATCATCAACACTATAATCAAAAATAAAAAAGAGAGTAACTGACTCACAACTTGTGATCACGCTACCCTCTTTTGAATTTAATGATGTTGACACTGCACAAATATGTGATACGTGTGTGACATCTCTTAAAATAGATTAACCTTTAATGTTTGCTGCTTTACCTGAAGTACCGAACTCTCTAATTTTACCGATAACAGTTTCTTTAATCGCTTCACGAGCTGGTCCTAAATATTTACGTGGATCGTAAACTTCTTTGTCTTGATCTAATACTTCACGAACACGTTTAGCTGAAGCAATTTGGTTTTCAGTGTTAACATTGATTTTAGCTGTTCCGAATGAAATTGCTTTTTTAATGTCATGTGTAGGGATACCTGTACCACCGTGTAATACTAATGGTAAACCAGTTGAAGCACCGATTTCTTCCATTTCTTTAAAGCCTAAGTTTGGTTCACCTTTGTATGGTCCGTGAACTGAACCTAAAGCAGGTGCTAATGTATCGATACCTGTTGCTTTAACTAAGTTTTGACATTCAGTTGGGTTAGCGTAAATGACACCATCAGCAACAACGTCATCTTCTTGACCGCCGACAGTTCCTAATTCAGCCTCAACTGATACACCACGTTCGTGCGCGTAATCTACAACTTTTTTCGTAATTTTCACGTTATCTTCGTATGGTTCGTGTGATGCGTCGATCATTACAGATGTGAAACCAGCATCAATGGCTTCTTTACATTTTTCAAAGCTTGAACCATGGTCTAAATGAATCGCAACAGGAATAGTGATTTCGTAGTCGTGTAATAGTCCCTCTACCATTTTAACTACAGTGTAGAAGCCACCCATGTATCTTGCTGCTCCTTCAGATACACCAAGAATTACAGGCGCATTCTCTTCTTGAGACGCTTGTAAAATCGCTTGTGTGAACTCCAAGTTGTTTAGGTTATATTGACCTACAGCATAACCATTTTCTTTCGCGTCGATTAACATTTCTTTCATTGAAACTAAAGGCATGAAAGTTCCTCCTTGCGTGCATGTCGCACGAATATTTATAAATACAGTATAGCAAAGTCATAGTTAATATGCACCGCAAAATCGTACTAAATTTGTGAAAAATATCGTAATTTATTATGTAAGCGCAACCATTGCTGTGAATTGATTCTGACATGATTATTCTATAAAATGAATTTTGAATTTCGTATCGTCCATAGCTGTATCAATACAGAAAATTTAATTTTATATATATACGAAAAATGACCAAAAAGGAGGAAATATGCATGTCAAAAATGCTCACAACACAATTAACAGGTGTATTTAATCGACTCGATGAACAAGAGTTGGATATTCAAATGGCTGCACAAAGTTTGATTCAAGCAATGGGTGGCGAAGGTCATGTTTACGTTAAAGGTTACGGGGATTTAAAATGTTTTGAACCGTACATCTTAACGAGTTTTGAGAAATTGCATTCAAGTTTGCTATTAGACGATTGTCCGTCGTTTGACGCGTTAGATACGACAGATAGAGTGTTATTGTTCGGCGCAGAGTATAGCGAGGAAATGGCACGTGATTTGGCACAGTTAATAGCGGATGATCGTGATATTGTCGTCATCACAAATAAACCGAAATCCGTTGAGTTGCCGGATCATTTAATGCATTTTATTAATTTGTCGACACCGAGACCGCTTGTTTACACAGAAGATTATGATAAAGTCGTGCAACCGCATCTCATGGCGTTGAATTATGTGTATTATGAAATTTATACACAAATGGTCGAAATGATGCGTGATTTAGATTTGGAATAGCATTTATATTCGGGACTCACTTTGAGTGATCAAACACGTAAAACCATACACAACTTACTTTTGTGCACTGGAAATGCCCCTACTCATTGATGACATTTCCGGTGTGTAAATTCTAAATCAAACAAGGCTCCCTATTCTATTGCTTCTCTTTCTTTTTGAACACACACTCAATGATAGAAAAAACGACTAAAGTCACTATGATGATGTAGGTTGGTGTTGTCATTTTGGTCCAAATAAAAATACAATTTGATCATGGCGCACCAAAAAAAAGACAAGTACCTCTTATGAATCAAAAGATACTTGTCTTGCTTTAATTCTAATGTACGACTTCTTGTCCACGCTTATTCCACGTGAAGATAAAGCTAATCATTGCTAATACACTAATGATTGTTAATAAGATGAAGCCTGCACTCCAACCCATATGATCCACGATAGCACCCATGACAATGTTAGCCATGACAGCACCACCGAGGTAACCGAATAAACCAGTTAAACCTGCTGCAGTCCCCGCTGCTTTTTTCGGCACATAATCCAATGCTTGTAAACCAATCAACATCACTGGCCCGTAAATTAAAAAGCCGATTGTAATCAATGCTAGGTTGTCAACGAGTGGGTGGCCTGGTGGGTTGAGCCAGTATACGACAACCGCAATCGTAACACCAATCATAAAGATAAAGCCTGCTGGACCACGACGGCCTTTGAATACTTTATCTGATAACCAACCACAGATCAGTGTACCTGGAATACCTGCCCATTCGTATAAGAAATATGCCCAGCCTGATTCTTTCATGTCAAAGCTTTTCACTTCACTTAAATAGAGCGGCGCCCAGTCTAACACGCCATAACGTACAAAGTATACGAAAATATTCGCAATCGCAATAATCCAGACCCATTTGTTGTTAAGCACGTATTTGAATAAAATCTCTTTCGTCGTCAATTCTGTTTCGAATGTCTCTTTCTTTTGTGTTGGATAGTCATCACGATACGCTTCAATGGATGGTAAACCAACTGATTGTGGTGTATCACGCACTAAAACGTATGATGCAATCGCAATGACCATCGCTAGTAACGCCGGATAAATAAACGCCCCTTCAAAGCCTTGTAAATAACCAAAGCTCAGTGAACCAGTTAAATAAATCCCAAACAATGCAATCGGTGCCATCAAACCGCCACCGACGTTATGCGCTACATTCCAAATCGCCGTTTTACTTCCACGTTCACTCACACTAAACCAATGCACGAGCACACGTCCTGAAGGCGGCCATCCCATGCCTTGGAACCAACCATTCAGGAATAACATGATGAACATGATTGTCACACTTGACGTTAACGCTGGAATGAAACCCATCAGTAAATTGACAATAGCTGTTAACACAAGTCCTAACGTTAAAAAGATACGCGCGTTACTTCTATCACTGACCGTCCCCATGACAAACTTACTAAAACCATAAGCAATCGAAATCGCGGACAATGCAAAACCGAGTTCCGCCTTTGAGAAGCCCATATCAGCTAAGTACGGCATCGCGATAGAAAAGTTTTTACGCAACAAATAATAACCTGCATAGCCTAAAAAGATACCGACAAACACTTGTAGCCTTAATTTTTTATACGTCTCATCTTGCTGACTTTCCGGCACAGGTGCTGCAGCTACAGGCGGTTTTAAAAACTTAAACATATGTACCCTCCCCCTTAATTATTAACGAAATATTAATTTCATGTAAATTTTATGCATTGACACAAAGTTTGTCAATCGCATTTTTACAACTTTGTAAGGGGTTTCATAACATTGTTTAGTTCTAATTCAATAACGTTTACTTTATGCACTTTAAAACAAAGGTTCTACCTCATCATTTAACTACAAATTGCTCGCCATGAGTTCTGCTTGTTCCACCACTTGTTCTACCGCCATCTTTTGAAGGTCAGGTGGATAGCCATACTTTTTAAGCAATCGTCTCACTTGCACTCTCATTTTAGCTTTCGCACTGTCACGTTTTGACCAATCGACACTCATGTTTTCTTTGACTGTTTTCGTCAATTCATGGGCAATCGCTCGTAATTCTTTGTCCCCCATCACTGTTTTAGCTGTTTCATGTGACGCGAGTGCATCATAAAACGCGATTTCTTCTGTGCTTAACCCTAAATCGTTCCCTCTTTGTTGTTCTTGTTGAATCTCTTTCGCCATATCGATTAATTCTTCAATGACTTTTGACGCTTCTATCGTGCGGTTATTATATTTTTGAATCGAGCGCCCTAACATTTCTGAAAATTTTCTAGACGCCGTCGTATTCATTTTCATCAATGTTCTCACTTGGTTTTTAAGTAATCTGTTTAATAATTCTACCGCAACGTTTTTCTGTTCCAATCCTTCGACATCTTTTAAAAACTCGTCTGATAGGATTGAAATATCTGGATTTTCGAGTCCTAATGTTTGGTAAATATCAATCACTTCTTCAGTCACAACTGATTTCGATATCAACTGCTTAATCTCCGCTTCAATCTCTGTTGGCGTTTTCTTCTGTACTTCTTCATCAGTGACCGGTGATAATAATTTCACAATGCCGGATTTCACTGCTTTGAAGAAGGCAATTTCGCTGTTTAATTCTTGGGCTGCGGGTTCAGTGGCACATAGCGCGTATGCTTTCCCGAGTTCTGTCACGGTCTTCACAAAGCGCTGACGTTCTGCTTCACCTAACCCGAAGATATAATCCATCGTGGTTGAAATCGCATTGTAACGATCCATCTGTTTTTCAGATTCGAAGCCTGAATAGTCATGCTGATACAACATATCTTGAATGACATCATATTTCATCAACATCAGTTCCAACGCTTTATCCGTATCGATACCGGCTTTATCTCTATCCTTATCCGAATAATCTTTCAATGCTTCTTTCAAGTATTCCGCAATACCAACATAGTCAACAATGAGTCCACCTGGTTTATCTTTAAATACACGGTTGACCCGAGCAATCGCCTGCATGAGGTTGTGGCCTTTCATCAACTTATCAATATACATTGTATGTAATGAAGGTACGTCAAAACCTGTCAACCACATGTCTCGTACAATCACAAGTTGCAATGCATCATTTTCATCTTTCATACGATTTTCAAGTAATGTCCGTCGTTGTTTGGACCCAATATGTGGCTGATATTTTTGTGGATCACTCGACGCCCCCGTCATAACAACTTTAATCACACCTTGATGATCATCATCCGAATGCCACTCGGGTTTTAGGCTAATGATTTCATCGTACAAATCAACGGCAATACGGCGACTCATCGTGACAATCATCGCTTTCCCTTTTATCGCTTGTTGTCGCATTTCAAAGTGCTGAATGATATCAACAGCTAACGTATGAATCCGTTGTTTCGCACCTGTTAATGCTTCAATGCGCGACCATTTTGATTTGAGTTGATCTTTAATATCCGCTTCCTGGCCCTCAGTAATCTCTTCATAAGCCTCATCAATATCAACATCACTCGGTAAACTTAACGGAATAATGCGGCTTTCATAATAAATCTTAACCGTACTGCCATCCGCAACGGCTTGTGTCATATCATATACATCAATGTAATTGCCGAAAACGAGCTGTGTATTTTTGTCCGTTAAAGTAACAGGTGTTCCAGTAAATCCAACAAATGAGGCATTAGGCAAGGCATCCCTTAAATATTTCGCATAGCCATACTTCACACCTTGCCCTTTATTGTCATACGTTGCATTAAAGCCATATTGCGTGCGATGTGCTTCGTCAGCCATCACGATGACATTTTTACGGTCTGTTAACATGTCCATCGTCTCTTTGCCCGCTTCTGGCTCAAACTTTTGCATCGTTGTAAACACAATGCCACCTGATTCTACAGATAACAGTGCTTTTAATTGTTTGCCTGACTCTGCTTGTTTCGGTATTTGTCTCAATAAACCTTTGCCTGAGCGCCCTTTCGATTTAACAAACGTGTGATATAACTGGTTATCTAGGTCATTACGGTCTGTCACAATGACTAATGTCGGGTTATTCATTTTTTGAATTAACTTTCCTGAAAAGAACACCATCGTTAAACTTTTGCCCGAACCTTGCGTATGCCAAATGACGCCACCTTTCCCATCACCACAATCAGATGACGCTTCAATCGCACGTTCTACAGCTTTATTCACCGCATAATATTGATGATACGCCGCTAAAATTTTAACGACGCGGCCATTCCCTTCGTCTTGAAACAAAATGAAATGACGGATTAAATCAAGCAACACGGTCTTGTTGAGCATTCCATGAATAAGGACATCTAAACTTGCCATAGTTGATGATGCCTCGGTTTGACCATCTTTCGTGCGCCAAGTCATAAAACGATCATAATTTGCCGTTAATGAGCCAGCTTTCGTATTAATCCCATCACTCGTTACCAAAATGGCATTATGATAAAACAATTGCGGAATGCGCATCTTATACGTTTCTAACTGATGATACCCATCTTCTACGCCAACAGATGCATTGGTCGAACTCTTCAACTCAATGACAACAACAGGCAAACCATTGATAAAGAGCACAATATCTGGCCGCTTCCGATAGTCACCATGCACAACTGTGAGCTGATTCACCGCTAAAAAGTCGTTATTTTCTGGATTCTCAAAGTCAAATACATTTACTAAATCGTGAACCACTTCACCAGACGCATTATAATGCGCAACTTCAATCCCATTTGTCATTAACTCATGAAAGTAACGATTGTTTTCTAATAAATGTGGTGACTGCTCAATAGAAATATCACGTATCGCGTGTTGAATCACATCATCATGCAAATCCGGGTTCAACCGTCTTAAAGCTGCTTCTAAACGCCCATCAAGAATGACATCTTGATCACTTTCACGTTCAGGTGAGATACCTGTCACACTCACCTCACGCCCATGTTTTACCGTGTAGCCAAGATTTTCAAACCATTCCAGCGCCACTTGTTCCAAATCATTTTCACTAAATTGAAAGTTCATCCTCATCCCCCCAAACCTCATCAGGAATCTCAATCTCACCAGACATTAACTTAGGCAATAACGTATCGCGGAGTTCGGTTAACTTTTGGATTTCGTTTCTTAATAATTTTATTTTTTCTAAATAGGGCTCAACTGCCTCGCTAAACAGTGAAGCAATTTCACTATTGAATGCAAAATTATAACGAATCGCTATATCAGGTTTGACTCTTTGTCTACTATTGGTCGAACCAGTAGCATTCGAAACTAAAAACTCATTAAACCCGTCAGAAGTGCATACGTTATAAATAAATGCGTTGTTAAAGCTATTATCACTTTTTAAAACTATAAATTCTGATGAAGCAATATTTAAATATTTGTCATCAATTGAGGTAAGCCAAATTCTCCTAGTAGTTGGATTCATTTTAGAAAATAAAATACAATTTTCATCTATGATCCACTTATTACTTTTGATATTTATTACTTTGTCTAAAACAGGTAATTTACGATTATCAAATGCAGGTAAGCTAAAATGCAAAACTTCTTTTTCGCCACTTTTTTTAGGATTAAAAGTATCTTTCTTATGACCTGCTAAATCTTTTAATTGAACAACCTTCCACCCTTTTGGTATCTCTCCTAATTCACTTACAACCATTTCACCGCCACTCGATTGATACGGATTCCCATTTTCATCAGGAAACTCAAAATCCACGAACCAACGTTTGAAAAGTGTTTGAGAAAGTTCCTCGAGATTAGCGATGATGTCTTGATTTAATTCTATTTTGTCATCTAAATTTTTCAATATTTTAGCTATTATTTTTTGTTGTTTTAAAGAAGGCAAATTTACTTCAAATTCTAAAATCGATTCCTTTTGAGCTCTCTGTCTCCCAGAAGTTCCTGTCATCGATTTAATTACAATGTTTCTTAATTTATGTGTTCTCATTAGATAATAAAGATATTGATTATCCATTAGATCTTCTTTAGGTCTCAATACAAAAAACTCTGTTGACCCAAAAGCTATCTCATCACTGTCTAAAATATCTACATAAGCAGTTTTCCCATTTTCTAAGCAAGGTGTTATTCTAGCTAATAAGGTATCTCCATTCTTAAATTTTGAGCCACCTTTAAATTGCGAATAACTAAAACTCTCTATTCTCTTTTGGTTTTCTATTAGATTATCCATTGATACTTTTTTGGCTATAGTATTTTTGGATAATTTAAGTTTAGGATTTAATACTATTACCTCTTTCAACTTACAACTTTTATACTCCATAACCCAACCCCTCCAATGATTTGCGAATCTGTTCCTCAAGTGCCTTAGATTTCGCAAATTGTTCGCTGAGTTCGGCGGTGATGCGTTCCATTTTTTGTTCGAACGGTTCAGCATCTTCTTCCACTGCTGCCAATCCTACGTAACGTCCTGGTGTTAAAATATAATCGTTATCTCGAATTTCTTCTGTTTTCGCTACTTTACAAAAGCCCGCTTGATCTTCATAGGATTGCTCATTTGTCCCTTTCCACGCGTGATAGACGTTGGATATCATTTGAATGTCTTCATCCGAAAACTCTTTCAACGTTCTCGATACCATATGACCCACATTTCTTGCGTCTATGAAAAGCACTTCACCTTGTCGTTCACGGTTCCCTTTTTTACTTTTATTTTTTGTCACAAACCATAGACAAACTGGAATTTGCGTCGAATAAAATAATTGCCCAGGTAAGGTCACAATACATTCGACAAGGTCTTGTTCAATGAGTTCCTTTCGTATCGCGAGTTCATCTTTGCTACTTGTCGACATCGACCCATTCGCTAATACGAAGCCTGCTGTGCCACTAGGTGCGAGTTTCGAAATCATATGTTCAATCCAGGCATAGTTGGCGTTCCCTTTTGGTGGAATACCGAACTTCCACCGATAATCGTCCAATAAACGTTCTTGTCCCCAATCACTCTGATTAAACGGCGGATTGGCTAAAATATAGTCCGCTTTTAACCCTTTATGTAAATCGTTATGAAAGGTATCAGCATGATGTATCCCCAAATCATTGTCAATCCCACGAATGGCTAAATTCATTTTCGCAAGTTTCCAAGTGGTCGGATTCGATTCTTGTCCATAAACAGCAATATTGTCTATGCGCCCTTGATGTTCTTCAATAAAGCGTTCACTTTGGACAAACATCCCACCAGAACCACAACACGGATCATAAATACGCCCTTCATACGGTTCGACCATTTCAACGAGCAACTTTACAATAGAAGCAGGTGTGTAGAATTCGCCGGCGTTTTTCCCTTCCGCACTCGCAAACTTCGCAATAAAGTATTCATACACGCGGCCGAGCACATCTTGACGTCGACTCTCAGTATCACCGACTTTAAATGTAAATAAGTCAATAATGCCCCCGAGTTTTTCTTTATCTAACGTCGGTCTCGCATATTCTTTTGGTAATACACCTTTTAGCGATGTGTTTTCTTTTTCTATCGCAATCATCGCTCTGTCAATGATTTGTCCAATTTCGGGTTTTTTCGCATTGGCATTGATGTAGTGCCAACGCGCTTCTTTTGGCACCCAGAATATATTGTCCGCCAAATATTCATCTTTATCTTCTTCGTCCGCCCATTCGTCATTTTTCAAAACTTCATATTTTTCCTCAAATGCATCTGAAACATACTTCAAAAAGATTAATCCTAATGCGACATTTTTATATTCTGCCGCATCCATACTGCCACGCAATTTATCCGCAGCTTGCCATAACTTTTCTTCAAATCCAATCGTTGCCATTTTTCAAAATTCCACCTTAAAAAGTATCGTTAAATTAAATATAGCAAAAAAGCGGTGAAAAATGTTAACGTTGTACAATTTTATTTATATTTAAATCTAAATGTTTGAAAATTGTATTTTTGCTTAATTTTAAGATGATGTGCGCTTTGAGAGCACTTTTGAACTTCATGACCAATTAAAAAAACAGCCCTATGGAAAGTTCCATAAGACTGTCATGTTTACTGCTGTTAGTATCATTTCGTGTTATTTTGTTGTAACAGTGCCGCTTCAATGAATGATTTGAAGATCGGTTGCGGACGGTTCGGTCTTGATAAAAACTCTGGGTGGAATTGGCATGCGATAAAGAATGGATGTTCTTTTAATTCAACCATTTCAACTAAACGACCGTCTGGGCTTGTACCTGAGAAGGTCATGCCTGCCGCTTCAAGTTGTTCTCTATATTCATTGTTGAACTCATAACGGTGACGATGACGTTCTTCCACTTCTGTTTTACCGTAGATTTTTTCAGCTAACGTACCTTCTTGAATCGTACATGGGTATAAACCTAAACGTAATGTACCCCCTAAGTCCTCGATATCTTTTTGTTCTGGCAATAAATCGATGACTGGATATGGCGTGTTCGGATCTAACTCAGCTGAATGTGCACCCTCTAAACCAACAACGTGACGTGCATATTCGACTGTCGCAAGTTGCATACCTAAACAAATACCGAAGAATGGAATCTGTTGTTCACGCGCATACTTAATCGCTGAAATTTTACCTTCACTTGCACGGAAACCGAAGCCACCTGGTACGAGGATACCGTCTACATCTGATAAATATTCTGCAACATTGTCATCATTAACCTCACTTGAATCAATCCAGCGAATCTCGATATCTTTCATAAATTGGTAACCCGCATGTTTTAATGATTCTGCCACTGAAAGGTACGCATCTTGTAATGACACATATTTACCGACAAGACCAATTGTCACTTTACCTTCTAAGTTATTCACGACACGTAATAAATGATTCCATTCATCGAGTTGTGTATCGCGATCCACTTGAAGTCCTAAACGTTCAATAACGATATCGTCCATATTCTGATGGCTTAATTGTAACGGAATTTCATAAAGTGATTCTGCATCGCGACATTCAATCACACTTTCTTTATCAATGTCACAGAATAACGCAATTTTATCTTTTAAGTCTTGCGTCATTTCATATTCTGTACGCACAACGATTAAATCAGGTTGAATCCCTAAACCACGTAATTCTTTCACACTATGTTGTGTCGGTTTCGTCTTCATTTCTCCTGCCGCTTTAATGTATGGCAATAAAGTACAGTGTACATACATCACGTTGTCGCGGCCTAAGTCACTCTTAATTTGGCGAATCGCTTCAATAAACGGTAACGATTCGATATCACCTGTCGTCCCACCGATTTCAGTAATGACAACATCTGCATTTGTACTTTCCCCAGCGAGTAACAAGCGTGACTTAATTTCGTTTGTAATGTGTGGAATAACTTGGACTGTACCACCTAAGTAGTCACCACGACGCTCTTTTTGTAGCACGTGTGAATAGACTTTCCCAGCCGTTACGTTAGAGTATTGGTTTAAGTTAATGTCGATAAAACGCTCATAATGACCTAAGTCTAAGTCCGTTTCTGCACCGTCATCCGTCACGAAAACTTCCCCGTGTTGATATGGACTCATTGTACCCGGATCCACATTTAAATAAGGATCAAATTTTTGGATGGTCACCTTTAATCCTCTATCTTTTAATAAGCGTCCTAGTGAAGCGGCTGTAATCCCTTTACCTAATGATGAAACCACGCCACCAGTTACGAAAATAAATTTAGTCATCATTCCATTTCCTCCTCGTTTGTTGTCAGAAGTACCTTTCAAAATTTAGGGGTGAATTTGTATGCCAATCATTGATTATGTGCAGGACAGCATTCTCAAATTTTAAAAGTTTCCGTCGTTTCAGTGAGATGAAGATGGTATTGTGAACACTTTGATATTTGTATTCTGCTCTCCACCATCTACGCGCTATTTTGAACACACTGTCACTTTTATCATTTAGAAACGCCTAACGTCCGCAATGTTTCATAAAATTAAAAAAGTTCCCACTCACAATATCATGATTGTAAGGGGAACCTTAACGATAGATGAGACTCACATTTTCGGAACCATCACTACTTTCTATCGTCTTCATTTATTTATCCGTCCTAATTAAAGGAGCCCGAATAAAATTTTATCATGTTGTCGTAAAAAGTCAATCAACTTTATTTAGAAATCAGAAATTAAAACGTTTCTTCCTCTTCATCTTCTTCAAGTTCATCGTCTTCATCGTATGTTTCATCAATGTCTTCGTCTTCTTCTACTACGAGGTCTGACCCTTCAATTTCATCTTCAACACGTTCATCTTCAGGATCATCTAAATCTTCTTGATCATCAGTACGATTTGGAATGTTGTCATCGCCTTCTAAATCATCTTCACCTAATAACGTTAAGTTTTTATCTTCTTCATCGTCTTCATCAAGAATATCGAATTTTTGAATTGTTGGTGCGATTTTTTCTTCAATATCGTCTACTGAATACCAATCGCGAAGACCCCAAACGTTATCGCCTACACTTAAAAAACGACCATCCGTATTTAAATCCGTGTAGAATTGAACGATACGGTTTTCAATTTGTGCATCTTCGTAATGACCCATACGTTTAAACTCATCAATAATATCATAAAGGTTCATCGTTGCATTTTGTTCACTTAAAAGCGTGTAAGCCATATCAATAAATGATTTTTCATCAACCATTTCTTGTGTGTAATCTTGTAATTTCATCAGCACATCTTCCTTTCAAAGGTTAACATTTCTCTTCATTCGGATATTTCCATTTGTAAAAACAGGTGCGCATGACGGTCACCTTTTGATTATGTTGCGCTACATTCATACACATCTATCGCATGACAGATGCGTTTAAAACATCGACTTTAACAAAATTAAATTATAAATGACTACTGATGATTTCGCAATGTTTTCAGCGAGATTTTTCGAAGTCAATTGAAATGGTTTGCGTATTGGCACGTGTATGAATGACGATTCACCCGCCCGACTAATAATTAATATATTTTTCTAATGTGACATAATCATCCGTCGTCACTGTCTCAACGAAATTACTCTTATGAAACAGCGGTGTGAGTTGATGATTCGGACCAAATAAAGTCGTTTCAATCACTGTTATTTCATGGTTTTCTTTTCGTACATATGTTGCTAATTGACGCAGTGCATTTTGCGCAATTCCCGTATCTCTATACCCATCATCGACGTAAAGTGCACGAATCATAAGCCGTTCGTTAAAAGCCTCAATCGCTATAAATCCTACTTTTTGATCATCTAAAACTAAGTCTACAATTCCAATCGGTCCCGCCTTAGAATCCTCACTCTTTTTTAATTTTAAAGATGATACATATTTATGGTCCAAATCAAGGTAATAGAGACGTTCTTTTCCGATTGGCCCCTCTTCTTTCGTTGCCGTATGCATAAAGCCCGCACGTTCATAAACATTCCAAGCCGCTTCATTTTCTGCATCCACGACTAAGTACAAATGATTAAAATCCGGAAAAATCATTTGCACATATTCTGGTAATGTCATCATTATTTTCGTGCCGTAGCCATTCCCTTGATACGCTTCATTAATGGATAACGAGCGTATGTATACAACTTCATACGGTGTGTCATAGCCCTCATGTTGATAATGTTGATGCAATACAAAAAATCCAATCACTTCATCTTGATCATTAAGTACGATATTAGCGACTCTGTTGTCATCATTTAATGCATCATCCAAAACTTCTTTGGGTAATGAAGAATAGATGCGTTGTCGCTCATTTAATTCGAATCGATATAAAGCATCACGGTATTGCTTATCATATAATTGTATAGTAATATCATCAAAGCGTTTACTTTTTGTTGTCATTATTTTGACCATCCCTTTATTTTTTATTCTCCATATATAATGTTGACATAATTAAAGGGGTTCAAACAAATATTTATAGAGATAGTTTAGAACTTTTAACATTATCTACTTCATTGTTATCTTCACCCATCATTATCTCTCAATTTCGCGGTATTAAGAAAGGGGTTCACATGAACAAAGTGGGTTTCTTCACCAGGGCTTCCTTGCAATTAAAAAAGTTTTTAGATTTATTATCTCATATTCTTTTATAGTTGTTTAAAACGTGTTAAACTGTTGCGTACACCTATTTATTGTCTTTTGTAGAAATAGTTAGTTTAAACAAAAATCGAAATATAATATTAAAGCATCTTCTTTCCAAATGAAAAAAAGATGCCTAACAACATATCAAATAACTCCATTACTATTTCTCATGTCCTTAATATTTTGTTTAAAATTACATCTTTCATCACCTGCGTATATAGTGTCATTATATTTTTCATTCATAGCAGGACATCCGCCATTACAAAAATAATTAAAATTACAGCTTTTACAATCATTATCTCGTGTTTTAAAATTTCTTAATTTCTCAAATTCTTTAGAGTGTTTCCATAGACTACTTAAATCATCTTGAAATACATTACCTGCAGAGTGACGGTGTTTATTAAAGAGTGCACATCCAAGAAGTATTCCATCATTCATTACTTCTAATCTAGATTGAGCAGCATCGCAACCACTCTTAATAACTTCAAATGGAGTTCTAGGTATACTTTCTTCTTTTAATGTAGGTTCAGCAGTCCAATTCTGGCAACCTTCCAGCCTGTATTTTATATTTGGATACTTTTTATTTATTAAATTTTGAACTTCTATATTTTTTTCTCTATACTGCACTAATGAAAACTCTTCAATGTCTACCTTGTTTATATTAAAAAATATACCCACGGAAAAATCATTAATATTATTTTCTTCACAAAATTCTAAAATCTCTTCAGCTTTTCCATAATTTCCTTTTAATCCTACCGTATGAATTCCACAATCTATGTTATTATCTTTCAACCTTTTTAAAAATTTTATAGGTTGATTAAAATCTCCTTTAGTTTCTTTATTATGAAATTCATCTAATGATTGTAATGAAACTTTGATAGTTAGGTTATTATATTGTTTTAACTTTTGAATTACACTGTTACTATTGATCGTACCATTTGTAGTAATATGAGTACGGATATTTAATTTTTTCGTATAATCCAAAATATCCCATATACCTCTGTACATCAAAGGTTCCCCACCTAATATAGTTAAATACGGTACTCTCATATCTTTTGCTTGTTTTATTACCTTTATCCACTTTTTAGCGTCATAATAAATGTTCTGTTCATCCCATTTTTCATCAGATATAAAACAAAAGCTGCAAGATAAATTACATTTCATATTAGGATAAATAGACAAAGATAACGGTGCAGATAAATAATTTATATTATTTATTGAGTTCCTTTCAACGAGCATACTTGAAATATATTCATCTACGTCATCCAATTTATATTCTAATGATGTAGATTCAAAAAATATTTCTAACTGTGTTAAAATATTATCAATTTCTTCTATATCAATATCGATTTGCATAGCCTCCTTCAAAAAATATTTCAATTGATGTATGTTATTGGAATTCTCAAAGAATAATAGTATTTCTGTGCTAATTTCGTCTAATTCATATTCACCACCACCTAAAATGATAGCAAGACCTCCAAAAAACTCCCTTCTTATCAAATAATCATCACTTAATTTAAACATTCTCATTCCTCCTCGAAAATATAATTATAATGATTCCAGAAAGTATAACTAATCCAGAAATAAAATAACTAAATTTTATACTGTGCTGAGAAATTATGTAGCCAAATAATGGATCAGAAAAAATAAACATTAAACTCATTACTGTACTTTTAATTGAAAGCATTGTAGCTCTGTTTTCATTATTTGAGATATTATTTAGTATTTTAGAAATGACCATAAATATCCAACCATTAGCTATTCTAGATAATCCATAAAGTAGTAGAAAAAATGTAAAATTTGATATACTCATCATGAATAATAATATAGTAAGATAGATTAATGTAATGTATAACAATTTCTTATTTTCTAAAATTGAAAGTTTCATGTCATATATCTTAGACCCGAGTATAGGAATTATGTTAAATAAAAAAATCAATATGCCTATATATTCAATACTTATATGTTCTTTTAGGTAAGCTGGTAAGTATACTGATAATTGAGGTATAACCAAATACATTAAAGCTAAAAATATGTATATATCATAATTTTTCAACACAGATTTTATAGTGTTATTCATAACAGTAGCCTTTATTAACTTCTTATTCACTATATACTTAGATTCTTTAATGCGTATAACAAAAGTTAATAATAATAATTCTGAAATTAAAGAGATATAAAATGGCAAAGACCTATCCAACTTATAAAGGTAGCCAATAAAGATGGCCATAAATGCATTAGTGTATAAATTAATTTTATTTCCTATTTCAAAATACAGTTTTTGAAAATCTTTATCTAAGTTATTAATAAGTACAGCTTCTGCAGAACCAGATTTTCCAGACATACCTATCCCATATAATATAGATGCAATGATTATTAAACTAAAATCTTTATATATTATGAATATAAGCAATGATAAAACAGTAAAAAATGACCCTATATAATAACTTAGCTTTTTTGATTTTGTATCAGCAAAATATCCAAATGGTAATTCTGTTAATAAGTTAGATATATAAGTAATTGAAAACAAAACACCTATATAAAAAATATCGATTTTAATATCTTTTAAATATATTAAAAATAAAAGAGCATGGGCTAGTGTAAAAGAATTTAAAAGCCTAAATATGACAATCTTCTTTTTCATCTTACTAAAACACCTCACTAAGTGAGGTGTTTATTTCTAGCATTATAAATTGTCTGACCATCCATCACCTTTAGCAAACGCATTACAACACATTACCATGCCCAAATCAACTTTTTTGATACTTAGTTTAATACTCATGCTTATACCTCCATATAATATAGATATCAGATTTTTCTGATAACTATATTATATATAGATATATTGTAGTATGTCAACATTTCATTTGAAAGATATCTGTAAATTACAGTTATGTCGTAGATCGGTATGCTTTTTTCGGCTGGTTTAGGTGTCGGGATTGTCTTTTGGGGCGTTGCTGAACCGTTAACACATTACTTGCATTCACCGTTTCCAAAATCGGTCGACGGTCAATCGGTAGAATCTGCACGACTTGCGATGGGTTACACCTTTTTCCATTGGGGGATTTCGCAGTGGTCTATTTTCGCAATGAGTGGCTTAATCGTTGCCTATTTTCAATTCCGTAAAAATCGTGATGGTCTGATTTCTACTGCAATGGAACCTGTTTTTGGTGAAACGTATCGACGTCCTTATCGTAACGTCATTGATATTTTGGCAATCATTGCGACAGTCATGGGGATTGCGACTTCTATCGGTCTCGGTATTTTACAAATTGCAGGTGGTTTGAACCATGTCTTTAAAGTTCCGAACACGTCGCTCACATTAATTTTAATTACGTTACTGATGACACTCATTTTCCTCAGTTCTGCATTAACAGGCATTAATCGCGGTGTGAAGTGGCTGAGTAATTTAAACATCATTATTGGTGCATTGTTATTGTTGTTTATTTATATTTTCGGGGATTTACGTTTTATCGTCGAGACATTCACCGTTTCAATTGGGGACTATTTGACCCATTTCATACAGTATAGTTTACGCATGGATCCTTATACTGGTGACAATTCATGGATTCAAAAATGGACAGTGTTCTACTGGGCATGGGTGATTTCTTGGTCGCCATTTATTGGTGGTTTTGTCGCTCGTGTCTCAAGAGGTCGGACGATTCGTGAATTTGTCGTCGGCGTCTTGATTATTCCGCCATGTATTTCATTTTTATGGATTTCTGGTTTTGGTGGCACTGCTATCAATTGGGCATTGCATCATCAAGATGGGATTGAAAACATTGTCGATCAAGATTATACCGTTGCATTATTTGAATTATTAAGTAAGTTTCCGTTATACGAATTGACAAGTGCACTAGCCATTATTTTAACTTAATTCAGGCAGAAGTCTCCCATCCTCTATAGGTGGGTGATGAATGCCGTTCGGTATGAGGGTTACCGTTGGTAACTCGAAAACCGACACGCAAGGCTCATCGCCTTTTTATTTTGTTCTATGTTATAATCAGTCTATATAAGAAGTGAGTTGATATAACATGAAATTAGATACTAATAATCATTCGGTGTTTCTTCTCTATTATCATCTTGTGTTGGTTACTAAATACCGTAGACAAGTGATTGATGATAAAATTTCTGAATTTGCTAAAACAACTTTTGTACGAATTGCAGCGTCTTATCATATTACTCTAGTTGAGTGGAATCATGATAAAGACCATGTTCATATTATGTTCAAAGCACAACCAAAAACAGAATTGACAAAATTCATCAATGCCTATAAAAGTGCCAGTTCGCGTTTGATAAAACGCGACTTTCCAAAAGTAAGACAGTTTCTTTGGAAAGAAATGTTTTGGTCTAGAAGTTTTTGCCTTTTGACAACTGGTGGCGCACCAATTGACGTTATAAAAAAATATATTCAGAATCAAGGTTATAATCATAAATAGAGAGGTGCGTAGCTTATGGAACGACTCAAAGCATATAAATTTAGAATCTATCCAACTGAAGAACAAAAAATTTTCTTCGCTAAGTCTTTCGGTTGTGTCCGTAAGGTCTACAATCTAATGCTTGATGATCGAATGAAAGCTTATGAAGAAACTAAGAATGTTTCTTCTAAAAAAATGAAGTTCCCGACACCAGCTAAATATAAGAATGAATTTCCATTTTTGAAGGAAGTAGATAGCCTTGCCTTGGCTAATGCACAACTCAATTTAGACAAGGCATATAAGAATTTCTTTAGAGATAAATCTGTTGGATTTCCTCGGTTCAAAAGTAAGAAGAATCCCGTTCAAAGCTATACCACTAATAATCAAAATGGCACAATATCCTTGATTGATAATAAATTCATCAAAGTTCCTAAGTTGAAGTCATCAGTTAAAATAAAGCTTCATAGACAACCTAAAGGTATTATCAAATCAGCTACAATATCACGCCGTTCAAGCGGTAAATACTATGTTTCTTTATTGTGCAAAGAAGAAGTTGTCGAGTTTCCTAAAACTAATTCTGCAATTGGAATTGACCTTGGAATCACTCATTTTGCCATTTTTTCTGACGGTCAAAAGATTGATAATAATAAGTTCACTTCGAAAATGGCACAGAAACTAAAACGTGAACAACGTAAGTTGTCGAGACGTGCCCTGTTAGCCAAAAAGAAGGGTATCAATCTCTTTGAAGCCAAAAACTACCAGAAACAAAAACAGAAAGTTGCACGACTACATGAAAAGGTAATGAATCAACGCACTGACTTTCTAAACAAGTTGAGTACAGAGATTATCAAAAATCACGATATTATCTGTATTGAAGACTTAAACACAAAAGGTATGTTGCGAAATCATAAACTGGCTAAAAGCATTTCTGATGTGTCATGGTCTAGCTTTGTGATTAAGCTACAATACAAAGCTGACTGGTATGGACGTGAAATAGTCAAGATTGATAAATGGTTTCCATCAAGTCAAGTCTGTTCAGACTGCGGACATAATGATGGCAAGAAAAATCTCAAAATTCGAGAATGGTCTTGTCCTATTTGCCATGCTCACCATGACCGAGATATAAACGCGAGCATCAATATTTTGACCGAAGGGCTACGAATGCAAACATTAGCTTAGAAAAGACCGATAACCGTAGGGTCTACGGGGATAGCTTGGTCAATAAGAGAAACCTCTGTTAGTAAAGAAATACACTTACAAGTACGCTCTATTCCCAAGAAGCTCCCACTTCAAGCGTTAAGAACCTTTATGTTTTAGCTAAGTGGTGAGTAGTTCACTTTTTACATTTATCGTGACCAGTGCAGACTCGACAACACATATCGTCTCAGGTATGGCGACAGGTGGCGTTGAAGATCCGAAGCGTAAACACAAAATGGTATGGGGCATTTTAATTGGTGCCATTTCCGTTGCGTTAACTGTTGCAGGCGGACTCACAAGTTTACAAACGGCATCAGTCGTGACTGGATTACCATTTTCTATTATTTTGTTATTGATGATTTTTTCATTGATGAATGCGTTGAGACGTGAACATACGAAGCATTTTAAAATGACGCATATTGATGATGAAAAAGACTTTTCTCGTACAATTGAAGAACGTGAGCGAGATAATGAGATGTGATATTGATATAACTCAAGTGTGAAACTTTTGATTTCAACCACTTATTATCTCATCTAAATAGTTAGAATGGCTAGAGCATTTTCATTATGTCTTAGCCATTCTTTCTTATTTTTATTCAAAGTGATTCATGAGCCAATTGATGCCGTAACGATCGGTGACTTGACCGTGTATGGCACCGAAGAATGTTTTTGAAGCGGCATATGTGGGTCCCCCGCTTCACATCAATACGTTGTTGTTCCTCTCATTGATCAAAAGTTAGAATTAAGTGGTAGCCCTGACATTCAATCGGTTTTCCATAATTTGAAGATAAATGTAATGTCACGCCCGCTGTAATTTCTAACTTAGCATGAAGAAGCTTCCCCCTCGTGTTCGTTTAAACGTTTGAGCGCCCCACCACATGTCTTTTGATAAAACTATACCGCTTCCTCCACATCACTGACGATGTTATATGGACTTAATTGGCATCGTTCACACCTTCGTTTCTTATCAAATTTAGTCTTGTAATTTCGTCATTATCATATAGTATATATTGGTGATAAACAATTATTTTGAGGTGACAGATATGCGAATAGGTATCGATGCAGGTGGGACGTTAATCAAAGTTGTAATTGAACAAGAGGGTGGACGTGCTTTTAAAACTTACCCCACTACATCACTAGAAACTGTAGCAAATTGGTTGAATCAACAAGCATGCGAAGATATTCATATGACAGGGGGTAATGCGAAAGTTTTAAGCGAATTACTCGATTGCGAACCACAACTTTTCATTGAATTCGATGCAGCTGCGAAAGGCGTACAGATTTTACTAGAAGAACAAAATATTCATATTCAGCAATATATTTTCACGAATGTCGGCACTGGGACATCACTTCATTTGTCCGATAAAAAGGGACAAAAACGTGTCGGTGGCATTGGTACAGGTGGCGGCATGATTCAAGGGCTCGGTTATTTATTAACGGGTATTACAGATTACCAAGAGTTGACTGAGATGGCGCAACAAGGTGATCGTGAAATTATTGATTTAAAAGTCAAACATATTTATAAAAATGATACGCCTCCTATTTCTGGAGAACTGACAGCGGCAAACTTCGGCCATGTGTTGCTTAATATGGACAAAACATTTACGAATGCTGACAAAATCGCTTCTGTCATCGGGGTTGTCGGTGAAAGTGTGACAACTGTGTCGATTCATGTTGCAAGAGAACATCAAGTTGAAGATGTGGTATATATTGGGTCGTCGTTCCAAGATAATCCATTGCTTCAAAAGGTTGTGACGGATTATACGATTTTAAGAGGGTTTAAGCCGCATTATTTACAAAATGGTGCTTTCTCAGGTGCATTAGGGTCGCTATATTTATAAACCATTTCGGCTACAAAAGCATGATACAACAACTTTGATGATCTTAAATCATTGCCCTCATTCCTACGATGTATATTCATAAGATTGCCCTCATGGCTTCGCTTTCCCAGGGGCTGGCCCTTCAACTCAATTCGGCTTGATTAGAGTGTACATTAGGAGGTAACCGAATTGGATTTTGGGAGCAGTACAAAAATTTCATGTACAACAAAGATTTCGTCGTACTGCCCCCGGCAAGGATGACTAGACTTCTCAAAAGCATGCGTATTGAGAAGTTAGACAGCTACTGCGATAAATAATAACCACTATTTAATGTAAAGCAGTAAATGTTAGCAGTATGCACTCATTCCCTCAGGAGTCTCAGCCTTCTGGACAATCTGACATTAAATAAGTGTAGGAATGGGGGCAATCTTTTAAAATGAAGCGAATCAAATGATTTATGTCATCAAGTTAAATTGGTTTTCTATTCAAAGCTTCAAAAGTTACAAGAAAAGCGCAATGACATTCTTTTTATTTATACTTTTCAATCCATTCATCTCTCATCTTAATCAAAAAAGGCTGAGATATTGTCATCTCAACCTCTAATCATAAAACAGTTTTCAATATTGCTTTGTACTTACATCTTTTTAAGTGACTACTCCCAAAACAGTCGTTTCGCGATGTAATAAGCATCATCACTTCTAAAACGTTAATTCATTGGCGAGTTTTTGTGCTGAGACGATGGTGCCGACGACGCCTGGTTTCACATCAATGGCTACATAACGATTGTCATCACGCAATTCATCCAACCAATCCGCAAATACTTCGCCTTCTACATCGATTAATTCAAACGTTTCAAAGTCTTCTTCCGCTACTTTTTCAGCACGTTTACGCAAACTCCAAACTGGCATAAAATGCGACTGATCAAAGTTGTCATTTTCATCATAAACAATCATAAATTGACGGTCGCCTTTTTGACTCAAACCATAAACGGTATCTGTTTTCGCCACATCTTGCACAAACTCACGAATACGAATGTTGTCTAAATCTGTCATCAAATCATTTGTTGCTTCTACAATTTTAATTTCATGGCCTTCTGCATCATCCGTCACATTCACCAATGCTTCGTCTTCTTCATCAAACATCTCGTCCAATTCATAAGTTGCAAAACGGTCAATATCCATTGTTTTAATTTTGTCGTATTCAATATTCAAATTATCTAAATACGCTTTGGCTAAAGATTCACGTGTCCAAAAGCAAAATAACAATTTGTCATTATAACGGTGCTTAATCATTTTTTTATCCTTGACAGCAATAAAAAATTGTTCGTTTGTAAGTATATCTTTGTAAAAACGCTCATTCTTATATGACATGACTCTGCTCCTTTTTTCAATCAAAATCACTGACAAATATAAACTAGACATCGCTATTCGTCAAATTTCGATGATATGTTCTCCTTCAACTATAACATACCTCAACGAATCGTGTTTTATAAGCCTGCACGTGCTATAAATTGTTTTTCATATGCCTCAATTTGTTCTGGACTGTCGGCATGCCAAATACACCCAAATCTCGAATTGACGTGTTCTTCTTTATACCAATCCCCGTCATAGTAGGAAAGTGGATACAAGACACCGCGTTGAACAAAGTGACGAATCGCATCAAAGAATCGTGCATTGTTTCCATTCGCAAAATAACTGTAAAACTTGTGATGTGGACCCGTTAGTTGATCTTTGAGCAATAACATACTTGTCGACCCATTTTGTCTAAAATTTAAATCAATGGCATATACATCGCCATGTTTATCGACGAGTAAATCAAACCCAGCAATGCCGATAAATCCTTTTTTAACAGCGATATCCATAATCTCATACCCTGCTTGAATGACTTGTTCTGGCACAGTTATCGCATTGATGTTGCCGTTATAAAAGCCATACGCATTTGTCAGTTGTTTAGCCGAACCTAAGTACACGATACCATCTTCGGGGTGCCATGCAAACTGAACGCAATAGTTATCGACAGCTTCAACACATTGTTCGATAATTAAAGTGTCTGTCGCCGCTTCAGCTTTTTCGACACGTGCGATGGCTTTCTCCAAATCATTTTCGTTATAACAAATCATGACGCCGTAACCCCCTGCAGTCGGCAAGTCATCTCCTGGTTTAATGACGAGCGGTAACTCCCACTGTTGGACTGCCGTTTTGAAATCTTGAAATGCGACAATTTCGCGCTCAGGCACATATTGGCCACCCGTCCATTTCGGAATTAATGATTTGTTGTTTAAGTCTTTGAATAACTGTTTGTCCATCGCATAGTGATTCGCGTCAACAATATTATCCCCATGGACATATTGGAAATAAATTAAACGCGCTTCCTCTTCTGTCAGTCGTTTTAATGTCTGTTCATAACTTTCTTGGTCGTGAAACGTAATGACATTATCCGGAATTTCTCGTCCTATGAGTTGAAATAACTGTTGTAATCTGTCAGTGACACTCGCTTCATGAACGATGACTGGCAATTGTGCAATCAGTAATTCACGCCCTGTTAAAAAGTTGGATTGATGTTCATCTGGTGCTAACCAAGGATTCGACACATATGAGGGTCTTGACGTGTAAACGATGTTCGTGTCATAAATTTCTCCCATTGTTAATTGACTTCGATATTGAATATTGTGTGTCATTTTGTCATTTCTCCCTTTTATGTTGATGCTCCTTTTGTATCTCGGCTAATAACGTTTGATCTTGTATTAACTTGGCCCCCATTAATGCGATCATTTTTGCGCCTTTAATGAGTGCGTCATCCCCCATTGGACTTGCTGCAGCTTCACGAAAACGGTGAGTATGGCCGACTAAACTTCTTGGACCAATTTTGACGTGCGGATGAATCGTTGGCACGACATGACTGACATTCCCCGTATCAGTCGAACCGTAGCCAAAATCATCATGACTGACTTCTTCACCAAGTTCCGTTGCATAATGTTCGAATAATTGATCTAACAACGGTGATTTAATGAATTCGTTCACACCGTTTTGAATCGGTTCAAATTCAAAATCACATCCCGTTTGTATCGCTGCACCACGCGCAATATCATGCACTCTTGAAGTGAGTACATCCAAGTCTTTTCTTGTCGTTGCACGTGTGTAAAACCGCGCATGCGTAAAGTCAGGAATAATGTTCGCTGCTTGACCGCCATCTAAAATGACGCCATGCACACGTTCAGTCTTTTTAATATGTTGACGGAGTTGTGCGACCCCATTAAAATAGCTCAACATTGCATCTAAAGCGTTGCGTGCTTCTGCAGCATTTTCTGAAGCGTGCGCACTTTGGCCGTAAAACTTAATATCTAGTACGTCTACAGCAAGTGTTGGAATAGTCGAATACGTTTCATTACCCGGATGAATCATTAAGGCAACATCGACGTCGTCAAAGAGCCCTTCTCGAACGTATGATGCCTTCGCACTCCCATTTTCGCCACCTTCTTCTGCCGGACAACCGAACAGAATGACTTTACCGCCAATGTCATCTACCACTTGTTTTAATGCAATAGCTGCTAACATGCTTGATGTTCCAATAATATTATGACCGCAAGCATGCCCTAAACCTGGCAATGCATCATATTCAGCGAGATAACTGATGGTCGGCCCCTCAACTTCCGAGTCGTATGTCGCAATAAAACCTGTAGAATGCCCTGCAATGTCGCGCTCAACTTCAAAATTGTGTTCTTTTAAATTTTCAATCAGCAAACGCGATGCAAAAATTTCTTCGTTACCGAGTTCTGGACGTCCATGAATTTGATGACTCATATCTATATAAGCCCATCTATGTTGATCGATATAATCTAAAATACGTTGCTCTACCGTTGTCACCATGTTACTCCTCCTTAAACAAAAAATGTTATCCCCATTTACATCCAACACAAACATTGATAAGTGTGACTGATGTATATATGTGATAACATCTCTGCCTTCATTTATCTTTCAGCATTTACACTGTTGGAATTCGCACCTTTATCGCCGTACGATGAGGTTGCTGGGTTTCATCGGGCCAATTCCCTCCACCGCTCTTGATAAATATTGATTCAATTTTGTAATTATTTTAACGAATTTTCCGCACTTTGTCATGTTATTTTTAACACTCTTCAAAATTTTCATACTATATTTTACTCTTTTTGCATCACATTTTCATGTCTCAACGACTTTGCGCTGACTCACAAAAAATTTTTTAATGCATCAATTCATATTAAACCACTCGTAATAATAAGTTTAAAGCTCCTTTCCCTATTATATCGGCATTTAAAAACTTTGTCGCCCCCCTTTCATCTTGATTGGAATATGTTAAAATGGATTTAAACATGAAGGAGGTCATACCAATGCCAATAATGAACGTTGAAAGTTTTAATTTAGATCATACGAAAGTGGTCGCACCATATATTCGTCTTGCGGGTAAAATGCAAGGGCTCAATGGAGATGACATTTACAAATATGATATTCGCTTCAAACAACCTAACAAAGAACATATGGAAATGCCAGGACTTCATTCTTTAGAACATTTAATGGCTGAAAATATTCGTAACCATTCAGACAAAGTAGTCGACTTAAGTCCAATGGGTTGCCAAACAGGGTTCTACGTCTCTTTCATTAACCATACCGATTATGATGATGTGTTAAACATTGTCGAACAAACGTTACAAGATGTTTTAGCCGCTGATGAAGTGCCTGCGTGCAATGAAGTTCAATGCGGTTGGGCTGCTTCACACTCATTAGAAGGTGCAAAAGAAATCGCACAAGCCTTTTTAGACAAACGTGTCCAATGGCATGACGTCTTTGGTACTGGCAAATAAGTATTTAAAAACCGAGCAACGACACGATTTTACTGTGTGGTTCCTCGGTTTATTTTTCACTATAATTTCTTAATCATATACATCAATACAAATTGCATCGGGAGACGTCCGTATAAAGCAGTATCCGATAATGGTTTGTCACCTAATGGCAATTTTTTACGTGCCATATAAATGTTGGCAGGAAAAACGGCAAGTAAAAATGCGTTAATCCAATTTTTCAATGCGTTTGACGGGCGTCGCAACACTAACAACACACCGATTACAATTTCGCACACACCTGTCACAAGTACAGCTGTTTTACGTAAAGGTAAATATGCCGGCACAATATTTCTAAATTGGCGCTCTCTCGTAAAATGTAAGACACCAATTGCTATAAATGCGAGACCTAATACGATTCGACCTAGTTTTTTCATCCTATCATCCTTTATTCAGTAATGATTGTATGAATGAGCTGTGGCTGTTCTGCGTGGTCTGAAATAGTAATGTTATCATACAATTTTTGTTTGACTTGTTCTACATCTTCACTATTCGCATAAATCGTCAATAATGATTCGCCTTCTTCTACACGATCACCGACTTTTTTGTTCAATACGAGCCCCACTGCTAAATCAATGACATCTTCTTTTGTTTGACGACCCGCACCTAACATCATTGAAGCAATACCGATTTCATTGGCAATCATTTCCGAAACGACACCGCTACGTTTGGCTGGTAATTCAAATTGATATTGTGCCGTTGGTAATTTTGATGGATCATCGACAACAGATGCGTCTCCACCTTGATTGCTTAAGAATGTTTTGAATTTTTCTAGTGCTTTACCGTTATCAATCACTTCTTGTAACATACCACGTGCTTCATCTAAATCTTTCGCTTTTTGAGCAAGCACAACCATTTGAGAGCCTAAAGTTAATACAAGTTCTGTTAAATCTTCAGGACCATCACCTTTCAACGTATCGATCGCTTCTTGCAATTCGAGCGCGTTACCAATCGCACGACCGAGTGGCTGGCTCATATCAGAAATCATCGCCATCGTTTGACGTCCAACTTGGTTACCAATTTTAACCATTGCATGTGCCAATTGTTCAGCATCTTCAACAGTTTTCATAAATGCGCCGTTACCCGTTTTAACGTCTAATACAATCGCATCAGCACCCGCTGCAATTTTTTTACTCATAATTGATGACGCAATTAATGGAATAGAGTTCACTGTCGCTGTTACATCACGGAGCGCATAAATCTTTTTGTCTGCAGGCGTTAAATTACCTGTTTGACCAATGACTGCTACACGATCTTCATTCACTAACTTCACGAATGTTTCTTCTGAAATTTCAACGTGGAAGCCTTCTACTGATTCTAATTTATCAATCGTGCCACCTGTATGACCTAAACCACGACCACTCATTTTCGCAACAGGTATATCTAATGCCGCAACTAATGGCGCAAGAACAAGTGTCGTTGTATCACCTACACCACCTGTTGAGTGCTTGTCGACTTTAATCCCTTCAATGTTAGAGAGGTCGATTTGATCACCCGATTCCACCATCGCCATCGTTAAGTGCGCACGTTCTTCATCTGTCATATCTTGGAAAAAAATTGCCATTGCTAAACTAGACATTTGATAATCAGGAATGTCATCATTTGTATAACCCTTTACGACAAATTCAATTTCTTCTTTCGTTAAAGCATGTCCATCCCTTTTTTTAGCAATAATATCAACCATTCTCATGGCTATTCCCTCTTTTCTATATCATTTTAAAGTTACCCTATTGTTGTATCCGCTTTTATTATATACGAATGACTACGATTGGTGAAACGAAAGAATTTCTGATTATTTATCAATTCATCAACTTTTATTCATACGTCTCCTTCAAAACTTCGTCGACATTTAACGATACATCTGTTATCTTTAAAGTGATAATAACGAATTAAGGAGATGTTTTAGATGACTCAAGGCACACCACACATTCAACCTAATGGTAAAAAAATTGCAAAAACAGTCTTAATGCCAGGTGATCCATTACGTGCAAAGTTTATTGCTGAAAACTTTTTAGAAAACGTTGAGCAATTTAACGACGTACGTAACATGTTTGGTTATACAGGTACGTATAAAGGTAAAGAAATCTCTGTAATGGGATCAGGTATGGGGATTCCAAGTATCGGTATTTATTCATACGAGCTTTATCATTTCTTTGATGTAGACACGATTATTCGTATCGGTTCTTGTGGTGCAATGCAAGAAGATATTCAACTTTACGATATTATTATTGGTCAAGGCGCATCAACAAACTCAGATTACGTAGATCAATTCCAAATTCCAGGTCACTTCTCCCCACTCGCTGACTTTGATTTAGTCGTGAAAGCGAAAGAAAAAGCTGATGAAATCGGTGCACGTGCCCACGTAGGTAACATTTTATCTTCAGATACATTCTACAATGCGAACCCAGACTTCAACCAAAAATGGATTGAGATGGGCATTTTAGGTGTTGAAATGGAATCCGCAGGTTTGTATTTAAATGCGACAAAAGCAGGCAAAAAAGCATTAGGTATTTTCACAGTGAGTGACCATTTACTTCGCGATGAAGCAACAACAGCAGAAGAGCGTCAAAATTCTTTCACACAAATGATGGAAGTCGCATTAGAAATCGCTGAATAATGGTTAAAAAAGCCACCTAACATGACAATGTAGGTGGGTTTTTTATGATTCAATTATGAAACAACTATTAAACGACTGAATAATGGGATATCTCAGTACTTCAAATTTAAACATCATATCATTTTGAATATAGAAATAAAGGACATCATTTAACTTTAAAACTCATATTATTATTTCGAATAGCAATAAAGATTGCATGGACTGCCCGAGACTCCCGAGGGATGAATACGTAAACAAATTCTACCATCATACTTTAATAGTGATTACTGTTTATCGCAGTAGCTGTCTGACTTCTCAATACTTTCGCTTTTAAGAAATCTAGTCAGCCTTGCGGGGCAGTACTACGAAATCTTTGTTGCACATGAGATTTCTGTACTGCTCCCAAAATCCAATTTGCCTTCCATCAAGTTTACAAATGAATCAAGCCAAATTGAGTTGAGGCAAGCCCCCTGGGAACGCGAGGGCAAGTTTTGCAATATTGTATTGAGAAATAATTTACATTTGTTAAAAGTTTTAAAAATGATGTCCTTCATTGCTTGATTACTTATTCTTTTGTAGGGACTTGGCTTTGTTTGAAAAAGGTCTGTTCATAAGCATTGGCTTTCGCCCAAGTCGTTTTCCACATTTTATCACGGTTATCCGCAAACAATTGATAACCTAAATTTCGCAACGGTTTTGGAACGAGCCACAGTAATGCAGCTAACCATTTATAACCATCTAACGTAAAAATCAATTTCGCAATCGCTGTAGATTGAAATGTGAGATGGTCCCCTTCTTGGAGTACCACACTATTATATTCCAACACTTCAGGGTGGGCTTTTTTCAACGCTTCCCCTGCTGTACTTTTTAACGGCACAAACTGATAACTTCTAGAAAGTCCGTGACGTATTAACCAAATGGCATAATTATAACAATAAATACAACGATCATCGTAATAAACTATTGGCATATTATCACCTCTTTATAGTTATACCCATTTTTCATTTCATTTACCCTTTTCAGTGCTTGCTTAATTAGTCGTTTCTTGTTGTTGATAATACGTTTTTTCTGCTGGCGACAATTTAATAATTTTAAAACCTGTAAAGCCGTAAATAATCGAAATGATCGGCACAATATAGTTCAATATCGCAAATGGTCCATATTGACTGACAGAAACGCCTAATGTAGTAAAGATAAACACACCACATGTATTCCAAGGGGCAAATACAGATGTCAACGTCCCCCCGTCTTCTAATGCACGTGATAAATTTTTAGGGTGTAGTCCTTTATCAATAAATGTTGAGACATACATACGAGACGGCACGATGATAGAAATATATTGTTCAGAGCAAGAAAAGTTCGTCCCTACACATGAAATGATGACAGACGCAATCAATGAACCTGTATTTTTCGCAAACTTTAATATGACGGAAATCAGTGCTTTTAACATACCAGAATATTCAAGTAAGCCACCAAACGTCATAGCAACAAGTGTAAGTGAAATCGTATAGAACATCGATTCAAGACCGCCACGATTAAATAACTCATCAATCGTTTTGTTGCCTGAATCTATCGTAAAACCTGTCTGTAATACTTTTACCGCGTTAACAAGTGTATCACCTTGCACAAAAATTTGCGTAAAGAATCCTAACACAATCCCTAAAACAATTGCTGGAATGGCTGGCACTTTAAAAGCGACTGCAATGATGACAATAAGGGGTATTAACAACAACCATGGTGAAATGACAAATGCATCTTGAATGCCGTTCATAATCGTATCAATTTTTTGTTGTTCTAAATGATCGCTGCCATACATTTGTCCCATCACAAAGAAAATGATTAATGAAATAATAAGACCTGGAATTGTCGTATAAAACATGTGTCGAATATGTTCAAATAAATCAACATTCGTTAACCCTGAGGCAAGGTTCGTCGTATCTGATAGCGGACTCATTTTATCACCAAAATATGAGCCGGATATCACAGCACCTGCGACCATACCTGGTGACAAGCCCATACTCATACCGATACCCATTGATGCCACACCGACCGTCGCCATCGTAGACCAACTACTACCGATTGCTAACGATACAATACCACAAATGACCACGACAACAGCTAAGAAATATGTAGGGGAAATCAATTTTAAACCGTAGTAAATCATTGCCGCAACAACTCCGCTACCAATCCATGCACCGATAATCAGACCTACTAGCATAATAATGACCACTGCCGGTAGAGCATGTCGAATCCCTTTATACATCATTTCTTCTACTTCTTCCCAACGATAACCGTGCGCCATTGTAATGATAATCGCAACAGATGTTCCAATCAATAAAGGAAGGTGTGGCGGCTGTTGAAGCTTAACGACTGTGTATAGCATGGCGCCAATCATAATCGTAAGTGTTAACAAGGCGTACCACACATTGATATCTTTTTTAACTTTGACTTTCTTTTCCATTTGAATCCCTCTCCCCTAGAATTTATATTCATTCATTAACATGTATAAATATAATACGATAAGCACTAGGATTCTTCAATATTATTTTTCACTTTTCCTTAAAAATCATTATACACACTTTTCTGTTTTTAAAGAAAGCGGTTTCATTTAAATATGTCAGAAATGTTTTATGAGCTGAAACGGCCATCCACTAACGCTTGATTATATATTTAATTTTTTATTAATTGGACGATTACAAAACTTTTGATACGATTGAAATATCAATTCTAAAGTAGGGATTTTATAGCACGTCTAAAAAATATGGATTGGAAGTTATATTTTGGCTCTTACTTATTTTTACGCCTTTGATTTTGTTCACAGTCATATACATGCCAGGAAATGTTAAAAGTCTCGCATTTATTTGGGTGCTCGTCTTTTGGATAGTTTATCATATTATTCGCATCAAAAAAGCTAAGTCAAAAGAAGCGTAGATGATGAAAATTTTGGAGGTTATTCAAAAGCCACGAAAAGCAGCTAAGATATAAATTCAACAAGTATTGGAGATAAACACGTGATCATTAAACTAAACAATATCAATATTCATTTGAATTTAGAAAACGAAATACCTTATTTTCAAGTAGCAGAACCCCATAAATTAAGATTAGACGTCAACAGTGTAGAGACAAAAGATATGAAATATGTGATGAATCGCATATTCAGAGAAAAACCGATACATTGTTCATTGCTTTCAAAACATATTAAACCTGTGAAATATAAAGAAAAAACGAATATCGGTCGGTATATTACCATTCATCATTAGCATGAAACTATTCATTCTGAGAGCGATGTATATATTATCGCTACAATAAAAAATATTGATTTAGAAGATGTGATTTCTTATGCTCTCTATATAACGAAAGGATTTGTAGAGCCGTTTATAGTCTTTTATAACGATAAGAGTATGATATATATCAGTAATTCTGTGATAGATATTATCAGTGAGGAAACTGATATCATTGCTTCATTAAAACTAAGACTTTTTAACTAAATATACTCGTGTCATTTAACAATTTTTTTGCTGCAAATTAACATTAAATTTCATGATCTTAAATTAAAACTTGCATCACGAAAAATATCTAATACTAATAATAGGAACTCACATCTCAATATCTCTATGATTATTTATACGTTATAACTATTTAATACATGTGGAAGATTGATTACACTATAAGTGGGTTAAATTGATTTAAAAGCGAAGTTAACGTACTAATCTAATGCCTTTAATCCCTTACTTTGCATTTCCCAAACTAAAATGCTATAATGTGTTTAACGAAGATTAGTGTGCACTTTACACACCAATCCCCTCACTACTACCGATAGTGAGGGGATTTTTTAGTGTTGGCAAAAGTCGCTTACTTTCTACTGCGTTTGTTTAGCCAAAATGCAAAATACGCAATAGTGCACCCAGTGACGATAGGTGCTATGATTTGCACGAAGATTAGTATCACTTCACATCCCTCCTCTCTAAGCCTACTGACGCTTGAGAGATAAGCGACGTATTAATTATAGCATCATTTTTGTAATTTTCTAGCTTTTTAATGAACTTGATTGAAACAAGAAATTCCTAATGAACAAGTGGCTTTTTTATTATCACTAACTTAAGATTGCAACGGCGGTCTGAGATTCCTGAGTGAAAACGTCACAAACAAAAACCTTTTTTCACTTTAAAAGCGGCCCATGTTAAATGCAATGGCCGTTTGACTTCTCAATGCTTGTGCTTTTGAGAAGTCCAGTCAACCTTGAGGGGTAATACAACGAAATCATTGTTATCCATGAGATTTCTCTACTACTTCCAAAAATCCAAATTGTCCTCCATTAAGTGTGCATTTTAATCAAGCCAAATTAAATTGAGGCAAGTCCCCCCCTAAGAACTCGAGAGCCGGCTCTGCAATCGGTCAAAGCACTCTTTGTATGTCCCTGACTATGTAAAAAAGAAAAAAGACATTCAGCTTCTCAACCGAATGTCTTTTTTCACTAATGCTTCACTTGTACAATACGTGTATATTTCAAAAACTGAGACGGATATTTCGCTTTTACTTCTTGTGGCGTTAAATAGGTTACCCCTATAATATGCCAATGCGGGTTAAATCGATAAAATGAGTCTTTTTCCCTACTCCATTTCACCATCGTGCCATTTTTGTTATAACGTGGTAACGTCACTTCATGACCCTCTAAGACGTTAATGTACGTTTGAAAAATATCGACATCGAGACGTTCGAACTGATCCATGACTAAAAATTGGCGATCTGTTTTAGGCATGAGCTCTGTAATAAAACCTTCTCTATAGTACAATGCGCCTGCTTCATTAGGTAAATATCTTCCATACAACATCTCTTCAGAAAAGTCAGGGTGTCCGACTGTAATGACTGGCGTGGCGTTGGCTTTTTCAACAAGTGTTATAGCTGATGTTAAACCTTCTTCTTTATCATGCGCTAATAATAAAATGAACGGTTTAATGTCATCACCTTGTTGGCCTTCCTCTGTATGTGTCACAGCTTCAAATTGCCCTTTTAAGCCATCATTTTCGCTCATTTCCATAATCGCATCGAATTGCGTAGGTGTTAGACTTGCAATGGCTTGTTTCGCATTTTCTTGTAGGAAGTACAGGTTTTTAAGTTTAGGATGCTTGTTTAATGTCATCAAACTGACAGGCGGAATATCTTCTATGTAACAAATTTCAATCGCTGTACTGTTCGTTCTTCCTGCTTCTGGTGGTCTTGTATGAATATGATGTGCGACTTCTGCACGACCAATGACAGATTGATTAGAAAAACGGTTGTAGATAACAATCTGATCACCGACTTCTAATTGTGTATAATGATGATAGCCATTTCTTTTAATCCCATTAATCGTATGTGTATAAATCGTATACGTTTCATCGGGCTCAAAGTTTTCAGTTTCCGCCATAAAAAAGTATCGTGGAATAGAAATGTCACCACTCCCTAGCCCTTTAATCAATTCGAATTCGTCATAAGAAATCTTATTGAACAATGTTTCTTTCATATTGTTCATACGAAATTCTAGCGGTTCACTTCTTTTTAGATAATCTGTCGTTAATGCTTTAAACGTTTCAACAAATTTGAACTCAACATGTATTTTATTTTGTGCACCTGTCTGAACATTGGTAATCTCACCCCAACCGAGTAAACCGGCATCTGTTTGCACCTGGTAGAAGATGACTCTATCACCGACTTTGGCTTGTTTAAAAGCACGAAACCCTTGTGTTGGATTAAACTGTGCTCCTGATTCAAATACTGTTTTTTGCCCAACGAGTGGTTCATTGTGATTCCATCGATTATAACCACAATTCAGCCAAAAATAATTCGTTTCTGCTGTCATGGTAACAATGTATCTCCTTTTTAATTATTTTATCTCATTTATTATAAAAGTATTGTCATCAAACAACAATGTTTTTTTATCCGTTAATGAGTTGTAATATGCCAGCAACTACTGGAAATAAATTAATCATGATACCGCCGAGCTTCAACATCGGGCTAATGTCACTTTGAGGAAAAGTCCATAACGTCGCAATGATCCCTAGCATTCCAATGATGATAGGAAAGATAAGAGACGGAAATAGCGGCGCTTGAAAGAAAATCGCTGCGCCTGCCACTACGCCACATATTAATGCGATATGCAGTCCAATTTTCATAACAATCTCCTATTCTTTAGACGTAACTCACCATAAGCGTAAAGTCGCCTTCAAATACGTTGTCTAAATCTTCTGCTGTTAAAATTAAATGATTCCCTTTTTGGATATCATAAATTTCGCCATCAGAAATGAGTTGCCCTTGTCCTTTAAGCACAGAGACTAATACAAACTCTCGAGGCTTCATATAATTCAACGTTCCACTAATTTCCCATTTCGCTACTGTAAAAAAGTGGTTTTGTACAAAAATCGTACATTTGTGATTTTCAATGACTTCCATTTGTGGAATGACATTCGGACTTTCATCACCAATTTCAATGACGTCCTTACATTTTTCAAGATGTAGTTCGCGCTTCTTTCCCTCTTTATCCACGCGATCATAATCATAAATGCGATAAGTGGTATCCGATGACTGTTGCGTCTCTAAAATCATAATCCCATCACCAATACCGTGCACCGTTCCAGCAGGTACAAAGAAAAAATCACCTTTATGTACAGGAACACGCTTAAACAAACGCTCAAATTCACGGCGCTCCAGCATCTCATTTAATGCTTCGTGCGAGTCTGCGTGTGTGCCATAAATAATTTCAGCACCTTGTTTGGCATCAAGAATATACCAACATTCCGTTTTGCCATATTCTCCATTTTCATGTTCGTATGCGTACGTATCATCTGGATGAACTTGGACAGATAACTTCTCTGTTGCATCTAATATTTTTGTTAATAACGGAAATTTCTTTGTCGGAAATTCACCGAACAATTTCGGTTGATTTTCCCACACCTCATCTAATGTCTGTCCTTTAAAAGGGCCATTTAAAATGCGATTCGCACCATGTGGATGAGCTGAAATTCCCCATACTTCCCCGGTATGGTCACTCGGTAAATCATAACCAAATTGTGCGAGATTTGTTCCACCCCAAATTCTTTCCTGAAATACAGGTTCGAGTATTAATGGCATTGGGATCACCTCTCATTCTTTCATAGTTTGCTAATATTCATTATGTATGTCGATATGATTTTTGGGCGTGACATAAAAATCTTATATACACATAGATTTCATCGTGCCATCCCGACTTGGATAACTGAAACTAAAATCAGCTCAAATGTCAGCACGTTTTCAATTTAGCTATCGCCAACCCCTGTAAAACATAAAAGGATTCTGTTGAGCACCAGACAATCGATGCGATGACTCAACAAAATAGCACATTAATCTATTGTCATTGTAACACATCTAAAATAAAAGCGCTTCAGATTTTAGAAAGTGTACAGTTTTCTAAAATCCAAAGCACTTCACCGTTCATATCGAATATTTTATTTTTTTCTCAATCATATAGCTACGTTGTTTTCATATACATACAATCTCATCATTAATGCTCATTCACGATATAGTTTTCAACGAGCGTTTGACGAATTTCAGCTAAGTGTGCCGTCATCAAGTTTGCAGATGCCACACTGTCTTTATTTTTAATTGCTTCTAAAATGACACTATGTTCTTCCATTAATTTTTCCATCGTCTTTTGTCGACTGTAAATATATATGTGTCGCGTCCCTTTCATCGTCTGTTGAATCAAGTCCGCGATATTATTCAACAACTCATACAACAAATGATTATCCGACGCTTTCGCGATGGCGAGATGAAATTTCAAATCCGCTTCTTCTCCAGATTGATGGCGTTCAATTGCCCTATTCATCTCATCTAAAGCTACTTCCATCACTTGAATGTCTTCTTCTGTTCGTCTTAAAGCGGCCAATCTCGCTGTCGCAACTTCCACCACTTCGCGCAATTCTAATATTTCTCGCACTCTTTTTTGTGTGAGTGCTTGCGAGGTAAAGTCAAAAAGTAGTGGCTGCTTTTGCTTAACGAAAGTGCCATACCCATGTTTAATATCGATGAGTCCGATGATTCGCAATGCATTCAGCGCTTCACGTATCGACGCATTACTCACCCCATATTCAGCCGCCAACTTTTGTATTGAAGGTAAGCGGTCACCCTCTTTTAACACGCCTTCTTCAATTTGTTGGATTAAAATGTCTGCAATTTGCTCATATATTTTTTGATTTGAAATCTTCATTTACGCCTCCACAACCCTTCGACATTATTTTATCAAAAAAGTAGCGTTTTCACTTGAATATTGTAAGCATGCTTGACAATATTTTTACATTTTAAGAGAAAATTGAATCCATTCATGCCCTTTTTTATTTTCAAACGATACTGATTTTTGATAATGTTGTTTATATGCGAAAGGAGTGCTCACAGTTGTTTACATTTACGAAACTATTTTGGCACAATACGCAAAATCAAAAACCTAAGTTATTCGGAATTGCTTTCATTGGTTTTGCTATATTATTATTACTGACAATATTAGCTATGTCTCCATACAATCTTTTATTACAAGTATGGCAAATGTCGATGTTGACAGGACAACAAAATTTAACAACCTTAATTTTAATGATGGTTGGTGCAATTATTTTAACGATTTGTTTATTCGCAATGCTGATTTTCCCATTTTTTGTCGGTGTCATTAGCGCCATTCATCATAGTATTTTAGATACAGCAAAAGCACGCTGGAAAGATTTATTTCGTGCATTCAGAAAAGGTGTTTGGGGCAAAACCGTGATTCTCGGTATTTTAACATTACTCTTCATCGTAGTAATGGCTATTATTTATGTTTTAGTGAATGCAGGGATGACATTTCTCATTCAACAGATTTTCAACTGGGTGAGTGGTACAGGACTTGGACAAGGCGTTTTACAATTCATCGTCAGCATCCTCATTGTACTGATTTCATTCATATTAAGTATCGTCGTTTGGTTTGCAGGTCTTTTCATTACAAACATCGCAGTATCGGTGAATGAAGACGCCTCAAGAACGATCAAATCACATTTTAAAGAAGCTGGGTCTGGCTTTAAAAATGGCAATCGAACATTTTTCCGCTTCTTTATCGGTATTTTATTATTGAACTTAATCTTTATTATTTTAAATGAGCCGATTAATTTCTTAATTCAACAAAGTTTGGCACATATGTCGCAAAACTTGGCTTATTATTTAATGATGGCTTTAAACGTTGTCTTTTTATTGCTTCGTTATGTTGTTTATTTATTAATTATTGGAACGGCTATACAATATTTTGTGCACCGTGGACGTAAAGAAGAACACGTTTAAAAATTAGTGTATCATTGAAATATTAATAAAATTGCCCTCATTGATAACCATTCTGACTATCACAATTGCTATCATGGATTTGCGTTCTTAGGGGCTAAACCCTCCAACTCACCAACGCTTAGGTTCAATGTTACATTTGTTGAAGCGTTAGTGGATTTTGGGAGCAGTACAGAAATCTCATGTGTCACAAAGGTTTCGTAGTACTGCCCCCGCAAGGCTGACTAGACTTCTCAAAAGCATACCCTTTGAGAAGTCAGACAGCTACTACGATAAACAGGAATCACTATTTAAAGTAAAGAAAGAAGTGACTGTTAGTAGTAAGCACAGTCTTGCCTATTTTAGCAATTGATACCAAAATCTGTGAATCAATGAGGGGTGATTTTGCAATAAAAAAGTTGAAAGCATCAAAATTTTTAAATCTTGTACTTGAACATCATTGCAAAAGATTTTAAACATTCGAAATCAAGCGTTTTGTTCTATGCATCATTGTGCTAAAACTTTTATGATTGATTTATTACAAGCATTAAATATCGAAATGGGTCTGAGATGTTTTCTCAGGCTCTTTTTTACGAAAAAACCATCAAACCATTTTCTCATGTTGTATGATGGTTTTTCATGTTTGGGTTGATTTTTTTGACGTTGTTAATTCAATAAATGCTTTTTAAGAAATTGCGCTGCCCCTTCTGCATTATTATCGTCATCAGTTTCATAATCTGTCATTGCTTTAATATGTGATGCGGCGTTAGCCATCGCAACAGTTACAGCACCTTTTTCAAACATCGTCCGATCGTTATCGCTATCTCCAATGACTAACGTATCCGATATTGCGATATTGTAATGCGCACACATTTCTTCAATACCTGTCCCTTTGTTGATTTGATATGCCATCGTTTCAACATTATTCGGTGTAGAATTCGACACTTCAATATTCCATTCTTCTGATTGTGCCATCATTTTTTCGCGAAATTGTTGAATGTGTGCTAATTCAGGATGGAATAAATAAATCTTTGAATATCCCATATCAGATGGAATATCAGTCCTCCATGTTAACTTGCCATCAATCGCTTCATGTCGAGAAAGCCACTCACTTTGATGCACAGCTTCTGGTTTGTCACCGTCTATCATTTTCAGCATCCACGCTTTGTCTTGTTCTAAAGCAAATCGCGGTTCACTAAACGGGAACACTTCGTAATAAATCCCGTCTTGTTGCGCAGCTGTGACAATACTGTTCACCGCTTCAACACTTAAATCATGTTCAAACAGCACTGTTTCTCCAATATGTCCAAGTGTCCCATTGGAAGAAATAACGCCGTCAAACGTTAAATCATCTGGAATGAGTAAGTGAATTTCTTCATACGCACGTCCTGTCGCCAAAAACACTTTATACCCTTGTTCGCGTAATTGGTTCAAAATCTGTGCTGTTTCCTCAGAAGCTCTGTTGTTACTACGGAGAATCGTGCCATCCATATCTAAAAAGATCGCTTTCACGTTTTGCATAGTTACTTTCCTTTCATTCATAAATTATATGTTCATTGTGTCACCAAAAAAGATATGGCGCAACAATCAACTCGCTAAACTTTCACAATTTGATATCGCCCATGATGTTGATACAACACGACTGGTATATCAAAAAGTTGAGACAATGTATGATTTGTTAACACTTCATCAATACGCCCTTGATTTTGTACTGTCCCTCGTTTAAGTAACAGTGCATGCGTAAAATCTTCGGTTACTTCTTCAATAAAGTGCGATACATAAATGACTGCCGTTTGTGGAAAATGTTGACGAATCTGTGATAAAGTTGCCATCAATTGTTCTCGTCCGACAAAATCTAAACCGTTTGCTGGCTCGTCTAAAATCAATAGTGGCGGTTGATTCATCAATGCACGCGCTAATAAAACACGTTGCTGCTCTCCTGTAGATAATAACCCGAAATATTGGTCTTCGAAACTTTCCATATTGAGTAATGCCAACATCTCTCGTGCCAATGCGACCTGTGCCTCAGTCGGTTGTTCATAGAGTCCGATTGATTTGAAAATGCCACTTAACACGACATCTCGTACAATTTCACCTTCTGAAAAGCGATCTCTTAATGAACCTGACACATAACCGATATGTTCACGAACGTGATGTGCCGAATAGCCGCGTTGACCCGGTACCATACCGAACAATTGAATCTCACCCGCTGTTAAAAAGTCATAAGCATTAATCACATTCAGTAATGTCGTCTTACCCGCACCGTTTAAACCGTAAACTAACCAACATTCTCCCTCGTTCACTTGCCAATTAATGTCGGATAATAGCGTTCGCCCACTTTTACGTTTCGCACCTTGTTGAATCGAAAATAACATGTGCCCACCCCCATGTTGCATATTAGTTTTATCATAGCAAAGTTTGAGAGTTGTACCAATAGCGTGGGTAAAACTCATCGAAAAAGAGGCCAGGAATTGAGTGTTCCTAGCCCCATGCTAAAAATTTAAAAAATAAACAGAATGAACATTGAAAAAACAACGACATTAATCGGTACAAGCGACCATAACATCTTTTTCGCTTTTGCTTTTAAATCATGCGTTCGGTTTAAAGTCATTTCAACGACCACTGTGCTGAGTAAAATCACGAAAGTCATGATGCCGTACAGCAACACATTTTGCGTATAGAAATTAGTGAGCGGTATTGAAAAAAGCACGAGCATCGTTGCGAAAACGAGTGAAAAATAATAGTTGTTAACGAATTGCGTCATCAAAAGCACCTCTAATTCTACTTTTGGCATTAAGAAATAAAAGAGACCCAAACGACTTATTAAATAGGCTATATTCACTTTATCCCACTAAAATAACTATATATTATGTTACTTTTAAAAAATTATATCATTTTTAACACTTCAAAAAAATCCGTTCACTAATATTAATTATAAGCGAACGGACATGAGTTGTTCAATATTCAAATAATCATGTTACATTTTAAATAACAATATCATTTTTGAACAACTTTTTGCTAATATAAGACTAACTTTATTCAATTTACTATTCCACTGTTACTGATTTTGCTAAGTTACGTGGTTTATCCACATCTAAGCCACGGTGTAATGCGGCATAGTACGAAATCAATTGTAATGTTACGACAGATACGAGTGGTGTTAATAACTCATGTACGTGAGGAATCACATACGTGTCGCCTGGTTTTTCGAGACCTTCCATTGCGATGATACATGGATGTGCACCACGCGCAACGACTTCTTTCACGTTACCACGAATTGAAAGGTTAACGCCTTCTTGTGTCGCTAATGCTACGATTGGTGTACCTTCTTCAATTAATGCAATCGTACCGTGTTTTAGTTCTCCACCTGCAAAACCTTCAGCTTGGATGTATGAAATCTCTTTCAATTTCAATGCGCCTTCTAAGCTGACATTATAGTCGATTGTACGTCCGATAAAGAATGCATTGCGTGTTGTTTCTAAAAAGTCTGTCGCAATTTGTTCCATTTTCGGTGCATCGTCTACAATTGTTTCAATCGCAGCTGTTACTTTGGCTAATTCACGTAATAAGTCGATGTCTGCTTTTCGACCACGCTCTGTTGCTACCACTTGAGAAAGGATAGATAATACCGCGATTTGTGCTGTATAAGCCTTAGTTGACGCTACCGCAATCTCAGGACCTGCATGTAACAATAACGTGTGATCCGCTTCACGTGACAATGTTGAACCTGCAACGTTTGTAATTGTCAGTGACTTGTGACCGAGTTTTGTTGTTTCTACTAATACGGCACGGCTGTCCGCAGTTTCTCCTGATTGAGAAATGTAAATGAACAATGGTTTTTCAGATAATAATGGCAGGTTGTATACAAATTCTGATGCCACATGTACTTCTGTCGGAATACCTGCCCATTTTTCAATGTATTCTTTACCGACTAAACCTGCATGATAGCTTGTACCCGCTGCAATGATGTAAATGCGATCAGCTTCTTTCACATCTTTCACAATTTCAGGGTCGATTTTCAACTCACCTTGATCGTCTTGATATTCTTGAATAATACGACGCATCACGGCAGGTTGTTCGTGAATTTCTTTTAACATATAGTGTTCGTAAATGCCTTTTTCAGCATCTGAAGCGTCGATTTCAGCAATGTAGCTTTCACGTTTAACGACTTCACCGTTTAAGTTTTTAATGACGACATCATCACGTTTAACAAGTACGATTTCTTGGTCTTTCAACTCTTTATACTCGCTTGTGACTTGAATCATCGCTAATGCATCTGAAGCGATAACGTTGAATTTTTCACCGATACCTACTAACAATGGCGATTTGTTTTTAGCGACATAAATTGTTTCGCTATCTTCGCGGTCTAATAAACCTAATGCGTATGAACCGTGTAATAAACTCACCACTTTTGTGAATGCTGCTTCAGTTGATAAACCTGTTTCTGAAAAATGCTCAACTAATTGTACGATAACTTCAGTATCTGTATCTGATGCAAGTGTCACATTTGGGATATACGTTTCTTTTAATTCTTCATAGTTTTCAATCACACCGTTGTGTACTAATGTAAAACGTTCGCTTGTTGACTGGTGTGGATGTGAATTTTCATAGTTAGGAATACCGTGTGTTGCCCAACGTGTATGACCGATACCTGTTTGACCATCAATCTCGTTGTCTGCTTCACGGCGCAATTCAGCAATACGCCCTTTCGCTTTTGTGACAGTTACTTCATTGCCATTGCGTGTTGCAATCCCTGCTGAGTCATAACCACGATACTCTAACTTTTCTAAACCTTTTAATAAAATCTCTTTTGAATTTTGATATCCAATATAACCAACAATTCCGCACATAAATAAATTCCTCCACATTGAAATAACGGTGCTATTGTACATTTTTTCACATATTGGTACATGCTGTTTTCATGCCACAATAATGAAAATTGCATTAGCATCGTTCTCTTATTATTATTTTGCTATTGGCGATCTTACTAACTTTGTCCAACAAGTTACCCTGTTGATTTGATTAGTAAGCTAACGAATGAGCCACATCCGGGATAGCATCCGCCGATCATATTCGATCACTATCCTCCTCGTCCACAACTACATCCTATACATCTGCTACACACTCTGCTTTAGCATGTAGGTCATCAATCTATATCGTGTACTTGCGCTGGCGCTTTGTAATGCCGACTACCTCTACCCTCCTTCATCAGAATATAACCTATTGTACAATGAGTGAAACTTTCTTTGCAAATAAAAGTACAATATTTCCGAAATTTATTGTTACGTATCTCATCCTGATATACTGTGGTTTTACTTAATTATATATTTTTGATATTCTATGCCGTCCAATTATAATATTTAATCATTATTTGCGTACAATGGTAGATGTGATTGCGTCATATCCCCTTTTTAAATCGCTTTCATTTTAAGTGATACATAGGATTGTCCCCATAGACGCCACTGATCATTATTTTATCTCAAAATCCCATTTCAAAAAGCTACCTCGAGACATTATTTGTCATTTTATACTTAACTTTGCGTCTCATTTTTATTACGCCACGAAGCACCCTCATCCCTTTTTACTTTTGGCTCATCATTTTTCTGTTGCTATTTTCTAAAATAATTCTTTATCATGATCCCGTTTCTTCTATTTCATATCACTAAATGTATTTTGTCATTTTCAACGTGACAAGTTGGTATTTTGTATTTATTGTAAACGACTAAATAACGCTTTAAGATGTACACACAAACCCATTTTTTATTAAGGGAGGTCAAATAGATGGCAAATCAAGAAAAAACAGAACAAAAGCCGATGAAAGAACAGATTCAACGTCGTGTTCAAGCATTCGGTTCATTTTTAAGTAGTATGATTATGCCGAATATCGGTGCGTTCATTGCTTGGGGTTTGATTACTGCATTATTCATTCCTGATGGCTGGCTTCCGAATGAGGAACTTGCCAAAATGGTCGACCCAATGATCAAGTTTTTAATTCCATTACTCATCGCTTTTAGTGGGGGGCGTCTTGTCCATGATTTACGTGGTGGGATTGTCGGTGCGACTGCAACAATGGGGATCATCGCTGCATTCCCAGATACACCTATGTTAATCGGTGCAATGATTATGGGGCCATTAGTCGGTTGGCTTATGAAAAAAGTGGATCAGTTTTTACAACCACGTACACCAAACGGCTTAGAAATGCTATTCAATAACTTCTCAGCAGGTTTCCTTGCATTCTTCATGACAATTTTCGGTTTCAAAATTTTAGGACCTATTGTTGAAGGTTTAATGAAAGTACTCGGTGCAGGTGTAGATTTCCTTGTATCACATCACTTGCTTCCACTTGTAAGTATCATTATTGAACCTGCAAAAGTTGTCTTTTTAAACAATGCGATTAACCATGGTGTCCTTACACCACTCGCATCAGAACAAGTGAGCCAAGCGGGTCGTTCGATTCTTTACACATTAGAGTCTAACCCTGGTCCTGGTTTAGGTATTTTACTTGCTTATATGATTTTTGGTAAAGGTACTGAAAAAGCAACATCATACGGGGCAGCTTTCATCCATTTCGTTGGAGGTATTCATGAAATTTACTTCCCTTATGTTCTTGCACGTCCATTGTTGATCTTTGCAGCGATGGCTGGTGGTATGACAGGTGTTGCAACATTTAGCTTATTCAACTTTGGTTTAACAGGTCCAGCGTCACCAGGTTCAATCCTTGCTTACTTTGCAGTTACACCTAAAGGCAGTTATTGGGTGATGTTACTCAGTATTTTCTTATCAACATTAGTAACATTTATCGTCGCATCTGCCATTTTGAAATTTTCTAGAGCTTCTAAAACAAGTCTTGCTGATGCAACAGCGAAAATGGAAGCAACAAAAGGTAAACAATCTCGTGTTCGCGACACATTCATTCAAGAGGATGAAACAGCAACAACTGACAGCGCAACACTCGCTGAAGAAGATCCAGAAGCATTGTTAGACAAATATGACACTGAAAATGTTGAAGCACATGACTATAGCCATATCAATCACATCATTTTCGCTTGTGACGCAGGTATGGGCTCAAGTGCGATGGGTGCAAGTATGTTGCGTAAAAAATTCCAAAAAGCTGGTATCGAAAATGTAGAAGTGACAAACACAGCGATCAACCAACTTCCAAATGAGTCACAACTTGTCATTACTCAAAAAACATTGACAGACCGTGCGATTAAACAAGTACCTAACGCGATTCATCTTTCTGTAGACAATTTCTTAAACTCACCGCGCTATGAAGCGTTAATTAAAAACATTAAAGAAAAAGAGAATAAAGAATAAGAAATCACATAATGGGGATGTGAACTGCTTCAATGTATATCAGACGTCGGGAGCGTGACATATTAGAAATACTCCTAAAGAATCAAGGGTTGCCTATTTCTAGATATGATATCGCTCAACAATTAGGGGTATCTTCGCGAACAGTGCATCGAGAACTCAACAATCTCGATGCTACCCTCACACCTTTTGAAATCACCATTCAACGTCCTAAAAATCAAGGACTCCTCTTGGTCGGTGCACATGATGATATTGCCCGATTACAACAAGAACTCGGTCAAGATACTGTCGTTGATTTAAGTACCGAAGAACAAAAAGTCATTATTTTATATGCTCTAATTCAGTCTAATGAACCCGTGAAACAAATCGGTTTAGCTTCAGAAATTGGCGCATCACTGCAACAACTGAGCAAAGTATTGGATGAACTCGAACAAGATTTGAATCAGTTCAAAATTGAGCTCATTCGAAAACAGGGTGTCGGAATTTCAATTCGTGGTAGCGAAATGCATAAACGCGAACTGTTAAGCCAACTGATGATGGAACGTTTAGATAGTACGAGTGTGTATTCTGTCATTGAAAACCATTTTGTCTTTCAATCGTTAAATCATAACCGCCTGCCCATGGTCGATACAAAAGAAATTTTCCAAGTTGAACGATTGCTCATGGATGATTTGGATCATTTGCCGTATGCGTTGACAGAATCAAGTTATTTGGCACTTATTGTTCACATCGTATTAAGTATTGAACGTATGCGTCATGAACAATACGTCTCTATCAACGAAGACACAATGGCAGAAGTTCAAGCGACTGATGAATATCACATTGCTTGTAAAATTTCAGACCGACTCGGACAGCATTATGGTATTACGTTCAATCAAGCAGAAGTCGCCTTTATTACGATTCATTTACGTGGGTCAAAGCGAAAAAATGATAAAGAGGATCAGCAATTATCGCAAAATATACCACAGGTCGCTGCGTTAATCGAAATGGTCGCAACGGAGACTGGGCTGAAGTTTAACAACATCAACGAACTTAAAGAAGGCTTGTTGTTACACTTAACGCCTACTTTAAATCGGATACACGCCAAAATTGAAACTTACAATCCGATGACGACACGCATTCAAAGCGCTTATCCGTTATTGTTTCAAGCCGTGCGACATGCTGCAACTGAGTTATGGCCTCAACTCCATTTTCCAGACCATGAAATTGCCTTTTTAGTCTTACATTTTGGCGGCGCTGTACAAAAACGCCAACACACATCATCCGTTCTTGTCGTATGTAGTAGCGGTGTCGGGACAAGTCGTATTTTGGCCAATCGCTTAGAAGAAACGTTTCCAATGATTGACCGTACGACGCAAATGTCTGTAAGTGATTTAAAATCGCATGACCTCACACAGTATGATGCAATTATTTCTACAGTAGAGTTGGATTTAGATCAGCCGTATTTAACGGTGAATCCCCTACTTCCTGAATATGAAATTGCGAAGACTTCTGCATTTTTGCACCAACAACTACCGCAAAGGTCAGAAGTGCATCCACGTTTAAACGACACGGACACATCACCTCCTGTAAAGACTATGACTGATGCGACAAAAGTGAACCAAAAAATTGATGCGATGCGCGAAAGTTTACAACTGTTAGATGCATTTGAAGTATTACAAACTGATCTGACGGATTGGTCATATGATATCGCGCAACATCTTTATCACAAGGAGATTACGCACGATTTAATTGCTATACAACAACTTTTGAAAGAACGTCACGATAAGCAATCTTTTGTATTATCACCATTTCGAGTCGCAATTCCACATTTTATTAGTGCACACGTCGAATCACCTTACATCAGCGTATGGCACTTAGCGACACCTTACGACTTTGGTGAAGCGCTCACTGTCGATACGTTATTCTGTGTCTTTTTACCGGAAGATACACAACTTCAACGTCTCGTCAGTGAAATCTATGGTCAGTTGTCAGTCGCTTTAGACGAGCATGATGACGCACTGGCTGATGCACAGCACATTGAACAATGGGTTAAGCACAGTATTATCACAATGAATCAACTATAACAAGGAGCGATTGATTATGGAAAACTTACTAAGAGACGAAAATATTTTATTAAACCAATCTTTTTCAACACAAGAGGAAGCGATTGAAAAAGCAGGACAACTACTTGTAGACAGTGGTGTCGTTAAAGCGGGTTATGTACAAGCAATGAAATACCGCGAACAAATCGTATCAACATTTATGGGTAACGCTTTAGCAATTCCACACGGTACAGATGAAGCGAAAAATGAAGTTATCGTATCAGGTTTATCATTATTACAAATTCCTGAAGGCTTAGACTGGAATGGTGAAGAAGTGAAAATTGTCATTGGTATTGCTGGTAAAGATGGCGAACATTTAGACTTGTTATCACAAATTGCGATGACATTCAGTGAAGAAGAAAATGTAGACAAAATCGTCAATGCTGCTTCTCCACAAGCGATTCGTCAAGTGTTCGAGGAGGCGGATGCATAATGAAAGCACTTCATTTTGGAGCGGGTAATATCGGCCGTGGTTTTATCGGTTTTATTCTCGCAGACAACCAGTTTGATGTGACATTTGCGGATGTCAATACAGATATCGTCCATGTCCTTAAAGCTGAACAAGCTTATGAGGTGACACTCGCTGATGAGGCACAAACGAAGACGACGATTCAAAACGTCAATGCAATTCATTCTGCTAAAGAACCAGAAGCACTTAAAAATGCGATTTTAGAGGCAGATTTGATCACAACAGCAGTCGGTGTCAACATTTTACCATTAATCGCAAAATCATTAGCACCTATTTTAAAAACGCGTATAACACCAGTGAACATCGTCGCTTGTGAAAATGCGATTAACGCGACAGATGTATTGAAAGCAGCTATTTTAGATGAAGTGGATACATTAGACGACAACATTCATTTCTCTAACGCTGCAGTAGACCGTATCGTCCCTATTCAACACAATGACAATATTTTAGATGTTACAGTAGAACCTTTTTACGAATGGGTGATTGAACAATCGACTTGGCACGGTCAACAATTAGACGGTGTGAAATATGTGGATGCGTTAACACCTTATATCGAACGTAAATTGCTGACAGTGAATACAGGTCATGCTTATCTTGCATATGCAGGTCAGTATTTCGGTCATCAAACGATTTTAGAAGCAGTTAAAGATGACAAGATTGTAAAAGAATTAGAACGTACATTAACGGAAACAAGTCGCTATATTACCAACACATTTGACTTTTCTGCAGCAGAACAAGCAGCATATCGTCAAAAAATCATCGACAGATATCACAATAAATATTTATCAGATGACATTCAACGTGTCGGGCGTGGTGTCTTAAGAAAATTAGGACCACAAGACCGTATTATGAAGCCATTGAAAGCATTATACGAAACAAACGAACCGCATGATGCGTTAACACAACTTGCAGCTTATGCACTCGTATACAAAGATGAAAATGATCCAGAAGCCGTTCAAAAAGACGAACGTATTCAAGCAGTTGGTGTTGAAACGTTCTTACAAGAACATGCGCAATTAGATGACAGATTAGCACATACCATTGCGAACAAATATCAAAAATTGTCATAGCATTTGAAAAAAGCTAGGAATCGCGCATCCCAGCTTTTTCCTTCGCTTTGTTATCCATAGTATGATTTCAATTTCAAAGTCAGAAAAACCCCCTCTCAACAAGGTATAATTGCACTTGTTAGAGGGGGTTCATTATTTTTAAGCGTCTAAGCCCATTTTTTCTTCTACAACTTTTGCAATACGCTCTGCAAAGCCATGTGCATCTTCGTCTGTTTTAGCTTCTACCATTACACGAACGAGTGGTTCTGTACCTGATGGGCGCACTAAAATACGACCTTCACCATTCATTTCCGCTTCAACTTCATCCATCACGGCTTTGACGTCTTGATTGTCTTCTACACCATATTTATCCGTTACACGAACATTTACAAGCGATTGGGGATATTTCTTCATTTGACCCGCAAGTTCACTTAACTTTTTACCTGAACGCTTCACAACTGCTGCCAAATGTACACCAGTTAATAAACCGTCACCTGTTGTATTGTAATCCATCATAACAATATGACCCGATTGTTCGCCGCCTAAATTGTAGTGACCACGACGCATTTCTTCCACAACGTAGCGATCACCGACTTTAGTTTTATCAGATTGAATACCTTCCGCTTCTAATGCTTTGTAGAAACCTAAGTTACTCATCACTGTTGACACAATCATATTATCGTTTAATTCTTGATTTTTCGCCATCTCTTGTCCGATAACAAACATAATTTGGTCACCATCGACAATTTGACCTTTTTCATCAACTGCGATTAATCGGTCACCATCACCATCAAATGCTAAGCCAAAGTCACATTCATTGTCGACAACTTTTTGTGCTAACGCTTGTGGATGTGTGGATCCTGTTTCATCATTAATATTATAACCATCTGGATTACAGCCAATTGTCACTGTATCTGCTTCAAGGTCACCGAATAAAAATGGTGCTAACGCTGCTGTCGAACCGTGTGCACCGTCCAACGCAATTTTTAAGCCTTCTAGATTCACTTCGATAGTTGATTTTAAATAACTTAAATATTTTTGTGCACCTTCAAAATAGTCAGATGTATGCACAATATCTTTACCTGTTGGACGTGGTAAATCAGGATTTTCTTGATCAAGTAATGCCTCGATTTCATTTTCTTGCGCATCTGACAATTTGAAGCCATCTGAACCGAAAAATTTAATCCCATTATCCGCAACAGGGTTATGTGAAGCTGAAATCATCACACCTAACTCTGCACCCATTTCTCTTGTTAAATAAGCAACACCTGGCGTAGATATCACACCTAAACGCATGACTTCAGCGCCTATAGAAACTAATCCCGCGATTAACGCATATTCTAACATTTCACCTGAAACGCGTGTGTCTTTACCTACAAGGACACGTGGATGTTTTTTATCTTCGTTATGCGCTAAAACGTATCCCCCATAACGACCTAACTTGAATGCGAGCTCAGGTGTGAGTTCTTGGTTTGCAACGCCTCTTACACCATCTGTCCCAAAATATTTACCCATAAATCATATCTCCTTTTATTTCATTCATCATTCTACATTTATTTTTGCTTTTAATTTTTCTGGTGATGTTTTCGTCACATTTTTCGGTAAGTCTAATTTTACTTCCCGTTCTGTATCAGATGAAACACCTTTCACATCAATTTCACCACTAATTTCAGAAATCTTCTCTAAATCTTGACGGTTTCCGAATATTTCTATTGTATCTGACTCCAAATCGATACTTGAAATATTGATACCATTTGAAGGTGTTCCTTTTGTCGATACGTCTAATTTAACTTTTTTGGAATAAGGTTCTACTTCTGCAGTTAAATCTACTGTCGGATGATCGACTTGCACATCCAGTTTATTCATATTCTTATCAAAAACTGAAATATTCGCTTCTCCCGTGGTCTTTTCTGAAATATTGTTTTCATTACGGAAACTTGCTTTTACAAATGCGATGCGATCTAATTGCGCCTTACCCCCTGTGACTTTTACCGTATCTGGTGACACCGACGCATCTGTAATCTTGAAATTCGGATCAATCACATATGGGCTCACATTCGGCTCAACATGATACGTTCTTGTTTCCTTTTTCTCAACTGAAACGGTTACTTCTTTCGGATAAACACGATAGTTAATATCTTTGTCTAAACCACGTACTTGAAAGTCTAACGAATACTCACCTGGTTGAATGTTTGTAGCGTCTAACACAACTTTAAAATCTTCTGTTTTTTGTGCGCGTAATACTTTAGATTGCGGTCCATTCAACTCTACATCGACCGTATCAGGCGCCCCAGAGATATAAAGACTTTTATCGTTGTTAATCACTTCAACCGGTGCATTTTTAATCGTTTTATTCCCATCATTGGAAACACTGTCTGTATTGAACGAATCACCGAGTACATGATTGACTGATAAAAATAAGAGCAATGCTAAAATAAAAGCAGTAAAACGTAAGCCCCATTTTGATTCTAACATCTAATTCACACCTTTCTTTCCAAAGTGTGAGCCAAACCAATGCTCAGTTAATAGTTCTTCAAACACTTCAGGTGATATATCTTTTCTCAACTTCCCATCAAACGTGACAGAAACTGATCCCGTCTCCTCAGACACAACGACGGTAAAAGCATCAGAAACTTCTGAAATTCCAACTGCTGCACGATGGCGCGTACCGAGGCTTTTCGCGATTTTCGGACTATCTGACAACGGTAAATAACTGGCCGTTGCTGCAATTTTGTCACCTTGAATAATCATCGCCCCATCATGTAACGGCGTATTAGGAATAAAGACGTTTGTCAATAATTCTTGTGAAATGTCTGAATGCATCGGTATACCAGTCTCAATGTAGTCCTGTAAACCGGTTTCTTTTTCAAACACAATTAACGCACCTATCCGTCGCTTTGCCATATACTGTACGGCTTTAGAGACTGAATCCACTAATTTAGGCACTTCTACTGTAGACGTCGTGGCATACCGTTTGAACAAACTCCCTCTCCCAAGTTGTTCTAACGCACGTCTAATTTCAGGTTGGAAAATTACAATAATGGCTAAGAAACCCCATTGTAATACCAAATCAAAAAGTCTCGAAGTCGTCGTCAGTTGTAAGTATTCACTGATTGCTTTCCCTACAAGTATAAATAATATCCCTTTTAATAATTGAATTGCTTTCGTCCCTTTAAAGACTGTAATCAGCAAATAAATGACATACCATACAATTAATAAATCTAGAATATCTGTGATGACCTCAAGCGTACTTAAATTTTCAAAGAGGTGTGAAATTTGCATAGTATCTCCTCCGGTAATCTATTCCCATGTCCCTTATTATACCAATGTTTATAAGCGTTTGTCATATCAGAGTAAAAATAAATCACACTTAAATATTTCAAGACCTACATTCAATCATTTTATGTAAAATTGAATGAAACGAACTGAACGCCAAATTAAAAATGAGGTAAAGATGACATATTTGCTCCTTACCTCGTTTCAAAATTTAAAGTTTATAATTTAAAAGATGTTTTATAACAATGTTTCACCAAAGAACGAGCCTAACAGTGCAACTGCTTGTTCCGCCGTATGATTTCCTACATCTAAGAGTGGATTCACTTCAACAATATCCATTGACGTAATAATGCCGGATTGATTAAGTAACTCTAAAGCATAATGACTTTCGCGATATGTTAAGCCACCTGAAACTTTCGTACCCGTCCCCGGTGTTTCATTAGGATCTAAAGCATCGACATCTAATGATAAATGCACACCATCAGTCTTATCTTTTAAATATGTAATACTTTCTTCAATGACTGAACGTATGCCCCGCTCATCAATATCAGCCATCGTGTAAGTACGAATTCGATGCTTTTTAATATATTTACGTTCACCAAAATCTAAATCACGCATACCGATAAGCACAATATTTTCCGGTTTGACTTTAGGTGCAAAGTCGCCAAGTTGAACTAATTTTTCATCTCCTTCACCAACCAAAATACGTAATGGCATCCCATGCATATTACCGGATGGCGATTCTTCTGGTACATTGAGATCACCATGTGCGTCATACCAAATGACACCTAAGTTATCATAATGCTCTGCAACACCAGAAATCGAACCAATAGCTAACGAATGGTCGCCACCTAGAATAACTGGGAAATGTTGTTGACGAATACTGTCTGACACTTTATCCTTTAATGATTTTGAGAAAGTGAGGATTTCCTCATAATTTTGTAAGCCCTCTTGTTGAGACATAAACTTCTCAATATCTACAGGTGGTGCTTCAACGTTTCCTGCATCAATCACCTCGTGACCGATACGTTTTAATCGTGGTAACACCCCTGCATATCGAATCGCATCTGGTCCCAAATTCACACCTAGCTTTTTCTGTCCAAATGTAGTAGGTGCACCGATGAGTTCTATAATTTTATTCATTTTTGGTCTCCCCTTTTTAATGATTCTTCTATTGATGTCTGCCACTCAATTGCCCCTTTAAATCAATTGAATGTACACACATTGTCAGAATAATTGTTTATATTATTGAATTCAAGCGTTGAAAAAATGCAACGGACAGATGGGATTCAACTATATGTGCTTTAATGAATTTTTATAACTGCTAAGTATGTGTAATAGTATTTGGGGTGAATGAAACAGTAGATTTTATTCATTTTAAATTTTGTAAGAAAATGTGTTTTGAAGTGAATGGTATTTGAGAGTAACGTGTTTGATGAGATATTTCTAATGGCAGTTTTGCAAGAGGACGGAAGGCAAAAATAAAAACCCTATCCCATTTGGAATAAGGTTTGAAAGTGAGCCATAGAGGATTCGAACCTCTGACCCTCTGATTAAAAGTCAGATGCTCTACCAACTGAGCTAATGGCTCTTATGGCTGGGCTAGCTGGATTCGAACCAGCGAGTGACGGAGTCAAAGTCCGTTGCCTTACCGCTTGGCTATAGCCCATCGATGGTGGAGGGGGGCAGATTCGAACTGCCGAACCCGAAGGAGCGGATTTACAGTCCGCCGCGTTTAGCCACTTCGCTACCCCTCCGATATGTATGAAATTAAAAATGGTGGAGAATGACGGGATCGAACCGCCGACCCTCTGCTTGTAAGGCAGATGCTCTCCCAGCTGAGCTAATTCTCCATATATAATGACCCCTACGGGACTCGAACCCGTGTTACCGCCGTGAAAGGGCGGTGTCTTAACCGCTTGACCAAGGGGCCGTGGCTCCACAGGTAGGACTCGAACCTACGACCGATCGGTTAACAGCCGATAGCTCTACCACTGAGCTACTGTGGATCAATCTTAACCTGGCACCGTCCTACTCTCGCGGAACGTAAGTCCGACTACCATCGGCGCTAAAGAGCTTAACTTCTGTGTTCGGCATGGGAACAGGTGTGACCTCTTTGCCATTGGCACCAGATTAAGTTGTAGAATGTTATACATTCAAAACTAGATAGTAAGTATATTTATCACAAGCATTACCTTATGAACCATTATTTTGATTAAGTCTTCGATCGATTAGTATTCGTCAGCTCCACGTATCGCTACGCTTCCACCTCGAACCTATTAACCTCATCATCTTTGAGGGATCTTATAACCGAAGTTGGGAAATCTCATCTCGAGGGGGGCTTCATGCTTAGATGCTTTCAGCACTTATCCCGTCCATACATAGCTACCCAGCTATGCCGTTGGCACGACAACTGGTACACCAGAGGTATGTCCATCCCGGTCCTCTCGTACTAAGGACAGCTCCTCTCAAATTTCCTACGCCCACGACGGATAGGGACCGAACTGTCTCACGACGTTCTGAACCCAGCTCGCGTACCGCTTTAATGGGCGAACAGCCCAACCCTTGGGACCGACTACAGCCCCAGGATGCGATGAGCCGACATCGAGGTGCCAAACCTCCCCGTCGATGTGAACTCTTGGGGGAGATAAGCCTGTTATCCCCGGGGTAGCTTTTATCCGTTGAGCGATGGCCCTTCCATGCGGAACCACCGGATCACTAAGTCCGTCTTTCGACCCTGCTCGACTTGTAGGTCTCGCAGTCAAGCTCCCTTATGCCTTTACACTCTATGAATGATTTCCAACCATTCTGAGGGAACCTTTGAGCGCCTCCGTTACTCTTTAGGAGGCGACCGCCCCAGTCAAACTGCCCGCCTGACACTGTCTCCCAGCACGATAAGTGCTGCGGGTTAGAAATCCAATACAATTAGGGTAGTATCCCACCAATGCCTCCACGTAAGCTAGCGCTCACGCTTCTAAGGCTCCTACCTATCCTGTACAAACTGTACCGAATTTCAATATCAGGCTACAGTAAAGCTCCACGGGGTCTTTCCGTCCTGTCGCGGGTAACCGGCATCTTCACCGGTACTATGATTTCACCGAGTCTCTCGTTGAGACAGTGCCCAAATCGTTACGCCTTTCGTGCGGGTCGGAACTTACCCGACAAGGAATTTCGCTACCTTAGGACCGTTATAGTTACGGCCGCCGTTTACTGGGGCTTCGATTCGTAGCTTCGCTTGCGCTAACCACTCCTCTTAACCTTCCAGCACCGGGCAGGCGTCAGCCCCTATACGTCACCTTACGGTTTAGCAGAGACCTGTGTTTTTGATAAACAGTCGCTTGGGCCTATTCACTGCGGCTCTTCGAAGCGTGAACCTCAAAGAGCACCCCTTCTCCCGAAGTTACGGGGTCATTTTGCCGAGTTCCTTAACGAGAGTTCGCTCGCTCACCTTAGAATTCTCATCTTGACTACCTGTGTCGGTTTGCGGTACGGGCACCATTATTCTAGCTAGAGGCTTTTCTCGGCAGTGTGAAATCAACGACTCGAGGAACAAGTTCCTCTCCCCATCACAGCTCAATCTTAAGAGTGCCGGATTTGCCTAACACTCAATCTCACTGCTTGGACGTGCACTCCAACAGCACGCTTCGCCTATCCTACTGCGTCCCCCCATCGCTTAAAACGAATCATGGTGGTACAGGAATATCAACCTGTTATCCATCGCCTACGCCTGTCGGCCTCAGCTTAGGACCCGACTAACCCAGAGCGGACGAGCCTTCCTCTGGAAACCTTAGTCAATCGGTGGACGGGATTCTCACCCGTCTTTCGCTACTCACACCGGCATTCTCACTTCTAAGCGCTCCACATGTCCTTGCGATCATGCTTCAACGCCCTTAGAACGCTCTCCTACCATTGTCCAAAGGACAATCCACAGCTTCGGTAATATGTTTAGCCCCGGTACATTTTCGGCGCAGTGTCACTCGACTAGTGAGCTATTACGCACTCTTTAAATGATGGCTGCTTCTAAGCCAACATCCTAGTTGTCTGGGCAACGCCACATCCTTTTCCACTTAACATATATTTTGGGACCTTAGCTGGTGGTCTGGGCTGTTTCCCTTTCGAATATGGACCTTATCACCCACATTCTGACTCCCAAGTTAAATTATTTGGCATTCGGAGTTTGTCTGAATTCGGTAACCCGAGAGGGGCCCCTCGTCCAAACAGTGCTCTACCTCCAATAATCATCACTTGAGGCTAGCCCTAAAGCTATTTCGGAGAGAACCAGCTATCTCCAAGTTCGATTGGAATTTCTCCGCTACCCTCAGTTCATCCGCTCACTTTTCAACGTAAGTCGGTTCGGTCCTCCATTCAGTGTTACCTGAACTTCAACCTGACCAAGGGTAGATCACCTGGTTTCGGGTCTACGACCAAATACTCATTCGCCCTATTCAGACTCGCTTTCGCTACGGCTCCACATTTTCTGCTTAACCTTGCATCAGATCGTAACTCGCCGGTTCATTCTACAAAAGGCACGCCATCACCCATTAACGGGCTCTGACTACTTGTAAGCACACGGTTTCAAGTTCTCTTTCACTCCCCTTCCGGGGTACTTTTCACCTTTCCCTCACGGTACTGGTTCACTATCGGTCACTAGAGAGTATTTAGCCTTAGGAGATGGTCCTCCCAGATTCCGACGGAATTTCACGTGCTCCGTCGTACTCAGGATCCACTCAAGAGAGAATTCATTTTCGACTACAGGATTATTACCTTCTATGATTAACCTTTCCAGGTTATTCGTCTAACAAATTCTTTTGTAACTCCGTACAGAGTGTCCTACAACCCCAATAAGCAAGCTTATTGGTTTGGGCTCTTCCCGTTTCGCTCGCCGCTACTCAGGGAATCGATTTTTCTTTCTCTTCCTCCGGGTACTAAGATGTTTCAGTTCTCCGGGTCTGCCTTCTTGCATGCTATGTATTCACATGCAGATAACACGACATAACTCGTGCTGGGTTTCCCCATTCGGAAATCTCTGGATCAAAGCTTACTTACAGCTCCCCAAAGCATATCGTCGTTAGTAACGTCCTTCATCGGCTTCTAGTGCCAAGGCATCCACCGTGCGCCCTTAATAACTTAATCTAAACGTTATGATAAACGCTCGCATTCTTCCTTATTTCTTTCTTTGCTTGTTCATTTACGAAAAGTAAACTTCACTGCGCTCATCAAGAAATGCGTTGACTGACAAGCGTTTTCATCAACGTTTGTGCAATCAAAATACGATGCTTACCATCACCAGTTATTAATTATGTGAGTCGTCAAATGACGACTAGCGATAATTTTTGTTTCAAGCTTTTAAACGCTTGTCACTCGGTTTTGCTTGGTAAAATCTATACTTACTTATCTAGTTTTCAATGTACAAATCATTCTGAATCCTCAAATAAATGAGCATTCAAAACTGAATACAATATGTCACGTTAATCCGCTTATCACCTAATGGTGATATTCCGTATATTATCCTTAGAAAGGAGGTGATCCAGCCGCACCTTCCGATACGGCTACCTTGTTACGACTTCACCCCAATCATTTGTCCCACCTTCGACGGCTAGCTCCAAATGGTTACTCCACCGGCTTCGGGTGTTACAAACTCTCGTGGTGTGACGGGCGGTGTGTACAAGACCCGGGAACGTATTCACCGTAGCATGCTGATCTACGATTACTAGCGATTCCAGCTTCATGTAGTCGAGTTGCAGACTACAATCCGAACTGAGAACAACTTTATGGGATTTGCTTGACCTCGCGGTTTTGCTGCCCTTTGTATTGTCCATTGTAGCACGTGTGTAGCCCAAATCATAAGGGGCATGATGATTTGACGTCATCCCCACCTTCCTCCGGTTTGTCACCGGCAGTCAACTTAGAGTGCCCAACTGAATGATGGCAACTAAGCTCAAGGGTTGCGCTCGTTGCGGGACTTAACCCAACATCTCACGACACGAGCTGACGACAACCATGCACCACCTGTCACTTTGTCCTCCGAAGAGGAAAACTCTATCTCTAGAGCGGTCAAAGGATGTCAAGATTTGGTAAGGTTCTTCGCGTTGCTTCGAATTAAACCACATGCTCCACCGCTTGTGCGGGTCCCCGTCAATTCCTTTGAGTTTCAGTCTTGCGACCGTACTCCCCAGGCGGAGTGCTTAATGCGTTAGCTGCAGCACTAAGGGGCGGAAACCCCCTAACACTTAGCACTCATCGTTTACGGCGTGGACTACCAGGGTATCTAATCCTGTTTGATCCCCACGCTTTCGCACATCAGCGTCAGTTACAGACCAGAAAGCCGCCTTCGCCACTGGTGTTCCTCCATATCTCTGCGCATTTCACCGCTACACATGGAATTCCACTTTCCTCTTCTGCACTCAAGTTTTCCAGTTTCCAATGACCCTCCACGGTTGAGCCGTGGGCTTTCACATCAGACTTAAAAAACCGCCTACGCGCGCTTTACGCCCAATAATTCCGGATAACGCTTGCCACCTACGTATTACCGCGGCTGCTGGCACGTAGTTAGCCGTGGCTTTCTGGTTAGGTACCGTCAAGATGTGCACAGTTACTTACACATTTGTTCTTCCCTAACAACAGAGCTTTACGATCCGAAGACCTTCATCACTCACGCGGCGTTGCTCCGTCAGGCTTTCGCCCATTGCGGAAGATTCCCTACTGCTGCCTCCCGTAGGAGTCTGGACCGTGTCTCAGTTCCAGTGTGGCCGATCACCCTCTCAGGTCGGCTACGTATCGTCGCCTTGGTAGGCCGTTACCCCACCAACTAGCTAATACGGCGCGGGTCCATCTATAAGTGACAGCAAAACCGTCTTTCACTGTAGAACCATGCGGTTCAACATGTTATCCGGCATTAGCCCCGGTTTCCCGGAGTTATTCCAGTCTTATAGGTAGGTTACCCACGTGTTACTCACCCGTCCGCCGCTAACGTCAAAGGAGCAAGCTCCTCATCTGTTCGCTCGACTTGCATGTATTAGGCACGCCGCCAGCGTTCATCCTGAGCCAGGATCAAACTCTCCATAAAAGAAGTAAGCTTGATATAGCTCGTTGATTGTTTAAGTCAATCACTCTTGAAAGTACTTTTGAAGTACTCAAATTATCGGAATTAACGTTGACATATTGTCATTCAGTTTTCAATGTTCACTACGTTTGTTAATCAAGTTTACTATATCTTTACCTATTTAACAAGACCTTTATTATTTTAAGCTCAACTCTCAACATTTGCAATAGTAAATTTTACACCATTCAAATATTTTAGAATTAAATTCATTTGCCGTTTTTAACGACTTTTATATCTTATCACCGCTGTGATATATTGTCAATAAGAAATTTTGATTTTTATTTCTTATTTCAAATGAGCGCTTTATTTCGCTCACAAGAATATATTGTATACAGGTCAAACTGAAAATGCAACCCCTTTTTTTAAACTTTTTTACAGAAATTCAATTCAAGCTTTTACATCTTATTCGTCTGTCCACTTTGCAACTGATATTACCCCTATAATCATGCCGAGCAAGAAGACATGACCTCCGCTTCCTACTCGGCAACCATCCTTATTGATTTGTTTTAGCAATAATCTTCTGAGCGATTTCTTTATAAATTTGGCCTAAACGATCTTCTGGTTGGTAAATAGAAGGTGAAAAGTCTACAGGTTTCCATGACGGTTGCTCTAATGGCAATTGTCCAAGTAGCTCACTTTGTAATTCATCAGCAAGCTTTTGTCCGCCACCTTTACCGAAAATGTATTCTTTATTCCCTGTTTCTTTACTTTCAAAGTAAGACATGTTCTCGATAACACCTAAAATCGAATGATCCGTATGTTTTGCCATTGCACCTGCACGTGCTGCTACAAATGCGGCTGTTGGATGTGGTGTTGTCACAATAATTTCTTTACTTGATGGCAACATCGTATGCACATCGAGTGCCACATCTCCTGTGCCAGGAGGTAAATCTAGTAATAAGTAATCTAAGTCTCCCCATTTCACTTCAGTAAAAAAGTTCGTCAACATTTTACCTAACATAGGACCACGCCAAATGACAGGTGCGTTCTCTTCAACAAAGAATGCCATTGAAATGACTTTAACACCATGACGTTCAACCGGGATGACTGTTTTACCTTCGATACCTGGCTTTTCATCAATCCCCATCATGTCCGGTACACTGAATCCGTAAATATCCGCATCAATTAAGCCGACGCGTTTCCCTTCACGTGCTAATGCGACTGCTAAATTGACTGCAACTGTTGATTTCCCTACGCCACCTTTACCGGAAGCAATGGCAATAAATTCCAAGTTATTACCTTTCGCTAAGGCACCTTCAATCGTTTGTTCTTCCTGCTGTTGCGCCCCCGCATATTGTTTCACTTTTTCTTTAGGAAGGGCTTCAAAACGAATGCCTACCGTTTTCGCACCATTTTCTTTTAATTTTTCCACAATCGCCATTTGTAATTCAAGTTGTGGCTGTCCTCCCAATTGGGCCATCGCGACTTTGACGCTAACATGTGCTTTTTCTTCTTTAATTGTAACCTCTACAACCCCTTCAGTTTCTTTAAGAGGTACATTAATAATTGGATCGTTAATTTCTCCAATAAGTTGTTTCACCTGTTCGATTGTTAACACTTCCGACATCTCCTTTTGTATACGCTTTATTCCTCATTTTAACAAACTTTTACAGTGTTGCATAAGGTAAAAACTCTACCTATTCATAAAAATTGTGTGTCTCTCTCATCATTACATCACTTTTACAATGACAAGCGCATCGTACCTCTCATTTACTTTATACAGACTCGGTTCCTCACCATAACTTCTGCTACATTTTGAACATAAAATATACCAACTCAGCTGTTTGTTAATTCATGCCGCTTCTATTTACGCATAAAAAACATCAAACAACGCCATGCCGTTTGATGTTTCATCTTTTATCATCTAGTTATCGTACTACGTGACGTTTGTTGACACGTTCCTTTTTCCCTCTATCGTAAATAAAGAAACTGATAATAAACCCAATCAATAAGAATCCTGAAGTCACGTAAAATGCTAAATCGACACCGTGTGCCATTGCTTCACGTTGAATCATTGTTTTTGATACAGACGCATCCGGTTGATAAAATCCTGCTCCTAAGCTCATTAATGTAACCATCAGTGCCGTACCCATTGATCCTGAAATTGTTCGTAGCGTATTCATAATCGCTGTACCATGTGACACCATATCATTCGGTAGTGAGTTAATACCGGCTGTGTTGAGTGGCATCATCAATAACGACACTGAAAATAGACGAATCGTAAAGACGATAATGACATACGTATAGGATGTATGCGCTGTTAATTGCGCCATCATTAATGTCGTCATTAATAGTAATGCAAAACCTGGAATAACAAGTACTCTCGCACCTACTTTATCATATAAACGACCGTTGACGACCGACATGACACCGTTAATGACGGCACCTGGTAATACAACGAGCCCTGATAATAGCGCTGACAGACCGAGTGAATTTTGAATATAAATCGGAATTAACAGTGCTGGACCGACCATCGATGTATAGACGATCATAGATGAAATGGACGTCAATGTGAATGTTCTCGTACGAAAAGCAGACAATTTGAGTATTGGGTTGTCGATACGTAATTGACGGGTAATGAATAAAGCCACAATACCAATACCTACAATTAAACTTATCAATACGATTAAATCATCGAACCCACGCACACCTGCAATACTAAAACCGTACAACATAATACCGAAGCCGAGTGTCGAAAGGACTACAGATGTTTTATCAAGTACAACTTCTTTTGTATCACTAAAGTTACGCATAGAACGCCAACCGAAGATTAAGCCGATAATTGAAACAACAACGACAACGAATAACGGTGCACGCCATGAATAATTGTCAACAAGTATCCCTGACAATGTTGGTCCAATGGCTGGAGCGAACTGAATCACAAGCCCTGATAACCCCATCGCGAATCCCCGTTGATTTTTTGGGAATAACGTAAATAACGTAAACTGACTGAGTGGCATAATAACACCTGCACCCATCGCTTGAATCACACGTGCAGTCATCAATATTGGGAATGTCGGCGCTAACGCAGCAGTAATAGAACCGACAACAAAAGTACCCATCGCTGTTAAATACAACGTTCTTGTAGGCACTCTATCCATTAAATATGCCGTTAAAGGAATCATAATACCATTCACTAACATAAATCCTGTAACTAACCATTGAGAAGTACTTTCATGAATGTCCAGACCTCTCATAATACTAGGAAGTGCAGTATTCAATAATGTTTGGTTTAAAATTGCAATAAAGGCACTGATCAAAATAACAGCAACGATGATATTTCTTTGTGTTTTATCTACATGAACACCTTTGTGCATACACTTTCCTCCTCTTACATTTCTATACCAATGCTTTATTTTACGACTAAAAAGTTAGCTTAGCAAAGTTTTTGATTTCTCTTTAAAAACGCGCCATGACACCTGTTATTTTCGATTCAAATCCTCAGCATCCGGATAAAACACTTCTTTACAAATGTAGAGAAACGCGATGATTAACATCAACACCCAATAGTCGATTTGAATATATTGATAATGAATATGAATCACAAAATAAAACATTGTAATCATCATCGCATACGAAATCAAATGAAATGTGAAGCCCTCGAGATAAGGGTTCGGATATAATTTCTTTTGGAGCCAGTCCATCAAATACTCGACACCAAAAATCACAAAGTAACCTAGGATAATATAGCTGCCGTAATAAATTAAATTGTCATAAAATCCTTCATTATAAGTAAACGTGCCAAGGCGAAAGTAAATTAATAAACGACTTAAGCCGAACAAGCCAAAACCGAGTAATGTTAAAAATATAGTCCCAGAAATAACAAAAATGGAGAGGATGACTAACAAAGTGACAAAGTTAAACAAATTAAACTTCCCTTTCACTAATCAAACCTCCCCATATCTTTAATTATTTTTCAGAAATTGTACGTAAACTTTTATCTTTACGTGTATACCAAACAATCCATAAACCTGCTAATACTATGATACAAAATACCATAACATTTTGGATGCTTGTTTTAAAGATAACCACATCCATCGCATAAATGTAACCAATAATTGCTGAACCAATCGAATTCCCCATATTACGAGTTAGTGTAAAGAGCGACATCATCTTTTTCATACTTTCTGGCGATGTTTCTTCTTGCACCATCACACTATCTTTCGTATAAGCTGTCCCAAAACTCATACCTAAGAAGAACAATGTCACTGCAACAACGATAGGATGAAATGCACCAATCAATACACTGATACTTCCTACAATTAAAATACCTATTGCGAGCAAATATAAACCTCGAACAGTACGATTCGCTTCAATTTTTTCTAAAGTGAAGTTAACCAACAACCAGCCGATTGAAAGTGGGAAAATGATGAGTCCACTTTGTAACGGGCTTAAGCCTAAATGATCTTGTAAATAAGATGGAATAAATACATTAAAGCCAATTAACGTCACTGCAATGAAAAAGTCAGTTAAAAATGCTAAGCGAACTTTAGATCCAAATTCTTTTGTCGGGATAAAGGACAATGACACATTTTTCGAACGCTTGATAATGACACCAAAGAAGATGACGAATAAAATAAAACAAACGATATTCATCCAAATATGACCTGTGATGAGCACACTCGCCATGAGCAATGCTAATAACACATAAAATAAGCACATGCCGACAAAATCAACTTTATGTCTAGACGTGGATTCACTTTCAAAATGGTATGACGTTAATACAAGTACCATCACGATAACTGCAATAGGAATGTTAATGTAAAATAGCCAATGCCATGAAGAAACTTCTAAAATAAAACCACCGAGAAATGGCCCAAGAATACTTGAAATCCCCCAAACACTGCCGACAATCCCCATCACTTTATAACGAAATGGAATTTCAAATGCGAGTTTAGGAACGATTTGTGCTAATGACATGTTCACCCCTGCGCCAACACCTTGAAGTAAGCGGGCAAACACTAACATTTCAAATTGGGAACTCATCCCTGATAGCAGACTACCAACTAAAAATAAAATTAATCCTAACATTGTCACATAGATAATTTTAATCCGTGACATTAACTCACTTAAAATAGGAATAGATAACACAATCCCTACAAAATACACTGTAAATACGAGTGAAATGGGTTGTGTTGCATGTAGGTCAGCACGCATCGTCGGTAAAGCTAACGACACAATCGACGTTTCGATGGCTGCCATAAACATAATTAAGACTAGTGAGCAAATAATACTAACTCGCTTTAAATACATACTTTTCTACCTTTCCATGAAATATTTGTTGTCGCGGACATAGGGTCAGTGAGGCTAACTCATCTTGACATCGCAGTTTAATCCCCTTTGTCCTATAAAAAGTTTAACTCAGCTGAAAATGAAAAAAAGATGCTTTTAAACACCGTCACCTTTCAACACAGAGACCGTCCACATCTATCTGATGCGCTGTACTTACATCTTCGTCAATCAAACCAAATTGTACGAACATCTATGCACTTTTTATGTAAAGTTTAAAACCGTTCATTTTCATTATCTCTACTTATTGTGAATTTGATAAGAAATAAAATCAAACTTTATGTATTCAACTGCTTATAGTGAATTTCCATATACAGCGTTATTGAAACATCATTAACTATCCATATAAAGATAAGAGACTGTTATAGTGTCATCAACCCTCACTACATGAACGATTGATGTCTCGGAACAGTCTCTTTCTATTATGATTACATGTTCTTTTTATGTTGTCGGTGTACGGAAATCATGATAATGATAATCACGATACCTAAGCCTAATGATACAAAACCTAGGAGCGGCGATACTGTTAACGCACCTTCTCCTAACAAGTAATAATATGCGAAATACACTTGAAACAGTAGTAAAACCGTTAGTGCAAACATGAACAGCTTATAATGCGGCTTCATCCAAACACCCACCTACATAAAATATAAAATACCTATGAAATGAAATAATGAAGCAATGAGTATAAAAATATGCCAAATCATATGAAAGTATGGTCTATTTTTTTGAGCGTAAAACCATGCCCCTATCGTATACGCTAAACCGCCTAATAAAATGAAAATAAAAAATAGCCATTTTGATTGACTGATGATGATAGGTAAGTAAATCACACCGACCCATCCCATAATGAGATAAATCATCAAGCTTAACTTAGGATTCACTTTTGTTGCAATGGCTTTATACAAAATCCCCCAAATCGTCGTACCCCAAAGGATAATCATAATGGACCAACCGAGCCAACCGCCTACGAGTATAAGTGAGACGGGCGTGTATGTACCAGTGATCGCAACATAAATCATACTGTGATCAATAATGCGCATCACATATTTGTGAGGAGACGCTTGTTGCATGGTATGATAAACCGTTGATGAAATGAACATCAAAAATATACTAATGACAAATATAGACACACTGACAGACATCAATACGCCGTGATGTGTATAACTGTGAACAGCCGCATAAGGCAAGGCTAACAACATTATGAATGCTGCGACACCATGTGAGACACTATTACCAACTTCTTCTCCAAATGACAAAGGGCTCATTTCTTTAAATGTTTCTAACGTCGTTTTTTTCTTTGTAGCACTTTTTGTCATATCATTACCTCTATTCAATGATGTTCATACGTTTCAAATCATTTGTTGCTGTTTCGATGCTGTCTTTACCTTCTTTATTTTTCAACGGACTAAATTCCTCATCTCGAGCAACTTGTAGCGTCACAAATGAAGTGGCGTATTGAAAAATATCAAAATAAAACAGTTCAAACTTTAACGTAGGCTTTTTCACAACACCAAAATCTTCATCTAATTGCTCAAGTTCTTTAATAGCAAGATGATAAGGAAGCGGTTTGTCCACTGCATTTTCAATAAATGTGCGGCGAAACGCGTGAATACCCATATTGGCATTGTTAAATTGATTCGCTACTTCAGGATCAAGCTCTGAATATTCTAAAACTGTGTCTTTACCACTACGAACTGCTAGACGCCCCACTTTTTCACCTGCAAGTGGTGCAATGGATTTAGATGTCACATCCTTATGGTGATGAACAGTGAAACCAGCAAATAATGGATCCAACACTTTAACAAGTACATTATCAATATTATTGACGAAAATGTACTCATTATGACGTTCAGCCATTTGATCCAAGTAACCTGCTTTTTTCAACGATTTGAAAATACCACCATTACCATTCGGCGTTTCCATAATGCTACCGTTTTTATCTAATATCAGTTGACCTTGCTCGTTTAACGCCACGATATTATCTTGTTTAAAAAAGTAAATATGTTCAGCATCATAACCGAAGTGATTGTGGTCTTCAAAAAATGCACATGTGGCCTCATCATTAATATCACTTGTCATAATGTACCAATCAACAAAATGACCTGTTTTTTCTTTTAATGCCTTTAATTGGCGTGCTTGCAATTCAAACAAGCTCACACCTTCAATTTCAAATGAACCTTTAGGCCCTTTATAACCTAAACGCGTTCCTTGTCCACCCGCCATTAACAATACAGCGAATTGACCTTCTTGAATGGCTTGTAAACCGAGTTGTCGATAAAATTCTATCGTTTCATCCGTCATTTGTGCAGTTGTTTCATAGTTCACTTCTTGGACGTCTGAAACATCATCAATCGTTTGACGGTTCACATAAACTTGCTGATAGAGTGATTGAATCTCTGCTAAATCAAGTTGAGCAATTTTATCGTTCAGTCGCTCTTTTTCGTTCGTACTCATCAGCTTTTCATATTCTGTTAAATGCGATTGATTATATTTTTCAAGTTTATGACTTTCTAACATAATGAATTATACGCTCCTTTAATAAAGCTGTGACTCAATTTCATTAACACATCACTTCATATTCTTTCATCACCATTGCAAAAAGTAATTTAAAAATTGTTTCATTGTCGATTCAAACAACAGATACAATGTGACAAGACTAAAAGTTGTCGCAAGTGATAAATCTATTGTACCACCTGTCTTAAAGTGAATTGGGAAACGTATGCGAATAGGGATAGGAAAAAATAAATGTACGCCTCTCGGTGTTAACATATCTAATATCACATGTGAAAGCATACCACAAATTATGCCAATCATATAGTAAATTGGTGTTTCAATCATATGTAATGCATAGTAAACCCCGAGCATAAAGAGTAAAGAATGTGTAAAAGTACGATGACCAAACAAATGTTTGATAATGTGACTCATAATAGGGAGTCGTTGCCCAATCTTACTCCGCGTATGACATATGTCAGGAAAAATACTCGCTAAACCAGATACAACAATGCATGTGGCCATTTCAAAAATATCTAATTGGAAATGTATGCCCACTGCAGCTCCAATAAGAATACCTGCAGCGGAGTGCGTTTTACCGGTCATGTTAACCACCTTTCTATTGATGTGTGGATTATACCATAAAACGCACAAAAACACGAACATATTTTCGCATATTCCGTCAATTCTCAAATAGTATAACACATTTAACTTTCTGTGACTCATTTTATTTGAAAAAGCGGTTTCAATCAGTTACAATGAACCTACAAATAGAAATAAAGGATGTGTTTTGTAATGGCAATGACAGTAAAGAAAAATGAAGAAGAAGTGCATATTCAATGGAGAGTAGCAGATATTCACATTCCTAATAACGAAATCCTTAATGTGAGTGAAGATCAAGATATTCATGCAGTACCTGAAGTAGATGCGCAAAAAGTTTATCGTATTGGTTCTACATTTGGTAAAACAAACCGTGTGATTATCGACACGAACAAACAACAATACATTATTTATACGTTTAATGATAAAAAAGTATACAACGAAGTGACGAAGTAATACTTCAACATACGAAATGGGATGGCTCACGCTGTCCCATTTTTTATGTTATTTTGTTCTCATAACCGAAACATAAACAAAAACAGGCTGAGGAAGCGTGATCATAACGCCCTAGCCTGTTTTCTTTTTTGAACTTTGTTTTAGAAAAATAAATGTGCCACTAACACAATAATTGGTAAAGTAATCAGCGTACGGATTAAAAAGATCGCAAAAAGTTTCCCTAATCCAACGGGAATTTTTGATCCTAAAATGACACCACCGACTTCTGATAAATAAATCAATTGACAGACACTTAATACGCCGACAATGAAACGTGTCATTTGACTTTCGACACTTTCAATTAAGATAGACGGTAAAAACATGTCCGCAAAGCCGATAATCATTGTTTCAGAGGCCGCTTGTGCTTCTGGTACTTGTAACAACTCTAAAATCGGTACAAACGGTAAACCAATCCATGTGAATATCGGTGTGTACGTCGCCAAAATGGTCGCTAACGTACCGACAGTCATCACGACAGGAATCACAACAAGCCACATGTCCATCACCGTTTTAAAGGCTGTAACCATGTATTGTTTAAATCCTGGCGCACGATATGCTGTCGACACTGCATCTTCATAACCTCTACGGAATGATTCTTTGTAACTGTATTTCTTTTCTGGTCGTTCTTCTGGTGTTGCACCATCTGAATAACGATCTTCTACATAGCGTAATGGCCAAATTCTGGGCATAATGAGTGCTGCGATGAAACAGGCTAAAACGACTGTCCCATAAAAGAGTGCGAAACGATGAATTAAGCCAATCGTTTCTGCTATAACAATCGCAAATGTTAATGATACGACACTAAACGTCGTTGCAATCACAGTAGCTTCACGTCGTGTATAATAGCCTTCATCATATTGTTTGCTCGTAATCATCACGCCGACTGTGCCATCACCAATAAATGATGCGAGGTTGTCTACAGTTGAACGTCCTGGTAGTGTAAACAACGGTCGCATGACAGGTCTAAAAATAGGACCTAAAAACTCTAGTAAACCGTATTCGAGCAACAATGGTAAAAATATTGCCGCAAAGAAGAATACTGCGACTAGCGTTGGGAGGAGTCCTGTAAAAATAAGACCTCCCGTATCTTCTGAATAAACCCATGAAAATCCTTTGTTTAAAAATGTCATACAAACAATAATAATCGCCAACATACGAATGACAAACCATGGCCATGTCACAATAAATGCATTCGCTCTAAAGCTATTACTCGGTATACGATGCTTTAAAACCGTACTACATAATACTGTCAAAATCCCCGAAACGATGATAATCAGCATAATGATCCATGGAATCGCTGGTCCAAGTATCGCTTGAAATTGTTTTGCTAAAAATGCAATGGGTAACGTGGTTGTATGCTTCCCGTCTTCTATCACAGGGAGTGGAATTAAAAACAACACAATTCCAATGAGTGAAAGAATAATAAATTTCAATCTCCCTGTACGCTTTTCTTTCTGATTCAAATCTTCCATTTCCTCTCGCCTTTTCCCCTTAGTATAAGACAGTTCAACAATCGATATAAATTATACAAAATTTCCTATATATATGCAATATTGAATCTAACGTTAAAGATTTAATTGCAATTGCATCCGTTACATTTTTCGTAACACATAAAGGAAATACGGTGCACCAATAATCGCAATTAACACGCCGACCGGAATGTCAATAGGTGGTGCAATAATACGTGCCAAACCATCCGCAATAACCATCAATAATGCACCTACAAGTCCTGACATCGCAACGATATGACGATGTTGATGCCCCACTAGACTCCGTGCAATGTGTGGCGCTATGAGTCCTAAAAAGCTTAATCCCCCGACAACCGAAATTGCGGCACCTGCCAACATAACGGATGCGAATAGTAAAATCATTTTAGTGCGTTGTACATGAGTGCCTAATGCCGTTGCGACTTCTTCTCCTAAATGTAAAATATCGAGCTTTCTCGCATATAAGAAAATCACAGGAATCGCTACAATCAGCCAAGGTAAAATAGTCAACACGTGGTCCATAGAACGACCGAAAAGACTGCCGGTTAACCAAACAAGTGCAATATTGGCTTCCATGGGGTTGCGGATGAGTAAGTACTGTACTAATGCCATCGCAACAGCACCAATTGCCATCCCGATAAGCGCTAGTTGTGAACCTTTAATCCCTTTCCAACTAATCAATAGCGATAAAATGAGACTGATGACTAATGCCCCAATAAATGAAGCAACAGGGAGTACGAATAAAGGTGCAGTCGGGAATACAATAATGACAATGACTGCCGCTAAACTTGCCCCTTTCGTAATCCCAATGACATCCGGTGATGCAAGAGGATTTCGAATCACACCTTGAATGACTGCACCTGAAATCGCTAATGCTGCCCCGACTAAAATACCGAGTAACATACGGGGGACTCTAAATTCATTTAATATAAAGTTGTCGCCTGACCATACTTCTTTTATTACCGTAATAGGTGAAATCCAAACCGCACCTGCACTTAAACTTAAGATTGCCCCTACAATAAGAAGTACGATGACTAAACTATAACGTCTACCAAAATGAATATTCATCGCGTTTTCACTCCTCTCATTGTAATCCATAAGAAGTATAACGCGCCGACAAAGGATGTCACGATGCCGACAGGTGATTCGAATGGAAAAGCAATTAAACGGCTAATGACATCAGAAATCAATAATAAATTAGCCCCCATAATCATAGAAAGTGTAATGATTAAAAAATAATTACGGTTCAGATAATGTTTGACGATATGTGGGACGATGAGACCAACGAAACCTATAGGACCTGCGATAGACACACTCGCACCTGCTAAGATGATGACGAGCAAACCAGCTAAAGCACGAATGAGTTTTGTATTTTGGCCGAGACCGGTCGCCAGCTGATCCCCTAAATTTAAAATCGCAAGTTGACGCGCAAGTAACAATGCTACGATGAGTCCACCAATGATCCACGGTAATACTTGGAATATTTGTGGCCATTTAATCGTATGTAACGCTCCGACAAGCCAAAACATCACTGTTGTCGTGGCATCTTCATTTAATAATATGATACCTTGCGTTAAGCTTGTGAAAAATAAGTGAATCGTCATCCCAGCAAGCGCTAATCTTACAGGTGTCATCCCTTTAGTCGTATCTGCAAGTGTATAGACTGTAAAGCCTCCGATAAATGCACCGACAAAGGCAAACACTACAGTATTATCAGCTAATGCAGGAAGAAACACGGTAATGAGTACCACTGTAAACGAAGCCCCCGCATTGACACCGAAAATTTGTGGCGAAGCAAGTGGGTTCCGGGTCATCGCTTGCATTAACACCCCTGCAACGGCCAATGCAGCGCCAATAATCGCACCTGCAATCATTCTTGGCATACGTACGTTATGTATTAAAAATGTTGCTTTCGTTGTTTTAAGATGAAAGAAATAATCTAACATCGATTGAAAAGAAATTTTAGATGAACCAATTGCAAGATTTAAATAAACTGCAAAAATAAGAAAGCACACGCTTACAATAAACGTAAGCGTAGTGCGTCTTCTTTGGTGATGTTCATCATTTAATTTTGTATTTACCTTTGACATAACAAATCACCTTTTATATACAATGACAAGCGCTTGGGATGTCCGCATTTCAGCCTCGTTTCTAATTAATGAATGCAAACGAATAAGGCATAAAATTTTGATGCTATTGCTTTAATGAATGTTTTCTACTATTTAGTAATTGGCACTTTTGGTTCAGCACGATTGCTTAAGTGAATGAGAATCCCAAGGAATTGGCTGAACCGGAAAATCCACCAATGCTCCACCAAGTGCATCATTCAATGAAAGCGTTGGTGAGTTGAAGGTTCAGCCCCTAGGAAAGCGAATCCATGAAAGCAATCATAAAAGTATATCAACCTAACCAAAGAACACTAGTTTAGCTAGATGCATCATTATCATTCATCAAATTTTCATCCCATTTTGTGCTCTTACTTGTCGTTGCTTTCCTTTTTAGAAATCTCTACAAGTTCTTTTGCAATTTCTTCTGAAGAGATTAACCCTCTTGATTTTGCCCATGTTTGACGATCCACAACATGTACACGACCACTTTTAACCGCTTCGATTTGATTCCAAACTGGGTCTTTCTTCATTTTAGCGTAATATGGATCATTTTCGCCATTTACCATAATAAACATACGTTCAGGGTTTACTTCAGCTAATTGTTCTGAGTTCATATTTAAGTATGGTGCATTTAAGTATTCAGGTAATTGATCTGCAACTTCTTTTGTTAATGCTTCTTTAAAACCAAGGTCATGTAAAAACTGACCGACGTATGATTTGTCAGAATGCGCTAAAAGACCTGACTGAGAAATAACAGCTGGTAAAACTTTTTTGTCTTTATCCATTGTAATTTCTTTAGTGTACTTATCAATTTTTTCTTCGTGTTCTTTCAATCGTTTGTCAGCTTGATCTTCTTTAGATAATGCTTTGGCGATTGTTTTGAACGCTTCGATATTGTCTTTGTAGTCAGAATCTAAACTTGGTAATAAAATAGTCGGTGCAATTTTACTTAATTGCTCGTAATTCCCTTTATGACGGTTATTATCCGCAATAATTAAATCAGGTTTAAGTTCGCTGATAACTTCTAAGTTAGGTTGTTTACGTGCACCTACTGATTTGTAATCGCCAACTTTATCGCGAAGTGGGTCGATAAGGTTTGATTTTTTACCATCATCCGCAATACCAACCGGCTTCACACCTAATGCGACTAATGCATCCACAAATGAATATTCTAAAGCGACGACTCTTTTAGGCTCTTTATCAATTTTAGTTGTGCCACCGTCGTGCTTAATTTCAACACCTTTTGTACTTTCTGACTTATCTTTTGACTTGTCAGTATCACTTACATTGCCGCAAGCTGCAACAATTAACATTACAGCAATGAGGGCGACAACACCCCACCATTTCTTTGTTTTCACTATACTGCCACTCCTTTGAAATATGTTTTTCAAATACATTTCAATAATAGTTGATAACGATTCTCAATGTCAATACTGTTTGATAAAATTATTCTTTTTGATATCCACAAATCCACTCACCAATTGCTCGATGCCTAAATCTTCATCATAGCTTTTCGGAATATGACGCATATGCATGCTATGTGCGAGCGCGGCATAGTCTAAGTGGAACTCAATCTTGTCACCGATTTGATAATAATCTGCAAGTCCTAAATTCATCATGAGCGTATCGCTGGAGTGACCGACAATTTTGAGCTGGCGATCCACAGGTTGAATACCAGAGATGACTGTATCGAGCTGTCCAATATCGACTAAAGCTTGCATATAGGATTGACGTGTTTCAAGGTTTAAGCGCGGTTTAATTTCTAAAATACGCCCACTTAATGTCACTGCATTATCAAATAAATACGGCAAACGCATGTTATAAGCCGTTTCATAACCTCTAAATAGCGCTTCACCGATTCTCAGTTCATTAATACGTCCAAGATCCGCATACATGGCAAGTGTCAACATGCTCGAATTCCCACCTGAAATCGTCTTGAATTTCATGCCTGTATCCCGTTCGACCGATTCTATAAAATAATTGATATACACAATATCTTCTTCAGTCGGTGGAATTTGACGGAAACACATAAAGTTAAATGACAGTCCCTTTAAATAAACCCCTTTTAAGCGAATGATTTCTTTGATAAGTGGCACAACCTCATATGTCAATGCGCCTTCTCTTCCGTCTTTCCAATCGACCATTAAATAAATATGATGTTTTACGCCTTGTGCAACCGCTTCGTCACTGAGCGCGCAAATCGTCTCTAGTTCTGTTTGGATGCTGATTTGACTATAGCGCACAACATCATTGATTTCATGTGGCAGTGCCCCTTTAATCATCATATCTTGTTTACTGGGCTGTTGTTCACCTGACATCATCGTTGTTAACCGTGATTCAGCTAAAGTGTTAAAGCCCATTTCTCGAAACTGTTGATGCACTTTAGTATCGCCACCCATACACTTCGTCACTGGAATCATACGTACCCCTTGTTCTGCAAGCATGCACTGTAAAACCATCGCATTATATTTAATTTTACTAAGATTAATGTGTATTTGAGGCATAAACTACAGCTCTCTTTCTAAAGGATTTTTTATGTCTATTTGCACGTATTGTTTTACTTTTTGTTTCATTCTCATATTAAGTAAAGCTTTTACGGTCATCTTGTCACCAAATAAAATACGCTTCAACGCAGCTGCATGTGCACGTGTCGGATCAATGGCTGCCTCGATTTCATCTGCTGCGATAGCATACAATGTCATTTCGTCAATTTGATGCACATGATGGAAATGATGAATCAATGTACCGAGCTGATTTTGAATAACTGCATGTTGAAACTTCGCAATGACGGCTTCAATCTCATCACTCACTAAACTGTCGTTCGTAATTTCAAAATCAGGGACGGTTTGTTTTAATGTTTCAGGATAAATACGTGAACCACCTAAATCACGTACAATAAACGACAGGGTCTCATTTTCTTTATCAATTTGCAGAATCGTATTTTGTTGATGCGCTTCTAACGCGATTCCGTATTGTTGAATATACGCAATGAGTGGCGGAATGAGTGCTTCCATGTATTGACGCATGAACTGTTGTATCGTTTGCGTATTGATTTCCCCGTAAAGATACTCAATCAAACTATCGACGACTACTTGGCCATCTACAGGGTTCACTTGCGTCAGGACAGCCGTCACAAGTTGCGTATCTTCATGTCTATGCACTTCAACTTCAGGCGAATGACGGACAATCATCGCAAATTGACGTGCCAAATCCGCTTCCACATCAATATGTGCACCATACGGTTCACTCGCAACAGACAGGGTCGGATAAATGTCTAACATGTCTTGTAATTGATAACTGAGTTTAGGACCATCTACCGTCGTCACAGTCGAAACGGTACGCACGGCACTCGTCGCTTGAACGTTTACAGGCAATTTCACATGATATGGATATTGCAGTAAGCGCATCGTTCTAAATGATAAAGTCGCTTTCGAATCTACTGTAAATGGGGTTGGAATGACGTCATGTTGCGCTATCATTATTTTAAACCGCGCTGTAATCACGTTTGTATATTGCCATGGATGAACGAGCATGATTCGATAATCATCCAACGTCCCTTCATACATTTGCATCCACTGTCTTAATTGACTTTTCTTATCTGGGAACATCTTTCTCAATACAAAATCCTCTTCGCCAGTCATCGTCGTACTTTTTAATAAATCTTTACGTACGAGTACAATTTTTAATGGAATGATTTTCATAAATTCTGGCGCATATTGTTGAATTTCATTCGTATTGAGTGGTAATTTCGTCTTCGTTAATGGATGTGACGGATGCCCTTCCCACACCATTCCTTCCGTGTAGCCAAGCACTGAAAATAATTCATCACCATTCATATGATTTAACCATGCGATAAAGTTGAGCGTATCTGGCATGCGCGAAAATTTCAACGAATGTCGCATCACGCGTTCTCGTTGACGCAGTTGTTGATAGCTCAGTTCAAGACCGAGACGACTATGTAGTAACTCTTCAACCAATTGATTATGAAATGTTATTCCAAAATGTGCGCCTAAAACCTCTATCAATTGTTCTACTGTTTCAATCGTGACGTCCTCTGTGCCAACACGATAAACAATAGGACCGCTCAATTCGAGTTGATATAACGTACTAATCGTCTCATATTGAACTGTTAACACATGTTGATGATATTGAATAACGACTTGTTTTTGTTTGTATTGAAGTTGTGTCTTTTCAGGAAATAATTGTTCTTTCATACATGCGATGAGCATCCGATATTGAATATTTTGATCTGCATTCAGTTTATGGTTGAGTGTCATGAACTGTCTTGCCTCCATTCATCTTAAAATTTGTCAAAAAGCCTAAAATTGCAATGATGGTCGTCGCGCCACCCATGACTAAAAAGGTCGTCGTGATACCAATCAACTCTGTAAAATAACTGAGCAACATCGCTCCAAATGGAATCATCCCTCTATCCATCATAATGACGCTTAAAATCTTACCTCTGCTCTCTTGTTCGACATCGTTTTGAAAATAGATACGATTCGTCGTCCGTGCAAACTGACCAAAGAGCCCGACGAAAAAAATCATTAAAAATAAGCCAATTTCGCCAAGTGGGTATAATAAAAGTAATGCAATACCAAACAATATTGAACTAAGGTAATAGCAATTGTCAGTTGAAAATTTTTGTAATACATAAGGAATCGTGAGCGTCGCCAAAACGCCACCTATCGCACTCACTGTCATCGCTGTACCAAATACCGATGCACTATTAGGATATACCTCGTCTGTTAAAATCGGTAACATTGTGGTATAAGAATAACCCATCGCCATAATGAGAAGTGACGTCATAAAAATTCTTCTCCCTTGCAAATGCAGTTTAAAATATTGCATCACGACAGCTAATGAGAATTGCTTGTTTTTGACTGGTTTGACGACTGCAAGTTTTAACGGAATACTTGAAACGAGTGCAAGTGCATAACAAATCGTTTGTACTACAAATGCAATTGGCACATCATATGCTGCAATGATAAAGCCCGCCACAGCAGGTCCGATTGAACGACAAACATTTAATAAAAAGGAATGATATGAAACAGCTTTAGAAACAGTAAGTCTTTCGGAGATGTCAGGTAGTACAGCTTGTCTTACCGGTGTTTCAACGGCACTCATACAGCCGCGCAAACAGGCGTATATGTATAAATAAAGCATGGGTATTTCATTCATGAACAATACACATACCGTTAAAGTACCTGTAATGACCATCGAACTCGTCACTGTCATTTTAATCAATGTTGAACGACGGTAACGATCAGCAAAACTGCCTGCCCATAAACTTAAAATGAAAATCGGTGCAAGTCTAAAGAAGTTGATGAGTGCAAGGTCCATTGGGTTTTCATTGAGTTGATAAGCATACCAGTTGAGTGCAATTTGACCAATCCAATTCCCTAAAAATAGTAAAAAGGTACTCGGAAAAAACCATTTTGCCAAAATATTCACCTTCTTTAATTGATAATGATTCTCATTTCCGATATTATGGATTATACGAATCCTTTTCGTATTTGTAAAATAAAATGAATGAGGTGTCGTCATGAAAACGGAACAAAATCATCTGAGTATGATAGAGAAAGACTTTACAAAAGATGAAATGGAAAATTATCAAACAGTTCTCCAATTTGATTCGAACTGGGCTACACAATTTAAACGACATATTTTAGTAGGTCGTGACAAAATCACTGCACGACTTGTGGCATCACTGTATCGTGAAAACTTGGTCGGAAGTTATACCAATAGCACGTTTGTTCAAGCAGAGCAGTTAGAGCATTCTGCAATTTCATCCGGCGAACTATTAATGATTCACTTTACATATGGCCCGCTCACGTTATATGCCCGTGTCATCGGTCATCACGCATTTAACCGCGTTGATGTGACAGGACCGTTTTATTGGAGAACACCAGATGGAGAGGACCGTCGCGTATTGCATCCTAACGAAGTACTCGATGTCATCATTAATGAAGACACACAATATCAAGGAGCAGCCGCAGAACAATTTCGTGATGATATGGAGAATAGTGCCGCACATATGACGCTGGCGCTGAGTTACCAAGCACTACATCCATTAAAAGACGCGTCATCATTACTTGATTATATAGAAGCACAAGATGATCCTTACTTAACTTCTGAGCAACTCGTTGTCGAAGGACATCCGTTACATCCAGGTGCAAAATTGCGTAAAGGCATGTCAGCACAAGAAACAATTGATTACTCATCAGAATATCAACATACGATGCCGATGCAGTTCATACTCCTTCATCGTGATGTCGCACGTACAATGGTACAACAAGGCACATATGCAGAAGTAGTCTATCATGCATTTGACGGGTTGAAGTCAGTTGCACAACAAGCGATAGGTACGCATGCCAAGTTAGAAGATTATATGCCTTTAATCGTTCACCCTTGGCAATATGAACATATTATTCGCACAGAATACCAACACGAACTTGATACAAAAGCAATCATCCCGTTAGATTATACAAAATCATATTATGCAGGATTGTCATTCCGCACATTAATGCCTAAAAAGCCTGACGTTTCACCACATATTAAACTTTCAACTAACGTGCATATTACAGGCGAAATCCGAACTCTGTCAGAACAGACGACACATAACGGGCCTTTAATGACCAACATTTTGACCGCCATTTCAGCACAAGATACACTTTTCAACAACGTCCCAACTTCTCCAGTACCTGAAATTGCCGGTGCGCACTTTTATCTATCGAAAGACAGTCAACCAGATGAACAAGAACAACGCAGTGAACAATTAGGGACGCTATTTAGACAAAATATTTATGACATGATCGACAGTGATAGCCTGCCACTCATCCCATCAAGTCTTGTCGTCACACATCCAGAAACAACGCGTCCACTCATTGTCGAATTGGTTGAACGTTTTGGCCAATCAAGTAAAGATACAACAGACATCGACACACGTGCACAGTGGTTTAAAGCATATGCCGCTTCACTCATTGATTACGTCGTGCCACTATTAGTTAAATACGGTATCGCATTAGAAGCCCATTTACAAAACACTATCGCTATATTTGAACCAAGTACTGGTGCCTTTTCACATATGCTCATCCGTGACTTTGAAGGCTTACGCATCGATGCAGAACAATTAGCACAAATGGGTTATGATACGGCACATTTCCATGAAAAATCACGTATTTTAACGAAGAGTCAAACGTCTGTATTCAACAAAGCCTTTTACTCAACAATTCAAAATCATCTCGGTGAACTCGTCGCAGCACTCGCACGTTTTTATAATGATGCTGCACTTGAAAACACGTTATGGTCTATCGTTCGTCAACAAATCGAACAATGTTTTGCAAAGCTTGAAGCGGCTGACATTGATCCACAACGTTTAGCTCATATGCAAGACATATTCTTTAATGAAACGATTGATTATAAATGTGTGACAACGATGCGTTTACTAGATAAAGCACATGAATATACGTACGTTAAAGTTGACAATCCTCTTTCAAAATTAATAATTTAAAAAATGAGGTAGGCATGTTTCTTTCAAAGATTGAGTCAAAAGCATTTCTTATCCTATGTAATTGTATTAAAATAGCTTATAGACAAAAATTACATTTGAGGAGAATGACTATGACAATCATGCGTACCTTAACGTTTATGTTAAGTATTTTTATCGTAGGAATGGTTGAAATGGTTGTCGCTGGCATTATGAATCTGATGAGCACAGATTTAAATATATCAGAAGCATGGATTGGTCAACTCGTGACAATTTATGCTTTTACTTTTGCTTTAACAGGTCCTATTTTAGTGAAACTTACCGAAAAATATTCACCTAAAAGTGTGTTACTGTCAGCGATTGCCTTTTTCGTGATAGGAAATCTGATGATCGCACTATCCCCTAACTTTACGATTTTAATTATCGGTCGTATCATTTCGTCAGCTGCTGCTGCATTGATCGTAGTTAAAATACTTTCCACAACTGTCGTATTAGCGCGACCTGAAAACCGTGGTAAAATGTTAGGCATTGTGTATACAGGATTTAGCGCATCCAACGTATTCGGCGTTCCTATTGGTACATTAATTGGCGATTGGGCAGGATGGCGTTTTACATTTGGGCTGATTATCTTAGTTGGATTGATTGCAGGCGTACTGCTCACGGTTTACTTGCCAAAAGAAGTGAAATCATCCCCACAGACAACGCGTAATCGCACCAGCCGAATTTTAGACAAGGGAGAAGTGACGAAACTCCTATCGATTACTTTTATATTATTAACAGCGAATTCAGTGGCTTATATATACATTAATCCACTTATTTTATCTGGCGGACATAACATCCAATTTGTCTCCCTCGCCCTACTGATTATCGGTATCGCGGGTATGCTTGGGACATCTATGGGTGGTTTCTTTACGGATAAACTGTCATTTAAAACATGGTTGTTAGTGAGTGGTGGTGCCTTTGTCATTGTCATGCTCGTTTTAAATCAACTTTGGACAGCATCCACAATTTTACTGATTGCTTTATTCATTTGGCATATCATTCAGTGGAGTACCAATCCAGCGGTACAATCCGGGCTCATTGATCAAGTAGAAGGCGATAACAGTCAAGTGATGAGTTGGAACATGTCCGCGTTAAATGCGGGTATCGGTTTTGGTGCCTTGCTCGGTGGTTTAATCGTGTCACATATTGATTTACATGCGACGATTTATTTTGCTGCCGGTATGGGCTTCATCGGCTTTATCATTATCTTGATGTTGAAGAAAAAACGCGTTGCCTAGATTTGATAGAAAAACACATGATTGGTCTTGATTGCTAGCATGGATTCGCTTTGCCAACTTGCAGGAAAACGTCGTTATAAGCATACTGAACCTAAAAAATGGAGGCATACGCTATATTACAGCGTACACCTCCATTTTTAATTATTATTGTAAACCTTTATTTTCGTTTTGGTCTCTATTTTTTTCATTTTTTTGTTGCCATTCTTTACGTGTCATCACGTCATCAACTTGCATATTTACTTCAACAACATCTAAACCTGTAATATGTTTGACTTGTTCTTTGATTAATTCAGTTACTTTACGGAAAATTTTAGGTGCTGATTCACCATATTCTAAAATTACTTTTAAGTCGATGGCTGCTTGTTTTTCGCCGACTTCTGCAGATACACCTTGTGTCACATTGTTGCCACCATTGAATGAACCACTAATGCTATCGACAAATCCGCCTTTCATATCTAAGATTCCGCGAACTTCACGTGCAGCAATACCAGCGATTTTTTCAACGACTTCATCAGAGAATGTTAAACTATTAGAAAATTGTGGCCCTTGATTTTCTTGTGATTGTTGTCTTTCTCTTTCATTTACACCAGTTTCTTTATTGTAATTTTCTTTTGCTTTGTTATTTTCTACAGCCATAATTAAAAACTCCTTTATTGTTTATTTTTATTTTCTTTTTTCAGGATTATTGAATCAACTTAACCGATTAAGTAAATTCAAGAAATCTTGCGTACGATCTTTTATATACCCTACACCAATACCGATTAAACATAACACGATAATTAAAATTGTTTTCCAAAAGCCAAGTGTTAAAAATAAGATGGCAATAATGAGGAAGAAGAAAAACCCAATGATACGCCATTTGTAGTTTTGTAATATCTTCGCAAATTGCTCTACTGAATCTCGCTCACTTTGACCATTTCGATTTTCATTAGACATAGGACCCCTCCTTTACACCACACGTGGACCATTGTCTCGTTTTTGGTCACGCACATTGACTTTTACAGTTTTAACATGTAATTCAGAAAAGCGTTCAACATTTTCTTTAATATCCACACGTAATTGCTCTACTAACGATTGGACATTCGTCGCTTCTGATGGCACCAGAAAATCCGTTGTGATATCAATAAAACTATTATTTTTCTTATTGTATAGTTTTGATACGACATTAGGTTGACGAATGGCATCATATTTCGCAATAGTATCGTAAACAGTATTTTCAATTGATTTGCGAGAAATGTAAATATGACCATCTTTGTAGTCCTTATACAATCCCGGTTTACGATATGTAGGCTTAAATGCTCTAAAGAAAAGAATTAAACCGATTAAAACTAAAAATGCTGCTAATCCTATCAGTAATGGATAAAACCAGTTAAACTGGTAAAAATAGTCTTGGTAACTTTTGATCGGTTTATAATCGATATACATAAACAGTAGAAAACCTACAATTATGACAATCAATAGGCCAAGAATAAAATTTTTGATCCGTGTCATTACGAATGCCACCTCCTATTCAATTTGTTACATCTTCTGTTTACCCTTAATTTTGTAATAAAAACTAAAATTTAGTCATATTTTAAAAAATATTTGTGCTTTTGTATCTAAATTATTTCTGCATAATTATGTTTACAATTTTTTGCTTAAAAGAAACGTTGAAAAAGATACTGACAGTATTGAATCACAGTCAATCATTTGCAATCCACCTTTTACAATCAGACAACATTGAAAAAGAAGCGAAACTGTATCTCAACAATTTCACTTCTTCATGTTTAAAAGTTATTTTCTTTTACTTAATCGTGGTCGTTCTGCAGCAAGTGCTTTGAATAGTGACCAAACCATAAAGATAATCACAAAGGAAAATGGGAGTGCCGCAATAATTAATAAGTTTTGGATGGCTTGCGTTCCTCCTGTCAGTAACATAATGAGTGCGAAAAGTGCGAGCATGATGCCCCAACTGACTTTCACCCAACTGCCTGGATAATTGTCACCATTTGTACTGAGCATGCCGAGCACATATGTCGCTGAATCTGCTGATGTCACAAAGAAAATCATCACGACAACTAATGTGACAATACTCATTACGAAGCCAAATGGGAAATGTTCCAGCGTCGCAAAGGTTGCTGTCTCGATCGCTTCACCTGCGTTATTCGCAATACCATTATCTTGTAAATAAATGGCTGATGCACCAAATACTGCGAAGAAAATAAAGCAGACGAATGATGGTACGAATAACACGCCTACAATAAATTCTTTAATCGTCCGTCCTCTTGAAACACGCGCGATGAAAATACCTACAAATGGCGCCCATGAAATCCACCATGCCCAATAAAAGACCGTCCAGTTTTGAATCCATTGCGTCTTTTCAGGGTTATTAATCGTTAAACGTAAACTCATGTCGAAAAAGTGTGCAATGTAATTACCTAAACTATTCGTAAACATGTTCAATATGTAAAGCGTCGGTCCAATGATAAATACAACCACGAGGACTACAAAAGCAAGTATCATGTTAATATTACTTAACATTTTAATCCCTTTGCTTAGTCCAGACCATGTGGACCAAATAAATAATGCCGTCGCAATAATGATAATCAAAATTTGTGTCGTGAAATTGGCCGGAATGTTAAATAAGAAATTTAAGCCCTCACTAATTTGAAGTGCTCCGAAACCTAATGTCGCCGATACACCTGTCACCGTTGCAATAATCGCAAGTATGTCTAACAATTTGCCGAGCAGTCCTTGCATCCGTTTTTCACCGAACAGTGGTGTTAACGTCGCACTCACTAATCCAGGATAACCTTTATGAAAGTTGAAATACGCAAACGCTAATGCAACAATCGCGTAGACCGCCCATGCATGAATACCCCAATGGAAAAAGGCGAATTGTAAACTGTCATCAATAGCCGCTTGCGTTCCCGCTTGATGAATTGGTGTTGCAGTGTAGGCATGTGAAATCGGTTCAGCTGTCGTCCAAAAGACCAGACCTATCCCCATCCCTGCACTAAACAACATCGCAAACCATGATTTTAATGAAAACTCAGGCTCTTCCCCTTCTTCACCTAATGTAATCTGACTGTATCTTGAGAAGAGTAAATAAATGCATACCAAGAAAATGGCCAATAACAATAATAAATAATACCAGCTAAAATTTTGGCCAATCCAAGTGGTGATAGATTGCGTCGTTTGTTCCATCTGTTTCGGAAAAATCGCGCCAACTAGGACGAATAAACTACATAACAGTAATGAAATCCAAAAGACGACACTCACATGTTTCTTTTTCTCTGTTTGTTTCATGACTTTAACTTCCCCTTAATCGTTAGTTAAGAGTCATATTCCCTCTTTTGTTCAATTTATTCAACAATTTCAATGACAAGTTTGCCAATATGTGATTGGGCTTCCATCATTTCATGCGCTTTAAATACATTCTCAGGCGTTAAACCTGACAAAACTGAATTTAATGTCGTTTGATATTGACCTGAATCGACTTTTGTAGTCACATCTTCTAAATATTTGCGGTACATCCATTCATCTACACCATGAATCGCACGCGCAAACATAAACTCATGCGTAAACGTAATGCTTTTCTGTTTCAAAGCATTCAAATCTTGATCCTGATTAAACGCTACAATCGTCGCAATATGACCTCTTGGCTGAACTAAATCGATCATCACATCATAATAGTAGTCTGTATCATATGTACAGAAAATGTAATTGGGACACGACAAGTTTTGGTCATCAAACTGTTTAGCCAAGTCTTCTTGATGATTCAATACAATATCAGCACCCATTTTTTCAGACCAAGCTCTCGTTTCAGGACGAGATGCTGTAGTGATGACAGTCAGACCATACGCTTTCGCAATTTGTGTGACGATACTTCCAACACCACCCGCACCGTTAATGATGAATAACGTTTTTCCTTGATTCTCTTGAGGTTTTGGAGAAATATTGAATACATCGAACAATGTTTCGTAAGCCGTAATCGCTGTTAAAGGTAACGCCGCCGCCTCAGCAAATGACAATGTTTCTGGCATAAGCGCCAAATAATTTTCATTCACGAGCTGATATGTCTGATTGGAGCCATCTCGTTGATTCGATCCTGAATAATATACACGGTCACCCGGTTTGAAATCCGTAACCGCATCACCGACCACTTCAACCACACCTGCCGCATCAAAACCCAGTACACGCGCATCAGCATTTAACAGTGCCTGACGCATTTTCGTATCAACCGGATTCACCCCAGTCGCATGCACTTTGACTAAAATATCATGCGCCTCTGGTGTTGGGAGCTCACGCGATACTTTTTCAAACTTTTGACCTTCTGCTAATTGGAACGGTTGTCGTGCAATAATTGCTTCCATAGATTTCCCCTACTTTCTTTGTGTTTTTATGAACATTTGTGGTTATTATAACATGGAGGAGAAACAGGAGGCGTTGGGTGGCATTTTGTATGAGTAAGAAAAAATCCTCACATCCCTTCAGTTTGAGTTGAAGGCATAGTGAGGGGTGTAGGTGTGGCTCGCATAGGTTTGTATTGATTTGATTAAAAAATTCAGCATGGTATACCATCATTTTAAATCAATATAAGTGTTAAACAGATAACTAGGTTGAAATTGCGCTTTATCGTTTTACTTCTTTACTAAATAAACATAGTGCTAAAACAGAAAATCTATTTATAGCGAGAAGCCCCCTGTTTTACTTCTTTCTAAATAAACATAGTGCTAAAACACATTCTAATACCTAAAATCGCATAAATAGTTTTACTTCTTTCTAAATAAACATAGTGCTAAAACACGGTTGAAGATATTAAAGATGAGCTAGCCAGTTTTACTTCTTTCTAAATAAACATAGTGCTAAAACAATGCTCCAAAAGCAGAAAGCACAGATTCGGTTTTACTTCTTTCTAAATAAACATAGTGCTAAAACTCTTATCAATACTTCGATAGCGTTCGTTCAGTTTTACTTCTTTCTAAATAAACATAGTGCTAAAACAATGCTCCAAAAGCAGAAAGCACAGATTCGGTTTTACTTCTTTCTAAATAAACATAGTGCTAAAACCAACGTAACCACGACACAGATGCCGGCTTGTTTTACTTCTTTCTAAATAAACATAGTGCTAAAACATAGCCTCTGCAACTTCTTTATGCTTTATGTTTTACTTCTTTCTAAATAAACATAGTGCTAAAACTAAGTGTACTTATAGTGTGCTATTTCTTCAGTTTTACTTCTTTCTAAATAAACATAGTGCTAAAACCTCAAATCTAAAGGCACCAACTCAATACTTTTTCAAAATTGAGGCTTAGCACTATCAAAAGAAGTCAAACATTAAACTCGATTGATAAAGTTAACCCACATCATCACGAATAAAGTCACATAGTCATTACTTAATCGTTCATCGTTGTATTAACTTTTCTCTATCATATGATATTAAGTTTAGTATAACTTAATTGTAATGATTTATAAACTTAAAATACCGTTTAAACTCAGAAAGGTTTTCACCTACAAATTCGTGGTATGCGATCATGTGAGTCAATTGATAACTCACCATTTCATCTGGAATAAATAACGATAATTCTTCTTTTATTTTTTCAATGTCATGACACTCTTTATTACTTTTACAAAGAAATATGTTTTCTTCGTTAATGATGATAGAAGGATGATTGGTGAAAACAATCGTTGTGAAATGATACTTCTTTAAAAGTTGCATAAATACTTCTATATCGCGAATACCGAGGTGAGACTCCGGAAATAATACAATCAAAATGTTTTCTTTTGTTGAGTGAATGAGTAGATCAATGAATGCTTTTCTTTTATTTATTTCACTTAAATCCTCAAGCTCGTTATGAAAATCTAATCCAAACAATTTTAGCAATCTTCTCAACTTAAAAATCGATGGTTGCAATTCTATTTGATAGTCATCATCGTATATACCTAGCGTATTTTTTAAATCAATTAGACTTTGTTCAAACTTTAAAAATGAGTGATTTGCTTTTTCATAATTAATAATTTGTTCTTCAAAAATTTGATACACTTTTTCTTCTATCAATTTTTGCCCTAATAGATTTCTATCTCCACAATTCAAAATAATCGGATGAAAGTTTTTCGGGCTAATCGTCTCATAATCGTCTGATATAAAATGTGCAAATTGATTTTCTACGACAGGTTTATTCGTCATATAGTCCATAAAATCTTGTATAAAAGTTCCACACAGAGCAGTATCTTCAAAAGTTATAATATTTACACTTTCTTCTTTAATTTCGAGAACCTCTGTGACATGACTCGCAATTTTCATAATTCAATCACTCTTTCAGAACTTAAGCCTATTTGGCCTTTTGGAGGGGTTCCAACTAGATACTTCATATTTGAAAACTGATTTTCTGTTACAACCAACGCCTGGACTATTCCATTTGAAGGTACCACACTTTTTAATTTTGTGATTTGATGATTTAATGTAGAACTGTTAAAAATTAACTTACAATATATAGAGAATTGGAGTCTCACATACCCTTCATTCGTTAGAAATTTAACAAATTGCCGATATGCACGTCTTTCACTCGATGTCTCTACTGGTAAGTCGAACATTAAAATTAATCTCAAATATCTCACCTCAACATATATCCCCTTATTAATCAATTTTTCTTTTTTAAAATCCATGTTAAATTAATATGTCCAAGTTGGTATTTTTATAACTTCTATATCTCCACTTGACAAATATTTAAATAAACTGTCTACATAGATTTCTACAGCATTTAGAAAAAAATATCTTTTATTATCAACTATTAACCTTCTATTTAAAATATTCAGTATTGCTCTTTTTTGGTCTGTTTCAAATTGTTGCTCTACATTTTTTAAAACCAAATAATCTATGAGTGGTCTGAAAATCTCCATAAAGTCAGACGCTAAATTATAAATATTGAATTCATTACGGTGTTTGATGCCCAATTCAGTAAGATAGCCCTTACTTACAATCGTTCTTGCTACAATCGCTAATAATACTTGATAACCATAATCCATAGCAGCATTTTGAGCAGTGTCATCACCCCGTGCATGCCCATGGTCTAGTATGATGTTAAAATAAACTTTTGCCGCATGTCCTTCACGATTGGTACTATCATCTAACTCTACACTATTCACAAACGCGTCAAATAAGTCTGTACTACTTTCTTTAAAAAATTCTTGAACAACTTGCTTTTGATTTAAAATTTTGTATTTGACTAATAGCTGCCAAAGTTCTGCTTTTCTTTCACTTTTCCAGCTGATTTGATTTTGGATGAGTCTCACTTGTCTATGATGACCGTATAGGGGGAGTAAAACTGTATTCGGCAAATGTTTCGTATTACATAAAATCGTTACAATCTTCTGATCACTTAATGCATTCATGAGATGTCCAGTCATTGAAACGTTAGGGTGTTCAATGACTAGACACAGGATTTCATTTAAAGGAATACGACTTAAATTTTCACCTTTAACAATTAATTGATTCATTCTAAGTGACAATTTCGATTCTTTCGTTATGATTACTGTTCTAAAGCTCATTTCTAGACTCCGCTAATTTAAACAATGACTTAGGTTTCGTTGTTTTCAAACCTGAAATTGATGTATATGCGATTTTAACATCTCTCCCTTTTCCTAAAAATGCACGATTACTCATACTGTTTTTTCGACTTCCTATCTTTTCTGATCTTACTGCTGATGCTTTAACGACTTTAAATAATTCGTCTAATGCTTTTACAAAATCTTCATGACTTTGATTTGATTGAGAGAAAAGTGTTTTAACTCTTTCCTCTTTTAACGCACTGTTTAAATAATGGCGATATTCGTTCGTCACTTTTTCAGCTATATCATCATATACATTTACTAACTCTTCAACACTTGTTTCTTTATTGTTCAACGCATTGTATAAAGAAAGTTGTTTCTCAACAGTTAACTCGAATTGTTTTGCATTAATTACTTCATTGCTCGAAACAAAATAGCATGGATGATTATTAATGTATAACAAGTCACCTTTATTAAGTGAATAAACGATATGGGCATCTAATACCTCCTCTTTATTCTCACGTCGCGCTAAGTATAATGCTAGCTCTTTCTCATTACCATTTTTAAATTTATAAAAATCAAACACATAATGATCAATCATTTGATATTGCATTTTCACTTTTCCTTTTTTAGTCGCTGTTTTGATTGCGACGACAAATGTTTGATAAGTAGTGAGACTCGAATAAACTGCATCTGTACTTTTATCAGATTCATACTTTAGTTCTGCTGTTTTTGGCGATAGTGCTGTTTGTTTATAAAATTGTTGTGGTATATTTGCTAACTTTTTAGAGTAATTGATTTTAAAATGATTCATATCTAACTTGATTTTTGAAATAAGCCGTTCACCTTGGCTCACTTCCATTTTTTCGAGTTTTTTGAAAAAGAATAGTTCTCTCGTCTTTTGCTTCGTGTTGAACTCACCTAAAGCTTTCCATTTCTCTCTTACTTTCTCCCATTTAAAATTGAAATCAAATAAATCTACATTAGGATAAGCAAGTTGCGCTCCGTGATATACGACACCATTCAAATAGGCATCAATCGCGTGATGTGCATCGTTCATTTGACGTATTTTAGGAATATCAAATTTCTTTCTAAATTCAGTCACCATTTTCGCCTTCATTGGAATCACTTTTGCATCCGGATATTCTTCTTTAAGGAAATCTCTCACATGTACCGAAATCTGCCGCGTTTCGACGAGCTGACGTTGGATAAATCCCTCCTTGTCCATTGCATTAAATTCCGGTTTCATTAATTTATGCAATTTACTGTCACTAATTAATCCCGCTTTATTTAAACTTTTCCAGTAAGCGATTCTTTCATAGGGGTGATGAATAAATTGTAACGGGACTTGATCCCCTTTCGTTTGGTTCATAGCTTTAATAACTAACACTTTATTATCGATTGAATCATCTTTAATAAAGCTTCGTGGAATAATATGGTCCACTTCGTAATATTTTGTCGCATTTGAAGATAATAGTGTATCTAAATCTATACTTTTCCCTGAATACATACACTTACCATTTTGAGATAAGTACAACCATAACTTTTCTTGTTGTAACTGTTCATTATTCAATTTATTAGCGACGTCAATGATGTATTTGTATTCATCCACTGATTTTAATTTGTTTTTCTTAACATTGTCATCCCATAATTGTTTTCGACTTTTCTGTTTTTTACCTTTCTGTTGATCTTCAGTCGCAAATTCCATAATAATCTTTTCTGGTTCACCAAATATTGAAGTCAATTCTCTCACCAGTTTTATCGTTGACCAGATGCCCTTTTTCAATGCTGGAGAGGTTGCTAAATTTGCGATATCTTGGTATTGAATTGTGTTTGATTGCACTTGATTCTCTTCTTTTATAAAATTCTGAAAGCCATAATCATCATTTGTTAATATTTCCATAAAGTTTTCATCAGAATGTCTCAACAATTCAATTATAGAGTGGCCCTGATGCGAGTGCGTTAATAGTTTTTCACTCAATCTTCCCCAACCCGAGTAATTCAACTTTTTCAATTGATTGATTTGTTGTGACGTTAACTCTGGATAGTTCTCTTTCAATTTTTGGACTAATATCTTTTTATCTTCAAAAATAGTAATCCATTGAATGATTTCTTCAATTTGTGCTCTTTTATCATCAATATTTCCAAAAATTTTAGTCATGTCTTGATAGGAAGATAATTTCGATACAAACTTTTTATCATCTTGCGTTCCAAAAATAGACAGCCTTTCGCCGTGATTCATAAAATTTTCGCGATGATTCGAATTCAACATGATTTCTAAAAATTTGCTATGACTCACTGTTTTATACTTCTTAAAGATGTGTTCTACTGCAAATAATTTAATTTGAGGTATCAATCTGTATTTACGATTTTTTGGATCTGTTTGAAATCTTACCTGAATCGCATTCAATTCATTCAATAATTCCATTTCTTGATACAACAAACTATTTTTCGGCAACACATCTTCATTCATCAAATATGTACATTTATTCGTCATCCGTCTAATGAATTGAGTGGCACTTTTCGAACGATCCACAACTTCATCAAAGTTCCATGGTTTAATGGGTTCATTGGATTTTCTTTCCATCCAACCAAATTTTGCTGTTGCTTGGTCGTTAACAAGTGGCCCGACATAATAAGGGATTCTAAATTGAATGAGGCTTAAAACTTTTTCAATTATTTCATCAGTGATTTCAGCATGATACTTTTGTTGGTTTCTCAAAATAGTTTCAGCTTCATACAAACTGATTTGCATCGGGATACTTGCATTATCTGTTGTATTTAAAACTTTTAACAACGTGTCATTTTCCGCTTCAAAATATAATTCACTATCTTGAGGGATGATTTTTTTGAGTTCCTTGATAAATGATGAATATTGCTTTTTAGGTCGAATTACATATTGATCGAATAAACAGAGCGCACTGAAATTTTCGTCATTCGGAATCGCTTCATATTGTTTTAAACTTTCCTTACTCGAAACGAAAATCTTTTTAAATTGTACTTTCGTTGGATCCGCCTTATATACAATGTCTTTCACTTGTTTTAATTCATTTTTAAATTTATCGTAAGCTGCTACTTTTGATATGGCCATTGACTTATTCCCATTTAATATATCTTGAAGCGTAAACGACAAATAAATTTTGTTAGCACGCTCAATCAATTCCAATTGCTCTACCGTTAAAAATGACGTTAAGTTCTCCTCATAATTATCAGCAAAAGAATGCGATTGTTTCGCTTCTTTTAACTCCTCTGCATTGTCAGCATGATTAAATAGGTCACCTTCATTAAATTTAAGACCTAACAGCATTTTTGAAAATTGTTTAAGTTCTTTCTCAATTTTAACAACAGCTTTTTCCCGATCGTTTTTAGTCATTTCGTTATCTTGCAAAATATCAAAGATTTCCTTTTTCTTCTCATAATCAAGGTTCAATGAAATGTTATTGAGCTTTTCATATACCTCAATCAGTTCTACAAAATCCTCCATATTGTCATTGTTAGATAAGTTTTCGATATTTAAATAATTGAAAAGAAAGTGGCCTCTATATTTCACTAAATGGTATAACGCTATATAGATAAGTTCAGGCTCGAATTTTTCATCTTTTAATAAGAGTGCTTCTTGTAAATGATAAATCGTTGGATACTTTTTAGGAGCATAGCGTAAGAAGCTTAAAACCTCAGAAAGACTTTTGTTTTTAAAATCCATGTTATCATTTTTCCAAGTGAACTGTCTTTGAAATTGATAAAAGTTTGGATTTTGAACTAAAGGCGCCAAAATCTCTTGTAAAAGACCTAATCGTTTAATACGACGATTATTTCTTCTTCTTGCCGTTCGAAACTGTCTACGTTCTTGAGCTGTTAGTGCACCGTCAAATAAGTATACACCTATCGCATCTTTGTCATAGTACTTTAAAATGTTAAATTCTTTATCCATACACGCATAACCGACACTTCCCGTACCAATATCGAGACTTAAAATATAAGGTTTTTGAGCCATTTTGTTTCCCTCCACTTAATTTATATATGAATATTATCGCAAATAGTTTGATAATTGTGAACACTTATGATACTATCGATTTGAAGGTTTTACTTCATTCTAAATAAACATAGTTAAGTTAAAACAAGCTTAAAGCGTCAATGTAATATTTCATTAACACCCTACTGTGTCAGTGGGGGTTTTTTAATTGTAATAAAAAATCACAAAACACGTCTTAACCTATGCTAAAACATGTTTTGTGATTGAATTCGAAATTATGCTCTCATAAACTGCGCTACGTGTTGTTGTAACTGTCTTGAGGCTGCTTTTAATTTTTGATCTTTTGTTCCTTCAAGCATCGGGGCATTCGACCATTGTTCAAAGTTTCCAAATAAGAGTGGTAAATCGAAACAATGCGGTGCGCCAAGTCTGTCATTTCCCCCGTCAATGATTTGAAAGTGAACGTCACTGCCTTTATCTTCAAATTGCTGTAATAATGCTTTTGTCGGTTGTTCAAATTCCTCAACCCTCATTTTGTCAAGTTCATCAGCTATGTTACCATGTGGCTTAAATGCATTCATTTCATTTTGAGTCACCCAAGCCATCACATCTTTGTTACCACCTGATACTTTTACTGCCTGATCAATCAAATCTTTGGATAATTGTTCGCTTTCAATTGGAATAAAGCTTGTAGGAATACGACTGGGTTGGTGATGTGAAAGGTGTGTCATGACTTGATTTTGCGCATCTAAAATCTCTTGCGTCGTCGCAGTTGCCATTGTTTTGGGTGCTAAATAGTTTTGCAATTGCGTGGACAACTGTTGTGAACTAAGTGCGGTTAATGGCTTGATTTGACCTGGAAAGCTTGCGAGGATGGCTTTGTTAAATAAATGATGTGCATCAACATGACCTAGTAAAGCCGCTGTATACCATGCCCCTGCTGACTGCCCGCCTACAGTGATATTGTCAGAATCTCCACCAAAGTAATAAATATTGTTATGCACCCACGTTAAAGCGTTGATGATATCATTTAACCCGAGATTTTTCGGACCTTCTTCTGTTTGAAAGGCACCTAATGCACCAATGCGGTAATTGATAGTGACGACAACAATATCTTCATTTTCAGCTAAATGGTTACCGTCATACCAAGGGAGCGCACCTCCACCAGTCAACCAGCCCCCACCATGTATCCAAAAGAGGACAGGTTTGTTTTTAAATTGTTTCGAGCTAAAAATGTTTAAGTGAAAAGCCGCTTCTGATTGATTCTTTTCCTCTTGTCGACACCCCATCACTGTACTGAGACGATTCGGATTTTGTGGAAACACCCTTCCTCTCATTGAACAGTCTATTACCGTATCTAAGTCTTCCCATTTCAATAAGGACGAATACTGCAATCTGCCCTCATTTTGCGCATAAGGGATTTGAAAAGCTGCATAAGATTGATTGAATGCGCATACTTTAATTTGTTTATCATGAATCTGCATCATTTTCGCCAACGCCACACACCTCGCTTTTTAATGTTGAGAAAGTTGTTTACCGTAAATGTTTTTCATACGTTTACCATGTACGAAATAGTAAAAAATGAGTGTAAGTACGAGTAAAACACCCATACAAATATAAATATTGGCAAAACCGATTTTAGCCGTGAACATACCGAGCACAAATGGACCAAAACCGAGACCTACATCCAATCCAATGAAAAATGTGGCAGTCGCTAAACCGATTTTGTGAAACGGCACAACTTTTACCGCAACCGCTTGTAAAGTCGACGCTAAGTTGCCATAACCGATACCTGCTAAAATAGCCGAAACGAAAAACGCAATTGGATTTTGGGTAATACCAAGTAAAAATAGGCTGAGTGCAAATGAAATAAACGCTGGAATATTAACGACATTTTCATTGTATTCGTCCATCAATTGACCGGCGATAGGACGTGTCACTAATGCAGCAATCGCGTAAACGATAAAGTAATAGCTGGAAATGGATTCGAAGTGATTTTCTGTCGCAAAAAATTGAATAAATGACAGCAGTGAGGAGTAACCAACGGCAATGAGTAACGTGACAATGCCAACAGGTACTGCTTCAACAGCAAAATATTTATGAATGCTGAACTTTTGATGCGTCGCATGAACAGGTTGTTCAGCTTGAGGAAATTCAACATTAAGGAAGAAAACACTAGCGAAACTGATGACACCAATGACGATACATAACGTAAAAATGACTTCCATAGGATAGTGCTCTGAAAGGTATAAACCAAAAAACGGTCCAATAGCTGCACCGACAATCAAACTCAATCCAAACATCGCAATCCCTTCACCTTTACGATTTTCTGGTGTTAAATAACCAGCGACAGCACCCGTTGCAGTCGTCACTACCGCTGTCGCCATCCCATTGAGTATACGTACGATAATTAACAACATTAATGAACCTTCAACAAAATACAATGCTTGCGTAATCAGTAATAAAATCGACCCTACGACTAACAGCTTTCGAGGTCCAACATTATCAACAAATCGACCTGTCATAAAACGACCTAAAAGTGAACCAATAACGAATAATCCAGCAACTAATCCCCCAATACTATCAGTCGTATCAAATGTTTGTATGGTATATCTGGCCATCACGACCATTAGCAAATACATACATAAAAATACTAAAAAGTTAATAATAAAATTAACTACAAATTCCTTTGTCCATATTTTTGACCCCTGAGTAGACTCCATTCGGTACCTAACTCCCTTTCATACGATTTAATAATTGCTCCATAAACTGACATATGTGTTCAAAATTCTCATCGTTTTTAACTTCAGATAGAATTTTGTCATCCATCTCTAAAATACGTTTGTTGATCGATTGAAATAAAACTTGACCTTCTTTTGATAGTTCAATCCATTTATGACGTTTATCATTTTTATCCGTCGTCACCACAATCAATTGCTTTTCTTCAAAAACTTTTAAAATTTGATGTGTTGTCGATTTTTCAATAAAACGTCTTTTCGCTATCTCCACCAATGCAGTCGGTTGATGATAGCCAATATCTTTTAACACAAGCCACCGCGCAAGATTCAAGCTGTGTTCATTCAAAATAGGTTCTATTTTTTTAACATATGGCCTATATAGCGACAATGTTAAAGAAAAAAAGTCATTCATCGTATACCTCCTTTAATAGTTAGTTTACCTAACTATTAAAGTATAGTAATTTTAAAAGGAATCGTCAAGTTGTTAATTTTATATTTGGGTCTAAAATCATTTTTATTTATTGTTGCATACGAAAAATATGAATAAAGTTGAAATGGATACCTGTAGCAGCTCTGATTATGTCATTTATGATTTTTAAAAATGCATCAAAAAAACCAAGACCCGTTTAAAAGCCTTGGTTTTCATGTCACTATTCAATAATTTGTGTTTCTGCGAGTTTCTTATACCAATATGCACTCTTTTTCGGATAGCGTTCTTGTGTTTCAAAATCAACATAGAATAAGCCATAACGCTTTTCATAACCATTTGACCAAGAGAACACGTCCATTAACGACCAAATGAAGTAACCTTTCACATTGGCGCCATCCTCAATGGTATCTGCAATCACTTCTAAATGTTGTTTTACGTAATCAATACGCGCATCGTCTTGAACTGTATTATCAACAAAATCATCTTTGTAACCTAATCCATTTTCAGTGATATAGATTTTTTTATAATTCGGGTAATCATTTTTAACACGCATGATTTGATCATATAAACCTTGTGGATAAATCATCCAATCCCAATCTGTTCTAGGGACATCCACATCAAATTCACGTTGTCCGACCCCTTTCAGTTGATATTTTGAGCCACCTTTATCTCCTTTTGAATTATGCGTTATTTCACTTTCACCTTCAAAACCACGCATCCAATCACTCATATAATAATTAATACCTAAGAAATCATTTAGGTCTTTGGCAGCTTCTAATATTTCAAAATCTTCTTCTCTTAAGTCCAATTTACCACCATTCACGCTTAGAATATGATTGACACCCTCCATAGTCTTTTCGGAATAATGTCCTAAATACGTGGCGTCTAAAATGAATTTATTGTGAAGAATATCTTCTAATTCAGCTGCACGAACATCTTCAGGATTGTCCGGGTTAAAAGGATATTTTGTAGGTAAAGCATGAACAACACCAATTTCTCCTTGATGACCTTGTTCCTTAAATAAAACAACTGCTTTAGCATGTGCAACCATCATATTATGGTGTGATTGAAACACTTTTTCAAAATGATATTGAATACCCGGAGGAAATTTACCTACGAGATATTGCCCATCTCCAATAGGTCCGATTTCATTGAATGTTGTCCAATAATTCACTTCTTTAAACTCGTTAAAACAAAATTCAGCATAATCCACAAAATGTTGGATATTATCTCTGTTAAGAAAATCGCCATTCGAATGCAGAGTTTCTGGAGTATCGAAATGATGTAATGTTACGAAAGGTTCAACATTTCTTTTAATACACTCTTTAAAAAGACGATGATAATAATCTACACCTTGGGGGTTTACTTCACCGTAACCTGTTGGAAAAATCCGTGACCATGCGATTGAAATCCGTATACCATTCACACCAAATTTTTCACTTAACTCTAAGTCAACCGGATAACGATGATAAAAGTCACTCGCCGGCTCAGCTGTGTACCAATAGTTTTCTTCCAAATAAGTATCCCATGCTACTCTGCCTTTACCGTCAATATTTGTTGCACCTTCAGCTTGATATGCTGCTGTAGCACCGCCAAAAATAAAGTCTTTCGGTAACTTTTTCATTAGAATTTGATCTCCTTTTACTTAAATTGATCTTGTACGAATTTTAAAGCAGCTTGTCCATCACGAGTGAGATTAATGTATTCTACCCCTTGTGTTTTAGCAAGCTTTATTCCAAGTCTATCCGTGTCTCGTTTAATATCTTGATAGTTTGAAGCAACTTGTGGGGCTAAAATGACAAGATCGAAATCCTTCATAATATCCATATGTGCACCATAACTATCAGCAGCCGCTTTAACAGGAACATTATATTCTGCTGCAGCCTTATTTAAAGCATTGGCAAGCAATCCACTTGTACCTCCACCGGCACATAGTACTAGAACATTGGTTGGTCCTGTAATATCACTCACTGCACTTGAATCTTTGTCTTCTTTTACAGCTTGATCTGTCGATTTGTTTGCAGTAGAACCAAGAATAGCTTCTGCTTTTTTCGTATTAAAATTCTCTCCAACTTTTGCATGCAGTTCATTCGTACTATCTACACCTTTTAATTCATCTTCTAGAATTTGGTTATCATAAACTTTAAAGAATGGATAGTAAACAATCACATCAACAATAATTAAAGTAATAGCTAATACAAACGCCCATACTTCAAATCCTGTACCCATCACAATTCCTAATGGACCTGGTGTTGTCCAAGGTAAAAATACACTAAAACTATTCATACCTATAACATCAACAAAGAATTTGAAAATCCAAACGTTTATAATCGGTGCTGCAATAAATGGTATGAAGAAAATCGGGTTTAATACGATTGGTGCACCAAATAAAATAGGTTCATTTACACCGAAAAATGTAGGTACGACTGAAGCACGCCCAATCGCTTTATTACGTTTTGATTTAGACAGCCACATAAATATGAAAGGTACAACTAATGTCGCCCCAGTACCTCCCATTGTTACGATAAACATTTGTGTACCTGGTGTTAAGATCTTATCTGCATGCTCACCAGCGTGTAACAATTTAAAGTTCGTTTCGATATTGGCATAAGTAATGGCTGCGATAGCTGGTTCAACGATAGAAGGACCGTGAATACCAACAAACCAGAAAAACGCAAAAGCACCAAATATAATTGTAATACCCACATAGCCATCTGCAGCGGTAAATAATGGTTCAAAAGTTTTTAAAATAGATTCAGCTACATTTGTTTTATTCACTGATCTTGAAAGGATGTCTAATCCATACAATATTAAGATAACAAGACTGAATGGAATTAAATCTTTAAATACTTGTGAAATATTTGGTGGTACTTCTTTAGGCATTTTAATTGTAATATTATTTTTAATACAAATATTATAAATAAAAACAGTGATAAATGCAGATAAAAACGCTGTAAGCAAACCTTTTGTTCCCATAAAAGCATTTGCAAATCCACCTTCTTCAAGTGCATTTGAAGCTAAAAATAAGAAACCACTCATCGAAGCAAGCATCGTCGATATGAAGTTGATTTGGTTTGTTCTTTCTAATTTACGGTTGAATGAATCTGTAAGTGCTTTAGCAGTCGTTCCTGCAACAAACAACCCTACAATCCCCATTGTATAACCGTATGGCTTCATAATGAGCGCTTCCATTTCTTTACTCCACTTAAATCCAAATATATTCGGAACATAAGCAATCAATAAGAAAATACTTGAAAATAAAATAATAGGCATAGCTGAAATAAAACCGTCACGAATTGCTCTCAAGTAAATATTACGTGAGAGTTTTTCAAAAAACGGCTTACCTTTTTCAATTAATCCAATCAATTTGTTCATAGATGTCAGCTCCCTCGTTTGTACAATTCAATGATGTGTTTTAACATGTCTTTTAATAAAATTGTTGTCATTAAGTGATCTTGTCCATGCATCATGGTTACGCTGTATGCAATGTCATCACCAATTGCTTCTTTTTGTAATAAACTCGTTTGTGCTTTATGTGCATCCACAATACATTGATTACCTTCTTCAATCAGTTGTTCAGCTTTATCATAATCTCCGTCGCGCGCTGCTGATAATGCCTCTAAATATTTTGAGCGTGCATCTCCTGCGTAAGCTACAATTTCAAATCCTAACATAGTAACTTCTTCTCTATTCATAAATATCATCTCCACCAAAACATTAAAATTATAGTTTTTCCTTATATGAAACAGCTGTTTCTGTTAACACTTTGTTCAGTTCGCTTATATTGTCATAACCTTCAGTGCGTAACCATTCTCTAGCGGCTTCCTCTCCGTTCTCAATGTAGGCTTTGACTGCACCAGACCATGTCGCACGTCCACATAATACACCGTTAAATTTAGCGCCGGAATCATGAGCGAATCTTAATGTGTCTTGAAATAATTTTGCAGAAACTCCGGCACTTAAATAAATATAAGGAAGTTGTGTTGCTTCATCTTGCTGTTTAAAATACTGTGCCGCTTCTTCACGTGTGTACACAAATTCACCTTGACTAAACCCTTCGACATAATTCATATCTACAGGTACTTCTACTTTTAAAACATCTACTCCAAAACGTTCATTTGAAAATACACGCATCGCTTCAATGACTTTTCTTGGTTTTACCTTTGCGTACGCTTTGCTTTTGTTATCTTTAATTGAATCATCATAAGCTAGAATTTCTAAGAAGAATGGAATATCTTCTGCCTTACACTCTGAGCCAATTCTTTCAATATATGCTTCTTTTTGAACATTAATGTGTTTTTCATCATCAACATCATAATAGAGCAAAAATTTTACAGCTTCCGCACCTGCTTCTTTAATACGTTTAGCAGACCAATCTACAAGACAATCTGGCAAGCGCCCTTTAGCATTCGCATCATATCCTGTTTTTTCATATGCTAGTAGTAAGCCTGTAGATGCGTGTCTCACTTGTGTTGCAGGCAAACCATATTCTGGATCGAGTAAAATAGATGACGCATAAGGTGTGAGCTCTTCTGAAACTAATTTTTTTAATTGTTCCATATCTTTAACGTCAGGTTCAGATGTTTGAAATTGTGACATCATCCGTTTTAATGCACCACGTTGATCAAAAGCTAATGCTGATATGATTCCATTGTTGTCACTTAAGTGTGATAACAGTTCTTGTTTCTTACTCATATTTACACCTCTAAATTTAATAAGATATATACAATAAAATCGATAAATACACTTTAAATCTTTATATACTCAATCATTTAATCGTGATATTCTCCGTTATCCCACTTTTCTAAAAATTCATCAAAAAAGGAATCGTCCTGTTGCTCTTGATTAACTGATTCAACTTGAGCAATTTTTTCAATCAATCTTTTATTCTCTTCAGTAGGTTTATATTCCGCATTAATAAAAGCTTCGACAATATCACAAAGTAACAATCCTCCAATGATTTTGCCTCCGAATCCTATTACATTAGCGTTAAGTTCTTCCTTGGCATATAAAGCCGAAGACAAATCACGAACCAACGCTGAACGAACACCAGGCACTTTATTTACAGCGTTATTGATTCCAACACCTGTACCACAAATACAAATACCTAAGTCAGCCTCTCCACTTGTTACTGCTTCCCCCACTTTTTTGCCATAAATTGGATAATGTGTACGTGCAAAATCATAAGTGCCACAATCGAGAACCTCATGTCCCAATGACTTTAAAAATTGAGATACTTCCATTTTGGTATCTGTTACAATATGATCCGAACCTATTGCAATCTTCATGTAATGTTCCTCCTCTTATCCCATCTTATTTAACATATCCACACGAATTTGATGACGTCCCCCATCATAATGACCTTCAACAAATCCTTTTACGATATTTTCAGCTAAAGTTTGGCCAACGAGTGCTGATCCAATCGTAATCATTTTTGAGTTGTTGTGACTTCTCGTCATGTAGGCCGAACGTTCATCTGAAACTTCTGCAGCAATCATGCCTTTAATTTTTGTTGCAACCATAAAACTTCCTGCACCATACTCATCAATGACTATTCCTAAATTTTCATCGCTTTGCTGAACTTCTTTAGCAACTGCAACAGTAACATCCACAAAGTCTTCCAATTCTTGACTTGTAACATCTAAGACTTCATATTGGTGATTAAGTAAATAAGTTTTAATATGTTCTTTTAGGCTTAAACCATATTGATCGGCACCAATAATCACTTTCACAATGATCATCCTTTCTATACGCATGTTAAATCATACGTTTTTAAGCGTTTTCATTATTGGACAGTTAAATCATACAATGATTCAAACAAAATATCAACATAATTTGTTTGTTTCAACCCACATATAAACATTTATCATCATTTTTAAACAAAAAAAGACTCGGACGTCTCATTGTCCAAGTCTTTTATGCGCCTAATTATTAAATGATTTCAATATATTTCTGTAGATGTTGTAACTGTTCACTGTTTAAAGTGTTGGTAACCAATGCAGTTAAATCCTTCAGTTCGCAAAATGATACAAAATCTTCTTTTCCTATTTTGGAATCATCCGCTAAAATGTACTTTTCATTGGAGTGTGCAATAGCCAATTTTTGAGTGTATGCTTCCTCATAAGACGAGGTCATTACATCATTGCCTTTGATGCCATTAGCACTAAAAAATATTTTTGAAAAACGCATTTTCTCTAATAACATGTTTGCCATTTCGCCTACAAATGACTCCGTTAACTTTCTTTGCGCACCGCCTATTAAGTATACAGAAAATTGTTCCGATCTTTTATGTTCAAGGATGTGAAAAACTGGTAAACAGTTTGTCACTACAGATAAGCGTGTATTGGAAATTTCTTTTGCTAACATTTCAACTGTTGTACCAGGACCTAGAAAAATAACATTTCCATCTTCAATCAACTTTGCCGCTTTTTTAGCAATTTCTAACTTTTCTTCACTTTTTCGGGTATGTTTTTCACGGTGAGACATCTCTTTATATTGAGAAGCTTTATTACTTCTGGCACCCCCATGTATTTTCGTCAATATCCCTTGTTCCTCTAATTCGATTAAATCCCGTCTTACAGTCATATCGGACACATTCAAGTCTTCCACAATATCCGTAATACGTATGGTCCCTTTTTCGTTTACGCGTCGTGCTATCTCATCTAGTCGTTCATATTTGTTCAAACATTTCACACCTTTAATATCTAACTATTTTATATTGATTATACGTCAATTTAACATATTCAAACTTGTATTATCATAACCATACTACAAAATGTTCAAAAAACAAACAAAAATAGTTTTTCAAACAAATTCAAACATAAATAAGTCGATAGTGTAGTAATACTTTCGTTAGTCATCAATGGAGCGGATTCGACTTAAATTCACCTGTTAATCAGCGCTTTGTGATTGTCTAGAGTAAAACGTATCATTTTAACTTTATGAAACGCTGATGTATGATAAATCATAATAACTAAGGAGGGACAGCCATGACAAAACACGGTTTATTAGTCATTGATGTTCAAAATGATTATTTCAAAGGAGGTAAAATGGCGCTCCATCAACCCGATAAAGCACTGAGAAATATTCAACAACTTGAACAGGATTTTAGCGCTAAACATTTGCCTATCATCTATATCCAGCACATCAATACGAAACCCAACCCAACATTTTTTGAAGCAGACACAGAAGGCGTGGCATTGCACTCTGAATTAGCAGTTCAACCAGAAAGTATCATTATCGAAAAACATTTTCCGAATAGCTTTTTTCAAACAGAACTTCAAGAAACGCTTCAACAACACGATATTGATACTTTAGTGATTTGTGGCATGATGACACATATGTGTGTAGATTCAACGACAAGAGCCGCTTCAGAACTCGGTTACAACCCGATACTCATTCATGATGCTACAGCGACAAAAGCTTTATCGTTTAACGGTCATGATGTGGATGCGAATGACGTGCAACACGCATTGATTGCATCCTTAACCAACTTTTCAACGGTCATGTCCACTGACGAATGGCTCGAATTATAGTGCATGAGATCCAATAAACCATGGCACGCCACATACAAAAAGTAGGAAAATAGCATTTCCATTCTGCCATTTTCCTACTTTTTATAATCGCTGTTATAAGTCATTATCCTATAGCATCATATTTTCTTTTAACTTTGTTGCGACTGCGTTGATATCATCCGCATTCATATATTTCTTGCTGTTTTTAATTTTATCATCAAAGTACGCTACCAAATGTTCGATTTGATTAACGGCCTTAATTGGATTATTTTCTTCTGAACCATCAAAGAAAATATAATGGTCTGCTTCCGCTTTATAATTAAAATAGACTAATCCATTCACATAATACTTTTTATTGAAGTAATGATACACCTTATAAATAGACTGTCTGACTTGTTGATAAGGGTTCCCATAATCTAATACTTCAAATTTACCATCTTTATCAGACTTAAGTACAAAAGTTTTATATGCTTTTTCAAACTTATCATTAAACAAGTATTTCTCTAAAAATCTATATGGTGTCCCTTGCAATGCTTCCTTATTGGTATTATAAAATATATCCCCTTTCCAAGTCTTTGTTTCAATCATAAATATCCCATAATCACAAACCACCACATGATCGATTTGCCTTACATTCTCGTCACTGAAAAGGATATTGTCTATAATATGATATTGATTCACTATCCCCCTAGATTTATAAGATTCAAAAATATGAGACAAATCTCTTGATGCCATCACTTCACCGATATTATTTGAAAAAATCTTATGCTTGTTAAGTGTCTCTTTTAATTGGATGTAATTTTTCTCTAACTGTTTAAAATCTGTTTCGATTTCACCTTTACTCAATTGATAACTTTCCAACGTTTGAATATGCGTGTCAACCTCAGTTTCTTTCTGCTCTAATTTCTTTTCATATTGTTGTTCGATTGCCATTCTTTTATGCATCTCTTCTTTTACCATCGCATTTGTTCTTTTTAAGACAAATACTAAACCAAGAATCGTTATCATGAGTATGATTATGACGATTACCATACCACTCACCTCATCAGTCAATTATTTTTCCCCGTGCGCATTCTCTATTTAATTGCACCCCATTTTTATATCCATACTGAACTACTTTTATTCAACATTTTTTAATCCATGTCATGCCATCATTGCATGAACGTACAGTGTCATTTTTATTTGATACAAAATATTTAAATATATACGTACATATCGTTTCGTTACTTATAAAGACAAATCCAATCTCAAATGAGTCATCTTTATTTATATGAATTATTTCATCACTTCAGTTCCCCCCATACACACTCACCTCCTGAATCACTTTATAGGTTTTTAATTTTATTACCAGATTCCCCGTCACTTATATTAAATATTATATTCATTATATCGAATTTTCAGTCATATTTCTCTATCAATTTTTCCATGTCTTTTGTTTTTGAGAGCTTATTTTTTATATTGTATGCACGCTCATTCGGTGCGTTGGTTTACCCTGTAGCTCATTGAATTGTTTGAATTTCACTTCATTAAATCATTACAAAATGGCTATCACTGATGCATACAATCCAACATACGATTAAGACCTTCATTTCATATATCTTTGAACATACTGCTATCGAATCCCTTGTATCGACTATCGCATACCTTGATTAATTTTTTGATTACATAGCATGGGTTTAAATATCATTTAAGGCTAACTAAATAAACAGTTGACCCGTGGTTCGTTACATCATTGCGTATCACATATCATCAGAAGCGCGCTATACAAAAAATCCAATGAAGTATATTTGATGCATTGCGTTTTTTACAGATTTTGAAGAAATGCGTACTTTTCATACAGATGCCTTTCATGAAGAAACGGTCTAACAATGTTAAATGAAGTGGTTGTTCGATTGACTGTTTTAAAATGAATGAGAAAATTATCATTTCAAAATTGTCTTGAGGCGGAAAGAAAATCATTCTTTTTTTTGCTTGACCTTCACACAATGTTAAGGTTTATGCTGATGTTATCAAAGCGAGGTTAATCAAAATAAGAAAATCGCTCTAGTCAATATAATAACGAGCGTGATGATAAGTAAACTACAAAAAGGAAAGATTGAGGAGGTTATCAAATGAGAATTAGTGAACTTTCTAATAAGACCGGAGTCAGTATGCGTTCCCTTCGCTATTATGAGGAAAAGGGGTTAATCCAGCCAAAACGATTACATAATGGTTATCGCGATTATGATGAATCTATTTTAGAACAAGTCAAAACGATTCGGCTATATTTTAATTTAGGCTTAAGCATAGCTGAAATACAAGAAGTTGTTAACTGTGATCCATTCGTATTTCCATATCAAACATTTATTTGTGATGATGTGATGGCGCTTTATCAAAATAAATTAATAGAGGTAGAACAGCAATTAAAGACATTAACAGAGATACAATCACGCTTGAAAAGTAGAATTCAAAAAATAGAAGAATTAAGAGAAACAATGAATAGGAGTGAAGTAAATGACGAAAGCAAACCATAAATGGATTTTGATTGCATTATTTATAAGCGTTTTTACTATTGGGACATCAGAATATGTGATCATGGGAATTTTACCCGTTATTGCAATAGATTTAAGCATTACCATCCCCACCGCAGGACTCCTGGTTACTGGCTATGCCTTAGGTGTAGCTATCGGTAGTCCTTTAGTAACAGTATTGACCAGTCAATATTCTAGAAAAAAATTACTTGTCGGATTAATGCTCTTTTTTACATTCAGTAATGTGATGGCCGCATTGTCCATTTCTTTTGGATTTTTAATCACTGCAAGAATTTTATCTTCTTTGATTCATGGCACATTCTTTGCAGTTGCCACAGTTATTGCTAGTCAAACAGCGGCTAAGGATAAACAAGGCTCTGCAATTGCTACTGTTGCAGCTGGATTAACCCTGGCCACCGTCTTAGGAGTTCCTTTAGGCACATTTATCGGTCATGCTTGGGGGTGGCAAATCACTTTTGGAATTGTGACAGCTCTTGGAATTTTAGCAAGTCTTTTATTGACTTTGCATATTCCTAGTAATATCCCGTTCCAATACCAGTCTTTAAAATCAGAATTAGGAACCTTTAAAAATCCGCAAGTTATTCTCGTATTGTTGGTTACTATATTTGGCTTTGGCGGTGTTTTTGCTTCCTATACTTATATCGCGTCACAACTCGAAATATTTGCTGGATTTTCAGCAGAAGCCATTACGATGGTTTTATTTATATTCGGAATCGGATCATTCTTAGGAACAATCACAGCGGGAAAATTTGCTAATCGATCACTTATCCCAGCATTAATTATAACATTATTACTATTAACTATTGTTTTGACATTATTTACTTGGACCGTTCATGATAAAATACTTGCTTCTGTTACTGTTTTTATATTTGGGTTCACCGCTTTTGCAACGGCACCGTTATTACAAACAATCATTATTCAAACTGCCAAAGAAGCGCCAACTTTAGCAGCAACAGTCAATATTTCCGCATTTAATTTAGCTAATGCTGTTGGCGCATATTTAGGTGGTGCAACAATACGCGCAGGTTTCGAAATGTCCTCGGTTAACTTAACAGGAGCGATCATAACGATGATAGGTTTGGGATTTTCCATTTTTTTATTGATACATGGAAGGAAATTAAAAAAACAACAAAATAAATAACAATATTTTCTGTCAGTCTTCGATATACACATCCAACAACCTTCATAGTTACTAATTTGTAATTATAAAGGTAGTGACCCATTGTTTACACGAGATTTTGATGCACCTCAACATCATGATAGGTTCTATTATTTTGAAAATGCGATGGCTTTATTGAAATTTTGTAATATAAATCTAGTCACTGAATTTCGACAAGACAAGATGTCAATCACACCGATTTAAATTTTCACTAAGTAGAGGAGGATTTAAAGGTAATATCTATACAAAAAAGCACCTCTCGCGTATTTTCGAGAAGTGCTTTAAATATTGATATAACAACAATATTAACGTTTTGAGAATTGAGGTGAACGACGGGCTTTTTTAAGACCTGGTTTTTTACGTTCTTTCATACGTGGGTCACGTGTTAATAAACCAGCACGTTTTAATGAACCTCTGTATTCCGGATCAGCTTCTAATAATGCACGTGCGATACCGTGACGGATTGCTTGTGCTTGACCAGTGAAGCCACCACCGTGAACGTTAACTAAAACGTCATAGTTACCTTTAGTTTCTGTTACATCGAATGGTTGGTTTAAGTCTAAGATTAATGATTCGAATGGTAAGTATTCACGTACATCACGATCATTTACTTTAATGTTACCTTCACCTGGTACTAAACGTACACGTGCTACTGAGTTTTTACGACGGCCTGTGCCTCTATATTCAACTTGTGCCAATGTCATTTCCTCCTTCTAATTAACCACGTAACTCGTAGTTTTCTGGTTGTTGTGCAGCGTGTGGATGTTCAGCGCCACCATAAACGAATAATTTTTTACCTTGTTTTTCACCTAAACGTGAACTTGGTAACATCCCTTTAATTGATGTTTCAAGTAAACGTTCTGGGTTTGTACGTTTTAACTCGCCAGCTGTGATTGATTTTAAGCCACCTGGGTGATTTGAGTGGCGGTAGTAAATTTTATCGTTTTCTTTGTTACCAGTCAATTCGATTTTTGATGCGTTGATGATGATCACGTAGTCACCTGTGTCAACGTGTGGTGTGTAAGTAACTTTATTTTTACCGCGTAAGATAGCTGCGACTTCTGATGATAAACGACCTAATGTTTGCCCTTCAGCATCGACAACGTACCATTTGCGCTCAATGTTTGATTCATTTGCCATAAATGTTTGACGCATAATTGAGTCCTCCTAGTGAATAAATGTTTCTATAGTTTTTGGGTGATTGTACGAAACAATCCAGTGCGCTATTTATTCCGTTAGCTGTTGCTCTTTCCTGCTTATATATCTTGTAACACAATAAGTTTCCGGGGCTTATCGTGGGGTGATATAAAACAATACCGTTAACTATGATATAGGTTTTAGCGCATAAAGTCAATGTGTTTCGTTAAATTTGTGTTGATTTTTTATAGTGAATTTGAATGTCATCTCCAAAGTCTGCTATTAACTGCTCTGGCGCTAAATAAATCTTCTCTAAATACAGTCCTTCTGCGGGTGCTGTATGGGGGACAAGATTTCTATCTTGCTGCGCTAACAAGTTGGGAACGTCTTCAGCTGAACGTTTCTCTTTGCCCACTTCTAATAAATACGCCATAATGACACGCACCATATTGTACAAAAATCCTGATCCTGAAATCACGAAATCGATACCGTCCGCGGTCTGTTCAATGCGACTTTCATATATCGTGCGCTCTTTGCTTTCAACTTCTGTTTTTTGTGAACAGAACGTCGTAAAATCATGTGTACCGACGAAATATTGCGCCGCACGTTGCATTGCTTCAATGTCTAATGTTTTCGGCTCAAATGTTTTCAGTTGTGACCAAAACGGATTGCGATGTGTAGCTTGATAAATGCTGTAACGATAGCGCTTCCCTACACAGTCATAGCGACAATGAAAGTTTTGATCAATAAAAGAAACTTCATGAACATAAATATCATCAGGCAATGCACTGTTCATCGCATGTTGCCAACGTTTGGGCATGATGTTTAAATGCGTATCAAAATGAAAATATTGCTCTTTTGCATGTACACCGCGGTCCGTTCGACTTGATGGATGAATCCGTACATGTTGTTGATGCATTCGCTTTAATATTTTTTCAAAGTAACCTTGAACTGTTCGTCCTTGATTTTGAATTTGAAATCCTAAAAATTGTGCACCGTTATAACTGATTTTAACGAGGACACGTTGCATAATATCGTCCTTTCTTTAAAAAGTATGGCCTAACCATATAGAGACCGCTGCAATTGGAACGAGGCTGATGATTAATAATGTGTCTTTCAGCTGCCATTTTAAAATCCGATAACTCGTACGTTCTGCATTTGCATCATACCCTCTCACTTCCATCGCAATGGCAAGTTCTTCTGCACGTTGAAATGCGGATATAAACAATGGAATGAGTAATGGAATGAATGCTCTAATTCTCGCCATCAATGAGCCTGAACTAATATCAGAGCCTCGTGACTTTTGAGACAGTATAATTTTATCTAGCTCTTCCATCAATGTTGGAATAAAGCGTAGTGCAATCGACATCATCATACTTAACGCTGCTACAGGAATTTTAATATATTTCAATGGTTTAAACAGACGATCAAATGCATCAGTCAAATTCAATGGACTCGTTGTCAATGTCAAAATCGTTGAAACAATCATAATAAACCCAAGTCGTAGCACGATGAATATCCCTTCTCTAATTCCGTTCGAATCAATGGTAATGAAGCCCCATTCAATCAAACGCGTGCCCCCTTTTGTAAGAAACAAGTGCATGATAAAGGTTAAAATTAAAAAGAAGAACACTGGCAAGAGTCCTTTGATGAGAAACCAAAATGGAATACGCGCGAGTTTAGTGATTGTGAGTAGTATAAGTGCAAGCCACAAATAACTTAATGGATGATAACTTAAAAAAATAATGATAATAAATAAAAATACAAAAATCAGTTTCGCGCGTGGATCGAGCCGATGTATGACAGTATCTAGAGGGAGAAAACGTCCAATAATTAACTTATCTTTCATGACGTTGCCTCCATCCTTCATAAATCTCCACAAACGATGCTTCTGTTAATGCTAACTTGTCGAACTGGACACCTAATTTTGCTTCTACATCACGCTGTAAACGCACAATATCGGGTAGACACAAGTGCAATGCATTGACATCATCAGGACGTTGAAAAAAGTCATAAGGCGTCGTGGATTCAATTAAAGTTCCGCGCTGCATAATTTTAAGCTCATCTGCATATTGAGCGACATCATTCATATCATGCGTCACTAAAATTATCGTTTTGCCTTCTTCTAACTGCAACTTTTTAAATAACGTCATCACCTGTGCCTTACTTCGTGGATCTAACCCTGCTGTCGGTTCGTCTAAAATTAAAATGTCAGGATCCATCGCTAATATGGCAGCGAGCGCGACTTTACGCATTTGTCCTCCCGAAAGTATAAATGGCGACTGCTGCATAATTTTCTCTGCATCAAAGCCCAATTCACCGAGTAACATCATCGCTTTGTCACGTGCTTCGTCTAAGTTCAGTCCATAATTTCGAGGTCCGAATAGCACTTCCTTTTCCACAGTCTCTTCAAACAACTGTGATTCCGGAAATTGAAAAACCATACCTATCCGCTGACGAATGGATTTCAGATGTTTATCTTTCGTTTTGCGATTGACGGTGACATCTAACACTTGCACCTTTCCACGCGTCGGTTTCAGCAAGCCATTGAAATGTTGAATCAACGTTGACTTGCCTGAACCTGTTTTCCCGATAATCGCATAATAACGTCCTGGCAAAAATTCTGTTGTGATTTGATTCAACGCTTGATATTCATACGGTGTTTTCTTTTGATACGTATACGAAACTTCTTCAAATTTAATCATGTCAACCGCTCCAATAATCCTTCATAAGTCATAAACGACTGGCTAATGTTCAACTTTTGAGCCATACGCATCTCAAAAGGCAAGTTCAAACCAATCTCTACTAACGCCTCGCCTTGCTCAAAAATCTTTTCAACCGTTCCATCTAAAAACACTTCGCCACGATTCATCACAATCACGCGATCTGATGACACGACTTCTGACAGGTCATGGGTAATCGCAATCACCGTCACACCTTTGTTTTGATTGAGTGCTTTCACCATCGCCAATATTTCACGTCGACCTTCTGGATCTAACATCGCTGTCGCTTCATCAAAAATAATCAGTTGTGGCAAAAGTGCTAACACACTCGCAATTGCGACACGTTGTTTTTGTCCACCAGAAAGCGCAGTCGGTTCATGGTGCTGTTTATCATACATATCCACATCTTTGAGCACTGAAGGCACGATTTCATGCATCTCATCATAGGATAGCCCTTTATTTTCCAAGCCAAAAGCGACATCAAAACTCACGGTCGAACCGACAAATTGATTTTCAGGATTTTGAAACACAATACCGATATGGTGAAGAAAAGCAGAACGGTCGACGCCTTTTATAGAACTTCCATTAATACGGATATCCCCTTCATAACCTTGTTCAATACCTGTGAGCAGTTTCGCTAATGTCGATTTACCTGAGCCGTTATGACCTACAATGGATAACCAATCTCCTTTTTTAACTTTGAATTGGATATCATTTAAAACTTTCGGTTGATCCTCATGATATTGAAATGAAACGTGATCAAACTCTATCAAGTATTCGTGTTCCATTTCTAGCGCCTCCTTTGTGTGCTAATATGACTATTTTACAAAAAACAGCGTCATTTGTATATGTATCGGAAATGTTTGACGTATATTCAATAAAATCGTGATAACATCTTAGCTTCTTTATGAATATTTTACACACGTTATCCGTCGACATAGCGTCATGCAAAAAAGGGTATGAGACCATCCACCATCTCATACCCTTCCTTTATTTCATCTGTCATGGTTAATCGGTTAATCAATAACAGCCCATCATTAACATAAAAAAGCGCGCACCCCATCTTAATTGAGTTCACGCTTTGTCGTCAATATTAAGTTAGATGGGGTACTCTGAGCTAGACAATATTTGTATGTGGCAAACATTATCGTTGCACTCATTTGCTTTCATGTAGTAGTGTGTATCAATTATACTAATTCAATGATTACTTTTAACGCGCCATCGCCTTGACGTGGAGCAACTTTAAGAATACGAGTGTAACCACCTTGACGCTCTTGATAACGTTCAGCGATTTCACCGAATAATTTTTGAAGTGCAGTTTGAGTCGTTTCATCTTCGTTTAAGATTTGAACGTTGCGTAATGTTTTAGCAGCATTACGACGAGAAGCTAAGTCACCTTTTTTACCTAAAGTGATTAATTTTTCAACTACGCTACGAAGTTCTTTCGCACGTGCTTCAGTCGTTTCGATGCGTTCGCTAACGATTAATGATGTTGCTAAATCACGTAACATTGCTTTACGTTGATCTGAAGTACGACCTAATTTTCTGTAACCCATGAGTTAACCTCCTTTATCAATCTTCTTTTCTTAGACCTAAACCTAAGTCTTCTAATTTATATTTTACTTCTTCAAGAGACTTACGACCTAAGTTACGAACTTTCATCATATCAGCCTCTGATTTGTCAGCAAGTTCTTGTACTGAGTTAATACCCGCACGTTTAAGACAGTTGTATGAACGTACAGATAAGTCTAATTCTTCAATAGACATTTCTAATACTTTTTCTTTTTGATCTTCTTCTTTTTCAATCATGATTTCTGCATTTTGTGCTTCGTCAGTTAAGCTTACGAAGATGTTTAAATGCTCAGTCATAATTTTAGCAGCTAAAGATACTGACTCTTGCGGTGTAATTGAACCATCAGTCCATACGTCTAATGTCAATTTGTCGAAGTCAGAACTTTGTCCCACACGTGTGTTTTCAACTGTATAATTCACACGCTCTACTGGAGAGTATAATGAATCTACTGGAATCACACCAATTGGAAGATCACTTGAGTTATTTTGATCAGCTAATGCATACCCACGTCCTGTATTCGCAACTAAACGTAACTTAAGGTGACCACCTTTAGACACTGTCGCAATTTTAAGATCAGGGTTCAAAATTTCAACATCACTGTCATGCATGATATCTTTTGCAGTGACTTCGCCTTCTTCTTTAATATCGATTTCAAGTGTTTTGTCTTCTTCTGAATAAATTTTAAGCGCTAGCTTTTTAATATTCATGACAATTGTTGACACATCTTCAACAACATGATCAATTGCTGAGAATTCGTGTAGCACACCTTCAATTTCGATATACTTCACAGCCGCACCTGGTAATGATGATAGTAGGATACGACGTAAGGAGTTTCCTAGTGTAGTACCATAACCACGCTCTAATGGTTCAACAACGAACTTACCGAATTTAGCATCATCACTAACTTCAATTGTCTCAATTCTAGGTTTCTCAATTTCAATCATTTACATATCCTCCTTAAGTACGTCGACTTGCATAAACTTTAAATTCAAGTGATTTGTGACAAAACGAAAATTTAATTATACGCGACGACGTTTTGGTGGACGGCAACCATTATGTGGAACTGGAGTAACGTCTTTAATCGCTGTTACTTCTAAACCTGCTGATTGTAACGCACGGATCGCTGACTCACGACCTGGGCCAGGGCCTTTTACAGTTACTTCAACTGATTTTAAACCATGCTCCATCGCTGCTTTTGAAGCTGTTTCAGAAGCCATTTGTGCTGCGAATGGTGTAGATTTTTTAGAACCTTTAAAACCAAGCGCACCTGCAGATGACCATGATAAAGCATTACCGAATTCATCTGTAATTGTTACGATTGTATTATTGAATGTTGAACGGATATGAGCCACACCGTTTTCAATATTCTTTTTCACTCTACGTTTACGTGATACTTGTTTACGTGCCATAGTATAATTTGCCTCCTTTACCTATTATTTTTTCTTGTTAGCTACAGTTTTAACTGGGCCTTTACGCGTACGAGCGTTGTTTTTAGTTTTTTGACCGTTAACCGGTAAACCACGACGGTGGCGGATACCACGGTAAGATGAGATTTCCATCAAACGTTTGATGTTTAAGTTTGTTTCACGGCGTAAGTCACCTTCAACTTTATAACCGTCTACAACTTCACGAATACGACCTAACTCATCGTCAGTAAGGTCTTTAACACGTGTATCTTCTGAAACGTTTGCTTCTGAAAGGATCTTTTGTGCTGATGTTTTACCGATACCGTAGATATAAGTTAATGAGATTACTACGCGTTTATCACGTGGGATATCAATTCCTGCAATACGTGCCATTATAATTTACACCTCTCTTTTAATTAACCTTGTTTTTGTTTATGCTTAGGGTTTTCACAGATTACCATGACTTTACCTTTACGTTTAATGACTTTACATTTTTCGCAAATAGGTTTTACTGATGGTCTTACTTTCATTTTTATACCTCCTTCAATGTTGGAGTGACAATTATTTATAACGATATGTGATTCTTCCGCGTGTTAAATCATACGGAGACATTTCTACTGTTACTTTGTCGCCAGGTAGAATACGGATATAGTTCATACGAATTTTACCACTCACATGTGCTAGAATTTCATGACCATTTTCTAATTCTACTTTAAACATTGCATTTGGTAAAGTATCTAATACTGTACCTTCAAGTTCGATAACGTCTTGTTTTGCCATTTGGAATAACGCCTCCCTTTTGTTGTAAGGATATAGAATATTTATTCATGAACGGTTTACTTTGGTTATACTCACTTTTACACAATCGTTATAATGCCTTGTCACCATAAAAATCAATTTATGCTATCAAAGTTAACGACTGATTAAAAAGATTTCACCAAGCCGTTATGATTTAAGTGACTCTAATATTTCAATCACATCTGATGTAACTTCATCAATGTGTTTTGACCCGTCGATGTTTTTCAAAAGACCTTTTTGACTGTAAAACTCTAAAATAGGTTTAGATTGCTTTACATTCACTTCTAAACGGTTCGCAACAGTTTCAGGGTTGTCGTCTTCACGTTGATAAAGCTTACCACCATCAATATCACAAATACCTTCAACTTTTGGAGGATTGAAAACTAGATGATATGTTGTGCCACAAGTCTCGCAAATACGACGACCTGTTAGACGATTCATTAATTCTTCTTCTGGCACCTCGATATTCACAACTGCATCAATCGTTCTTCCAAGTTCTTCTAGGATTGAATTTAATGCTTCTGCTTGCTCAATCGTACGAGGAAATCCGTCTAATAAGAAACCTTTTTTTGCATCGTCTTCAGAGATACGTTCTTTTACAATCCCAACTGTAACTTCGTCTGGTACAAGTTCACCACGATCCATATAGGATTTCGCTTCTTTACCAAGTTCAGTTTCATCTTTAATCGCTTTTCTGAACATATCCCCCGTTGAAATGTGAGGAATAGGGTACTTTTTAATGATTTCACTCGCTTGAGTTCCTTTACCAGCACCAGGTAATCCCATTAAGATAATGTTCATAAGTGCCCTCCTACAATTTATCGTCTACCAAAGCCTTTATATTCTTTTTCATTCACTTGTGCTTCTAAACTTTTCATTGTTTCGATGGCAACACCGATAACGATGAGTAAGCTTGTACCACCCAATTGAATAGCTTGTGGTAAGTTCATAAATTTAGTCGCGATAATTGGTAAAATCGCAATGACCGCTAAGAAAATTGAACCTACAAACGTTAAGCGATATAAGACTTTAGTGATATATTTTTTCGTTTGTTCACCAGGACGAATCCCTGGAACGTAACTGCCTTGCTTCTTAAGATTTTCTGACATCTTTTCAGGGTTGACTTGAACAAATGCATAGAAATAAGCAAATGCAATAATCAAGACAACATAGACTACCATACCAATACCATTAGATGGATCAGCGTAATTTCCTAGCTTTTGTGCCCAGTCTGCATCCGGGAAGAACAATGATAATGTTCTCGGCAATAAAAAGAATGCCATTGAAAAGATGACTGGAATAACACCAGCAGAGTTAACTTTTAATGGTAAGTATGTTGCTTGTGAACCAAGACGCATATGAGATTGTTTCTTTGCATATTGAATAGGTATTTTACGAATCGCTTGTAACACATATACCGCGCCGACAGTTAATAAAATCATACCGACAACGAGTCCAGCTACTTTCAACCAAGCGAATGTAACATCATCTTGTCCGATAAACTCTTGTTGGTAAAATTGCATGAGTCCAGACGGTAATGTAGATAAAATACCTGCAAAGATGATAATAGAAATACCATTACCAACACCATATTGCGTAATCTGTTCACCTAACCACATTAAAAACGCAGTTCCTGACGTAAGTACTATTGCGATTAACAAATATGACCAAACATTTTGTTCTTTGATAAGTGCCCCGTCCAAATAATTATTGAATTGGAACGACATACCAATCGATTGAATAAATGCTAAAACAATTGTGAAATAACGCGTGAAGTTGTTTAACTTCTTACGACCTGTTTCACCTTGCTTTGCCCATTCAGTAAATTTAGGTACAATATCCATTTGCAATAGTTGCATAACAATTGAAGCAGTGATGTAGGGCATGATTCCCATAGCAAAAATGGAAAAGTTCTTCAAGGCTCCGCCACCAAACGTGTTTAACAAGTCAGTGACGCCTTGAGAACCTTGTCGATTATCAAATGCTGCTGGATTAACACCAGGTGCTGGGATATACGTACCTATTTTGAAAATGACTAACATTGCAAGAGTAAAAAGTATCTTGTTACGAACTTCTTTTGTTTTAAAAAAGTTCACAAGCGTGTGAAACATTAGATCACCTCTTGTGCTCCGCCTTTCGCTTCAATAGCGGCTTTAGCTGAAGCTGAGAATTTGTGTGCTTTAACAGTTAATTTCTTTTCTAATGAACCATTACCTAAAACTTTAATGCCAGCTTTTTCATTTTTAACTACGCCTGTTTCGATTAATAACTCAGGTGTTACCTCAGTACCATCTTCAAATTGATTAAGTTGCTCCAAGTTAACGATAGCGTATTCTTTACGGTTGATGTTTGTGAAACCACGTTTTGGAATACGGCGGAATAATGGTAATTGACCACCTTCGAAACCTGGTCTTACGCCACCACCTGAACGTGCTTTTTGACCTTTTTGACCACGACCACTTGTTTTACCGTTACCAGTACCTGCACCACGGCCGACACGATTACGTAATTTACGTGATCCTTCTGATGGTTTTAATTCATGTAATTTCATTTTGGCACCTCCTTAATTATTTTTCTTCTACTGATACTAAGTGACTTACTTTGTTAATTTGTCCACGAATTGCTGCGTTGTCTTCAACTGTCACAGAAGAGTTGATCTTACCTAGACCAAGTGCTTTAACTGTTTTACGTTGTGTTTCTGGACGCCCAATAACGCTTTTAGTGAGGGTGATTTGTAATTTAGCCATTTATCTGTTTCCCTCCTTAATTGTATAATTCTTCTACTGTTTTGCCGCGTAAACGCGCAACATCTTCAGCATTTTTTAAGTTTTTCAAACCATTGATTGTCGCACGAACCATGTTGATTGGTGTGTTTGAACCTAATGATTTACTTAAGATATCAGTGATACCTGCAAGCTCTAATACGGCACGAACTGGTCCACCTGCGATAACACCTGTACCAGGAGCTGCTGGTTTCATTAAAACACTTCCTGAACCGAAACGTCCAGTGATTGTGTGTGGTGTAGTACCGTCAACACGAGTAACAGTAATTAAATCTTTTTTCGCAGCTTCTACTGCTTTTTTGATTGCTTCAGGTACCTCTTGTGCTTTACCAGTACCGAATCCAACGCGACCATTTTTGTCACCTACTACTACAAGTGCAGTGAAACGGAAACGACGTCCACCTTTTACAACTTTAGCAACACGGTTAATCGTAACAACGCGTTCTTCAAATTCTTTAACTTCTTCTTCTCTACGAGCCATTTATATTGTCCCTCCTTTTAGATTAAAATTGAAGTCCATTTTCGCGAGCTGCATCTGCTAGTGCTTTCACACGTCCGTGGAATAAGTATCCTCCACGATCGAATACAACTGCTTCGATGCCTTTTTCATTTGCTTTTTTAGCAATTACTTCACCGACTTTAGATGCCATTTCAACTTTTGTTGTAGAAGCATCTACATCGCTGTCTTTAGTTGAAGCTTGAACTAAAGTAACACCTTTAGTATCGTCGATGATTTGTGCATAGATGTGTTTGTTTGAACGATATACGTTTAGACGTGGCTTTTCGCTAGTACCTGACAATTTCGTACGAACACGCGCATGTCTTTTTAAACGTACTTTATTTTTATCAATTTTGCTGATCATGTCAATACTCCTTTCTTATTAGAGTGATTTATTATTTACCAGTTTTACCTTCTTTACGACGTACATATTCACCTTGGTAACGAATACCTTTACCTTTGTAAGGCTCTGGAGGACGAACGTCACGAATTTTTGATGCTGTTGCACCTACTAATTCTTTGTCGATTCCTTCAACTTTAACTGTCGTATTTTTTTCTACTGAGAAAGTGATTCCTTCAGCAGCTTCAAATTCAACTGGATGAGAGTAACCTACGTTTAATACAAGTTTGCTACCTTGAACTTGTGCACGGTAACCAACACCGATAAGTTCAAGTGTTTTTTCGTATCCTTTAGATACACCTTGTACCATGTTATTGATTAACGCACGAGTTGTACCATGAATTGTTCTATGTTCTTTAGAATCTGATGGTCTAACAACTTCAAGTGTGTTTTCATCTTGTTTGTAAGTCATTTCTTCATTTAAAGTTTGTGATAATTCACCTTTAGGCCCTTTTACTGAAACTGTATTTCCTTCAATCGTTACAGTTACATCGCTAGGGATTTCGATAATTTTTTTACCAACACGGCTCATGTTCTGGCACCTCCTTATTTATTTTATATTACCAAATGTAAGCTAATACTTCTCCGCCTACGTTACGTTTTCTAGCTTCTTTATCAGTGATTACACCTTCAGAAGTTGAAACTAATGCAATACCTAAACCGTTTAATACTTTAGGTACTTCGTTTGCTTTAGCATAAACACGTAAACCAGGTTTTGAAATACGTTTAAGACCAGTAATAACACGTTCGTTATTTGAACCATATTTTAAGAATAAACGGATAACACCTTGTTTATCGTCTTCGATATATTCTACATTTTTGATGAAACCTTCATTTTTAAGGATTTCAGCAATTTCTTTTTTAATATTTGATGCAGGTAATTCTAATTTTTCGTGACGCACCATGTTTGCGTTTCTTACACGAGTAAGCATATCTGCAATTGGATCTGACAATGTCATAGTTGTTGCCTCCTTTCAAGAGTTAAATTTTTACCAGCTAGCTTTACGTACGCCAGGAATTTGACCTTTGTAAGCTAATTCACGGAAACAAATACGGCAAAGTTTAAATTTACGATATACAGAATGTGGACGACCACAACGTTCGCAACGTGTATATTCACGGACTTGGAATTTTTGTTTACGTTGTTGCTTAACAACCATTGATTTTTTAGCCACTTAATTCGCCTCCTTTAGAGATTATTTTTGAAACGGCATACCGAATTGAGTTAATAATTCACGCGCTTCTTCATCTGTGTTAGCAGTAGTAACGATAACGATATCCATACCACGTACTTTTGATACTTTATCATAGTCAATCTCAGGGAAGATTAATTGTTCTTTAACACCTAATGTGTAGTTACCGCGACCGTCGAATGCATTTTTAGATACACCGCGGAAGTCACGTACACGTGGTAATGAAACTGAGATTAATTTATCTAAGAATTCGTACATTCTTTCGCCACGCAATGTTACTTTAGCACCAATTGGCATACCTTCACGTAAACGGAAAGTCGCAACTGATTTTTTCGCTTTAGTGATTAATGGTTTTTGACCAGTGATTGCAGTTAATTCTTCAACAGCGTTATCTAACACTTTTGAGTTTTGTACTGCGTCACCAACACCCATATTCACAACAATTTTATCGATTCTAGGTACTTCCATTACTGAGCTGTAGTTAAACTTTTTAACTAAGTTTTGTGTAACTTCTGAATTAAATTTTTCTTTTAAACGGTTCAAAGTGAATCCTCCTTTCAACTAAATATTAATTAGACTTAATTTCTTCGCCTGATTTTTTAGCGATTCTTACTTTTTTACCATCAACAAATTTGTAGCCTACACGTGAAGGTTCGTTTGTTTTTGGGTCTAATATTTGTACGTTAGAAACATGAATTGCTGCTTCAGTTTCTAAGATTCCACCTTCAGGATTCATTTGAGTTGGTTTTTGGTGTTTTTTAACGATGTTCACACCTTCCACAACGACACGGTCTTTTTTAGGCTGAGTTGCTACAACTTTACCTGTTTTACCTTTGTCTTTACCTGCGATAACGATTACGTTGTCACCTTTTTTGATATGCATGTGGGCACCTCCTTGGAATTTATTATTTATGATTTACGATCGATTATAGTACTTCTGGTGCTAAGGAAACGATTTTCATAAAGTTTCCTTCACGTAATTCACGTGCTACTGGTCCGAAGATACGTGTACCACGTGGTCCTTTGTCATCACGAATGATAACACATGCATTTTCATCAAATTTGATGTAAGAACCATCTTTACGACGTACACCTGATTTCGTACGTACTACGACAGCCTTAACAACATCGCCTTTCTTAACAACGCCTCCAGGTGTAGCATTTTTAACAGTTGCTACGATGACGTCACCGATGTTAGCAGTTTTGCGGCCAGATCCACCTAATACTTTGATTGTAAGTACTTCACGAGCACCAGAGTTGTCTGCTACTTTTAAACGTGTTTCTTGTTGGATCATGATTAAACCTCCCTTATCTTTATAGTCATTAAATGATTACTGATTCTTCGACGATTTCTACTAAACGGAAACGTTTTGTCGCTGATAAAGGACGAGTTTCTTGAATTTTAACGATATCTCCGAATTTAGCTGAATTGTTTTCGTCATGTGCTTTATACTTTTTAGAGTATTTTACACGTTTGCCATATAGTTTGTGCGTTTTGTATGTTTCAACTAAAACAGTCACTGTTTTGTCCATTTTGTCTGAAACAACTTTACCAACGTAAACTTTACGATCATTTCTTTCGCTCACTTTAATAACCTCCTCTTTCAATCAATTATTGATTTGCTTTACCTTGTTCTAATTCTCTTTCACGTGCAACAGTCTTTAGACGTGCAATTGTTTTTCTTACTGTTTTGATTCTTGCAGTCTCTTCTAATTGACCTGTAGCTAATTGAAAGCGTAGGTTAAAAAGCTCTTCTTTTGAAGATTTGATTTGCTCTTCGATTTCTGAAGTGGTTAAGTCTCTAATTTCCTTAGCTTTCATTTGTTTCACCACCCAATTCTTCACGTTTTACAAACTTCGTTTTAACTGGAAGTTTGTGGCTCGCTAAACGTAATGCTTCACGCGCAACTTCTTCAGATACGCCAGCAACTTCAAATAAAATACGACCTGGTTTTACTACTGCAATCCAGCCTTCAACCGCACCTTTACCAGCACCCATACGTACTTCTAAAGGTTTTTGTGTGTATGGTGTGTGAGGGAAGATTTTAATCCAAACTTTCCCGCCACGTTTCATGTAACGTGTCATAGCAATACGAGCTGATTCGATTTGACGAGAAGTAATCCAAGAAGTTGTTGTAGCTTGAATACCATACTCGCCAAATGTTACAAAGTTACCGCCTTTTGAACGACCTTTTGTATCAGGACGATGTTGACGACGATATTTTACACGCTTTGGTAGTAACATAATTATTTTCCTCCTTCACTATTTTTCTTAGTAGGAAGAACTTCACCACGATAGATCCATACTTTAACACCTAACTTACCATAAGTTGTGTCAGCTTCTGCATGTGCATAATCGATGTCTGCACGTAAAGTATGAAGTGGTACAGTTCCTTCTGAATATTGTTCAGCACGCGCGATGTCTGCACCGCCTAAACGACCTGAAACTTGAGTTTTGATACCTTTAGCACCTAATTTCATTGCTCTTCCGATAGCTTGTTTTTGAACACGACGGAATGAAGCACGGTTTTCTAATTGACGTGCAATGTTTTCAGCAACTAAACGTGCATCAAGATCAACTTTCTTGATTTCAATAACGTTAATGTGAACTTTTTTATCAGTTAATTGATTTAATTTATTACGAAGTTTTTCGATTTCAGAACCGCCTTTACCGATAACCATACCTGGTTTACCAGTATGAATTGCGATGTTGATGCGGTTAGCAGCACGCTCAATCTCAACGTGAGATACTGAAGCGTCTTTTAATGCGTTATCAATAAATTTACGAATTTTTAAATCTTCATGTAAAAGTGATGCGAAATCTTTCTCTGCGAACCATTTCGCTTCCCAGTCACGGATAATACCAACACGAAGACCGATTGGATTAATTTTTTGACCCACGATATTCCCTCCTTAATATTTGATTAAGCTTCTTGAGCTTCCTCTTTACCATCACTTACAACGATTGTAATGTGGCTTGTTCTTTTGTTTATTGCGCTTGCGCGTCCTTGTGCACGTGGACGGAAACGTTTTAAAGTTGGTCCTTCGTTAGCGTATGCTTCTTTAACAACTAATTCATCTGTGTTCATGCCATAGTTGTGCTCTGCATTAGCTAAAGCGGACATCAATAATTTTTCTACTACTGGAGAAGAAGCTTTGTTTGTTAATTTTAAAATCGCTACTGCTTCTCTAACATCTTTTCCTCGGATTAGGTCTAATACTAATCTTACTTTACGAGGTGCGATTCTGATTGTTCTAGCAACCGCTTTTGCTTCCATTCGTTTTTTCCTCCTCTACTCATTAAAGATTGCTTATCTTCTTGTTTTCTTGTCGTCTGCAGCATGCCCTTTGAATGTACGTGTTGGAGCAAATTCACCTAATTTGTGTCCAACCATATCTTCAGTTACATATACAGGTACATGTTTACGTCCATCGTATACAGCAAATGTGTGTCCAATAAAGTTTGGGAAAATTGTTGAACGACGTGACCATGTTTTAATTACTTGCTTTTTCTCGCTATCGCCTTGAGCTTCCACTTTTTTCATTAAGTGATCATCGACGAAAGGTCCCTTTTTAATACTACGAGCCATAGTGGCGCCTCCTTTCTTATTATGTGCGTGCAGCGATTACGCCGCACACCCAAATAAGCTATTTTTATTTTCTCTTACGTCCACGTACGATAAGTTTATCAGAACGTTTTTTACCACGACGTGTTTTCTTACCAAGCGTAGGTTTACCCCATGGTGACATTGGTGATGGACGTCCGATTGGTGCACGACCTTCACCACCACCGTGTGGGTGATCGTTAGGGTTCATTACTGAACCACGAACTGTTGGGCGTTTACCTAACCATCTAGATTTACCAGCTTTACCAACGTTAACAAGTTCGTGTTGTAAGTTACCAACTTGTCCAACTGTTGCACGGCAAGTTGAAAGAATCATACGTACTTCACCAGAGCGAAGTCTTACAAGTACATATTTACCTTCTTTACCAAGCACTTGGGCACTTGCACCTGCTGAACGTGCAAGTTGACCGCCACGTCCTGGTTTTAATTCGATATTGTGAATAACTGTACCGACTGGAATGTCTTTTAATTGAAGTGCATTGCCAACTTTAATGTCAGCTTCAGAACCACTCTCAATTACTTGACCTACTTCTAAGCCTTTAGGTGCGATAATGTAGCGTTTTTCACCATCTGCATAGACGATTAAAGCAATGTTTGCTGATCTGTTTGGATCATATTGGATTGAATCCACTTTACCTGGAATTCCATCTTTGTTACGTTTGAAATCAATAACACGGTATTGACGTTTATGACCACCACCATGGTGACGTACTGTCAATTTACCTTGGTTGTTACGACCCGCTTTTTTCGGTAGCGGTTGTAATAATGACTTTTCTGGTTCAGATTTTGTGATCTCAGCAAAATCTAATGTAGTCATATTACGACGACCATTTGTAATTGGCTTGTAATGTTTAAGAGCCATTGTCGCTTACCTCCTTATTGGTATTTGATTTTTAGTTAAACAAGTCGATTTGACCTTCTTTTAATGTCACAATCGCTTTACGACGTTTGTTTGTATAGCCTTGGTAACGGCCCATACGTTTTTTCTTTGGTTTGTAGTTGATAATGTTGACATTAGCAACTTTTACTTCAAAGATTTCTTCTACTGCTTTTTTCACTTCTGTTTTATTAGCACGTACATCTACATCAAAAGTGTATTTATCTTCAGCCATTGCTGCAGATGATTTCTCAGTGATTACGGGGCGCTTTAGAATGTCTCTAGCTTCCATTATCCGAGCACCTCCTCAACTTTTTTAGCTGCTTCTTGAGTGATTAATACGCTGTCTGCGTGAGTTAACTCTAATACGTTTAAACCTTCTGGTGTTGTGATTGTTACACCTGGGATGTTACGTGCTGATAATTCAACATTTACATCTTCTCCAACTGTTACAACTAACACTTTTTTAGGTAATTCTAAGTTTGTTAAAGTTGTTTTGAATTCTTTTGTTTTTGGTGCTTCTAAGTTAAAGCTATCAACAATTTTGAATCCATTTTCTTGTACTTTGTAAGAAAGTGCAGAACGTAATGCTAAACGACGCATTTTCTTAGGCATTTTGTAGCCGTAGCTTCTTGGTGTTGGACCGAATACGATACCACCACCGCGCCATTGTGGAGCACGGATTGTACCTTGACGCGCACGTCCTGTACCTTTTTGTCTCCATGGTTTACGTCCACCGCCACGAACAGCTGAACGGTTTTTTACCGCGTGTGTACCTTGGCGTAATGAAGCACGTTGTAAGTTAATTGCTTCGAATAAAACATCATTATTTGGTTCAATTCCGAACACTGAATCGCTAAGTTCTACTGTACCCGCTTTTGAACCATCAACTTTATATACATCATAATTTGCCATTATGCATTTCCTCCTTTCGCTACTAATTATTTGTTAGCTTTGATTGCTGTTTGGATTTGTACAAAACCTTTTTTAGGTCCAGGCACATTACCTTTAACTAAAATGACGTTGTTTTCCGTATCAACTTGAACAACTTCTAAGTTTTGAACAGTTACTGTATTACCACCCATACGACCAGGTAATTTTTGTCCTTTAAATACGCGTGATGCATCTGATGCCATCCCGATTGAACCTGGTGCTCTGTGGAAATGAGAACCGTGCGACATTGGTCCACGTGATTGGTTATGACGTTTGATTGCACCTTGGAAACCTTTACCTTTTGAAGTTCCTGTTACGTCAATAATGTCGCCAACTTCAAATGTATCTACTGAGACTTCTTGACCTACTTCGTAATCATCAACATTAACGTTTCTGAATTCACGAATGAAGCGCTTAGGTGCTGCGTCAGCCTTTTTAGCGTGACCTTCAGCTGCTTTAGTCGCATATTTATTAGTTTTTCTACCTTTTTTGTATGCTTCTTTGTTTTCAAAACCGATTTGGATTGCGTTGTAACCGTCAACCTCTACAGTTTTCTTTTGTAATACTACGTTTTCTTTAGCTTCTACTACTGTAACTGGGATTAATTCACCGTTCTCACCGAACACTTGAGTCATCCCGATTTTTCTTCCTAAGATTCCTTTGGTCATCGAAAGTCCACCTCCTAAAATTTTCTATTATAATTTAATTTCGATGTCTACACCTGATGGCAAGTTTAAGCCCATAAGCGCGTCAACTGTTTTTGGCGTAGGATTTACAATGTCGATTAAACGTTTATGTGTACGTTGTTCGAATTGTTCACGAGAATCTTTGTACTTATGAACCGCACGAATGATTGTGTATACTGCTTTTTCAGTTGGTAATGGAATTGGACCAGAAACATCCGCTCCAGAACGTTTTGCAGTTTCAACAATTTTTTCTGCTGATTGATCGATAACACGGTGATCATAAGCTTTTAATCTAATTCTGATTTTTTGTTTTGCCATGATTTACCCTCCTTATTCGTCTTCATTAAAGTGATAGACTTCTCCACGAAAACTATCTCACACAACGCCATGGCAAAGCGGCCGGGTGTGTCAGTAACCTTTCGCTTCATCGCATTAAAAGTCCAACATTAGACATGATACATGAAATGTTTTAACTTCGCAACTGTTTATACAAAGTTTTTTATGTCTAATTCACATACCTTATTATTTTACTTGATTTATGCTTTAAGTTCAATAGCTTAGAGAGATTTTTTCAAATTTAATCTTACATTTTGTTTCTTATCATTTAAACAATTATAATAAAGGTAAATCCTTTTTCTTCATTTGTGATGTTATTTACCGACAAAACATTGAGGTGCTGTATTAAAACTTCTATATTTATATAATGAAGAATGATCACTAAATGTCCTAACACAGCAAGCGTCTTTTTAGGCGTTTGATTCAATCAATAAGGAGTTGCTTATTTTGACTAGAAATTCTAAAACAGCTTTAATTATTTTATCTATTATTGTACTTGTGTCTGAGTTCATTGCTGGCTTTCCATTTTTAGGTGGCTGGTACATACTTGCATTAGGGTGGCAGCCACTTGCATTTAATGCATTTATCTATTTAATTATGGTGCTTATCTTTATTTTCGATCGCCAAAATACGATTCGTCCTATGCTGTTCATCCCTGCTGGTGGTATCATTGCGAGTGCGCTTGCGGTGATTCCTTTCGTAGGTATGATTTTGCATTGGATTATGTTCGTACTAATGATTTTCTTACTGATCGTATTATTCGTAACACCTGTTTATCTTAAAGCATCATATACTCGTTATACTGATTCAGAGCGTAATCATAAACGTTATTAAATTGTTTCAAGAGGGATGGGACATAAAAATTTTTAATGCTATATTGATACAGTATTTTGTTTAACTTGCCCTGTTTAGTATGTTTTTTTGTCCGCTTAAAGCATCCTTCGCAATCAGCTTTATCAATATAAAAAGCCCGAGCAGTGCATTACACACTACTCGAGCTTCATTAAAGTGATTTTAACCATGTACAAAGGCGAAATATAAAATAAAGATAACCATTAAACCGTACATAATCGGATGAACTTCTTTATGGCGTTTTGTTAAGACCATTGTAATCGGATAGAAAATAAAGCCACACGCAATACCTGTTGCAATTGAGTACGAAAGTGGCATCATAATAATCGTAATAAATGCTGGTACTGCAACTTCAAAGCGTTTCCAACTGATTTCCGCTAAATTCGAAGCCATTAAAACACCGACAACGACAAGTGCAGGTGTCGTTACTGCTGGCGTGACAACTGCCATTAATGGGTTAAAGAATAATGCGAGCAAGAAACAGACCCCTGTCACAATACTAGCAAAACCTGTACGTGCACCGACTGCCACACCTGAAGTTGATTCAATGTAAGAAGTCGTCGTTGTTGTACCAAAGACTGCCCCAACCATTGTTGCTAATGAGTCTGAGAACAACGCACGTCCTGCACGCGGTAACTTGTTGTCTTTCATCATGCCTGCTTGAGATGCAACCGCAACAATTGTCCCTGCTGTATCAAAGAAGTCGATGAATAAAAATGTTAAAATGACGATTAAAAACTGTATCGTAAACAGTTGTGACGGATCTTGGAATGATTCAAACGCAGCCCCAAATGTCGGTGCGATACTCGGCACTTTACCTACAATCGCATTTGGCAGTGCAATTTGTTGTGTCAATAAACCCGCGATTGACGTCGTTACCATTCCAATAAAGATAGCGCCTGGAATTTTCTTCGCGTATAACACGACTGTAATGATAATACCGAACACCGCTAATAGTACGCTAGGATCTGTAATTTTCCCTAAAGTCACAAGTGTCGCTTCTTCATTTTTAATAATACCTGAACCTTGTAAACCGACAAAAGTAATAAATAAACCTATCCCCGCTGAAACAGCCATTTTCATCTCAAATGGAATCGCATTAATAATTGTTTCCCTCAAACCTGTAACTGTTAATATCGAGAAGATTAATCCTGAGAAGAAGACACCTGTTAAGCCTGTTTGCCACGGAATCCCCATTGTTAATACGACTGTAAATGCGAAAAATGCATTCAATCCCATACCTGGTGCGAGTGCGATAGGATATCTCGCTATCAAGCCCATAAATAAACAGCCGACAAATGCAGCAAGTGCTGTCGCAACGAACACGGCACCTTGGTCCATTTTAAGTGCACCAGGTACCCCTTCAACACCTGCAAGGCTCAATATTTGTGGATTGACAGCCAAAATATATGCCATCGACAGAAACGTTGTTAAGCCACCTAAAATTTCACGACGATAACTCGTCTGGTTTTCGTCAAATCGGAAATATTTTTTCACTTTAATTTTCTCCTTTAAATGAAATACTCCAATAGTCTAATACGATTACGGGTGAATTTCAACAATTTTTCCGAACTTTATATCCAAAAAACTATATTTCGTTCGATATTTACCAGCATATTACAAGTTCAATCCTTTTAATGCATCTTTAAATGGATTATTCTCCAACTCGTCTTCTTTCATATATTTCTTCATTTCTCGCTTCGATACTTTATCTTTACCTTTATTTTTAAAGCGTTGATCCATATGTTCCTGCGTTTCGGTATAACCACAGACACAACGATACGTCGCTTTTTTACCTGTGCCGAATTTCGTCAATCGTTTCTTACATTGTGGACATCTCGCATTCGTTTTCGTTTTCACATCTTTCTTCGTTTTACATGATGGATCTTGACAAACGAGCATTGATCCATTCTTCGTGTTCACTTTTAACATAAATTTGCCACACGTCGGACATTGTGCAGACGTTAAGTTATCATGCTTATATTTTTGCTCACTCGATTTAATCGTATTAATAATTTCATGCGTAAACTGTTTCATTTCTTGCATAAACTGGTGTGCTTTGTACTGTCCTTTTTCAATTTGCATCAATTTATCTTCCCATTCAGCTGTGAGTCGTGGTGAAGTTAATGCAGGTGGCGCTAAATCTAAAATTTGTTTTCCTTTAGAAGTGACTTTAATTTTGCCGTCTTGACTTTCGATAGCATTCATATTAAACAACTTATCGATGATGTCCGCACGCGTCGCAACCGTGCCAATCCCACCTGTCGATTTTAAAGTTTGTGCGGACTTTTTATCTTTTAAATCGAAAAACTTATCCGGTCTCTCCATCGCTTTAAGTAGTGTGCCTTCATTAAAATATGCTGGCGGTGTCGTTTCGTGAGCCACAATTTGTAGTCGCCCTACATCGAGTGTTTCTCCCTGTTCAAACGACACAGCACGTTCTCTTTGTCCGCGATCTTGTTGTAATTTTTTAAAGCCCAACTCTATCGGAACTTGTGATTGGTATGTGAATACATGTTTGCCGATATTCACTTCAACCTGTTGTGCACGATAGCGATACGGTGGCATCAAAACTTCTAAATAGCGCTGTGCAATCATCGTATAAATTTTTTCCTCATTCGGCGACAATGTCTCAACGTTCGCACGCACTTCTGTTGGGATAATCGCATGGTGATCCGAGACTTTTTGATTGTTCACAAACGATAATTTCTTCGCTAATGGCTGTTTTAAAATCTCTCTCGCATAAGGCATCAAATCAGCACCCATCGTTGCCTGTACGCGCTCTTTCAATGTATCCACCATATCTGTCGTCAAATAATTCGAATCTGTACGCGGATATGTTACTAATTTATGTCGCTCGTACAATTGTTGTAACGTATTTAATGTTTGCTTAGCAGCTAAATGATATTTTTGATAAGCCGCTTGTTGTAAATCGGTTAAATTAAATAACGGTTGCGGATAAACTTTTTTCTCTTTTTCATGTACGCTGTTCACTTGTGCTTGCTTATTTTGCAATGCATTCACAATGGCTTCTAACTTTTCTTTCTGATAAATGCGTCCGTCATGTTGATAAGTCATTGTCACACCATTCACTTCAGCTTCTAAAGTGTAGTACTGTTGCGGTTTGAAATTTTTAATTTGTTCTTGACGCATTGCTACGAGTTGAATCGTTGGCGTTTGCACACGTCCAAGTGATAATTGTGCATCATATTTCGTCGTCAATGCACGTGTTGCGTTAATCCCTACAATCCAGTCCGCTTCACTTCTCGCTAACGCAGCTTCGTATAAATGTTGATACGCACGGCCGTCTTTTAACTTTTTGAAACCTTCTTTAATTGCTTTAGGTGTGACAGAACTGATCCATAAACGTTTAATCCGCTTTTTCACGTGCGCCTTTTCAATAATCAAACGTGCAACTAGCTCCCCTTCTCGCCCTGCATCCGTTGCAATAATCAATTCCTTAACGTCACTGCGCTTCATTAAATGTTGAACTGTATTAAATTGTTTCCGTGTCTTACTAATAACAACGGATTTCATATGTTTCGGTATAATCGGTAAATCCTCTAACACCCATTGCTGGTACTTTTTATCATATTGTTCGGGTGTTGCATTCGTCACTAGATGCCCGAGTGCCCATGTGACGATATATTGTTGGTTTTCAAAATAACCTTCTTTGCGTGTTCCTACATTTAAAGCATTGGCAATATCACGCCCCACTGATGGCTTTTCTGCTAATATCAGCGCTTTACTCATGATTCATTCCTCCATATTTCGTTACAATTATTTATCAAAAAACAACTCTTTAAATCTCAGTTGAATGCTTCACAAGTTGCTTTCATTTCATATCAAAAAAACTTATAATTAAGTTAAGTATATCATTAAGGAGGCGCATGATGAAGATATCTCAAGTTACTCCCAATCCTGCTATTGCGTCATTTATTCAAACGTATGTGTCAGAACGTCCGTCCTATACAAATAAGTTGCCACTAGATGATGAACAAGCGCTCTTTACATTTTTAGAAGAAGCTGCAGATGAAACAGGGTTATTTGTAGTTGAAGAAGCCGAAGAAATTCAAATGCTATTACTCTGTATTTCTTATTCTGAAGACCGTTACAAAGTCATTGGTCCGATTGTAAAAACGGGTTATGAACCAACGAAAGAGACGTTCAAGCAACTTTTCGATACCATCACAGTACAACACCAACAACCATCGACGTATTACTTTGCATTTACGGCTCAACACGCACTGATTAAAACGTTTATGAAAACCATTGGCGCTTCGTACACATTTACTGATTATCACCTAGAAACGAGTCAAGATTTGGACGAAACGCAAAACTTACATCATATGATTCCGTATAGTAAAGCGTATTATCGCTATTTTCAACGGTTGCACGAAGATACGTTTACGCACAATGCAATGACTGCGAAAGAAATTGTGACATCACTAGACGAGCAACATGAACTCGTTTTGTATATGGCAGAGGGCATTTTAAAAGGGTACTTATACTTAATTTATGATGAGTCAGAGCGTCATGCAGAGATTAAGTATTTCTCAAGCCATGAGGACTATCGCTTAAAGGGCATTGCGTTCGACTTAATTCAACATGCGATTCACCGTGCGTTAACAAGACCTGAGATCGAACGTGTCTATTTTAAAATACGTAGCAAAAATCATAAACTGGTCGAACGTTTTCATGAGCTCGGCTTTAACATTTCATCTGAATATCAAAAGTTTAAAATTTATAAATAGATTCGTGCATATATCAAAATATACGAACAATGATGATTGGGTACATCATTGCATTGTCACGAGATAGCCATACACGATGAAGAAAGAGGCAGGGACACTGACTTCCCCAAGCCTCTTTTTTATACGAACCAATATTGATATAAGTATAAAATCACAATACTGATCACAATCGTTACGTTACTGGCCATTGCAATGACAGGTAACGTCCGGTATTTAAACTGAACCGCATAAGACAGTGCTGCAACGCCAACGGGTAACAACCAAATGAGCTGTAATGTCGTTTTGATCATCGCATCGTCTACCGGTAAGAAAAAATAGACGAGCGTTCCGAATATTGCACCAAAACTATAGTGAAGTACAAGATATTTAAGTGTTAACGGCAAAAAGCGTCGTTCTAATCTAAAGTCCATTAAAACACCAAGTAAAATCATCGAAAGTGGTAAGTTGGCGTGGCCTAAAATATCGAAGAAACGAATAGCTGTGTGTGGTAAATGCCATTGAAAAATATTGAGTACTAACATCATAATATATGTCATCAACGGAACAGATTTCATCATGTTCCATACGATTTGCTTCGGATTAAAACCGCCACCTACTTGCTTGAAATAACTCGCAGCGAAATACGTTAGGCCAAACATCACGATTGCCCCACCGATATCTGCCATCCCAAAATACAACAACCCTTGCTCAGGCCAAATTTGTTGGACTAACGGATATGCAAAAATGCCGATGTTGAGTGCTGCCATCATCATCGCGACAGTCCCACGCACTTCATTACTATATTTAATGAATATGAGCACAATTAACACTTTCGTCACTATACCGTATAAAATCATCATCACAGGCAACACGGCGAGTGATGGCGTCAAATTGACATGATTTAAATTGACGATAACGACAGAAGGCAACGTCACATTGAGAACTAACGTCGAGATCACACGACTGTCTTTTCCGTTAATATAGTCGATGCGCTTTAGGATGTACCCTAGTGCAATTAATAATAATATCATCAAAAAATTCTCTGTCATGATACATTCCCCTTTGAAACAACTTGCTTCTATATTACTGTAAAACGTTTTAATTAAGCAATGTTAACGTGCTATAATGAAAAGGATTGATATAAGGAGGTGCCCTATGGATTTAGAACAGCAATTACAAGAGCTTAAAATGGACTATGTACGATTACAAGGTGATTTGGAAAAACGCGAGTCCACGTCTCAACAAGTCGATCCACTGATTCAACAACTCGAACAAATCGAACAACAAATTGCTGATGTACGTAGGCAACTTCAAGAAAATCGTTAAAGGGGCCATTCAACTCTAACTTAATCAACATTTGACTTCACTAGCAAGATACAGAAAGGATGTACTTCATGTTAGCTTACTTAATCTTATTACCCCTCATGTATTTGATCGTTGCCTATATTAGTATTTTTAAAATGCGTATTATGATGCCGAAGTTATTAAGAGTGATTATGGGGCTATTACTCATCATTGTAGTTGCGACTTCACTCGTCTATTATCCTGCAGAAACTTGGTGGGTATTTGTCGTCTTAATTTTATTAATCGGTAATGTTGAAATTACAGCATTCAAACATTCTAAAAATGATGAAAAAGGTGTACGTATTTTAAATATGATGAGTCTTTTTATTCTCGTTATTTATATCGTACTTGTTTCAGTTTTTATTTAAAATCTACCATTTACATATTCATATCATGTGTCCATGAAGAACTAACGTTGTGTCTCAGTCATAGCGCTCCGTTAGTTTTTTTGCTAATGACTGAACACGAAAAGAGGACCGATGCGACGTATGTCATGTCATCAGCCCTCCTTATTTTTCTATGATTGACGATAAAGTGACTTCAATGAGACTAAGCGTGCAATCGCCTCATCTAATTGTGCTTCATCAATCGCAAATGATAGACGCACGTATCCTTCCCCTTCTTCACCAAAAGGATGCCCCGGTGCTGCTAAAATAGATTGTTCTTGTAGTAAATATTGAATGAATGCATCACTCGAAAAACCTTCTGGACATTTCAACCATAAGAAAATGCCCCCTTTAATTGGTTCATGCGGAATGGCTGCTTCATTCAAAGCCATTTCTATTTTATCGCGTCTCTTCTTAAATGTGTCATTTTGCATTTTCAGTTCATGATCACATTCATTTAATGCGACCGTACATGCATCTTGTAACGCCCCGTACATGCCGGCTTGAGTATGTGTGTGATATTTACGAAGATTCGCAATCATTTCCTCGTTACCGACCGCAAAACCGACACGATAGCCGGACATATTATAACCTTTTGAAAATGAAAAAACTTCTATAGCACATGATTTCGCTCCGTCTGCTTGGAGAATACTTGGGTTCGGTTGGTCGAATCCAAATGCTTGATACGCAAAGTCATGTACAATTTTTGTAGGCGTATTTTTAAAACGGTCAATCGTCTCTTGGAAAAATTCAGGTGTTGCGACAGAACCAGTCGGATTGTTTGGATACGTTAAATAGATAAGTTTTGTATTTGTGGTATCCACTTCATTCCAATTCGGTATGTAATGACGTTCAGGCGACAATTTTAACGGTTTAGGTATTCCCCTTGCGAGTCGCACCCCTGCATCATAATCTGTGTAGCCTGGATCTGGTAATAACACTTCGTCACCAGGCTCAATGACACACGTAGGCAATGCAACAAGTCCATTTTTCGTGCCATACAATAAACAAACTTCTTGATTTGGATCAAGCGTAACGTTGAATTGCCGTTCATAAAAATCAACAATCGCTTGTCTGAATGCGTCTTTTCCTTGAAAGGCTAAATATTTTTGATTGGCAGGCTTCACAATCGCTTCCTGTAATGCTTTTATAATTTCAGGTGGTGTGTCGCCATCAGGTATACCGACTGCCAAGTTAATCAACGGTAATGGCCCATGTTCAATCTTTTGTCCTACTGTTTTACCAAAATAACTGTCTGGAATTTCACTTAAAATTGTTGTATATGTCATCGTCTTCCTCCTTACATGCATTCATCTTATAGGAAAATATCGATACCTATAAAGAGAAAGGGCTGAGACAAAGTCATGTATATATCCTGTCTCAACCCTCTTGTTTATGTTTAAGGTACTACGTGTTTTGCCTAATGATCTGACTCATTTCATTGAGGATAATGGTTTTATCTTACATAATGAATCCCTCTACGTCAATGGTTTACGCCTTCTTTTTGCGTCTTATTAACTTCGCTTTTAACGTAAACAAAATTTCATAAATGACAGGCACGACAATCAGCGTTAGCAATGTTGATGATAACAAACCACCGATAACCGTCGCCGCAAGTCCTTTCGAAATCAGGACGGAACTGTCTTGACCGAATAACAACGGAATCAACGCACCAATCGTCGCTATCGCTGTCATTAATATCGGTCGAATCCGTGTGCCGCCCGCTTCTAACAGTGCTTCTTTCATCGGTAAACCGGCTTTTTCATTCGTAATGACGCGGTCAATAAGGACAATCGCGTTTGTCACAACGATACCGATTAACATGAGTAGACCAATCATACTTGGTACAGACAATGTTTCGCCAGTAATAATCAGCGCGAAAACGACACCGATAATCGTGTATGGCAGTGCGAATAAAATTGTGAATGGTGCAAGGGCGCCTTTAAACGTCAGTACAAGTACGAGATAGACAATAATAATCGCTGCTAACATCGCCATCACCAATTGTGAAAATGCTTCTTGTATATCATCATTCGTACCACCTAATGACGTATGCACATCACTTGGTGTATCAAGTGCATTTAACTGTTTCATCACTTCTTGAGAAATCGTGCCAACATCATCACCTGAAATCGTTGCAGAAACAGTGCTGACATAATCGCCACCTTTTTTCACGAGTGCGTTCGGTGTTGATGTCGTTTTTAATGTCGCAATGTCACTCAACTTACGATTATCCCCAGTTGGAGATGGAATCGGCGTATTTTCTAATTTTTCTTTCGTCCAACGCGTGTCTTTTTCTTGTTGTACAACGACATCATATGTTTGGTTTTGATCTTTGACTTTCGAAACCGTCATATCTGGGATGTTTTGATTGAGCATCATCGCCAGTTGGCCCGCCGTCATTCCCGTTTTTGCCGCTTCATTTGGATCCACTTTCACTTCATATTGTTGATACGTTTCTGTTAAATCCGACTTAACATTCGTTAATCCAGACACTTGAGACATTTTTTCTTGAATCGCCTTCACCGTACCTTCAATCGCTGCAGTCGACGGTCCTGTCACTTCTACATTCAGCGTGTTAGACGTCGCACCTGTACCCATATCTAAGTTTTTCCATTCACCGTCATGATGATATGTCTTAATATGTTTCAACACGCGTTCAGGTTCTTGATCGAAGTTTGGTGTATCTGAATCATACTCGACCATTAACGCCATGTTATTCGTAGAGCCAGTGGGATCAACAGGTGATGCGCCACCAACGGAATATTGCACGTGACGGACATGTTTATTGTCGAGCAAATATTTTTCAACTTCTTCTGCATGCGACACTACTTTTTGCTTCGTTTCACCTGGTTTTGGTGTATACGTTAATGCCATAAACTTATCTTCACCGGTACTAATGAAGCTCGTTCCAATTTTCATACTACCTAATACGATACTACTGATTAAAATGGCTGTGCTTAAAATGATGACAATCCATTTATGATCTAAACTCCACTTCAACACTTTTCTATAACCACGACTTACTGTACCGAGCTCAGATTTCGGTTTGCGTTTCAAGCCACGTTTAAAGAAAATGGATCCGAGTACTGGTACGATCGTAATTGATACGAGTAATGAAGCGAGTAAGCTAAATGTAATCGCATAAGCAAACGGTCTAAACATTTCGCCAACCGAACCTGTCACAAAAGCAAGTGGTGCAAATACGACAATAGTCACTAATGTGGATGACATTATCGGTATGAACACTTCTTTCGTGGCAGATACGATGAGCCCATCTCCTGATAATGGTTCGTCTTTACGTGTCAGTCGTCTGTAAATATTTTCGATAACTACAATAGAATCATCAATGACACGACCAATCGCGACTGTAAGCGCACCTAATGTCAGTATGTTTAATGAAACATCTGTCAGTTTTAATGCCACCATTGCAATGAGTAAAGACAACGGAATAGAGACAATCGAAATCGCTGTCATACGAATATTTCTTAAGAACAACATGATGACAATGACTGCAACGATGGATCCGAGGAGTGCTTTTTCAATCATTGTATTTAGCGAATCTTTAATCGGCTTAGAAGTATCCATAATTTTGACCGATTTGAGTTCTGGATGTTCTTTCACGAAATCTTGAATCGTTTGTTTCACATCATTGGCGACTGATACTGTGTTGGCCCCTTGTGTTTTAACAATTTGAACATCGACAGCATCTTGACCGTTCGTTCTAGAAATCGATTCACGTTCATCTGATAACTTCACTTCAGCAAGATCACTTAATGCAATCGCTTGTGCACTTTGTTCATTGTTTGAAGGGGCTTGACCTGACGTTGTACTACTGATGTCTGATGTCCCCCCGTTTTCTTGTTGTCCTTGTGCGCTACTACTTGAAGACTGTGCCGCAAGCGCTAACGGAATTTGCATATTTTTGAGTGCGTCAACGGAAGCATATTGCCCATCAACGACAACAGATTTTTCTGTATCACCAAATTGGAATAAACCTAATGGAGACGTTTTTGTCGCGCCTTCAATATAGTCAGATACTTGTTTCGCATTGAGGCCAGCCTTTTGGAGTTTCGCATCATCGAACTTTATCGTCACTTTACGCTCGATTTGACCATTCACTGTAGCACGTTGAACCCCATCAATCGTTTGTAATTTTGGAATCAACTGTTCTTTAACAGCTTTTGTACTTGCTTTAACATCGTCATTTTCATGTAAAATCGAATACGCAACCACAGGAAAAGCGTTCATTGAATTCCGTTTGATGTCCGACGTCTGTGCCTCGTCTGGTAAATCCACCTTTTTCAACGCTTTTTCAATATCTTGTTCCGCTTTGTCCATATCCGTACTTTCATCAAAATTGACCGTAATCATGGATGCGTTAGATAAAGATTGTGTTTTAACACTTGTGACCCCTGCCATCCCTCGTATTTCTTCATCAATCGGGTCACTGATTTCTTTCATAACTGTTTCAGAAGTGGCACCCGGCATCGGTGTTGTAATCGTCAACATCGGTGGTTCAGTATCGGGCAACAATTCTAACCTCATTTTAAAACTTGCATAGACGCCTCCTAGTATGACAAGTAGTACCATCAACAAAATGGCAAACTTGTTCGATAACGAGAAGTCGATTAATTTTTTAACCACACGCATCTCTCCCTTTGAAATGACTTCACTACATCATTGTTTCAGCCCGTAAAAAATGTAGCCTTTCCATTGAATATGTATGATACAACGATGCGTATCGTTCTATCACTCTTAAAAGGTGACAGCGAATAGGCATCTACGAGATATGTAAATGTATTTCGTGCCACCTGCTCTGTTTATCTTTGTTGTTGTAACAACCTTTGAATGACACCATGCCCACCGTAGTTATGCGTTCTTTTGCCCTTTACGTTGTTGTATGGATTTGATTTGACGGACTAGTTTAATTTTAAGTTGTGTCAATTGAGGTTTAAATTGTTCGACTGCTTTATAAACAATAGGGTTCAATACATAGTCAAATTCACCAATTTTTTCACTCAAACGTGTTCCCCATGCCTTTTTAAACGCCCATAAACCGTAGTGACTTGAATCTTTGTCAGGGTTGTTATCTGTCCCTCCAAAGTCATAAGTCGTCGCGCCTTTTTCACGTGCAAATTGCATCATTTTAAATTGCATGTGATGGTTTGGTAAAAAGTCTCGGTAATGGTTAGATGAAGCACCGTAAAGGTAATACGATTTATGCCCCGCAAACATCAGCAATGCCCCTGATAAATAAATGCCCTCTGGATGCGTGCGCTCAAGTTGTACCATATCTTCAATGAGCGCTTGGTTTTTCTTCATTTTTTGTGCTACATCTTTTAACTTATTTTGTACTTTTTTATTGTTTTGATCTTTTTCCGCTAACGTATCCATTTCAGTTTGTAACTTTTGTTGTTCTGCCTTTAACTCAGCTAAGACAGGTCTCGGTTCAAGTTTCACTAAGAACAATTCCGCGTCACCGTCTGGATGAAGGGCATCATAAATCGTTTCAAAATAAGAAACATCACGCGTTAAGAAGCCATCACGCTCACCTGTTTCTTTCATTAAATCTGCAAATATTTTCAAGTCTTCGCGACCTTTACGTTCCACTTTAGTTCCACGTTTTAACGCCAGTCTCACTTTTGAACGATTGCGGTTTTCAAATCTTTGAATTAACGCTTCATCTGACTGATCAATTGGGGTAATCATCGTCATACGCGGTTGAATGTAATCTTTAGCTAAGCCCTCTTTGAATCCTTTATGTTTAAAGCCCATTTGTAATAAATCTTGTACGACTGTCATCCCTTGATCAACTTCTACATCTGGGTCAATTTTAATCGTGTACGCCTTTTCACTTTGAGCAACTTTAATCGCTTCAGATAGTAAAGTCTTCACCGCAACGGTATTCGTATAATCAACAACGAAACCACGTGAAGCATAACATAGTGTAAAGGGTGTACGGGGTATCTTTTTAAAGAGTAATTGCGCTACACCTTTCAATTCACCGTTTTCTCCTACAGCGATACGTTTCGCATACCAACCTGTTAATTTTTTCGTATCTCCCCATTTTGTCAATTGTAGTAAATCACCATTTGGATGTGCTTTAACAAATGCATCATGTTCTTGATCGGTTATATTCATGCGTTTCATTTCTCGTTTAAAACTCCTTTTAGTTATCGTCTTCTCTTATTTTCTAGTATAATCAATGACACATTCGATTGAAACGTTACAGAACAGATGTTCAATACAAACTGGAGGTCTCTTTATGCGTCAATTGATTTTACTTTTACTCTCTATCATTAATATCATCTTTATCGTATGCACATTCGTTTTTCATATCGGCATCGACTACTTAAGTTTACGCATTATCTTTGTCGCGTTTTCATTGGTTGTCGGGATATATAGTGTGCTGCTACATAAAACGAAACAACAACTCTTGCTATCAGTCATAGAAGCCGTCATTGCACTGGTGCATATCGTACTCATCATTAGTGCCGTATATAGCGTTGTTTACGCTTGAGGTGGAATAAATTGATACCTTGCGCCTCTTGTACGAAAAGCAATTGGTGCATCAATGGTTTGATCGATAAATTGAACAGCTTCTATCCCGTCTTCTTTATCTTCCACCAATTTAAACTTGATTTTTTTCGCAGGACTTTGGAGGATCGTATAGCGGTCTGAAGTTTCAACTTCTTCCATATCAAACCATTTCTTCCAATGATCGACCATTGTTTGGCGTTGATATGTATTTAATGTAATCAAATCTAAAGTCAAATGTTGATGAAAATGTTCTTGAAAATCAGTTTCTCGCGCTTCATCTGACACGTTCCACTCTATAAAAAAGGGCATAATTACATCGAACTGATGGTTTGCTACATACAGCAGTCGCCATTGAATCGTTTGTCCTTTTTTATTCTCTCTCGTCATTTCAACCGGCCCTACCGTTTCAAGTCCTCTTTCTTCAAATTGTACTTTTAATTGTTCAATATCGTGCGTTCTAAAACAAATCTTTTTAAACCCTTGTCGATAACCATTTTCCATAATCGACGTCGCAAACGAGTGCTTACCTACATCTGTTTTAGACTGTTGTTTCATTTTTCCTCGATGATATATATCTATTAATTCAATATAAGATAAATCGATTTGGACGAGACGATTATAAGTCCCTAAATTTTCATGTTGACCACCTGGTTGAATTTCCAAATATTTCCCAGGAAACTCGAACTGATTTAATCCATCAATGTAATGAATCACGTGATCAAATTCTATATCTATCATTTGTGCGCTCACTCCCAATTCTCATGCCATAATATTATTTTACCAAATATTTGTTGTGAAATCTCGATATAACACATACTGCACTTTTGCTTTGACAAGCACGCTTTTATCCAACAACTTTAACATGAAGTGTTATAATATGCTTTAAGAACCTATTCAGAAAGGAGTCTCGTATGGAACCTTCAATATTATTTGATCATTTCACCAAACTTTACCGTCCCTATATTAAACTCGTCCATCCTTTACTCGATGAACATCAACTTTACCCCGCACAATGGTTAGTGATGAAAGATATCGCGATCAATCCTGGTACAACCCTCGTTCAAATTTCAAAACGCCGATCGATTGAAAAACCGACGACACGAAAAATTTTAAAAGCGTTGGATGCGCAAGGTTGGTTAATGATTCACCCAGGTGAAGTGGATAAGCGAGAAAAACTTCTCTATTTATCTGAATCCGGTCAAGCTATCCATGAAAAGTTAAAGTTACAGATTGGCCAATTACAGCGGCAAGCAATCGAGCCTCTTCAACTTTCAGACGATGAGATTGCACGTGCAACAGATATTTTAGAACAGTTGTATCAGTCGTTACTCGCACAACTTCAAAATGATGAAATATAACATTACCTACCTATTTATCAACATGTACTACGTTGATAAATAGGTGTTTTTTATTTCAACAGCTTCAGATGATGTCATGTCTTTCGTATCTTTGCTGTTTATCGAAAATCGTCATTATTTTAGCCCCTCAATGACATGCCGTTTCTAACTATTGTCCCTTTTTAATCAATTCATCAATTTTTTAAAATATTGTTATCGTTGTTTTGGTATACTTAACGCGTAAACAATATTTTTAAGGAGTCAATCTATTGAAAAGCAAATTAATAACTTCAACTTTATTGTTAGGCCTACTCACTACAGGCTCAATCTTCCACGATTCAGTTGCACAAGCTGAAACGGCACCCTCAACACTGATTCATGATATTCAAGGTTCGGGACATACATCACCTTTGAAAGATCAACGCGTTGAAAAAGTACCGGGTATTGTGACTTACATTTATAAGGCCAACAACTCCTATTATTTCCACCTCCAAACACCAGATGCGCAAAAAGACAACAATCCTGCAACTTCTGAAGGGATTATCGTCTTTGCCGGTAAAGAGAAACCTAACGTCAAAGTCGGTGATTTTATTTACGTTTCGGGCACGGTCCGCGAATATGCGATTGAAGGTTACACTGAAAAACAACAAACAGATTTACCATTGACTGAAATTGATGCACGTTCAGATAAAGCGGGGCAAATGATCGTTCGAAAAGAGAATTAACCTTTACCCAAACCGGTGAAAATCAAAAAAATCCCACAACAAATCGCTTCTCCTCAACATTTTTCTGTTTTCAAACCGGATACATATGCGATTGACTTTTGGGAAGCTTTAGAAGGCATGCGTGTGGAATTTGGCGATGTCCGCAGTGTAGGTCCTCAAGACCATGGCGAGGTGTTTACAGTACTTCATCAAAATCGTCGTGAAACGAAAAATGGTGGTATTTTATTAAAACCTGATAACGCCAATGGTCAACGTATCGCCTTTAAAATGAATGATGAGAGCATGCGAGCACAAGATTTTAATATTGCGACGGGGTATCGCTTCAAAGGGCCTTTAATTGGTGATGTGAACTACAGTTTTCAAAATTATAAAGTGAATATCGATTTAAAAGAGATGCAACAAGCACATGTTAAAGGGAAAGCACAACCTAAAGGCACGACATTAAAACCGTCCGAAAATAAACTGACTGTAGCGTCATACAACTTAGAAAACTTTTCAAATGACGTTAAAAGTTCAAGTGATGATAAAACACGTAAACTCGCAAATGGTATCGTTAGCCATATGAAACAACCTGACATTGTCGGAGTGACAGAAGTTCAAGATAACAACGGACCGGGTAAAGGCAGTTCTGACGCCTCGGCTTCATATGAGCGCCTCATTCAAGCAATTAAAGATGCCGGTGGTCCGACATATCGTTATGTCAATATTGATCCCGAAAATAATGTAGATGGCGGTCAACCTGATGCCAATATTCGTGTCGGCTTTTTATACAATCCAGAGCGTATAACATTTAACGATCACATTCCAACGGGTGATGCCACAACGAGCGTCAGTTATGAAAACAACCAACTTACACGAAATCCAGGTCGTATCGCACCACGAGACCCTGCTTTTGAGGATGTACGTAAATCGTTAGCTGCTCAGTTTGACTTTAAAGGGCAACAAGTCATTGCGATTGCTAACCATTGGAAGTCAAAACGCGGTGATGATGGCTTATTCGGCAGTCATCAACCTGTTCAATTAACTTCAGAACCACAACGCGTAGAAATCGCACATCGTATTGGTGAATTTACGGCGCAAGTGCTACAACAAAACCCTAACGCCGCCATTATTTCAGTAGGCGATTATAATGACTTTCAATGGTCAAAACCGCTTAAAACTTTTGAGTCATACGGTTTAACGAACATGGTGAACGATGTACCTAAAAACAAGCGTTATTCTTATGTATATCAAGGTAACACGCAAACACTCGATTACATTTTAGTGTCGCAACATTTAAAACGCCAAACGAAACTAGATATGATTCACGTCAATAGCGACTTCACTGACATGGCTGGCCGTGCAAGTGATCACGATCCAGTCCTTGCTCAAATTGACTTTACAAAGCAAATTAAAAAGCAGAAGTAACCTTTGACGTAAAAAAGCTAGGATGATGAAACTCCCAGCTTTTTTCTACTATTCATGTCAACGTATGTTCTAAAAATTATCCACCAATATAATTCATATTTATCTTCTTCTGCTGTCTCTTTGCCACTGTTTCTGCTGTCCGTTCATCAGAATAACGATCATCACGAATATGCCACAAAGCCTTCAACTGTGCCAAAATCTCGGCATCATTCGCTCCACTTCTCAATAGCCCTCGAATATCAAAGCCGCTTCCTGTACTGAATAAGCAACCGTAAAATTTACCATCTGAAGATAGACGTGCTCGCGTACAACTTGAACAAAATGAATCCGACACACTTGTAATCAGTCCAAACTGTGCTTGACTTCCAACATGGCGATAATATTGTGCGACTTCTCCATAATATTTTGGAGACACCGGTTCAATGTCAAATTCAGCAGCAATCATCTCCAACATCTCATCTTTAGTGACGACTTTACTAAAGTCCCAACCGTTATCATTACCAACATCCATAAATTCAATAAAGCGAATCGTTACGTCTTTATCTTTAAAATAACGGACCATTGGCAAAATTTGATGATCGTTGACGCCTTTTTGAACGACAACGTTAATTTTAACTTTTAAACCGATACTGATGGCATAATCGATTTGTTCAAGTACAGTTGTCGCCTTAATATCACGGTTGTTAATCGCTTGAAATACTCGATCTTCAATCGCGTCTAAACTGACATTAATACGACGTAATCCGGCGTCATACAGCTTTTGACCATGTTTTTTCAATAATAAGCCATTTGTCGTCAAACCAATATCTTCAATGCCTTCGATTTGTGTAATTTGAGCAATTAATTGATGGAGATCACGACGGAGTAACGGCTCGCCCCCTGTAATTCTCACCTTTTTAACACCTAATTGTGCATATAACTTTGTGATACGTACAATTTCTTCAAAAGATAACAATTGATCTTTCGGTAAAAATACATAATCATCACCGAAAACTTCTTTTGGCATGCAATAATCGCAACGAAAATTACATCTATCAGTTACGGAAATGCGCAAATCACGAATGGGTCTGCCCAATTTATCAAGTATTTGGTCTGCCATATTGCGCCTCCTTTTCTTATTTCGCTAGTTCTGCTTCTAATGCTGCCAAATCTTGTTGATAATTCACATTTTGATACCAATAGTGTGGACTCTCAATCGTATTCGCCTCTATCCAATCTGTAGAAACTTGCTCATACACATGTTCCATACTAAGATTATCCGACTGTAATACATTTTCAATAATAGGAAACACCCGCTTGTGATAAAAAGCAATGGTCGGTATCGGACGTGCTTCATCCATAAAACCAGCGATGTCTAAATGTTCTTCAATGAGATTTGCAACCATAAACTGGTACAGATGGCTAATCGCTTTTTGTGTAACCATGGGCGTATCAACAGAAATGACGAAATAGAGATCCTCATCTGTATCACGTGACATCGCACTATAAATACCAGCGAGTGGTCCTTTATCCCGATGTTTCGGTTCATCTACAACGACCGTGTCATGTTGAAATTGAGAAAATAGTTGTTCGTTCGTACTAATTAAAATCTCATTGAACATGTTCGTCGCTTGTATCGTTTGGACAAGTTTGTGATAAAACGTCGTCCCATTAATTTTCGCAAATGCTTTCGGTGAGCCAAATCTCTCTGAATGCCCACCAGCAAGTATAATAGCTTTCATGACTAATTTTTAACCTCCACTGACTGGCGGAATCAGTGCAACCACGTCGTATGGTTGAATGAGATCTTCCGCGCGTGCAAACTCTTCATTGATGGCAACTTGAAATTTTTTCCCTTGAATGACGGGATAGGTTTGGTATAAATGTGTTGTTAAGTCAGAAACAGGAATCTCATAATCAAAATGAAACACGTCTTCTGACCGATTCACAAGTTCTTTAATTTCTGCAAAGTATAACACTTTCACGATGAAAGTCCTCCTTTATTGATAGCATCGTCGTGATAACCGCGTTGATGCCCTTGCCATTCTGCACCATCTTCCCAAATTTCTTTTTTCCAAATTGGGACCACCTCTTTAATCCGTTCAATAGCATATTCATTTGCAGCATAGGCATCTTTACGGTGAGGTGATGATACGCTAATACAAACTGCAATATCAGAAATTTGAAGCGCACCAATACGATGGCCTATTGCAGTGATAGTACCTGGCCAACGTTTAGTTATTTCATCACCAATTTGTGCCAGTTTCTTTTCAGCCATAGGGACATACGCTTCATACTCTAAATATTCTGTGCGGACACCTTTCGTCCATTCGCGTACATGCCCTGTAAACACAACAACCGCGCCTTGTTTTTCATTTAATGTGTATGCGCGATATTTTTCCGGTTCTAACGGTTGTGTTGTCACTTCGAATTGTTTCAACCCGATCACCCTTCATTCGTTTGTATCCACTCAGTTAACCATGCTAATAGCGCATGCTCATCCGATGTTGTAGCATCTCTATTTACTGCAAACTTCACATTCGACAACTGTTGAAGTTGTTCATATTCTGCTTCATTACGATACACAATCACTTTATCGTAATGTTCATGTTTGTAACCTTCAACTAATATCATACTTTTTTCAATGGTAACACATTCATCAATTAAAGTCCGTAAAGGCATTTCATCCGCTCTTTGGACACTTTCAATATACTGATGGCCCTGTACAATACTTTGATCTGCCCCAGCATTAAAATGACGCATATGATCCATATGGTCAGCCGGCAACGTAATGTCCTCCCCAGCATGACCGTGGTGTTTAATCGTCACAACAGCATAGCCTAAACTTTTCACATGGGCCACTAGCTTTTGCATAAGCGTCGTTTTACCTACATCTTTAAACCCTACGACTTGTAAAATCATAAGCTACTCTCACGTTGATACGCTTCTGATGATGTTAATATCACTTGTACGTCGTGGCCTTGTTCAAATCCTCGTGTACCACCAGGTAAAACAATCATGGCGTTACTATGGGCAATAGATACGACTGCACCTGACTTGTTAAAACCTGATGGACGTACTGTCGCTTCACGTCCTGTGAGTACTACATTGGCACGAATAAAACGAGTAAATGGATTTGCCTTTTTAAAGTCTTCCATCAACGTCGCACGCACCATACTTGGATAACATTTTTCAGCATGCATCATATGGTACATCGCTGGTTTAACGAATAATTCAAAGCCAGAATAACAAGCTGAAGGATTTCCCGACAAGCCGAATAAATATTTGCCTTCTGATACCGCGACAGTCGTTACACTACCTGGTCTCATCGCTACTTTATTAAACAACACTTCTGCTTCTAATGCTTGATAAATATCTGGTAAATAATCAAAATCTCCTACCGACACGCCACCTGTTGTTATGACAATATCGTGCTCGGCAAATGCTTTTTTGACGACAGTTAAACTACTGTCAAAGTCGTCTTGTTGAATTTTATATAGTTCAGCTTCTATGCGTTCTTTACGTAATAATGCAGCAATCATCGGACCATTTGAATTACGAATTTTCCCTGGTTCTAACGGTGCATCAATATCTACAAGTTCGCTGCCCGTCGCAATAATCGCTACTGTCGGTTTTTGAAATACAGGGACATCAACATAACCAAAAGTGGCTAGAACTGCGACAACACCCGCATTAATACGTTGACCTTTCGTTAAGACGACATCGCCAGTCGCAGTTTCTTCACCTTTTAATGACACATTTTCTAGTGACTCGAACGGCTTACGAATCGTAAAACCTTCTGCTGTTTCTACCGTTTGTTCGAGCATAACAACTGCATCTGCACCTTGTGGCATTTCAGCACCTGTCATGATGCGTACAGCTTGCCCTGCTTCAAGTTGCTTCGTCGACACACTGCCTGCACCGATATGGTCTACTACTTCAAATGGGATACGGTTATCACTCGAAGCACCGACAGTATCGACACTTCTCACCGCAAAGCCATCATAAGGTGATTTATCAAAACGCGGAATGTCATAAGTCGCAACGATATCTTCAGCAAGAATATAGCCTTCACTTTCATAGATGTTCACTGTCGTCTTTTTCATTCCAATTGCTTGTTTCATAACACGTTGTATCGCTTCTGACACGGGGATAGGATGTCTTTTTTCTACTGGCATGATGAACCACTCCTAACAAAATGAAAAATTCATGCTATACTATCCTTGCATTCAAGTAAGGAGGAATAACATGTCTGAATTTACACACCTTAATGCACAAGGTCATGCAAAGATGGTAGATGTTTCTGATAAACAAGTAACCAAACGTACAGCCATCGCACATTCAAGCATTCAAGTTAATGCCACAATTTATGAACAAATTACGCAAAATACTAACAAAAAAGGAAATGTTTTAAATACCGCACAAATCGCAGGGATTATGGCTGCTAAAAATACATCGACCATTATTCCAATGTGCCATCCGTTAGCACTGACAGGTATTGATGTTGCCTTTGATTGGGACACTTCTGAAAATCAGTACATTTTGAACATTACGGCGACAGTCTCTACAAATGGCAAAACCGGTGTGGAAATGGAAGCCTTAACCGCTGCTTCTGCCACTGCGTTAACCATTTATGATATGTGCAAAGCTGTTGATAAAGGGATGGTCATCGGTGCAACTTACCTCGTTCAAAAAACGGGCGGTAAATCCGACTTCAACCGTACATCAAACTAAAAATATCACCCATCCGTGAAGAGACGGGACATCATTATTTTTGCAGCTTTACTAAGATAAATGAAAAGCGTTATATTGAATTATAAAATCAAATGAAATGTTATGGGGATGAAATTTTTGTCGTTTTCTTCTTTTCAAAAGTTTGCCCTGATTGATTTACAGTCTTTGATATTCAATTGCTATAATAAGCGAGACTCCTGAGGGAATGAGTGCATACTGCTAACAGTCACTTCTTTACTTTAAGTAGTGGTTACTGTTTTTCGCAGTAGCTGTCTGACTTCTCAATGCTCATGCTTTTGAGAAGTCTAGTCAGCCTTGCAGGGGCAGTACTACGAAATCTTTGTTTCACAAGAGATTTCTGTACTGCTCCCAAAATTTAATTCGGCTTCCTTCAAATGTACATTTCAATCCAGCCGAATTGAGTTGAGGCAAGTCCCCTAGGAACGCGAGCCTATGGTGGCAATTGTAAAATTCAAAATGGTTATCAATGAGGGCACGCTTTTATTTATTCATTTCATAAACTAAATGTGTGAGTTCTGGTAATATGAGTCGATTCAGCGCTAATTTTACAGCTCCCGTTGATCCTGGCAAACAAAAGACTAATGTTCGCTTCGCCGTACCTGCAACAGCTCGGGATAACAAAGCACGTGTCCCAACATCTTCTGTAAAGCTTAAATAACGAAACAGCTCACCAAATCCTTCAATTTCCTTATCTAATAACGGCGTCACCGCTTCAATCGTCACATCTCTCGGTGCAATTCCCGTTCCACCAGTCGTCACGATGACATCGATATCTTCTGTAATCCATTGTTGCACTGTTGATTGAATGGCAATCAGTTCATCTTTAACAATCGTGTAATGTTGAATTTCCACATCAAAATCTGCCGTTTGTAATAATGTTTGAACACTCTGACCCCCTTTATCCGTCTCAGTCGTTCGCGTATCGGAAACGGTCAATACTGCACAACGGACAGGTCTCTCTAATTTGACGTTCGTATGCATGGAATCACTCCTTCATTAGCCGAATAATTTATGTATCATCGCTTGTGCCGCGCCAATATCTTTTAAACCGTGGATGAGTAGGCGACCATCTTGAAAAGCAACAATACGTGAATTTTCAAATTTAAATTGTAATAAATAACCATTGGACTTGTAGGGTATTTCTCGCTCATCTAAAAATGACTTTAACTGCTCAAATGTCAGTTCTGGATGCTGGTATTGTACCGTATCTCGACCACATAAGGAGGCATAGGTGGACGATCGTGTATTTAAATACGGATAGCTCGGTTGATGACCACACGTTGGGCAATCCTCACGTTGCAACCGTCGCATGCCAAAAGCAAAATGTGTCTCCTCCCATATGTCGCCATAAGTCAACTTAGGTTCAATAGGTGTCTCGGTTAAAATTTTCAGTGCGTCTCTCAACTGAAAACTTGTCGTCATCGTGACAGCAGGTTGAATCACTCCTACCGTATCACACGTGAGATTGAGAGATGGAATTTGTGGGACTAAACATTGAAAACAAGGCGTTTCTCCAGGAACAAATGGGGCTGAAACATAGGTACTTTGCACGACACCACCATAAATCCATGGCACACGATAATAATACGCCGCATCATTTAATAGCATACGTGTTTCAAAATTGTCTGTCGCATCTAAAATTAAATCGACAGTCGGCACATGCGTTTCTAGAAAATCACTATCAACATGTTCAATGTAAGCATCAATGTGTACATCACGACGTATCGCCTGAAGCATCTCTTTTGCGGCCATCACTTTCGGTACACTTTCATCCGCATCCCGTTCCGTAAACAACGTCTGCCGCTGTAAATTGGAATGCTCGATATAGTCCCGATCAACAATGATGAGCTTCCCAATACCTGCGCGCGCTAACCCTTCCGCAAGATGTGTCCCTAATGCGCCCATACCCACAATGAGTACAGCTTTCGCATTGATTTTCTGTTGACCACTCGTCCCTATTCCTTTGTATAAAATTTGCCTAGAATATCGTTCTTCACCCATCATCTTAATCCTCTCCCACAATACTATTCTCAATTATACGGATTTTTCGAAAGGGACTCAACGGATTGAAACGGCAGATTACCCTATTCATCGCGAAGTAAAACGATGAAATCATAAGGGCCGATTCCCTATATATTAAAGAAGCGAACCAAAGATGTTGTGTGGATGTCTTTGATTCGCTTTTAAAACGATTTTATTGTGTATCATTATGATGTCTTATCCGAACAACTGAGCCTCACAGTTCCTTAGCCAATCACATTTTCACTGATTCTATCTGAACAACAGACTGGCTTATTCTATCACAATGACTTCATCAGCTAACGTGTCTGCTTCCCACTTCGAATGTGTCACAAAAATGATTGGAATATGCCATGCTTCAAAAATCCGCTTCACCAAGTCCATACTTTCTTTGCGTGACCCTTCATCCAAACTTGAAAATGGCTCGTCCAATAATAAAATTTCTGGTCGCATACTTAATGCTCTTGCCAGTGCGACACGTTGCTTTTCACCGCCCGAACAGCGCTCTGGATAAACGTGCTGCAAGTGTTCAATATTCAAATGTCTCATCAAATCTGCAATATGTGTATTAAAACGTGTCATAAATGTAATGTTGTCCAACACAGTCATATGCGGGAACAGTTGATAATCTTGAAACAAATAGCCGATGTGACGTTCGCGAATTGGAAGTTGTCGTTGCTGTTCTGTATCAGTCAATACACGCCCATTAATTTCAATTTTGCCATCATCTGGATTACAAATACCTGCAATGACGTTCAATAAAGTCGTTTTCCCAATCCCTGATGCACCTTGAATCGCATATATTTGAGGCCGGTCACTTTGAATTTGAATACCGATGTGACGTTGGTTAATGTTCATTTTTATTTGAAGGTTTAACAATTAATCCACCTCACGATAACGCTCTTGATTCATCATATTCATTGTTCCTATAATACTAATTGCAAATGCCACTAAAACGAGTACCCATAGCCACGCTTGATTTTCTCTACCCTGTTGAACGAGAAAGTAAATTTCTAACGGCAACGTATTAGTTTTACCAGGAATGTATCCCGCAATCATGAGGGTCGCCCCAAATTCACCAATCGATCGTGCAAAGGCAAGCATCGTCCCTGAAATGATGGCGCGCTTCGATAAAGGTAACGTGATTTTGAAAAAGATTTTTAGTTCAGAAGCTCCCATCGTCCGTGCAGTATTTAGCATACGTGGATTGATATTTCGAAAACCTTGGACCGTATGTTGATACATGAGCGGGAAACTGACAATGACTGAAGCCACGACAGCGCCTATCCATGTAAATACCACTTTTACCCCTAAAATATCAGTGAGCAGATGCCCCACAGGATGGTCCACCGAAAAAAACATGAGTAGTAAAAAGCCTAATACAGTTGGTGGTAATACGATAGGTAGCAATACAATACTTTCAATCAGATGTGTCCATTTCGTTCGTCTATCATACATCATTCGCGCGAGTGCTATTCCAAGTATAAATACGATGACTGTACTCACGAAAGCCACTCTAATGGATATCCAAAATGGCATTAAGTCAGGCATAATCATCACCTATTTTTCAAAATGATAGTCTTTCAAAATGTGTTGTGCAGTTTCACTCTTCATAAAGTCATACCAAGCCTTTGTCGCTTCAGTATCAGTCACTGTACCCATGCGATAGACAATTGGTGACTTTAATGGCGCGTCCGAAACTTTCTCTACGCCAGAATGCGGTGTTTTACCGACATATAAGTCTGTTTGGTAGACAAAACCTAACTGCGCATTCCCTTTATTGACATAGTTTAACACTTCACGCACGTCTTTCGCATAAACGATACGCTCTTCAACTGACGACCACTTGTTTTGATCTTCCAAAAATGTTTTAGCATATTTCCCGGCTGGCACTGATTTTACTTCACCGATTGCCAGCTGATCATTGTCTCCCAGTTGATCAACACGTTGAATGTCACTGCCCTTACGATGAATTAATACTAATTTGTTGTGGGCGTAATCATACGTATGTTGCACTTTTCCTTTTTCTTTCAACATATCGACATCTTTCATATTCGCTGACATGAAGACATCCACTGGCGCCCCTTTATCAATTTGTTCCCGCAATGCACCAGAACCACCGTAATTAAATGACACGTCGATATTAGGATGCTTTTCATGGAATGCTTTTTCTAATTCTTTCGTCACATCTGTTAAACTTGCGGCAGCAGAAATGGTCAACTGTTGCTCAGATGTCGATTTTTTATTATCCGGTTGCGCACCCTTTTGCCCACAAGCCGCTAAAATGACGACAACTAGCCCTGTAATCATGAGTATGCTAACCCATCTTGTCATAATGTCGCGCCTCCTCAATTGTTCTATTCACGTTAAAAATACGCTCGAAATCAGTATATCAAATTTCGAACGTATTTTGAGTCGATTCATATTTAGTTTTTAAACATTTAACGTTGCGATAAAACGTTGAAAAGCCGCTTGACCCGCTTCATCTCTTTTAAATACCCCTGCATCTTGAAGGACGCGTTCAAATTTATAACCGACTTCTTGACGCACAATCGCTTCAGCATCTTCCGTATCAAAATCATACTTCTCTTTCATTTCTTGTGCCCATGCGGTATGCACACCAAGGTCCAACGTTTCATCACCATTTAAAAATGCAATCACATCTTGCAATTCATTTTTTAAACGTCCAGGTAAAATCGCTGTCCCCATCACTTCGATTAAACCAATATTTTCTTTTTTAATATGTTGAACATCTTGATGAGGATGGAATAAACCATCTGGATATTCCTCGGTACGTTGATTATCACGTAACACGATGTCCATTTCGTATTGGCCATCACGGAATCTCGCAATCGGTGTCACCGTATGATGACGTTCTCCTGTATCACTATGCGCTTTCACTTGCACACTTTCATCACTGTAACCTTCCCATTGATGACGCATCCATTCACTCGCCGCAATTAACTGTTCCGTATCTGTCGCAGTTAAACGAATGACACTCATTGGCCATTTGACGATACCTGCTTGTACAGTCGGAAAGTCCACTAATTCAAATGAGCGTTCGATTGGAGCCAGTGCCATTGGAAAATCATGGCGACCAGCTTGATAATGATTGTGCGATAAAATCGAACCGCCAACAACAGGAATATCTGCGTTCGATCCAATCGTATAGTGTGGAAATTGCTTCACGAAATCAAGCAAGTTTTCAAATGTTGCTTGATTGATTAACATCGGTGTGTGTTCACGTGATAACAAAATGCTATGTTCATTAAAATACAGATAAGGAGAATATTGGAAACCCCATTCTTCGCCGTTAATTTGCATTTGCACAATACGATGATTCGAACGTGCTGCAGAAGTCATCGTCCCATAATAACCTTCATTTTCCATACAAATCGCACACTTTGGATAAGAGGAAGCAGGCGCATTTTTCTCACGCTCAATTTGTTTCGCATCTTTTTCAGGTTTTGATAAATTAATCGTAATCTCAAAATCACCATACGCTGTCGGCACATTATAAACGATATTTTTCGCAATCGCTTCTTCTTTAATGTAATGATTCAGATGGCTCAGTTGATAAAAATAATCTGTCGCCGCTTCTGGTGAAAGTTGATAACGTTTATAAAATTCACGATTCACTGTCGAAGGTCTCGGCGTGATTAAATCCATCAAACTGGCTTCTAACTGTTCACGCACTGACAAAATATCTTCAAATGCACCTCGCTCAATCGCATCTTCAATGAGTAAATTAACGACTTCAATCGGCGCTTGAGGTTGGATGTCATGTTCAGTGTCTAAAAGCGCAATATCATCTGCCTTCAAACGTGACAAAATTTGATTGACGACATAAATACGGTCCCCCGGTTCATAGTCGCCATGCGCAATAATATCATCTGCAAATTGATACACATGTGCTGCGTTTGCCATAATGAGCCTCCTTTAGACGTTTTCATAGCCGTTCGGGTGTTTTTGATGCCATTCCCAAGCAGTACGAATAATTTCATGAATATCATCATGTTGAGGTTGCCATTTCAATAACGCTTTCGCTTTATCACTTGAAGCGACCAATTTACTTGGATCACCCGCACGTCTAGGCGCCACGACTGCCGGAATGTCTCGACCTGTCACTTCGCGTGCAGCATTTAAGATTTCTTTCACTGAGTAACCGTGATTTGTCCCTAAGTTGAACGCACCACTTTCGCCACCCGCTTTTAAATAATCGTACGCTAAAATATGCGCAGAAATTAAATCTGTGACATGTAAATAGTCTCGAATTGGCGTACCGTCTGGTGTATCGTAATCATCACCAAACATTTTCAATTCATCACGTTGACCTAATGCGACTTGAAGGACAACTGGAATAAGGTGCGTTTCCGGATGATGATCTTCACCAATTGCGCCGTTTTCTTTAGCTCCTGCAACATTAAAGTAACGCAACGCAGCATAGTTCACACCATACGCTTCATGACACCAGCGCATCATTTTTTCCATCACAAGTTTACTTTCACCGTAAGGACTCGTTGGTAATTTTTGTGACGTTTCAACAATGGGTACTTCTTCAGGTTCACCATAGACTGCAGCTGTTGAACTAAAAATAATATGTTGGACATCATGTTCACGCATCACTTCGAGTAACACTTGCAATCCATAAACATTGTTATTGAAATATTCAAGTGGATACTCTACTGACTCACCTACTAATGAATACGCACAGAAATGGAACACGCCCTCAATGTCCTCTTTTTCGAAAACGTTATTTAAAAATTCGCGATCACGGACGTCCCCTTCATAAAAACGCGCATCTGCATGAACCGCCTCACGATGTCCTTTGACCAAATTATCAACGACAACAACATCATAACCCGCTTCAACTAATTGATCGACACAGTGACTTCCGATATAACCTGCGCCACCTAATACAAGCATAGACATACTCCATACACTCCTTTATTTTTCCTCTATAGTGCGTACACCGTTTGCGATATCCACATGATAGAACGACGGTGCATACCCTACCGTTTTCGTATATGCCTCAGTCACCTTTTCTTCAAGGTCAGCAATTTTATCTTTGTGTACTAACGCAATCGCACATCCTGCAAACCCTGCACCTGTCATACGTGCCCCTAACACACCGTCGACTTGTTGTGCAGCTTCTGCTAATGTATCTAACTCTAATCCTGTCACTTCATAATCATCTTTTAATGACGCATGAGACGCATTTAACAATTTACCAAACACTTCGAAATCATGTGCTTGTAACACTTCGTACGCTTTTTTTGTACGTTCATTTTCTGAAATCGCATGTTTCGCACGGCGTCGAAGCACATCATCATCAATTTTGTCTGCATATTGTTCAAATTGCGCTATTGAAATTTCACCCAATGATTGCACGTCAAGATAATTTTGTAAATGAGATAACGCACGCTCGCATTCACTTCGACGTTCGTTATATTTCGACTCTGCAAGTTCTCGACGTTTGTTCGTATTCATAATCGAAATTTTGTAATCGCCAAATTCTGTTGGTACGTAGTGATATTCCAACGTATTTGTATCTAACAAAATCGCATGATCTTTTTTACCGAACCCGACAATAAATTGGTCCATAATCCCTGAATTCACGCCGATAAATTCATTTTCGACACGTTGTCCCATTTTTACGAGCTCAAGGCGGTCCATTTTAATACCGAATAAAGTCGTCACAAGGTGCCCTGTTAACAACTCGATAGACGCAGATGATGATAAACTTGCGCCATTCGGAATGTTACCTTCAACAACGATGTCAAAGCCACGTTGAATCTCTGGAAATTGCTCAACTAAATAACAAATCATCCCTTTTGGATAGTTCGCCCACTGATGTTCAGCATTGTAATCTAAATGGTCTAAATCAAACGCCATCACACCTGCTGATTCAAAATTCACTGAGTAAAGTTGAATTTTACGGTCGTCACGTAAACGCCCAACACCATATGTCCCTAATTCGATTGCTGCTGGAAATACAAAGCCACCATTGTAGTCTGTATGTTCGCCAATTAAATTGATACGCCCTGGTGCAAAAGCTGTCAATGTTGGTTCTGCGTTAAAAATGTCTTTAAATGTTTGAGTTAGGTTTTGCATATCTCACACCCCAAAGTCTTTATAGTAAACAACAATTACAGTTTACTGTTTATCTTGTTGACTGTCAACTGAGACCGCTTTCAAAAAACTTTCTCGATAATTTAAATGCGTGTTCAACTGCATATGAATCGCGACTTGGCGTTGGCCTTTCATTTGATCTTGTGCTAAACGAACCGCTTGACGGCCAAACTCTTCAATAGGAATACGAATACTTGAAATCATTGGCGCTGTATATTGTGTAATTTCAGAATCATTAAAGCTAACCAGTTGTACATCTTCTGGTACACGAACTTTAGCTTGTTGTAACCCTTGCATTACGCCCACTGCAAGCACATCATTGCCGGTAATGACGACTTGTGGTAGCGCGTCAGCCTGTGCTATACGTTGCCCGATTTCATGACCATTTTGACGCTCCCAATTCGACGGATAATAATGTTCTTCCGCATTCGTTTTTTCACACCAATCGATATACGCACGTTGTCTCGCATCAGCAAAAGTATCATGTGCTTGACCCACATCACGTACCTTTGTTTCTCCACCAACGTATGCCACCTTGTCGACTTGTTGCTGTTGAAGTGATTCGAGTAACGCTTGCATACTGTCATATAAATCAGAAGATACCGCATCGATATGACTCGGTGCATCGAGTTGATTAATTAAAATGAGCCGCGCATTATATACATAAAGCTGTTGAATCACTGATTGTTTGAACGGACCAATGACGATCACCGACCCCGCCTTTTCCACTTGCTGCAGTTGTTCAATCGACGTTAATTCGTTCGTACGGATCGTCTTTTTCAGTGTCAAATTCAAATGCTTTACTTCTTTTTCAATCGCTAATCTCAGTTCTCGATAATAAGGGTCAATCATTTCTTTTTCTTTTGAAGCGTGTGTCACAATTTGGATTTGTCGTGTCAGACGCTTTTGTTTTGTATAATTACATGCATTGGCAATTTCGATAATGCGCTGTCTCGTCTTTGTTGCGACAGAAAGCGAAGGATCCTCATTCAATACACGCGACACCGTACCAGGACTCACACCTGCCTCTTTCGCAATCTCTCTAATACTCGCCATCGTTCAACCTACTCTCTTCGTTTGTTTACTACAGTTTACTTCTTTTATTTTCTCTTTTCAACTCTCTTCATATTTCAAATTCTGTTAAAATCGTTTGAGAAAGTTTAAAATTGGTATATACATAAAAGCATTCGTACATTTTTTGAAAGGAGGTTGTGCATTTGAATCCAGACTTTAAAACGAACCAGCCGATTGTACGTTTCGAAAAAGGCGTTTTATTTGAAACAGAAGATAATTATGTGACAGAGATGCCATTAACAATCATGGTGAACCGAGAAGAATTTGCGACAGTCATTTGTAGTCCAAATCAATTGGAAGAACTCGTCCTTGGCTTTCTCGCTTCTGAAGGGGTCATTTTAAAAAGAGATGAGTTAAAATCGATTGAAATTGATGAGCGGCGTGGTTATGCGCATGTTGAAATCACATCGTCCATCCATGATCGTGTGCAGTTATCAACAAAACGTCTCGTCGCTTCATGTTGTGGGAAAAGCCGAGAATTTTATTTCCAAAACGATGCCGCCATTGCGAAAACTTCAATGTCCAACCTTCAATTGACACCTTCTCAGATTTTAAGCATGATGGCACGTTTACAAGAGCAAAGTCGTGTCTTTCAAGCAACAGGAGGCTTACATAACGCAGCCATTAGTGACGGCAATGAATTTTACATTCATCGTCAAGATATTGGACGTCATAATGCACTAGATAAACTTTACGGTTACTGTATTCAACGTCATATTGGGGTGCGAGATAAAGTACTTATTTTTAGTGGGCGTATCTCCTCAGAAATTTTAATCAAAGCCGCTAAAATCGGTGTCGGCATGATTATTTCTAAATCTGCCCCTACAACATTAGCAGTGCAACTCGCCCATGATCTTAACATTACCGCAGTCGGCTTCGTGCGTGACGATTACTTTAACATTTACAGTCATCCAGCACGTATTCAACAAGCATAAATGTAAAAACAGGCGTTGATGAGAGATGTCTCACCCTACGCCTGTTTCTATTTACTTCATTACTTTTATGATGTTTGAAAGTACTGCCATCAATGCGGTACTGAAACAGTTAATTCCTTAAGTGCACTGTACTGAAAACTGACAAATGTATAACCTTGTTTCATATACATATCTTTCGCTGTATCTTCAGCATCAGCTACTAAAATGACTGGACGCTCCCGAGCCATCTCTCCCACAAACGCTTGCATCCGTGAACCAACGCCACGTCCACGCGCTTCTTCAGCTACCGCAAAACCATCCAGTTCCACCGTTCGCTCCGTCTCAATCATATTCATAATGCCAACAGGTTGCGCATTTTCATAAGCGATATAAGGTTGGAGCGCACGAGAAGCTTTTTTCAAATGAGTCAGCAATGCCTGCGCACTTTCTTTAATATAATCTGCACCAAATTGAATTGAGAGCGGCTCATATACATGCATGTAATCTGCCATGTTTTCTAAAGTTACAGGCTCTATCTCAAGGCTCGGTCCAGTCAATTGACGCAAATCTGTTGCTTCAATCATATACAGCTCAAGATTTCCGACTTGAAAACCTTCAGCACGTAAAAGTTGCATCATGTCTGCGTTGGGTTTGACGTTTTCTGGAAATTCAAATTTGAGATGTGCCAACACACCATTGTCAGCATGAAGCACTTGTTGCCGTCTCATATCTTCTTTAAACTGAGACACATCCGGCATTTGATGATACACCCACTTATTATTTTCATAAGTCAGAGGTGTCGCTGGCGTCATATAAATGGTCACACTGTCATCGTTAGAATAAAGGTCGCCCTCACAATAAATGTCACTCATCTGAATCTCCATTTACATCCCCTACTTTCAACACTTATTTCGCTAATTGTTTCATTATTCTCGACATCACAGGATTGTTAAACAGTGCGACTGCAATGAGTGAGGCAATTGCAGCTTTAACTATGTCACCCGGTAAAAATGTTAACGACAGGTAGATAGCTTTAGACAATGGCATATGAATGACAAAGCCCATAACAATGGCACCCACTAAGTCTAATAAAACACCCCCGAAGATAACGATAATCGCAAAAGTACGTTTAAAATCTAATGTTTCAAAATATTTGTCGCGCATCCAACCAATTAAAAATGCTGCGATTGGATACATCATTAAAAAACCGACACTCGGTCCGACGAAGACACCATAGCCGCCACGTCCACCTGAAAGCAATGGCGCGCCCATTAATACGAGTAATAAAAATACGATGACACTTAATGTGCCATAGCGGCGTCCTAATAAAATACCTGCCAAAAAAATCCCGACGTTTTGGAGCACAATCGGTACTGGGATAAATGGTAAAGGAATAGCTGGAATAAAACCCATGACCGCAATAATGGCTGTCATTAATGCTGTATAAACTAAAAATTTCGTGTTCAAAATCTTTTTCCTCCTAAAAATGATAAAAAACAGTTCATTTCAGATTATAGCATTAATGTAAATGCAATTGCCATACTTGTTTACAATTCAGCAACTGCACCGAGTAATGCAGCATGATTTTGTAATTGTGCGACTTCAACTTTGGCATGACCGTAATCTTGAGGTAAATATTTTTTCAATTCCGGCAAGATATAACTTAATAACACGTCACCTTGTGCAGAAACACCACCACCAATAATAATCATTTCTGGATCATAAACAATTTGAATTTCCGCAATACCTCGTGCCACTTCACGCGCCCATTGTTGGATATGGTGTCGCGCTGTTGTGTCCCCATTTTCTGCTTCTTCAAACAGTTGTTGAACATTTTGATGCGGATAGTTTTCTCTCATTAACAATTGTTTTAACGCTTCAGTAGAGGCTCTCTGTTCATATTGTGTATTCGTTTCTGGGTCGTATAATAAATAGCCAATTTGATTCGGACGATGACGTATGCCCGTTAATAATCCGACATTCCGTTGATAATAACTGCCGCCAATACCTGTACCTAATGTTAAACAAAAAGCACTTTCATAAGTCGCCTCTCTTTCATCTAACTCCCCTAACAATGCTGCATCGACATCGTTATAGACGACGAGCTCTTGTACATACGCATTCAGTTTATCTGCAAAGTTTGTGCCTATATAATTCAAAATATTTGGGTTGGCATAAGCAATGGTACGCGCCTTTCTATCTACGGCCCCCGCTGTTGAAATGCCTACTGCGACTTTTTGTAGTTGATGTTCTTGAATATAACGTTGTAATCTTGCCTCAACATAATTAATAATGGCGTCATTTTCATTTACGGGTGTAGGCACTTTATCATAATCTTGCAATTGCCGATTTTCATCAATAATGGCTGACTTAATATAAGTCCCCCCAATGTCAAAAGCTATTTTTTTCATAAAACTCTGCCCCTCTCATGAGATGTTGCGTTAACAATGCTTTAGCCAATGAAAAATTTCCGTCCTTTAATGCTTCATAAATATTGCGATGTTCTGTCATACTGCGCACATTTTCTTCGCGCGATGTTTCAATAGGTGTTTGATAAAAATACGCTTGCACCACGGCACTCATCTGTTGAAATAATGATGAGTCCACTGCAGTGAGTAAACTTTCATGAAATTTTTGGTCCACAGATACATTAAACGCATGCACATCGTCCACAAGTGCCTCAGCTATCGAAGTTAACGGTGCCTGTTTACGTTCAATAATATCAATCGCTGCCAATTCGAAAGTGAGCCGTAACATCATTAAATCTTTCAAATTACCATGAGAGACCTGAAAACTAAATAAAAACCCTTCAATCAGTGGCGTAATATCTTGTGCTTTCACTAATGTGCCTCGCCCTTGTACACTTTCAGTCACGCCTGTGTTTTCGAGATAACTTAATGCTTCTCGAACAACAGAGCGACTCACTTGATACGACTCGGCTAATTTGCGTTCAGTTGGTAATTTATCCCCTACCTGTAATGACTCTGCTAAAATATAATTCTTAATCTTTTGTACGACTGTTTGCTTTAAACTTTTATCAGAACGACTTAATATTTCCGCCATGATACTTACTAACTCCTTGTATACAGTTTAGTTCAGTTTAACATAATTAATCTCGCACGGTATAAAAATATTGACCTCTTCATTGATAACGCTTACAATTAGATTATAAATTGGTCAGACCAATATTACAAACAGATGATTTATTGGAGGGTTTACCATGTATGAAAATTTAAAAGGATTATATGCTGCTTTACTCGTCCCATTTGATGAAAACGGACAAGTGAAAGAACAAGGTTTAAGAGCGATTATCCGCAACGCGATTGATGAACAACAACTAGACGGTTTATATGTTAACGGGAGTTCAGGCGAAAACTTTTTAATGAATACCGAACAAAAGAAAGAAGTTTTCCGCATTACGAAAGATGAAGCAAAAGACGACATTCGCTTAATTGCACAAGTCGGTTCTTTAGATTTAAATGAAGCGATTGAATTGGGTCAATATGCGACAGAACTCGGTTATGATTCATTATCAGCAGTTACACCGTTTTACTATCCGTTCACTTTTGAAGAAATTCGTGATTATTATTTCGCTATTATTGAAGCGACTCAAAACAATATGATTGTGTACTCTATTCCTGGATTAACAGGTGTCAATATTTCAATCCAACAATTTGAAGAGCTTTTCCAAAACGATAAAGTTATCGGTGTAAAATATACAGCACCTGACTTTTATTTACTCGAACGCTTACGTAAAGCATTTCCAGACAAGTTAATTTTCTCTGGTTTTGATGAAATGCTCGTACAAGCTGCGATTTCAGGGGTTGATGGTGCAATCGGTTCGACGTTCAATGTAAATGGTCGTCGTATTCGTCAAATTTTTGAACATGCTCAAAATGGTTCTGTTGAAGAGGCTTATCACATTCAACATGAAACGAATGATATTATCGAAACTGTACTTGGCATGGGCTTATATCCAACATTGAAAGCCATTTTAGCTGAAAAAGGGATTGATACAGGTGTTCCAAAAGCACCATTCCATCCATTTAACGAAGCACATCGCGACGCATTGAAATCATTGATTAGCCAATATCAACTTTAAGATAATGATACTTTGAATTAAAAAGAGTGAAGTACTAACGATAAATAGAGTTAGAGTTGTTCTTCACTCTTTTACTGTGCAACATATTGTAAGCGGTTTCTTAAAAATCTTTATATTGAAAATTGAAAGGGGTTTATTTTTATGGGAACAATTGGCTTTGGTTTTTGGAACTGGATTGCTTTAATTCTATACTTATTGATCATGTTAGGCGTTGGCGCGTATTTTACGAAGCGTGCAGGTAAAGATACCGATAGTTTCTTTAAAGCGAGTGGCCGTTTACCGTCATGGGTCGTTGGATTTTCCATTTATGCGACAACTTTAAGTGCGATTACGTTTATGTCAACACCAGAAAAGGCTTATTTAACAGATTGGTCTTACATAGCCGGTAATATTGCAATTGTTGCTATTATTCCGTTACTCATTCATTTTTACATTCCATTCTTTAAAAAGCTTAAAATCACTTCAGCTTATGAATATTTAGAAGCGCGTTTTAACCCTGCAGTACGTGTCATGGGTTCTGCATTATTTATTTTATTCCATTTAGGTCGCGTGGCAATTGTTATTTATTTACCGACACTCGCAATTACAGCCGTTTCTGATATTAATCCTTATTTAGTGGCAAGTCTTGTCGGGATTTTATGTATTATCTATACATTTCTTGGTGGTTTTGAAGGTGTCGTATGGAGTGACTTTATTCAAGGTGTGATTTTATTAGGTGGTGCGCTTGTCATTATTATTACCGGAATTGTGCATATCGACGGCGGATTTGGCACAGTTTTGAACGAAGCAGTGAGTAATCATAAACTCATCAGCGCAGACAACTGGAAAATGAATGCCGCCGCTGCAGCAATCCCAATCATTTTCCTTGGTAGTATTTTTAATAATTTGCAACAATATACAGCCAGTCAAGATGTCGTTCAACGTTATCAAGCTTCTGAATCTTTAAAAGAAACATCACATTCGATTTGGACAAATGGGGTGTTGGCACTCATTTCAGCACCACTCTTTTACGGTATGGGAACTGTTCTGTATATCTTTTATGCAACTCATACAGCACTACCGAAAGATTTTAATACATCATCTATCGTCCCTTACTTTATCTTAACTGAAATGCCACCATTCGTTGCAGGGCTCATGATCGCAGCTATTTTCGCAGCAGCACAGTCAACAATTTCATCAAGTTTAAACTCCATTGCAGCCTGTTTCTCAGTAGATATTAAACAACGCTTCTTTGGAATTAAAAGTGATGCAACAGAAGTGCGTATTGCGCGTGTAACGACTGTTGTTACAGGACTCATTGGTATGCTGATTTCATTATATTTAATCGCAGCAGACTCCAATGACGTATGGGATCTCTTCTTATTGATTACAGGGCTCTTCGGTGTACCAATTGCAGGTATCTTTGCGGTCGGTATTTTCACGAAACGTACACATGGTGTGGGTGTCATTGTGGGTATATTAGTCGCAGTTATCGTAAGCTATTTCTTACAAGGACAAGGTATTGGCGGTGCAGGCTCACCATTCTATATTTCAATTATCGCCTTTATGACAGCCTTTATCGTGGCGTATATCGCAAGTCTCATTATCCCAACACCGAAAAAAGATATTTCCGGATTGACTATCTTTGATAGACACGGTGCTATCACATACGTTCGTAAAACAAAATAATTCATCTAACAAAAAGGTATCCCATCCCTTTTGAGCTGAGTACTCAAAAGCCGATGAGATACCTTTTCACATTGATGCGCAATACATGTGGTGATATGAATTTCCCAAAAAGTAGTAAATTCTTTTTCTTTCCTCTTCCCCATGTAAAAGCGATACCACTCAATGTAGAGTGGCACCGCTTTCTCAATTTACCGACCCAGCCGAGACTCCTGAAGGTAAAATCAAAACCTTTAAATCGGTAACCTTTTACAATAGTCGCTACTATTTAACGCAGTAGCTGTCTCACTTCTCAATACGCATGCTTTTGAGAAGTCTAGTCAGCCTTGCAGGGGGCAGTACTACGAAATCTTTGTGTCACATGAAATTTCTGAACTACTCCCAAAATCCACCAACACTTTCAACTCTGTATCATTTAATCAAAGCGTTGGTTAGTTGAAACGAGACGCTGAGAAAGCGCAGAATGGCTTAGCAATCTCAGGTTACGACCCATCTTAATTCGATGGTAACGCTAAAAGTTGTTTCTTTAAATCCTTACGAATGACATCTAATGTATATGGATCGTTATACCAATACACACTTGAATCTACATTAAACGCATGTTTGTTTTGTACCGCTTCTAAATTTTGCCACATCGCTGTTTTTTGGAATTCAGGTTGTGCAGCATCTTTCGCTTTCGCTGTAATAATCACATCTCCAGCATATTTGCCTACTTCTTCTTTCGGAACTTCTGTCCAACCTTCTTTTTTCGTTGCATCATCTAACACTTTAGGCATATTCAAACCGAACGCTTGGTAGAGTACTTCACTACCACGTCCCCAGTTTTTACCATAAGCATAAATTTTCTTATCAAAGTCTTCAAAAATGGTTACTGATGTGTCATCACCAAGATGTGCTTTAATGTCTTTACCATCTTGTGCTGTTTGTTTCTCCCATTCAGCTTTCCATTTTTTCACTTCATCCGACTTACCGACAATGTCACCCATAGCTTCTTGTTGTTCAAGATAGTTATATTTTGCATAGTCAAAAGCAATCGTTGGTGCAATTTTTTTCAATTTATCTGTGTTTTTGTCTGTGTTGTATGTAATGATCAAATCAGGCTTTAATGACGCTACCTTTTCTACATCTTCTGCCCCTACTTTATCCACATCTTTAAATTTTTTAGCAAGAACTGGACTTTGATCAACTTGATCAGACACACCGACAATGTTTGCATCAAGATATTTTAAACCTCCCGCGTAAGTAGGCGCCATCACTACAATTCGTTTTGGATCTTTCGGAATATCAATTTTTTCCTCACCTTTTGCTGTTTTAAGATTGAACGCTTTTGTTTCCTTTTCACTACTTTTATTATCATTTTGGCCACATGCCGCCAAAATTAACATACATACCAATAACGGTAATAATAACTTTTTCATTCATCTTCCTCCAATTGATAATGATAATCATTATTATATAGTGTAATGACTTTAGAATCAATCTTTTTCTAAACAAAACTTTTTAAATTATTAAAATAGGTATTTCACAAACGTTTGTTTCTTAGTTACTTGTATTTTCAGCCACTACAAACCATGTATAAAAAATGTGAACTCCATGTAGCGTTATTTAAAAAAAGCAGAAACGACACGTCACTATACCGTGCAATTTCTGCTCAATCAAATCGTATTCAATTTAACGTACATATGTTATCGCATATTGTAACTTTTCGGTAAAGTCTTTACCCATGTAAATAAGACCACCGTTTGTAATACAACCATGACCAATAACCCTAGGCGAATTATTGTTACATCCACCATCCAAATCGAAAACCCCACTACAATATATAAACTGATTAATAATTGTATTTTCTTTTTCATCGTATAGCCACGATATTTACGAAAATCTTCAACGTAAGCTTGATACACTTTTGTTTGTATGAGCCAATCATGAAAACGATCGGAACTCTTCGCAAAACAGAGTACAGCGACAAGTAAAAAAGGTGTTGTAGGCAACAATGGTAAAACCGCACCTGCAAAACCTAATAATGTAAAGATACCCCCTATACCCAGTAAAAGATATCGCATCATCCTATACTCCTTTATTCATTTAAATTTGCGTTCATGCTTGGTGTCGAACTTTTATCTCTAAAACTATGATAACGACTCTTTTACTAAAAAACAATCGTCTTTTTAAAGATACCGCTTATACATCACTTTGACGTTCAGTCATTGCTTGCTGTGCGATCTTCGTATACGCCATATCCTGCATCGGCGGGTTATGAAGGCCTGCACGCATGTCGCGAAAGTATCTTTGCAACGGGCGCTCCATTTCTAAACTTTTCGCACCGACGATACGCATCGCCAAATCAATTACGTCCAACCCTTCATTCATTACGACGACTTTACTTGCAGCGGTTTCTGCAGCAATGGTATCTTGCGGTGTCATCATTTGATAAGCACGTGCAGTACTCCATAGTAAATGTCTTGCTGTGATAAGTTTCGTTTCCATTTGGCCGATATTTTGTTGAACAACAGGTAAGTCCGCGATTGTCCCTTTAATGCTATTCGGGCTGTAATGCAATGCAAAGTCTACTGCATAATCTCGAGCTGCTTGTGCAATACCTAAATAAGTTGCAGGAATGTGTAACAACCATCCATTTTGATAAGGTGGTCCTTCTCCTCTGATTTCGAGAAGCTGGTCAGGTTGAACATGTACATCATTCAGTATCACATCATGACTTTCTGTAGCACGCATGCCGACCATATTCCAATTATTGGCAATTTCTAAACCTGGCGCGCCTTTTTCGACCATAAAAAAGCCAACTTGTTCATTTTCAGGGATGTATGCTGCCACGATAATATGTGTTAGGACAGGACTCATCGACGTAAATGTTTTGACACCATTTAAAATATAATGATTATTTTCAAAGCGCGCATACGTTTGGGGTCGCCCGCCTCTTGTAGGACTCCCTGTTTCCGCTTCACTCACCGCTCTATTTGTCAGCGCACCATTTTTCACTGCTTTAGCAAAATCATCTAATATCGCTTTATCCCAAATGCGGCGTTCAAACACTTCCCCTACTAGTGCAATATGCCAACCAATAGAAAGTGCGGTAGGTCCATCAATCGAGCCAAGTACTGACTGAAGGACGACCATATCTTCTAAAGTTGCCCCTCGTCCGCCATACGATTCGGGTAATGTCAATTGCGTATATCCTTCGTCAACTAACCATTGTATATTCTCATGAGGAAAACGATGCGCCCGATCATTACTTTGTGCATATTTTGTTAATATTTCACGATGCGCTTCAAGCTTTGCAACCCATTCTTTCTGTACAGCAGACTGGATTAACACAGATTTCATTTCTAAAACCTCTCAATCTTTTTATTTCTTACTCACTTTGTCAACATTATAATACAAATATGTGCGAATGCCTATTCCGAGTTTGAAAATAAGTTTTAAAACACGATGATGATGGATAGAGTTTAATCATTGATTGAAGGGCATTTTTCGATGACGTTGAGGACACATATCATCGTCGACAATATTGTTGCGATAACGATTAAAAAGCGACAAAAAGCACATTGTGTACGCTTTTTGTCGCTTTTTCTCCATCTCTTTTCACTATCTATATTGCACTATAGAATACATCTAGATAGTGGCTTTCTTTGGATATGTCGCTGCTAGAAATAGATGATATGCCCTTCAATCCGCAACTACTTGGCGCTATATCCAATACTTTTCATAGTTTATTGACCGCTCAACCTAAGTCATGTCAATCCGTCAATGACACAATTAAAGTAAAGTTTCGATTTCATTAAATAAGCTCGCAATTTTTTCATATTGCTCTTTTGAAACTTCAATAATGACTGTTCTTTCATCTTGGTCATTACGCTTTTTAGTTAAGAAACCAAAATCTTTAAGTTTTTGCATCGCTTTCGTAATGTAATATGGCTTAAACTTAGAAGCTCTAATAATATCTTTCACGTTATATGTTTCTTGTTGATGTTCCAAAATAAACGTTAAAATAAACAGTTCTTCATAAGTTAAGCTATACTTTTTCTTAATTTCTGTGTAAATCCCTTTTGTCGTGAAGCTGATCGTCATTAACTCTTTCATATTTTTGATTTGATATTTTTCCATACGCTTACCCCCTATAGATAAGTGCCAAGTTTAATAGGTTTCTTCTCTAATTTTTCTAACAACTATATTAACTTGGAAATTTAATATTTTAACGTTTATATTTTAAACCGAATCTGTCTTTTTTTCAATTACTTTTTGAGTATCGTTTCTGAAAAAATTTTTGTTATTTTTTCTTTAGTAAAATAAGCGATGTAGAAAAATGGCTAATATACGCGAAAATAAAGATTATAAACAAATTAATTTTATACTTCGATTTTAATTAAACAACAATTGAGTTTTGTGCAAATGTCTTATTAACAATCAATCGAAATACTTGAAAAGAATAAAAAAAATAATAACCTACAAAGTGAAATACTTTGTAGGTTAAATTATTAAATATTCATTTTTAAGTTATCATCATCAATAATAAATTTTCTAACTAAAGAGCTAGTACAATAAAAATCAAATGAATGTGTTATTGTAATTATTTTTTGTTAATTAAGTTGTCAACTAAGCTTAAGCCAGCTAAAGATGCCACGTCGATTGCGTGTTGTGCACCTTCTTTACCTTGACCTGCTTCAATGTGTTTGTAAATTGCCCCTGCTAGCACACCAAGTGTTAAAACTGAAGCAACTTGTGATAAACGTTTGTCAAAAATACTCATTGCGAAAAGACCAGCAGCTACAGCTTCAGTAACACCAATAACTTTAACCATGCTTTCAGGTAATTTGAACATTTCAAAAACGTCCTTCATACCTTGGTCACCTTTCAATTTGGGTTGAGCTGCATCGTATAAGTGTTTTGCAACCTTTAAGTTTGTAACGTAACGTAAAATCATTTCTAATTCCTCCTATTTGTTTTCAAAATATGAATCGACGATAGGTTTTACCTTTTCCCCAAAAAGTCTAATTGCATGCATTATTCTTTCATGTGGCATAGAACCTAATGGTAAGTGTAACATAAATCGTGTAATACCTATTGCCTCGATTGTATCAATCATTTTTTGTGCGACTGTTTCTGGGCTACCTACGTACATCGCACCATTTGGGCCAATCTCTCTTTGGAAATGCTCATTAGAGAATGGTGGCCAACCTCTTTCTTTAGCCAATACATTGTGATGTGCTTCTACACTTGGATAGAACTCACGTTGCGCTTGTTCGTCCGTGTCTGCAACGTAACCCCAAGAATGAGAAGCAACTTGAAGTGTGTCACCATTATGACCATTTGATTCAGCAACAGCTTTGTACATCGCAATATTACGTCTAAATCTTTTTGGGTCTCCGCCTATTATCGCATAAGTGATTGGTAAACCTAAAGATCCTGCTTTTAATGATGACTCAGGTGTGCCGCCTGTTGCTAACCACACTGGTAATTCTTTTTGTACCGCACGTGGATATACGCCACGTCCATCAATATTTGGTGTCAGTGCACCTTCCCAGTGTACAATTGTGTTTTGATTAATTTTCAATAATAGCTCTAATTTTTCATCAAAAAGTTGTTCGTAGTTTTTAAGATCGTAACCAAATAATGGGAAAGATTCAATAAATGAACCACGACCTGCCATAATTTCTGCACGTCCATCAGATAATGCATCAATGGTCGCGAATTGTTGATACACACGAATTGGATCATCTGATGATAAAACAGTTACTGCAGATGACAATTTAATATTTTTAGTAACAGCCGCTGCTGCCGCAAGCACTGTTGTTGGGCTAGATACAGCGTAGTCAGGGCGGTGATGTTCCCCTAATCCATAGACGTCAAGGCCTACTTCATCTGCTAATTTAATTTCTTCAACAATATTACGGATACGTTCCCCGTTTGAAATTGCTGGTAATACACCATTTTCTGTATGCATATCTTGGTTATCTGCAAAAGATGTCAATCCTAATTCTATTTTCATCTTTGCACCACCTTTCAAGTATAAAATTTATACTGAGATTATATCCCTCTCCTATGCGATTTGTCAATAAGAAAGATTCCGATTTCAATTTATAACGTACACTTCTTCTATACAAATATATAGATAAACAATCATGCTTTATTCTATTTTCTTCTATTGTAATAGATATAAAGACGTACACAAACTTTCAATTAAATCTATTTCTTCATTATAAAAATACAATCAAGTTATTTTTAGCTTTGATGCAAAATAAGGGTGATATGCACATATACTATACCCAAATATACAGCTAGAGATGCATAAATATGCCCATTTCAATGCATTGTGTATATTTTCCCTTTTGTTTTCATAACACAAAAATAGCTAAAAAGTCAGCAGCGAAATGTTTCTGTAACTATATTACGATTATGTAACAAAATATTTTAAACTACTTTCAAACTTTTTCTTTTTTGTCTAAAAACCCCTTAACAAAGCGCTTTATAAACCTTGCTAATATTACATCGATTTTCATCAAAATGATTAAACATTACAAAATAAAGAAGTACTACACAAGCGAATTTTTTTCTGATACAGTATATATCGTTATTAAACCACAACAGTTGGTTTATACTTATGCAGAAAATCAAATCACACTTTAGTGAATTTACTTTATAATCTTGAACAAATTATCTAGGAGGATTTTTACAATGAAAAAATTAATCGCTACAACTTCAATCGCTACAGTAGGGGTTGCTACTTTAACATTAGCTCACGGTCACGATGCACAAGCAGCAGAATATAACGGTGGATATAACCCACAAGATCCAACATCTTATAGCTATTCTTACACAATCGACAATCAAGGTAACTACCACTTCACATGGAAAGGTAACTGGTCACCTGAACGCTTTAACGGTGGTAACGCATCAGCTTCTTACTACACTGGTTACGATGCAACAACGGGTGGTGCTTCATACACACAACCAACACGTACTTACAGTGCACCAACACAACGCTACAGTGCGCCATCATACACAACACAAACAACAAGCACGTCTAGCTCATACAGTTCACGTGATTACACATCATCTTATACAACAACTTCAACGTCTACACGTTCAGTATCAAGAGGTGGATCAAGTACGAACTTATACACTGTAGGTCAATGTACTTATTACGTATTTGATCGTGTAGGTGGTACAATCGGTTCAACTTGGGGTAACGCAAATAACTGGGCACACGCAGCAGCTTCAGCAGGTTATACAGTAAACCACCGTCCAGCAGCAGGTGCGATTTTACAAACAACTCAAGGCGCTTTCGGTCACGTAGCATACGTTGAAGGCGTTAACTCTGACGGTTCTGTTCGCGTAACAGAAATGAACTACGGTTACGGTCCTGGTGTTGTAACAAGTCGTACGATCTCAGCTAGCCTAGCAGCTTCATACAACTACATTCACTAATATGAATCATTCATATATAAAACCCTCCGCATTTGATGTGCAGAGGGTTTTTTGTATGTTTTTTGTATGTTTTTAGTTGAATCATATGCTTTTCTTTTACAATTTTACTCGTTTAATAGCGCTACGCTCGTCATACATGGCAACTTAGCACTCGAAACAACCTCATGCTTTACAACCAATAAGCAATCGTTACCCAATAACCAAATGCAAAGAAGTAGAATAATGGGAAGTTTTCCATGTTTTTAGCTTTAAGTTGCTTAATGACGACGTGCACACCTATCCCTACAAACACTGCTGTCAAAATCAAGCGTACGACTAGCATGATCGTTATGGCATCAGAAACCAACAGGCTTGGGCCACTTGTCGCAAAAATAACAAGTGTGAACAATACAATCATCACTGTATAAACGATAGTATCTATAGAGCGATAAAGATGTGAATAAGTCCAAGCCACAATAAAACCAAATACTGTGACGATTGCGATTTCATGGATTCGCTCATATAAATGAAGGGCATCAATCTGATACAGTACAATCGCTACAAAATACAGTAACAGGCTGATAACCCATGATATTACAGAAGGACTTTTAAGTTGTTGTTCATCGTGATTGATGTATCGGTGAATCCCAAACCATAACAGAAGCATCGCTACTAGAACTATTAAGTATAAGATGGAATCACCTCTTCATGTTTATACTATAACCGTTTTCTATCTAACTGAAACATATACGATTCAATTATTTAAAATTTTCATTTTATTTTGATACCGGTGTATCCCTTTTACAATAAGACTTTGCTGTTACTTCATTTTCCACTCCTGTCGCACTGATCAATTTAACTTATTTAAAAAAAGCATATACCTAAAATCAGTTGTGTTTGATTTTAGAATATATACTTTTAACAATTAATCGCTATCCTTTTTTATGATGAAACAGGCGCTTTCTTTTTAATGCCGATGCCTGTAAAGCCATAGAACAATGCGATGAGTACACAAAGGTAACACGGCACTGCCCAAATGAAAAATTGACCAACACCGACACCAAGTTGTTGCGTATAATAAATGCCTGATGTCCCCCATGGAATGAGTGGGATGATCATCGTACCAGAATCTTCTAATGTTCGAGATAAATTCACCCGATCCAAGTCCATTTTGTCATACATTTGCATGAGTAAGACGCCGACCATAATAATGACGACTGACGCAACCCCTGCAGCGAGTACCATCATTAAACTTCCGATGACCGTCACAAGGATGAGCTGACCGCGTGAATTCATATTTTTAGAGATACTATGCAAAATCACGTCTAAACAGCCCGCTTTTTCGACAATTCCCGCGAAAGCATAGCCACAAAAAATCGTCACTAATACTTGCGTCATACTCATCATGCCACCTTGTTCAATCAATGATAACGCTTTTTGAGACAAGCCTTCTTGACCGACTAACATCTTTGGTGTAAAGCCACTAAATGTCGCAATAAAACCATTTTTAAGTTGAAAGCCGTGGTTCAACCAGCCGACTAAAATGGCCACGACACTTGAAATGAGCATCGATGGTACGGTTGAAATTTTAGCTAAGAGACAAACGACAATGACAATTAATGGAAGCCAAACGAAAAAGTTAATATGGTACATTGTAGCAATGTCTTTTAACAATGCGTCAATTTGTGCTGTATTCGTCTGAACTGAAAACTTTCTTGATGCGATATGCCAAACGATGATGCCGATGATAGATGCCGGTACAGTCGTCCAAATCATATGTTTAATATGGCTGAAAATGTTCACGCGTGTGACTAATGATGCCAAATTAGTCGTATCGGATAAAGGTGACATTTTATCGCCAAATACTGCTCCTGAAATGATTGCACCGGCTGCCATACCTGCTGGAATATCCATATGTAAGCCGATTGCCATTAAAGCAATACCTGCAGTGGACGCTGACCCCCATGCTGTCCCTGTTGCAACTGAAGTAATGGCTGAAATGAGAAACGCCGAAATGAGAAAGTAACTCGGACTTAAAAATTTCAAACCGTAATAAATCAGTGCGGGTACAGTGCCTGAATACATCCATGAACCAACAATAATACCGACCGTCAAAATAATGAATATCGCGGGCATCGCTGTAGCTAAACGATCTGTAATCCCTTCTTCTAGATCTTTCCAACGCAAGCCAACACGCCATGCAATCCATGACGCATAAGCTGCCGAGATAATTAATAAAGGTTGTACAGGTATTTCAAAAAAGATAAAGCCCACACAAACCACAATCATCATCACTAAAATAGTTGACAGTGACTCTAATAAAGTAGGTTTTCTTTTCATACACAACACACTCCCCTTTGTATTTTTAGTAAGAAGCTAATCCTACATTTTCTCTTCCTAAGTATTCAATTGTTAATCCCTCATTGAAAAAATCACGCTCTAAAATCGTTGAGGCAATCACAATAATGGCATCAATATTCGGTGTAGGTACCCCTATTTCTCTACCTAAACTCGACCATAATACGAGACCATAAGCAATATCTTCAGTTAAATAGCGGTTGTTTACTTTATTCGGTCCTGGAATTCGCGAAAAGACCGGGCTGTGGTTGAACAGTTTGTTGAGTGGTTCATCTTCCATCTCACGCTCTAAATAACCACGTGCAATACGGGCTTCTTTCGCCGTTTCCAACTCAAATCCTAGCTTACGCCCTAACGTTAAACGCTCGACTTCGACTGCATGTAACAGGCGCACCGTATGATTCGTAATCCCTTCTTTATATAGCGCAAAATCTCCACTGTAATCAATACGTCCCACATTCAATAACGTTGGTCCAGGATGTACTTCTGGATTACCGTTTTCTAAATTTGTACGCCATAAACTTTCTTCTTTAACAATATATGGATAGAGCGATTCCACTTTTTTAAACGTTTGTGTTAAATCCTTTTCATTTAATGTAGAGAAATAAACTTTTCGTACATTTAATGATAAATCGACTGAAGCTGTTTCAAAGTTGACGCGTGTCCCATACGTTAAAGTGTTCGCTTCTGAAAAGATTGGACGTGTCTCTATTTTGTATTCTTCTAAAACTTTAATAAAACGTGCTGAACCCATTGCTGCTGCCATATTAAAAAAGATGATTTGATCATTATTAATATGCGATGACATTAATTCCGCATAATATTCGATAAATGACGAAGGGATACATAACATAACAATTTCAGCACCCTCTAAGACATAGCCCATGTCGTCACTTATATTCGTGAACGGTACAAAACTTTCTGTGCCCTCATTATTAAAATTAAAACCACCTTGTTCAATAGCATAATCAAATTTACTGATGGATTGGTTACGACAATACAGTTTGACGTGATGCCCTTGATTCATCATATCAACCGCTGCTGTCACTGCCCCGTTACCTGATCCTACAATTGCTATTTTCATTTGTTTACCCTTCTTTCTGTTTTTTTCTGCTTGGTGTCGTGTCATCGAATTGTGACTCAACATGAATCGTAACAGAACGATTATAAAAAGAAAACAATTTTTTGAATATCGTTGCGTTCTCATCGCGATGTTGCTTAGTTATACCCTATATGCGCACAATTATGTTGCTAAAGGTCTTTTTTATTTTAGTGCTGCACATATTGATTTACTACTAGTGGCCCATCCTCATGTCACTGCTTACCATGTAGTATTTACTTTAATTGAACTTTTTCAACACCCTCAATTATCCATTGATATAGAATGATTCATTTTTATACCACTTCAATTGAGATCACATTTTCCAATTGATGACGTTGTATTTTTAAAGCTTATAACGATTTAAGTCAACTCTCTAAATATTACATCCACTGTAACATCTTAAATTACAAAAATTTTAAAAATAAAACTAAATAGCGCGTTAAATCTGCATTTGATGAGGAAAAGTGCAGTTGTCACAAGATTACATCGTATCCCACTCGAGTTTTAATTCAATTACAAAACTGTAACATTCTACACAGACGGCTCAATTTTTGGTACAGTTCATATTGTCGTTAAAAGAACGATTCTATTAAACAAACTAACTTTTACAATTCTCAAATTAAAATAAACAACCAAAAACTATAGGAGGACTTTTATTATGTTAAAAAAATTCGCTACTACAACTACATTAACTGCTGGATTAGGTGCTGCCGCTGCGGTGGGCTTACAACACGATAACGCTGAGGCTGCTGAAGGTAACTACAGCTATTCATACAGCTACAACTACGGCTATAACACAAATGCACAAGGTAACACAAACTACAACTACAATGCAAACAGCAACCAAACTTACACATACGGTCAAAATACAACAAGCACATCTACTTCAACGCAATCAACTGGCGTAACAAGTGCTGGAAACTTATACACACCTGGTCAATGTACTTGGTATGTATATGACAAAGTTGGCGGTGAAATTGGTTCAACTTGGGGTAACGCAAATAACTGGGCAAGCTCAGCATCAGCTGCAGGTTTCACTGTGGACAATAAGCCTGAAGAAGGTTCAATCTTACAATCAAATGCAGGTCCTATGGGGCACGTGGCATACGTTGAATCAGTAAATGAAGATGGTTCAATCACAGTATCAGAAATGAACTATGACGGCGGTCCTTTCAACGTAAGTACACGTACAATCTCTGCATCAGAAGCTGGTTCATACAACTACATTCACGTATAAGATAAAATTAATCATTGAATTAAAAAACCATTGTTGTTACGGCATACAGCAATGGTTTTTTACTATGTGAATTGGTAAAAGTATTTTTTATCCATCTTGCCGACAAATGAACATTCATTATATGATGGCATTATATGATTTTAAGGAGGCATTTCACATGCAATGGACGAAAGTGATTTTCGCTGGTTTAATGGAGGTGGTCTGGGTCATTGGCTTAACGCATTCTCATCTGCTTTACCAATGGATATTGACCATTGCGCTGATCGGTTTAAGTTTTTGGATGATGGTGTCCGCTTCACGTGTCTTACCTGTAGGGACAGTATATGCAGTATTCGTCGGTATTGGCACGTTAGGCACTGTCATTGTCGGCATGCTGTTCTTCAATGAGTCAGTTAGCTTTATCAAACTATTCTTCATCCTCACATTACTTATCGGCGTTATCGGTCTCAAATTAACGACAGATCAGGCAGGTGAACAGCAATGAGTTGGTTCGCACTCTTTTTAGCAGGCTTATTTGAAGTATTAGGTGTGCTTTGGTTAAACGAATATGCACGCCAACATCAAAAACGTTTTATTGTGTTACTCGCTATCACCTTTGCTTTGAGCTTACTCAGTCTTTCGTGGGCAATGCAAGACATACCAATGGGGACTGCTTATGCAATTTGGACAGGAATCGGTACAGCTGGTGGTACGATTTTAGGTATGGTCGTTTATCAGGAGTCCAAACAGTTTATTAGAATCTTTTTCATTTTCTTGATTATCATTTCTGCTGTCGGACTGAAATTAGTTGTATAACTTGCATTTCTTGTAATCTAGAAAAGGGTTTCATATACTAGAGAAGAAAGGTGGGAATCGCATATGAAAAAAGTATTTATCGCAGGTCCTATCCCAGAAAAAGGACTTGAAATATTAAAAGCTCATTTTGAAGTTGAGATGTACGAAGGTGAAGGAATTATTGATAAAGAAACGCTTAAAAACGGTGTTAAAGATGCTTTCGGACTTGTCAGCTTATTATCTACAGAAGTGGACCAAGAAGTGATTGATAGTGGTACAGAACTTCAGTTCATTGCCAATTATGGGGCTGGTTTTAACAATGTTGATATTGACTACGCACGTTCAAAAAACATCGATGTTTCCAATACACCTAAGGCTTCCACTGATGCAACAGCTGAATTAACAATGGCGATTTTGCTTGCTGTCGCACGACGCATACCTGAAGGGGATCAACTCATGCGCAATCAAGGGTTCAATGGTTGGGCACCGTTATTTTTCCGAGGCCGTGAAGTATCTGGAAAAACAATCGGGATTATTGGACTCGGTGAAATTGGTACCGCGGTTGCACAGCGCGCCAAAGGATTCAACATGAATATTCTTTATACAGGACCACATCAAAAACCTGATAAAGAGCAAGCGCTCGGTACGCAATATGTTGATTTAGATACATTGCTACAAAACGCTGATTTTGTAACAATTAATGCGGCTTACCAACCTTCAATGAAACACATGATCGATACACCTCAGCTTAAAATGATGAAACCGACAAGTTACCTCATCAATGCTTCTCGTGGCCCAATTGTCCACGAAGCTGCACTGCTCGAAGCATTGGAAAACAAAATGATTGAAGGGGCTGCACTCGACGTTTATGAGTTTGAACCTGAAATTACTGAAGGGTTAAAGTCATTGAAGAATGTCGTCATTACGCCTCATATCGGAAATGCCACATTTGAAGCTCGTGATATGATGGCAGAAATGGTAGCAAATAATTTAATTAAAAAGGCAACTGGAGAAACACCAGATTATATTGTCAATGCCTCTAAATGACACGACGCATCACCTTTTTGAATATAGTGACATCACACTTTATACAGCAGCATGATTGGTTAGCAGTCATTCAAAAGGAATAAAACTTTTAACGCTTTTAAAAACCTCCAAAAATTCTTTTAATTGAATTTTGGAGGTTTAAACTTTGATGTGCTTTGCATTCAGATATGGTAATAACGTCTAAATTTTGAAAATGCGCCTAGAAAACACCGTCTTTTTACATTAAAACCTATCTGATTCTTTTTAATTTGCGTTGTGATATTTCATAAATGACCGTAGCAATTTTATCGACAAAAAAGCTATCATGTGATGTAAATAATATCGTTCCTGGATATTGTTTGATCAATTGCTCTAACCCTTGAATTGCATCAATGTCTAGGTAATTGGTCGGTTCGTCCAACATTAAGACGTTGCTACGGTTTAACAATGAAGTCGCAAGCAATGCTTTAAGCTGTTCCCCTGCACTAAGTGTCGTTGTTTGTTTCACTAAATCGCTTTTATCGAAGCCAATCTTTTCCAAAACATCTACAACGAAATCATATGAATGTTCAGTATCATTCATAACGAAATGGATAAGATCAACGTCCTTTTGATCAAAGAAAAAGTCTTGTCTTAAATAAGAAAACTTAACATTGGAAGATATGATGATGGCTTCATGACGATGATAGATATGGTTTAATAATGTCGTTTTTCCTACCCCATTGTTACCAACAAAAGCCACTTTTTCACCCGTTTCAATTTGAAAAGATGTGTTGTCTAAAAGCATGTTATCACCAGCATGAATCGTCAGTTCATTCGCATACATCACTATTCTACTCGATTTCTGTATATCCATAGAAGGGAATTGTATCTCCTTATTTTCAAGTATTCCCTTTTTCATTGGAATATTTTCTAATTTCTTCTCAAGTGATTTAATTTGTCGAGAAATCCCTTTTTGACTACTCCCCCTTGATTTAGATTGTCCTAATCTTCCTGGATTTATTCTTTTATTCTTTTTACTTGATGTCACATTAGAAGTGCGTTTTAATGCTTCTCTTTTATTTTGTATCGCCGATTGTAACTGTTCTTTTTGTACGTCTATTTGGGTATTTATATTTTCAACCGTTGCTCTTTCTAGTTGTTTTTGTTCCGTGTAATCTGTCCAGCTTCCTTTGTATTCTTTTACTTTGTGATTTTCGATGACCCAAATTTTTGTCGCAATTTCTTCCACTAAATTTCTGTCGTGTGTCGTAAAAATAATAGTGCCTTGGTGATTTTTTAATGTCTTCATTAAAAATTTTACACTACTCAAATCTAAATTTGTCGTCGGTTCATCAAGCATTAAATTGACAAATTCATCTTTGATCACATTTGATAAACCTAATCTAATTTTTTCCCCTCCACTACAATTTTCAAAACTGCCACTATACGGAACGCCCCCCATTTTAGAGATCAACGCATAATTCGTTTCGTTTCCTAATTCATTGTTGTTCTCAATTTGTTTTAAATATAGAAAGTCATGGTTTTTTTCAAAAATTCCTGAAAAATTGTTAAAATGACCCGAAATTAAATTTAAAAGGGTTGTTTTTCCGCTTCCATTCGCACCGATAATCGCAATTTTATCACCATCTAATATTTCTAATCGGTCAATTGTCAATAATGCTTTACCTAAAAATTCAATATAGATATCTTTTAACATTGTCATATAACATTCTCACGCTTTCTATCTTTCATTCGTTGTTAATTTTGCATTTTTTATTGAATACAGTGCAATTGTAGACATTAAAATCGCCATCATCATAACAATCCCTATATTGAAAGGATTAGAAACACCAAATCCAATATCTCTCATTGCATTTAACTGGTAGGTTAAAGGATTTAAATAAGATATTGTACGAATTAATAGCGGTGCTTTATCAAAACTAAAGAAAATGGGTGCTGTAAAAGAAACCGGTAATAATAAAGTGTTCAAAATTAAATCCCTTATTTTGTATGACGTTATTTTCAACGAGATAACAGTTCCTACTGAAAACCAAAAAATCATCATAATGATAGAACATAAAGCAATCAGTATAAATCGCTTCACTGAAAAATAGTCTCCAAAAATGAGCGAAATTAAATAGAGGACAACAACCTGTATTAAAAAGTTAAATAACGGGAAAGACATTTTTCCGATAATATATGCAAGTGGCGTAACCCCTTTGAAGTATTTTAACGCTAGTAATCCCCACTTTCGATCCAATATAATCCTATAAACAGATTGTGCCATTTGACTATATACAATCAATCCTATAATGCCGATAAAAGAGAATTGTAAAAAAGAAACTTCTTTACTGCCATAATGAATCATGCCAAAAGTTGAAGCAATGCCTGTTGAATAAAATAGGAAATAAAGGATAGGAATAAGTATTTGAGTGTAAATTAAATGTTTATTGTTGATTAATGCTCTAAACTCAATGTAGCTCATCTTAAAAATAGACTCTATTAGATTCGACCTTTGATCTCTATAATTTAACTTTTTCATGTTTTCTACGCTCCTTACCCTTTTAACTTAATAATCTCTTTTAAACTACGCTTATTTTGTTCAACAGCATGAATGGCGATATCATGATCAATCAATAATTTCAATATTGCATTAATAGATTCTCCATTATTGACTTCAACCGTTAGAGGATGCCACGCTATCACATTAAAGTGCGCTGCTATATTTTTTTCAAGTTCTTTAGAGAGATGACCTTCATAGTTGACTTTATATTCATTCAGACGATTATATTGTTCTAAAAAATGATTGATCTCACCAAAAAAGATCAAGTTGCCGTTTTCAATATACAGCACTTTATTACAGTACCTTTCTAACATGTCTAAATCATGAGAAGAGATTAAACAAACTTTTCCTTCTTGCGTCTTATCTTTCAGTTGATCTAAAATTTTCTCAGATGTTATCACATCCAAACTAGATGTCGGTTCATCCAAAATTAAAACTTTTGCGTTTGATACAAGTTGTCTTGCCAACTGTACACGTTGCAATTGACCACCGGATAAATTTGTTGGATCCTCCTTTTCTTTTCCTTCTAAACCGATTTTATTTAATGCATGAATGGTTTCTGCTTTAGCATTTGAATATCCATCAAATAAAGCCTCCATATAGATGTTATCAAAAACATTTAAATACCAATCAATCGCTTGATTTTGTGGGCTAAATGAAATGTCTTTAGACGATAAGTCATCCGCTATCAAAACCTCTCCCTCTGTTAAAGGAAGTATGCCTAAAATCGAATTGATTAATGTACTTTTACCTGCACCACTTTTTCCAATAAGTGCTAAGAAATCACCACTATTTAATTCAAACGAAATATTTTTAATGCCATCTCCGTTTTCATAAAAACAAGATAAATTTTCGACCTTCAAAATGTGATTCAATTTAATCACTCCTTAACCCATACTTTCATTCTTAAGAAACTGTAAGATTTATATATTTTTTAATATATTTTCTAGTAATTTTATTTTGTTTTCGTAAGAATTTTCAAAAAATTCTTCTTCTTTCATTCCTAATATATCATCTATTCTAATAGATATATTCTCTAAAAATCTTGGATTTTTATCAATTTTTTCTATAAAATTTTCTTTTGTTTCATTCCTAAAATCTTCGTAATGTTTTCTATTAAAGAAGAAGTAACAAATACAAATAAAGGAATATAAATCCTTGTCTTTTAAGCTATACTCTAGTTTAGAAAAACCTGGTGTCCCCACTAAGTTCATTATTTCAGTATATTTTCTTTCACTCACGGTGTATTCAGCATCAATGAACCTTACATTTCCACTTTTATCAATCACAATATTATCAGGTGATAAATCATTAATAATATATCCATGTAAATGAATAATCTTTAAATATTCTAAAATTCCCAACAATAAAGCGCTTCCTTTTACCTGCAAGTCACCATTTAAAAATATATCCGTAAGTGTCTCCCCTTCAATAAATTCCTCAACAATAAATAATGATTTGTCTATATAGAATACATCATAAATAGTAGGGAAAATATTTAAGTGGTTCAATTCTTTCAACACTAAATATTCATTATATACCCTGTCAAGTCCATCCTCTCCATTCAAATTAATTTCTCCTAAAAAATTTCCTTTTTTCATAACACATAGGCTTTTCCTAGTAGAATCGATTGCTAAATAAACTGATGATTTTCCTCTAACTCGTAAACACTTTAATGGCATATATTTTTCAGAAATATCACTTAACCGTGGTATATAATAGTCCAAAATTGAAATTGATACATTATCTGGTATCACTTTTTTTCTCAAATCAATGAATCCAGTATCGTCATTTTCTTTATCAATTTTAAGTTCTCCATATCTATAATATACAATGTTACTGCACATATATGGAAAGTCGGATGGTATATTTATTGAAGTAAACTTTTTTGTTTTTTTATAACACAAGTCTAGTAAATACAACAAATCATTTGTATCTCTAGGGTATATAGTGCACATTTTCCCAATTTGCGAATAACCGTAGTTCCCCATATTCAGAAATCCTAAATGAGATATTGATTTGATAAATTTGAACCTTACGTTTTTATTAATTAATATTGGAAAAATTAGTTCTGCTATATCAACAACATTTTCTAGAGTAGCTGAAACATGTATTTTAAAACCATAATTTGGTACCTCATAGGATGATATAGGTAAATAGTGACACCATATCCCTTCCTCATAAAAATCTTCTGGTTTCATTTGTGTGATTTTTTCATTTAGTAATTCAAATAATGAACCCTTCTCCATAAATTTCATCCCCTTCAAACATGGCTAAAGAATACAGAACATGTATATAAGCTACAATTATTTCTTGTGCATTTTCAATATTCCTCTTTAGTAAAAACTCCCCTAATTCTGATATGGAGAAACGATTTATTCGATCGTTACGATATGAAATGATACACCAGTTATAAAATTCCTTCCAAAACATTGGACTATCATCTGGACTCGTGCAAATTTCCTCTAACATAACTACTAACTGCTTATTAATAACTCGTTTCATCTTTATACTCTCCTTTGACATCTTCAAATAATTACATCAATTAAATGTAAATAAAATTTATTCATAACTCTTGGTAGCATACTATAGTGTCCTGCTTCTTCAATTTTTATTAATTTAATGTTTTCATGTCCTAGTACTTTTGATTTCTCTACGAAGATTTCTATTTGTTTGATAGGACAATAAACATCCTTTATACCGTGAATAAAAACTAAAGGTGTTATATTAGAATTTTTCTCAATTAAATCAATTGGATTATTTTTAGAGACTTTTATATCAAAATATTTTTTTACTACTGGCCTAGCTGCAGAAAAAATATACTGATATCTATAATCAGTAAAGCCATTTATGGCTATACTTTTGCTAATAATATGTGGAAATCTAATAGCTGAAACTATAGCAAGATATCCACCGAAACTTTCTCCTATGACAAATATATGCTTACATTTATTTCTAATTTTTATCAATATAGACTCTATATCCTTTAGTGCCTCTTCACCATTATTATTTAGCAATCTTTGATAAAACTTTGTTCCATAGCTTATACTCCCTGAATAATCCACTAACAATACTTCTATACCATTTTGTAACATTGGATTTAAAAAATCTAAATACTCATTCCTAATATAAGTGTCGGGACCTCCATGCAAAAATATTACAGTTTTAAATTTAAAGTTTTGAGGTTCAATTTTGACTACAGGAACTTGCCTGTCACCAATTAGTTGCTTTTGAACATTATCTAATTGAAAATAAGTATCCGAAAGTTTTTCACTGGTCTCTCCCACTAAAAAACATTCCTTCAACTTGTTTAACATTATTTTATACAGAGCTCTAGGACGCTTAAAATTTGAGAATGAAAACAATACATATTCGTCTAGTATATATGCCTTATCTACATACCCACTCCCTTTAATATAAACTTCATCGTTAATCATAATAGAACACTTTAAGTTACTATTAGAAACCAATAGCTTATTTCCTTTCCAACTATCTGAAATAACATCCAGTTCTACATCTAAATTTTTCAAAATTTCTTGTTTATACTTAAACAGACATTCTGAATCTATTACTTTTTTGTATACATTAAAATCATAAGATATTGTGTCAACTGACATAATTTCTTCTGTTCTTCCATTCAAAAAATAGTATCTTTTAATTTCTATATTATCAATTGTTAATTGAACAACATAATCAAAATATGTATTACTAAACCCTAATACTTTTCTAATTTTATCTTTCAAAAATACATATTCATTTTTTTGACGAGAAGTAATATCATATGTTAAAAGATTATGTTTAGTTTGTATTAAAAGTAAGTTTTTTGACAACCATTCTAAAAAAACTACTTCTTCTACATTAACTTTTACAATTTCATTATCCTCTAAAATACATATATTTATACATTGACTAACGTTCGCTGCTTCAACATGAGAATAAATCGTTCTATCCTCATTCATAGATAATTGATATACTTGCATTCTTGCATAGTCTCCTTAAAAAGTAAGAACACAGGCCTGACTAAATATAAAGAAAGCCAATCTGTGTTCCTATATAAACTTATAATGTTTATTCAATTTAGTACAGTATTCATTACAATATCCGGAATATTCTAACTATTTATAATAAAAAAATATCGCACTATTCTGCTTCATAACTAAAAATGTTAAATTCTTGTAGAAATAGGTCCACAAGTGGAACTATGTGCCCCCGAAAGAACACCAGCTGCTAACTCTCCTGAAACTCCTAAACCCACTAGCCCCTCAAAACTGCCAGATAATAACGCATCATGTTCTTCTTCACTTAAATCATACATTTCTAAAACACTTGTTGGATTCGAGATATACTCAGCTATCAAATTTGGATTTCCTTGAAGATTTTTTACTAAATCATTGAATTTCATGTTTTGTACACCCTTTCATATAATTATTAAGTAAACAGTCATTCAATATTCTGGTTCTAATGCATTCTCTACCTAGTATTACTATAATGTACTTCACTTAGATTTTCAATAATGTCAAATTAATTTTTTTAAAAAAACACCAAATTAATTCTACGTATTTTTATTTGTTTATTTCAAAAATATATAAAGTTGTAATGTTTGAAGGCGTGTTTCTTAACAAAATGCCGCCTCCATTTGTTTATCATATCAGCATCTTAAATAGCGTAAAGTCAATGAATACGCTAACTAGTCATTGACCAACTCACCTCATAATCCACTTTCACAAACAAAAAGGGGGCATAGACGAAACGCCATACCACACCCTTGTTTAAATGATATACGAGAAAATGCGTCTGAGAATGGTGTATAGGAATTTCTCAGTCGCTCTATTTACTCTTTTTTTCCACGATACAACAAACGGGTTTGTCTTGCCATGACCCATTTCGGCATCATACGGAGGAGCCGATTTCTCACGCTCATCGTCATTCCATTTGATTTTTGTGCGATTTCCCCGATTTTACGGGATTTCTTAATGATTTTTTGTGTATGTTTCACACGCAAACGCTGATAACGTTGCAATGCACGATCCAGATCCGAGTACTTCTTCAATACGTTGGCTAATACAACTGCATCTTCCATCGCTTGACCAGCACCTTGCCCCATATTCGGCGTCGTCGCATGTGCCGCATCTCCTAACAACACAATACGCTGTTCGTATACAAACTGAGATAATGGTTTTAAATCATAGATATCATGATGTAAAATTTCTGTTTCAGATTGTAAAGCTAAAACTTTTCTAACGGGGTCAGGAAAATGATTGAAGTAAGCTTGCAGATGTGGTTTATTAAAGTTTTTAAAGCGCGCATCTCGGGCTTTTGCATTAATCGTAGCAAACCAATATACACGACCGTTTAATAATGGGACGATACCAAATCTCCCTTTTTTCCCCCAATATTCTTCAGCAATGGGTTTCAACAAGTCCATGTCGTCTACGATACCTCTAAAACATATGTACCCTTGATAAAGGACTTTACTTTTCGGCTGTACGGTTGTGCGCACACGTGAGTGAATCCCATCTGCACCGATGACCATATCGACTTTTACAGATTGATGCTGCTTAAAATGAATGGTTGCATTCGTTTGGTGGCTTTCCACATCTGTCACTTCATGATTGAAATGAATGATGGTGTCGTCAATATATGATTTTAAAATATCGACTAACACTTGTCTTTCAAGCGTCACATTGGTTTGTGTTTCATTCAACACGAGTGCATTTAATAATTGGCCTCGATTATCTAAAATACGTAATTCCTCTAGGACTTGACCTGCATTTTTAATCCCTTTAGCTAAATCGTGTGAACCTAAAAGTTGAATGACATTATCCCCAATGCCAATACCTGCACCCATTTCACGTATTGCATCGTTTTTTTCATAAATCACGACATCATGGCCCTGTTCTTGAAGCATTATCGCAGCGGTTAATCCCCCAATGCCAGCACCTATAATCCCAATTTTCATTGACGTTCACCTCGTTCTTATAATCAACCTACTTGTATAAATCTTTTCTGATATCATCTTTTTTAATTCCGTATGTTTTATAATACTTTTCCATACGTTGCGCAATTTTACTCGGCCAATCTATGTCGCTCGCATATTGATGCGTCGCTGGACTTTGTGGATTCCATCGCATTTGATATAAACTTAACTGACCTTGCTCAAAATATTGCGCTCTAATGAATTTTGCACCACCCATAATCGCTTTATCTGGTGAATCCCAATCGGCTTGTTGTGCATAACTTGTTCCCGTTTTTATCGCATTGCTGTCAAATGCACCAATTCCAAAGAAGTTGTAATAATGCTGCTTTCCACTGCGAATCCCTTTAGCCAATTCAGAATGCCCATCAGCTGTCTCGAGTAAAGCATGGCTCACTAAATAAATAACATTCACTTCATATTGATCTTGGGCTGCTAAAAATGTTTTACCGCGCCCTTCTAAAATCCCTTTCCCTTTCAACATCGCATTGACTTCTGCTTCTGACATTTCAACGTGTTCAGAAAGGTCCATATACATCAAATCAGAATCATCTCGATTGATTTGCATCGCTCGCTTGACTTCTATTTGAGAGGCACTAACGAAACGATTGTCTTGCGATTTTGTATGTAATGCTTCGCCGTGTGTTTGCATGGCAACAGCTTCATCAAACGTATGCGTTTTATCATTTTTAAAGAAAGATGTCTCATTGACCAAAAACAAAATCGTAAATAGCACAATTAACAAAAAAATAATGACTTTTAACGGTTTGATTTGACGCGATCGTTTCATTCGACAAACTCCTTTTTAATCAATCATGAACGGGACAGATAAATCATCGTAATGATTACACAAAGTACAATCAAGTATGCCACATTCACTATTATTTTAAGTACACGCTTTCCTCGAAACAACATATTAAATAAAATAAGACTAAGTCCTAAAGAGATTAAAAAGCAAACCAGTGCCATCCAAGCACTTACAAAAAACAATAAAGCAAGCCCTAAAAGTAAAAAGGCATTAGATATCACACCGATGATTTTAATTTTTTTTGTATCCATTTTCCCACCTCTTTCATACCTGTATTATTTTATCATGAATCATTTATAACTGCGATGCCCCTTTTTAATATGCCGATTACCGTCAGCTGATTTTTGTATTGCATTTTCAAGTGGTGTTGAACCCATCCACTAAGTACGCATATTTCAACACAGCAACACCGGGATAATCAAGTAGGAGAATAGCCATTAACTGACTATTCGTCCTCTCACACCACCGAGCATACGGTTCCGTACTCGGCGGTTCAATACCTTGCGTAAGCCAACTCTGCAAGCTGGGCTAATGGTATCAGTCCCCACTTGTAGAGTTGTTTTGTTGTAAGTGCACGATGAACCTCATGCGTATTCGATAATCGCCAGTACTTTTTGCGAGACTGTGCGATTTTCATTGCACTTCTATGGTCAAGACCATATTGGCGTAACATCTTATATTGAGTTCTTACTCTTTTCCACCGTTTAAGAATGAGTTGTCTAAGTCGGCGGTTTAGCCAAGATTGCGTAGTTTCAATAAATCCTTTGATAAAACCTCTACATCCAGCCGCGCGTCACTTGGTTAATTTCAGTGATAATATCCTTGAAAGTACCGGGTCTATTTCGTTTTGTTAATCTCCTTAAGGCGCGTATTAAATTTCTTTTTGCTTCCGTAGTCGGTCTGAAACGATAAACCCCATTGACCTTGGTTATTAGACAACTCAAAAACTTTAAACGTTTAACTGCTCCGACTCTACTTTTCTCTTCATTGACAACCAACTTCAGTTGCTTTTCAATAAATTTCGTTACACTCGTCATTACGCGTTCACCTGCACGTTTTGTGCGTACAAAGATAACAAAATCATCGGCATATCGTACAAAACGGTGTCCACGCTTTTCGAGTTCTTTATCCAGTTCATGTAGATAGTTATTACATAAACGCCCCCTTGTGGTGCACCTATCTTTCTTTCTGCGACTTCGCCAGATAGGTCAATAGCACCCACTTGTAAACTTCTACGGATAAATTTAGAAATTGACTTATCTTGAACATGACGTTCGAACAAATACATGAGCTTATCATGATTCAACATGTCAAAGCACTGTTTCAAATCACAATCCACAGCTATTTTATAGCCTTCTTCGTAATAGGCAGCACATTGCTTAAGTGCTGTTCCTGTGCTACGATGAGGTCTGAAACCATGGCTGTGATTTGAAAATGTTCGGTCGATGCCTGGTTCAATCACTTGTCTAATTGCTTGTTGTATCACTCTGTCTCTAGCGACAGGAATACCAAGCACACGCATTTTCCCGTTTGGTTTGGGAATTTGAACTTTCGAACTGCTTGAGGTTGATAAGTACCATCAAGCAGTTTTTTCGTTATCTGTGAAAAATATTGCGCAAAGTGGGCATGGAGTTCACTGACTTTCATGCCGTCAATTCCAGGAGCACCTTTGTTTTTCTTTACCTTCTTGATAGCTTTTTCTATGTTGTCAGGTCTTACAACAAGCTCCATCAATGATGTAGACTTACGATACATTTCTTTCATTTCACCTAAGATTTACTGTACACACTTATGTATGCTTTTCGTTCCACTACTTATCCTTCCATAAGTTGCCGGTTAAGACCGTATTCTGTACGTCGTAAATCTATAACCTCCAATCTTTACTTTGTATTGAATATTGTTCAGTCCTTCGGTACATTTTCCCTACTATGACTTCTGCTGACTTCTCATCATTCGTTGTTACTACGGTAGAAATACCGCTGATGAGACCTCCCCGGGTAAGGTGTAACCTCTTTCCACTCATGTCACCGCATCATTTACTATATAGAACTCGGGTAGTATAGGACTTCATCTTGTTTAGCAGATTCATCCATTCCACATAGCCTTAGTATGATGTTTCTGTTCGTCAGTGCGAGTGTTTGCGTCCGACTTCCTTCAGATTCCACTTCACAATGGACACCCTTGTCTTTCGCTAACAGTTCCTACTACCAAGCCTGTAACGGACTTTCACCGTCAAGGTGTTACCCATGCCGGGCGCACTAAAAATGGACATGTGAAAAATCAACATCATTCTTCACATGTCCGATTCATATCAACACATCTTTTATGAGACGGTCGCTATTCTATTCGCGTGACATCCCCTTCAACAAATTCAAAAAGTAAGTCAAACTCTGATTCACCTCATCATCCTTCAATACACGCATCAAACCTGTCACAGAAGTACGTGCATGAGGACTCGCCTGATTTGCCACACGAATACCACGATTCACTTTATTCAACAATACGCGCAGTTCATCAGTCTGCAAATCACCTAATAAGAACAACATTTGGCCCATATTATGAATGACACCCGTATATTGATCTTTATTCAATTCAGCGGTGATTTTTTCTGTAATGACACCGCGTTGTTTCACGGCGCCATTTAAAGCATCCAATATTTTAGCCTCATCTAGTGTACGAATAAGGTCAATCGCTTTTAATATACTGTCTTTATTTTCCGCAATGGCATCAGTGACTTGCGATAAACTTTCTGCTTTGATTTCTGCTTCACTTTTTTCAAGACGTTTAATTTTTCTAATACGTTCAGCCATTATTTCATCACCTGATCCCCTGGGAAGACGTAATCCGGTCTTGCCCATTTTTTATCAACACGCACGCTGTATTGTGGATTTCTCATTTGATTGCGGAAGTTGGTTGGGTTGAGCGGTGATTTTCCGCGTTTACTTAAGATTTCCATACGACAGCTTGTAGATTTATAAGCCGGTGTATGTGTTTCTGGGTCTGTCACACTGCTTGTTAAATAGTTAATCGCTGCTGTACTGTTATCATTCAATGGTAAATAAATTTGTTTGCCTGACACACGGTCTGTAATGTGCACGTGCATTGTCGCTTCACCATGTTCAGAAATTAATTTAACTGCTGCCCCTTCATGGATACCACGTTCTTTTGCAAGTTCAGGCGATACTTCGGCAAACGCAGTCGGCATTTTGTATTTTAATCCCGGTACTTTGTAAGTCATGTTCCCTTCATGGAAATGTTCGAGGACACGACCATTATTCACATGTAAGTCGTATGTTTCATTCGTTTTATAGAAATTATTGAAATCCAATGCAAAGAATTTCGCCTTACCATTATCAAAGTTAAAGCGTTCTGTAAACAATAATGGTGAATCTGTACCATCTGCAGCGACTGGCCATTGTAAGCTGTTATAACCTTCTAAACGATGATATTTCACACCTGCAAACATTGGTGTTAAGTCTGATGCTTCATCCATAATTTCAGCGGGGTGTTTGTAACCCCAATCAAAACCAAGTTCTTTCGCAATCATTTGTGTAATTTGCCAGTCTGGTTTAGAGTCACCAAGCGGTTCTAACACTTGATATAAACGTTGGAAACGACGCTCAGTGTTTGTGAATGTACCATCTTTTTCTAATGACGGACTTGCAGGTAAAATAACGTCCGCATACTCAGCTGTAAATGTTAAAAATTCATCTTGAACGACAAGGAAGTCTACTTTTTCAAGTGCGGCTTGGACATAGTTAATGTTTGAGTCCACAATTCCTGTATCTTCTCCTAAAATGAATAAACTGTGTACGTCACCTGAATGAATGTGATCCATCATTTGGTGGTTGTCGTAACCTGGATGACTTGGTAGTTTCACACCCCAACCTACTTCATAACGACCACGTGCTTCATCATCTTCAACACCTTGGTAACCAGGCAGTTTATCCGGCATACTACCGAAGTCAGAACAGCCTTGAACGTTATTATGACCACGTAATGGATAAGAACCTGCACCTGGTTTCATGTAGTTACCCGTTGCTAATAACAAGTTAGAAATCGCTGTACTTGTATCTGAACCTGTTTCTTGTTGTGTCACACCCATCGCCCAACAAATTGAAACTGAATTGACACTAACAATTTCTTTAGCAAGGTGGATGAGGCGTTCTTTTGAAATCCCTGTATGTTCTTCTGCAAATGCCATTGTGTACGGTTCGAGTGATTGATAGTATTCATCGAAATGGTCTACCCATTCATCAATAAATGACTGTGCATGCCATCCTTGGTCAATGATGTATTTTGTCACAGCAGATAACCATACTAAATCCGTACCTGGGTAAGGTTGGTAAAATTCATCTGCGCGTTGTGCCATTTCATGTTTACGAATGTCGAATACATGCAATTTTGTACCGAATAATTTGTGTGAACGTTTAATTCGAGATGCGATAACTGGATGCGCTTCGGCTGTATTCGTACCAATCGTAATGACCATTTCTGCTTTACCGATATCTTCAATTGAACCTGAGTCCCCACCATGACCGACAGTGCGGAACAAACCTTTTGTCGCTGGTGCTTGGCAATATCTTGAACAGTTGTCGATATTATTTGTACCGATGACTTGACGTGCAAGTTTTTGCATTAAGTACGATTCTTCGTTTGTCGCTTTTGAAGATGAAATGAATGACAATGCATCTGGACCGTATTGCGCTTTGATTTCTTGCATACGTGTCGCCACATGTTTAATTGCTTCATCCCATTCGACTTCTTCAAATTGATCGCCACGGCGAATTAATGGTTTCGTTAAACGTTCTTCTGAATTAACGTAATCCCAACCGAATTTCCCTTTCACACATGAAGAAATTTTGTTTGCTGGTGAATCGTGAGAAGGTTGAACTTTTAAGATTTCACGGTCTTTCGTCCACACCTCGAAGCTACAACCGACCCCACAATATGTACATACTGTTTTCGTCTTTTTAATACGTTCTTCACGCATAGCCGCTTCGGAATCAGACACTGCAAATAATGGACCGTAGCCTGTTTCTGCTTTCTTCGTTAAATCAATCATCGAAGCAAGTGAACCTGGCTCGATATCTGTCATATAGCCTGCATTACCGACCATTTTGTTCTCCATCATCGCATTACATGGACACACTGTTGCGCATTGACCACAACCGACACATGAAGAGTCATTGATTGAGACGTCGTTATCCCAAATGACACGTGGATGTTCACGGTCCCAGTCAATGGACAATGTTTCATTCACTTGAACGTCTTGACACACTTCGACACAACGTCCACATAAAATACATTGATTCGGATCATAACGATAAAACGGACCAAAATCCACTTCATATGGTTTCGCTTTATATTCATACGTTTGATGTTCCAATCCCCATTGGTCCATCGTATTGTGAATTTCACAGTTACCGTTATTGTAATCACAGACTGTACAATAAAGTTGGTGTTTTTCTAAAATGCGATCTAATGCTTCCTTTTGGCTATCTTGTACAGGTTGTGTTGTCGTGTTCACAACCATTGAGCGTTGTACCGTCGTCCCACATGCACGTTCAATTTTGCCGTCAATTTCAACCGCACACGTATCACATGTTTGAATAGGTCCTAACGATTCGTTATAACAAATAGAGGGTACAAATGTTTGTTGCTCTTTTATGAATTCAAGCAGATTTTTGCCCGGTTCTACAAGATAATCTCTACCATCTAAAGTTACAATAAGATGTTCTTGCATAAATATCCCCCCTGGAATTATTGTTCATTTCATATGCCTAAGATGCCCCCACATACTTAGTTATTTCCATTTTATACCTTTAGTAACCAAAAGTTAACACATTTTCAAAAATTATATATCGCAAACTAATTTTAAAAATACTAAAACAATTTCTAAACACTTTTAAAGTACTGACACGCGTTATGATTTTCCAACTTTAATGTGTCGTTCCGTGAACTGTCGCAACATCTGTATCATAGTTGAGACACACTCGAATCGCAGCTGTTAATCCTTTCACCATCATTTCTATAGACATCGATGGTTTTCCCGGTTTATCAATCACTTGTGAAGGTGCAAATGGAACGTGTATAAATCCTGTTTTCAACTTTGGATAATGACGTTCTGCTTCATAGGCAAGTTGATACATGATATGATTGCACACAAATGTACCGGCACTATTCGATAGACTTGCAGGTACACCTTCAGCTTGCATCGCCTCTACCATACGTTTCACAGGTAATGGCGTGAAATACGCTGGCGGCCCATCTTGTTGAATGCGCTGATCAATCGGTTGTTGCCCATCATTATCCGGGATACGCGCATCATCAACGTTAATGGCGACGCGTTCTGGTGTAACTTCATAACGTCCACCCGCTTGTCCTATCGCGAGCACAATGTCATACTCTGTTTGCGCTAGCTTTTCTCGAATGACCTCAATACTTTGATAAAATACTGTCGGAATTTCTAGCTTATCAATAACGTGTCCTTCAATGGTGTCAGGCAGTTGTTGTACAGCTTGCAATGCTGGATTCACCTTTTCACCACCGAATGGATCAAATGCAGTCACTAAAACTTTCATTGACTTAAAACCTCCTTTATTCATTTAAAAAGCGAGTGCATACATTAAAATCATATGCACGACGATGAGCATGATGGCCATCGGAGCTTGTGCTTTAATAACGGCTAATTCATCTTTCATTTCTAATAATGCAACAGGCAAAGTGTTAAAGTTTGCAGCCATAGGGGTAAGTAATGTCCCACAAAAACCGCCCGTCATCGCCAATGCACCCACAATCGTTGGGTCACCCCCATTTTGAATCACAAATGGTAAACCAATACTCGCGGTAATGACTGTAAACGCTGCAAAAGCATTCCCCATTAACATCGTAAAGAGCACCATGCCTAAAATGTAAGCAATGACACCGAGTAAGGCATTATCTTGAGGTAAAAAGCTCGATATCCCTTTTGAAATCGTCGTCCCTACCCCACTCACTGTAAACAAAATACCGAGTGCCGCTAAAAATTGTGGGAGTATGCCGACTGTCCCAATTTGTTGTACTAATCGATCACTATCGTACAAGCCGACTTTCGCTTTCGGACGGATAATCAGATATGCAACAATAAGTCCGACAATAGAAGAAATACTAATCCCTATCGCACCACCTAATGGGGTCCAAGTCGAGACAATGACAGCAACAATCGCTAACACGACAGCTGGGATAAATAATAAATTGCCAAAGCGTGTCGCACCTTTCTCTTCCGCTTGATGTTCGACCTCAACCACTTTCCCGATTTTTACATTTTTCGTTATCGTTAAAAAGCCCATCAACAATACGAGCAGACCATTAATCCAATTCGGAATATAAGGTCCTACCATAAATAATAAACCTAAAATACACCAAAACAGTGCTGTACCTATTCTTTTCGTATTGCTCAATTCACGATACACACGCCAAGCCGTATAAACAAACTGCAAACCAATAAGCACATAAAAGATTTCTAGAATATGACTAATCGTTTGAGGACTCATCTTGTATCGCCCCTTTCTCACCATACTTACGGTTCATTTTTCGATCAAATAGAACATTTTGAATCACACCAATAATAAGCACTACAATCGCAATTGGTGCAGAATATAACGCAATTTCAACTGCTTTGACTTCCATATGTAATGATTGAAACGTTGCAACAATCAACAACACACCTGATGCGCCGACAAATAAATTTTGCCCGAAAAAGTTGCCATAATTTTCCATTGCAGCAATATGGGCTTTCAATTTTTCTTCGTCTACACGCTCTATTTTTTGTTTATATTTCGCCTTCGCTGCTGCTTGGACCATTGGATTCATGAGCGGACGTACAAATTGCGGATGTCCTCCAATTCGAATTGAAGCAAGACCCGCAACTTCACGAATAAATAAGTAGACGGACATAATACGCCCCGAAGTGATGCCTTGGATACGATTGATTAAACGTGTTGCTTGTGTTTTCAAACCAAATCGTTCAATCATCCCTACCATAGGCAACGTTAAAATAAATAATGACACCATACGATTATCAACAAATGCTTTACCAAGTGTTTCTAGAATCGTCATCACATCCATATGAGAAACGAGACCTGTCACAATCGCTGCAATGAGTACTGTACCAATCGTGTCCCATTTAAAATAAAAACCTAAAACAATGATGAGGATGCCTATCAGTTTAAGCCATTCCATCAAATTCCTCCCTTATGTAGATAGTCACTTTATTTTATCGTTATCTGAATATTGTTTCAAATCATCATCAGAAAATGATCTGCCTAGAGAATTAAAAAATGTCCTACAATGTGAACGCGGTTAACGTTATACATTGCAAGACATATTGAATATTGAATCCATTGAACTCAACTAGGTGATTCAATTCTTTCACCATAGTTTAAGGTTTTGCTTCATATCAACAAGTGCACTTATAAGTTTAAATTTTGCTTATACTGCTGTACTAATGATTGCTTTTGTGTTTCATCTGGAATGAAGTAATAAAGGCCATCACTTTGAATACCACCAGAACCGTCTAATTGATGACGATTAACATTATCATTGGCATCACTGTAGTTGCTACGAATTTGGTTCAATTCACCAATCGTTAAGTCTGTCTTTACGTTGTCACTCAATTGGTCCATTAAGGCATTAAAATTCGTGAGCGATGAAATACCTGTTAACTTGTCAACTAAACCTTGAAGTACAAGTTGCTGTCTTTCTTGTCTACCGAAGTCTCCACCTGCACCTTCTTCTTTACGGCTTCGAATGAATGACATTACGGTATCACCATCAAAATGTGTACGTTGACCTTTTGTGAATTGATGACCACCAGCATTAAATGTCGCATTGCTTGTTACATCGATGCCACCGACTGTATCGATTGTATCTTTCAAACCATCCATATTGACTGTTGCATAATGATCGATGGGCACACCCATTAATTTTTCAATAGATTTCACCGCCATATCTGGGCCACCATATGCATAGGCATGGTTGATTTTTTCTGTCGTATCGCGTCCAACGATTTCTGCTTGTGTATCACGAGGAATACTAATCATTTCTGTCGTTTTCTTTTCTGGATTCACTGACAAAATCATAATTGTATCGCTTCGTTCACCGTCACCTGCACTTTCACGTTGCGCATCTGAATCAATACCAAATAATGCAATAGAAAAAGGTTCACCCTTACTCAAATCCACCTTACCCGATCTTAATTCTGAATGGTTTCTATCTAAAGGATTATGAATGGCGCCCCCTACTGAAAATATTTTAAATGCGAGATAAGCAACAGCAATAATGGCTAAAATGAATAAAATACCTACGAACCATAATAAAAATCTTAATACTGGGTTTTTACGTTTTTGCATTCTTTTATACTCCAACAAAGTCACTTCTTTCCGAATGTATTGGTCAAGCTTTATGGAGATACATGAAAATATGATCCCGTCATATATTAAGTGTTATTTTACAGTAAAATTTGACGTACGAAATCGGTCTTTAGACGCAACTCTACTTTTGATACCCGCCATTAGATAACAATATGTCTAAAATTGTTTCATAACACTCTGGATTACTGATGATAAATGGACCACCACGAACAAAATCGATGGGCTGTTGATGGAAATCAGTCATCTTTAAGCCAAGTTCTTGTGCAAATAAAAATTGAGCCGCGATGTCCCAAGGTTTCGCATTCGTATGAATATGTGCACCGAACTGCCCTGTAATCACGCGCGCTGAATCAAGTCCACAAGCGCCGATTAAACGATAGCCAAATGATGCATCTAATAACGCATGCATCGTTTCATCATTCATAACACGATTGTTGAATGAAATCATCTTGTCTTTCAAGGGCTGTGATGTTACGAGTGGCAACGGTTTGTCATTCAGAAATGCCCCGCTTCCTTTCACAGCGCGATACAGTTTTTGTCTTGGATAATCATAGATATAGGAAAGCTGTGGCTCCCCTTCAACAAAATAGCCTATAATCATGCAAAAGTCGTCTTGCTGTTTGACTAAATTTGCTGTCCCATCTATCGGATCAATCAACCACGTATGGCCCTCTTTTAAATGATGTGTTTCATGATGCGCTTCTTCCCCATATAAGCGGTGGTGTGGATAATACGTTTTTAAAAATTGTTCAAATCTTGTTTCGATAGTTCGATCAACATTCGTCACAAGATCATAACGACTGGATTTCGTATCGGTTTGAATTTGATGAATCAGTTCAGGGATTTCTTGTGTCATTTGATGAATCCATTGTTGCACGTGTTGATCAATCGTATGACGTTCTGATTCGGATAACATATGTATCACCTCTTTATCTATGTTAGTTCTATTATACAGAAGAAAAATAGTTTTTGGGGCGTTCTTCCGAATATATGTATTGAAATCATAATGGGATACAACATCTTACAAATGCACGAAAAAAACCGGCTGGCGCGAACCAACCGGCATAGAAAGGAAAGTAAGTAATAAATATTGAAGATGTTAAACTAGAATTAGTACAATACATGATTCAAACATTACTATCAACTCTGATAGCTACCCCTTTATTTGAATATTTCTTGTACCATCCCCCTAGTAGCTAACTACATTATAACATATATCTTCCATAAATGTAAGCGTTTTCTAAAACTTTTTGCACACTTTTTATTTACATTTTTCACTTTGTTGTGCAATTGAGATAGAAAAAGTCTTTCACTATAATTATTTAATCGATATGCTATAATATTGTTAAACATGTTTGGGAGGGGTTCGTATGAATAAAGAAGCACGGCAAAAGAAGCTGTTGGCCTTGATTCAACAAGACAAACCGATGACTGCCCTTGAATTAGCGCAAGCTCTCAATGTTTCTAAACGTACTATTTTACGCGACATGCAAGAATTAGAAGGTAAAGGGGTTCAAATTGTCGCACATGCAGGAATGTATGGAGGCTACCAACTTCAAGCGAATCAGCATTACTATCAATTGAACTTGACGCAAACAGAATTACAAGCGCTCTATTTGATATTAAAAGAAAGCCAAGCACAGTCGACATTACCTTATGAAGAAGCAACGAATCACCTCATTCAAAAAATATTAAAACAGCCTTATACACATATTCGACGTACATTACGCCAATTGGATCAATACGTTTTATATGAGACACGTCAGCACCCACGCTTGCCGGTTCAATTCAGTGACATTTTAATTTATTGCCAAGAGCGTAAAGTGATGGGCATTGACTATAAAATCGATGCAAATGGTGAACAACGCTTCGAAAATGTCATTTTTATTGGCTTGATTGCACGTCACGACGGTTGGCAAGCGATTGTATATCATATTGGTGGCGATTATACACAATATGTTGATATCTCTACGATTGAAGACATTTCATATTCTTTTCAAAAATCCATACAGACGAACGATATTACACTTCATAACTACGAAACCTATTTAAAAGTTTCAGAACATCAATAAAACCAATGTCATGCCTACAAGCGTAACATTGGTTTTTTCTATGTGTTATTTCACTACTGCATAATCGTGACCACGAATGAAATAAAGTTATTTAACATATGAAAGGCGATCGAGACACCTAAATTACGGCCGCTTTTCATATATAAGAACACAAGTGGCACAGCTAAAATTAAATAATCGATAATTTCAAATGGGGATGTCGCTTGAAGTACGTGTACTCCCGCAAACAGCAAGACTGAAATGATAGCCATGACTTTAAAATTTAACTTCTTACCTAACTCCCCAATTAAAATATGGCGGAAAAAGATTTCCTCAACGACCGGGGCTAAAATCACAATCATCATGAAATTGATTGGCGTAAACCACGGAATAGCGAAAAGTTGGTCGATGAGTATCTCGTTTTGCGTCGTTTCATATTGAAATTGTTCAGGCAAAAACTGTTGTAAATAATCATAAAGCGTTGATGCAGCTTGTGCAACGAGGTATGCGCCTATGATCCAAAATATGTATTGGCGTATCCCTTGAAGTCCTTTCATAAAGCGTTGTCCCATCGTTTTATAATGTAACAAGTAAAAACTAAGAATCACAATCAAGTAGGCAACCGCTGTAGCTATGACTTGTGCGACAAGTGCATTTGAGTCAGATAATAACGCTTCTTCACTGACATTGAAAAACACAAAACTAATGATAACTGCAAGTATTCCAAGTACGAACGTTGCAACGAGAACAATAGGAACTAATAATAAGTCCCGCCAAGCAATATCTTTCCATTTATATTTTGACATTTGAATACTCTCTTTCCTTTAAAAATGAACGAATGGCTGTATACATATCACAGACCTGTGACTTTTTTACAGTTTCATACAACACTTACGCGCGTTAATGGTTCTTGTTATACTATATATTATTTCATGAAAGGATGCTACTGATGAACGGTTATGAAACTCCCAATTTTGTACAGGCTCTAAAGGTTTTGAATGAATTGTTAGACTTAACCACGACATACGATTTAACCTACGCTCGCGATCCCGAACAAGCCCAAGACATATTGACTATTTTGAAAGCGAAAGTCCACTCGTATTATCAACAATCACATCAACCCGTTCATACGCATGCATACAGTTCCTATCCTTACGACCTTTATTATATTTGCCTTTACAACTTGTATCACAATCCATTAGTCCCTATTGAATTTGGAAGTCAAAGCAAATTGAATCAAAGTTATATCCAACAAATTATACGAACACGTGCTTACTTTCAAATGTGTGCGATCACACTTTAAAACACTGTATGTGCGATTTTCAGCAAATTTAAAAAGCGGAATGACATCAGCCATCCCACTTTAAACACGCTTTACAATTAAAAATCGACACGCATATTGAAGCACGGATTCATCTCAACTATGCGAATATAAGCTCGATCATTATGATATCGCTATGTATCTCTTTCTCAAAATACAATACGATGCTTGTTACTTTTATAATTTAAAGTCTTCTTTGTCACGTTTATGATAGCCACGTAAAAAGAAAAATACAGCCATAAAACCTAAGAATAAGAAACCGATAATAACAGATACACGTGTTTCGTTATTAATTAACATTGCAACTAACACCATTAATAGAAATGTGATAGACAGATAGTTTGTCACTGGTGCAAGTGGCATTTTGAAAGGATGGTTTTCTAATTTTTCTGGAAATTTCTTTCTAAATTGAATATGGCTAAATAAAATCATAAACCATGGAATCATCCCAGGTAAAATAGATGCACTATAAACATAAACGAAAATATTTTCAGAACCATCAATAAATTGTGGTAATACGACATTTAAAATCACACCAATTAAAATACCAATAGATACAGCTAAAACTGTGTAAAATGGTACACCGTTTCTCATGACTTTTGTAAATATCGCTGGTAATTGACGATGTTGTGCTAAAGTAAAAATCATACGACTCGAACTGAAAATACCCGAGTTACAGCCTGACATCGCTGCTGTAATCACAACGAAGTTAATTAAACCTGCCGCAATCGTAATTCCGATTTTTGCGAATGTTGCAACAAATGGGCTACCAATGTCGTGCAATTCATTCCAAGGATAAACCGTTACAATGACAAAGATGGCACCGATATAAAAGATTAAAATACGCCAAATGACGCCGTTTACTGCTTTTTTAATATTTTTTTGAGGATCCTTCGTTTCACCTGCTGTAATACCGATCAACTCAACCCCTTGATATGAACCGATAACAATAGATAAAGCAAAGAAAAATCCTAACCAACCATTCGGCATGAAACCACCATGTGCTGTAAGATTGCTAAGACCGATTGGATTGCCTCCGTTCCCTATACCGAAGAAAATCAAACCGAAACCGGCAATAATCATCAAAATAATTGTCACGATTTTAATCATCGCAAACCAAAATTCAAATTCGCCAAACGCTTTTACAGAAACCGCATTGGCAGCTGTTAACAGAACAATGACAATCAGCCCTGGAATCCATGTCGGTAACTCTGGAAACCAAAACTTCATATATGCGCCAACTGCGATGACTTCCGACATCCCTACAACAATCCATTGAAAGATGTTGGCCCACGCAGTCACGTAACCTGCAACAGGGTGGATATAATCTGTAGCATAGTTTGCAAATGAACCAGTTGATGGATCAAGATAGACCATTTCTCCCATTGCGCGCATGATTAAAAATAAAAATAAACCTGCAACTAAATATGCAAAAATAACAGAGGGGCCTGTCCACGCAATCGTACTTGATGCCCCCATGAATAAACCGACACCGATAGTACCACCGAGTGCGATCATTTGAATCTGTCGAGAACTTAATCCTCTGTGTAATTGATTATCTACCATGACAACGTTCCATCTCCTTTTGTAACCCCTACTCATATAAAATTGATGTTGAACCGTGCATGTCGCTATTATACTATAAACTATCAGAATTTGAAGAAAAAATTAAAAACGTTAACCCATTCATTTACATTCTTATTTTTAACTCCAAACCGCCTTGATGCGCATATATCCGATACACCTTTAACCATTGATATATCGGTCATTCTACATAACACTTACGTTATCCTACTAAAAATCACTCTTTTATATGATAGCGCTCGCATAACCAACCGTCGAAATATTGTCACATTAAATTTTTGTGATTATATTCACATTATCTCCCGAATTGCTTATACTAGGTTTATTCTTTAAGAAAGGAATCTAATTTATGAAGGATACTAATATTAAATGGGATACAATTTTTTATGGTCGCCAGTGGGTTTCCAATATTATTGAGACGATTCAAAAGAAAGATGTACTTCAGAGCTTTTATCTAAGGCGTTATTTATTAAGAGCAATGATGGCGGGATTTATTATTAGCATCATTACCGTTTTTGTATTAACAGTTAAAACGACATTTGCGCCTGACGTAGCGCCTGGTCTAGTGAATATGGCGGGTGCATTTACCTTTAGTTTTGCCCTCGTGTTAATTCTGTTCACAAACTCTGAGCTTCTGACGAGTAATTTCATGTATTTTACGGTTGGTTTGTATTATCACTTGATTCGTCCGACGCGTGTACTTAAAATATTCACGTTATGTTTTATTGGGAATATGATTGGTGCTGTCATTTTGTTTAGCTTACTACGATTATCCAACGTCATGACACCGGATATGCTACAAATGCTTGACCATACAGTACAAGTCAAAATTCATGATTATAGTTTTCAAAACATTTTAGTCCGTGCGATTTTCGCAAATTTCTTTATTAACATTGCGTTAGTCATTGCCATGCAAATTGATGATGTGTTGGCCAAAATGTTTGTCATGATGTTCGGCGTGACGATTTTCGCATTTATGGGCTATGAACACGTCGTTTATAATGCTTGTCTGTTTATCGCCAGTGCCATTTATCAAACAGATGCTTTCAACGCATTGCATATGACCAAAAACATTGTCGGGGCTTTTCTAGGCAACTATATCGGTGGCGGACTGATTATCGGACTGTTCTATGCTTATCTTAATGATCACGGTCAATTCAAAGCGATTAGAAAAGACAACCAAAAGAACTAATGCATCGTTTGAGAAAGATAGGGACATGTCATCACAGATTGTGGTCTATGTTATAATAAGGACAATTCAAAGACTAAGGAGCATATTATGGATCGCGGACGTATCATAAGAGGTGTTCTCATCTCAATCATTTTAGGTCTACTCTTTTTCTTTCTAAATCAAACACAATCCACCTATACGACAACTGAGTTATTGCTACGCTCAGTACTCGTTGCCATTGTTTTTGCAGTATTATACTTCGTCGTCTTCACGATTTTAAGTCACGACACACGAAAACGCACCTATGGGCCGCCCCTGCTTATTGGCATCATCCTAGGTATACTAGTTGGGCAATGGCTAGAGCATGCTTTGGTTGGTCTCGCAATAGGTGTTGCAGTCAGCTTAATCGTTGGTGCAATACGACAACGTTTTTTTAAGGAGTGATGAGATATGTCAACACAGACGATTGGTATGATTGTCATCGTAATTCTTTTAATTAGTTTTCTTCCTAACGCCTATATGTTATATAAAACCTCAAAGGAAGGCACTGAGAACACACGCTACAAATTAATGGTGGGTGTAGACGCCATGCTATTAGTGTTAATTATTGCTGCCATCTTATTACTAACATAAACAATGCTCATGACATCACAACTGAATCATTGTTGAACTGAACTTGTGGTGTCATGAACTTTCTCTTTGTTATTCCAAATGGATAAATGCATCCCTTGTTATTACTATTCTCCACATTGAAGCCATCCCTTTTACAACAAATGCCACAGTTCACATTCCAAAAGAAAAACGTAGATACCATCACCTCAAATGAGCATGATACCTACGTTTGACATTAAATTTTACCTTGTAAGAAAAAATAATAAATGATTGAAGCAAGCACTGCGTAGACGATGAGTCCTGTTGCAGCGGATAACACATGGATGCGCATCGGAATATGCTTTTGAAAACGTGGCGCTAACACTAAATTGCCGACTAAAATAATCAAAGGCGCCACGATGAAAAATAATATCATTTCTAAACTCATTGTTGAACTCCATTAAAATATTGTGCGACGACTTGACTCAAATCTACATCTTTGGCAAGTAAATCCAATTCCGAAAAATCACTTTGAGCCGTAAATTGATTTGGGTTTACGATAACATCGAGTCCTGCACGAATCGCGCCTGTCGCACCATTCACTGAATCCTCAATCGCTAAACAATGCGCCGGACTATAATTTAATGCTTGTACCGCAGCTAAATATAAATCAGGAGCAGGTTTTACTGTTTCTACATCTTCTCGACCTTTAATCACTGAAATATACTTTTCGATACCTAGCTTCTGAACTAATGACTCAATGTGATGTCTTGTACTACTAGAAGCGATCCCCATCGGAATATGACGTTGATGCAGTTGTTGCATGAGTTCTAACACACCAGGCCTTAAAGGCAGTTGTCCAGCTGTCTCATAATGTTCTTGATAGACTTGAGCTGTTAACGTTTCTCCTAAATGGGTGAGTAAATGTTGGTGAATCCCTAAAGCTCGTCCGCCAATATTCGAGCGATAAAAGTCTGCACTCATATTGTCATGACCTGCCTCATTCAAATAACGATTCACTGTTTCATATAAATGTTGTTCGGTATCGATAATCGTACCATCAAAATCAAAAATGACTGCGCGATACATGCTTACTTCCTCCTAAATCCTTGGTCCTGATTCATTCATTCATTGCCAAAATCAATGTTGTTTAAAACCCTGGTGCTAACGTTGCAAATTCATACATAATTTTATTTTGACGATAGTACAGAGATTTAAACCAAATACGATCAATGACACCTGAATGTTTGCCCGCTAAATCATCATGTAGTGCAACGAGTTGATTTAATGTGTCATCATTTTCTGTTGCAAGTGCGTGATGATGAACATAACCGCGCCCTGGTCGAACGTTAGGTCCGTCTTTTTCGATGACTACGAGGTCTGAATAATAACCTTTATCATCAATCGCAACGACTGACTGCTCACCAAATTGCGCTTTATCTTTAAAACCTAATGTGTCGCGTAAATAATCTAATGTTTTCTGTGCATCTGCAACGTGAATTTCAATCGTTCCTAATCCTAAAATTTGATATTCTGCTGGAATGTCATTATCGACTGGATTTTGCCATCCGTTTGGAATCACTGCATCGCCATTCACCATCATGACATATGACAATGTATCTGGATCATCAAAATACAGCGCAGGTTGTTCCATGTAAGTGCCTCTTGAAATGTTTGTCGCTTTTCCTTGTAAGCGTGCTTCAAAGAAATCAAGTGCTGCTTCATTTGGAACGAGTAGCCCAATTCTCGCAATCATGTTTGTACCTTTACGCATCGCACCCGCATTTGGAATTTCAAAAAATGTAAGCAATGTGCCTGGTGAATTTTGTTGGTCACCGTAAAAAATGTGCACCATGCCATGATCATCTTGGTTGACCGTTTCTTTCGTTAAATGTAAGCCTAACGTTTTCGTATAAAATGCTTTGTTTTGATCCAAATCTTTAGTGTACATTGAGATATGATGATGTCCAGTAATGTTCACGATACATCCCTCCAAGTCTTATTCAAGTATGATTTAAATAAAGTATATTTTTTATATCTAAAGATTGCAATAGATACGATTAGGACACAGTTGGCAGAAGTATGAAACAGACAACACCAATGATGATGATAGATAATGGAAAGACGAGCGTTTGAATAAAACGTACTTTTCGTGCTGGTAATGTTGTGCGCAAGAGCCAAGTTTCAATGCTAAAGTTGATCATAGTCAATATCGCAGTCAACGAAAGTAATAGCGTAAAGCCATTCGGAAAATTCATCAAAAAACCAACTGAAAGCACTAGCATCATCAAAAATATTGAGACCGTGATAAAGTAATTTTGTAGCACTTTAATCATCATTTTTACATCACACCCTTTTTAAGGCTTCATTATTTTATATATTTAAACATTATTTTCGCACAACCTAATAAAAAAGTAAAACCGCTAGCAATCCTATAATAGCGAATCTTAAAAAGAAAAAGAATAGACCTTATCTTATCGCCTTTAACGACATGATACGCCTATTCTTTCTAAAAATTATTTTGATTTTCCTGCCCAGTACTTCGCTAATATCGGTCCTGTTACTAAATGAACCACACTAAATATTGCGCCTGGTACTGCAGCTAAAGGATTAAAATGAACTGTCGCTAATGACGCTGCTAAGCCAGAGTTTTGCATACCGACTTCAATCGAAACTGTTTTTTGGTCCGTATAATTTAATTTGAACAAATACGAAAACCAAAAGCCTAATAAATAACCGATCGTATTATGTATCACTACAACTAAAAAGATGAGCAAGCCTGTTTGAATAATGAGCTCACGACTGCCTGCTACAACCGCGCCTAAAATAACCGAAATCGCAATAACTGAAATAAGTGGTAAGATGTCTTCACCCACATGTGCCACAGGTTTAAGAAATCTTTGAATCAAAATACCTAATACTAATGGAACGAGTACTACTTTAACGACCGAAATAAACATCGCGATAAACGAAACGTCCATCCATTCTTGTGCTAATACAAACATTAAAAATGGGGTCATGAACGATGCAAGCACTGTTGAAATTGTTGTAATTGTTACAGATAATGGCACATTCCCTTTTGCCAAATAACTAATGACATTGCTCGACGTACCTCCTGGACAACATCCTACTAACAGTACACCAATCGCAATATCGGCTGGCAATTGAAATAACTTCACGACCGCATATGCAGAAAGTGGCATAATCGTATATTGTAAAATGACCCCAATTAAGACGGCTTTCGGTTCCTTCAATATTAATTTAAAATCATCAACTGTAACCGTTAAACCCATCCCTAACATCACAATACCTAATAAATACGGTACAAACGTTCCGAATCCTTTAAAAATATCCGGAATTAAAAATCCTGAAATACTTGCCAATAACATCCATAATAAAAATGTTTTAGATGCAAATTGACCTAATCGTTGTAACATGGCATTCACTCCCCAATCCAATTAATAATCAGAATATTATCACAAGTAAAAATGGTATACAATACTTTTTATAAAAATATATAGTTTACATGCACAATCATTATTTTAACTTTACATCTATAGTCTTACTGAAAATACAAATGACTCATGATACAATGAATACAACAATATTTAAAATGGGGAATTAGAATGATAATCGATAAAATAGAGACATTTATTTTAAATATAGATCAGATGACAAGCCGCTTTGCCAGACGAAAATTATTAAAGTTATTAAATGGGATGAACCTCCATGCCACAATACAAATGGAATGGTTGAAACATCAGCAAAATTTCTTACTCAAAATTCATTTACCGAAGCAAGCTTTACCCTATTTGATTAGTTTTATGAGCTTCCATCATTACCGTATTTACCAAATCGTTCCTTTCCAATTACTTGATACCATTAAACCATTACATCAACGGCCCCACGAGGAACATCGATTTGAAATGATGATTGATGGCCTAGACGATCCGTTTATTAAAGATAAAGTGATTGATATTTTAAACGGCGTTCAGAGCGAACGTGTGATTTATAGTTTTGCAAAAGACATTTTGAAGGTGACGACAACTTCAGAAGTGATGAGTGCGTTAGTTGGCACTTTAGCAACGCGCAATATTGATATTTATCATGCAAACACAGCTGCACGAAGTTTCCACAAAATGCGTATTTCGTAGTCTATTCAGTACTTCTCTTTCAGTGGCGTGGCGTCGATGTCATCCCACTGCTTGATTCAATTCATTTAAAAAAAACGGCACAGCGCATTTGCCTGTACCGTTTACTCTTCATCTATTCATATTAATCCATTTCAAATTCTGCTTCTAATTCACGTTGTAACACATCAAACATCAATTCAAAACCGTGTGCTGTATGGTCGTGATAAGCTTTCTTTTGCTGTTTATATTCAAGGTTGGTCAATCGGCGTTCTTTAGGTACCATACTTCTATAATGAAACGTCATCTCTGTCATACCCGGTGACCGTTCTTCAAAATAGACTTCAATCTCATCTACGTGTTCACTCAGTTCCGGCATCTGAATCGTTTTCACAATTTGCTCGCCTTCTTTTAATGTTTGGTACGTGCCAATGACTTCAATACGTTTCCCTTTACGTAAATCGACAATTTGGTAATGCCCCCCTTCAACAGGATCATTTTCGATTATTTGGTTCGTACGGCGTGAAGTCATAAACCAATGTCTTAATTGATCAGGGTCTAACCACGCATGATACGCATTCGAAGGTGTCGTTTTCATCAGACGGACAAGGTCTATTTCTACCCATTCATTTTGCATATGCTTCACTTCCATTCTCCTTACTTTTCGTTCATTTCGGATGACTTCTATTGTAACTTAAATTTATCAAGAACTAAATGAAGTTGTGTTTTTATGATTGTTATTAACTCTAAAACCTATTAGCGATGAGAACGTAAGCGCGGTAGATTCAACAGAATGGCGATCATCCCACAAATGGCAAGCATCACAGGATAAATGGAATAAGGCAACAACGTCACAGGTGAAATGCTCGCTACACCGGCTGCTGCGATAAGCTGTGGACTATAAGGGACAAAGCCTTGAAATGCACTGCCAAATATATCTAACAAGCTCGCCGATTTTCTCGGATCAATATCATATTCTTCTGCAATGTCTTTCGCGAGTGGCCCTGCCATAATAATTGAAATCGTATTATTCGCTGTCGAAATATCAGCAACACTGACAAGGCTAGCGATACCAAATTCTGCACCACGTCTTGTTTTAACGCGGCGTTTAACGAAATTTAACAGCCAATTAATACCACCGTGGTGTTCAACGAGCCCTATCATACCACCGATGAGTAATGCAATCATCGCAATGTCTTGCATGCCGAGAATACCTTCTGATGCTGCTTTTAATAGGCCCCCTAAGTTAAATGAACCATCTATTAAACCAATCAGAGACGATAACAAAATGCCCCCTAACAATACTAACACCACGTTAATACCGATTATCGCCAAAATTAATACGAGTAAGTAAGGAATGACTTTAACCCACTCAAAGTGATACGTTTTCATTTGTGTCACATCATAACCGTGAGACAGCCACCATAAAATGATAATTGTGATGATGGCACCAGGCACCACGATGCGAAAGTTCACTTTAAATTTATCGCTCATTTGAGTCTTTTGCGTGCGGACTGCGGCAATCGTTGTATCTGATATCATGGACAAGTTATCACCAAACATCGCACCTCCAACAACTGTCGCCATCGCAAGTGCAGCCGGTATTTCAGTTGCTTCACTGATGCCAAATCCCACCGGTGCAATCGCCGCTACTGTCCCTACCGACGTCCCCATCGAAATTGAAATAAACATACAAATGATGAAAAGTCCGACGATCAGGAAATTTTGCGGAATGAATGATAACCCTAAATTGACAATGGAAGTCACACCGCCCATCGCTTCAGTTGTTTTTGAAAAGGCACCTGCAAGTAAAAAGATAAACATCATCAACACAATATTGGCGTGTCCTGCCTGACGTGCGAAAACTTCTACTTTTGACGCAAATGTCTCTCGTCTATTCATTATTAATGCCACAACGACACCAATAATTGCCGCAACATTTAACGGCATAAAAGTAAAGTCTTTCGTGATGATACCAGCACCTAAAAAGATACTTATAAATACGACTAACGGAATGAGCGCCCATGGACTGCTGTGCTCATGCTCTTGTTCTAACATAAAAAATCTCCTTAACGAAAAGCAAATCACCTGTTTGCGTATGTGCGATGTGCTTCTCCTTCACTTTATTTTTATATCTTTTATAAAAGCAAAAAATCATTTTTAATGACATTTGAAAAATTGAATTTTACTGTTAAACAATACATGAAAACCGTGTGACCGTCAACGTCTTAAATGTTCGTCCCATAAACGCTGGATGAACGCAATAAAATAGTCAGGCACTTTATCTAAAATTTGTTCATTCGGCTGGAATTTTTCGTGGTGAAGTGGATATTCACTGTCTGAGCCAATCATCGCAAAATGAACAGGTGCCACGGCTTGATATCCTGAGAAGTCTTCACCTATCGTCAGTGCACGCGGTAACACTTCTGTTTCATAACCGACTGATTGTGCCACTTCCAATGCCATATTTTGTAACTTTTCATCATTGACGACAGAGGCAGTTAAACGGTGATAATCCAAATCAATCTTCACATTAAACTGTTTTTCTAATCCTTCACAAATTTGTGTCATTCTTTCTTCAACTTGGTCACGAATTTCTGCTTTAAAACTGCGAACTGTCCCTTCTACCATCGCTTCTTGAGGGATGACATTCCACGTGTGACCACTATGAATTTGACCTACCGTCACAACCGCTTCATCATAAGGGGCAATGTTACGACTCACAATCGTTTGTATGCTTAAAATAAGTTGTCCTAACACGATTTGCGGGTCTACCGAATCTTGGGGCATTGCTGCATGTGCGCCTCGACCTTGAATACGAATGTTGAAACGATCTACATTTGATGTTAAATGCCCGGATTTTGCACGCCATTCACCGACTTTTATAGTTGGTGCATTGTGGAAACCAAGAATCGCTAACGCCCCATCTAATGCGCCTGTTTGAACGACAGCAGGTGCCCCATCACCTGTTTCTTCAGCAGATTGGAAGATAATACGGACGCGTCCTGTTAATTCTGATTCCATCTCTTTCAATTTCACTGCTGTACCGAGAATAGACGCCATATGAATATCATGACCACAGGCGTGCATCACATTGTCATTTTGTGATTGATACGCTAAGTTTGTTTTTTCATTAATTGGTAGCGCATCAATGTCTGAACGAATCGCAATCATATCTTCTCCTTCACCTACTTCTGCGATTAGTCCGACTTTTAATGGTAAATCGAGTATTCGAATATCGTAACTTTCTAAAATTTCTCGTAACCGTGCTGTTGTTTGAAATTCCTCATTTGAAAGTTCTGGATTTTGATGAAACCATCTTCTCCATTCAATCAATTGTTTTAAATCAGCTGCCATGCTAATCCCTTCCTTTTCGATATTTTTTTCGATATTTTTGAATCCGTTGATAACTATAATAAGTCGCTGTGCCTACGAGTACCCCGAGCGCTAAATTACGTGCGATGACAATCAATAAAAAAGTAATGAGCATAATCATGAATTCTGTCCAACGTCGCTCGACAATATACCTCAACGTTTGACGGTCAAAAGTGTTCATCGAAATACGTGTCAATACGATAGCTAACACGACCATCGGAATACTGCCGACCAGGGGACTTAATAAAATTAAAAATAACAACATCACGATACCTGCTGCCAAAGTTGAAAGTCGTGATGTTGCCCCTAATTCGAGATTATATTTAGACTGTCCCACTAACGCACTTCCCGCAAGCCCTCCAAATAAACAAATGATGAGATTCGTGAAGCCCTGACCGAATGATTCACGATTGAGACTGCTAGAGGTTGCTGTTCGTTGATCGACCATTCGCGCTGTTAAACTCGTTTGAATCGTTGCGACAATCGCTAACATTAAGCCAAAAATGAAAAGTTCTACTACCATCCATCCTGTTAAATCAACTTGAGGTAACCCGAGCGTCGGCATTTCGAAATGAATATGCGCTAAATCTTGAACATTAATTAAATCGACATGAAACATTTTAGCCGCTATTGATAAAACTACAATCATGATAAGTGCAGCAGGGATACGCTCCGTTATATAAGGAATTAAAAATATCATGACTAAGCTGAGCGTTGCAAATAGGTACGTCCACAGATTGTGACCAAAAATATGTTTCAGTTGCGAGGTAAATAATAAATAAGCTAACGCATTCATAAATCCCACGACGACCGGCACTGGAATTTTATGTATCGCTTTATCCACACGACAAAATGCGAATAAGATTTGAAATATGCCCATGACGAGCATCGCTGCAATGAGCATCTGTTGGCCGTACATTGAGGTGATTAACACAGCGACAATGGAGACCCCACTACTCGGTGCAGAAACCATTAATGTGCGTGATCCAAAAAAACTGATTCCGATGAGCATGAGTGCGGTACTGAATATGCCGACTGTCGGGCTGACGCCAGCGATGAATGAAAATGCGATAGCACCTGGCATCATAGCTAAAGCGACAAGTAAGCCTGCCGTGATGTTTTGGAAAGTGTGTCCTCTCCAGCTTGTGAGGTAATTTTGGATTGTGTGATTCATCTCCATTCCCCCCGACTCCCCTTTTATTTCATTATATTATATCAAAGCAATCGGGATTTGTTGATTATTTTAGGTTTTGCGTGATGGTTTTGTTTCATAATACATACTGTCACATAAAAATAAACATGCTAGGATTGCTTATACCATTCTCCCGTTCCCAGAGACTTGCCTCAACTCAATTTGGCTTGAATGGAGTGTTCACGAAATGGAAGCCAAATTGGATTATGGGAGCTGTACAGAAATCTCATGTGCAACAAAGATTTCGTCGTACTGCCCCCCCGCAAGGCTAACTAGGCTTCTTAAAAGCTTGAATAGGCGCATTGAGAAGCCAGACAGCTACTGCGATAAACAGTAGCCACTATTAAAATGAAAAGTAAAGATTTCGGTCAACCTCTTTCTCTCAGGCGTCTTGCACGGTTTCGACAATCGTATCATTACAGTATTGTTACCCATACTACTAAACACTTCTCGCTTTTTAGGAATTAGGCCGGGTCGATTCTGTTCATATCATTTTAAACGAGTAGTCCTGCATTACACAAAAAGATGAAGCGGATTGCAACCTCCTATTCAAGGTGCTTATCCGCTTTGTTTATAGTAATTATGCTTGTGTTAATAATTGTGGTTGACGGTCAACGATGACACGTCCGTTTTGAATGACTTTTTCAACATGGTTTACCCCGTAATGATACGGAATGTATTCATGGTTGGGTGCACGCCAAATGACGATATTCGCATCATCACCTTTGTTAATCGTACCGGCATCCACATCAATGGCTTTTGCTGCATTGATTGTGACTGCATTCCAAATTTCGGCTGGTGATAGTTTTAATTTTAATGATGCAATCGCCATAACCATTTGTAAATTGTTTGTTACACAGCTACCTGGGTTGTAGTCTGTCGCAATTGCAATGGCACCGTTATTGTCTAACATGCCTCGAGCATCTGCATAACTTTCTTTGTCCAAGTAGAACGTTGTCCCCGGTAATAATACCGCCACAGTATCAGAATCTTTTAAGTTGGCTTTGTCTTTATCACTTGAAGCAACGAGGTGATCTGCAGAAATAGCATCTTCCTCAATCGCTAACCCTAAACCACCGAGCGGATCGATTTCGTCTGCATGAATTTTCACTCTTAAGCCAAGTCCTTTCGCTGCTTCCATATAACGTTTCGATTCTTCTAACGTAAATACACCTGTCTCACAGAAAATATCTGCAAAGTCTGCGTATTTTTTCGCTTCTGGCAATAAATCAATCATCTCTTGTAAGAAGTCTGCTTGTGACGATGCTTCTTTTGGAATCGCGTGTGGGCCTAAAAATGTATGACGCATTTTCAAACCATATTTTTCTTCTAAACGTTTAGATACACGCAATTGTTTTAATTCATTTTCTTTGTTTAAGCCGTAACCACTTTTACTTTCTACAGCTAATACACCGTGATGCATCATCGTTAATAAATCATATTCAGCCTTTTTAAATAGTTCATCTTCAGTCGCTTGGCGTGTCGCTTCTACCGTTGATAAAATACCGCCACCTGATTCAAGTATTTCTAAATATGATTTGCCTTGACGTTTTAACGCCATTTCGTGTTCGCGTGAGCCTCCGTGAACTAAATGTGTGTGTGCGTCTACCAGTGCCGGTGAAACAACGCGGTCAGAGGCATCGATTGTTTCATGCGCTTCGTAGTCTTCAGTATAAGACCCTGCATAAACAATTTTCCCTTCATGTACCACGACCGTACCGTGCTTTACAACATTTAATTCATCTAAATCTTTACCTTTTAAAGGGCGATCTGTCGTTACTGGTAAAATCAATTCTTTAATATTTTGAATCAGTAAATCATAAGTCATTCTGTTTCTACCTCCTTAGTGATCATAGGAATATCAACGCCACGAGTTTTAGCAGTTTCAATCGCTTTTTCATAACCCGCATCTGCATGTCGCACTACACCCATACCCGGATCTGTCGTTAATACACGTCCTAATCTTCTGTCTGCGCGTTCTGAACCGTCAGCAACCACCACCATGCCTGCGTGTAGTGAATAGCCCATACCTACACCGCCACCATGGTGTACTGAAATCCATGAACCTCCTGCTGCAGTGTTAATTAATGCATTTAAAATTGCCCAGTCCCCTACAGCATCTGAACCATCTAACATCGCCTCAGTTTCACGGTTTGGTGATGCAACTGAACCTGAATCTAAATGGTCACGTCCGATAACGATTGGTGCAGAAATTTCGCCATTACGTACAAGCTCATTTAACGCTAAACCCATTTTTGCACGTTCGCCATAACCAAGCCATGCAATTCTCGATGGGAGCCCTTGGAATGCAATTTTTTCACTTGCCATATCTAACCAGCGCATTAATTTTTCATCTTCTGGGAATAATTCACGCATTAATTGGTCTGCACGTTCAATATCTTTAGGATCTCCAGATAATGCTGCAAAACGGAATGGTCCTTTACCTTCACAGAATAATGGACGAATGTATGCTGGTACGAAACCAGGGAAATCAAATGCATTTTCTAAACCTTCATCAAATGCGACTTGACGGATATTGTTACCATAGTCGAATGCAACCGCACCATTTTTTTGGAATTGTAACATCGCTTCAACATGTTTTTTCATAGATTGTTTTGATAATGCCACATAGCGCGTTGGATCACTTTCTCTTAATACAGCCGCTTCTTCTAAACTATACCCTTCAGGCACGTAACCGTTAAGTGGGTCATGTGCGGATGTTTGGTCCGTCACGATATCAATTTTGAAGCCACGTTTTAAAATTTCATGGTGGACTTCCGCCGCATTACCGACTAATCCGATTGCAATGGCACGCCCTTCTTTTTTCGCTTTTTCTGCTTGTTCTAACGCTTCATCTAATGAATGTGTAATCGTGTCACAATAACGTGTGTCAATACGTTTTTGAATACGTGTCGGGTCTACATCTACGCCAATAACGACACCGCCATTCATCGTTACAGCAAGCGGTTGTGCACCACCCATACCGCCTAATCCCGCAGTTAATGTAATTGTGCCTTTTAACGAGCCATTGAAATGTTGATTCGCTAATTCCGCAAAAGTTTCGTACGTACCTTGGACAATCCCTTGTGAACCAATGTAAATCCAACTACCCGCTGTCATTTGGCCGTACATCATTAAGCCCTTTTTATCCAATTCATGGAAATGATCCCAAGTTGCCCATTTCGGTACGAGCACAGAGTTCGATAAAAGCACACGTGGCGCTTCTTCATGCGTTTTAAATACAGCAACAGGTTTACCAGATTGCACTAACATCGTCTCATCATTTTCTAAGCGACGTAATGTATCCACAATCGCATCAAATGCTTCCCAGTTACGTGCTGCCTTACCGATGCCACCATAAACGACAAGACGTTCAGGATGCTCAGCCACTTCTGGATCTAAGTTGTTGTATAACATTCGTAATACTGCTTCTTGTTCCCAACCTTTACATTCGATTTCTAAACCTTTTTTTGCTTGAATATTTCTCACCATAAGACTTCTCCCTTTCATTTAAAAAATAATTAGACTTAACGGAATTGTAATTAATAATGTTAATGTCACACGCACAAACCAAATCAATAACAATTGCCAAATCGGAACTTTAATTTCTGTAGCTAAAATACACGGTACAAGTGCTGAAAAGAAAATAATCGCTGATACACTCGTAATTGCCACTACAAATTTAACTTCAATTGTTGCTTTAACGACAAGTAACGATGGTAAAAACATTTCAATGACCGATATTGCAGACGCCTTTGCTAACAACGCTTTTTCTGCAATCGGGAAAATATAAATAAATGGATAGAAAATGTAACTCAGTATGTCAATGACCGGTGTAAAGTTCGCTAACAACAAACCGATAAAACCAATCGATAAAATTGACGGTAATATCGCGACTGTCATTTCGAGCCCTTCAGCAAAATGTGTCCACATATTTTTAAACAATGGTGTCGCTTGATGTGATTGTCTTTTCACTGCGAGCCATGCTTGTTGAATACGTGTACCTCCTTCTTTAGGTTTTGCTGGTGGTTGTTGATTGTTATAGTACGCTTTCGACGCTTTTGAAATCGGTGGCAAATACGTCGAAATGGCTGTCACAACGAATGTGATGACTAAACAGCTCCAGAAATACAAATTCCAATGTGCCATTAAATCAAGCGTACGTGCTACGATGACCATAAATGTTGCCGATACTGTCGAAAACCCTGTCGCAATGATTAATGCTTCTCGGTAGTTGTATACACCTTGTTTGTATACGCGATTCGTAATTAACAGACCGAGTGAATAACTCCCTACAAATGAAGCGACCGCATCAATCGCGGATTCACCTGGTGTATTAAACACTTTGCGCATGATGGGTTGCATTAACACCCCGATAAACTCCAACAGGCCATAACCGACTAACAATGATAAAGCGATGGCACCAACTGGAATTAAAATGCTCAATGGCAACATTAATTTATCGAACAAAAACGGTCCATATTGTGCTTCAAACAAAATTTTAGGTCCGATATGAAACACATACATGACGCCAATCATAGCCCCTAAAACTTTAGCCAAAACAATCACAAAATCCGTCTTCGTTTTCCGATAATCTTTACGATAGATGGGTAAGATTGCGCCAATTAAAATCATGACTAAAGCAATATAAGGCATCACACTTTTGAGACCTGCGCGTATTGCTAAATGAACATGGTCGACAATAATCGTTTGTACCCCGTTAATATGAAAAGGCACAAAGAAACAAATCACACCTATCAAACTCAAAACCCAAAAACGCCACATCTGGTTACCCTTAACAGCTTGATGTTTCATCCCAACATTTCTCCCCCTTTGAATTGTGAACCCTACACAAAATAACGGCCTCTCCCCTTAACCTTGCTTTAATTCTCATTATTCTGTCATTTAATCATGCGCTGTCACTTACTAACTCTATTGTAATATGCTAAGCTATTAATAACCAATATAAATAAACTAATCACTTATAACTTCAAACTATAATAAGGAGGCCATGATGAAAGTTATACAGTTGGAATACTTTATCGAAATCGTACATCAAAATAGCTTCACAAAAGCTGCGCAAGCCTTACACATTAGCCAACCTTCATTGACCGCAACGATTAAAAAAATGGAACGAGATTTAGGCTATAAACTGTTAAAAAGAACGACGAAAGAAATTTCAATTACCGAAAAAGGCATTCAGTTTTATAACGAAGCAGTTGAACTTGTGAAACATTATCATCAATCCATTGAAAAAATGTATGATTTGAAAATGAGTCAAACACCTAAAATTAAAATGGCAATCATTGAATCCACTGCACGTTGGGTTTCAACTGTCGTACAAACCCATCAGAATGCCCATCCAGAGCAACATTATCAAATCACTGAAATACTAGACCCTAACCAATTAGCACAAAAATTGATTAACTTTGATATTCACTTAGGCTTATCAAACGATCAAATTCGTCACGACGGGATTATCTCACTCCCGTTATATCAAGAAGATTATGTCGTTCTCACGCCACAGAACGCCTTTGGAAATCAAAAGTCAGTGTTGATTAAAAACTTGCCACTCATCGTCCCTAACCGTGGCTATCAAGTTCGTAAACATATCGATGACTATTTTACACGATTAGATGAACGTCCCCATATCATCATGGAAGTGGACCGTTTTGAAACGGCGACCAATTTTGTACACCAAGGTATGGGCTATGCAGTCATTCCACAAATGTATTATCAGTCATACTCAACATTTCAACTGAGCACGATTAAAATTCGTCCTAACATTAAAAGAACGATTTACCTGAATTACTCAAAGAAGCGTGAATACAATCAACACGTCTTTGATTTAGTCGATGCATGTTGTCAATATTGGAACGTAGCAAGAAAAGACTAAAATAGTGTGATAGAGGAAATTTTATTCAGAAAAATATGTGCGGAATAATAAGTTGGTGCGCGATACGTACATATGAGGAGAAGGAGGTATCATCATAGTTCTTTACTCCCCCTTGATATGGAGACATTTGCTTATGTTTCGAGTGTCATCACACATTAAGGGCGATGAAGCACACCCAGATTGCTAAAACCGAGCAAGACGCCTGAGGGAAAGAGGTTGACCGAAGTCTTCACTTTTCATTTTAAGAGTGGCTACTGTTTATCTGTTTATCGCAGTAGCTGACTGTGACTTCTCAATGCTCTCGTTTTTGAGAAGCCTAGTCAGCCTTGCAGGGCAATCTTTGTCACAAATAAGATTTCTGTACAGCTCCCATAATCCCATTCGGCTTCCATCTCGTGTACACTTCAATTAAGCCGAAATGAGTTGATGGTTCAGCTCATCTTAAAATTGACAAAACAACAACTTAAAAAGCTCATTAAGCAGCACAATAACTGCCCAAAAAACATATCTTGAAAATCTAACTATCAAGCTTGTCGAATGGGCTCAAAACACTTATATTACTGTTCACGAAGAGCACACACCTGTCGAAGAAATCAAAAACATTACTGAAGATTTATTTCGACTCATTGATAGAAAAAAGAAATATGTCGCTAAATTTAAAGCTTTGTATGCTGACCCAAAATTATATCAGGTTTTATTGAGTATCAATGGTGTTGGAGAACAGAATGCGGCTTTACTGACAGGAGCGTGAGGAAATATTAATCGCTTTGAGACGAATAAGCAACTCAATGCTTTTGTAGCCAACGATATCGTGAGGTATGAATCAGGAATGTTTTATAAAAAAGACCGCATTAATCGGCGTGGCAGAAGTGTAACATGGAAGATACTCTATCAATATGACTAAACAACTCAACATTCTCCTACATATTCAGTATAGCACCTAAAAAATTTTATCCTCATATCATCTAAAAAAAGCCAGGAAAACGTAATGGTCTCCCAGCTTTTGTTCTTATCTTATTTATTCAATCGCTACATGATGTCTGATCATCATGCGCTATGATTCATTATTACTCTTGCGTATCTGTATGATCTGGATTGAAGTTGATTTTAAATTCACTCAATGGCCAGAATCTAAATGCGACTTTCCCTACTATTTGATCTTTATCAATAAGACCAAAAGCACGGCTATCTTTACTCACTTCACGGTTGTCACCTAACACGAGATATTTATCTTTAGGTATTTGTTCCTCACCGTTGCTACCTGGTAAGTCTTTAGAATCAAATGAACCTGTAATTTGTTCATATGTTTTATGTTTAAGATTATAATCTAAATATGGTTCATCTACTTTTTTACCATTTAAGTAGAGTTGATCATTTTTATAAACGACATGATCGCCTGGTTTACCGATAATACGTTTTACATAGTCATTCGTTTCATCTGCATGGAAGACAATGACATTACCATTATCTAAATGACCTAAAGTTTTTCCTATTTTGTTAACGATAACCCTTTCTCCATCTTTTAATGTAGGGTCCATGGAATCACCTTTAATATTATACGGTTTAATGACAAATGCATACAATAGACCTACAATCAATAATGCTAATCCTATAGACAGCAACCATTCCATTGTCTCTTTTTTCACAGTTTTACACCTCTTATTTTAAAAATGAGTCGTTATTCTATCAAAAGGATAATAACGTATCCATAACTTACCTTCAATATTTGATTTCTTAATGAGACCAAACTTTCGAGAATCTACGCCATCATCACGACGATCGTTCAATATTAAATACGTGTTTGGAGGAATGATGTCACTTTCTGAATTCGGCAGTGATTTCAATGACCATGACTTCTGATCTTGTTGATTCACATACGATTCAGTCACAGACGTATGGTCCAAATACAATTGACCTTTTTGAAATTCAACTGATTGACCCGGTTCTCCAATCACGCGCCCAACACGATATTGACCATCCGCATAGTAGACAACAATATCTTGATGATGAATCCCATTGTAGCGTGGTGCGAGTTTATTCACCAACAGCCGATCATGGGCTTGAAGTGTCGTGTCCATATTTTGATGCTTTACTTCATATGGTATCACAACAAACAATACGATGACGGCTAAAACTACCAATGCGCCTATTAGAGCGAATGTCATCTTTATCAGAAACTTCAAATTTGCACTCCCAATCATATCAATTTCATCATAACAAATTTTATCTTATCATAATTTCTCTTAAAACGTTAACTTTTACATTTGAATCATACACTTCATTAGATTGCTTAAGATTTTCAACCGTTCACTTTTAACTAATATGGGATTATCATACGCGCCCTGGCAGAAATAGGACACTGACTCAACGCGCGCAATAAAAAAGACTGACAAGACGTATGCCTCATCAGCCTTTCTTTTATATTCCAATCAAAAGCAATCTCGAATTATAGACGTGCTTCTAAATCTTTTTTCTTATCTTCAAATCCAGGTTTACCTAATAATGCAAACATGTTTTGTTTATATGCTTCTACACCTGGTTGGTTGAATGGGTTCACACCTAATTGGTAACCACTCATTGCTACTGCTAATTCAAAGAAGTAAACAACATAACCGTAAGTTTCAGCGTCTAAACGAGGTAATTTAACAACCATGTTAGGAACGCCACCGTCAGTATGCGCAAGTAAAGTACCTTCGAATGCTTTTGTGTTCACTTCATCTACTGTTTTACCTGCTAAGTAGTTTAAGCCATCTAAGTCATCCGCATCTTCTTCAATTGTAATATCGTGTTTAGGATTTTCTACTTTTAATACTGTTTCAATTAAGAAACGACGACCTTCTTGTACATATTGACCTAATGAGTGTAAGTCAGTTGTAAAGTTGGCACTTGAAGGATAAATCCCTTTTAAGTCTTTACCTTCTGATTCGCCAAATAATTGTTTCCACCATTCATTGAAGTATTGTAATGATGGTTCGTAGTTGATTAACATTTCTGTAGTGTAACCTTTGTTGTAAAGGATGTTACGAATTGATGCGTATTGGTATGCAATGTTTGAAGATAAATCGTCAGAAGATAATTCTTCACGTGCTTTTGCTGCACCGCCCATCATTGCATCGATATCAATACCTGCTACAGCGATTGGTAATAAACCTACTGCAGTTAATACTGAGAAACGACCACCGACATCATCAGGTACTACGAATGTTTCGTAACCTTCATTTGTCGCAAGTTGTTTCAATGCACCTTTAGCTTGGTCAGTTGTTGCAAAAATACGTTTAACTGCTTCTTCTTTACCATATTTCTCTTCTAATAATTTTTTGAAAATACGGAACGCAACTGCAGGTTCAGTTGTTGTACCAGATTTTGAAATCACGTTAACTGAATAGTCTTTATCTGCTAAATAGTCGATAAGTGATTGTAAATATGATGATGATAAATGGTTACCTGCAAAAATAATTTCAGGATATTCACTATCTTTTTTGAATGCTGGTGTCAACATTTCGATTGCTGAACGTGCACCAAGGTACGAACCACCAATACCGATTACGACAAGTACGTCTGAATGTGATTGTACTTGTTTAGCTGCTTCTTTAATACGTGAAAATTCTTCTTTATCGTAATTAACTGGTAGGTCAACCCATCCTAAGAAGTCACTTCCTGCACCTGTACCTTCATGAATTGTACGGTGAATAGCTTTAACAGCATCTTGTTGCTGATCTAATTCGTGTTGACCGAAAAATTTTAAAGCTTTTTGATAATCTAATTGGATATGTGTCATACACTTTTGCCTCCTAATTTAACTTAACGTACTTTCATTTTACTAAGTTGTTTCAACAAATTCAATTGACTTACCCAAGCATATCCGTTGACACGTATTTTTATGAATATTTATTTGACCATTTGCATATAAATTCATTTATGTTATAGTAAAGCTATTCAAATATTAATTTTTTAACAGAGGTGACTAGGATGAAAGATAAAGTGGTTTTAGCATATTCAGGCGGTTTAGATACAAGTGTGGCCGTTAAATGGTTGATCGAACAAGGTTACGACGTCATTGCATGTTGTTTGGATGTTGGTGAAGGAAAAGATTTAGACCTTGTTTATCAAAAAGCACTCGATATGGGAGCAAGTGAGTCTCATGTCATTAATGCAACGAAAGAATTTGCAGAAGATTATGTGGGTTATACAATCAAAGGTAATCTGATGTATGAACAAACGTACCCGCTCGTTTCTGCATTGTCTCGCCCACTCATTTCTAAAAAGTTAGTCGAAATTGCGCATGAAACGAATGCCATTGCTATCGCACATGGTTGTACTGGAAAAGGAAATGACCAAGTACGTTTTGAAGTAGCGATTAAAGCATTAGATCCGAGCCTTAAAGTGATTGCGCCTGTACGTGAATGGGGTTGGAGCCGTGAAGAAGAAATCGATTATGCGAAAACACACAATATCCCTGTCCCTATTGGCAAAGCGTCTCCGTATTCCATCGACCAAAACTTATGGGGCCGCAGCAATGAATGTGGTGTATTAGAAGATCCTTATGTCGCGCCACCAATAGATGCTTATGATTTAACAAATGAATTAGAAGATACACCAGATACGGCTGATGAAATTTTAATCACATTCGAACAAGGGATTCCAACACATATTAACGGTGAGCATTATGCATTAGATGACCTGATTTTGTATTTAAATGAACTTGCTGGAAAACACGGTATTGGTAGAATCGACCATATTGAAAACCGTCTCGTAGGTATTAAATCAAGAGAAGTGTATGAAACACCAGGTGCTGAAGTGATTATCAAAGCACACCAAGCGTTAGAAACCATCACTTTAACAAAAGATGTGGCACATTTTAAACCAATTATTGAGAAACAATTCGCAGAACAAGTGTATAACGGCTTATGGTTCTCACCTTTAACTGATGCTCTTAAAACATTTGTGGATCATACGCAAAAATATGTGACTGGTGATGTACGTGTCAAACTATTTAAAGGTCATGCCATCGTCAATGGTAGAAAATCACCGTACACCCTTTACAATGAAAAATTAGCAACTTATACGAAAGAAGATGCGTTCAACCAACAATCTGCAGTGGGCTTTATCGACATTTATGGTCTACCAACACAAGTGAACGCGATGTTACATGGAGGCTATGCGGATGAGTAAAAAAGCTTGGGGTGGTAGATTTGAAGAGAAACCAGAAGAATGGGTCGATGCTTTTAATGCGTCGATTCACTTTGACAAAACGCTCATTGACGAAGATATTCATGGCAGCATCGCACACGCAACCATGCTCGCACATCAAGCAATTTTAACTGAAGCAGAAAGTGAGTTGATTATCCAAACTTTAAAAGACATTCAACACGACTTTCATGAGGGACAAATCGAATTTCAAACAGCATTAGAAGATATTCATTTGAATGTTGAACACGAATTGATTAAACGTATCGGTCCTGTGGGTGGCAAACTGCATACCGGTCGTAGCCGTAATGACCAAGTTGCAACGGATATGCATTTGTATACGAAAAAAGAAGTGCATACGATAATTGATTACATTCATGCTTTTCAACAAACATTATTACAGCTTGCAGAACAGCATGTAGAAACGATGATGCCTGGCTATACACACCTTCAACGTGCACAACCGATTTCATTTGCGCATCATATCATGACGTATTTTTGGATGCTCGAACGTGACCAGACGCGTTTCAAAGAGTCATTGGCACGTATCGATGTCTCTCCTTTAGGTGCCGCAGCATTGAGTGGGACGACGTATCCGATAGACCGTCATGAAACACAAAAGTTACTCGGTTTTAACGCGTTATATGAAAACAGTATCGATGCCGTGAGTGATCGTGACTATATTGTTGAAACGTTGAACAATATTAACTTAACGATGATTCACCTCTCTCGTTTTGCTGAAGAAATCATTTTCTGGTCATCGGAAGAAGCGAAGTTCATCACATTATCTGACGGTTTTTCAACAGGTTCATCTATTATGCCACAAAAGAAAAATCCTGATATGGCTGAGCTCATTCGGGGTAAAGTCGGACGTACAACGGGCCATCTTGTTGGCCTATTGATGACATTAAAAGGATTGCCGCTCGCTTATAATAAAGATATGCAAGAGGATAAAGAAGGCTTATTTGATGCGATTGAAACTATCAAAGGTTCACTGCGTATCTTTGACGGTATGGTCGCAACGATGACTGTGAACACCGACCGTCTACAAGCAACGGTGCGCCAAGACTTTTCAAATGCGACAGAGTTAGCGGACTATCTCGTAACGAAAGGCATCCCGTTTAGAGAGGCACACGAAATTGTCGGTAAGCTCGTCCTGTGGGCCATTCAACATGGGATGTATTTACTCGACATTCCATTAGAGGTATATCAAGACCATCAACCACAAATCGAAACAGATATTTATCAATATTTACAACCTGATGAAGCGGTCAAACGTCGTAAAAGTTATGGTGCTACAGGTCTAGATGCAGTGCGTCATCAAATCGATGTCGCAAAGACCCATTTAGCACAACATCATTCAAAGTAGTACAATCCAAACATGAGACACGGACAACTGAACGTCCGTGTCTCTTTATTGTAGCATGTTCTCGAGAAAACTCGGAAAGAGGACATCGTTTAACACGCTGATTTATCATTGTTCACATTCGTACATTTTAATTGAATGTATCGCAATCATTTCAAACATAAAGATAAAGTAATCTTTAAATTAAGAGTATTGCCATTTTTCAAATTTTTGACTATGCTGAAAATAACCTATCATACTAAGGAGGCATCAAAATGAAAGCTGCATCACACCTTTTTGCATCAACCGTTTTAATCGGAACACTACTGACTGGTTCAAGTGCACTTGTTGATAGCGCAAATGCCGGTTCACCTCAAAGTAATCCCCATCATCAAGCAACACCCCTATCTTCAAGCCAACACAATGTCTTGAACAAGCCTTATGTTAATATCGGACATCGTGGCGCGAGTGGTTATGCACCAGAACATACTTTTGCGTCTTACGATAAAAGCCTTTATGAAATGCATGCCGATTATTTAGAACTTGATTTACAAATGACTAAAGACGGCCATTTAGTCGCCATGCATGATGATAAAGTGGACCGTACTACAAATGGGACAGGTCGTATCAATCACTATACACTTGCTGAATTGAAACAGTTAGATGCCGGATCATGGTTCAATCAAAAATATCCAAAATACCAAAATCCGCAATATGTCGGCCAACAAGTCCCAACACTTGATGAGATTTTCAGTCGTTATGGCACAAGTGTCAATTATTACATCGAAACGAAATCACCAGATGTTTATCCAGGAATGGAGGAAAAACTGCTACGTCAATTACATCAATATGGTCTCGACTGTAAAAAGAACTTGCGTAACGGTAAAGTTGTCATTCAATCATTTTCAAGAGACAGTCTTAAAAAGGTTCATCACGAAAATCCTCGTATTCCTCTCGTACAATTGTTAAAGAGAGGCGAACTTCCACGACAGTCCGATGCTGATTTGAAAAAAATTCAAAGTTATGCGGTTGGTGTAGGCCCAGATTATCATGATTTAACTGCTCAAAACACACATGCATTATGTCAACAAGGCTTTTATATCCATCCTTATACCGTCAACGATCAAAAAACAATGGCGCGTTTAAATCAATATGGGGTCACAGGCGTCTTCACGAACTATCCAGATTTATATCACGCGTTAATTCAACAATAAAGTATGTTAAGAAGTTTACGATAATTGCTAAAAATATAAAAATAGCCAGTTCTTACACTTATCAATGTATTGACTGGCTATTTGACATTCACGCTATTCAATTTTAATGCATATCACTTATTAGAATGACCTCTATGGATTCCTTTAATGACGTAAATCACGCCAATCAAGATGAACAGTGCTGCAATCAACCATTCGTGCTTCATCGCAAATGTGATGCCTGCTACTGTAAAAATGGTTGCGATAATAAGTGTAAACATACTTCTATTCATTGTTGTTCCCTCCTTGATGTTCGAATTTGGATTTCCGAGTTTTCATGTATAAAAAAGCAGAAACGCACTCTCAGCGTCTCTGCTTATTCATCTCTTTTTCTCTTATGCCCAACCGCGATAACGTGCCGCTTCTGCCGTACGTTTAATACCGACAATGTAGGCTGCTAAACGCATATCAATTTTGCGATTTTCAGATAAAGTATAAATCGTATCGAATGCATTCACTAATTTTTCGCGTAACTTTTCATTCACTTCATCTTCTGTCCAATAATAACCTGTATTATTTTGTACCCATTCAAAGTATGAAACTGTTACACCACCAGCACTTGCAAGCACGTCTGGCACTAATAAAATCCCACGTTCAGTTAAAATTTTTGTTGCTTCAGGCGTTGTTGGTCCGTTAGCTGCTTCTACAACAATTTCAGCTTTAATATCAGCTGCGTTGTCTGCAGTAATTTGGTTCGCAATGGCTGCTGGTACTAAAATATCACAGTCTAATTCAAATAACTCTTTGTTTGAAATCGTATCTTCAAACAAGTTTGTTACCGTACCAAAACTGTCACGACGATCTAATAAATAGTCAATATCCAATCCTTCTGGGTCATGAAGTGCACCGTAAGCATCTGAAATACCTACTATTTTCGCACCTTTATCGTACAAGAATTTCGCTAAGAAGCTCCCTGCATTACCGAAACCTTGAATGACAATACGTGAACCTTCAATTGATTTGCCACGACGTTTTGCAGCTTCTTCGATGGCGATAACGACACCTAATGCTGTTGAGCGGTCACGTCCTTGTGAACCCCCTAATACGATAGGTTTACCTGTAATAAAGCCTGGAGAGTTAAATTCGTCCATTTGGCTATATTCGTCCATCATCCATGCCATAATTTGAGAGTTTGTGAATACGTCTGGCGCTGGAATGTCTTTTGTTGGTCCAACAATTTGTGAAATCGCACGCACATAACCACGAGATAAACGTTCAACCTCATGAATACTCATTTGACGTGGGTCACAAACAATACCACCTTTACCACCGCCGTATGGCAAGTCGACAATACCACATTTTAACGTCATCCACATTGACAATGCTTTAACTTCTTCTTCATCAACATCTGGGTGGAAACGTACCCCACCTTTAGTTGGTCCCACTGCATCGTTATGTTGTGCACGGTAACCTGTAAATGTTTTTACTGTACCATCGTCCATTTTCACTGGAATACGTACTGTCAAAAATCTTAAAGGTTCTTTGATAAGTTCATACATGCCATCATCAAAGCCTAATTTATGCATTGCTTCCTTAATGATGCCTTGCGTTGACGTCACTAAATTATTTTTTTCAGCCATGATCCATTTCGCCTCTTTTTCCTACTATTGTTTTCGCTTACATTCGTATTGTAACATAAGCGTTTTTATTTTAAAGTGGTTTCCGCTCAAATTAAACTTTAACTTTTTACCCCTGTGCAAACACCTTTTTCACTTTTTCAATCGCAAAATCTAACTCTTCTTTCGTGATGACTAATGGGGGGGCAAATCGTATGACTGTATCGTGTGTTTCTTTACATAAAAGCCCTTCATCTTTAAGACGTTCGCAATAAGGACGTGCATCTTCATTTAATTCCACACCGATAAAGAGACCGCGACCACGTACTTCTTTAATGGCCGGGTGATCAATTTCAAGTAATGCATTTTTGAAATATTCACCGAGTTCAAGTGAGCGACCTGGTAAATCTTCATCAACAATAACGTCGAGTGCAGCAAGTGAAGCGGCACATGCTAAAGGATTGCCACCGAAAGTAGAACCGTGTGAACCTGGTGTAAAGACATCAAGTACTTCTTTATCCGCAAGTACAACTGAAATGGGTAATACACCGCCCCCGAGTGCTTTACCTAAAATGTAAACGTCTGGTTTCACATCATCCCAGTCTGTCGCAAATAATTTACCTGTACGACCTAAACCGGCTTGAATTTCGTCTGCAATAAATAACACATTGTGCGCATCACATAATTCGCGCACAGCTTTTAAATAGCCTTCTGGTGGAATGTTAATCCCTGCTTCACCTTGAATCGGCTCAATCAAAACAGCAGCAGTATTTTCATTTATTGCAGCTTTTAAACTTTCAATATTACCAAATTCAACATTTTGAAAACCTTCTAACAGTGGACCATAACCACGTTGATATTCTTTTTCTGAAGAAAGTGATACTGGCGCCATTGTACGTCCGTGGAAGTTACCAACCATCGCAATGATTTCAGCTTCATTCGGTTTAATGCCTTTCACTTCATATGCCCAACGACGTGCAGCTTTTAATGCTGTTTCTACCGCTTCTGCACCTGTATTCATCGGTAAGGCTTTCTCTTTACCTGATAATTTACAGATTTTTTCATACCATTCCCCTAAGTTGTCACTATGGAAAGCACGTGAAACGAGTGTGACACGACCCGCTTGTTCTTTAACAGCTTGAATGATTTTAGGATGACGATGCCCTTGATTGACTGCTGAATATGCAGCTAACATGTCCATGTAACGATTGCCTTCTGGGTCCTTCACCCATACCCCTTCAGCTTCGGCAATAACGATTGGAAGGGGTAAGTAGTTATGCGCCCCATAATGATTCGTTTTTTCAATGATTTCTTCAGATTTTATTACCATGCAATTTCCTCCTTAAATATAATACGCACATCTCTTCACATGAAAGTGTAGGGCAAATCGATTAATAGTATCATCCAATACCTATCATTCAAGTAGTGAACGGTGCTTATAAATGATTTACCCTACATCAGTACAAAAAAATGTGTCCTGTACGTTTCTGTTATTTAATTCATCATTATAGATGTTCTGATACTGAACGACCTTGCATGTGTAATACTAAGTAGTCTGGTCCACCAGCTTTTGAGTCTGTACCTGACATTTTGAAGCCGCCGAATGGTTGGTATCCGACAACTGCACCTGTACAGCCACGGTTGAAGTAAAGGTTGCCAACCATAAAGTCACGACGCGCTTGTTCTAACTTCATACGGTTGTTTGAAATAACTGCACCTGTTAAACCGTATTCTGTATCATTCGCTACATCAATCGCTTCATCAAAGTCTTTAACTTTAGTGAAACCTACGACTGGTCCGAAAATTTCTTCTTGCATTACGCGTGAATTTGGATCTAAATCAGCGAAGATTGTTGGATATACAAAGTTACCGACTTCTTCGTCTGTATTACCACCTGTTACAAGACGACCTTCACCTTTACCAATTTCGATGTAGTTTTTAATTTTATCTAAAGATTTTTGGTCAATGACAGGTCCGACATACGTATCCGGCTCTGCAGCATTACCTACTTTAATTTTCTCTGTTGCTTCTTTAACACGCTCTAGTAATTCATCATAAATGTCTTGATGCGCGATAACACGTGAACATGCTGAACATTTTTGGCCAGAGAAACCGAATGCTGAGTATACAATGGCATCTGTCGCAACTTGTAAATCCGCTTCGTTGTCGACGATGATTGCATCTTTACCACCCATTTCAGCAATGACACGTTTAATATGGTTTTGACCTTCTTGAATGACTGATGCTTTTTGGATAATTTCTTTACCGACTTTTTTAGAACCTGTAAATGAAATGAGACCCACATCTTTGTTTTCAATTAAGAAGTCACCAATTTCACTTGAAGAACCAGGAATCCAGTTCACAACCCCTTTAGGTAAACCGGCTTCTTCTAAAACTTCTATAAATTTATAAGAAATAATAGGTGTATTAGAAGATGGTTTTAACAATACTGTGTTACCTGTTACAAGTGGTGCTGACGTTGTACCCGCCATAATCGCATACGCAAAGTTCCATGGAGAAATAACAACACTTACACCTACAGGCAAGTAATCAAACTGGTTGTATTCACCCGGACGGCTGTTTACATGTTTACCGTCTTTAAGTTCGAGCATTTGACGACCATAATATTCCATAAAGTCAATCGCTTCCGCTGTATCAGCATCTGCCTCTTTCCAAGGTTTACCACCTTCTTTTGAAAGTAATGCAGAGAATTCATGCTTACGTTTACGTGTAATTTCAGCAGCTCTGAATAAAATATTCGCGCGTACTTTTGGATCTACTTTTCTCCAAGTTTTAAACGCTTCTTTCGCTGCATCTAACGCTTGTTGTGCATGTTCTTTCGTTGCTTTTGAAACATATCCGATCGTTTCTTCGCGATTTGAAGGATTGTATACACGTGTTTTATCTTCAGTGAATACGCGTTCTCCACCAATAATTAATGGATAATCTTTCCCGAGTTCACTTTCAACCTTTTCTAATGCACGAAAATAAGCCTCGCGATTTTCCTCTTTCGTAAAATCTGTAAATGGTTCGTGTTGATATGGAATCATTTAAAAATCCTCCTTTGTTTATGATAAGAAAACCCTTACATCTATCATGACATATTCATGACATATTTGTAAAAGAAAACACTATTTGCATCAACCTAAAAGCCGTTCGTGTCACATGCCATGACGTACGCATATGCTCGAATCATTTTGAGTCAATCGATAGTGATTAAGCGCTTTCATTTATAAGCAATTATAGCCTTTTTAACCTTGATTTTGCAATAGTCTTTCGCTTGGAAATAGTGACTTTTACGATACTTTTGTAACAGGTGTGCATATTAACCCTAAGCACTTCACAAGCTATTGTTTGTGAACCCCAAAATATCAATTTCGAATAACGAATAGTTAGGAGTTTCTTTAAAGATGTGCTATGATAAAAATGTTAAAAACTAATCGATAAGGGGTTATGAATGTTGAAAAGACAGTATCGTGTTGGACAACATGTCAAAGTACGCGTGACTGGTATTCAACCCTACGGCGCTTTCGTCGAGACCCCTGACAGTACTGAAGGACTCATTCATATATCCGAAATCATGGATGATTATGTACATAATTTAAAAAAGCTTTTGTCACCAGGTCAAACTGTGAAAGCTAAAATCATCTCGATTGATCACAACGGAAAATTAAATTTATCTCTGAAGGATAATGATTATTTTAAAAATTATGAGCGTAAAAAAGGTAAATATTCAGTATTGGATGAAATTCAGGAAACTGAGAAATATGGGTTTCGAACATTAGAGGAACGTTTGCCATATTGGGTGAAACAGTCCAAAAAGAAGATGAGATATGAGTCTAAATAACGCTTGGGGTCAATGTACAGTTTGTGCATTGGCTTTTTTATTTGAATCTTTGAGGGTTGAGGCTTTGATGTTATATATACAGAGTTCGGTGATACGTCTAAATTGCTAGAGCTGAGCCTTCGCGTTCTTAGGGGCTGCCCTTCAAACATCTCGGACTGCGGTTTGCAATCTTAAGTTGAGCAACTCTTATTCTTAAAAGTAAAACTCAAATAAAAATGGAATGCTTGGATATTTCCTCCAATCGTTATTAACGCCTTATCCGTTTTTTTGAACGTCAGCCTCTTTTTATCTAGTCACTTGAACTATCTCCCTATTCTAAAAAACAGTTGAATAAATTGTGATTTCTAGGAATGGCACATTTTATTTTTAATCAATCACTCCGTTACCAATTGATGAGTTGTGTTCAGTTTTTAAGCCCTTACAAAAATACCATCAATTAAAAAGCACTTAAAATCCCTTATTTACCGACTTTAAGCACCTTGAGTCAGTAGCCAGTTTACAATTAAACTTATTGAACTTTAATGTTTTTTCTATTTTTAGTATGAATCATAAAACCTACGACAATGAAATCAAGGAGGATTAAAACTCCGTACAATACAGCTAAATTTGAAACCGTCCAGTGATATAGGATAGCAATGACGAAGTACACAAGACTTAAAATTATTAACGATTTTCCTGTAATTTGATTCACATAGGCTCTATTTTTAAAAATGAGCAACAATGGATTGTTCCAAAATGTGTTGTTAAATTTCATAAAGAGAACGCCTGTGACAAAAATAAATAGTGACAATAAAATTCCAATTAAAATGTTCATTTGTTTCATCCCTTTTTAGTTAATGTGAAATGTCTTCAAATGTATGACCTCTCACTCATCCGAATCAAATCAATCAGTGCGTCTGTATCATTCAAAAGTGCACTCTCTTGCTATCGACTATATGCTATACTTAAACTTATTTTAGAATATTCTGATATCGATTCAGAAAAGAGTGACTCACAAAAATTTCTCTATATCCTTAATTTAAATATACTCGTGTGATTCCCATTGTCCATGCGATATTGCATGCTTACTAATTTTTTCATCCTGTTATCCCTTTGTTGCAAATCATAAACAAAACCATGTGGATCCTATTGACAAAAGCATTTATTTTCAACTTTTTTTAAATTTTTTCATGCTTACGTGCGCCCGACTTCAAAGGTGTTTTATGCCGCCATTTTCGAGGAATCAAAAATAATAATGCTTTACTTTATTCAAACTAAGGCGTATAGTTAGGATATCGTAATAAAAGAACTTGAATTTAAATGTAGTGTATTTGTTTAGAATATCCTCTTTTTTAATCAATGAATTTATTGCAAATATTTGTGCAAAAGCACGTGGAGGTATTCTATATGAATAACGGTACAGTAAAATGGTTTAACGCAGAAAAAGGTTTTGGCTTTATTGAAAGAGAAAACGGCGACGATGTATTTGTACATTTCTCAGCAATCGTTGGAGATGGCTACAAATCATTAGAAGAAGGTCAAAATGTTGACTTCGATATCGTTGAAGGCGAACGTGGTGCTCAAGCAGCAAACGTTGTTAAAATGTAATCTCATCTTTTAATATAGTGGAGACGAGGAATGGTTCCCCGTCTCTTTTTTTGTGTTATTTTCGATTGTTTTAATGACCTGCCATCCATGGTCGTGTAACTTGTGGTGCTCGCGGTGGCTTTTTAGGCAAGTCTTCTTTTTTAACAAGACGTGGTTGTTGGCCTTTTTCGATACGTTGTTTAACACGACCATCCATTTTGTACGTTTGAAATGGGACAAATTCACGTTTAGCGATTTGCTGACACGACGGACATGGTGCAGTTTCATGTCGCTCTGAAATGCGTTGCCGAATCGTAAACGTACCACAGTTCGTACACGTATAAGAATAATTTGGCATTAGAATTCATCCTTCTTTGGCATGATGCCTGGTTTGAAAATTTCTCGTGGTATGGCGATCGTACAACATGCGTTCGGAACGTCAACAATGCCTGCAACAGTCCCTTGCACAGGTGCTGAGCCGAGTAACATGTAAGCTTGCTCACCTGTAAAGCCCCGTGTTTTTAAAAATTCTATCGCATTCAAACATGCATTGCGATAAGCTGTGTTGGCATCTAAATAGGTTTGCTTTCCTGAAAATTCATTGACCGAAATGCCTTCAAACACAATATAGTCCGAGTAGTTTGGCAACACTGGACTTGGGTTAAACGCTGGATTTTTCTTAATTTGATACTTTTCCATGCCTCCCTTAATCACATTCACTCTCAAATCAATCCATCCCGGCATTTCAATACCACCACAAAAAGTAATTTCACCGTCCCCTTGTGAAAAATGCAAGTCACCTACTGACAATTTAGCCCCTTCAACGTACACCGGAAAATATATTTTTGAACCTTTCGATAAATTTTTAATGTCACAATTGCCACCATTTTCACGTGGCGGTACTGTACGTGCTCCCTCTTGGGCAACACGATCGAACGCTTTTCCTTTTAATGTGCCGAGTACGACCGCATCTTCAGTCGGTAGGTTTGCTAGTGGTGGTTCACGATTCGGATCCGTGTCGACGAGTGCCTGTTCTCTTCTATTCCACTCTGCCAACATGTCATGTGATGGAGCGACACCGATTAACCCCGGATGAATCACACCTGCAAATTCAACACCGGGTACGTGTCGACTTGATGCAAAAATACCATGAAAGTCCCAAATCGATTTCTGTGCATTCGGATAATGATCGACTAAAAAACTTCCGCCATTTGTCTTGTCAAAAATACCGTTAAATCCCCATTCATGTTCTGGAAAGGCACCGACATCTAAAATATCGACGACTAATAAATCGCCTGGCTCGACACCGTTCACATATACAGGTCCACTTAAAACATGGACACGATTAAGATTCACATGTTTAATGTCACTCGGGTCATCATTGTTTGAAATTTGTCCATCTGTCCAGTCTAAACATTCCATGCGAAATGACTCTCCAGGTTCGACTGAAAACGCTGCTGGAATATCTGGGTGCCAACGATTGTGTCCTGGATGTGCTTGTTCATCCATTTTCTTATTCAAATCAATACTCAATAACTTTTTCGGCATGACAATTCCCCCTATCGTTTGGATATGACAGAATCTTCCGTCAATTAAGACTCTTTTACCCACAAAATTAAAAAGTACACTATTTGACTCGTTAAATTGAATTACTTTCTTTAGACACGATTTGCCCTAAAAAGAAAAAGCCGATAAAAACCACTCTCGATTTTTACCGACTTCACTATTTATTAAGAAATACTGCATTCCGCTTGCATGTTGACCGCTTCTGTCGCTTTCACCAAGCAAACGTCATATGGCAACATTTCATCAAAAGAAAATTGATAAATCTGTTGAAACGCTTGTGCAACGGCTTCTGCCTCGCCTATTTGATGTACTGCATCCATCATTTCGTAAACTTCTGCGTCTCCCATTGTTGGGTCATCAAATTGCATAGGATTCCAATCCGCTAAATATTGATACAATCGAATATTCAAATCATGATTTGCCACGTAATGACCTCCATTCATTGATTATTCTTCAATGTCAATCGATTCAATGACAACATCGTACATTGGTTTGTCTTGTGCACCGACCTTAACACTTGCGATATCTTCTAACGTGTCTTCACCTTCAATCAATTGACCGAATACTGTATGTTTTTGATCTAACCAAGGTGTACCGCCTTTTTCTTTGTATGCTTCAGCGATTTCTTTTGGCCAGCCTCCATCAACAAGTTGGTCTACCATTTGTGCCGGAACCTCTTTCATTTGAACGATGAAAAATTGTGAACCATTCGTACCTGGACCTGCATTCGCCATTGATAACGCACCGTATAAGTTAAAAGCATTCATTGAAAACTCATCTTCAAATGGGCCACCGTAAATACTTTCGCCACCCATACCTGTACCAGTTGGGTCGCCACCTTGAATCATAAAATCATTGATTACACGGTGGAACGTAATCCCATCGTAGTAACCTTTTTTAGAAAGCTCGACAAAGTTTTGAACTGTCTTAGGCGCAATCTCAGGGAATAACTTTAATGTCATGTCCCCTTTATTCGTATGCATAATCACTTTAATTTCATTTTCTTGAATTTCTTTCGTTAATTGTGGATAGTTAGTCATTTTTTAATACTCCATTCGTGATAAACTGTTGTATATAACTATTTTAACATATTTGAGAGAGGATGGTATTGACATGCTTTATCGTTTTGCACATAAAACTGGCGTCTATGCTGTAGAGGTCGTAGAAGAAAATGGGGATCACGTATTAGTCAAAGTGCTACAAGTGATTAAACACCCGAAACAAGGCGACCTCCACAATCCAAATGAAGTTGAAGGTGTCTTTTTCCATGAACGAAAAGCGTTAAGCCTATATGAAAAAAGATATACGTCTCCAAGTCGTTTAAAACCATTCGAAGGTGACATTGAAGACTATACAGTGACTTTACAACGTGCAATCACAACACTTGAAAATCAATTACAAGAATCGGATACCCCTTTTGCGCATGCATCCTTAAATTGTTTGGCACAACTTAAAGAAGATTATGCACGCCAATATAAAACAAATTTTTCATAATATCGACGTGTTTCTTCTTATTTAAAAGTGATTGAAATCTAGACGCATCTATGTGTAGCCATGTTTTTCAGACGTTTCACAATCATGTATAATAGATATATCGTAGTTTTTAAAGGAGGGCAATTTATGAGTTGGTTACATATGGCGGTACTATTGCCGTTAATATTCGCAATACTCATTCCGATATTGTATCACTATTACAAACGCATCCATCTCGGTTGGTTTGTTTTGCCGATACCGGTCGTATTGTTTGCTTATTTTTTATCTTATATTAAACCAACAATGTCCGGGCAATTTACAGAACAGTCTGCTGCTTGGATGCCACAAATTGGGATGAACTTTGACGTTTATGTCGATGGTCTAGGTTTACTTTTTAGTTTACTGATTACAGGCATTGGGAGTCTTGTTGTACTATATTCAATTAGTTATTTAAGCCAATCAGAACAACTCGGCCATTTTTATTGTTACTTGTTAATGTTTATGAGTGCGATGCTCGGCGTCGTCCTTTCTGATAATTTACTCGTCCTTTATTTTTTCTGGGAGTTAACATCATTTTCAAGTTTCTTATTGATTTCTTTTTGGCGACACAAAGACAAGTCACTTTATGGTGCAATGAAGTCAATGATGATTACCGTTTTTGGTGGTTTATCACTACTAGGTGGTTTCATCTTACTTTACCTCGCTTCAGGCACGTGGCGTATTCGTGATATTATCGAAAACGTTGACCAAATTCAAACGTCACCGATTTTTCTACTCGCCATGATTTTTGTGATTATTGGTGCAATGACAAAATCTGCACAATTTCCGTTTTACATTTGGTTACCTGATGCGATGGAAGCGCCGACACCGGTCAGTGCGTATCTTCATTCAGCAACAATGGTTAAAGCAGGTATTTATCTCATTGCCCGTTTAACACCGATTTTTGCAGTGTCACAAGGTTGGATTTGGGCTGTAACCGCTTTTGGTCTCGTGACGCTTTTCTGGGGCTCGCTTAATGCGACGAAGCAACTAGATCTTAAAGGGATTTTAGCATTTTCAACTGTATCTCAACTTGGGATGATCATGTCGATGCTCGGCATTGGTGCAGTGAGCTATCATTTCCAAGGGGATGAAAGTCAGTTATACCTTGCCGCATACAGTGCAGCTATTTTCCATCTCATCAACCACGCAACATTTAAAGGTGCACTGTTTATGATTACAGGTGCCGTGGACCATGCGACGGGAACGCGTGATATTCGTAAACTCGGTGGCTTAATGACGATGATGCCGATTTCATTCACTTTATCTATCATTACGTCATTAAGTATGGCTGGGGTACCACCATTTAACGGTTTCTTATCTAAGGAAGCCTTTATCGAATCTATGATAGAAGTGACACATGCCTCTGTCTTTAGTTTAAATACAGTCGGTTTGTTAATTCCTATCATCGCGATTGTCGGTAGTATTTTCACATTTGTGTATTCATTTAAATTTATTGTGGAAATTTTCTTAGGTGATCACAAACCTGACGCACTACCGAACAAAGCACATGAAGCTTCAATACTGATGAATATTTCACCAACGATTTTAGCCGTTTTAGTCATTTCGATTGGATTATTCCCTAGTATTGTATCTGCACCACTCGTTGAACCTGCAGTCAAATCGATTACGAACACAAATGAAGTGAGTGCGTCATTCCATTTATGGCACGGCTTCACACCAGCATTTATCGCAACTTTAGTTATTTATGCTGTCGGTGCCATACTTATACTAACGGCAAAACGTTGGGTACCCATATTGAGAGGTATTCCTAACGCGATGACCTTAAATCATTGGTATAACCAAACAGGACGTTATACACCGTACTACGCGACACAAATTACGCGTACTTATATGACAGGATTTAATCGCAACAATTTAGTCATTATCTTTTTCATGATGATTGTCCTTACTTTTGTGACACTCATTTTCGTACCTTTCACAGTTGACTTTATGAAGGTATCGCCTATCAGACTTTATGAATTTGTCTCAGTGATTACGATTACGATTGCGGCGATTATGATTATTTTTGCGCGTTCACGATTGTTCAGCATTATCATGTTAAGTGCTGTTGGTTACTCTATGGCGATTTTCTTTATTTTCTTTAATGCGCCTGACCTTGCCTTAACACAATTCGTTGTAGAAACGATTTCAACGGCATTGTTCTTACTTTGTTTCTATCACTTGCCTAATATGAGTCGTTACAACGAATCTGTACGCTATCGTGTCGTTAATGCGATCATTTCTATCGGGGTCGGCGCAGTCGTGATTGTGTTAGGTTTAATCGCATACGGCAACCGTCACTTCGAATCCATTAGTGAATTCTACAAAGCACATGTTTATGACTTAGCTGAAGGTAAAAACATGGTCAACGTTATACTTGTCGACTTCCGTGGTACCGATACATTGTTCGAATCATCAGTACTCGGCATCGCAGGTATGGGGATTTACACATTAATTAAATTACGTGCGAAACATAAAAACGGTTATGAAAGGGTTGAGAAGATTGAACAGACAGAAAAATGATTTAATTGCGCAGTATTCATCATTAATTATCTTTTTCTTAATTATGATGTTCGGCTTCTCACTTTTCTTAGCTGGACATTATACACCAGGTGGCGGCTTTATCGGTGGTTTACTCGTCTCAAGTGCGCTCGTCATTATTGCAGTGGCATTTGACGTTAAAACATTGCGTAAAGTTTTCCCGTGGGATTTCAAAAAATTAATTGCTGTAGGCTTAACGTTTTGTGTAGGTGCACCTATGCTCAGTTGGACATACGGTAAGAACTTTTTCACACATACGTCTGTGGATATTCCGTTGCCATTGCTACAACCGATGCATGTGCATACAGCTGTGATTTTCGATACCGGCGTCCTTTTTGTCGTTATTGGCACAGTACTTACAATTATTCTAACGATTGGAGAGAATGAGTAATGGAAATTGTTTTAATCGTCGTTTGTGGCTTGTTAACTTCCATCAGTGTGTACCTCATTCTTTCTAAAAGTTTGATCAGAATTATTATCGGTACAACATTATTATCACACGCTGCAAACTTATTTATTTTAACAATGGGTGGGCTTAAAAACGGGAACGTCCCTATTTATGAAAAAGGCGTTACTGATTATGTGGACCCAATCCCACAAGCATTAATTTTAACAGCGATTGTTATTTCATTTGCGGTTACTGCCTTTTTCTTAGTACTCGCTTTCAGAAGTTATAAAGAATTAGGAACAGACAACGTAGAAAGAATGAAAGGGGTGCCACAAGAAGATGATGAATGAAAACTTGATCGTTATGGTGTTAGTTGTCCCAATTATTACAGCGATTCTGTTAATTGTCAGTGGACTCCGACCTTTTATTAAACGTTACATCGCATTAACTGGGACACTTGTCACGTTAGCGTTTTCGATATGGAATTTAGTCAACGTATGGCAAAGCGGTCATCCGATTGTTTTAAGATTGGGATCATGGGAGGCACCTTATAGTATCGTTTTCGTACTAGATTTATTTAGTGCCCTCCTCGTGACAACAAGTATTATTATTACGTTACTAATTATTTTATTTTCGTACCAGTCGATTGGCCTACACCGTGAAACATATTATTACTACTTCACAGTGATGATGATGCTCACGGGGATTAACGGTGCTTTTATTACAGGCGATATCTTTAACTTATTCGTCTTTTTCGAAGTATTTTTAATGTCATCATATGGCTTAATGGTTATTGGTGGAACTAAAATTCAACTTCAAGAAAGCGTCAAATACTTGTTAGTGAACGTTGTTTCTTCTGCCTTTTTTGTCATGGCAGTCGGCATACTATACTCTATCGTCGGCACATTGAACTTGGCGGACATTAGTCTAAAGTTAAATACACTTTCAGAGGATCATCCAGGACTATTAAGTGTCGCATTTATTCTATTCATCTTTGTATTTGCGACAAAAGCCGGGGCCTTCCCAATGTATGTATGGTTACCGGGTGCTTACTATGCGCCACCATTTGCCATTATCGCGTTTTTCGGTGCCCTACTTACAAAAGTCGGCGTTTATGCGATTGCACGTGTCATGAGCTTATTTTTCCATGATACATTGACTTTCTCGCATTACACGATTTTAGCACTCGCATTGTTAACCATTATTTTTGGTTCAGTCGGTGCGGTTGGTTTCCGTGATACGAAGCGCATTATTTTATACAACATTATGATTGCGGTCGGCGTCATTTTAGTCGGTGTGGGCTTAATGAACGAATCAGGCATGGTCGGTGCGATTTACTACACCCTTCACGATATGTTAATTAAAGCCGCACTATTTTTCCTGATTGGGATTATGTTTAAAATTACGAAAACAACGGACTTACGTAAATTTGGTGGTCTGATTTATCACTATCCATTATTAGGTTGGACATTTTTCATTGCTGCATTAAGTTTAGCTGGGATTCCGCCATTAAGTGGTTTTTATGGCAAACTTTACATCGTGCAAGCCGCATTTGAAGAAGGCTTCTATGCGACAGGAATTATCGTACTCCTTTCAAGTCTTGTTGTACTTTATTCAGTCATCAACATCTTTTTACGTGGTTTCTTTGGTAAAAGTTACGGCTATGTGTACAACCCACGCTTACATCACCGCGGTTTATTAGCAGTGAGTGTTTTAGCAGTCGTTATTTCGGTGGTCTTTGGTCTTACAGCGGGTCAACTGTATCCAATCGTTGCAGAAGCTGCGAAGTCATTCTATCAACCAGACACGTATATTCATAGCGTATTGGGGGTGCAGTAATATGGCAATACAAATCGTCATTAATTTATTTTTAGCGTTATTTTGGCTGTTCGTCTCTGACAGTTATACGATGAACGCTTTTGTCTTAGGATATCTTTTCGCTTTATTACTTGTATTTTTAATGCGCAAACTATTACCTGGACGCTTTTACGTGATTACGTTATACAAAGTCGTTAAACTCGTATTTGTCTTTTTACTCGAACTCATCAAAGCGAATATTGATGTATTGCGCATTATCCTTCAACCACGCATTAAAAATGAATCTGCTTTTTTCGTTTATGAAACAGACTTAGAGCACCCTTGGCAAGTCGCATTATTATCGAATTTAATCACATTAACACCCGGTACTGTCGTAATCGGTGTCAATGATGATATGAAGCGTTTATATATTCACTGTTTAAACTTCTCGACAAAAGAAGAAGAAGTCGCTGGTATTAAAGGCTCTCTTGAAAAAGCAGTGAGAGAGGTGGGTGAATCGTAATGAACTATGATATTTTTATCATTATTGCCTTAGTCATCGTCGTTTTATCGATTTTAGCAATGCTTGTCCGTGTGATTCTTGGTCCTACATTGCCAGATCGTGTCGTGGCATTAGATGCGATTGGTATTCAGTTAATGGCGGTCATCGGATTGTTCTCAATTATTTTAGGCACACACTATATGATCGTGGCGATTCTCTTAATTGGGATTCTAGCCTTTTTGGGTACAGCCGTGTTCGCCAAATTTATGGATAAAGGTCAGGTGATTGAACATGACAGAAACGATCGCGATTAGTATCGGTTTGATTCTCGTTATCGTCGGTGCTTTATTTAGTGCCCTCGCAGCCATTGGAATGATACGTCTCGATGATGTGTACTCTCGTGCGCATGCTGCAGGTAAAGCTTCAACACTTGGCGCAATGTTGTTATTAACTGGGACTTTTATCTATTTTATCGGTAAAGAAGGCTACGTCAACTTTCAATTGATTATCGGGATTGTCTTTGTATTTATTACAGGTCCTTTAGCGAGTCATCTCGTATTGAAAGCAGCGTATAACCTTAAGACACCCGCTTCTAAACGATTGAAGCTTGATGAGATTAAAGAAGATATGAAAGATACAAAATTATAGAATGCATTTCGTTCGTTTATATTCAATACAAAAACGGCTGGGCGTACTTTCCCGGCCGTTTTTTTGTTCACGTTATATTTTTATTGTAACTGCCTTACCTTTACAGACAAAAGGGCTAGAGATAAAGCTTTCTCAGCCTTTAATACTCATGGATTAATGATTTATTTGCAATTAGAGGAGGGATAGGACATAAAAATTGATGCTATTGTTTTTGTTGATTTCATAAACTTGCCTTCAATTTCTTGCATTTGATGTAAGATTGTCCTGAAGGTTGAGGCTCCTGAGAGATAAAGTTGAAAACAAAATAATATCTTTTAATTTTGATAGTGGCTACTATTTAACGCAGTAGCTGTCTGACTTCTCAATGCTTGTACTTTTGAGAAATCTAGTCAGCCTTGCGGGGGCAGTACGACGAAATCTTTGTTGCACACGAAATTTCTGTACTGCGCCCAAAATCCAATTCGACTTCCTTCCAGTGTACACTGCAATCAAGCCGAATTGAAGGTTCAGCCCCTAGGAAACGCGAAGCCATGAGGGCAATCAAAAGCCACAAATCATAGGAAAAGGCAAGTTAAACAAAATACTGCATCAATAATATCAAAAATTTTTATGTCCTATCTCCTTCTCTCAAATTACTTCTTCAATTGTTTAATCGCAATGGTGCCACGCATGACTGAAATCAACTGCCCTGCTTCATTTTTAATATGAATGTCCCACACATGCGTTGTACTTCCTTGATGAAGAATGCGTGCTTCTGCATAGACAACACCTTCACGGACTGAGCTGATATGGTTCGCATTCATTTCCAACCCTAAAGGAATATGCGTCGAAGTGTCTAATAAATGGGCCGATCCTAACGAACATGCAGTTTCACCTAATGCGAGTGATGCACCGCCATGTAAATAACCAAATGGCTGTTTGACTTTATCCGTCACAGGCATGGACATTTTTAAATAACCGTCCTCCTGTGCTTCGACTTTCATTTCTAATAACTCGATTAAATTTGTCATGAGGGTCACTCCTCTTTTTCTAATATTATAATACGAGTGCCGCAATCGTTCCCATAATAATTAATGGAATGTTATAAAAGACAAAGTTCGGAATACACGTATCGCGAATATGATCGTGCTGACCGTCTACGTTGAGCCCTGCTGTTGGCCCTAATGTCGAATCGCTCGCTGGAGAACCTGAATCTCCAAGTGCGCTCGCTGTACCGATTAATGCGATCAATGCCATTGTACTCATTCCCATCGCTTCACCAAACGGTATAAAGAGCGTGGCTAAAATTGGAATCGTCGCAAATGAAGAACCAATCCCTAAAGTAACGACTAAACCAATGAGATACATGAGTACAATACTCACCAATAAATTATCTCCTGAAATCGCAGTTAAACCTGTCACTAACTTTTCAATATCACCTGTCGCATTCATCACACCTGCAAAACCGTTCGCAGTTAAAATAACGACACCGATGTAAGCCATAATTTTAATGCCATCCACAAATTGGTCGTCCAGTTTGCGCCAAGAATAAATACCAGAAATGAAAAAGACGAGCACCCCTGCCAATGCACCGAAAATCATTGAATCTGAGAACATTTGAACGAGAAATGTAGCCAAAATCGCGACAATCGTAACAATAATGACAGAAGGTTTTAAGTCCACAGCTACTTCTTCTTCTTGAGCTGCTGTTTCCCGATACATTCTCGGTTTACGATAATAAAACATTGCGATAATGAGTCCGATGATATAACCCGATGCTGGAATGAGCATTGCTTTCCAAATCATATTAAATGCAATCGGATGATGTGCCTTTTCAAATCCTTTTTGAATAATCTCATGGAAAATGTGACCGAAGCCAAATGGTAATAAGACATACGGAAAACATAGACCGAAACCAATAATCATCGCAATCAAGCGGCGATCAATTTTCAATTCATTAAATAAACTTAATAAAGGTGGAATCACTATTGGAATAAAAGCGATATGCACTGGAATCACGTTTTGACTCATGATGCTCAGTAATAGTAAGCTCACAATAATGAGTACTTTCACTTTAATTCTTGAAACTTTTGTCTCTTCTGCACGAATAGATAAAATCACTTTACGTACGAGATAATCTGTAATCCCACTGTATGAAATGAGTGCAGCAAAGCCACCTAGTAAAGCATAACTGAGCGCAACTTCTGCCCCATCAACAATATTTTCTGTAAAAGTTGTAATCGTTTTATCAAATGGCAGACCTGCAATCCATCCGCCGATCAGTGCACTAATAAATAAACTAATGACAACGTTGAGCCGACATAAACAGAGCACTATCATGATGACGACCGCTATTAACACAGCATTCATTTTCTCTATCTCCTTTAATTCATTATCGAGCTAAAGCATATGGGTATAATAGTAACAGTTGTCACGCCATTCGTCAATGATGACCACGTCAAAAATGAAGCGGGAGTGGCACAAATTCATGGCGCACTCCCAATTCTTTTACTGATTTATACCATATTGATTTTTCAACCATGTCACAATTGTAGAAATCATAAAGCCTGTTGGACCTTTTGGACCTTTATGTGTCGCTTTATTGATTGTCGCTGGTCCTGCAATATCGAAATGAAGATGCGGTGTTTGGCCACTGAAATGCGTAATAAATGCCGCCGCAAATAAAGCCTTACCGTGCGCATTGACATGGTTCGTTAAATCCGCCACATCAGATGCTTTAATATTTTTACGTTCTGTATCTGTAATCGGTAGTTCAAAGACAGGTTCTTCATAAATTTGAGAAGTTTGAAAGATTTGATTCAACACTTCTGGCTGTACACGATGTTGGAATACAGCTGCTTTATCTTCACCTAATGCAACAACTGCTGCTCCTGTCAGTGTTGCGAAGTCCATGATCACCTCAGGCTTGTATTGGTTCGCGTAAAACGTCGCATCAGCCAACACTAAACGTCCTTCTGCATCGGTATTCGGCACTTCTACTGTTTCACCACTGAGCGCTGTAAATACATCATCCGGCTTCATCGCATTATTCGCAATCATATTTTCTGCTGCCGCAATGACCGCTACAATATTAACTTTAAGTTTCAATGCTCGGATCGCTTCAACCATACCAATGACGTTGGCCGCACCACTCATATCAAATTTCATTGACGGCATGCCATTTTTAGATTTGATTGAATAACCACCTGAATCATACGTAATTCCTTTACCGACTAATGCAATCACTTGGTCTTCATGCTCTGAATCCCCTTGATATTCTAATGTAATCATGCGCGGAGGATGCACAGACCCTTTACCGACAGCTTGGACTAATCCGAATCCTTCTTGTTCAATCGCATATTCGTCTTTAATATGGACTTTAACTGATGTATCTTTAAAATACTGTTCAACCGTTTCAGCCAAATAAGCAGGCGTCATAATATTTGGCGGTGTATTACTTAAATCACGCGCACGGTTAATTGCTCGACCTAACTTTTGTCCCGCTTCAATTGACGCTGTATAGTCTGACACTTGGTCACAATCCAATACCATTTTAAGATGGAACGGTGCTTTTTTGTCAAATTTATAATCATCAAATTGATAAATCGCTTGTTCACTTTGAAGACCCATCAAATTAAATATCGTTTCTGATTCAAGTGATTTGGCTAAAAACGTATTCACTTTTAAATTAATTTTAGCAATCGCACCTTGTTGTAAATATTGGAATAATTTGCCCCATATTTTCAAATAATCTTGTGCTTTCAATTGATTTAGATTACCGAGACCTACCGTAATTAAACGATGCATTTGGCCTTCTATTGTAACTGCAGTGGACGCGATATCACCTACTTTTGAACTGATGATATCATGTGCTTTTAATTCCGTTAAGGCTTCTATAAACGCCGTATCCTGTTTCACGACATCGAAATATTGATTTAAATGTTTTGGAACACCCGCAATGATCGCAGCTGCTGTTTCTGTTTGCTGTGAAGACATAGCTTTCACTCCTTTTCAATATGTAAAAAAGGAGTGGAAGAGCAACCTAAATATGACATTTAGATCCCTTTTTCCACTCCCTGCAGTTATCATATACATTTTGTTGCACTGTATATGTGTACCGTATGCTTAAAATCTTTTTCTCTAATCAAGCATTGGACAGATGAAAATCATGTCGTTTCATCGTCAATGCATTATTTCAAAACCTTACTGAGTGAGACTACGGATTTTAATATTGTCGAATCAAAGCAGGGTCGATTGATGCTTAAAATTTACCTTTTTTGTAAGCTAAACCTAAACCACCAATTTTAAAGATGGCACGTGTATCAATCACACGTTTCATGAATGCTGCTTTTTTACCAATAATTTCACGGCCATAAACGATACCGACACCGTCATGACGACCTAATGAACATACTGTACCACGATCGATATATTTGAAGTTTTCTGTTGGTGCACCTTTTAAGATGTTCACAATGTTAGAAGCTGTTTTTTCACCTTGTTGCATTGCGATTTGTGCTGTTGTTGGTAATGGACGGTCGCCACCTTCAGGAATGAATGCAGATACGTCACCAATTACGAAGATGTCATCGTAACCCTCGATTGTTAAATCTTGTTTCGTTACAATACGTCCACGTTTAACACCTTCGAATGATTTTTCCATTAATTGGCTACCACGAACACCTGCAGCCCAAATCACTGTGTTCGCTTCTAATTGTTGCGCTTCGTCATTAATTTTAACAACGAAACCTTTTTCATTTGCTGCAACGATAGGTGTGCCGACTTTGAACTCTACACCACGTTGTTCTAAATAGCTAACTGCATGGCTGACAAGCTCATCAGAGAACATTGGTAACATTTTTGGCGCAGCTTCTACACAAGTCACTTTTACTTTGCTTTGTTCTACACCATATTTGTTAGCAAGTTCAGGAATACGGTCTGTTAATTCACCTAAAAATTCAATTCCAGTGAATCCTGCTCCGCCTACAAGAATCGCTAAGTCTTTGTCGTCTTTTGTTTTTGATGCAGCATAATTTGCAAATTTATCTTCAAGATGGCGAGAAATTTGACGCGCAGTATTGACATTTTCGATTTGGAAAGCATGTTCTTTCATACCTTCAATACCAAATGTTTCTGACTCAAAGCCTAAAGCAACAACTAAAATGTCATATTCGAAAATACCACGTGTTGTTTCAACTTTTTTCGCATTGCGGTCGATTTTTGTCACTTCCGCACGAACGAAATCAACATGTTTTTTCAACACGTTTTCGATTGGATATAAAACATCCTCATAACTCAATGTACCTGCTGAAGCTTCATGTAACCAAGTTGCTTCATAGTGATAGTCATTTTTGTTGATTAAAGTAATCTGTGCGTCTTGTTCTGATAATTTTTTTTGAAGTTTTGTAACAGTTTGTAAGCCCGCATAACCAGCACCTAAAACAAGTACTTTTTTACGTTCTGCCATTTGCATTCACCTATTCTTTCGTAAATATAATCAATTTCCAATAATACTGTATACCCTCTCAATTTTCACAGTACACAAAATTGTAAAATGTTGTCATTAATAAGTGTATAGTTTTTTATTATTGAATTCAAGTTAATACCCTATAAGTTTTCAACAGATTTTCATTATTTTTGTCGCTCGCTTTTTCAATCCTTCTTACTTTTCTATTTTTTAATGGATTGTGACGAGTCAAATTATCATAAGTGCGCTTGACTCATGCTATGACACCTACTTGACCTCGTTTGAATGCATCCCTGTCATACGAAGAAAACCGAGACGATTCGACATGACGAAAAGTCTCGGATATTCAATATAACTGTGTGGTTGATCTCATATGTTACATTTCAGTCTTTTTAAGCGTGACAAAAACCGTATTAAAAAGGATATCGTCCTCCATTCACCCCATTAACAACTTTCTGGTGAACCTGCTGCCTGCGCTGTTCTGAATGAGCTACCACAACCACATGAGGCAATCGCGTTCGGATTATCGATTTGGAAACCGCCACCCATAAGAGATTGTTTGAAGTCAATTGTTGTGCCATTTAAAATCGGCGCGTCTTCTTTATCTACAAGTACTTTTAAACCGAAAAATTCAAGTACTTCATCGTTTTCACCTGGTTCAGCTTCAGCAGTCATGCCGTACGTTAAACCTGTACAACCCCCACCGTTTACTTTCACTTTTAAATAACCATCTGCCATATCATTTTGTTTCAACATATCTTTCACTTCATATGCTGCTGCTTCTGTCAAATTGACTACCGCCATGTTTTAGCCTCCTTAAAAAATCCACGTTTCTTCTATATGCTTATAAATATTTTGCAATAAATCGTCTGGCGTATCACCTTCGACTATATCTCCATTCACAAGTGCGTAAAGCCCCGACGAACAAATTCCACAGTTTTGAAGGCAACCATAATCTAGAACGTCCACTCCCGGATCATTTTCTAAAGTTTGGTAAACAACTTCTGAACCTCTCGCCATATTAGAAATACAAAACTCGACAATCGGATTCATTTTACACCCTCTTCTATGTTTTAATGTTATCAGTATAACAAATTTTAGAACGGACATCTATGTGACGGCTCATGTTAACGCTTTATCATGCGCGTGGGTTTGATTGAAAAAATTGGTTTATGAAAAATTTTGAAAGCATGTGTTTTCCTTTGTTTGTGTGGCTTTCGAAAAAGGGATATAATTAAGTTCAGAGCTATTATCAATAACATGAACGGTACCTATTTCGTTTTGTGGGGAGTCCATTGCTGAAATAGATATCGGAATATACATCACTAAAGAGGGGTATCAAAATGAAGAATTTAGTATTGCTGGGCGGCGGTTATGGTAACATGCGCATTATGTCTAAAATTTTACCAGACGCGCTTCCAAATGATTATAATATAACGTTAATCGATCGGATGCCTTACCATGGGCTTAAAACAGAATTTTATGCATTAGCTGCTGGCTCTAAATCTGATAAAGAGGTACGTGTTAATTTCCCACAACATGACAGAACCCACACAGTATACGGAGAAATTACAGATATCGATTTAGACAATCAAATCATTTCTGTAGGTCAAACAAAAGTCGATTACGATGAATTAGTGATCGGTCTAGGCTGCGAAGATAAATACCACAATGTCCCGGGTGCTAAAGAACATACGTACAGCATTCAAACTTTACATGACGCTCGTAAAACTTACCACGATATTTCTGATCTTCCTACTCATGCAACAGTCGGTATTGTCGGTGCTGGTTTAAGCGGTATCGAACTTGCGAGTGCATTACGTGAAAGCCGCAGCGATTTGAAAATCTACTTATACGATCGCGGTGAGCGTATTTTAAATCAATTCCCTGAAAAATTAAGTAATTATGTTAAAAAATGGTTCGATCAACACGATGTCACAGTCGTGCCTAATTCTGATATCGTCAAAGTTGAACCAGGTATACTTTATAATAAAGAAACAAAAAATGAACACGACCTCATCGTCTGGACTGCAGGTATTCAACCTGTCGAAATCGTGCGTAATCTTCCAGTCGACTTAAGTCGTAGTCATCGCGTCATGGTGAACCAATATCACCAAATCCCAACGTATCCTAATGTATATGTTGTCGGGGACTGTGCGAACTTGCCACATGCACCGAGCGCACAACTCGCTGAAGAACAAGCAGACCAAATCGCGATGGTGTTAACTACATTGTGGAAAGGTAAAAGTTTACCTGAAAAAATGCCTGAAATTAAAATTCAAGGCTTCTTAGGTTCTCTAGGTGAAAAGAAAGGTTTCGCTTATTTGATGGACACAACAGTCACAGGACGTTTGGCTTCCATCTTGAAATCAGGCGTGCTTTGGTTGTATAAACATCACAACGGATAGAATTTGAGTTATCACTTTTCATTTATACTATATTTTTATAAATGCCAATATGAGCTTGCGTTCCCAGAGGTTGACCCTCGGGAGCCTCGCCCATTTTGGCATTTTTATATTGAGGATACTAAAGTCATATATCCAATGTTTTGAAAATAAAAAAACAAAAATGCTTATTTTTTACTCTAAATTAAGTTGCGTTTATTCATTATTTAAATAGCTCTGATTCTCATAAAACGATTTGGTGTTGGGACGACTTGAAAATCTAATCTTAACTATTTTTCGGTCACTCTATACATATGAATAAAGTCACAAAAAGTTTAATTTACATTAAAAACGGTAAGTGCTGATTCACACTCACCGCAATTGATCTAGACTTCCCCTATTCTGCTGATACTTCAAAGTTGTGCTCAATAAAACGTTTAATCGGCTTCAATTGAACATAACCATCTGCCACATATTCATCATTCATCGTCACAAGCGGATAAAACAATTCATCCTCTTGTATTTGTCCAATAAACTGCATATCATGGTCCGACAAATTATCTTGTGACCCCATAATATCAATATACGTATATTCAAAATCGATGTTTGGATATTTTCGTGGTAATAATGTTTTCAACCAATCATACGTGTTTTCCGAACTGGGCGCATTCACGCAACTTGCACAAACGACTTCTGCACCATAAACAACTACGCTTACCTTTTCCATAGCCATCCCCCTAACTGATTCGATAGATTTTTTGTACTGATTCTATTATAATAAAAAGATAAGGATAAAATGAACCATTTAAATTTGAAAGGAGGCATTACACATGCCAACTGAAAATGCTACAATGTACGATCAAGTTGCAGAAGTCATTGAGAAATTACGCCCGTTCTTATTACGTGACGGCGGTGACTGTGAACTTGTCGACGTGGAAGATGGTATTGTAAAACTTCAATTACTCGGTGCTTGTGGGACATGTCCAAGTAGTACAATTACTTTAAAAGCTGGTATTGAGCGTGCATTAGTAGAAGAAGTACCAGGTGTTGTCGAGGTCGAACAAGTATTCTAACAACATGTTGAATTCAATGTTGTATTTCATATGAGATGATAAAAGAGCTGGGATATTCGGTTTCCCGGCTCTTTTTTTATGTTGAAATGCTAATCTGCTTTAACTTGATTGCGTGGCTTTTGACCTTCTAAAACATCTTTAATATTTAATAAACACGTTTGAATCATTTGGTCGCGTGTAAGTACAGTCGCACTACCGATATGTGGTGTGACAATCACATTCGGATATTGAAGTAACGGATGATCTGTACGAATCGGTTCATCGCGTACGACATCTAAGCCACAGCCTGCAATTTCTCCTGTTTCAATCGCTTCAACGAGATCTTCTTCCACAACTAAATCACCACGACCGATATTAATGAAAATCGCGTCATTGCGCATGTTTTGGAATACTTCTTTATTGAATTTATTTTGCGTCTCAGGTGTAGACGGTGCTGTACAAATGACAAAATCACTTTCTTTAATCAATTTATCAAAAGATGTGTAAAACGCACCTAATTCTTGTTCAGCTTGAATATTTCGCGAACGGTTGTGGTATAAAATATCAGCGTGGAATCCTTTTAAACGACGCACAAAGGCACGACCAATCTCACCCATTCCAAAAATACCGACTTTCGAATGGTAAATATCTTTGCCGGCTAACAAATAAGGGCCCCAACTTTCCCATTTACCGTCTTGTACATATTTTTCTGCTTCTACGATACGTCGAGACGTTGCCATCATAAGCGCAAAGCCTAATTCAGCTGTTGTCTCAGTAAGCACATGTGGTGTGTTTGAAATTTCGACTTCATGTTGCGCTGCTGCATGTAAATCAATATTGTCGTAACCTACAGCCATATTGGCGACGACTTTCAAATTCGGTGCCGCTTCAAACAAAGTGGCATCGATTTTTTCACTCAACGTTACAAGTATCGCTGTTTTATCTTGGACTGCTGCTAAAAATTTCTCGCGTGGCATAGGTGTTAGTTCATGATCCCACATTTCAACTTCGCCTAAAGTTTCAAGACGTTCTACAAATTTTTGTGGAATACGTCGTGTTACTAAAATTTTTTCCATCTCTCATCACTCGCCTTTGATTAATTGTTCACGTAACTCATTCAAATCTTTCACACTATAAGTTGGTGGTACATCACGTTGCATTACTTCTTCTTTCGACGTCACACCTGTTTGAACATGAATCGTATCGATGCCAAAGTTAATACCTGCCATAATATCCGTATCATACAAATCACCAATCATCGCCACTTCATCCTTATTCAATTGCAACACTTCTAACGACTTTTCCATAATTGGTGTTTCAGGTTTACCAATAAAAATCGGCTGTTGCTTCGATGACACAGTGACGACGCTTGTTAAAGAACCGTTGCCTGGTAAAAAGCCTTGTTCTTTAGGAATCGATGGGTCCGGATTTGTAGAAATAAATGTGGCACCGTTTTGAACTGCTAACGTTGCTGTCGTTAATTTTTCATAAGTAATCGCTTCGTCCAATCCTACAACGACGTAATCGACATCGATATCATTTTTAAGTTGTAAGCCCGCCTCTTCTAATGCTGTCGCCAATCCAGAGCCCCCAATCATAAATACTGTGGCACCTGGCTTTTCGCTATCAATATAATCTGCTGTTGCCATAGCTGACGTAATGACTTCTTGTGGTTTTGCGTCAATGGCCATCGTCGTTAATTTTTCCACTACATCGACGGGTGCTTTCGTCGAATTATTCGTGACGTATAAATGTGGAATTTGATTTTCATTTAAGTAATCAATAAATTCAGATGCACCCTCAATTTTTTGATTACCTTTATACATCGTTCCATCCAAGTCGATTAAATAGCCTTTATATGCTTTCATTGCTTATTGCGCTCCTTTTCCAAATGCTGTTACAGGGACATTTTCATTTTCTAAAAACTGTAAAACTTCTTCAATAAACTGCTCATAAAATGGGACTGTTTGATCAAATAATGGGATTAACTGCGCTGGGTCTAATGTATCGTAATAGTGCACGAACTGACGACGCACATCAATCGTGTTGTGTAAAGCGTGCTGGGTCTCTTTAGAAATAGCACCCTCGAGTTCTAAAATATCAATCACATCTTTATAATTGCCTGGGTCTCTCAAAATAAAGGCATCGATAATCATGTTGCCGATATCGACTGAGGACTCAATCAACATTTGCGCGACACGTTCAAATGCGTAATGATTCGATTTTACCGCCTCATAATCTTCAGTAAGTTGTTTTAAATATTTTAATTTCGTTTCTAATTGCGTTTTATCAACAAAATACACTTTATGGTCACCCCTATTCCTCTCTATCATATCATAATTTTGCAAGCAACTTCATTTATCGCTATACTTGCCTTAACATGATTTTAAAGGAGTTACACACATGATAGATATGTTTTTATATGATGATATCGAACCTTCTCAAATTCGTTTTGTTGGCTTTGTTGGTGAACATAGCCGTTATGATTTAGTGTTGATTCAAACGGATCGTCATTATGGTAAGACGTTAGTGTTGAATACGCAGACGAATAAGTTTGGGATTATTGGGACGGATGATTTAGAGGAAGAAGGTTATATTGCTTATATTTTAGGTGTGAGTGAAACAGAAGGCGATGAGATTACGGCTTATTTGCATGAAGTGATTCAGTAGAGGGTTGATAAGCATTACGAATACTTACTTTTCCTTGGTTCATCCGATTGCCGAACCGTACTGTGCTTTCCCAGGGACTGCCCTCGCAAGGCTGACTAGACTTCTCAAAAGCACAAGCATTGAGAAGTCAGACAGCTACTGCGCTAAGCAGTAGCCACTATCAAAATTAAAAGATATTATTTGGTTTTCAACTTTATCCCTCGGGAGTCTTGCACGGTGTTGGGCAATCTTGGAACAGGAAAGATAATGGCACACCACAAAAGGTGATTATATTTGTGATGATAGTACGAAATATAATCAAACCTTAGATGATATCAACCATTTCTATCAATTTTTCGACCAACTAAAATAAGGAAAAACGAAAAAATCATGCTTCTGTAACGCTATTTGTCGGTTTTCCAGAGCATAAATTAATGACGCCCTACTTGTTATGTTTAAAAATATATCATTCCTTATGACTTCAACACTTCTCTCTTATGCCATACTTTCTTGCTTCAGAATTCACTTTAACACTCAATGATTAAAATCCCAATTAAAAACAGCATGCACACAATGAAGTTATCTAAACTTTACTATGCACACGCTGCTCATTTATCATTCAATTGATTTAATCTTGTATTGTCGGTTGTATTTTGACATCCTTCAATTTATCTGTTGCATCAATAGGCGCATCATGTCCTAATTGTTGTTCGACTTCTGCTTTTGAAAGTCGACGTACGACAAAGTAGGCACATCCAAAATTACAATATTCATAGAGATAATCTTGTATCGTTGAAAAGCGTTTGTTAAAATCTGCTTTTTTATAGGAATCATGATAAAAGCCCTTTAATCTCAATTGATCGTAACCATAATCCCCAACGACAAAGTCATATTTATCTAGAATTTCAGAATATCTCGCAATAAAATCATCTTCATTGAATCCATCTTTATATGACGTTAATAATTCAAAATAATGGTTTCCTACTTTAATCATACGTTCATCACCTGGTTCTTATAATTTAAGTTGTTCTTCACCAAGTCGATGTTTCGCTTTTGCTGCTTCATTTACTTGTTCATCTGCATGGTAAGAACTACGCACTAATGGACCCGCTTGACAATGTTTGAAGCCTTTTTCCATCGCAACTTTACGCAATTTACCAAATTCTAATGGTGTGTAGTATTTTTGAACTTTTAAATGTTTACGAGAAGGTTGTAAATATTGACCGATTGTTAAAATATCTACACCGTTCGCACGTAAATCATCCATCGTTTCGTGAAGTTCTTCAATTGTTTCGCCTAATCCCACCATAATACTTGATTTTGTCGGGATGTCTGGTTGCAATTCTTTAGAACGACGTAAAAATTCTAATGTACGATCGTAAGTGGCACGCGCACGCACTCTTGGTGTTAAGCGACGTACTGTTTCGATGTTGTGGTTTAAAATGTCTGGACGTGCAGCCATTAATGTTTCTAACGCTTCATAGTCGCCACCCATGTCAGAAGGTAAAATTTCAATTGTTGTGAATGGGTTCAGCTCACGAACTTTACGTACTGTTTCAGCGTAAACATTTGAACCCGCATCTTTCAAGTCATCACGCGCTACTGCAGTGATGACGACGTGTTTCAAGTTCATTTGTTTGACTGAATCAGCGACACGTTCTGGCTCACCTAAGTCCAACTCATTTGGTAAACCTGTTTTAACTGCGCAGAAACGACATGCACGTGTACAAACATCACCCAAAATCATAAATGTAGCCGTACGACGCTCACCCCAGCACTCGTGGATGTTTGGACATTTTGCTTCCTCACATACAGTATGTAGCCCCTTTTCGCGCATCATTTTCTTTAACCCTGTGTAGTTCTCGTTTGTGTTTAACTTTATTTTAAGCCAATCTGGTTTGCGTAAAATTTCTTCATTTTTTGTAGCCATAACAGCGGAAAACCTCCCATAATTTATAGGTCTTACTATATTATAACGAACTTTACAAGAAATTAAAATCTCCTGTTCATGCAAAAGAAATCGTTAACAACTTTTCTTTAAATATGTCCCTCAAAAATTCGGGCATTAAATATTGAATGTGACCGCCTTTTAATGTTGGAAAATAGCGTCCAAACGTGTACATATCTACCGTTCCTAAAATATAAGTCACCTCATCATCAATCTCTTTGCCATTCACAAAGTAACGTTCACTTGATTCAATGTAGCCCGCATGATATAAAATATAACCACCAAATATATCCCCACGAAAACCTAGACCTTGTGCGTAATCGTACATATATTCTTGAGCACGGGCTTTCAATAAGACTTCTTTTAATTCAGCCCCTGTTAATCGAATGCGTACGACATTAATCGGATGTGGCAACATTTGATGGATATCATACTCGGTTAATCGTTGTGCCGTGTAACCTTTTACAATCAGTCCCGCATTGATAATTGTACAGTCTGCTTCGGTAAATTCGTGTACACTTTCAGCTAACAAATAACTCGTTTCTGTAATATGATTCATCGCACGTTGCAAAGTAATCGGTGTATCCACGACTGGTGCGTTGAGGAGCGCTTTCCCTTCCGCTTCAAAATTCGTCTCAACTTCAGGTAATTGTTCGAGTGGATGTAACATCGCAGTTTTCTCAATGACTTTGCCGTTTTCTATCTCTAACGTCACTTCTCCTAAATATTGACCATACTTTCCTGCTGCCGCCATTAATACACCATTTTCGATCTCGCCGTCTTCAAAATAATGATGCGTATGGGCACCAAAGATGACGTCAATTTCTGGTATCGTTTCACAAAGTTTCTCATCAAAAAAGATACCGACATGGCTCAATACAATCAAAACATCATATTCACCTTCATGCGCGGCGATTTCTTGTCGTATCGCATCAAGCGGATCAGTCACCACCCAATCTAGCGCACGATAAAATGGCGTGAACGGCGCTGTTGCTGCGACATACATCACACGCACGCCTTCGATTCGTTCAATATAAGAAGTTAAAAAGTTGTGTGGTAATTGGCCTGATTCATCTAATACATTAGTACATGTCACTTTAAACTGTGCCTCATCGTACAATGCATTCAGCGCTTCATGTGAAATCGTCATGCCTTCATTGTTCCCAATTGTCGCTACATCACATCCCGCTTCATTCAGGAGTTCTATATTGCGCTTACCTAACGTTCCTTCTGTTACAGGTAAGGATAAATCGACATGATCGCCTATATCGACATAACGAGAAGGGTGCGTTAATTGTGCACGTGCCTTTGTTAAATATGCTGTGATACGTGAATAAGCATGTAAATGACTGTGAATATCATTTGTATGATAAATTGTTAAACGCATAATCTCGCCTCACTTTTTAGTTAAAGAATGATTGTAAAATGAGATAAATCCCTAATCCTAACATGACTAATCGTAAAATTAAGACTACGGTGTCGGATTTAATTGTTTTATTTAATCTCACACCTAATTGTGCACCGACCCAACTTGAAATAATCAAAATTAAACTGTAGCCCCATAACACATGACCTAACATAATATGGCCGATTGAACCCGTCACACTTGAGAAGAAAATCATCATCATGCTTGTCCCTACTGCGACGTGGGGTGGGAAACGAAACACAAGCAACATTAATGGGGTCATCAGTGCACCGCCGCCGATGCCAAATAAGCCTGCTGTTAAACCAATGACAAATGACGCGATAATCGCAATAGATGGAACCACACCATAGCGATAATGTTCACCGTGTGCATCTGTAAATGACTTCATATAACGTTCTTGTTGGAATGCTTTAATCGGTGGGATACGATGACGCACCATTAATAATACAGAGACGATGATCAAAAACATCCCAAAATATAAATTAAAAGAATGCAGCGTTAAATACTGGCTTAAGTAAGCACCAATCAACGCCCCTGGAATGATACCAATCGTGAATATAATCCCATTTTTCACATCCACTTGCTTTTGTTTTAAATAGCCTACCGTTGAGGACAACCCTGTCGCAATTAAAATAATGGACGATGTACCAATTGCCGTTTGAGGTGTAATGCCCCCTAAAATATTTAACGTGACACCAAAATAAATTAATGTCGGTACAATGATAATGCCGCCACCGATGCCAACGAGTGAGCCGATAATAGCAGAGAGAAAACCAACTAATATGAGAATAATCATACTCAAAATATAACCTCCCTTTAAAATAATTTAAGCTGTTGCGGGGCAAGCCCTTCGTAGTCTATCCCTAATAATTTCTGAAAGTATTTTGCATTATTTGCGGCGTGTCCACCTGAATTATTATTAAAAACAACATAGACTTGCTCTGCTTTATGATCTAATAACTTGATTTTGTCAGCTAATTGTTGAAGTTCCGCTTCAGAATAATCATAAAGATAGCGTACATTTCGCCATTCTTGGTCAGACATATCTTTTTTAGTCCATCCGTATTGATTCCGCCCATGAAATCGAACTAATCCCGTTTGATGCGTCATTCGATTCACAAAAGGAATACTGCCCTCACCCACTTGAGGCTCATCACACACCGAATGGATAAATTGATGTTCTGTTAAAAAGGCAAGCGTATGCTCTTTCATGTCGCCTTTAAACCAAGACTGATGTCGAAATTCTATACATACAGGCAACTGCTTCAACTGCTCGCGTACATAACGAATATATTGAATGTTCTTCGTAGAGCAATCAAACCACGGTGGAAATTGGACTAACACCATCGCGAGTTTTTGTGCTTCAACAAACGGTTCAATCATTAATCGAAAATCGTTGAACAATTGCGCAATCGAATCCGCAAAATCATGATAATCAGCATGAAGTGTTAATGCTTGATGGATTTTCACAACAAACTTAAACCGTTCAGGCGTCTCTCTAATCCATTTTAAAATATTATGTTCAGGCTGAATGGCATAATATGAAGCATCTAATTCAACAACTGGAAAATGACTTGCATACGTTTTTAATTTATCTGATTTTCTTTGTAAATCTTCGTACAGGGTGTCATGATCGCCCCACCCTGTTAGACCAATTTCTATCATTTTTATCACCGTATTTATTTTATCATATCAACATTGGGACTTGCCTTTTAATCACTTGCGTCCTCATATCTTCTTCTAAAACTGAGTTATTAACGTGCCTCATAGCTACCTTTACGGTTGACTAATATTAAAGCAGGGTATAAGTGAAGAAAATAATCTCACAATAAAGGAGCTTCAATCATGGTTGAACAAATCAAATATGGCACACATGAAGATCAACACTATGATGTCTACGAAAACCAACAGGCTCAATTCAATGCATGGATTGTGCTTATTCACGGGGGATATTGGCGCCAAAAATATAGCAAATCAATGATGGATCCTTATATCGACTTTTTTATTGATGCAGGCTATTCAGTCGTCAATATCGAATACCGTCGTGGCTCAGAGCACCCTTGGCCTTATCCAACTGAAGATGTTGCACAAGCTGTCTCACATTTTAAAGATTCAAACTACGTACCAACCCAAGTCATTGGTATAGGCCATTCTGTTGGCGGACAACTTGCGCTCCTTCAAGCTGATTTATTCAATCAAATCGTCGCACTTGCCCCTGTCACCGATATCCTTTACACCTTGCATCAACATTTAGGTCAAGATGCTGTAGCTGAATATTTTAATACTTCTGACACACATACACTACGAGAAGCCTCACCGCTGACTCAAATGCCGATTGATGTGGAAACATTAATCATTCACGGATTTAATGATACTTCTGTGCATATAGACACGACATTATCTTATGTACAAGAAAATTATAAAAACGGGCATTACATGACACTTTATGCATTGCCTTATTTAGATCATCTAGACTGTATTAATCCAACAGCGACACATCAAAATATGTTATTAGAATGGCTCTCTCATCGTGCCTCATAGATAAAGAAACAAGCCCATTACAAGTTGAACTTGTCAATTTGTTGTTGGGCTTGTTTTAATAATTGTTTGAAAAGTGTATTCACATCGACATCTTTTGCTAAGCGAACACCTTGACCACTCCAGACATGCATCCACTCTGATTGGCCACTTTTCGCCGCAGTGGCTCGAATTTGTTTTGTTAAATCATTTTGTATCGGATAAGGTAATACGTCTACTTCACCTTGTTCCAAATCCTCTATAATTTTATTTTTAATTCCTCTTGCAGCCTTACCACTTAAAACTTTTGTGACAGTGGTATTTGTTTCGTCGCTCTCAAAAATCATGCGCTTATGAATTGACTTGGCATGGCTCTCTTTTATTGTTAAGAAAGCTGTCCCCATTTGAACAGCATCTGCACCTAACGCGAGACTCGCTATCCAACCTCGTCCATCCATAATACCACCTGCTGCAATGACCGGAATAGAAACATAATCAACAACTTGAGGAACTAACGCCATTGTACCAATCATTGACTGTATGGCTTCTTTTTTAAAGGTACCGCGATGACCACCTGCTTCGCTTCCTTGTGCTACTACAAAATCAAGTCCCGCTTCTTCCACAGCAATGGCCTCTTCAACTGTCGTTGCACTGCCAATTAAAATGATATTTGCCTTTTTCAGTCGCTGTATCATCGCTTTTGATGGCATACCAAAAGTAAAGCTACATACAGGAACTTGCAACGCTATAATGATATCAATCATTACTTCAAATTCCGCTTCACTATGTTCGCCAATTATGGCAGGTGGTAAATTTAAACTTTGTTGATAGGGCTTTAAAAAAGTATTCATACGTTCAACAGCTTCTTCGGTTGTATGAAAAGGTTTCAGGAACAAATAGATTAACTGCGAATGTTTTTGACGTCAGCGCTTTAACTTGTTTAATAGAAGCGGCTAAATCATCATGAGACAAATAACCTGCGCCTATCGTACCCAATCCCCCATTTCGTGAGACTTCTGCCACAAGCTCTGGTGTCGTTGAACCCGCCATTCCCGCTTGTATGATTGGATATTTTAAACGAAGTCGCCGTGTAAATTCTGTTTGATACCACATTAAAATCTCCCCCTTGATTTGAGAATAGTGATGGTAATCGTTTATCGTACTAGCGAACTTGATTCAACTTATCGTTCTCTTCACGATCCATTTCGTCTTCAATTTCCATACCTAACATTTCTTCAATCAAATCTTCATGCGTGACAATTGCATCTGTGCCTCCATATTCATCCAACACAATCGCCAAATGTTTTCTCGTAATGGTCATTTTTCTGAGTACCCATTCTGCACGATTATGCTCATAAACAAAAAGTGGCTCTGAACAGAAATCTAAAACTGATTTTTCAGGCGTTTTACTCCATACAAGTAAATATTTTGAATGAAATACACCAACTACATGGTCAATGTCGCCTTCATAAACCGGATAACGCGTATATGGATGATTAGTGACAATATCATATACTTCATCATAATCATTTTCTACAGATAATGATGTTACATTCACACGTGGCGTATTGTTAATATCGTTCACTTTCAAACGGTCAAAGTTCATCACACCTTGGATACGATTACGCTCCATCTCATTAAAGGCACCCTCAGTTCCCGCAATAGAAACCATTGTACGCACTTCTTCTTTAGACACACCTTGATTCTCTTGACCGCGAGATAATAAACGATTAATCCCATCTGTTATTGCATTTAAAATCATGGTAATTGGCTTTAATATAATGACAAAAAAGCGAATAACTGGAAAGACAAGTCGCGCAATCGGATCTGGAAATGTTGCAGCTACAGATTTTGGAATCACTTCCGCAAAAACAATAATCACTACAGTTAAGATCGCCGAAGCAATCCCAACGTTTAACCCTAGATCAACCGCCAATATCGTCACCAACGTCGGTAATAAAATATTCGCGATATTATTACCAATCAATATGGTCGTAATAAACGCACTCGGTTTATCTAAAAGCTTCAATAAGTTTGCAGATTTTTTATTGTTATGGTCCGCTTCAGATTTGAGTTTGACCCTGTTTGCTGCAGTGAGCGCAGTTTCACTTCCTGAAAAGAAGCAAGATACAAAAATTAATAGAATGATCGCAATGATCATTAATCAGTTCCCCCTCTAATTTTCAGTAAAAGCCAACAAGCCACTAACCCAGTTATTTAAGCATTCATCAAAAAATGATGATAGCTTCGGCATACAGTGTTTTATAGTTGAACTTCCTACCTTTAAAATCATCTTAAAATCGAAAAATTTTTAAATCATATTAACTTTATTGTCTATGATGCACATTTAAATTGCAAGTTAACTCCCAACAAAAAGTAACAGATTATTAATTGTATACCCATAATACCTTTGCGTATGTTATCACATCTTATTCACTTTTAAAAACAACGGATAATCTATTCGCCACTAACATTACAAAAACATGTATTTAAAGAGTTTATCGTGCTTTCACGCCATCAATTATGATTAATGCGAAGTCTCCAATGACATCTTCGAAACAAGACAAAAAGTAATATAATTTTTCAGTTTGCATCAGTAAAATAATTTTTAAAACATGTCTCCGATCTCTACATATTTTTTACTTTATGTCTAGACCCTTGTTAAATTGAATTTAAAATGTGTGATACTGCATTAATGAGAATGTGTAGTGTGATTGAAACTAAAAGATTGCGATTTGATGTTAAATATACATAAGTGAGTGTAATACCTCCTAAAATAAAAGGTAAGAATGTCCAGATAGATTGAAAATGTAAAAAATGTGCAATGCCAAATAAAAAGACAGATACAATTGACATTGTTAGGTAACCCCATTTTTTTCCTAATTCGCCAATAAGCAAATGACGAAAGAGTATTTCTTCGACAATGGGTGTGAATACGCCAATCGTTAATAAGCTCAATATGAAATTATAGTTTTGAATATCTAATATTGCGAGTGGTACAGCTTTTTGATATATCCAAATAAAGCTACTCCAAAGTATGTAGACAATAATGATTTTCTTTATGTAATGGCGCAATTCTATCCATCTATATTGGAAATGATTAAAAATAAAGTCTCTTGTTAAAAAAATGAAAAGAAGAACGATAACAAGTTGGGATATCAACATAACAGTATTAAAGAGTAGTGTTTGTACCTCAGGTGTTACATGATACTTTAATACCTTTTTCAATATAAAAGGTAAGTATTGTTCAGCAAATAAAGGAGAAAAATATTGAAGCAAAACAAAAAGTGGAAATAATATAAAATCTTGATACCTTATTTGTTGTCGCCTTATTGAGAAATTTGACATATGTACCTCCTGTAGTGCATATTTTCACAAGTTTACCACTTTAAACAATAAAATACAATATTAAAAATGATAAATTTTAAAAACGATTAATATATGACTAATAGAAAGTCGTTTTTTCGATAAATTTCCACTGTGTCGCAATAAGTCATAGCCTCTTCTTGAAGCTTTAAAATAGGGCTCTATATTAAATAAACTGAACCCCTCATTTTGGACACATAAAAGACAAATTAATTCATTGATTATTTAACTATATTAATGCGCTATCGTTTACTTTCGGGGCTGGGACATAAATCCCGGCTCAAATAAAGAATCGACTAAGTAAGAAATCATTTACTTAATCGATTCTTTTTTATATATTATTTCAAAAAAAATAAAGTCCTCGCGTATAATATTGAATAACCACAAACATAAATACGGAGGAACTTTATATGTATAAAAATTATTACATGTTTCAACTCACACTTCCAATAGAAACTGAGATGTCGTATTCATTATCAACAAGCTGGTAGAATCTATTCCCCAAGAAGCTTTTAATCCATATTATAGCCAAAGAGGTCCTTCATCATACCATTCAAAAATGATGTTAAAAATCATACTGTATAGTGATGCCCATTCTGTTTTTCAGGACGAAGAATCGAGCATCTGTTAAAAGATAGTTGTCGAATGATGTGGCTTGCGCAAGGTCAAACGCCAACTTATAGAACCATCAATCGCTTTAGAGTGAATCCCCACATGATGGAATTTCCACATATTTTATTTTTCGGTTTAAGAGCACAATGATTAGAATTAGAAGATAAACTCATTACAGAGGACGTCATTTATATTGATGGCACAAAAATAGAAGCAAATGCGAATCAGTACACATTACCACATCAGAGAAGAAAGGAATAATCAATAAAACTTTAAAACAATTAAGCAGAATCGAACTGCTTATCATTGATGAGATAGGCTATACCCCCATCTCAAAAGAACAGGCAGATCTCTTCTATTAATTGATGTCACTCAGATATGAAATCCACAATCATAACGACGAATATCCCCTTTTCTAGTTGGGGGGGCATTTAGTAACAAGATAGTGTCAGCAGCTATTATTGATAGACTCATTCATCATTCAAAAATATTTAAAATTACAGGGGATTCCTACCGACTTAAAGACTATAAAAGTGAAAAAAGTTTAAACATACGTCATTCTTAAACCGCTAAAAAACAACATTTTCAAACCGCTATTGACAAATGAGCAGTTTAATATATAAATAAAGCGATAAATGGCTAAATTGTAACAATTGAAAAAATAAAAAGAGAACGTGAACAACGGTATCAATTCGATAACATCGTTCACATCCTCTCATTTATTGTATCATTTACACTGTAATATAGATGTTCTACTTCAAAGTTTGGATAAACTGACGAATTTCTTCTGACATTTCCGCATCTTTCAAAGCGTACTGAATCGTCGTTTTGACAAAGCCAATTTTTTCACCGACATCAAAACGTTCCCCTTCAAAATCATAAGCAAAAACTTGTTCGGATCGATTCAAACGCTCAATCGCATCTGTTAATTGAATCTCTCCGCCCGCACCTGTTTCTTGATTTTCAAGATAATCAAAAATGTCAGGTGTTAGCACATACCTTCCCATAATCGCTAAATTTGATGGTGCTGGTTTTTCCACAAATTTTGTCACTTCATATAAACGATTGTCTTTTGATTTTGGATCAACAATCCCATAGCGGTGCGTGTCTTGTTCAGGTACCTCTTGAACGCCAATGACAGATTTACCCGTGCGGTCGTATTCTTCAATCAATTGCTGAATAGCAGGTGTATCAGACTCAACAATGTCGTCACCTAATAACACGGCAAAAGGCTCATTCCCAATAAATTGTCTTGCCGTTCAAATTGCATGACCTATACCTTTTTGCTCTTTTTGACGTACATAAAACATGTTCGCTAAATTTGTAGAATGACGCACTTTTTCCAATAACGCATCTTTACCTTTTTCAGCTAAGTTATTTTCTAATTCCACTTGGTGAGCAAAATGATCTTCAATCGCACGTTTATGTTTCCCTGTCACGATAATAATATCTTCAATGCCAGCACGTACTGCTTCTTCAACAATATATTGAATGTTGGCTTATCTAATATCGGTAACATTTCTTTCGGCATCGCTTTAGTTGCAGGTAAAAAACGTGTCCCTAAACCTGCTGCGGGAATAATCGCTTTTTTACAGTCATACTAAACTTCCTTTCTACACTAAGATATTCCCATTAAAAAGTTTACCCCATTTTTCCATTATTTTATCAGATTGATATAGTTCAATAATTGTTTTTCTACCTTTTTTTCCATATCGCTTAGCTAAAGCTTTATCATTAATGACTTTTAAAATTTTATCAGCCATTTCAGAAATATTTTGGTTTTCGATTAAATAACCATTTTCTTCGTATTTAATGAAGTCTGAAGGGCCATATTTAATATCAAATGCAATCACAGGCTTTTCTAGTAACATCGCTTCAATAATGCTAAGACCTTGACCTTCAACTTGAGATGTAGAAACGACACAACCAAAGTCTTTAATTTTATCAGTTGCATTATTGGTATAGCCTAATAATTTAACATTTTTCTCAAGCTCATTTTCTCTTATTAAACGCTCCAATTTATTTTTCTCTTCTCCATCACCATAGATATGAAATTCTATCTCATTATCCTTTTCAACAACTTCTTTTGCTACTTCTATTAAGTATGGCAAACCTTTTTGTGGTACTAATCTAGAAATATGTCCAACCACTTTTCGATGTGTAGTTTCAGGGATTTGGTCTGTGATGTTAATAAAATTACTAATGACAGAAACGTTATCAATTTGGTATTCATTGATAACATCTCTTTTTTGCGCTTCAGTGAGACAAATAATTCCATCTATTTTTTTGGCATTTTTTAATATAAAGTCTTCTCTTTCTTTAATTGCTCCACTATTATCAAAATTTTTATAATGATTAGTATGAATCACAGCAAACTTTTTTGCAATTTTATGTTGAGTCGCTAGCATTTTTGGAAAACTACCTGGGCCATCACATATCATGATATTCTTCTTATCATCTTTAATTAGTTCATCTAAAAAATATGTACAAAATCCTACATTATTTTTAAATTGTTTTTTCTCATTAATCAAATATGTTTGTCCGACACTACCATTTTTGGCATTGATTTGTCTATATAAATAGAGGTAGCACTTACTATCAAAAAATTGCTCAGCTGTTAATTTATTTTCATGATTAAACACATCAATTTTTTGAATCTTCTCTTCACGATAATAAATTCTTTTAATCCTTTTATTGTTTTCAAATATATCTAAAAAGCTTGTATTCTCAAAAGATTTTTTATAGGCTACGTATGCACCAGTTTTTTGATTGAAATATCTAGAGACAGATTGACTTTCTTTTATCTCAACTGTTCCTTTTAATAACTGGTCTATAGCCTTATATAACGTTGGATTCCTTTTAATTTTTGATCGCTCTGCTTTAGCTTTATAGAAGTCAAAAGGATTCAACATTTCAGTTCTCCTATCCATCTTTTTGGATTCTTTTAATGCCTGAATAATTTCTGGATAGTCCAATTTGTAATCAAATGTAACAATGTTACCCGCAATTTTGTTGTCATAAAAAACTTTACTCCTTGTCAACATGGCAGTCGTCATGCCGCCTTTATTAACATCCAACTCATGTACAATCATAAAAACTTTTTTCATTTAGTACCCCCCCTGATTTTCAAAATAATATCTTTAGCACTAGTTTTTATTATTTTTTTGAATTTTCAATTAATTTTAGTTTTATTGAAATACGCATTATCTACTTATTCTTTAAAATCGTGAACAGGAAGCAATTTAATACATCCGAGTATTTTAAGTTGAATTGGACTCTAATAATAAATATGAGTAGTGTGCGTCTCTATGTGCTACTTTTAATTATAGCATCACTTACATTTTGATTGATATACAATTTTATTAACAATCACACACCTAAATACTAAAGGTATACAAGAAAACATATAGTTTTAAATTCTGCAATTAAAAATCAAAGTATTCCATTCTTATATGAGTAATAACGAAAATACCCCTTTATTTTGAATATAATCAAAATAAAGAGGTATCAAACTGTCTTAGCTATTCACTAAATCCGCTCAACCATGCTTATTCAGCTTAGCCGATACTACCTTCCATCTCGAACTTGATGAGACGGTTCATTTCAACGGCATATTCCATTGGTAATTCTTTTGTGAATGGCTCGATGAATCCCATAACGATCATTTCTGTCGCTTCTTCTTCAGAAATACCACGTGACATGAGATAGAATAATTGTTCTTCAGATACTTTAGACACTTTTGCTTCATGCTCTAATGAAATATTGTCGTTGAATATTTCATTGTATGGAATAGTATCAGATGTAGATTCATTATCAAGAATTAATGTATCACATTCAATGTTTGATCTTGCGCCTTTTGCTTTACGACCAAAATGAACGATACCACGATAAACCACTTTACCGCCATCTTTAGAAATCGATTTTGAAACGATCGTTGAAGATGTGTTTGGTGCTTTATGAATCATTTTAGCACCTGCATCTTGAACTTGACCTTTACCGGCAAATGCGATGGATAATGTGCTACCTTTTGCACCTTCACCTAATAAGACACACGCTGGATATTTCATTGTGAGTTTAGAACCTAAGTTCCCATCTACCCATTCCATGTTGCCATTTTCATGAACGAATGTACGTTTTGTCACAAGGTTATACACGTTGTTTGCCCAGTTTTGAATCGTTGTGTAACGTACGTGCGCATCTTTGTGTACAATGATTTCAACAACTGCTGAGTGTAATGAGTTAGTTGTGTACACTGGTGCTGTACAACCTTCAACATAGTTTACAGATGCCCCTTCGTCAGCAATGATTAATGTACGTTCGAATTGACCCATGTTTTCTGAGTTAATGCGGAAATACGCTTGTAAAGGTGTGTCCAATTTCACGTTTTTCGGTACGTAGATGAATGAACCACCTGACCATACTGCTGAGTTCAATGCTGCGAACTTGTTGTCAGCTGCTGGAATGACAGATGCAAAATATTCTTTGAAAAGTTCTTCGTTTTCTTTTAATGCTGTATCTGTGTCTTTGAAGATAATTCCTTTTTCTTCAAGTTCTTTTTCCATGTTATGATAAACCACTTCTGATTCATATTGTGCAGATACACCTGCTAAATATTTTTGCTCAGCTTCTGGAATACCTAATTTATCGAAAGTACGTTTAATTTCTTCAGGTACTTCATCCCAAGAACGCTCTGAACGCTCTGACGGTTTAACATAATACGTAATGTCGTCAAAGTCTAATTCAGATAAGTCGCCACCCCATTGTGGCATTGGCATTTTATAAAACTGTTTTAAAGATTTTAAACGGAAGTCCAACATCCATTCAGGTTCGTTTTTCATTCTTGAAATTTCACGTACAATATTTTCTGTTAAGCCACGTTCTGATCTAAAAATCGATACGTCTTCATCATGGAAGCCATATTTATAATCGCCTACATCAGGTGCTTTTTTAGCCATCAATTATCACTCCTATTTCTAATTCATTCATGAGTGCCTTATGACAACTCATTTCAACTCTATCGTTATCGCCGTGTAAAAAGTTCTCACGAGCGACTATTCTTCACTTTTACCTTCTTTTTCTACAGTACCCTTTTCAAGTGCTTTCCATGCAAGTGTGGCACATTTAATGCGGGCTGGGAATTGAGAAACACCTTGTAATGCTTCAATATCTCCCATTTCCTCAGTGATTTCATAATCTTCACCGAGCATCATTTTCGTAAATTCTTGACTCATTTGCATGGCTTCTTTTAAACTATGCCCTTTAATCGCTTCAGTCATCATCGACGCACTAGACATCGAAATCGAACAACCTTCACCTTCAAATTTCGCATCACGAATGACACCATCTTCAATATCAAATGTTAAACGGATACGGTCACCACAAGTGGGATTGTTCATATCAACAGTCATCGTTCCGTCTTCAATGACACCTTTGTTGCGAGGATTTTTATAATGATCCATAATCACCGAACGATATAATTGGTCTAGATTATTAAAGTTCATATGAGAAAAACTCCTTCGTTTGTTTCAATCCTTCGACAAGTTGATCGATATCTTCTTTTGTATTATAGATATAAAAACTTGCACGTGCTGTTGAAGAAACGTTTAACCATTTCATTAATGGTTGTGCACAATGGTGACCTGCACGGACTGCGACACCTTCAGTATCCAAAGCAGTCGCAACGTCATGTGGATGCACATCTTTAAGATTGAACGTAATGATACCTGCACGTTTGTCTTTAGATGGTCCGTAAATGTCGATACCTTCAATTTGTGACATTTGTTCATAGGCATACGTTGTTAAAGCTTGTTCATGTTCGTGAATCGCATCAAAACCAATGGACTCAATATATTCAATAGCTGCTTGTAAGCCAATCGCTTGAGCAATTAAAGGTGTGCCTGCTTCAAACTTAGTCGGTAAGTCTGCCCAAGTACTGTCATACAAGTCCACAAAATCAATCATATCGCCACCAAATTCAGTTGGCTCCATTTGATTTAAGTGTTCTCGCTTTCCATAAAGCACACCAATTCCTGTTGGTCCAAGCATTTTATGGCCACTAAAACTATAAAAATCAACATTCAAATCTTGAACATCTACTTTCATATGTGGAACAGATTGTGCACCATCAACTGAAATAATCGCACCATGTTCATGCGCAATTTCTGCAATAGCTTTAATATCATTAATTGTTCCTAATACGTTAGAAACGTGCGCGATCGCTAAAATTTTAGTACGTTCTGAAATTGTCTCACGCACAGCTTCTAATGTAATCGTACCATCTGCTGTCATCGGGATAAATTTTAATGTCGCACCTTTACGTTTCGCGAGTTGTTGCCAAGGGACAAGATTCGCGTGATGCTCCATTTGTGTGACAACAATTTCGTCACCTTCTCCTATATTGGCATCTCCATAGCTATGTGCAATCATATTAATCGCTGCTGTTGTACCACGAGTAAAAATAATTTCTTCAAAATATTTCGCATGGATAAAACGACGGACCGTTTCACGCGCCCCTTCGTAACCATCTGTTGCAAGTGAACCAAGTGTATGCACACCACGATGCACGTTGGAATTGTATCGCTCGTAGTAATCTGTCAATGCGTCAATCACTTGCTTCGGTTTTTGACTTGTTGCTGTTGAATCCAAATATGCAAGACGTTTCCCATTTACTTGTTGTTCTAAAATGGGAAAGTCTTTGATAATTGCTTCTACATTTAGTTTTGTATCGGCCACTACAATCACAGACCTTTCTTGAATTGTATTATTTGCCTACTTTCAGCTCAATCACTTCACGTAATTGACGTTGAACATCTTCAATTGGTAATTCACGTACAACTGGATCTAAGAATCCGTGAATGACAAGACGTTCTGCTTCTGATTGTGAAATACCACGACTCATAAGGTAGTAAAGTTGTTCTGGATCTACACGACCTACTGATGCTGCGTGTCCTGCTTCTACATCGTCTTCATCAATTAATAGAATTGGGTTCGCATCACCACGTGCATTTTCAGAAAGCATTAACACACGTGATTCTTGGTTTGCTGATGAACCTGAACCACCGTGCTTAATATGACCAATACCATTAAAGATAGAAGAAGCATTTTCTTTCATTACACCATGCTTCAAGATATAGCCATCTGTTTCTTTACCATATTGCACAATACGAGATGTTAAGTTAATCGTTTGATCGCCACGTCCAACCACAACTGATTTAAGCTCAGAAGATGAACGATCACCAATTAGGTTTGTTGTGTTATCAATAATTTGGTCGCCTTCATTCATTAAACCTAATGACCAACGAATAGAGGCATCTGCTGCAGTCACACCACGACGAATGATATGACCTGTAAATCCTTGATCTAAAAAGTCAACAGAACCATATGAAATGTTAGAGTTCGCGCCTGCGATGACTTCAGAAACAATATTTAATTGATTTCCTTCTCCACTTGCAGTTGATAAATAGTTTTCTACGTATGTTACTTCAGCGCTTTCTTCAGTCACTAATAAAACGTGGTTGAAGAAACTTGCATTGTCATCGTCATGAAGCACAACGTATTGAATGGGATGTTCAACGACTACATTTTTAGGTACGTAGACGAAAATACCACCGTTCATTAATGCAGTGTGTAAAGCAGTTAAGCGGTGTTCATCTACCGTAACAGCATCTTTCATAAAATACTTTTGAACTAAATCACTATGATGAATTAACGCTTCACTTATATGCTCAATAATCACACCGTCTTGTAGCGCTTTTTCATTTACTTTTGTATATGCAAGCGTGTTATTATGTTGAATTACCAAGTTTTCAGTGTTTTCTACGTTAATAATACGATCGATTTCTTTTGGTAATTCTTTTAAATCATTGTACACAGCACCTTGTGTTTCATGCTGTTTAAATGAATCAAAATCCCATTTTGTCAATTTTGTTTTATCTGGTTTAGGCATTTCTAAAGATTCGACTTGTTTAAGTGATTTTTTTCTTAATTCAGTCATCCACGAAGGTTCGTTATGGGCTTGTGAATAATCAACAAGTTGAGCTTCAGAAATATTTAATGTTTCAGTCGTCATAATTATTTCCTCCTGTGATGATTATTGGTTTGCCATTAATGATTCGTATTCTTCTTTAACCCATTCATAACCTTCTTCTTCAAGGCGTTTTGCTAATTCAGCACCGCCTGATTTCACTACGATACCGTTATACATAACGTGCACGTGATCTGGTGTGATATAGTTTAATAAACGTTGGTAGTGCGTGATAATTAATGAACCAAATTCTTCTCCGCGCATTTCATTGATTCCTTTTGATACAACTTTTAATGCGTCGATATCAAGACCAGAGTCAATTTCATCTAAAATAGCGAATTTAGGTTGTAACATCATTAATTGTAAAATTTCGTTACGTTTTTTCTCCCCGCCAGAGAAACCTTCATTTAAGTAACGTTGCGCCATGTCTTTATCCATATCTAAGAAATCCATTTGTTTGTCTAACTTTTTAATGAATTGCATTAAGTTAATTTCGTTACCTTCTTCACGTTGCGCATTGATTGCTGAACGCATAAAGTCCGCATTTGTCACACCCGTAATTTCTGATGGATATTGCATAGCTAAGAAAAGACCCGCTTTGGCACGTTCATCAACTTCTAATTCTAAAACATTTACTCCATCTAATAACACTTCACCTTGTGTCACTTCATAAGACGGGTGGCCCATAATTGCTGAAGATAATGTTGATTTACCTGTACCGTTTGGCCCCATGATGGCATGAATTTCCCCTGTGTTGATTGTCAAGTTAACACCTTTTAAGATCTCTTTATCGTCAATAGACACATGTAAGTCTTTAATTTCTAATGTTGATGGCATTAATATTCCCTCCAAAATAATGTTAGATTCCATAGTTTAGTTTATAATAATTTTAATGTAACGTCAAAAGGTTTTCAAATCTATCTAGTTGCTTATTATAACGGAAATAAAGGGATTGATAAACCGTTTAGCGTTATATATTCAGTTTGTAGAAGAATCATTCTCACAAACTTTTTTAGAAACGTTATTGATAATTAAAAGCACTCTGTTCTCATTCAAATCGAGATGATATTATCACTAATAGAAAATGGGTATAATATGTTATGATGTATGGATAAAAAAGAAAGGATTACAATTATGTCGAAATTTAAACTTTCTAATATTCCACGTGGTTTCGCAATGGGTGTCAGTGATTTAATTCCAGGCGTAAGTGGCGGTACAATTGCGTTATTACTCGGAATATATGATGATTTCATTCAATCAGTAAGTGGTGTTTTCTCAAAAAATTTTAAAAAGAGTATTTTATTTTTATTACCGATAGTGATTGGCATGGGCTTAGCAATCGGTATTTTAAGTAGTGTCATTAATTATTTATTAGCCGAACATCCCGTCCCGACTATGTTCTTTTTCTTTGGACTGATATTAGGGATTATTCCATTTTTATTACGCATCTCAAGATATAGACAGACATATCACATTCAGCATTGGCTCGTCATGCTTGTCTGCGTCATTATTTTAGCGACAATGGCATTTTTCAAAGGCGACAGTAGTCATGCTGTGCCTTCACACATCGATTTATCAGGACCGATGTTGATAAAATATTTAATTGCAGGGATTTGTGCATCAAGTGCGATGTTATTGCCCGGCATTTCAGGTTCATTCGTTTTATTATTATTCGGCGTTTACAGTACAGTGACATTTTCTATTTCAGAAGCTGTTCGTTTTAACTTTGAAGGGCTTCCTGTCATTTTATTAGTCGGTGTCGGTGTCGTCATCGGTTTTGTCATCGCAAGTAAAATCATTACGTTTTTACTCGAACATTATACGTATTTAACTTATGCTGCAATATTAGGGCTAGTGATCGGTTCACTCTTCTCAGTGTTCCCAGGACTGCCGACATCAGGACTAACATGGGTCGTCTCTATCGTAACACTCATTATCGGTTTTGCTATAAGTTACATCTTAGGTCAATTTACAGCCGAAGCTGAAACAAAATAAACTGAAAGCACACATGACCATTTCGATTGTGTGTGCTTTTTGACATTATTATTAGGAAGAAATACAGAATAGTTCATTTTTTATTATTTGATAGCAATCATCAAAGACTTTTACATATTTCTGAATTAACTTAATTTCATCCACTGTGACTTTTTCACTTTGATAATCAGCTTTAACTCTTGATTGCTTAAGTTTCAAATAAACAGATTTAATATTTTTTGCCCTAACTAATTACATTCTTTTTTCTCATCTCTCATAGCTTTATTGATTTCTTCTTCAACACAAAAAATAAGAGATGTATGTGAAGATTTATCATTATCCTTTTTAGAATTTTGAAATTCAGTTTGAGCTAAGTGTAATAATTTTTGAAAGCATGAAAAATAATATCTATTTGCTACTACATCATTATCATCGCCTTCATTTGCTAATTTATGAGCCAATTCCCTGTTTTTTTACTTTTGTCTTGCAAACTCATTTTAATCACCTAGCCACTTCTAACCGTATAAACAACATAATTTTCCTCTTATTGATATAATCTTGTCAATAACTATTTCTAGCTTAACTATACATTATGCTGTCTTTATTGAGACTGTCTACAAATATACTAAATACTATGATAATTCAACATCAATATACTTTATTTGCGCTTCTATCATTTTCACATGTGTATTGTTTATGAGTTTCATTCGTCTAAAACATATGAATTAAAACTAAAATTTCACACTTTATCCTCATCAATTCACAGACTTTAAATTCAAAGTGATCAAACAGGCGAGGCCCCGATTGTTACAATATGGATTGAGCTTAACCCCTTTTAATTTAACAGTGGCTACTATTTAACGCAGTAGCTGTCTGACTTCTCAACGCTTTCACTTTTGAGAAGTCTAGTCAGCCTTGCGGAGGCAGTACGACGAAATCTTTGTGTCACATAAGATTTCTGTACTACTCCCGAAAGCCCAATTTGCCTTCTATAAAAATAATGACGACATATTGAAAAATGGTATTGAGACTTCAGCTATTCTCGGAAGTACCGCCCGTTTTAAGCAGTAGGTACATTTCTCAAACTCATTGTATATGAAATGTGAATCAGAACATTACTTCGCAGGAATAACAGCACCATCAAACTCTTTATTAATATAATCGCGCACTTCATCCGACTGTAACACCTTCAATAACTCTTGATACTTTTCATCATTTTTATGTCCTTTTTGAACAGCTAAAATATTCGCAAATGGGGATGACTCATCTTCAACCGCAATCGAATCTTTCAATGGCTTCAAACCATTATCAATCGCATAGTTAGAGTTCATAATGACCGCATCACCTTCATTATTGTTGTACGTTTTTGGTAAGAATTCTGCCCCTTGTTGGTTATCGAACTCAAGATGCTTTTTATTTTCCACAATGTCATCTAACTTCGCATCTTCAATTTTCACACCATCTTTAATCTTAATTAATCCCGCTTTAACGAAAAATGATAAGAAACGTCCTTCTTCAGCTGGATTATTTGAAATATAAATTTTAGCGCCATCTGGTAAGTCTTTTAAACTTTTATGTTTTTTACTATATACAGCCATTGGTGTTGTTAAGACTTTACCTACTTCTTCAATTTGATAACCGTGTGACTTTTGTTCTGCTTTTAAATAAGGGACGTGTTGGAACATGTTCGCATCGACATCACCTTTGTCTAACAATTTGTTCGGAATTTTATAGTCATTGACTTCACGAACTTCAACGTCATACCCTTTTTTCTTCATAATCTCAGCAGCCTTTTTCACAACTTGTCCATGTGGTGTAGGTGTTGCTGCAACAACGATTTTTTTACTATTACTTTCATTGCTTCCTTTACCACACGCTGCCAAAACAAGCACTAGTGCAGCAATTGCAGTGAACAATACTGATAATTTTTTCATATGTATCATACGCTCCCCTCATACCTATGTTCATCATTGTTATAATGAATGTGGTGTGATAGTAAAGTCTTTTAACTGACTTCCACCTAATCACACCGCATTGTATTTTTATTTCACATCATATGCTAGTACGATTCACCTTATTCTGCAGGTAATACAGCACCATCATATTTTTTCTTAATGAAGTCTTTAATGTCTTTAGAATGTAAAACTTCCATTAAAACTTTGATTTTTTCATCGTCTTTATGGCCCTCTTTAACAGCGATTAAGTTTGCATAAGGGTTGTCTTCACCTTTTTCAACAGCAATTGAATCTTTTTGAGGGTTTAATTTTTGTTCGATAGCAAAGTTAGAGTTGATGATCACGGCATCACCTTCATCATTTTGGAACGTTTTTGGTAAAAATTCTGCAGATTGTTTACTGTTAAATTTAAGGTCTTTCTTATTTTCAGTAATATCATCAAATGTTGCGTCTTGGATTTTTACACCCTTTTTAATCTTAATTAAACCTTCATCAACGAAGAATTTTAAGAAACGTCCCTGTTCAGATGGGTTGTTAGAAACGAAAATTTCTGCCCCTTTTGGTAAATCTTTTAAGCTTTTATATTTTTTTGAATAAACAGCCATAGGTTCTAAATGAACATTACCAGCAGATTCAATTTTATAACCTTTGTCTTTTTTCTCAGTGTCTAAATAAGGTGTATGTTGGAAAAAGTTAGCATCTAATTCCCCAGCATCTAATAATTTGTTTGGTGTTGTGTAATCATTAATTGTTTTAATTTCTAAATCGTAACCTTTATCTTTCAATAATGGTTTTGCTTGTTCTAAGATTTCAGCGTGTGGCGCAGGGGATGCCCCAACAACAATCTTTTTGTCTTCTTTTTTACTATCAGAACCATTTCCACAAGCGGCTAAAGCAACTGCAACAACAAGAACAACAATAATCGATAAAAATCTTTTCATTAATACAATCTCCTCTTCACTATTATTAGCGTTTATCTATTTTATTCGTTATCCAATCACCTAAGAATTGAATAATAAATACCAAAATTAATATTAAAATCGTTGAAACTAAAATGACGTCATTTTGGTTACGCGTGAAACCTGTTAAGTATGCCAAGTTCCCTAAACCACCTGCACCGATAACACCTGCCACTGCTGTAGATCCTACTAACGCAATTGCTGTCACAGTAATCCCTGAAATGAGCGCTGGCAATGATTCTGGAATTAACACTTTAAGTATAATATTCCAAGTTGTTGCCCCCATTGAACGTGCCGCTTCGATGACACCTTTGTCAATTTCTTTCAAAGCAATCTCAACTAAACGTCCGTAGAATGGTGAAGCACCGATAATTAATGCAGGTAACGCACCTGTCGGACCACTAATTGTACCGAGTACTAAACTTGTGAACGGAATTAAGAGTAAGATTAAAATGATAAATGGAATCGCTCTGAATAAGTTCACAACAAACGATACAATGCTATAAAATACACGACCGATTTTGGATTCGCTTTTCGATGTTAAAAACAAAATCACGCCTAGGATAAGCCCTAACACGAACGAAAATGCTGTCGAGATAATGGTCATATACAATGTTTCGTACGTCGCTTCCCATACATCAGGCCAACGTATATTTGGCATTGTAATCATTTCTTGCAAGATTTCGCTAAAACTTTTACCCATGACTGACCACCTCTATCTCAACGTTTTGTGCTTTTAACTCTGCCTGAATTTGGTCAAAGTTAATGCTCGAAAACTGTTCAATGTGCACTAATAAATAACCTAATGTACCCGTTTTAGAATGCTTAATATTGCCCTCTAAAATATTCACTGAAATCCCATGTGTCTGTGTTAAGTGTGACACAACTGGATGCGTCGTATTCTCACCAGAAAAAATGAGTTTAGCCAATACTTCATCTTTGCCTAATTTAAAAGTTTGCGCTAAATCTTCACTATCATCACTCGGTTTCAAATCATCTTGAACGAATCGGCGTGTCACTTGATGTTGTGGGTGCTCGAAAATGTGTGATACTTTGCCTTCTTCAATCACACGACCATTTTCCATGACTGCAACTTCATCACAAATACGACGAATGACGTGCATTTCATGTGTAATCATAATAATCGTTAAGTTTTTCTCGTTTTTGAGTTGTAACAACAAATCTAAAATTTCGTCGGTTGTTTGTGGGTCCAATGCACTTGTGGCCTCATCACATAACAAGACTTCTGGATCATTAGCCAATGCACGCGCGATACCAACACGTTGCTTTTGTCCTCCTGATAATTCTGATGGATACGCATGTTCTCTCCCTTGTAGCCCAACGCGTGTGACTAATTCTTGTGCACGTGCGTTCGCTTCATTTTTCGGCACGCCAGCAATTTCAAGTGGAAAAATAATGTTGTCTAGTACAGTTCTTGACCACAATAAATTGAAATGTTGGAAAATCATACTCACTTTTTGACGCTTTTGACGTAACTCAGCTGGACTTAATTGCCCGATATTGTCACCACCAATAACCACTTCCCCTGATGTCGGTTTTTCTAAATGATTAAATAAACGGACTAAAGTACTTTTACCTGCACCCGAAAATCCAATAATGCCGTAAATCTTACCTTTTCCAATTTCGAGATTGACGCCATCTACAGCAGTAACAGATTTCGTTTTGCTTTCGTACTTTTTCACTATATTTTTAAGTGTGATCATACTGTTCCTCCCCGTGTTGCTACTTTAAAAAATTTGAAAATAAAAAATGCTTCCCCTTTTTAAAGATAAAAGAGAAAGCATGAATGTAGATTGCTTTTCTCTCATCTTCAAAAGTAAAAATACTTTATGTGAATTGGCACCATTTCTATAACTTAGACGGTTGCCGGGCTTCATAGGGCACATCCCTCCGCCACTCTGGATAAGAGTTTTCTGACTATTCGATTGATTATTATATTATCATCGTCATTCACTGTCGTCAATGACTTTTTTTAATTTTTCTAACAAGTAAGGCACAGAATGAAATGCATAGAGTCGCTCTGCTTCTTGATTATAGCGCATAATCATTAAAATAGGGACCGATTGAATTTCTTTTTCTTGACTCCATTCAGGGTGATAATTCAAATCCAACTTCACAATCGGAAGCTGTGTCATTTCATTTGCGATATCAAGCATGCGTTCTGATATTTTGCATGTGCCACACATCGGTGTATACCCAAAAATCAGATGAACACTTTGATTAAAATGCTCAGATATATTGTTCGATTGCTTTGAAACACTCTTCATATGAATACTTCCCTTTTACATAAAAGTCTTGCTTCACTTTAAAATCAAAATGCTGCAATACGTTTGAGAGGTAATCGCGTGGACAACGGGCAACTTCACTATATTTCGTATCAATATAGATGTCTGTACTTTCACTCAAATATGTCGTAAACCATTTGCGAATGCGACGACCTTCTGCATCTGCATCTACTAAAATGTAGACTTGTTTATCATACAGATATTCAATCATATTGTCTAACTTTTCGATTCCCATCGTCCCATGTGTACAAACGATTTCGACAGGTTCCAACAACACCTCTTGAACACGTTTTTTATCAGATTTCCCTTCAACAACAATAACCTTATGGATCATCGTCATGGTCTTCACCTTCTAAAAAATATTTGAGTATAAAAAACTCCTTGATAATAAAATTACCTAGGAGTTCTCATTTTGATATTATTCGCCAATCATTTTTTCGTAACCAGCTGCATCTAATAATGCGTCTAGTTCACTTTCATCTTTTAATTCAACTTTAACCATCCAAGCTTCCTCATATGGTGATTCGTTAACTGCTTCTGGTGAATCCTCTAAGTTTTCATTCACTGCAACGACTTTACCAGAAACTGGAGAATATAATTCAGATACTGTTTTAACAGATTCTACACTACCAAAAGTTTCGCCTTCTGATACTTCATCATCCACTTCTGGAAGCTCAACGAAAACGATATCACCAAGTTCGCTTTGCGCAAAGTCAGTAATACCAATGATTGCAGTATTTCCTTCAACTTTTACCCATTCATGTTCTTTTGAATATTTTAATCCACTTGGCACTGCCACTTGAATCCCCTCCTATTTAATGATTACGGTTACAAGTTAATCATGACACATTGCAACGGTTCAATCAACTATTTTATGACACCCAAATGTCACGATAGTCAGCTTCTTTAAAACCAACAGTTACCGTATCACCCGAAACCGCAAGTGGTCTTTTCACTAACATGCCATCAGATGCGAGTAATTCTAATTTTTCTTCATCACTCATATCACCTAATCGATCTTTTAAATTCAGTTCCTTATATTTTGCACCGTGCGTGTTGAAAAATTTTTTAATATCTAAATCTGATTTCTCAATGATTTGACGAAATTCTTCTTTTGTCGGTGTATGTTGTGTAATATCAATAGGTTCAAAGCTCACGCCATTATCTGATAAAAACTTGGCTGCTTTTTTACACGTTGTGCAGTTTAGATATTGATAAAATTTGATCATCATTAAACCTCCTCGTTCAAATTAATTCAAATATAACAAATTATTATTTAAAATGCTTGTATTTTTAGCATGCAAGTTTCAACATAAACAACTTTTGCGCTATAACAAATAAATAGCAACAAATTGATTCCCATCACTGCAATTACTTTTTCAAGTTAACTTCCGACCACTTTTTCGAGCACTTTCCATACATCGCAAAGACTGCTCCTCGATTTGTACGGGTGACTTCTCTTATAAAATTCGTTATAATATCGTTACTTATCAGTTAAAAGGAGAGGTCTAACATGCAAAGTATTACAACTATGGATGCATTCAATCAAGTGATTCAAAGTAATGAACCTGTCATTATTAAATTCGAAGCAGGTTGGTGCCCTGACTGTAGAGCGATGGATATGTGGATTGACCCTATCGTTGAAAAATATAACCAATATGAATGGTATGCAGTAAATCGCGACGAATTAGAAGAAGCAGCAACGCAATATGAAGTGATGGGAATTCCGAGCCTTTTAATTTTCCAAAATGGCAAAAAGCTACATCACTTACATTCTGCCAATGCTAAGTCACCTGAACAAGTCGAAAGCTATTTGGCTGAAAGTTTAGGCTAGTTTTCAATTTTCATAGGAAGAGGCCAGGAATACTTCATTGTGTCCTAGCCTCTTCCTTTATTTTTTAATATCCAAGTCCTTCACATCGATTGAAGATGCAGCCTCAACAATGTAAAGCGATACAGTCCCTTTTAAAACTCTGTAATCATCGCTTTATTTTTACGCGGTACTTTACGAAAATTGTCTTCTTCTTCTAAATCTGTTAAGTATAAAAATCCGATTAACTTTTCGTCTGGACCCACACCAAACGCCGCACGTACTTTAGGTTTAAAAATATATTCCGGCGTTTTCCAACATGTCCCGATACCTTTTTCATACAGTAATAAGAGCAGGTTTTGCGCAAAAGCACCGACTGCAAGATAGTTTTCATTTTCTTCACGTTGTCTTGCATCACATTTCATCACAATCGCAAGAAAGCTACCTAAGTTCGTTACTGCATCGTAATGACTTTGTTGTTTTTCTTGATCTCTTGGAAAGGCATAACGTGACACTTCACGACTCATTTCGCCAAGCTTATGTTTTGGTACATACACAACACGCCAAGGTTCTCGCATACCATGATTGGGTGCGTCTGCCGCTTCATAGATCGCCTCTTTTAAAGCTGACTCATCTATATGCATATCTCTTTTGAACTTCTTTATACTTCTTCTTGATTTAATCGCTTCTTGAAGTTCCATTACTATCTACCCCTCTATTATTGATAATCATTATCAATTATAAACGACAGTATTTTAACTTTCAAATATACTGTATAGCGGCAATACTTGTGCTAACGTTTGTACATGAAGTTGACCTGGTGCGATACTGTCAGACAATGCACCATAAGACAACGCGCCACCGAACGTGTTTTGTGCCGTTCTAGAAATAAGTCCGAGTTGCCCCATCGAAATCCCAGTCACCCATTGTTGTAATGCTTCATTTGCCTCACTCAATGCTTGTAACAATGTTAATACATCTTGTTGTGTCTTAGGCATCACCGCAATTTTTAAATGGTTGGCACCCAGTTTCGACATATGATAATACGTCTTCTTAAGCACCTCTATCGTAGGTGTCTTTTCAAAATTATGATAAGAAGCAATCGACACTTTCCCTCCTTGATGAATGGCTTCAACCACTTGACCACGGTCATCTTGATTGGGCTCCCATTCAATATCAATGAAATCGATCTTGTCTAATGTGGCTAACTGACGCAATAACTGCAAATACGCATCCGTTGATAATGTGCCCTTGCCTCCTTGTTGAGACGTTCGATACGTCACAAGCAATTCAAATGTAACCGGAAGTGCGACAATTTGTTGAATCATCTCTTTAATGATTGCTATTTCACAATTGGATATCCCGTCGATGCGCAACTCAAGAATATCGAAGTCATTCGCGTAACTTTCGATATGGTGCAATTCTTCAGTCGTCAACGTAGGGTTTAAAGGCATTAAGCTCGCAACAATTTGTGTTTTCAACTCTGTTTCACCTTTTTCTCTTTATGGATTAACAATATTTTCTGCTTGTCGAGTACGAATAAATGATAAAACATCATCTAATGGAATATCGACTAAGTTTTTCACAGCCTCATCAGTATAAAATGCGACATGCGGTGAGAGCAATACTTTTTCATGATTCAATAGTGCCTTTAAAGTCTCATCCTCTAATTCACGGCCACCCCAGTCATGTCTGAAGTAAGCCCCTTCATTTTCATACGTATCAATGGCAACCCCTGCGACATGACCCGCTTCTAAACTGCGGATTAACGCTTTCGTGTCCACTACACTACCACGTGCGGCATTAATGAGTAATAATCCCGGTTTCGCTTGTTTTAAAACCGCTTCATTAATTAAATAATGATTTCCTTTAGAACCAGGAATATGAAGCGTCAATACGTCTACTTGTGAAATAAGTGTTTCGAGACTGTCTACATATGTAACGATATCCTTTAGCGCTTCATCCGGTGCAATATCATAGGCTAAAACTTCTGAACCAAACCCTTTAAATATTTTGGCTGCACGACTTCCAATACGTCCGGTGCCTAACACACCAATTTTTAATGATTCCACCGTACGACCTTGTAGATTTAAATTCCACGTAAAATCATTTTGAGCCATGTTGCGGTCAATTTGTGCCGTATGTCTCACTAACTCTAACGTACGTGTCACAGCGAATTCAGCAATCGATTGTGGCGAATAACTTGGTACATTACTAATTTTAACATTTTCAAGATTTGCCGCCTCTAAATCAAACTGATCGTATCCTGCCGAACGTTGAGCGATATGAAAAATCCCATTTTCTGCAATCTCTTTATAAAATCGACTGTCAAATGGCGTCGTTTGTGAAATGGAAATACCATCTACATCCGCCAATTGTGTTAAATATGACTCATCTAGTTGCGCTTCAATCAATGTCACCTCAACTTCATCTTGATGAGCTGCTTTCCATTGTTCTAACGCTGGTAACTCGTCTTCCCTTACATCAAATACTAAAATTTTTGTCATTGTTCATTCCTCCCACTGCAAATGTCAGTTAATTCTGAATAAAATAACTATATCCTATTCTATTTGTCTTGAAAAGGTGTGATGATTAAAAACTATTTCATCGGGTAAATAATAGCATGAAGTATTACAAACAAGGAGGCATTCATAATGGGTATTATTTATCAAACAACTGCAACAAACACTGGCGGACGTAAAGGTCACGTCCAAACAGATGACAATAAATTAGAATTTAGATTAGCACCACCAGATAACGCAAAAGAGGACGAAACAAATCCTGAGCAATTATTTGCGACTGGTTATGCGTCGTGCTTTAATGGAGCTTTTGATTTAATTTTAAAACGTAATGGTTTCCGTAAAGCTGAACCAGTTGTTGATTTAACAGTGAAATTAATGGACGATCCTAATTCTGAAAGTCCAATGTTAGGTGTAAACATTCAAGCAAGAGTTAAAAATATGTCACAAGAAGATGCAGAGAAATGCTTAGAGGAAGCACATGCATTCTGTCCATATTCAAAAGCAACAAATGGCAATATTGAATTTAATATGAATGTGACAGTTGAAGATTAAATCGTTTTCTTAATATATCAATAAAGGATTGCTAGGTAGAATCTCAATTCCCGAGGCATTGTCGTCTCACAAATCGAGACTCAGCCAGCAATCACCAAGAGCAATGCTACTTTCATAGTGGGATTGCTCTTTTCATTACGATAAATGGTGCATCAAGTCATTCACATACGTCATTGTTGTTGATGTTATATCGAATTCTATTTACTCATTTATGTCATATTTTTAACTTGCCCTGCTTATTAACACTATTTTTAAACACGACACGATATGGATATAGATTTAAAGCTATATTTTAATAATGATAAACGGCATTCTTTTTATAAATGTATTTTTTAAATTCAGAAGATTCTTAAATAACGTTGAATTTACAATTTTATTTGTTTATGATTAATAGTGAGATATCGGATTGAAGTAAACTGGAGGTGGCACAATGATAAAAATATTGACACGCAACGATTTGAGTCAATTTAAGCAACTCATCAACGACGTGCAACTCATCGAAACAAATCCCAATCATTATGAAATTGAACTGACACTTGAAGACATCGATGCTTTATTTCACCCGGATAATCAAGCACGCGCAGTTCTACTAGGTGCATTTGATGGTAACACATTAGTAGGTTTCATTCAGCTCAACTACAATTTACAGCTTACGAAACGCCATAAAGCAGTGATTGAGCATTTATATGTTGTACCTCAATATCGAAATGAAGGGATTGCCCAACAATTATTAGAAGTCCTCATTCCCCACGCCAAAGAGAATGGCATTGAAAACATCTTCATCTCTGTAGCATCGAACAACATTGCCGCAAAAATTTTTTATGATAACTTTGGATTCGAATTTCTAGCTTTAGAAGAAAATGCACGTAAGATTAATGGTCATTACATCGAGGATCATTGGCTCATATATAATACATAAGAGGTGCAAAATGAAAGAAACGACGAGAATTCATCATATTTGGCGTTATCAAAAATATAACGTGATGATGCGCAACTATAAAGACTATCAAACGATTCAAACATTGATTAAACAAGGTACCTCTTTTAAAACGATTGAAGTAACTATTCAAGAAATTTTAACAAACCCTATTGAACATTCCGCATTTATGAATACATTTCAACATTTGTGGGGCTATTTCAAAAAAATCGCTACACCATCAGAAAAAGAAAGGTATATCACTTTACTCAAGCAACTTGACATGCAAGCAGCGACATATGACACGTGTATCCAATTTATCCAGCACCTTACCCTGAAATATGAACAACCTTATTTGCTTCAAAGTGCTATCATGAAAATATAATAAGAAACGCAACGAACCTTATATAATGAGATTCATTGCGTTTTTATTGAGTTGATTTATGGCGATTTCGGTACTGGCACTGTGACACCAGGCTGATTGATAATCGCCCCTTGATTTAAAATATTAAAATAAATATGTTTGATACATTCTTCATTGTTGTTCGGTTTTGGTTGTTCGTTATTCGTCGCTAACACAATAATGTACTTATCATTAAAGTAGGTCGTAAAAATTTGACCAAAGAAAATACCATTAATGCGATTAAAATTATTGTATACATAAAATCCATAACGATATTTTTCGGGGTAACGTTGCGTCAACAATTCATGTAAATATGGGAAAGTGACTTTTTCAGGCAGTACGCGATTCGTTTGTAACTTTCTGACTAAAACGCCCATATCATGCGCTGACATATATAAATTTCCTGCACCATAATATTGATCTAAATAGTGAGGCTTTTGGTAAACTAAACTTTGTGTCTTTTTGTCGAATCGATAACCTTTTGCCATATCCGCTTCATAACGTGGATCATTAAAGAAAGCAGAGTGCATCAGTTTAAAAGGATTCCCAATATAACGATAATAATTTTGAACATAGGATTGCCCTGTTACATTTTCGATGACCTTCGCAAGCACCAGATAATTGGCATCATTGTATAAATGCTTATGATAAAAATTAGAGTCAATGCCTCGCGCTTCAATGGCTTTAATTGCACCATCTAAATCAGAAATATCATCTGAACCTTGGTATTTGTACAAACCACTTTGATGTCGCAATAAATCTTGAATCGTAATATCTTGCGGTAATTGAAAATCAGGGATGTACTTAGTTACAGAATCTTCAACATGGATTTTATTTTCAATTTCCAACTTTTTAACAATCATTCCCGTTAAAAACTTTTGGGCAGATCCAATCAAATAAATCGTATTCGGACTATTTCTCTTTTGGCTTTCAAAATCTTGATAGCCGTATCCCTTATCCATTTTTAACTTGCCATCTTCAAACACGGCTATCGTTCCGTTGAATTGTACACTTTGTAAATATTGATCAATCGTTTTGTATACAGGATTTTGTTGATCAGCGACCGTCTTAAGGGGTTGAATTTCCTCTGTTTTCTCAGGCGTATGTTGCTTTTGATGTTGCGCCCTATCCTCTAACGTGAATTGGTCCTCTTCATTCAAAAGTTTAAACTGATGATATAAATAAAAACCACTTGCGAATATGACAATAATAGTGACACTTATGATGAAATAAGTGAGTCGAGATATTTTTCTTTTGTTCACATTTGTTCTACTCCTCTATCATTCTCCACCTTTCCCTATTCATTAACTGAAGCGTTAATCACTAAAGGTATCATCAAATTAGGAGAATTGAAGTGTTGATGTAATACTTCGCTGTTTAATGATATGTCCCTATATTGACACATTTGAGCAATTGTATTGTATAGAGTGTACCATGAAATATATCTATTTTAAAAATGATTATATATTTTTATCGTACAACGCTATTGTGAAATCATAAACTTGTGATGACTTTACATAAACCCTACATCTTTCAAGCAATAGATGTCGTTATTTAGGTCATAATACGCCTTTAATTTTGAGTGACTTAAATCATTTCAAGCGCACTTCAATCCCTCATATTGTGACTTGCAAATATAAGAAGCGCAATATATTATTGTTGTAAATATTCCAGTCGCCTTAAGCCCCCATTCAATCAACCTACATTTATCTCAAGCCTTTTATTGACTACATTTTAAACTCATTTTTCCAAATCATACGACAAGTTGCAGCTACTATTTTTCAAGCCAATACGCCCCGCATAAGCAAATCACAACGAAACATTAATAAAGGAGAATGACTATGGAAAAAGAAATATACGAACAATTAATGCGTAATATAAAGGTCTTCAAAAAAATATTATAAACTTACTCAGTGTTGGAGAGCAAATTCAGCACCATTTGATTCATATACACGAAATACAAAATATTGAACTGATGAACGAGATGATAGATGCTCTAGATTTTTTTATGGATTATACTAAAAGAAAAAATGACAATATCATCATCAAGCCAAAATCACTTTAAAGCAGAAAGGAGTGAATTATATATGGAAATGATTGAACAAAAAATGAATGAATATTTTAAATGGTTGAAACAAAATTACAAATACAAAGAATTAGAAGATTCAACAGAAATATCGACACCGTTTATCAACCATTTAAATGATTATATTAGAATATATCTTGAGGTATTGCCTAATAACGACATTCGATTATCTGACGACAGTTTAACGATGAATGAAATCGAGCTCGCAGGCATTGATGTACATACAAAAGCCAGAAGTAGACTCATCCCAAATGTGTTAAACCAATTTAACCTCGTTTTAGTTGGAGAAGAAATTGTCGCTCTTGTCAAAAATGATAGTTTCGCTCAATCAAAACACAACTTGATACAAGGGATTATAATAATATGTGATTTAACATTCACGACAAAGTCAAATGTGTCGCGTCTCTTTTATGAAGAGGTATTTGATTTTTTATACAGCGAAGAGATTCTAGGTTCAGCAAAAGTTTCAGTTTCAGGAGAATCAGGAATCAAATATTTCGTTGATTTCATTTTGCCAGGAACAAAATCTCAGCCTGAAAAACTAATTAATTTTGCGAATCGTCTCGATTTCAATAAAGTTACGAATGATGCATTCATGTTTAGAGATGTTAAACATCATAGACTTCATAGAAACGGACTAACCCTCAAATGTTCATCGTCGCAAATGACGTTGAGTATCCAATTCCAGCTAAAGCTCGCCAAACAGCAGAACATGAACATCTCTCAATATTAAACTGGTCAGATAAAGATAGGATAAAAGCCATTTTGACACAGTAAGGCTATTTCATAGTTGTCTACATATTAAAAAAACAACTTAAACCAGCAAATTCAAAGTTGAAATAAGTCCAATTCAATACTATATTTTCAGCTAAAAATAAATAAAAGCGCATCTAACTTTTCTCAAAGTCTTAGCTGCTTTTTCCATGTTAAGAAGGCGCTCGTTTCTCTGTTCCTTGATGAAACAATAACTTCCAATCACCTTCATAAATTTTCCATATTGATGCTCTATTTGTCTTAATGTGCTGCGTTTGATCTACTAAAGTATATGTACATAATCTACAATCTTCTGCTAAATGATAAACTAGAAAATCACTTATTTCATATTCAGCCACATGTAATTCAATACCTTCAAAATCGTTCTTATCATACACTTTTCCCGACATGTCAAACTCTTTAAAATCTGGATGTAAAACCTCAAAAAAACGTCCACTTTCCCGATTTTCACTTTTCAAATGTTTCCATTCGTATTCAATCATTCAATGCCTCCTTCAAATAATTGCGTATTAACAGTACCTTCACTTCCTTATTAAATGTGATTCGTAGTTAATGCTTAAAAAATTTCATATGTTGCTTTTCTTGTTGATAATAATCTAAACGCTCTTGTAAAGTACCGGTATGTAGTTCTATTTTATGACCGTCAGGATCTGTAAAATAAATCGATTGCTTGTCTTTAATATTTCTTTCTCTACCCTTTAGTATATTCACTTGATTATTCTTTAGCCAGTAGTACCAACTGTCAAAGTCACTTTCACTTATCGAAAAAGCAATATGTGTGTACGATGATTGACTTATCTCTTTTCTAGGTATATTCTTTTCCTCATTTAGCGCTAACCAAACACCTGCTAGGTAAAATAGGCTGTGTGCTCCCCTTCAACTAATAATGGCGCTTTTAAGATATCTTTATAGAACTTAATAGAATTTCTTAAATCCGAAACAGAATATGTGATATGATTGATAGCATTAATCATGAAATGCGCCTTTCATACTTATCGATTTCATTTATTTCAACGATATTTTACACTATATTTTGCTCAAACAAAATAATAGTTATAAATTCCACTATTTAATGAGTATGATTTTTTAGTATGTACTTCTAAAAATATGAGATAAAGTGGATTTCGATATGATTCCTAAAGAAAACATTATAGTCTTGGCAAATATAGACCTTGAAAAAGACGCTGAACATAAACTAACAATTTAATAAAAAAATTCCTCTCGTCATTAAAAAAACAAGTCCTTCTCCATTCCTTGTTCAATCAAAAAGCAAGCACCGAAATGCCTGCTTTCAAAACTCAACCATCAACAATGGCCTTTATTTCTTTGTTAAATGAACTTCAATTTTTACACTTTTAGAGTCAACAGTCTTATTATCAGCATATATCATTAAATACTTAGATTGATCAAAAGAATTGCCAGGTGGGGGCATCATATCATACCAAAAGGAATCGCCGTTATATTCAATAAACTTGATATACCCTGTTTCGTATGGTGAACTTCGATCGTCATATAATTTTAATTTCTTAACCAAAAAATTTCTAGCTTTCACATCAAGTTCTTGCGCCGTTACAAGTTTCTTGTCGGTTTGTATGTCAAAAGATAAAGTATGCCGATTGTCTTCATAAACTTGTATCACAACCGATTGTGATTCATTATTATCAAAATGATTGCCTTTATAGTCAGTCAAACCTCCATACATACAAGTTTTGTTCTTAGTTTCATTATTATCTTTTTCTTGTGCAGAGTAATAACATCTCGCATAATAATTTGTGCCAAAAATATCTACATGTTGATTTCTATATTTTCCAGCTAACTCTTTACTCAAGAATTCGGTCTTAACTAGTTGATTACTTTGCGACTTAGGATTTTTTATATTGAAGATTAAATCATGTGCTAAAAAACTATCGATAGATTTAACATTTTGGTCTGATATAAAATCATCTTCATACAAATATCTCATGTTCCCCATTACTCCTGCAAATTCGCTTGATTTGTGCAATTGATCTGGTGTGGGGTCTGGTGAACGCTCTGCTAAAGCAACAGACCCACTTGCCATCATGAGTATGAATGTAACGCTACAAAATATACTTATAACAAATCGTTTCTTGTTCATAGTGTTCTCCCCTATTCTACATTCTCAAGTATACCTATACAACTTATAATAATTTAAATATATAAAAATATCAACTTGTTAAAAACAAAAATTAATAACAATACGAAAACCTTTACCCAGTCATCCTCTATTTCATCATGCTTCCCTCGATTTTTGGGATGAACATTCATTTTATAACATTGGTCATTTTCATAAAATGATAGCTTTCACAACAAATTACCACTTTCTTTCCACACAAAAAAGCAAGGTCGATGTGTTAGCGTCATACACTCTTGACACTTTATCGACACTTGCTTTTCAAAAACCCTGTTATTACAAGGTGCTAGCTTTATATGTAGTGATTGAAGAAGAGCCAAAGTAAGCACAATCATGAAAAATTATTGATGGTCAGTTTCTTTGGTCAACGTATATATTTTGACCATTAAATCACCAAAATATCAAAAATAATGAAAAACACCTTACAAACGTTAATACATCAATGTTTGTAAGGTGTTTTTAAAATCTAAATATTAGCAATCACTTTATATGTAGTGGAGACGGCGGGATTTGAACCCGCGTCCAGAGGTCCTGATACAAATGTTTCTACGTGTGTAGTCTATCGTTCAATTTCACATCACGCAAGGCGATAGACAGCCAACATGATGCTAGTTTGATTCATCTCTTCTCGCCAGACTTCAAACGGCAGTGACGAGCGTATCCTACTCAAGTTGAATCACGTTAACAGCACATAGGCGATGCTGTTAGGTGATGCAGAGTGCGCTTAGGCAGCTGCTGCGAAGTTATTGTTAGTTTTGCCAGTTATTATAAACTGATGTGTTGGTAACGAAGACAACCCTCCGACACGCTTCATGAGCTCGGGGGACCCCTGTCGAATCCATAAACGTCCCCATAGTATTCAATGTGCTTCCGTTATATGAAAGCACATTATATCATATCAAAAATTGACATACTTCGCAAATTCTTAATATTTTTGTTTCATCGCACGGTCCATATCACGTTGAACCGCTTTTTCTTTTAATGATTGACGCTTATCATATTTTTTCTTACCACGTGCAACACCTAATAATACTTTGCAATTTCCATGTTTTAGATAGAGTTTGAGCGGAATGATTGAATAACCAATCTCACGTGTACGCTCGCCTAACTTCAAAATCTCACGTTTGTGTAGTAACAGTTTACGTACACGTAGCGGATCATGATTAAATCGGTTGCCCTCTTCATAAGGCGCAATATGCATATTATGCAAGAAGATTTCGCCATGTTTCACTTGTGCATAACTATCTTTTAAATTGGCACTCCCACGACGAATCGATTTAATTTCAGTCCCTTGTAACGCAATGCCCGCTTCAATCGTGTCCTCGATGTTATAGTCATGGCGCGCTTTACGATTTTCTGCTAATGTGCCTTTTCCTGATTTTTTTGGCATTGGTTTCACCTCAAATTATTTTTTTCTTTTTACGTGCCTTTTTCTTCACTTTTTTACCTTTATAAAACGGCTTATGTTGTGTATTACCTGATTTTTCACGTTGTCTGGCATTCTTACCTTTACGTGATTTACGCTTTTTCTTTTTATCATTTTTCTCAAATTGATTGCCTTTTGTCTTCGCTTGAATTGTTTTACCGCGTGGCTCTCTTTCACGTTTCGAGCCCACATCAATCGGCATCCCTACAATTTGGAAATCGATTTGACGTTCATCCACATCGACGTGAATGACTTTAACTTTCACGACATCACCAATGCGGTAAACTTTTGCTTTTCGTTCACCAATCAATGCCATTTGACGCTCATCAAAATGGTAATAGTCATCAGACATATTTTGCATGTTGACCATACCTTCAATCGTGTTTGGCAATTCTACAAACATACCAAAATTCGCGACAGAACTAATGACACCTTCAAATTCATCGCCAATATGTTGAATCATGAACTCTGCTTTTTTCAGTTCATCTGTATCACGTTCTGCATCAATGGCACGACGTTCACGATTTGATGTATGCTCAGCAATTTGTGGCAGCTTGTCTTCCCATTCATGCATTGCACGGCCATCCATTGACTTTTCGATCAAATATTTACGCACTAAACGATGAACAATCAAGTCTGGATAACGACGAATTGGTGACGTAAAATGCGTATAATAATCTGCTGCTAAGCCGAAATGTCCTAAGTTATCGGCATCATAACGTGCTTGTTGCATTGAACGTAACATCATCGTTGAAATGACCATGTCTTCCGGGCGTCCAGCAATTTCTTCATTAATGTTTTGAAGTGTGCTCGGATGAATATCTTCGCCTGTTCCTTTCACCATAATGCCAAAGTTCGTAATAAAATCAAAGAACTGACGGAGACGTTCTGACTTCGGCTGTTCGTGAATGCGGTAAATGAATGGCACTTCCATTTTATTGAAATGCTCTGCCACTGTTTCGTTCGCAATCAACATAAATGATTCGATTAAACGTTCACCTTCACCACGTTCACGCGTGACGACTTCTTTCGGAATACCTTCCTCATTCACGATGACTTTCGCTTCTTTAATATCAAAGTCGATCTCGCCACGCTTTTTACGCATAGCAATCAATTGTTGCGATAACGTTTGGGCTAAATCTAACATCGGCACGATTTCTGGATATTGTGCTCTTGTCGCTGCATCTTTGTCTGTCATGATCCGATTCACAGCGTCATAAGTCATACGTGCATTAGAATGAATCACACTTTCAAAAATCTCGTGTTTGACCACTTGGCCTTGTGCATCAATTTCCATTCGACAACTCATCGCTAAACGGTCCACCTCAGGATTTAACGAACAAATACCGTTACTCAATCGGTGTGGAATCATCGGAATCACACGATCGACTAAATAGACACTTGTTGCGCGGTCATACGCTTCACGGTCTAACGCCGAACCTTCTGTGACATAATAGCTCACGTCCGCAATGCTGACCGTCAATTCCGTGTTGCCATTGCCTAGCTTTTTCACAGCAATGGCATCATCTAAGTCTTTCGCATCTGCGCCATCGATCGTTATCGTCAGTTCATCTCTTAAGTCACGACGCCCTTTAAGTTCATCTGGTTGAATCGTTTCAGGTACATCTTCTGCTTCTTTCAATACATCATCAGGAAACTCAATTTCTATGCCATGTTGGTAAATGATCGATAAAATATCAACACCAGGATCATTTTTATGGCCTAAAATCGCTGAAATTTGACCCTCTGGACTGTTCGTACCATCAGAGTATTGCGTGATCTGCACTAACACTTTATGACCTTCTACCGCACCGAGTTCTTGACCTTTTGGCACGAAGATATCTTGCATAATACGTTTATCATCAGGCACAACGAAACCGAAGTGACGCGCTTCAGAAAATGTACCGACAACTTGTTTAATTGAGTGGGATTCGATTGCCTTCACTTCACCTTCGAACTTGCCTTTACGGAAATCACCACGCGACTTCTTCACTTCTACTAATACGACGTCGCCATCCATCGCACGGTTGATTTTTGTCGGTGGAATAAAGATGTCTTCCATTTCGTTGTCATCCGGACGTAAAAAGGCAAACCCCTTTTTATTTTGGCTTAACGTCCCTCTCACTAAACCTGAATTTGTCTTCTGTTGTTGTTTTTGATAACGGTCTTGTTTCGTACGCGTCACCATTCCTGTTTGTTCTAACTCTACCAAAATCTTAATAAGGGCACGAAATGAATCCGCACTACTTAGTCCTAATGCATCTTGGAAGTCAGATACAGACATGGGTTCATAGTCTGCACTTTTGATAATTGCTATAATCTCTTCTTTTAAATTCATTTTGCTCCTCCTTTCTTTTTATAAAATAGTTAAAATATATATGTTATCGCCTCTTTATTCAGACCAATCTAACGACTCTAAAAATTGATAAACATCTTCAAATACTGCTTCTTTTTCTTTATCAATAGTGATGACGTGACCTGATTCTTTGTACCAAGAAATTCGTTTTTCGTCCGACATCACTTCATCATAAATGACGTTGGCAGAATCTGGGTTAATCATCTCATCTTGTTCGGCTTGTATCACTAAAATAGGATCAATCACTTCATCCACACTGTCACGCACTTCTTGAATCGTCCCTTGTAACTCTCTCAATGTGTCAGTCGGATGAAACGCTGCCATTTCGCGCTCAATCGTCTCGTCATCTTTACCTTCATATTTTTTAAATTGGCGGGCATAGTCTAACACACCTTCATACATTGTCCCTTCAGTTTTAATGTACATCGGTGAGCACATCGTTACAATACCCTTTACAGTGCGATTTAAGCTTAGTTTTAATGCAAAAACGCCACCTAATGATAAACCAGCGACGGCGATTTCGTCATAACCTTGTTCCACTAAAAATTCATAACCATCGAGCACATCTTTATACCAAACGTGGGGACTCGATTGTAAAATTTCTTCAGGTGGTGCCGCATGCCCTTCATAATGAGGCGCATAAGACGTGTACCCTTTTTTCTGTAAAAAGCGCCCTAATTGTCTGACATCTGAACTGTTGCCAGTAAAACCGTGTAATAATAACACTGCACGTTTCCCTTCCTCAAAAAAGAAAGGTTTCGGTAATTGAATCTTCATCGGTAAACTCTCGTCCTTTCAATAACTCATACACTCTATTTTATCGGTTTGACACGGTGTACACAAACAAAAAAGTCCGACTTTTCAACGGCCGGACTCTACATATTGAAGTAACTGATACCTAACATTAATACAAAGAAAATAATCGAAAGTACAATTGTCAATCTATGCAAAAATAAATCTACACCACGTTGTTTTTGTTTACCAAATAATTGTTCAGCACCACCACTAATGGCACCTGATAAGCCATTGCTTTTACCTTCTTGTAATAAAACAACAGTGATGAGCGCGATACAGTCAATAATGAGTAATACTACGAAAAAACTATGCATCAGACTGTCCTCCATTCATCATATACGAAAGCTATTTTATCATATATTTAAACGATTCACAACAAGCTTTATCGATTAAACGTGGACTTGCGCTTGACACTTACCTTAACCATCATCACTGCAAGTACAAGTGATCCAATCATCACTACCGCATATGGGATTAAACCGAAGAAACCTTTCACATGAAAAATCGCTGTGTAAAGTATCGGTGGATTCAGTAACGCGTTGAAAATTTGCGAAACGAAGACCGCTAACATAAACCACCATAAATAAGGATGTTGATTTTTTAATGCGACCACGCCAGCTGCATTCGCGAGTATGTAAAGAATACCGATGTAACGCAGACTGTTGTTAATCGCATTAATACTATTTTCAGTCGCTTTATTACCCGAATGTTCAAGCATATACGTCACGACTTGACCATCCACGATCACGACTTGATGGATCACTAAACAAACAGCGAATAAAAACGACAGATAAGCCAGTAACTTTCCTGTATGTTGGGCACGTAACTCCGTGTCTTGTAATTGTGGCATTTCTTTGCTCCTTCTATATCATATAAGCCTATTATAACAGTTTGAAACAATGAAAGAAAACCTATGTTGAATACACTTGTTTCAATGTAATAAACGAATTAGCGACAAAACCAGTGCTTATTCGGCATGCGCCACAAAACCACGCTTAAAAGTGATAATAAATATCCAGAGTAATGCGATTCAGTCTATCATTGAAAATATCGCACTGATACTCTCTAATTGCATAATGCTCATGACTATTGAAATCAGAACTAATAATGTCAAAACATATTTTATGACATTGTAAAACAAAGAAAATACAGCTGATTTAGATTGATTGTTTAATATTTACGTTAAAACTTCTCATAATCACCGAAAAAGCAACAACGATGATGAGTATTGCTGATGAAGTAAGAATGCTATACCTTACACCTATCATATTCACTATTAATCCAGATAATGCTAAACCTATAGGGTAACCAGCTGTACTGAACGAATAGTACAAAGAAAATATCCTCCCTTGATTTTGCTCAGGTATATTTTCTTGAATATAAGTCTTGGAAAATATCATTGCTGGAACGGAAATAATGCCAAATAATAATGCTAACAAAAGAAAGAAAAGTACATTATGGGATACACCTATAATAAAAAATACGACTCCATGGGCGATAATGGAAAAATCTATAAATTTCCGACTACTTTTAACTTTCAATTTAGAAACGAGTATACTCCCTATCACTATACCTAAAGATAAAAGAGATGAAAATAAGGAAAATATGATTGGATTATCACTTATTTCGTTCTTAATCAATATAGGTATTACAACAGGATATACACCCCATATCAATAAATTCCAAAATGAGTTATTGATTAACAATGATAAAACATGACTCCCTTTAAAAATGTTTTTCAAGCTGTAATGGTTTGAAACATCTTTTTCTTTTATGTCTCTAGATTTTTCAATATCCAACTTATTGATGAGTTTTAAAAATAGCAATAGAGAAATTAAAAATGTCATTGCATTAATAATAAATCCGATACTATTGTAATGAAAACTCAAAAAAACGCCGGAAATCATTGGCCCTAAAATAAGCGCGATGTCAAATTGAATATAAAGTATGCTATTAGCTGATATTAACTCATTTTTCTTAACGACTTTAGGTAATAAAATATTAGATAATATATCATTAGCTGATGAAAATGCGCCGGAAACACATAATAAAAAGAATACCGTATATATATTGCCATAATATAATGATATCGGTATGATAAAAAACACAATTGCTCTTGATAAAAAGGACACATAGGTTATTAACTTGATATTTTTATCAATCATATACCCAATTAATGGAGCCAATATAATTGAAGGTATCTCTAAACAAAGTAACGCTATAGCAATATATACAGGTTGATTTGTCATAGCATATATGAGCCAAACTAAAAACAGATTAGCCATAGCATCTCCTAAGTTTGAAATAAAACTTCCGCTAAATAAGCTCAAGAAATCCCTTTGTTTTAACATTGAAATCATAATACTAACCTCACAAGTACTCTACATTTAATTTATATTCTGTTTTAACAGTTACTACTCGATATAATAGACCTCTTATTTTATATTTGATCATAGGTTTTGTTGCTATATATAATTCTGAAGCCTCTATTTTAATTATATACTGTAAATTCAGAAAATTAAATATTAAACAATTAAAAAAGAGGTTAGAACGTGATGTCCTAACCTCTCTTACTTGTGTTATCTAATTATTTGCTTAAGTTGTAGAATGATTGTAAACCTTCATATTTAGCTGTTTCGTAAAGGTCATCTTCAATACGTAACAATTGGTTGTATTTCGCAATACGGTCTGTACGTGATAATGAACCTGTTTTGATTTGTCCAGCATTTGTTGCAACAGCGATGTCAGCAATTGTTGTATCTTCTGTTTCACCTGAACGGTGTGATACAACTGCAGTGTAACCTGCTTTTTGTGCCATTTCGATTGCTTCAAATGTTTCAGTTAAAGTACCGATTTGGTTGACTTTGATTAAGATTGAGTTACCGATACCTTGCTCGATACCTTTAGATAAGATTTCAGTGTTTGTTACGAATAAGTCGTCACCTACTAATTGAACACGGTCACCGATACGTTCAGTTAATAACTTCCAACCTTCCCAGTCGTTTTCGTCCATACCATCTTCAATAGTAATGATTGGGTATTTGTTAACAAGTTGTTCTAAGTAGTCTACTTGTTCTTCAGCAGTCAGTTTCGCTGCATTTTCACCTTCAAATTTAGTGTAGTCATATATACCGTTTTCATAAAACTCAGATGATGCACAGTCAAAACCTAAGAATACGTCTTTACCTGGCTCTAAACCAGCTGCTTTGATTGCTTCAAGAATTGTTTCTACGCCATCTTCAGTCCCTTCGAATTTAGGCGCGAATCCACCTTCATCACCTACTGCAGTCACTAAACCGCGTTTTTTCAAGATTTTAGCTAATGCGTGGAATACTTCAGCGCCCCAACGTAAAGCTTCTTTGAACGACTCAGCACCCACTGGCAAAATCATGAACTCTTGGAATGCGATTGGTGCGTCTGAGTGAGAACCACCGTTAACAATGTTCATCATTGGTGTTGGTAATACTGTTGCATTGAATCCACCTAAATATTTGTATAAAGGTTGACCTAAGAAGTCTGCTGCTGCACGCGCAACTGCAATAGAAACACCTAAAATCGCATTGGCACCTAATTTACCTTTGTTTGCAGTACCATCTAATTGAATCATCATTTTATCGATTGAAACTTGTTCTAATACTGAGAACTCGCCTTCGATTAATTCTGGTGCAATTATTTCGTTTACGTTTTCAACTGCTTTTTCTACACCTTTACCTAAGTAACGATCCGCATCGCCGTCACGTAATTCTACGGCTTCGTGTTCACCAGTTGATGCACCTGATGGCACTAATGCGCGACCGAACGCACCACTTTCTGTTAATACTTCTACCTCAACTGTAGGGTTACCGCGTGAGTCTAATACTTCGCGAGCGTATACATCAGTAATAATTGGCATAATGATAAATCTCCTTTTTCAATCAATTTATAAATATACATTCAATAAAATTTGAACATACTTTATTCCATTTTGTATTTGACTACTTAATGCTATTATAGCGATTCATCTGTGTTTCTCAAATGATTTAATGTTGAATTAATGATTCACCCGTCATATCTTCAGGTTGTTTGATGTTTAATAAATCAAGTAATGTTGGTGCTAAATCACCGAGACGACCCGTTTCACGTAATGTGATGCCTTCTTTTGTTATAATGACAGGCACTGGGTTTGTTGTATGTGTTGTCATCGGTTGATCGTCATCTGTTAATACTTCATCTGAGTTACCATGGTCCGCTGTAATAATGGCTTGACCGTCCATGTCTAAGATTTTATCAACGACGTCACCTAAACATTCATCTACCGCCTCAATCGCTTTGATCGTTGGCTCTAACATCCCACTGTGACCTACCATGTCAGGGTTCGCAAAGTTAAGGATAATCAAGTCTAACTCGCCTTTATCCAACTCTTGAAGTAATGCATCACGCACTTCGTAAGCACTCATTTCAGGTTTTAAGTCATACGTTGCGACTTTAGGTGAATTAATCAAAATACGACGTTCACCTTCGAACTCTTCATTTTGTCCACCATTCATAAAGTAAGTCACGTGTGGATATTTTTCAGTTTCAGCAATACGTAATTGGACTAAACCATTGTCTTGTGCCACTTCACCAATTGTATTTTTCAAGTCTACTTTTTCAAATACAACTGCTGAATCTACTTGATCATTGTATTTTGTAAATGTCGCATAGAATAAATCATTTACGCGCTCAACTTCAAAACCGTCGAATGCTTTGCTTGTGAAGATTTCAGACATTTGGCCTGCGCGGTCTGGTCTGAAGTTGTAGAAAATCACTGCATCGCCATCGTTCACACCATTGTTTTGGTTTTCAACTATAAACGGTTCAACAAATTCGTCAGTCAAATTGTTGTCATAGTTTGTTTGAACACCTTCACGCGCTGATGCGTATGTCACATCACTGAATCCGCGAATCGCATCGTAGGCTTTTTGTTCACGATCCCAACGTTTATCACGGTCCATCGCGTAGTAACGTCCTGATACAGACGCAAATTGGCCCACACCTAATGCTTTAAATTTCTCTTCTGTTTCGTCGATATATTTTAAAGCAGATTTTTGATCAACGTCACGACCATCTAGAAATGCGTGTACATAAACTTTTGTTAAGTTTTTACGTTTCGCTAATTCTAACAACGCGAATAAATGTTTGTAATGACTGTGTACACCACCATCAGAAAGTAAACCAAAGATGTGTAATGCACTATTATTGTTTAATGCATGATCCATTGCTTTGTTTAAGACGTCATTATCGAAAAAGTCGCCATCTTCAATAGACTTATTGATACGTGTTAAGCTTTGGTACACAATACGTCCAGCACCAATGTTCATATGGCCCACTTCTGAATTCCCCATTTGTCCTTCAGGAAGTCCCACATCTAAACCACTTGCTTCAATTTGAGTCGTAGGATACTTCTCATAGTAGCGATCAAAGTTTGGTTTATGCGCTTGTTTTACAGCATTGCCGTGTACTTCTTCTCGATTTGCAAACCCATCAAGAATAATAAGCGCTGTAGGTTTTTTTGCCATAATTATTTTGCACCTTCTAACAATTGAGTATAATCTTCTACTTTAAGTGATGCGCCACCAACTAATGCGCCATCAATATCGGTTTCAGCCATATATTCTTTGATATTGCCTGGTTTTACACTACCACCATATTGAATACGTGTTGCTTGTGCCACTTCATCACTTGTTAATTTCGCGATTTTTTGACGAACAGCTGCACACATTTCGTTCGCATCCTTCGCTGTTGAAGATTTACCTGTACCAATAGCCCAAATGGGTTCGTATGCGATAACAACTTGTTTAATTTGTTCATCTGATAAACCTTTTAACGCTTGTTCTACTTGTACTTCAACGATTTCGTTCGCTTTACCACTTTCACGTTCTTCATCTGATTCACCTACACAGATGATTGGCGTCATGTTGTGGTTAAATACTGCATGGGCTTTTTTATTAATGTCTTCATCTGTTTCGTGGAATAAGTCACGACGTTCAGAGTGACCGATAACAACGTAGCTCACACCTAATGCTTCTAATGCGACTGGAGATGTTTCCCCTGTGAACGCACCACTGTCTTCAAAATAAGTGTTTTGCGCACCGATTTTAAGACCTGGCGCAACATTTTCTTTTGTTAATGAAATAAGTGCATCAAGTTGAATTGTAGGTGCACAAATCACTGCCTCAACTTCATTTGTATCTGGTAATGCTGGTAACGCTTGTACAAAATCTTTCGCTTCTTGTACAGTTTTGTTCATTTTCCAGTTACCTGCGATGATTGGTTTTCTCACTATAAACACTCCCTCTATTGTTCAATCAAATCTCATATCTAGACTTATAGATTTGCAATTGCTTTAATGCCTGGTAATTCTTTACCTTCTAAGTATTCTAATGACGCACCGCCACCTGTAGAAATGTGCGTGAAGTCATCTTCAAAGCCAAGTTGCATTGCCGCTGCTGCAGAATCGCCACCACCGATAATTGTTGTCGCATCTTGCAGTTCAGCAATCGCCTCACAAACACCAATCGTTCCTTGTGCAAAATTACTAAATTCGAACACACCCATTGGTCCATTCCATACCACTGTATGTGCACCTTTTAATTGTTCTCTAAAAAGTGCGACTGTCTCAAGGCCGATATCCATTGCTTCTTGGTCTTCAGGAATGTCGTCAATAGAAACTGTTGTAATTTGTGCATCGTTTGAGAATTCTTTCGCAACTTTCGCATCAACTGGTAATACGATTTGATCACTTGCACGTTCTAATAAATCTTTCGCGAAGTCAATTTTATCCGCTTCAAGTAATGAAAGCCCAATTTCTTTGCCTTGTGCTTTTAAGAATGTGTACGCCATACCGCCACCGATAAGCACTTTGTCAGCGATATTTAATAGGTTTTCGATGACACCGATTTTATCAGAAACTTTCGCACCACCAAGGATGGCAACAACAGGTTTGTTTGGATTTTCAACAACGCCGCCGATAAATTTAATTTCTTTTTCCATTAAAAATCCAGCAACTGTTTCTAAATGTGTTGAAATACCAACGTTTGACGCGTGTTCACGGTGTGCTGTACCGAATGCATCATTAACGAAAATATCGCCAAGTGACGCCCAATAGCGACCTAATTCACTGTCATTTTTAGACTCTTTCTTACCATCAACATCTTCAAAACGTGTGTTTTCAAACATCAACACATCGCCTGCATTTAATGATTGGATAGCAGATTCTAATTTTTCGCCACGTGTTTCAGGAATAAATTGGACATCTTGACCTAATTTCTCTGATAAACGTTTTGCAACAGGTGCCAATGAAAGTTTCTCTTTGTCACTTTCTTCTTTCACTTTACCTAAGTGTGAGAATACTACCACTTTCCCACCTTGCTCAATGATGTACTTTAAAGTTGGCAATGCTTGAACGATACGGTTGTCGTTCGTGATTTCGCCGTCTTTCATAGGAACATTGAAATCCGCACGTACAAGAACAACCTTATCCTTTAATTCAACATTTGTGACATCCTTTTTTGCCATAAAGCATCCTCCTCGTTATCGCTCTCAATTTTAAAATAAGCGGAGAAGCGTTTGTGCTCCCCCGCCTACTATCAGCTACAAAATAGTTAGAAGCACATAATTAAGTACTTACAAACCTATTTTAATCTATATTATTTAGATTGGCTTGCTAAATATTCTAAAGTACGAACTAATTGCGCAGTGTATGACATTTCATTGTCGTACCAAGATGCAACTTTAACTAATTGACGGTCGCCAACAGTCATAACACGTGTTTGAGTTGCGTCGAATAAAGCACCGAATGTCATACCGATAACGTCAGAAGATACGATTTCGTCTTCAATGTAACCGAATGATTCGTTAGTTGCTTCTCTCATCACTTTGTTTACTTCTTCAACTGAAACTTCTTTTTCTAATACAACTGTTAATTCAGTTAATGAACCAGTTGCTACAGGAACACGTTGTGCACCACCGTCTAATTTACCATCGATTTCAGGAATAACTAAACCGATTGCTTTTGCAGCACCAGTTGAGTTAGGGATAATGTTTTCAGCAGCTGCACGCGCGCGTCGTTTGTCACCTTTTCTGTGAGGTGCGTCTAATGTGTTTTGGTCACCAGTGTAAGCGTGAATTGTTGTCATTAAACCTTCAACGATACCAAAGTTGTCTTGTAAAGTTTTTGCAACAGGTGCTAATGAGTTAGTTGTACATGAAGCACCAGAAACAACTGTTTCAGTACCATCTAAAATTTCGTGGTTAACGTTATATACAACTGTTTTAAGGTCACCTTTAGCTGGTGCAGAAATTAATACTTTTTTCGCACCTGCTTCGATGTGTGCTTCAGCTTTTTCTTTTTCAGTGAAGAAACCAGTACATTCTAATACGACGTCGATGTCTAACTCGCCCCATGGTAAGTTTTTAGGTTCTGGTTCAGAGAATGATTTCACTTCTTTACCATTTACACGGAAACCACCGTCAATTACTTCTACTTCTTCAGTAAAACGACCTTGAGTTGAGTCATATTTTAATAAGTGTGCAAGCATATCGTCGTCTGTTAAATCGTTTACTGCTACAACGTCGATATTTTCCACATCTTGAATTCTTCTAAATGCTAAACGACCAATTCTACCAAATCCGTTAATTGCTACTTTTACTGCCATGTTAATGGCCTCCTTTAAATGATATTTAAAAAGTGAATCAATTCAATAATGAAACAATTCACTCACTTTTTATTTTCAACAAACTTTTCCCTTGTGATCACTTTCGCCGCAGCTTCATCTGTAATCAACACCGTATTAGGTGTCGCCATCTTAAGATAAGCTTTAATCGCAAGCCCTTTGGATTCTCCGCCAGCTACAGCAAAAATATGTGTTTTTGATTGCGCTTCTTCAAGTTGAATACCAATCGTTTTAACTCTGTGAATAATTTGGCCTTGTTGATCAAAATAATAACCAAACGCTTCACCCACAGCAAAATGATGTTGAAGTTTTTCTATGACTTCTGGTGGCGATTGTCTTCTCTTCGCCATTTTCAGCGCATCACCAATGCCGTGTATTGTAAATTGTGATTCACGTATTTTATCCAGCGTTTGAATCACTGAAGGTTCTTTCATTAAATTTTGATAGGTCAATTCACTCACTTGTTCAGGCACATATAACGTTGTGTAACTACCACCTGTCCTTTGAGCCATACGAGAACAAATTGTGTTCGCTTGAAAGATGACATTTTGACCGAGACCGCCACGTGCTGGCACAAAGAGTACTTGGAAAGGCAAATGAGACATTGCGTCACTTACCGATGCCATAGTAGAGCCACCTGTTACTGACACAATAGCATGGTCATACAGTTGCTTTTCAAGAAGCTGTCCAGCGATGCGACCTAATTCTACTTTAACGTTTGAATCTTTATCACTATCACCAGGAATCACATGAACTTCATCGAGTTGATATGTCGATTTGATGGATTGTGCGAGGCGATGATAGTCTGTATACTGATCGAAATATTCATTCAGCTGCGAGACAACATCTAAACCTTGAGAAGTCAATGTCATACCTGTCGATTTTACAGATATCAATTCTTGCTGCTTCAATAAATCTGTTTCTGAACGTAATACACGCTCAGTTATGTTGAGCAACTCACTTAAAGTCCGCCGCCCAACCGGTTGATATTTTTGAATCGTTGTTAGAATAGAAAAACGTCGATGCATTTTGTCTATCAAGTCAGGCACAATTTTTTGTTGAACATGAATCATACGTTCCATGATAAAGGCCTCCTTAATAGTGACAAGATGGCCATATTCAAGCCATGCCGTGACATTTTTAGTCCAAAATACAATAAAAACTTATCATGTTTACAAGTTCATCATACTATTTGTGCACAACAAATGCAAGTCAAAAAGCATCCCGATTTTTATAAATGTTGGACAAATAACGACCACCAATGCATAACTTAATGACTGTTGTCACATTATTATTCACATTTTTCACTAAAAATAAACATCGATACCCCATCCATTGCAATCATTGACAAGATAATTTACATTGAAAGAAAGAGGTGAAACTATGTCTAAACAATCTGACCAACCCGAAGTCATTGATCCATCCGACCCACGCTATCGACATCCTGATGAGATTAACCGTCGCCAAGACGATACATTTCAAAACGATACAGGACCATTTCAGCGGACATATGTGCGCACAATAGGTTGTACCCCAGTGGGATGTTTTCCTGGCTGTCTTTTCTCTATTATTTTATCGATACTATTAACATTGCTCCTTAACCTCATTTTCTAAAACTATACGCATCGTTATTAAAAAAGGGCTGCAGAGATTTTCTACATATCTCAACAGCCCTATTTTTGCCCTATTCATTTTGCTTATTAATACTGTATTTTATGACTCGTCACCATTGCGCGCTTTTGAAGGTGATTCTGAACTCTGTTGTGGTGCAGTACTTCTTTCAGTTGTTGAGCGCTCGCTAGACTGTGATTGACCTGTTTGTCCTTCTTGAGATGAACGTTGCTCAGTTGAAGGTTTGGGTTGTGTCGTTTTCGGTTCTTCTGTCGTTGCCTCTTCCGTTGTACGTTCCTCTTTTGTTTCAGGTTCCTCTTCCGTTGCTTCACTATCGCTGTCGTCTTTCTCTTCTTCCGTTGTTGACTTCGATTTTCGAGCTTCTGCGGCTTTTTCTCTTTGTTGCTGCTGTTGTTGACGTTGCCATTCGAGTCGCGCTTGACGTGCGGCTTCTATTTCTGCTTGACGTGCGGCTTCAATGGACCGCTCTTGTTCAGCTTGAGCCGCTTCAATGCTTCGTTCTTTTTCTCGTTCTTCACGTTCTTTTCGTTCTTTTTCTTTTTTGATTTCTGCTTCACGTTTTTCCTTTTGTTCTTCAATGGACTTCTCTTTTAAACGTTCATTCCCTCTGTGCGATTGATCGACAAATGAAAAAATGGCAAAGACTAATCCCCCGAGCAATAATAGAATAACGATGACACTTAAAAAGCCTAGTAAACGTCTCTTTTTCTTATTAGGTTTCACATTGCGGGTATCATGCTCATTTGGTTTTGGTGCTGACATTGCATTCCCTCTCTTTATAAATTGATAACAATATATTTTATTCAATCATATTTCATTGTGAATTCAAAACTTAACACATGCATTTTATTCCAATTAATAAAATGAGTTAGCTTTTAGTATACTGTAATTACAGTTAAAGTAAATGACACGATCATCTCATCGTAACATGGATACCTCTCTCTTTCTGTAAAGTAGCTTGGACATAGCCATGTCGTAAATAATAAAATACCTTTTAATTTCTCGCTATCCATCTTATTATTTACCCGTTTATATCTCTTAAAATCATTCATACAGAAAGCATTTTTAAATACGTGTTTCTTGTCAATTTTGAAGTTCAAGATAAGGCCTACACGGTATTAAGTTTAATTTGTAAAAATAAAGGAATGTATGTACTACGACAAATATAAAGGAGCGTTCAGATGAAAAGAATTGTAAATATGCTGATTCGTTTTATTGTTTATCGTGTGATTGGTAAATTGATTAATCAAAAAATGAATGACCGTCAGCGTAAAAATAAATAACATCATGCACACGGGTCATTTTTAATAGGTAAAATTGAGGATAATGTCTGAAGACCTTCGTGACTCCCGAAAACAAATAAAGAGATCTGAATGCTGCATCATCCAGATCTCTACTAAAGGGAGTCAAAAATACCTTCGTCGTATATATTTAAGGGGTATACTGAATTTAATTAAGAGATGTATTAATTATCGAAGGTATCTCTATTATAACGTACTTTGTGAAAAAATAAACAGATTCAAGCCGTCGTTAGTGAAGAATTGATGACCATTTATTGACAATACTATGAACTCACAGAAGGTAAAGGAGTGAAGCCTATGAAACGTTATTTAATTACAGGTGGCACCGGTATGGTTGGACGTGCTTTAGTTGAACAACTTACGCGCTCTAATGAAACGATGATCTATATCCTAACAAGAAGTGATAGAACTTCACAACAACACAATGTACATTATATTAATTGGAACAAGGACGGTTGGGAGGAAGAAGTCCCACACATTGACATTGTCATTAATTTGGCAGGCGCAACATTAAATCAACGTTGGACAACTAAGCATCAGCAGCTTATGATGACAAGTCGTATTCAAGCAACACGCGCGCTGTTTGACTTATTTAAACAACGAGACCAAACACCGGATGTCCTATTTAATGCAAGTGCTATGGGGTATTACCCGCCATCAGAAACAGCTGTTTATACTGAAACGTATCAGACGACACCCCATGATTTATTGTCAGAAATCGTGTATCAATGGGAAAGACAAGCGACACTGTTTGGACAGCTTGGCACACGGGTCATCTGTGGGCGCTTTGGACTTATTCTATCTCGTAACGGCGGCGCACTTCCAATGATGGCACTGCCTTATCGTTTCTTTGTAGGTGGACGCGTTGGTAATGGACGTCAATGGTATTCATGGATTCATTTGTCAGATTTAGTGCGTGCCATTCAATTTCTCATTCAGGCTCCCGAAGCATCAGGACCATATAATTTATCAGCACCGGCACCTGAAACACAACATCAATTCGGCAAAGCTTTAGGAAGCACCATGCATCGACCACATTACACTTGGGTACCTGCATTGATGCTACGTCTTGTGCTTGGTAAAATGTCGACGCTCATACTCGATACACAATATATGGTGCCACAAAGAATATCAGACTTAGGATTTCAATTTGACTATCCGACCTTGCCGTCAGCCTTAAAAGATTTATATTCAAAGTAAAAACCACTATGGATGACTCGAGTTGTTGTTGATTTTACAACTTTTATACTCAGAGTCATCTTTTTAGTGGTCTACAATCACTTTTAAAAAGCGTGATGCTCAATGCTCATATTACTTTAACTGCTTTTGATAGAATGCGAGATTGAGCCAGCTTTCAAATTTGTAGCCGACTTTTTCTAACGTTCCCATATTGTTAATAGGTATTTTTTCATGCAATTTCAAACTTCTCTCATTGCTATCATCAATACCAGTCACAATCGTTTGATAACCATTCGCCGCTGCATCTTCAATCACTACTTTTAATAACTGAGAAGCAACCCCTTGTCTCTTTGCATCAGGACTGACATAGATGGAATGTTCAATTGTATATTGATAAGCGGGCTAATTTTTAAATGGACCATTAGTCGCAAAACCTAACACCGTTCCGTCTCCTTCATATGCAAATACCGGATAGTTTTCACGTTGCTTTTGTGCCAACCATTGACGTCCTTCTTCAATTTGGGTCGGTTCGTATGTATAAACTACTATGGTATGTAATATGGCGTGATGATATAATTCCATAATTGCTTCTAAATCATTAGGTGTCGCTTGTCTAACATGTTGATTCATCGTCATTCCTCCCTTAATACACGTTTTCAATCCCTCCCAATGTAACAAAAAAGGGATGAAACTGTTGTCTCACCCCTCACTATCATATCACTTTATTAAGCTTTTTCAGGCTCCATCACTTCATCGATTAAACCGTATTCTTTCGCTTCTTGAGCAGTTAAGAAGTTATCACGATCTGTATCTTTTTCGATTTTTTCAATCGGTTGACCAGTACGTTCTGATAAGATTTTGTTTAATCTTTCTCGTGTTCTTAAAATGTGTTTCGCTGCGATTTCGATTTCAGTCGCTTGACCTTGTGCACCGCCAAGTGGTTGGTGAATCATCACTTCTGCGTTTGGTAATGCGAAACGTTTACCTTTTGCACCTGCAGCTAATAAAAATGATCCCATTGATGCTGCCATACCGATACAGATTGTTTGTACATCTGGTTTAATGTGTTGAATCGTATCGTAAATCGCAAAACCAGCTGTCACACTACCACCAGGTGAATTAATATATAAATAAATATCTTTCTCCGCGTCTTGTGCTTGTAAGAATAATAATTGTGATACGATTGAGTTTGCCACGTTATCATCAATCGCTGAACCTAACATGATGATACGGTCTTTCAATAAACGTGAATAAATATCGTATGCACGTTCACCGCGGTTTGTCGTTTCAATAACTGTAGGAATTAAATTCATTTGGTGATTCCTCCTAAATTTGTTAATTTATATTTATTCTAACGCAAAAGTCAAAAATGGTCAAAAACAACGCACTTATAGACAGATTTGTGTTAGGAGTTGACCCTTGCATGCCCGAAAGGTACAATGGTGAATAGACTTACGCAATTAACCCCTCGTAGTGTAATGGATAACACATAAGATTCCGGTTCTTACGATAGAGGTTCGATTCCTCTCGAGGGGGTTCATAACGCTAAATCACACACTTTTTAAAATGAAGAATCCCATAACGACGGGGTTCTTTTTGTTTTGCTAGTCACTTGCACGCCGTATAACGTAAGATTTCACGGACTTTTTAGGGACTTTCATTCATTTATTCCCGATTAAGTTGTCATTGTAACTTTTAATTTGTTTATAACGTTTATGACGATCTAGTCCTTAAGATTAACATTCACACGAAGCTAGTACATTAAGTTTTCCTATCCTCTACTACTCATGAATTTATGATTCACTAATGATTATAAAACAGTCGAAAAATGAAGATGAATGAAGACATCAAAATTAGGGTTTCTTTTGTAATACTTTGCATCTACTACATAGTTGATAAAACTAATTCCCTCCATCATGCTGCCTCTGTTATAATTGTTTCTTTATGAGATTACCTGTGTTAAATAACGACTCGCTTTATTGTTATATGGCGTTTTTACAAGCTCACTGTTTTTTGTAATATAGAAATCTTTATCAAAAAATTGTTGTATTGGTTTGATCGTTGAGAAGTCATTTTGTCTAAACCATATTCAGCAATTGCCCACTTTCATTTCTAAAATATAAACCGTTTTTTGTCTTTGTATCTGAAGGATTAACTTCAACACCCATTTCTTTAGCAATTTTTTAATTTTATTGATATCAAACATAGAAGATTCCCCCTTACTCAACAATTCTTAATTCATTATACACTATACAACTTGTGTCATAGATACAAATTTGCTTCTCTGTTCTTACATAATCCATATCAATAAACACATCTTTAAAATTTAGTTGATAGAGGTGTTGCAATGATAACTTGAGCTTCAACGTATAACATGTACATATTCATGATTTGACATCTACGTTTTGTTTTATCTTTATCAAAAACAAAGATTCCTTCTTTCTCCATACTCTCTAATGAATTCCCCTAGTCAATAAAATTTCATTCATTCAACAAAACATCAATTTACGCATTAAAATAAGCATCTTTAAACCTTTTTAGAGGTCTAAAGATGCTTATTTTAAACAGGGCTATATTTACACTTCAAATGGCTCTCCACGTCTAATTTTATCAGCCATTTCATTCAGTTTTCTCAAACGATGGTTAATGCCTGATTTGGAAATGGTACCGGTGCTCACCATCTCTCCTAATTCTTTTAACGAGACATCTTGGTGCTCAATACGCAATCTCGCTACTTCTCTTAGCCGGTCTGGCAAGTTATCAATGCCGATTTCTTGATCAATCAGTTGAATACTTTCAACTTGCTTCATAGCTGCACTGACTGTCTTATTCAAATTTGCCGTCTCACAATTAACGAGACGATTCACCGAGTTACGCATATCTCGCACAATTCTCACATCTTCAAACTTTAATAGCGCTTGATAACCACCAATCAAACTTAAAAATTCAGCTATCCGTTCAGCTTCTTTGAGATATGTAATCCATCCCTTTTTACGTTCTAAACTTTTTGCATTTAACTCATACGTATTCATCAATTGCGTCAAACCCGTTGAATGGCCTTCATAAAGTGAAAAAATTTCTAAATGATAAGAAGACGTTTCTGGATTGTTCACGGAGCCACCTGCTAGAAATGCACCACGTAAATAACTCCGTCTCATTTCGTCATCTTTCACCATTTTAGGATCAATATCATGACTGAACATGCCGTTTTTCAAAATCCCGAGTTCATCCAAAATTTCCCTCGTCTTCATTTTTATTCGACAAATATAAATATTGTTTTTCTTCAACTTCATTTTTTTGCGCACTAATATTTCAACTTCAACTTTAAACACAAATTTAATAAGCGAATAAATACGTCGCGCCGTCGTTGCATTTTCCGTTTGGATATTAATCACAAATTGTTGATTAGACAAGCTCAAGGCACCGTTCATTCGAATCAGTGCGCTCAGTTCTGCCTTAGCATTCGCATGGTCAACTTCAATTCGTGTCAGTTCATTTTTCATTTCAGATGCAAAGCTCATAATGAATCTTTCCCTTTCTATTTACTATGGTTCAAAATGGCTAGCTACAATTAGGATTTGAATTGATCTGGGTCAAACTGAATAGTACTAATTTCTTGTAAGGCAATTTCATAAATCATTTCTGCCAAAACTTCCGTACGATGTCGCACATAATCATGTTCTGAAACTTCTACAAGATGCTGTCCTGTCACGAGTTGCACACCGAGTTGATTCAATTCATCCTTATCATAATACACAGGCTTTGCGCCCTTTGATTCATATTTTTCAATAATTTGAGGTGAAAATTCTAGTTGATTCGCAATCACAAAATCAAGCACATGATCACCCAGTTGTTGATGAATGGCATCGATATGATCCATGACTGTGTAGTGATCTGTTTCGCCCGGTTGTGTCATAATGTTAGAAACATATAATTTTTTCGCGTCACTTTCGACTATCGCATTGGCAATTCCTTTGACACATAAGTTTGAAATAACACTTGTGTATAAAGATCCCGGACCTAACACAATTAAATCCGCTTCACGCAAGGCCTCAATCGCTTCGTCCATTGGTTGTACATCAGCAGGTTCTAAAAACACACGCTTAATCTTCTTTTGTTTTCTTGGAATATTAGACTCTCCTGAGACAATTTCGCCATCTTCCATCTCTGCATTCAAAGAGACACTCGAAATAGTTGACGGAATGACACGACCTTTAATATTTAAAATTTTACTTAGTTCTTTCACTGCATGACCGAAATCGTGGGTAATATTCGTTAAAGCCGCAATCAACAGGTTCCCCAGTGAGTGACCACTAATCTGATCTTCTTTAAATCGATATTGAAATAGTTGCTCAAGCGTTGGTTCTACATCACTTAAAGCAGCCAATACGTTACGTACATCTCCTGGTGCCGGAATATCCATCTCATCTCTTATTTTCCCTGTGCTACCACCGTCATCTGCTACTGTCACAATTGCTGTAATATCTATCGGAAAAGTTTTTAATCCTCTTGCTAAAACGGATAAACCAGTACCTCCACCAATCAGTACTAATTTAAGTTGTTTCATTTTACTCGCCACTTTCTATATGCGCATCACGATGATGAACATATACATTATAATCATAAATTTGCTTTAATTCTTCAGCTAAACGTTGTGCTAGTGCGACTGATCGGTGTTGACCACCCGTACATCCAATTGCGATAACGAGTTGCGACTTTCCTTCTTTTTTATAACCCGGAATCATAAATAACAATAAATCTAATAGTTTTTCATAAAATGTATTCGTTTCTTTCCACTTCATAACATATTTATAAACATCTTCATCCATACCTGTGAGTGGTCTCAATTCAGCTACATAGTATGGGTTGGGTAAAAAGCGGACATCAAATACTAGATCTGCATCAATTTGAATACCGTGCTTAAAACCAAAACTAGAGACATTGATTGTAAATGTTGATTTATTTTCTTTATTAAAATATTCATAAACGCGTTTTCTTAAGGCTTTAGGTGATAACGTTGTTGTATCTAAAGTGTAATTCGCTAAACTTCTTACTTCTGATAGTAATTTGCGTTCTTCATTGATGGCTTTGACGAGCGGTAACTCCGTATGTTCTTGTAAAGGATGTTTACGACGTGTTTCTTTATAGCGTGAAATGAGCTTTTCCGTATCCGCATCAACGAATAATACATCGACAATGACATCTTTACGACTTTGTACTGCATCGATTTCACGTACTAAATATTGGAAAAATTCGCGCCCTCTCAAGTCAATCCCTACCGCAACTTTTTGCATCGATGGGTTACCTTGCTCCATCAATTCTACAAATTTTGGAAGTAAAATCGGCGGTAAGTTGTCGACACAGAAATAGCCTAAGTCCTCTAAACTTTGAATGACTAATGATTTCCCTGCACCAGAGAGACCTGTGACAACAAGGAGTTCACTTTTTACGATTTCATTATTTTCTTCATGTTGCATTTATTAACCACCATCCAATCATATTCTCTATTAGTTTACATGAAATCAGTCTAAAGTTATAGAGGGATGATATGCATATCTATGTTTTTGAAAAAATTGTGATGTCACAGCCGTATTGATCACTTATTCTATCTCCATTTTTCGAATACGGTTAATGCATCCGTGATCAAATTCAATCAACAAGTCATTTAGGAAACCTTCAGCGCTACATGATACCCCATTAAATGCTATAAAAAAGGAACTGGAAACAGCGTCCAGCTCCTGTTGATTCAATGTCATCTGTTTTAATATTTAGTCATGTAAACTTTCGATATATTCTTGTGCACTTTGAGCGGCGATACTACCGTCACTTGTTGCTGTAACGATTTGACGCAATCCTTTTTCACGAACGTCTCCTGCTACAAAAATTCCTTTAATCGCAGTACTCATATCATCGTTTGCAACAATATATCCTGCTTCGTTTGTGATACCTAAATTTTCAAATGGTTGCGTTAGAGGTTTCATACCTACATATACGAATAAACCATCTGCTTCAACTGTTTGTTCAGTTCCATCAACTGTTGAAACAAGCGTTAATGAACCTACTTTACCGTCTTTTTCATTAACAGATTTAAGTGTGTGATTCCAAATAAAATCAATTTTATCATTTTTAAAGGCACGATCTTGTAGGATTTTTTGTGCTCTTAATTGGTCACGACGGTGTACGATTGTGACTTTGCTAGCAAATTTAGTCAAGAATGTTCCTTCTTCTACTGCTGAATCGCCGCCACCGATAACATAGATATTTTTGTTTTTAAAGAAAGCACCATCACATACAGCACAATAGCTGACACCGCGACCTCCGAGCTGTTCTTCTCCAGGTACGCCAACTTTTTTGTATTCCGCACCCGTTGCAATAATAACAGTTGTCGCTTCAAGTGTACTAGAACCAAAATCAATGACCTTATAATCGCCTTTATCTTCGATGCCTTTAATATCGCCATATTTGTACTCAGCGCCGAATTTTTTGGCATGATCAAACATCTTACTTGAAAGGTCAGGTCCTGAAATCATTTCGAAACCTGGGAAGTTTTCGACTTCTTCAGTGTTCGCCATTTGTCCTCCAGGCATACCGCGTTCAATCATTACTGTATTTAAATTCGCACGTGAGGCATAAACAGCAGCTGTCATGCCTGCTGGTCCTGCACCAATAATCGCAACATCATATCTCACTTGTTCTGACATGATCTGTTCCTCCTTTAATTTTATCATACGCATTTTACAACATTTAATTCAAGGACTCAAATTTAAATGCTCAACAGATGTTGTAGAGCATGTTCAAAAGCGTCAGTTGCCACATCAAAATGTTCAATGATTTGCGGTCGCGTCATCGCTTCATCTTCTTTTTGATTGAAAAAGAGATACGCGACTGCAGCAACGTACGCTTCCACTTGTTCGTGGTCGACTTGCTCGGCTAAAAGACTTTCTGCATAACTAATCCAACTTAAAAAGAGAGACGCATAAGGTTGTGTTTCTGGAAGACGATAAAGTGTCTCCATACCTTGATGAATAAAGTGCAGTTTTTTCAGTTGAAGATTTTGAATGAGATAAGTGAGATACAATTTTTCATAATCTCCCATTGATTCTAAAATCGTCCAAACTTCTTTCGTCATCAAAACTTCTTTACCATTGAGTTGATTTAACAAAAAGAGACCATACAAACGTTCATGTTGATCATCACTCAGCAATAAAGGCTCTACGTGTTGATTAAAATAATGAGCACTTTCCTCAATGACCCATGGTGGCAAACCACGATTCGCTTTCGAAAATTGTGTTAACACTTGCCAAAAGTGATGGCTTTGCTCGATATTTCCTAGGTAATAATAATTGAACGAAAGCGCATGAAATAGTTGAAATGTCTGAAATTTTCCTTTGCGATGAAGTGGTACTAACAACTGTTGAGAGGCTGGATACTGCTTTAAATAACTGAGCACAATTCCAAGTTTAAAAGATTCCTCATCATTCATCGGTCGAATTTTATTTAATATTTTCACATAATTTTGGAAGCGTGCTTGTTGATTCATGTTATAGAGCAACAAAGTGTAGTGGCATAACGCATGCACATCGGAAGGATCCTCTTTCAACAAACGCTCCAACATCTCTTGGGCGATTTTGTTTTCATTTAAATAAAGATAACACATCGCGAGCAAATTACGAATAATCCGATTGTCTTGAATCTCTTCGTCCTGTCTCAACAAATATTCACGCGCTTCTAACAAACGGCCTTGACCGAATAAATATTGAAAAATGACTTGTGCCACAAACAACTGGCTTTCTTTTTCAAGTGGGTGTTCACCGTTAAAAGCAACTTCAAACATGTCTTCTAACTCTTCTCGATATTCTTCGTCATCTGCTAAAAAAGCATAACTTAAACCGAAGAGATACGCTTTGTTTGGCTCATTCAAGTCAATATTCAACTGACTTAATTCATAGTAAGAAGCTTCCAACTCACTCCCCTTACTAATTTCTTCATAATAAATCGCTTCAGCACGTCTCGGCACATTTAACTTGATAAAACATGTCGCAAGTTGTTGTTTCGCCTCAAAACAATCTGGTGACAACGCTAACACTTTTTCTAAATAGCGTTGTGCTTTCACATAATCTTGTTGTTGTATTTTTTGTTTTGCTAGACGTTCATAAAGTGCTACATCATCGCTGAATTGTATAATATTTCGTTTTTGTGTCATCCATTGTCACCTCTCTTTTCTAATGTTTTGAGTGTAGTTGTATCGGATTACCATACGCCACAGTATAATCGGGAATATCTTTAGAAACGACACTCCCTGCACCAATTTGAACGTGGCTACCAATTTTCACACCAGGTAATACGGTCACATTTGCACCAATCATCGTATGGTCGCCGATTTCAACTTCACCGACTCTTAACGATTCAGTTAAAAATTCATGGGTTAATAAAGTCGTATTATAACCGATGATAACGTTATGACCCATTTTGATCTTTTCTGGATATAATAAATCAGGCACCGCTTTAAAAGCAAATGCAGTTTTTTCACCTATCGTCATTTTCAATAAACGGCGGTACATCCATCGTTTCACACCTACATGAGGCACATATCTCGCCACTTCAATAATGAACGTATTTTTAAAGAGCTTCATAAATGGGATATAACGATACAGATCATGTAATGCGTTATGACGGCTTGCTGGATAAACTTTGAGTCGTCGCTTCAACTTAACGCTTTCCTTTCTTGTCGAACGGCCAATTGAGCACGCCAACTTCACGATAGAGAGGCACATCTTTTTTAAGTCGACGCCATACAATAAAGATGACTCCGATGATAATGCATACAATTGAGACCACCTGTGCAATTCGAATTGTCTCCGTTAACATCAAACTGTCGGTACGTAATCCTTCTATGTAAAAACGACCAATCGAATACCAAATGATATAGATGAAAAATGTTTCTCCGATTTTTAAATGACGACGGATAGTGATTAAAATTATAAAGCCGGTAACATCCCAAATCGATTCATATAAAAATGTCGGTTGGTAATAAATACCGTTGATTTGCATATTTTCAATAATAAATTGCGGTAAGTGTAGCGATTCTAAAAACGAACGACTCACTGGACCGCCGTGCGCTTCGTGGTTCATAAAATTACCCCAACGGCCAATGCCTTGCGCTAAAATAATACTTGGCGCCACAACATCACCTAATTGAAACGGTTGCCAGTTTTTGCGATAACAGTAGTAGATCCCCATCGCAAACGCACCAATGAGACCCCCATGTATTGCAATACCGCCATGCCATATCATCGGAATTTCTGTCGGATTTTGAATATAATAATCCAGTTGGAAAAGCACGAAATACAAACGCGCACTAATAATCGCAACAAATACACAAACTAATAAAATATTGACAAGATCATCTTCGCGGAAACCGACTGACTGTGCGCTTTTTTGTGCGATCCAATACCCAATCAATATCGCACTCGCTATGATAATACCGTACCATTTCACTTCTAAGCCGCCCAAAGAAAAAGCGACTGGATCAATGTATCCTATCATCATTCTATGTCTCCTTTATTTTGTTGACTATTTTTTAAGATTTCAGCATTTAAACGTTCGTTAAACTCTTCTGCTGTATTAATTCCCATAATATTCAAGCGGTAGTTCATGGCCGCCACTTCAATGATGACAGCTACGTTTCGCCCTGGACGAACGGGAATCGTTTTTTTCGTAATTTCGGTATCTAAAATCTTAAGTGTTTCATGATTTAAACCGACACGATCATACAATTTATCTTGATGCCAAGTTTCCAGATTAATGTTTAAGCGAATGCGTTTTTGCGTTAAAATCGAACCCGCACCAAACAATGTCATCACATTAATAATACCCAAACCTCTTATTTCTAACAAATGTTCAATGATTTTAGGCGCCTTACCAATGAGTTGATCTTTCGTAATCTCTTTAATTTCTACGTTATCATCCGCAACAAGACGATGACCACGTTTCACAAGTTCCAGAGCTGTTTCACTTTTACCTATACCGGAATCACCTGTAATTAATACACCGACACCATACACATCGACGAGCACACCATGTAACGAAGTCGAATTGGCAAGTTCATGTTCGAGATACGTCGTCAAACGGCCCATGACACGTGTCGTTGCTTCTTCTACATAAATCAACGGCGTATCTAACTCCTGTGCCGCCTCTAACAACTCATCCGGCGCATCATGCCCGCGTGTAATAATAATGGCTGGTGTTTCAGGACGACAAAGTTTACGCATGCGCCCTTGACGTTCAGCATCTGGTAATAAATTGTAGAAAGACAGTTCTGTTGTACCTAAAAGTTGAATACGATTGGAAGCATAATGAGAAAAATATCCTGCCATCTCCAAACCAGGCCTTGAAATATCTGTATTATGTATTGGACGATTTAACCCCGCTTCACCAGCGACCACATTCATATTAAATCGCTTAACTAAATCTTGAGTCGTTAGCATCTAATCACCTCAGTTTTACTGTTTACTTTAAATCAATCTTTATTTTTAATCGCTTTTGACTACGCATTACTTGTTTCATTATACATGAATCTCCATATTTGAAACACAATTCAACATGTCCGACATTTTCCTAAAATCCACATCATCGTACTTTTATCGTGGTGTATAAATCAAGTACACCACTTGATTGCTCCCATCTTACATATCACGCATTATTACAATACACATCAAATCATTTTCAAACCATTTTAGACCTAAAAGTATACCACTAAAAAGTTACAAGAGATACTCAACTTTAGTATGATACAAAAAATAAAATACCATTTAGAATTGTCTTTGGATAACCACTCACAAAAACATTTTAGTAAGTGTCGTTAACACAACACTACCTATGATTCGACTCAATCCCATATGCATACAGAGATAGAAACGAAGCATTAGGAAAACAGAACCCATTCAGTTCCCCCATAACTTTTACATCCATTTATTCAACAATATAAAAATGAATGGCGCACACACTTTTTCTGTATGAATAATATGATAAAGAGTAGTACTCATTTTTATTTGCAAGAACCGCCCGAGACTCCTGAGGGACAATGTACGAGCTTAAATGCGATTTCTGATGTTTAAATAGTGACTACTGTTTAACGCAGTACTACGAAATCTTTGTTTCACATGAGATTTCTGTACTGCGCCCAAAATCCAATTCAGCTTCCTTCAAATATACATTGTAATCAAGCTGAATTGAGTTGAAGGTTCAACCCCTAGGAACGCGCAGAACGGTTAGGCAATCTATGTATGACGATAACCCAGACTATGTTAATCATATGTCCTAAAAAAAGGAAGTGTACCATTCACAGCACACTTCCTCTACACATTAATCTTTCTTCATTTTTTCTCTCACTTCATTCAACGTCTCTTCCACTTTCTTCAAAGCCGCTTGACGTTCACTCTCACTCATCTCTTTCACTTTATCACGATTCACACTAATAAACTTTTGGCCATGCTTTAACAAACTCGCTACACTATCCAATGTGCTATTCACAAAACCTTCTACCGTCTCTTCAAAATCACGCGTCGTTTTTTCAGAACGATTACTTTTATCTTTTGTGGTTGCATGATCTACTTCTTTTTCCGTTGTCATCGCGTCCAATAATGTCGTTGCTTCTTCTACAGAAATCTTGCCATCTTTCAGTAATTCCAGTACTTTGACTTTAGCTTCTTCCATGGCTTAGCCCTCCATTCGTTCCTTATCGCGCGCTAATACAGTTTTAAGATAACGACCTGTATAAGATTCTGGGATAGCGGCTATTTCTTCAGGTGTCCCTGTCGCAAGAATGGTACCACCGCCGTCACCACCTTCAGGACCTAAATCAATTAAGTTATCTGCTGTTTTGATGACGTCTAAATTGTGTTCGATAATCACCACTGTGTCACCATTTTCAACGAGTCGATTGAGCACTTTTAATAATCGACTAATATCATCGACATGTAAGCCTGTTGTCGGTTCGTCTAGGATATAAATTGAGCGCCCTGTTGCACGTTTGTGTAATTCTGAGGCGAGTTTGACACGTTGCGCTTCACCACCTGAAAGTGTCGTTGCAGGTTGTCCAAGCGTAATATAGCCTAATCCAACATCGACTAAAGTTTGTAATTTGCGCTTAATCTTAGGAATATTTTCAAAAAATTGAGTTGCGTCTTCTACAGTCATTTCTAACACGTCAGCAATATTTTTCCCTTTATAAGTTACTTCCAACGTCTCACGATTGTAACGTTTACCATGACATACTTCACAAGGCACATATACATCAGGTAGAAAATGCATCTCTATTTTTATAATACCATCACCTTTACATGCTTCACAACGGCCACCTTTAACGTTAAAACTAAAACGCCCTTTTTGATATCCACGTACTTTTGCTTCATTCGTTGAGGCAAAGACATCTCGAATATCATCAAATACGCCTGTATATGTGGCTGGGTTAGAACGCGGTGTCCTTCCAATAGGTGACTGATCGATATCAATAATTTTATCGATTTGATCCATTCCTGTAATTTCGTCATGTTCACCAGGTTTTACTTTTGATTTATTAATCGCTTTAGCCAATGATTTGTATAACACTTCATTCACTAGCGAACTTTTCCCTGAACCTGATACCCCCGTCACCACATTCATGACAGAAAGCGGAAAATCAACATCGACATTTTTAAGGTTATTGCTACGTGCACCTTTGACAGAAATTTTACGTTCTGTCAAAGGGCGACGATGTTCAGGAACTGGAATAAATTTTTTACCACTCAAATATTGCCCTGTGAGTGACTTTTTATTACGCATCACTTGTTTCGGCGTACCACTTGCAATCACTTCACCGCCGTGCTCACCTGCACCAGGGCCAATATCAACAAGATAATCCGCCGCAATCATCGTGTCTTCGTCGTGTTCTACAACAATTAATGTATTACCTAAATCACGCATTTCTTGTAATGTATGAATCAAACGATCATTATCTCGTTGATGTAAACCAATAGAAGGCTCATCAAGTACATACAACACACCTGACAAACGTGACCCAATTTGTGTCGCGAGTCGAATACGTTGCGCCTCACCACCTGACAATGTGCCAGACGAACGATTGAGCGTTAAATAATCGAGTCCTACATTATTTAAAAAGGTTAAACGTGACGTAATTTCTTTTAAAATTAAATGTGCAATTTGTGCATCTTGGTCAGATAGCTCGATATTTTCGTAATATGTCAATGCTTCTTTAATGGATTGTTCTACTACTTCGCCGACATTTTTACCTGCCACATAAACCGACAATGCTTCACGACTCAAACGTTGGCCGTGACACGTTTCACACACTTGTTCCCCCATATATTTTTGCATCATTTCACGTACATATTCAGAAGGGGACTCATGGTAACGACGCTCAATATTCGGGACAACCCCTTCGAACGGCATCGTACGTTTACGCTCTTGACCGAATTTCGACTTGAATGTAAACTCAATTTCTTTGTCACCAGAACCGTATAAAATGATATTTCTTTGGCGTTCAGTCAATTTTTTATATGGTTTATCCATATTGATTTTGTACACTTCACAAACACGCTTTAACATCGATGGATAAAAGTCCGAACTTGTCGGCTCCCAGGGTAAAATCGCGCCTTCATTGAGCGTCTTATCTTTATCAGGTACGACTAAATCTAAGTCTACCGTTAACTTTTGTCCTAAGCCATCACATGTTGGACACGCACCGAATGGACTGTTAAAACTGAACATTCTCGGTTCTAACTCACCAATTGAAAAGCCACAAATGGGACATGCATGCTTTTCTGAAAACTCCAGTTTATCCCCATCAATAATATCCACGACGAGTCGACCGTCTGCTAATTCAAGTACAGTCTCGATAGAATCTGCTAAACGTGTTTCAATACCCGGTTTCACGACTAAACGGTCCACGACAATTTCAATGGTATGATTTTTATTTTTATCCAGTTCCGGTGCTTGTGTCACGTCCATAATTTCACCGTCAACACGCACACGTACATAACCTTTTTTACTGATGTCCGTTAATAATTTTTCATGCGTCCCTTTACGATGGTTCACAACAGGTGCTAGCAGTTGAATTTTCGTACGTTCTTCTAATTCCATAATACGGTCAACCATTTGTTGTACAGTTTGCGATTCGATTTCGATACCATGATTTGGACAAAAAGGCTTTCCGATACGCGCATAAAGGAGACGAATGTAATCGTAAATTTCCGTTACAGTCGCCACCGTTGAACGCGGGTTTTTACTTGTTGTCTTTTGATCAATAGATATCGCTGGAGACAAACCTTCAATAGTATCTACGTCTGGTTTATCCATTTGCCCTAAAAACTGACGAGCATATGCGCTTAAAGACTCCACATATCGACGTTGCCCTTCAGCATAAATCGTGTCAAATGCGAGCGAGGACTTCCCTGAGCCCGACAGTCCCGTCATCACAATCAACTGATTTTTTGGCAATTCGATATCAACATTTTTTAAATTGTGGGCACGTGCCCCTTTCACTACGATTGATGGTTCTTTCATGCATTTCACCCTTTTGATTTTAGTTCAAATAATAAATCTCTTAATTCGGTTGCTCTTTCGAAATCTAATGCTTTTGCGGCTTCTTTCATTTCTTTTTCTACATTTTCAATCGTTTTTTCACGTTCTTTTTTCGTCATTTTCTTCGGTACTTCTTTACGTTGATCTTCATTAGTTTCATCCGTTTCGACCGTTGCACTAATGACATCATGAATTTCTTTATTAATTGTTTTCGGTACAATACCATGTTTTTCATTGTACGCGATTTGAATTTCACGACGTCGTTCAGTTTCATCAATCGCAACTTTCATTGAATCTGTTATTCGATCCGCATACATGATGACACGCCCTTTATCATTACGCGCTGCACGACCCATCGTTTGGATTAACGAACGCTCAGAACGTAAGAAACCTTCTTTATCTGCATCCAAAATCACCACTAATGACACTTCTGGAATATCAAGTCCTTCTCTAAGCAAGTTAATACCGATGAGCACATCAAATGTTCCCATACGTAAGTCTCGAATAATTTCAATCCGTTCTAACGTTTTAATTTCAGAGTGCAAGTAATTGACCTTTACACCAGCTTCTTTTAAATAAGTTGTTAAATCTTCACTCATTTTTTTCGTTAACGTTGTAATCAGTACACGTTCGCCTTGTGCTGTTCGTTCTTGAATTTCACTGAGCAAGTCGTCGATCTGATTTTTAGTAGGGCGGACTTCGATTTTTGGATCTAACAAGCCAGTTGGTCGAATAATTTGTTCAATCATTTCATCTGTACGTTCGATTTCATATGGGCCTGGTGTCGCCGATACATAAACAAGTTGTTTCGCTTTTTGTTCGAACTCTTCAAACTTCAATGGTCTATTGTCTAATGCACTCGGGAGACGGAAACCATGCTCGACTAACACTTTTTTACGTGCTTGGTCTCCGTTGTACATTCCACGAATTTGAGGCAACGTAACATGCGACTCATCAATCATAATGAGCCAATCATCACCAAAATAATCTAACAAAGTGTACGGTGTAGAGCCGAGTGGTCGCAACGTAAGATGAACTGAATAGTTTTCAATCCCTGACGTAAAGCCCATTTCGCGCATCATCTCTAAATCATAATTCGTTCGTTGTTCTAAACGTTGCGCCTCGAGTAATTTATTTTCATTTCTTAAATATTCAAGTTGTTCTTCTAATTCTTTTTCAATACGCTCAATCGCAATCTTCATTTTTTCTTCACGGGTTACGAAGTGAGAAGCTGGGAAAAGCGCAAAGTGTTCGCGTTCTTTTAATACTTCACCCGTTAAATAGTTAATCTCACTAATGCGATCTACTTCATCACCAAAAAATTCAACACGAATACATAACTCTTCACGTGAAGCCGGGAAAATCTCAACGACATCGCCGCGTACTCTAAATGTCCCGCGTCTAAAGTCAATGTCGTTTCGTGTATATTGTACGTCAACGAGCTTTCGCAATAACTCACTTCTATCCATTTCCATCCCTACACGAATGCTCACAACTAAGTCACGGTATTCGTCTGGATTACCTAAACCGTAAATACAACTCACACTGGCGATAATAATGACATCATCTCGTTCAAACAGCGCACTCGTTGCTGAATGTCGGAGTTGGTCTATTTCATCGTTAATCGACGCATCTTTTTCAATAAACGTATCGGTAGACGGAACATACGCTTCTGGTTGGTAATAATCGTAGTAACTTACAAAATATTCCACTCTATTTTCAGGAAAGAAGGTTTTGAACTCACTGTACAATTGCCCTGCTAACGTTTTGTTATGCGCAATAATGAGCGTCGGTTTGCCCACTTCTTTAATGACATTACTCATCGTAAATGTTTTACCTGTACCTGTTGCACCGAGTAATGTTTGATGACGCTTGCCTTCTTCTATCCCTTTTACCAGTGCTTTGATGGCTTGGGGTTGGTCCCCTTGTGGTTCGAAATTTGAAGCAATTTTAAAGTCATGATGCTCCATTCACTGTCCGCCTCCTATCTACTTAGTACTCATATTTTAACAGAACACAACGATGAAATACAAACATTTGTTCGCAATCCAACACAAAGAGGAGTGCTTCTGATAACATTCAAACTGTGTCAGATTCACTCCTGATGCCGCTATAATTGCGAAGGCGTATGGACAACGATCACATACCGCCCTCTCTATCATGCTCGATATGATGAATTTTTAGTTCTTCTACAATAATATACCCTGCTAACAATGATACAACGTCAAGGAAAATAATCCATTCATTATGGAAAAATCCTTTATAAACTGAAGCACCGATCACGACTAATGTAATGAGCGTCCCCATCCATTTACTTCTCGTTATCGCGCTGAAAATAACCACAAGGACACAAGGAAAAAAAGCGGCCAATAGATACCAAATCAACCCTATCACATCTTTCTTTTATTTAGGATTTGCATCGTCATTTCTTTTAATTCAGTGCGTGGTATAAATCTTTCAGTTAACATTTCTGGAATAATATTTTCAATAAAATCCTGTACGGAAGCCAAATGATCAAATTGCATAATCGTTTCAAGACTCATCTCATATATTTCAAAAAATAGAGGTTCAGGATTACGTTTTTGTATTTCACCAAATGTTTCATATAATAAATCAATTTTATCTGCGACCGATAGAATTTGTCCTTCTAACGAGTCATCTTTACCTTCTTGTAGGCGACGGCGATAAATATCTTGGTACTGTTCTGGAATTTCTTCTTTAATGAATGTATCAACCATTTCCTCTTCCACTTGTGAGAACAGTTTTTTCAATTCTCCGCTTGCATACTTCACAGGCGTTTTAATATCTCCCGTAAATACTTCAGCAAAGTCATGGTTGAGCGCTTTTTCATATAAACTTTTCCAATCCACTGTCTTACCGTGATACTCTTCAACCGTACCTAAATACTGGGCAATTTTTGTAACTTTGAATGAGTGCGCGGCTACATTATGCTCGAAGTATTTAAATTTCCCGGGTAATCGAATGAGCTTTTCTAAGTCTGATAACCTTTTAATATATTGATGAATTCCCATAATCAACCTCCTCCTGTCATGTTTACGTTTGATGTCCATTTGTTGATTATATTAACACATTTATTCGTGAAATATCACTTGTTTCTTGCCTTTATAAAAAATGATATTGGTGAATGATACATTTCAGGGGCTCGAACAATTGAATGCCCTAGCCCCTGCTTTTCATCTTATTGCATTTGATGTCTTAAATACGCTTCGATAAACGGACCAATCTCACCGTCCATGACTGCGTTGACGTTGCCCGTCTCCTCGTTTGTACGGTGATCTTTCACCATAGAATAAGGGTGGAAAACGTAAGAACGAATTTGACTCCCCCAACCAATCTCTTTTTGTTCACCACGAATGGCAGCTAACTCTTGTTCTTTTTGTTCTAACTCAAGTTGATAAAGTTTCGCTTTCAACATTTTCATCGCTGCTTCTCTGTTTTTAATTTGTGAACGTTCATTTTGATTATTCACCACAATACCTGTCGGATGGTGCGTAATACGGATGGCTGATTCAGTTTTGTTAATATGCTGACCACCCGCACCTGACGCACGGAAAGTATCCACAGTAATATCGTCTGGGTTGATTTCAACTTCGATTTTTTCGTTGTTAAATTCAGGAATTACATCACATGACGCAAATGACGTATGGCGACGCCCTGAAGAATCAAACGGCGAAATACGAACGAGACGATGGACACCTTTTTCAGCTTTTAAGTAACCGTAAGCATTGTGACCTTTGACGAGCATGGTCACACTTTTAACACCCGCTTCATCGCCTGCTTGATAATCGACAATTTCCACCTTAAAACCTTGCTGTTCACAATAACGTTGATACATACGCAACAACATATTTGTCCAGTCTTGAGACTCTGTACCACCTGCACCAGGATGTAGCTCGAGAATAGCATTGTTTGCATCATGTTCGCCATCCAGCAAGAGTTGTAATTCGAATTGATCTACTTTCGTTTGGAATCCAATGACTTCTTGTTCTAAATCATCTTTCATTTCGTCATCATATTCTTCTTGTAACAATTCATACGTTGCAACCATTTCTTCAAGCGTTTCAGCAACTTCATAGTAATTGTTCACAACAGATTTTATGGCATTATTCTGGTCGATAATCGTTTGCGCGCGTTCTTGATTATCCCAAAACTGTGGGTCCGCCATCATCTCTTCATATTCTTGGATGTTCGTCTCTTTATTTTCTAAGTCAAAGAGACCCCCTAAGTTGTTCTAATTTTGCGCTATAACTATCCATATTGCGTTTAAGTTCGGACAATTCCATCGTGTATCGCTCCTTTTAAATATTCAGCTATTGCCACCGCTATTTGCCGTGACAATTTTTATATTTTTTGCCACTTCCACATGGACATGGTTCATTACGTCCGACCTCATGTTCTTTGACAATAGGTTGTGGTTTAACTTTCTCTTTGCCATCTTCAGCTGAAACGTGCTTACCTTCTAATTCTTTCGTTTTCTCACGTTCAACATCTTCTTCTACCGTGATGACAGATTTCAGAATATATTTGCTGACATCTTCTTCAATACTTTGCATCATCATATCGAACAATTGATGTCCTTCATTTTGATAGTCACGCAATGGATTTTGTTGACCATATGAACGTAAATGAATCCCTTGACGGAGTTGGTCCATCGTATCAATATGTGACGTCCAATGATTATCAATCGAACGCAATAATATCATACGTTCAAACTCCGGCATACGCTCGCCTAGTTGATCTTTTTGACGATTGTATGCAGCTTCAATTTTCGCCCAAATGACTTCAAACATATCCTCTCTATCTTTACCGTTAATTTCACTTTCTGTTAAGTCACCTTCATGTAAAAAGATGTCTTGAACATAGTAAATCAGTGGCTCGTAGTCCATCTTTTCTTCGTCTTCATTCAAGTAATGTAGCAATGCGCGGTCTAATGTGGAATGCATCATTTGCATCACTAGGTCCGTACTTTGATCTTGGTCAATGATTTGATTACGTTCTTCATACATGATTTCACGTTGTTTACGTAACACTTCATCATATTCCAAAATACGTTTACGCGCATCAAAGTTGTTACCTTCTACACGTTTTTGTGCAGACTCTACAGCACGTGACACCATTTTAGATTCAATCGGTGTAGAATCATCCATCCCTAGACGACTCATCATCGCTTGCATACGTTCCGAACCGAAGCGCACCATCAAATCATCTTGTAATGATAAATAGAAACGACTGTCCCCTTTATCACCTTGACGACCTGAACGACCACGTAGCTGATCATCAATACGACGTGATTCATGACGTTCAGTGCCAATTACCGCTAGACCACCCAGCTCTTCAACACCTTCTCCTAGTTTAATGTCTGTACCACGTCCGGCCATGTTTGTCGCAATCGTTACGGCGCCTCTTTGACCTGCACCTGAAACAATTTCCGCTTCTCTTTCATGGTTTTTCGCATTGAGGACACTATGACGAATACCGCGTTTTTTCAATAAATTCGAGATATATTCTGATGTTTCTACTGCGACAGTACCCAATAATACAGGCTGACCTTTGCGATGTTTTTCAATCACTTCTTCGACAACCGCATCAAATTTACCTTTTTGACTAACATAAATTAAATCTGAACGGTCGACACGTTGGACAGGTCGGTTCGTTGGAATTTGAGTTACGGTCATGTTGTAAATATTACGAAACTCTTCTTCCTCCGTTTTAGCCGTACCCGTCATACCCGCTAACTTGTTGTACATTCTGAAATAGTTTTGGAATGTAATCGACGCCATTGTCTTAGATTCGTTTTGAATTTGGACATTTTCCTTCGCTTCAATCGCTTGGTGTAAACCTTCTGAGAAACGACGTCCTGGCATTGTACGACCTGTAAATTGGTCGACGATAAGAATTTCGCCACCCGTTACCATGTAATCTACGTCACGCTGCATTGTATAATGTGCACGTAAAGCAAGGTTAATGTGGTGAATAACATCTACATGTTTCACATCGTATAAGTTTTCAATTTTAAACATGCGTTCTGCCTTATCGATACCTTGTTCTGTCAATTGAATACTTTTCGTTTGCACATCATAGTTATAATCTTCTTCAGCTTTAAGCATTTTTGAAAACACATTCGCTTGTGTATATAAAGACGTAGATTTCTCCGCTTCACCTGAAATAATTAGCGGTGTACGGGCTTCATCGATTAAAATCGAGTCTACCTCATCAATAATCGCAAAATGCAGTGGACGCATGACACGGTCTTCTTTGTAATTCACCATGTTGTCACGTAAATAGTCAAAGCCAAGTTCATTATTTGTGCTATATGTGATGTCTTTACTATAAGCTTCACGTTTTTCTATCGTGCTTAAACTATTGAGGTTCAATCCGACTGACAGACCTAAGAAATTGTACAGTTCTGCCATTTCTTCACTTTGAACACTAGATAAATATTCGTTTACCGTAATGACGTGCACACCGCGACCAGTTAATGCATTTAAATAGGTTGGCATCGTTGCAGTTAATGTTTTACCTTCACCGGTTCTCATCTCTGCAATATCACCTTTATGAATGGCGATCCCACCCATAATTTGTACTTTATATGGTGTCATATTGAACACACGTTTAGAAGCTTCACGTACAAGTGCGAAGGCTTCCGGTAAAATATCATCTAATTTATTATTCTGTTTTTTAATATCTTCTATTTGTTGAACTTCTTCTTGAAAAGCTTTCGTCTTCGCTCTCATTTCTTCATCAGTTAGCAACGCAATATCTTCTCCTAATGCGATGACTTTATCTGCTAACTTACTTAAACGTTTGACTTCTCGTTTATTACCGTCAATCATTTTAGTTATCAAACCCATTTTGTTCGCTCCTTTAGCCATAAAACTGTGCCGCTTACAACTACTCATCATATCATTTTTCGGTATAAATTTATACTCAAACCACTTATATATATATACGTATCATTTAACAATTTTATTATAATACCTCATACCGTCAAATAACAATCCGCGATATTTCTTAACACATACCTTTATGGTAATTCGAATCAACTTCCTACTTTATAGACGTTCGACTTATGAATCAAATTAAAAACTTGTAGTCAGACTTTTGAACTATACATGCTCACAAACATTTCCCATATGATAAAAGAAGGGACAAGCTTTAAATCTAATGCATCTGATTAGATTTATACACTTGCCCCACACTTTTTTGTACACATCATCGCACGTTCAATCAAAATCTTTTAGTTATTGAGTTGCTCCGCACAATGAACGTCATCTCTTTATAGTTACTAGAGATTATTCAGTTTCAATCAAGCCGTATTTACCATCTTTACGACGATAAACAATGCTTGTGCCATCTGTTTCACGATTATTAAACACGAAGAAATCATGTCCTAATAAATTCATTTGTAGCACCGCTTCTTCTGAGTCCATTGGTTTTAAGCTGAATGTTTTAGAACGAATGATTTCGATATCAGACGCTGTTGCTTCTTGTTCCACTTCTGGTACAGTCGCTTCAATTTCTGTAAATACATCCTCTTCATAACCACGGTCCCTGTTTTTACGATTAACGCGTGTTTTATACTTACGAACTTGACGTTCAAGTTTATTATTAATTAAATCGATACCTGCATATAAATCATCATGTCGTTCCTCTGCACGAAGCGTTACATTTTTCAATGGAATTGTCACTTCGATTTTAGTACTAGAATTTTGATATGTTTTCACTTTCACATGCGCTGTTGCATTTGGCACATTAGTGAAATAGCGTTCTAACTTACCAATTTTCTCCTCAATATAATTTCTAATAGCATCTGTGATTGTGAGGTTGTCTCCATGAATTTCAAATTTAATCATAGTGCTCGCTCCTTTCAACCTCTTTTTATAATATATTCCTTACTTATATTTTAACATGTTTACGCTATCTCGCAAACGTTAACATACTTAATTTTCTGACTTTTTGTTGTAATAATACATTTCCAGCACAGTGGGCAGTGTGACCGGTCGTATAAATATCATCAATTAGGAGAATACTTTTGTTTTCCAGAGAAATATTACTATCGAAGTAAATGGGATTATCGACTGCGTAACGTTCTGAACGAGATAATGCAAATTGTTTCGAGCGAGGATGCATTTTTAAACATGCGACATAAGGTAATTCCAAATGATGAAGTATCGTTTGAACTGGATTAAAAGTGCGCTGCAAATCGTGATCCTGACTAGACGGCATCGGTACAATCATCTCATCTTTCACACGTTTTATACGTATATAGTGTGCAAAAACTTCCGCAAGTGCTACGTCATTTAAAAATTTATACTGGTGTATCAATGTCTTCACAAAACGATCATAATGAAAAAGTGGTTCAATGCGTTCAAATTGTACACCCATATCGGCTAGGTTCTGACAATTGTGGCATCCCCCTGAAAGATCTAATTTACCTTTACAGTATGCACATCGATCCGTCTCATCAAAACGACAATTTTCGATTAATTCACGACATTTCGGGCATAAAGTATGCGTTTTTGAAAATAGGTTCACCATTAAAATATCTTCATACATCGTGTTCATACAAAAAAGACATCGTTTGATTTAATCCACCCTCGTTTCCTTGCTAGTTGATTCATTTCAGCAATTTGACGACGAGCATCATACATCGCCCTAGTACGTCCTTCATGCAAAAACAACACTTCACCATCGGGACAAACTGCTTTACGTCCTACACGCCCTGCAATTTGTATTAAAGCCGTTGAAGTGTAGCGATGACTATCAACAACCCATACATCTAAATAAGGCATCGTGAAGCCTCTTTCCAATATCGTCGTCGTTAACATGATGTCGTATAGACCGTTTCGTAAAGCCTCTACTTTATTTAACCGTTCAGGGTCTTCACTGTAAACCAATCCTAAACGTTCCACTAAAGGTTCATAAGTTTCAAAAAATCGCTTCATTTCACGTATATCACTGAAAAAAATTAAAGTTGTCCGTTGCTGTTCTTGCTGGGCTTTCATGCGTGTAAATAAATAAAACTGTACTTTGTTCACTCGAAGCTTAAAATATTTAAATGTAGGAATCACTAAAGGATGCTGATGGAATCTTGCTGGCAAAGTAATCGTATGTGCATCATCAAATTGTGCTTTTAAATGCGGCGGTGGCGTTGCTGTCATATATATGAGTGCTTTTTCCGTTCTTGCTGCATTTTCAATCGTTTGCATTAAAGACGGATCCATTGCGAGCGGAAAAGCATCGACTTCATCAATAAAAACAACGTGAAAATGTCGCTTGAATCGATACAGTTGATGCACCGTCGAAATGACAAAATGCGCTTCATACTGTTGCTGACTTGCTTGATGTAATATATCAATGGCTTCATTTAAAAATGTTTGCTTAATACGTGTACTCACTTCAATGACAACATCTAACCGTGGTGAAACGACCGCGACATTGTATCCTTGACGACGCGCCTGTGCAATGGCTTCAAACATCATCTCAGTCTTACCTGCACCTGTCACGGCATGAAGTAATAATGATTCATGACGTAGCACAGCTTGAACAATACAATCAGAGGCATATTGCTGTTGTGTCGACAGTTGAAAAGGTAACTGATAAGCCGCGTCTGAACGACAAGCGACACTTCTCAATATAAAAACATCTGTCACACTGTCCATCCGCCCCATTTGAATGCAGTGACGACAATAAGTCATTGTTTCGTTCATCACATCACTTTCATATTGATAAAAGTGGTGTCGTTCCTCAGTTGAACATCGTGTACATCGCCATCCTGTTGATGTACGTGTCACACCTTTTTCTACTTGAATAATTTGATTTTCATCGTGTAACGTCGCATCTGTTACGAGTTGGCCATTAAAATACATTTTGAATCTCCTTTCAATAACATACACGTCCCAACGCCTCATTTTACTTTTTTAATTGGAATTTTTTTGCTGATCGTGCCCAGTTTTAAAACGACATCTCTTCAAAATAAAAACAGCCCCCTATCTAAGAAGCTGCTTTAAATCAATTTTATTTTTAACGTTCAACATTGACCGAATCAGGGACATCGATATGACGGTTGACGACACCGATACCAAATCCACCTAATCCTAAATGCGATGCAATAACGGGCCCGAGTTCTGAAAAGACGATATTTTTATTCGGATAATTTTCTTTAAGACCTTTGTAAACCCCTTGAGACTCTTCTCTATCATCGCCACCAATGACCATAATCGTTGACTGTTCATATTGGTTCGATAATTCAACCGCTTTATCTTCAATTAACTTTAGTGCTCTCTTTTTCGTACGTACTTTTTCGTAAGGGACAATCAAACCATCTTCAAATGTTAACACAGGCTTCATTTTTAATAAATTCCCAATCCACGCTTGGGCACCTGTAATACGACCACTTTTATGCAAGTTCTTCAAGTCATCTACAACTAAAAATGCCCCTACATGTTGAACCATATCGTCTAGATCTGACAATATCGCTTCGACATCTAACCCTTGTTCAATCAAGTCTAAAGCACGCAATACAAGTGATCCTTCAGGTAAACATGCAATTTTGGAATCAACTGGATGTACGCGAATCCCCTCTACCATTGTTGAAGCTTGCATCGCCGTTTGATATGCCCCGCTGATGCCACTTGAAAGATGCACAACAATGACATCTGTGTAACCTTCATCTCTATACGCTTCGTACGCACTGATCATTTCACCAATGGCAGGTTGGCTTGTTGTTGGAATAGATTTTGATGTTCTTAATATTTCATGAAATTCGTCTGCAAAGATTGAAATATTCTCTTTGTAGTTTTCACCGTTTTCTAACGTAATACTTAACGGTACAGTACGAATATTATTTTTTTCTAATATATGTTGAGGGATATAGCTTGTTGAATCAGTCATGACAGCTATTTTCATGTTTTCTTCCTCCTCTAAAGCAAACACTTAATTTTAATCACACATATGTGCAAAAACATTCATCATAGACGGTATTCTTTTTTGTATGAATGTATCTCGACAGTTTATTATATAACAAAATGCATCAGGGAATGCTATTTTTTCAAGCTTTCTTTGTCATCGTGACATTCTTTATTTTCCCATATGCTTCTATCATACTATATTTTGCAAAGGCATGTAGCATACTTTCACATCTTTAAGTTAAATTTAAATATAGTATAATGAGTTAAGCAATTATTACAATAAAGGGTGACCTGTATGACAGATTCAGTAATTACGATTAAAGATGAACACATTATAGAAAACGTCATTAGTAAATCTCGTTTCATTGCCCATATTAAACCGGTCCGTGATGAGGATGAGGCAAAAGCATTTATTGAAACGAAGAAAAAGGAACATCGAGAAGCAACGCATAACTGTTCGGCTTATACGATTGGTGATACGATGCTCATTCAAAAAGCACATGATGATGGCGAACCGAGTGGCACGGCAGGTGTTCCAATGTTAGAAATGTTAAAAAAGTTGGATGTCCATGATGTCGCTGTTGTGGTTACGCGCTATTTCGGTGGTATTAAACTCGGCACAGGTGGCCTCATACGTGCATATGGTGGTGCCGTACGCGATGTGATTCAAGATGTCGGTCGCGTTGCATTACGTCCGGCGATTCCTGTCCGTATTTCGATGGCATATGATTTAACTGGAAAATTTGAATACGAACTCCAATCGACCACTTTTATACTTCGCGATACCGCATATACGGATCAAGTGACGTACCATATTGATGTCCTTGAAGAAGAATATGAGGCATTCATTCAATTTGCAAATCAACATACCCAAGGTAAATATACTTTAGAAGCTGACCCAGTGATGCGCTTGCCGTTTGATATTGATTAATTTTGTAACCTTGTACAACATTTCCTCTCGTGTACTTTCCATGTTGCACTCAAAGCTGCATACCGTATGAAAAAAGTATTGTTCGGTACTTTCAACAATTCAAAAACTTATCCCCCATCATTACGATGAGGGATAAGTGTTATCATGTTTCAATGTTTATTTTTTACTTCTTAATCGCTTTTGTTTCGCTATGAGATCAAGTAATGGTCGATAATCATCGTCTATTAAGCCAGTGAATTCAACAATCAATTCAATCGTAATGACAATGAGGATAATCATCAAAAAGACGCCCCACGGTTGTGAGAGGTATAAAATAATACTCACGACGCTAAACATAAACGCGATAGAATAGATTAAAATCACCGTTTGTCGATGCGTATAACCGAGCTCTAATAACTTGTGATGTAAGTGAGATTTATCGGCTTGCATAATATGTTGACCTTTTTTAACACGGCGAATCATCGCAAAGAGTGTATCAATAAATGGCACTGCTAAAATAACAATTGGGAAAAATAAGGAAATAAACGTAATATTTTTAAAACCGAGTAGTGATACGAAACCGATAATAAAGCCAATACATAACGCGCCACTATCTCCCAAAAAGATTTTAGCCGGATGAAAATTGAAAGCAAGAAATCCAACAAGTGAACCAATCAAAACACTACAAATCATAATAATAAAAATATTGCCTTGTAAAATCGCAATAAACGCAATCGTCACAAGCGCAATGACAGAAACGCCTGCTGCAAGTCCATCTAAGCCATCTATTAAGTTAATCGCATTCGTAATGGCTACAATCCAAAAAATGGTAATTGGGATACTCAACCATCCAAAGTAAATAGTTGGTCCAATCGGAATGGAAATAAAATCGATAGTCACGCCGTACGACACAACGACTAATGCCGCCGCAATTTGACCTATTAATTTAAGTATAGGTTTTAAGTCGTATAAATCATCTATTAATCCAACAAAATACATAACAATTGCACCAAGTAATAGCGGCTTGATTTCTCGTTCAATCGGATGTCCAAGCCAAATTCCTATTAAGAAAGATAATAATATTGCTGTACCCCCAAGCATCGAAATGGGTTTAGTATGTATTTTACGGAAGTTGGGTTTATCTACAATATCTAGCTTTTTAGAAACGGCTATTACTATTGGTGTAATTATTAAACTGACTATCATCGAGACGCCAATGAGTGTTAAAGTATACATCAGTTCACCTACATTACACGGAATTTTTCTTCATTCGTCGTTCAACAATGGCAAAAATCATTTGGAACATTTGCTATCTCATTCATTCGCAATCAAACGACTTCAGCACATCAGTTAAATACAAGACAACACACAATACACGATTATACATTAATTATTTTTTATTATGTCAGTGTTGCCAATATATATATTTTACATTAAATTAAAAGCACATTAAACCCATCAATTAAATTGAATGATGTATGTATGTTTCATTAAATAAAAGCGTTGATAAGGTTAAAATACACGTTTATTTTATCACATCTTAGGACTCAAGTTCCTATAAAAACATTTTCAATCGCATAAATCTTTACACGTTATAAAAAATAATGACAAATTGTAACATTTCACATACAATAACTAATGGTAAAGAAAAGGAGTCGCTTAATTATGATTGAAGCTATTATTTATAATATTTCAGTAACGATTGCTGGAATATATTTATTTCATCGTCTTCAATACGCTGAATCTCATGACTTTAGATTCTCAAAAAGTTATATTACCGTATTGATGACTATCGTTGGATTGTTACTTGCATTTCAACCTATTCCAATCGAAAACTATATGATTCAACTTTCTTTTGTCCCTTTACTCTTTTTAGGCCGATATACAAATTCATTTTACACAGTATTCGCAGCAGTCATTATCGCTTTGGTCGGTTACTTTGTATTATCGACTACATTAACTTATGCTGTGTCGTTGTTAGTCATTGCAGCTATTGTAAGTACAATTGGACCATTTCTCAAGCAAAATCATGTTGTTGCGATCCAAATCTTAAATATTTTAAGCATTATTATTTTAGCCATTATTGCAATGATTATGCCGTCATTTGATATCGTAGAAGTGCTCTATTTAATCCCTATTTCAATGATAGCAACATTAGTAACAGCCGTATTTTACGTAGACTTGCTTAGATTCTTCTCACTCATTGAACGTTACGAGAATGAAGATACTGTTGATTACTTAACAGGTTTAGGCAATGTAAAAGAATTTGACCGTCATTTAAACGAGATGGCACGCGTAGCAGAAGATAAACAACAAAGCTTAGCGTTACTATTAATTGATATTGATGGTTTTAAAGATGTGAACGATACCTATACACATCATGCCGGTGATGCCGTATTAAAACAAATGTCTCACCTTTTACAAAATTACGTGCCTAAAAATACACGTATTTTCCGAAACGGGGGCGAAGAGTTTTCGATCGTCTTACGTGATTGCTCTTTAGACGAATGTGTCAAACTTGCTGAAAGTATCCGTAAAGCTGTAGAAAAATCAAATTTCCATATGCCAGACAAAATTGTCATTAAACTCTCCGTTTCTATTGGCGTCGGTTACATGACGAGTGAAAGTCATAAATCACAACGCAAATTATTTAAAGATGCTGATGATATGTTACATGTCGCGAAAAACGAAGGGCGTAACCAAGTTATGTTCAACCCTATTATCAGCCCAAAATAACATATTAAAGTCACCTTTCACTTATGTATAGAGAGGTGGCTTTTTTATATCTCACTCATTTCAGCACTTAGTTTTTACTCAACAAAAAAGAAATTGGGATAACGTTCGCCAGTAGCCCTACAAAAAAACAAATGAATGAAATAAAGTTTAAGACCAATGCATTGAAGCAACATCCTAAAGATTGCAAGAACGATTCGACGCCCCCGAAGGATTAAGACGCAGCGGAAAATCCAATTCGGCTTCTACCAGTGTATACTTCAATCAAGCCGAATTGAGTTGAGGCAAGTCCTTGGGAAAGAAAGAATCCATTCTACAATCTTAATTTTCAGATACGCGTACCATATTTAAATAGAATTTCATCCCCCACTTCATTTTCATTCATTTGCCAAATCACCATTTTAAAACTTTCATAAAAACTAAGTATTAACTATTGCAAGTGGTATTATTCCCATGTAGACTGACTATTGATTGAGATGAAAGGAGACACAGCCATGGCAGAAGCACTCACGATTATTGATGAAAACAAAGTCATTGATGTCGTCCTACTTGCTGGTAAGGTTTTGTTGGAAAGTGGCGCAGAAACATATCGTGTAGAAGATACAATGGGCCGTATTGCAGCGAGCTTTGGTCTAGAAGATACATACGCCTTTGTAACATCAACAGCGATTATTTTTTCACTGAATGACCGAACGAATACACGTCTTGTTCGTGTACGTGAACGGACGACAGACTTAGAAAAAATTGCACTCGCCAACAATATTTCAAGAAAGATTTCGCGTAATGCGTTAACGTTAGACGAAGCAAAAGCGGAACTGATTCACTTAGAGCACGCTTCATTACAATATTCATTTATCATTAAGTTTTTAGCTGCATCTATCGCATGTGGTTTCTTTTTATTTATGTTCGGCGGTGTTCGACATGATTTTATTTATGCCGTTATTGCAGGAGGCGCTGCATTTTTAACATTCGACTTAGTCCAACGCTTTATTCAAATTAAATTTTTCTCAGAATTCATTAGTGCAACAGTTGTAATTGCAGTGGCCGCTTTTTTCACTAAAAATGGATGGGCTATCAATCAGGATATTATTACCATTGCTGGCGTCATGCCACTAGTACCAGGAATTTTAATTACAAATGCCATTCGTGATTTAATGGCTGGTGAACTTTTAGCAGGCATGTCACGTGGTGTAGAAGCTGCCCTCACTGCATTTGCGATTGGGGCCGGCGTTGCGATTGTATTACTTATTTTCTAGAAAGGTGTGAGGACATTGACTTATATTTTTTATTATATTGCACAGTTTCTAATCAGCTTTGTTTCAACGATGTTATTTTCAATCATTTTCAATGCGCCAAAACGCCTTTTACTCGCATCAGGCTTTGTAGGTGCCATGGGTTGGTCCATTTATAAATTTACAGTCGATATGAACTATGGGATTGTCATGGCTGCTTTTTTAGGAAGTTTTATCCTTGCGATTATGAGTCATACGATGAGCCGTCGTTATAAGCGCCCTGTCATTATTTTCATTGTGCCAGGTATCATTCCATTAGTGCCTGGTGGTGCAGCATATGAAGCAACCCGTTTACTCGTAACAAATGCTTATACGCCTGCAGTGAATCAATTTTTAGAAGTGACTTTAACATCAGGTGCCATCGCATTCGGTATTCTTTGTGCCGAAATCTTCTACTACATCTATACACGACTTAAACATGCTTATGGTAAACTTAAAGGAAAGCATTATCGTAAAGGATACCATATGAACAACCGTATCTAAGTAGATAAAAAAAGGAGCGTTAAGTATGAAAGAACAAATTATCGAAAGACTCTCACGTTACGTTAAAATCAATACACAATCTAATCCGAATAGCGAGACAACCCCTTCTACTGAGCGTCAATGGGATTTACTTCATCTTTTAGAAAGTGAATTAAAAGCGATGGGCCTCGATACCGATTTAGATCATCACGGTTACCTATTTGCCACATTAGAAGCGAATATTGAAACAGATGCACCTACGATCGGATTTTTAGCGCATGTGGATACGTCACCTGATTTCAACGCCGCAAATGTAAACCCACAAATGATAGACAATTATGACGGCGGCGTCATCACTTTAGGTACTTCTGGCCGTGAAATCAATCCCGAAGTCTTTCCAGATATCCTTAAAGTCAAAGGGCATACATTAATGACAACAGACGGAACTTCACTACTTGGTGCCGATGATAAAGCAGGTGTAGTCGAAATTATGGAAGCACTCCAATATTTGATTGCACATCCAGAAATTAAACATGGTCGTATTCGTGTCGGCTTTACCCCTGATGAAGAAATTGGTCGTGGTCCTCACAAATTCGACGTTGAACGTTTTGATGCGGATTTTGCCTATACAATGGATGGCAGTCAGTTAGGTGAATTACAATTTGAAAGTTTTAACGCGGCAGAAGCTAAAATTACGTTTGAGGGTGTGAATGTTCACCCAGGTTCTGCTAAAGATAAAATGGTCAACGCGCTAAATTTAGCTAATACGTTTCATCAAGCGTTACCTGCCAATGAAGTTCCAGAGCACACGGAAGGTTACGAAGGTTTCTTCCACCTCATGGAAATGAATGGTAACGTTGAAAAAGCGACTGCACAGTATATCATTCGTGATCATGACAGCACTTCTTTTGAAAATCGAAAGCAACAACTCATTGCGATTCAAAAAGAGATGAATGCACGTTATTATTATGATCCTGTTCATCTCGTGATCAATGACCAATATCGAAACATGGCAGAAAAAATTACGCCGCTTCAACATATTATCGACATTCCAAAAGCGGTTTATGCTGAACTTAATATCACACCGAATACTGAACCTATTCGTGGCGGTACAGATGGTTCCCAACTTTCCTTTATGGGCCTACCGACACCGAATTTATTTACAGGCTGTGATAACTTCCACGGTCCTTACGAATATGCTTCTATCGATGTCATGGCACAAGCCGTACAAGTCATCTTAGGCATCGTACAAAAAGTAACTGAAAAATAAGCCTTATAAAAAGAGAGCGGTATAGTGGGGTTTGATGATTATAATATCATCAATGCCTCTTAAACGATCAAGAGACTGGAAAACTTAACATTCCCAGTCTCTTTCCATGTATTTCTTATTAATTAAACGATGTACGCAACAATCGAATGGCTTGTACGGCATAATTTCTTAACTGTATCCCCATTTTGAAATCAATGAATGTTTTGGGCATCTCTATAAACGTGTTGAACATGCCTGTCACACCTAGTGCTTCGAATCGTTCGAATTTATCCGCTGTACCACATAGTGCGATGGCTAGCTTATCATATTGTTGGCATAGTTCAGCAATTCTTAATGAAGACGTTTCAATCATTTCGTCTTGTTCATCAATACCTTCACCAAATACAACTAAGTCCGCTTGTTTCACTAATGCATTCAAACCTGTAATTTGATCAACTAATTCGTGACTCGTATGAATTTCCGCTTTAAATAATGCATGCAACGTTGCCGCAATACCGCCACCCGCACCGCCTCTTTCAACCGTACCTAGCACGATATGATGCTGATGTTTAAACAATTCACTCCAATACCAAAGTAAATTATCAATAATCACCGCTTCTTCTCGGTCGATTTGAAGATTTGGATATGTTTTCATGACTGCACTCTGTTTTCCGTATAACTTACTCTCAAAATCTGTCACAATCTGAATACGGCACTGCTTCAAACCTTCATGCAACCCTTCGAGATCAATACGACGTACATGTTTGATTTGGCCGCCACCTTTTGTCATGTCAACGATTCGACCTTCATCATCATAAAACTGTGCACCTAAAGCTTGTAACATTCCTGCGCCACCATCAAATGTATCCATAGCACCTACTGAAATAATCATATGTTGCGCGTTTTTATCTAAAGCATGACGCATCACTTCGCCTAAACCAAAGCTTGTCTGTTGCACAAGTGGTAACGTCCCTTTTAAAAACTGCCCTGCTTCTATAACGGTAATGCCGTCATCTGTTTGACCATACGTTGCGTCTACAGCATGCATCGCCGCATCATGTACTGGAATTTGATATTGTGTACCAGATTTCCATAAAAAAATGGCATTTAATAATTCTCGTCTCCCATTAAATAGTGGGACTTGTACAATATCTACATCCTCGATTTGACTCGCCACACCTTCTTCTACATAGCGATTCGCGTCATAACTTGAAATAATGTGATTAAATTCATCCATAGCTACTAATATTTTCATGTGGTCACCCTCTTATCTCTCAAATATTTATGTTCAACATCTCGTGTGATTTGTCATATGCCTTAATGATTTGATATCTGTTTATAACTTCCAAACTCATTATTCTATATTATAGCCTTGACCTTCAAAAGTGTACAAATGAACCGAACAACTCATTTAAACCTCTTAACTCAATTCTCACGGTGATACGCACGCATCACGCTCATGTCACTTATCAAAATAAAAAGCAACACATCATAGTTTATCACGTGTGTTGCTTTCATATATTTTCAAATATTTCTTGCTTACGCTTTTCAGGGTCTATCGATCATGACAGATCATCACATCGATTCAACCATTATCAATCAATGCCAGCCTATTCCTCAGCTTTCGCAAGTTCAGAGACATTCACATTTTTATGACTGTCGTGCCACTTTACCTCACCGTTTACGAAATAAAGCGCTTGAGGTGATTCATGTTGGACACCTGTCTTTTCAGCAATATAATCCGATAATTCACGTGCTTCTTGAACAACTACATAGTAACCATCCATATCACGTTCATATAAAAATTTATTAAATTGGTCGAACGCGTTTTCCGAAATCGGACAAGTATTGCTATGTTTTAAAATAAATATATATGGATTCTCTTCAATCATTTGTTCGAATTGGTCAATCGAAGTTAGCTTAATCGCCATTCTCTTCACCTCTAAGTAGATTTTCTGTTTGTCTTTTATCTAAAATAACTAAGTACTTTTCTCAATGTTTACCATTATACACACATAATATAGGCTTGTTAACCTTTAATTTTTAAACTACTGCTCATCTACCGAAACACCCAATATTAACCAAAGTGATTCCGTTAACTTGAATTCAACTGATCACGCTGATTTTCGTACGGTGCGTTGTAGCTATCTAAATCTTTAGCTTTCGTAATGAGTTTACGGATATTCGCCTGAGCCAATTTTTGATTATATTCAATCGTTTTGAGACGTTCTTGATAATAGCGCTCAAGACTGTAATACATTTGAACTGCATTTTGTCGTGCGCGGTTCGTCATCTCATCTCGTAATTGCATTTCATTTAAATCTTTAATCTGTGTTTGAACTAACGGAATCACTTCTTCTTGAATCGCCTGCATTTGTGCCTTCCCATCTTTTTCACGGATAGAAGTCTCTGCTTTATCTTTTATGTGCCGATTATTTTCATCGAGTCGTGCTTCTAATTTTGTGCTATCTTCTATGCCTTGCGACGTTTGTTTCGCACTGCTTATTTGTGTCTCTACACGACTGCGATACTTTTCAAATTGTTGTGTGAAATCAAGTATGTTTTCATTCGCACGTATTGAATTTTGGCAGAGTACGATAAACTGCTCCAATTTTTCAATTACTTTTTCTTTACCCTTTATTCCCTCTAAATATGTAGACTTCAACGCTTTCAAATCTTTATTTTGTTCAGTAAGTGCTTTGGCCTCTTGATGATACGCTTTCATCTCTGGCTTTAATTTATCGTCAATTTGCTTTTTAAGTTGATCAAACGCTTGCTTGTTCGCATCTGTCGTATCTGTTTGACTCAAATCATAAAGTTGGTTTAAATTCATTTGTTCCAATGTTTGATTCACAATGCGTTCTTTTTCTGCGACAGTCTTCATTTGTTGATCGAATGCATGCATCTGCTTTTGAGATGATGCCATACATGCGGTAAGACTGCCAATCATCAGGAAACTTAAAATGATCATTTTTATCCATTTTTTCATCGCTGCACCTCTTATTCAATTCGTATTATACATAAACGTATTTAACTTGAAAATAATATATGATATAGTAATGCAGAATTACGCAAAAGGACACTCAAGGAGGCCTTCATATGTATCGTCATGTCCAACCTTTTACGATTGAAAATCAACAGACATTTTATGCGACACAATACGAAAAAAATCAGCACATTTTGTTTGATCTCTTAGACTCACCAGTGAAGTTCACACAGCATATTGGCGGTACTTTTCATTTTAATTATCCGACTGAACCCATTTTAGATATTTTAGTCGGTGTTGAAAATTTGCATGACATTACGTCTTTAGATGAAAAGCGATTAAACTATGCAGGATTTTATCGCTTACACCATGCTTATGAAAAGAAAGTCGTGATGGCAAAATTTAATAATCTGAATGAATTAAAGCAAGAAGTCCGTTTACATATTATTCAAATGCACACGCCTACTTTCCAACAATATCAACAATTTCACGAATTATTAACGCATCATCCAGCAGCCATTCAATTTTTTAAAGCCCAAAAAGCCTCTCTCGTACAACAATTCATGCCTATCCGAGATTATGAAAACTTAAAAAAGCAATGGTTTAAACAACTTCAACAATACGCAACATAAAAAGGTTCATACATGACGCGTTCTATTAAAACAGTTAAAATATAATTAAGTCTAAAAATACCAAACTTACTTTGTAAAGACCATCAAATATGAAAAATTGATTTATAGTTGGCAAAAACACTATGGATTATAACGAACAGAAAGGATGTTATTTGTGAATCATTCTAGCATCTTACAGGATTTAGAAAAACTGATTCCTGCAAGTATTATTAAGGTAAATGAACCATTAAAACGCTATACTTACACTGAAACTGGAGGGAATGCGGATTTTTATATTTCACCTGAACGTTATGAAGATGTACAAAAAGTCGTGAAATATGCGTATGAACATCACATACCAGTGACCTATTTGGGAAATGGTTCAAATATTATTATTAGAGACGGCGGTATTCGAGGGATTGTTTTGAGCTTACTTTTATTAAATCACATCGTTACTTCTGATGCGACGATCATTGCAGGCAGTGGTGCGGCCATTATCGATGTGTCTCGAAAAGCCCGTGACGTTTCATTAACAGGGCTTGAATTTGCATGTGGAATCCCTGGTTCTATCGGTGGCGCTGTTTATATGAATGCAGGCGCTTATGGGGGCGAAGTAAAAGATGTGATCGATTACGCACTTGTCATTGATGAACGTGGAGAGTTGCTTAAATTAACGCATAATGAACTTGAATTGGATTATCGTAATAGCATTATCCAACAACAGCATTATGTCGTGTTGGAAGCTGCTTTTACGCTAACACCTGGGAAGCAAGAAGACATTCAAGAGAAAATGGATGATCTCACAGAACGACGCGAATCTAAACAACCTCTTGAATTTCCATCATGCGGCAGTGTTTTCCGTCGTCCACCCGGTCATTTTGCAGGTCAACTAATTCAAAATGCCGACTTGCAAGGGCATCGTATTGGTGGCGTCGAAGTCTCTCGTAAACATGCTGGATTTATGGTGAATGTGGATCACGGGACAGCTACAGACTACGAAAACTTAATTCATCATGTCCAAAACGTCGTGAAAGAAAAATTTGGGATTGAGTTAGAAAGAGAAGTTCGTATTATTGGGGAAGATTTAGAGAAATAAAGAAAAGTTTAAGGAGCGAATGCAATGCCGAAAGTTTATGGTGCGACTGTCGACCAAGAAACACGTTGTACACACTACAATACGCCATTCGATGTGATCGCAATTAAGTTTAAATGTTGTCATAAATATTATCCTTGCTTTAAATGTCATAATGAATCTGAAAAACATCGTCCGAAGCGTTGGCATTCGGATGAATTTGATGAGCGCGCTATTTTATGCGGCGTTTGCGGTTATGAGATGTCGATTGAAACGTATATGATGACCGAATCTTGTCCTAAGTGTGAAGCACATTTTAATAACAGATGTAAGTTTCATTATCACCATTATTTCGAAATTTAACGATACTTTTAGGATTGAAATCATGTCATTGAGATGTGTATTCAATCCTTTTTTTGTACTTGAGACATATCTTAATCCTCCATCTACTTGAACACATACATCATCCCTCCTAACGCTATAAGCAAGCGAAACAGGTCATCAAATATATTGCATGGTCATCGCAATTATTGAGGTGAATTGATAAACATTTGACGATTGATGTATGATGAAGAAGATTCACATCTCGTCATATTCAAGTAAAGAGAAGTGTCCTACCTTATCAATTGGAGGATATAGCATGTACAGAAATAAGCTGATTCCCGCCGTATATATTGTGATTGAACAAGACGGTCATCAATTATATTTAAGAAGGTCAAATACAGGTTATGAAAATGGAAAATTATCGTCACCCGCTGGTCATATTGAAAAAGGTGAGATGCCCTATCAAGTAGCGACGAGAGAATCATTTGAAGAATTAAATATTGTTGTAAATCCTGAAGCTCTTAACGTCAAGCATGTTTGTTCCAGATATGAAGAAAAAAGAATCGACTACTATTTAAAAGTCAATCGTTAGACAGGAAACATCATCAATCATGAACCTCATACATGTTCAGAACTTATTTGGTTACAACAACCCAATGACGAAGTGAAAGACGTCGTTAAACAATGCATACAACACATTCATCAAAGCGTTTATTTAGTGATTCTAAACACTAATAGCCTTACGTTACTTTTTAACATTTCAAAAATAATTATTTATAGTGTCTCAAATGTTTCGACTGTGCTGTTCATCTATCACGAACATATCGATCAACTTGTTTTCCATATCAAAAAAGAGCGAAACAACATGTCCTTTCGAACGTACTGTTGCTCCACTCTTCTTTAATACTTTAATGATTAGAAAATGAAATCTTCATCTTGCAATGCTTCTACATTCAATGCCAAAACATAACCATCACCTTTAACCGAGAAGAAGTCATGGTTTTTCGTTGATGTATCGAGTGCGTTTTCAATAATCGGACTGAATTCACGCTCTTCGAAATACGGTTCAAATCCTAAGTTTGACAGTGCTTTATTCCCGTTATAACGGACATAGTTCATGACATCATCAGCTAAGCCAATCGGTTCATATAAGCTACGTGTATACGATTCTTCATTGGCATATAAGTCTTCTAATAACTTATACATTTCTGTGTCTGCTTTTTGTTTTTCACTTTCTGATAATTCATTACGTAAACTTTGCGCGTCTAAACCAGTGAATACACCGTGAATCGATTCATCTAATAAAATTTTACGAATAATTTCACCAGATGTCGTCATGCGGCCTTGTCCTGCCAAATATAGCGGATAATAAAAACCTGAATAGAATAGGAAAGTTTCTAAAAAGACACTTGAAACACGCGCCATGTATTGATCATAAATAGACGCTTCTTTCCCCCACAATTTATGGTAATTGCTAATAATTTTCTCAGATTTGTATTTTAAATGTGGTTCTTCAAGTACCCATTTATCTAGTAACTCATTCGTTTCTCTAGAAGGTAACAGCGTCGTAAAAATATGCGAATAACTCTTAGCATGGATTTGTTCCATCATCCCCATGAATGCGTAAACGGCTTTTTTACGTAAATCTTTCGTATGTAGCATGATTAATGGCATTCCGTCATCAGCTTGGTGTGTATCCAAACCCGTTAAACCTGCCAATGCTTTTTTAAACGCTTCTTGTTCTGCTTCAGTTAAAGTTTTCCAACTTGCGATATCTTTTGAAACTTTAAATTCCGTTTCCACCCACATTTGAGCAATGTTCTGGCGCCAAAACATATTCGTCATATCTTCTTGTGTGTTCCAATTTACAGCTATCATTGACCTTATCTGCTCCTATCTTTATTATGATGTGTAAACAATGGGGCCAAACGCGTGCCCCATTCCCTAAATTTTTTAAAGTTGCGAGTGAGACAGCTACTTAACGTACTGTCCCACTCTGGCAAGACTGAACGATTAAAATAGAAATCTCGTTCAGTCATCGCCTGCCCCACGTTCGTTTCTGTTATAAGGCTAGGACATTCCATCTTCCTAGCCTTATTTCTCATAGTTCAATTTACATAAAGTTTCTAAGCATTGATGAACAATTGGCAATTGCAAAGCTTCCTACATTGACATCGATATTAAATCGCACAGCTTGTACATTCTTCTACACTCAATAATTTATTTCTTGTGTAATACAATGATTTTAAGCCTTTATGATGTGCGTATACGTATAAACGTGACAGTTCACGTGTTGAAATTTCTGAATTAACATATAGAATCGTTGAAATCCCTTGATCAATATGTGTTTGAATCGTTGCAATAAGATCAATCAACTTCATTTGATCGATGTTGAATGCTGATTTGTAATACCACATTGTTTGCGGTGATAAAAACGGCATTGGATAAAACGTTTCTGAGTTACCGTAAGTACGACGCTCAATTTGGTCAACAATTGGCATCACTGAGCTTGTTGCGTTTTGTACATATGAAATACTTTGTGTTGGCGCAATCGCTAAACGGTACGCGTGATATAAACCATGTTTTTCTACTTCTGCTTGCAATGCTTGCCAATCTTCACGTGTCGGAATAGGATGATTTTCAAACAACGCTTTTACTTTTTCAGATTGTGGCAAGAAGTCTTCAGCAGTATAGCGTTCAAAATAACGACCGTTTGCATAATCTGATTTATCAAAGTCTGCAAATGCTTCACCACGTTCTTTCGCAATTTGCATTGAACGTTCGATTGAATAATAGTTCATCATCATAAAGAAAACATTCGCAAAATCTTTAGCTTCTTCTGATTCATAGCTGATATGATTTTTCGCTAAATAACCGTGCAAGTTCATCACACCTAAACCTACTGAGTGCAATTCACTGTTCGCCTTTTTCACACCTGGCGCATTTTGAATGTTCGCTTCGTCACTTACGACTGTTAACGCGTCCATACCTGTGTGTACAGAATTTCTAAACTGATCTGATTCCATTACATTCACAATATTTAATGAACCTAAGTTACAAGAAATATCACGCTTAATTTCATCTTCTACACCGTAATCGTTAATGATTGAAGTCTCTTGCAGTTGGAAAATTTCTGTACATAAGTTACTCATTTTAATTTGACCGATGTTAGCATTTGGATGCACACGGTTCGCATTGTCTTTAAACATTAAATAAGGGTAACCTGATTGCAACTGTGTTTGTGCAATCATATTTAACATTTCACGTGCATCTTTACTTTTCTTCATAATATTTGGATTGGCCACAAGATCATCGTAGTAATCCTCAATATTAATGTCGTCCAATGTTACGCCATATTCTTGTTCTACCGTGTGTGGCGCGAACATGAAGAAGTCTTTCCCTTCTTTGGCTAACTCGAAAAATTTAGATGGCACAATTAAGCCTGTTGAAATCGTTGAAAGACGTAAATCTTCATCCGCGTTAATTTTTTTCGTATCTAAAAACTCTTCTACATCATAGTGGAAAATGTTCAAGTACACTGCGCCTGCACCTGGACGTTGGCCTAACTGATCGGCATAGCTAAAGCCACCTTCAAGCGCTTTTGCAATCGGTAAGACACCTTTCGCAACACCTTTAATGCCTTTAATCGCTTCACCTCTCGCACGTAATTTCGAAAGGTTAATCGCTACACCGCCACCGATTTTACTCAATTGCTTAGCTGTTGAATCGATAAAGTTAATAGAGTTTAAACTGTCGTCTACTTCTAATAAGAAACATGAAACTAACTCGCCTCTACGTGCACGACCCGCATTTAAAAATGTAGGTGTCGCTGGTTGGTAACGTTGCTCGACCATAGCTTGAATCAATTGTTTCGCTAGGTCAACATTCCCTTTTGCAAGGTAGAGTGACACAATGAACACATGTTGATGATAGTCTTCAAGATATTGTGACTTATCATTCGTCTTTAATGCATAATCTTTGAAAAATTTACTTGCTGACATATAACTTGCAAATCGAAATGGAATTGCTATTGTAAATGCAATCAATTCAACAAGTTGTGCTTCACTGTATTCTTCAAACACATTGTAATAAAAATTGTTATCAACCAAAAAGTGAAGGCGTTCCAATTCGCTGTCGAAATGAACGGTTTTATCTTGAATCTCTTCTAAATAAATCGCAAGTGCTTCTTGATCTTTCTCAAGTTGGAAAAAGCCATTTTCATTTCTTTTAGTCACTTGGTTGTTAAGTTCAATATGCTTGTACTGTTTTTGTTCCATAGTTTTCATAAAAATTGACCACCTTCTCTTTAAATTCTGTTGTATCTTGACTATTGCCGTGTAATTCAAACTTCATCAGTAAAGGGACGTGATACGTATCTGCAATCGTCGTGCCAGCTTTCGCAAAATTGCTTCCCCAGTTACGATTGCCACTCGCAGCCACACCCTTTAAATTTTCATGATTAATTTCTAAAAATTGTTGGACTGGTTGAGGTACCTCACCAAAACCAATTGTACCTGTCACAATAATAAAAGGTTCAGTCACTTCTTCTGAGGCATTGCTTTCATTAATCTCTAGTGTGTTATCAAGTTCTGTGCGTTTAACGAATCGTCTCACATTACCCGTAAAAGAATAAAATACCACTTTCATCCTGAATAACCACCTTTCTCACGAGATAAATGATTCGTGTATTGTTTAATGTCACTTTTTCTTATCCACAATATAAATGTTATTAAATAAAATACGAACATATATTTGCTATTAATTGATTTATAGAATAAGTTAAAAAGTTGCTAACGTGCCATTATTCGCATCTCATAATGACACACATTGACACAGCTACTATATGTAGATTATCAAAGAAATAGAATGTTCAAAATCGTGTAAACCTCCATTGATTTTGTCCATTCTTGTGCTGTTAGTCATCTCTCAAACACTATATATTGTGTTTCATTTCGTTCTCTCATACTATATTATGTGTTTCATTATACAGAACTCTATTCTTAATTTAAAGAGATAAATTGGAACTTTTGTCACCCATTGTCATCAAAAGCGATGATATCAACCACTAGAAGAGCAAAAAAATTATTTTCTGATTGAAAGTGCATGTCTCACTTGACTTTCTTAACCGGAACGTTTATATAGATTCCTAAAACAGAACATACGTTCTCTTTTATTGTATCTCCTTTTAGTAAAATTGCAAGATATAATGCAAGTTGTATCATTTTGTGCTACTATGTATAAGTCAAATTTTTATCAATAAGAGGCGATATCATGAATACTAAAGTGAAAGGAATCATCGCTATTTTAATTTCTGCTATTGGTTTTAGTTTTATGGCAGTTTTTTTTCGTCTATCCGGCGATTTACCCGTATTTCAAAAATCACTCGCTCGAAATTTCGTAGCCATGTTTATTCCGTTATTCTTTATTATTAAATATAAACAGCCCTTCTTCGGTAAACTGAGCAGTCAACCTTTATTAGTGACACGCTCTGTTTTAGGTTTAGTGGGCGTACTGTTAAACATATATGCCATTGATCACATGGTGTTAAGCGATGCCGATATTTTGATGAAATTGAATCCTTTTTGGACGATACTGTTAAGCCTCATCTTTTTAAAGGAATTTATTCAAAAATATCAAATCACTTCAATGGTTATCGCAATCATAGGTATGCTTTTCGTCGTCAAACCTGAATTTTCATCTGATGTCATTCCTGCGTTTATCGGACTGTTATCAGGTGTTTTCGCAGCCTCAGCTTATACGGCTGTACGTGCTTTAAGTACACGAGAAGCGCCTTACACGATTGTATTTTATTTCTCATTCTTTTCAGTTGTCATACTGATACCATTTGTCGCATTCACATTTGAACCGATGAGTTTGACTCAAATCGTCTACTTGATTTTAGCAGGTCTGTCGGCTGCAGTAGGTCAAATCGGTATCACAGTCGCATATAGTTACGCACCAGCCAAAGATATTTCGATATTCACTTATGCGTCTATTATTTTTACAGCAATTATCGGCTTCATCTTATTCAATGAGTCACCTGATTTTTATGCCATCATCGGTTATATCATTATTTTAAGTGCAAGCTATTATATGTTCGAAAAAGCACGACGCTCAGCGCGATCTAAGCATCGTGAACAACCATCAAAATAATTTAAAGGAGGCCTTCCCCATGGCAGAAGGGCGTTCAAAAAACGAATTACAAGATATTACACTTCTCGGTAACCAAAACAACACTTACAACTTTGATTACCGTCCAGATGTTTTAGAAACATTTGATAATAAACATCAAAATCGTGATTACTTTGTTAAATTTAACTGTCCTGAGTTCACATCTTTATGTCCGATTACAGGGCAACCTGATTTCGCTACGATTTACATTTCATATATTCCAAATGTCAAAATGGTCGAATCTAAATCATTAAAACTTTATTTATTCAGTTTCCGTAATCACGGTGATTTCCATGAAGACTGTATGAACATTATTATGAATGACTTAATCGAGTTGATGGATCCGCATTACATTGAAGTGTGGGGCAAATTCACACCACGTGGCGGTATTTCAATCGATCCGTACACTAACTATGGTCGTCCAAATTCGAAATACGAAAAAATGGCGGAACATCGTCTCATGAATCATGACATGTACCCAGAAAAAATCGATAATCGTTAAAAGCAATACGATTAGAGTTAAGCAAAGTCAATCAGGGGACGAAACCCTAATACTTGATTTGCGTAATCATGAATTAGGGTTTCGCCTTATATTATAAACCTATAAGTATATCTAAATTTAACACAAAAAATGAGTAAAAAAGAAACAAACTCGTTCATCATTCTTTAATAATGATAATCACCTTCTTTCAAAAACAAATCCACACTTATCCAACATTTTTTTCATCTTAAATTTATTTGATACACTTCTCCATACACTTTAATCATATCCATTTCTTTAGTAGCATGATTATAAATCAATTCAAGAGCCTTTCCCCCAATACCCATATCTCTATAGTTTTTATGAAGTGCAATACCAATACGTGAATTTTTATTATAATAATCATTGTCATATAACATTCCCATTCTTACTGGTTTACAAGTGTTTTTTAGTATTTCGGCATCATTGAACTACACCTAGCTAATTTTTAAATTTTTTCTAGTTGTTACACTGAATATGTAGGAGAATGTTGAATTGAGCTAATATTTCTCTATCTTTAACAAATGAGTATCGACTGCTTACAATCTCCTAGCTTAATAGACACACCTTAACTAAGAAAAGAAACTAACAATTAAAATTTGTAATATTTCTTAAAACAATTATCCAATTTTTGTCTGTTAATTGCTTTCATCTTAATAGTTTGAGATTAACTTGATGAAATTATAAATATTTTTTAAATCAAACTAAATGCTATTGACACAAATACAATTAACACTACAATATATATATTCAAGCTACTTATATTATCACTGTCGGAATATACGTACAAAAAACAGATCAACTGTACATCAAGAAGAAAACTATATATATTTACATAGCCATAAAAATATATTGTAAAATGTTCTTTGTATAAAAAATTCTTGTGTATGATACCGATGAGTTATAGAATAAGTTTAACTTTATTTGAACTGGGGGGAATTTATCAATGAATTCGCATTATACAAAAGAAGAAATCCTTAACAGTACGCCACGTTCGGGTTTTTTCGGTCATCCGAAAGGGTTAAGCACGCTAGTATTTACAGAATTTTGGGAACGTTTTAGTTACTACGGTATGAAAGGTATTTTAGCTTTCTACATTTATTATTCAGTAGCTAAAGGTGGATTCGGCCTAGATCAAGGCGTCGCACTTCAAATCGTTTCAATTTACGGCGCTTTAGTTTATATGAGTGGCGTCATCGGAGGTTGGATTGCTGACCGTATCACAGGCACACGTCACGCACTGTTTTATGGTGCTGTGCTCATCATGCTTGGTCACATTTTAATGTCACTCCCAAACAGCCTCGTCTTATTACTTATCGCATTACTCTTTTTAATTATGGGGACAGGTCTGTTGAAACCAAATATCTCCTCAACAGTAGGATTGTTATACGATAAGAACGACGCGCGTATGGATTCGGCGTTCACTATCTTTTATATGAGTATTAATTTAGGGGCATTACTCTCACCACTGATTATCGGATGGGTGCAAGTAAATGTCGGTTTCCATGTCGGCTTTGCTATTGCCGCTGTAGGGATGTTTTTCGGTTTATTGGCATACTTATTCACGAATAAAAAGTCACTCGGTCTTGCAGGTGTTGAAGTGCCAGATCCATTAACGAAAAAAGAACGTTCAAGACTCATCAAAATTGTCGGCAGTATTGTTGTAGTACTTGTCCTTATAGGTGTTGTACTGCAGTCAACAGGACACTTAACAATTGGCACACTCTCAAACGTCATTACCGTTTTAGGTGTACTCTTGCCGATTCTTTTATTTACGAGAATCATTTTAAGCAAGAAAACAGCTGATTATGAACGTAAACGTGTTTTTGCATACATTCCATTGTTTATCGCGTCTGTTGCCTTTTGGATGATTCAAGAGCAAGGGTCAACGGTTTTAGCACAGTTCTCTGATACAAAAACACAACTTGAATTAGCTAAAGTCACAGGGGGATTAATTGATTTCCATGTCCCACCAGCATGGTTCCAATCTTTAAATCCATTTTTCATTATTATTTTGGCACCTTTATTCTCAATTTTATGGGTGAAGTTGGGCCGTTATAATCCGCCGACTGTCGTAAAGTTTGCACTGGGTGTTATTTTAGCCGGCCTGTCATATTTGATCATGATTATTCCAGACAGTAGCAGTTTGATCAATCCGTTCTGGTTAGTCGCGAGCTTCTTACTCGTGACATTTGGCGAGCTTTGCTTATCTCCTATTGGTTTATCGACAACAACAAAGCTTGCACCTGATGCATTTGCAGGTCAAATGATGAGTATATGGTTTTTATCGAACGCCATGGCGCAAGGTTTAAATGCACAAATGGTGAAGATTTATGTCCATATGAGTACAAACGAGTACTTCCTTTATTCAGGAATCTTCGCGGTCGCTATCGGTATTATCTTAATTTTAATTACACCATTGATTAAAAACTTAATGCAAGGCGTGAAATAAACTCAATACTTTTTCGTACATCTGAGAGGTTTTGGCATGGACGTGCTGAATCTCTCATATTTATTTTTAAAAAACTTTCTTACGACACTTCATCTCCACATTCGTTTCTTCCATCGTCAAACATGCGTTGTCGATTTAAACATGCATTGTCATCCCTCTCTTTATCAAAAACCGAGAATACTCGTGACTTTAGTCATGAGAGGTTCAATACCATCTATGCGGAGCAAACAACAATGATACAAATAGTGTATGATTAAACCATTTCTCACTTTATTTTTTGTCTGAATTTTTTAAATTTTGTTATTTTTTTAAAACTAATTGCTATTTATTTTCATCAGGCGTAAACTTTCTATTATATGTTTTGTTCAGATAGGAAGGATTGATTGAAATGTCAGAATTATCACACGAAAAAGCTGTACAAGAAATTCCTCAAAAAGGATTCTTCGGTCATCCTCGTGGTCTAGGCGTATTATATACCGTAGAATTCTGGGAAAGGTTTAGTTATTACGGTATGCGTGCCCTATTGATTTACTACATTTACTACAATGTTAGTCAAGGTGGTTTAGGGCTCGAAAAAACATTCGCTCAATCGTTGATAGCTGTGTATGGCTCGTTAATCTTCATGACATCTATTTTAGGGGGCTGGGTAGCTGACCGAATACTGGGGACAAGACGCTCCATGTTTTATGGTGCTGTGTTAATTATTATCGGTCACATTTGTTTAAGCTTACCCTTTGGTTTAACAGGATTACTGTCATCAATGTTCTTTATTATTGTAGGTTCAGGTCTGATGAAACCAAACATTTCAAATATTGTGGGTCGTCTCTATCCTAAAGACGATAGCCGTGTAGATTCAGGGTTCGTTATTTTCTATATGGCCGTGAATATGGGGGCGTTTATTTCACCACTCGTATTAGACCACTTTAGAAATGTAGGTAACTTCCACGGTGGTTTCTTAATTGCTGCGATTGGTATGGGGCTGTCACTCCTTTTTTACCTTTTATTTCATAAGCGTAATCTAGGACGTATCGGCGTCGCACCACCGAATCCTTTAAGCCCAGTAGAAAAGAAAAAGTATGGTATGATTTTCGGTCTGATTATCGCTGCGATTGTCGTAGTCGTTGCGATTGCATCTATGACTGGAACACTTTCTTTTAATTTAGTGAGTTTAATCGTATTAGTTTTAGGATTTGCATTACCATTTGTTTATTTTACGATTATGATTGTGAGTAAAGATACAACAGATGTCGAACGTTCACGTGTTATCGCGTTTATTCCTTTATTTGTGGTCGGCGTCATTTTCTGGTCGATTCAGGAACAAGGGGCTAACGTACTTGCTGTATACGCGGATGAAAAAGCAGACCTTGCTTTCAACTTATTCGGATGGGAAAGTGTTTTCCCTGTGACATGGTTCCAATCGATTAACCCATTTTTCATTGTCGTCTTCGCACCAGTCATTTCTTGGCTATGGAGAAGATTAGGGCGTTTTGAACCAAGTTTACCAATTAAGTTCGCAATCGGTTTATTTTTAGCAGGTAGCTCGTTCATGCTAATGATGGGTGTGATTTATGCTTACAATGATGCCAACATTTGGTTTGTATGGATTATTTTGTCATATATCATTTGTGTGGTTGGTGAACTTTGTATTTCACCAACAGGAAACAGTTCAGCTGTTAAACTTGCACCTGAAAACTTCAACTCTCAAATGATGAGTTTATGGTTGTTAACGAATGCAACAGCACAAGCAATCAATGCACAACTTGTGAAACTTCAACCTATTATCGGGAACCAAAACTATTTCGGTCTCATCGGTGGCATCGCTATCGTTGTCGCTCTCTTAGCCGTAATCGGTTCGCCATTTATTTTAAGAGCTATGAAAGGTATTCGTTAACATTACAATAAGGTGAGTATACATTTGGGACATCCCTCGTGTACTCACCCTTTTTTATATATTGAAGTTGTCATGATTAACATCAGCACAATTGCGGTATACAATGGAGTGTACGTGAATTGAAAGGAGCAATCTTATGGCACCACATTACGAACACGGCGTTCTTTTTTATCATCAACATTCAGGACTCAACAAAATACACGAAGGCTTGGGTGAAGTGACTGTCGCGCTTACCCAACTCTGCAAAAGATATACCATTCAATTAAGTGAAAATGAAGGTGACATCGAAAAGTATTGTCAACATATACAAGCACAAGACAATCGCGAACACATTGATGTCCTGTTCATTTTAGGTGGCGATGGAACGGTCAATGAATTAATTAATGGTGTCTTAAAATATGACTTAAACCTTCCAGTCGGTATTATTCCGGGTGGCACGTTTAATGACTTTGCGAAAACACTGAATTTATCTACTAAGGCAGGCCCAGCGAGTCAAGATCTGTTGCTTGCTTCACCTCAAAAATACGATGTGATGAAAGTTGAAGATCATTATGTATTAAACTTTGCAGGTATTGGTTTGATGGTACAAAATGCTGAAAATGTACAAGGTAAATCTAAAGACTTGTTCGGCAAATTAAGTTATATTACGTCAACACTTAAAACACTTTCTAATCCAAAACCTTTCAACTATACATTAGACATTGATGGTCGAACGTTTACAGGTGAAACGTCCATGTTGTTATTTGCGAATGGTCGTTTTATCGGTGGCGGCAAAATTCCGCTCATGGAAATGTCTCCATCTGACGGCGAGCTCAATACGTTTATTTTTAATAATTACAGCATGAGCATTCTTAAAGACATTTTTAGCTTACGTGATAGTATGACGTGGAGTGAAATTAGCGACAATATCGAACATATCCCAAGTCGTCAGATTCACGTGCATACTGAGCCGTCAATGCGCGTCGATATCGATGGTGAAATTTCTTTAAATACACCTGTTGATATTGAAATCATCCCTCAAGCGATTGAATTGCTGACGGTAGACCCAGGGCAAGCAAAAGATAACTAGAGAATAAAATCAAAAAAAGCAGTGAAACGCTATAATGGCGTCACTGCTTTTTTCGTGTTTGGAAATTAAAAAATGCTGCTTTTAAACGTTATGCTTCTTTACCGAAAAAGTAGGCTTCTACTTCTTTCCAGTTATTCACACGCTCAAAATCGGTATTCCCTTCATTGTGCGGCGCTGAAAACATCAACGGCTTCCCTGTATGTCCCCCAAGTTGACGCGGATTGTCATCAATTAAATAATCAGTCGCGACAATGTCTTTACGGCCACAGAACACAAATTGTTGTGAATCTAAAAATGGGAAATGTTTCAGCAACCATTCGTATTTGTCATGGAAAGATGTCGGCACATCCATTGCAGCTGTGACAATATAAATGTCATAGTGCTCCGCTAATTTTTTAATAACCTCTTGCGCATCTTTCATCACATCTAAACGGCCAAAAAAGCCATCTGATGCCAAAATATCACGGATTTCTTTCGTATGTTCTGGCATGATTTCATAAATACGTTTTCCAGCGATTTGATCGATTGTCACACCTAATTGTGTACGGCGGTTCAACTCATCTAAAATCGCGCCCATCGTATCTGCCAGTACTTCATCCATATCAATCCCTATTGAAGTTCTCATGTTATCGCTCCTTGTATACATTCATCTCACCGCTTTATCATAACATACTTTGTCTAAGCGTTGGATGATTCCCGCACAAGCGCGTCTGTCATTTTTTTAGATTAAAATGATTTTAACACGTTGCGAATCACTTCATTTTGTTCTGGAAAACCTAATGAAATACGGACACCATTAGGGAAAAGACGCGCAATAATGCCGTTACGTAACAATGTCTCATCCAATTCTTTTGCACGCTCTGTCTCTACAAAGACAAAGTTCGTTTGAGACGGATAAATTTTTAAAGCTGTTTCAAGCTCAAAAAACTTTTCACGTTCAACACGGTTCGTCTCCACGACTTGTTGTAGATATTCCTGATCTTCTAACGCTTTCAATGCTGCTTGTTCAGATAAACGTGTCGTATTAAACGGTGGACGGATTACGTTTAATTGTGCAGCTAACTCTGGCGCAGAAATGAGATAACCGATACGTAAGCCTGCTAAACCATACGCTTTGGAGAACGTACGCATTAACGCGACATTGTCGTATTGCTTCATTAATTCTAACGTTTTTGGATAATCTTCTGCAGAAACATACTCCGCATAAGCCTCATCCATAAATACTGGAATGTGTGCAGGCACCTTTTCTAAAAACGCTACAATATCATCGTGTGTGTGATATGTTCCAGTTGGATTATTCGGGTTACAAATCCAAACTGCTGCTGTTTTGTCATTAATAGTTGCTGCGATACCGTCTAAATCAAATGTTCCATCAATTAGCGGCACTTGAATTGTCTCAGCATCTTCTACTACCGCATTGTGAAGATATTGGCCAAACGTCCCCGCACTCGTCACAATATTGTCTCCTGCGCGCACTAACGTTCTAGAAATAATCACAATCATTTCATCAAGCCCTGCACCAAAAAGAACTTGCGATTTGTCTACACCATAATGTTTTGCAATGGCTTCTTGTAACAATGGCGCATTGGGTTCAGGGTATAAAAAGAGATCATCCACATGGTCTTTAATTGCTTGTTTCGCTTTAGGAGATGGACCAAATAAGTTTTCATTAGAAGCATGTTTATGAAGTTCACTCTCAATCCCATACTTTTCTTTTAATTTCTCCGGTGACAATCCAGGTTGATACGCACTTAATTTAGAAATTTGAGACTTCATTTCTAAACCTCCCATAAATCAGAATTTTTAAAATATATTTACTAGTATAACGATTAACACTTTAAAATGCTAGAGTATTCGTCTATTTATTCGCAGACAATCAAAAGTTCGAACAAAAATTTTGATCACTCGCAAGTAAAAAGGCAATGTCGTACGTGTATCATAATGACAACAGGATGACGCTATAAATATAGAAAGACTGGACCATGATGCCCCTTCAAAAATTTTGAAAGATAACAACAATCCAGTCGTTCCTATACTATTTCTAATGAAGTCAACAAATTAGCAGTAAATCTATCAACAAATGAGAGTCAAGCAACATCTCTATTTGTCAATCAAACCTTGTTTCTCAAGATATTCTTTCGCGACTTCATACGGATCTTCATCTTTTTCAGCAACACGATAATTCATTTCTTGCATTTCTTCATCAGAGATTTTACCTTCTAATTGATTTAATGCTTTCTCAACACCTGGGTGCGCTTCAATAAATGATTTTTTAAACAGTGGTGCACCTTGATACGGTGGGAATACTTTACGGTCATCATCAAGCACGACCATATCATATTGTTTTAATTCTGCATCTGTCGAATATGCATCAATTAAATTAATATCGCCACTTTCAACGGCTTGATAACGCAATTTAGGCTCCATCTTTTTCACATTTTGGAAGTTTAAATCATATGCTTTTTGAATCGCAGGATAACCATCTTCACGGTCATTAAATTCAAGTGTGAAACCTGGTTTAATCTCGCTTTCAACTTTTTTCAAGTCGCTAATCGTTTTAATATTGTGTTCTTCCGCAAAGTCACGCTTCACTGCTAATGCATAAGTATTGTTGTATTGCATTGGCTTCAACAACGTCATATCAAATTTGTTTTCCAAGCTTGTATTCGCTTGTTCATATACTTCTTTTTCGTCTTTAGATTTCGGTGATTCTTTCGTCAACTCACCTAATACCGTACCTGTAAATTCCAAGTAACCATCAATATCGTCTGATTTTAATGCATTAAATAAAAATGTTGTTTTACCCATGCCGTCTTTCACTGACACAGTGTAATCTGTTTCGTCTTCAATTAAAATCTTGTACATATTTGTGATGATTGAAGGCTCTGTCCCTAACTTCCCTGCAATCGTAATACGTTCATTTTGACTAGAGAAGAGCGGTGCAACAGTAACCATCAACATGAGTAGTAAAATGATACCCAGTGTCGTTAACATTTTACGGTAAGAAATATGGCTTAAAATTCTTAAAATCACGTCGAATAAAATGGCTAATACTGCCGCTGGAATCGCACCAATTAAAATTAATGACGTATTGTTACGGTCGATACCTAATAAAATTAAGTCACCTAAACCACCTGCACCGATTAATGCTGCTAATGTAGCCGTACCGATAATGAGAACCATGGCTGTACGAATCCCTGCCATCATAACGGGCATCGCTAACGGTAATTCAACTTTAGTTAAACGACGCAACGGCTTCATACCAATCCCTTTAGCTGCTTCTACTAACGAACTGTCTACACCTGTGATTCCCGTATATGTATTACGTAAAATCGGCAATAGTGCATAAACAACGAGAGCGATGACAGCCGGTACCGTGCCAATACCAAATAGTGGAATCATGAGACCGAGCAACGCAAGTGATGGTATAGTTTGTAAGACCGCTGCAATGTTAATCACAACTTCAGATATTTTTTTCGTCTTCGTTAATAGTATGCCTAGTGGTACACCAATTAACACCGCAATCAGCAATGCAATGAACGACAGCTGAATATGTTCAAGTAAGGCAGCAAGTAATTCACCTTTTCGGCTATTCAATGTCTCTAAAAATGTGTTCATGGTGTCTCACCTGCCTGATTTTTTGATAAAAAGCTAAAGATGTCTTGGCGTGATAAAGACCACTGCTCACCTTCAACTGGTACAATGACCGCTTCATGCTGTACCAGTTCATCATAAACATCACTCACTGTTTGATCTGCATGGACGACAGGATATTGACTCAATTGTACCTCTGTCGCTTTTTCACCTGCAAGTTCTACAACTTTACCGAGTGAGAAATGATTCAGTACAACGCTCGTCAAGTCACCTAAAAATTGGCAAACGAAATCATTTTTGGGTGATTTAATAAAGTCATTCGGTGTGCCAATTTGTTCCACATGACCATGATTCAATAAACAAATACGGTCTCCCAATTTGAACGCTTCTTCGATATCATGTGTCACAAATACAATCGTTTTCTTAATTTGATTTTGCAATTTTAATAAGTCATCTTGCAATTTTTCTCGTGTAATCGGGTCTAATGCGCTAAACGGTTCGTCCATTAAAATGACTGGAGGATCGACTGCAAGTGCACGAACTACACCGACACGTTGACGTTGACCTCCTGATAATTCTTCAGGTTTTCGGTTTCTAAACTGTTCTGGATCGAGCTCAACCATCGATAAAAGTTCATCGACATGTGCATCAATCTTTTCTTTTGACCAACCTTTCATCAGCGGCACTTGTGCGATATTATCACGGATGGTCATATGCGGAAATAAAGCAATTTGTTGTAACACGTAACCCATATCCCAACGCATTTCGTATACCGAATAATCACTAATCGGGCGGTCTTTAAAATAGATATAACCTTCAGATAATGGTATTAAGCGATTGATCATTTTCATCGTTGTCGTTTTACCTGAGCCAGACGGACCAATCAAGACGAAAAATTCACCTTCATTAATTTCCATATCCACTTGATTGACGACAACTCGGTCATTATAACGCTTAGAAACATTGCTAAATTTTATCATACAATCCCTCTATCTTTTCGTTTTCATTTCGTTTATTTCGATACATTTTCAATTACCCTAAACAAATAGGCAATATACTCATTAAAGCACAATTTATTGCAAAAATAACTTGATTTGCACTTGAAAATTTTAAAACGGAGATGGGACACAAAAATTTTTGATGCTATTGATGTAGCATTTTTGTTTAACTTGAACTCTCCCTACGATTTGTGTTTTTGATTGCCCTCATGGCTGCCCTTTTCTAGGGGCTGACTCTCCAACTCAATTCGGCTTGATTGAAGCATACATGAGATGGAAGCCGAATTGGATTTTAGGCGCAATACAGAAATCTCATCTGCAACAAAGATTTCGTAGTACTGCCCCCGCAAGGCTGACTAGACTTCTCAAAAGCATCCGTATTGAGAAATCAGACAGCTACTGCAATAAACAGTAATCACTATCAAAGTGACTAGATGTGATGTGGATTTTCACTTTCCCCTCAGGAGTGTCAGCCTTCTGGGCAATCTTACATCCAATTTAGTGAAACTGAGGGCAAGTTGATAAAATCAAGAAAACAATAGCATCGATTTTTTGTATCCCATTCACTCTCATTTTCGGACTGCTTTAAAATCATTAATGAATCATAAATCTATGAATGAATGGATTGAGGCTGGGAAAACTCTTAATGCCCCAGCCCCCATGTCAACCTCTATTTGTAACTCTATCCTAATCAATAAACAATCGTTCATTTGCAAAAAAGGAGCTAGGACTTCCCCCAGCTCCATCTGATGTTTTACGAACTATGCATTTTATATTCTTGAATGGCTTCTAAAAATTCAGGACAATAGTGCTTCAGTTTATAACTGCCCACACCATCAATCTGAATCATTTCTTGCTTTGTGACAGGCTTTCTTTTCGCAAAAGCTTCTAACGTATAGTCTGTGAAAATATTCGTCGGTGGCATGTTTAAACGTTCGCTCATTTCACGTCTGACTTCGACAAGCTTCTCAAACAACTTGCGGTCGACCCCTTCTACAGTATTAATATGCACTGTTTCTTTCGACTTACGTTTGAACGGCGTCGTATACACTTGCATATCTTCACTCAACAACTTTTCTACTGATGCATCACACATGAGTATTTCGTCATGTTCGTTGAGGAAGCCTTTAAAGCGTAGTTCATCGATTAAATGATGCAACTCGCCAGTCGTATAATCTTTCATCAAGCCATACGTCGAGAGATTTTCATAGCCTTGATGACGAATGTAGTCCGAAACCTCGCCACGCAAAACTTGAATGACAGTTTGATAGCCTTCTTGTTGACGTAGTCGCGCGACACCGCTAATAATCATTTTTGCTTCTTTCGTCATATTGTACGTTTTATTTTTATCGATACAGTTACTACATTGCTCACATTCTTCAAGTTTTTCATTTGGCTCAAAATAATGCACTAATGTCGCTTCAAGGCATTTCGTCGTCTTTGTATATTGAATCATTTTCGTCAATTTTTCACCCATGCGTTCCTTGTAATCATCGTCCGCTTTCGAGGCGCCGATAAAATACTGATGTAAACCAATATCTCGATCACTGTACAATAAAATGCAATCACTATCTAATCCATCTCGACCTGCACGTCCTGCTTCTTGGTAATACGATTCCAAATCACCCGGCATATTGTAATGAATGACATAGCGGACATTTGATTTATCAATCCCCATACCGAATGCGTTGGTCGCGACGACTACGCGAGTACGGTCATATAAAAAGTCATTCTGGGCTTCATCTCTTTGTTTTGCTGTCATTCCTGCATGATAGTATGATACAGGGACATCTGCGTCTTCTAACGCTTCGTACAAGGCTTCTACTTGTTTACGTGTCGAACAATAAACAATCCCCGCCTTCTGACTATGTTTTTGAATGTAATCCAATACAAATTTTTGACGTTGATACGTCCCATTCACTTGAAACTTCAAATTACGACGGCGAATACTTGTTTTGACTAGATGTTGACGCGAAATCATCAACCGTTCCATAATATCTTGTTGCACTTCTGTCGTCGCTGTTGCTGTCAATGCAACAATTGAAAACTGTTGTGGCATGGTCAATACTCTTTGAATCACCGCTTGATAACTCGGTCGAAAATCGTGTCCCCATTTTGATATACAGTGTGCTTCGTCAAATGCGACGAGTGAAATATCGACACGTCGCAGCAGCATTTCAAAATAAGTTTGTTCAAAACGTTCCGGTGCGATGTATAAAAATTTCAACTCACCATTGACCAATTGCGTTTCTATCTCTTTTTGCGCTTGCGTACTTAAACTACTATTCAAATAAGCCGCAGATATTCCCATTGCGGTCAATTGGTCCACTTGGTTTTTCATTAACGAAATTAAAGGACTAATGACAATGGTCGTTCCTTTAAACATCAATCCTGGCACTTGGTAACATAATGATTTACCCCCACCTGTTGGTAAAACCCCTAACGTATGATGATGATTCAATACGCGTTCAATAATCTCTTTTTGACCAGGACGAAAAGATTTGTATCCAAAATAATGCGACAATGTTTGCTCCATGCTATCCCTCTATTGTTCTAATATTTCTTCTAGTTCACTCCACCGCGTCATGTCGGTATCATATTGAGCTTCGAGCGTTTCTTTTTCTTCATTTAATGCTTTGATTTTGGCATAATCTGCGTTCGCTTCGATCATTTCGGCGTCAATTTCAGTTAAACGTGACTCTTTTTCCTCGATGCGCACTAATAACATGTCATATTCTCGTTTTTCGTTGTATGATAATCCTTTTTTCTTTTTCGGTTGTACTGTCGGGTGCTGCTTCACGGATTCTACTTTAGTTGTTGCTTGTTCAAGTTGCTTTTGATATGCTAAATAATCTTCAAACTGCCCTAAAATCATGTCAATTTGACCGTCATGAATATACCAATAACAATCCACGACTTTATCTAAAAAGTAACGGTCATGGCTCACAGTAATGACGGTACCACCAAATGTTTGAATATAGTCTTCCAAAATCGTTAACGTTTCTGTATCCAAATCATTTGTCGGTTCGTCTAACAACAACACATTCGGCTGATGCACTAACAACTTCAATAAATACAAACGCTTTTGTTCGCCACCTGAGAGTTTATACACTTTCTTCCCATGCGTCACACTCGGGAATAAAAAGCGTTCCAACAATTGCGTGATTGAAACGGTCGTCCCATCTTTTTGACGTGCCAACTCACTTTCTTCACGCAAGAAATCAATGACACGAACATCACGATTCAATCGTTCATCCGTTTGTTTAAAGTAAGCCACTTTTACCGTTTGACCTACTTTTAATACACCTTCAAACTGCTGGTCTTCACCTGCTAAAATGTTCAGCATCGTCGTTTTACCGACACCGTTTGGACCCACAATACCGATTTGAACGCCTTTTTGAATCAATGTGGATACATTTTCAAATAATGTACGACCATCAATGCGTTTCGCCACATTTTCAAGTTCAAAGACTTGTTTGCCTAATCGCGAATAAGCAAGATTCAATGACCCCTTCTCTTGCACTTGATGTGATTGTACTTGTTCCTTCAAATCATGAAAACGATCTTGCCTTGCTTGTTGCTTGGTTGTTCGCGCTTTAACACCGGCACGCATCCACGCTAACTCTTGTTTAAAAAGTGCACGTTGCTTCGTTTGTTGACGCGCCTCGATTTCTTCACGCTCTGCTCGCATAGCAATATAAGCTTCATAGTTACCCGGATATGTATCTAACTTGCCATTCCGCAATTCTACAATGCGCGTCGCCACTTCATTTAAAAAGTAACGGTCATGCGTCACAAAGACGACTGTTTTCGGGTAAGACTTTACAAATTGAATCAACCAATGAATCGATTCGAAATCTAAATGGTTCGTCGGTTCGTCTAATAATAATAAATCTGGTTTTTCAATCAAAGTACGCGCTAAAACCACACGCTTTTGTTGGCCACCTGAGAGTTCATTCATTCGGCGTGTCGTATCATGGATGCCGAGTTTCGATAAAATCGTTTTAATTTCAGCACTATAATCCCAAGCACTGTAAGCATCCATATCGGCTTGTGCAGCCATCATTGCATCAAACGTTTTGTCAGTCTGTTGTTCTGCGTATTGTGCAGTGGCTTCTTCATAACGTTTAATGACTTGTAACTCTTTAGAATCCGCACTATAAACCGCTTCATAAACCGTTAACGTTGGATCTAAGTTATGGTTTTGTGCCGCATAACGAATTTGATATTGTTTAGGATGCGATTGAACGGCATCAAAATCTTCATCCATACCTGCTATGACTTTGAGCAATGAACTTTTCCCCGTTCCATTAATGCCGACTAATCCGATTCGCTCTTGATTGGAAATGGATAACTGTAAATCATCAAAAATGACTTTATCCGCATAAGATTTGTTGAGGTGTTCAATTTTATACGCTTCCACAACACATACACCCTTTTTCTTATAGATTTACTCGCATTTATCTGTTAACCTTAAATCAGTTCTATATATTATACACTTTTTTGGGAACAAATGATACAAGGAGCTATTTCAATGTTGGATTATATTTCAAACATGCCCCCATTTTTACAAGCATTATTTGCAGGTATCATCACGTGGTTATTAACCGCATTAGGGGCTGCAACCGTATTTGTATTTAAAAGTGTCAACGAAAAAGTGTTGAATTCGATGCAAGGCTTTGCAGCTGGTATTATGATCGCTGCGAGCTTTTGGTCATTACTCCAACCGGCCATTGAAAGCAGTTCGGACAGTGCTGTACCGTGGCTCCCTGCCGCAATTGGCTTTTTACTCGGTGGGGTTTTCATCCGTTCTTTAGACTATGTCATTCCACATATGCATCGAAACGCAACAGATGAATCACAACATCAAGAAGGTGTTGAGACGAGTCTAAATAAAAACACACTTTTATTACTTGCGATTACATTGCATAACATTCCTGAAGGGCTCGCAATCGGGGTTGCCTTTGGTGGTATTGCGACAGGAAATGAACACGCCACTTTGTTAGGGGCGCTCGGACTTGCGATTGGTATTGGGATTCAAAACATTCCTGAAGGAGCTGCATTATCATTACCGATACATGCTTCAGGACAGTCCAAATGGAAAGCCTTCAACTATGGACAAGCTTCAGCACTTGTAGAACCTGTTTTTGCTACAGTGGGTGCAGCTGCTGTGTTGATCGTTACACCGATACTGCCTTACGCACTTGCTTTTGCTGCAGGAGCAATGATTTTCGTAGTCGTTGAAGAATTAATTCCCGATTCACAAGCCGGTAAAAACACCGATCTTGCGACACTGAGCTTGATGGTTGGCTTTACCATTATGATGATACTTGATGTTGCTTTAGGGTAGAAAAAAACCGTTCAATGTGATTAAACACTGAGCGGTTTTTTGTTAGTGTATCAATATAAAATTTCACCATGTATAGGATATACCTTTTCATAATACTTGCAACTTTTGGTTTTCTCACTTAATTCTCTCTTCAACTGATAAATCAAAGGCTTAAATGCGATTTCTGATATTTAAAAGGAACTACTATTTATCGCAGTAGCTGTCTGACTTCTCAATACGTAGGCTTTTGAGAAGTCTAGTCAGCCTTGCGGGAGGGCAGTACTACGAAAGCTTTTTGACACATGAGATTTCTGTACTGCTCCCAAAATCCAATTCGGCTCCCACCTAGTGTACCTTTCAATCAAGCCGAATTGAGTTGAGGCAAGTCCCCTAGAACGCGACCCATGATTGCAATTGTGAAATTCAAAATAATTACCAATAAGGGCATCTTTACTAAATTATCGTATTTAATCGAATCAAAAATTTTATACCCCGTCATAAAAAAAGGGAAATGCACTGATATGTACACTTCCCTGTCACAACATTTTATTTTTGATTTGCCTTTGGACCTGTCGGATATTTATAATCTGCCGGGTTCAATTTATCGAAATCAGGATTATCATAGAAGCGGAATAAGTCACCGTTCAAGACTTTATCACTCATTTCTAAATCGTGTTGTACCTGCTTCTTATTCTTATCAAGATCTGCTGGCGGTGTTTCTAACGGTTGATTATTTTTATTACTATAAGCTTTACCGTTTACATATTTATAATCTCTCGTCACGAAATCACCGTTACGGAATGGCACAAGTTCTTTATGATCTTTGGATAACATATCTGTACCAAACATGAGATAGTTTTTCGTATCAATACCTAACAAGTGAAGTAAAGTTGGCATTACGTCAACTTGACCTGCGTATGTGTCATCCACTTTAGGTTCAACACCTGGTGCTTTCAACCAGAAACCAGTCGCGTTCAAGTCGTTAAACTTCGCTGGTGTAATCTCTTCGCCTAACAGTTGTGACATCGCTTTGTTATGATTTTCTGAAATACCATAATGGTCACCGTAAATCATAATGACTGAATCATCGTATAGACCACGTTTTTTCAAGTCATTAATGAACTGTTCTAACGACTCATCTAAGTAACGCGCTGTTTGAATGTAACCATCGACCGTCGAGTTACCTGTATCACCTTTTGCAATCGTTGCGTCTTCATCACTTAATGTAAACGGATAATGGTTTGTCAACGTAATTAAATGTGAATAGAACGGTTGTTTTTCTTTAGATAAGTAATCCGCTGCCCCTTTGAAAAACTCCTTATCTTTTAATCCAAGGTTTTCTAAGTTTTCTGGAGACATGTCAAAATATGTTGCATCGTAAAACTTATCGATACCAAAATGACGATACACTTGGTCACGGTTCCAGAATGTTTTATAATCACCATGCATGACATTCGTTGTATAGCCTTGTTGTTGATGCATAATAGCTGGTAATGATTGATATGTGTTGTCACCTTTTAATGAAAAGGCCGAACCTTGAGGTAAACCATACATACTGTTGTCCATTGTGAACTCAGCGTCTGACGTTTTACCTTGACCAGTTTGGTGATAGAAATTCGGGTAATATCTAAAGTCCTCATTACCTGACGACAATTTGTTTAAAAATGGCGTCACTTCTTCACCATGAATTTTTTTATTAATTAGGAATGTCTGGAAACTTTCTAAATGGATTTTAATCACATTTTTACCTTTAGCTTTTCCATAGTATTCCATATTCGGTGTTGCTTGTTTTTGTTTTGTATAATTCAATACTTCTGTTAAATCATCTTCAGAAGCGAGTGCCTTTTGTTGATTGTTTTGTACTGTTTTGACACCATCATATACTGTAAAGTTGTATGGTCCTAGGTATTTCACAAGATATTTATGGTCAAATGTACGTGTTAATAATTCAGGTCGGTCTGTTTCCGCAAACGCTAAGTTTAAGAAGAATAACGCGATTGCTGTAGCCATTACTACGGGTACAAACTTTTTCTGAAATACATTGCGGCTCAACCATTTACGTTTGAACACAAGTACAAATAAGTACACAATAAGATCAAGGAAGTAAACAAAGTCGTACCATTGGAATGATGCACTCACTGCACCGCCCATGGAGTCTACATTGCTCACTTGGTTCAATGTACTAAATGTAATGAAATCTGAGAAAAAGCGGAAATACACGACATTGGCATATAATAAAAAGGTGAGCAAAAACCCGCCAACAAACATGAACCAAAATGCTTTACGTCCTTTAAAGAATAAGAACACACTTAAAACAAGTGCAACTAAGCTGTATGGGTTCATTAATAAAATTAAATTTTGTGTTAAACCTTTCACGCCAAGTGATAAGTCCACATAATAAGCAAAATACGTTTTTAACGCGATTGTTAAAACCATCAGTAGGAAAAACGTAAAAATGCCTATTTTCTTTTTTCCTTTTTCCATAATTGTTCCCCCGTATTTAATTCTGATCCTCAAAGTTGATTCATTTATTGTTTACACTAATATTGTAAAAGTTCTACTTTGCTTTTGTGTTATTTGTAATCACTTTGTAATATTCAACGGTAATTTCAATATATCAATATATAGGAGTTAACATAAAATTTCAAGTCAAAACTGTTTGCATTGATAATATTCATTGCAACTTCATATTGACTTTATAAGTGCTTCATCTTGTCTTCATCAAGCGTTGTGCAAAGCAAGTCGAATGTATTTTATTATACTGTAATGCGCTTATATTGTACTCGGACTCAAGTAGTATTTCTTTGTTTCCTATCGAATGTGCTTACTTCAACATTTCTTTTTGCATTCTAAATTCGATACCTTGGAACAGTTGCTTAAGCCATTTGTGATATTTCACTAAGTTTTGTTCTGCTTGCAACACATCAATAAATTGAAACTTAATTTTCGAACCTTGACGTTTTTGTGCGATTTTAGACAAATGATATGACGCAATCGTACCAATTTGTGGATAACTGCCTAATGTATAATGATCATTTAACAAAATGACAGGCGCGCCTTCTTTTTTCACTTGAATCGTACCGCGTTTCACAGACTGGTGCGGGGGCATGTCGTCATAATACGCTTTAATCGGCGTTCCTTCTAATACGACACCCATACGATTCGCTTTACTAGTCACTTGATACTCGCCATTTGTGAATTGACGGAGTACTTCCGCTTCAAAATCTTCTGTCCCTTTATTCGGAATGACATGCACGACGTCTGATAAATAGTTGAAAGACAAGGCATAACCATCAACGCCCCAATCTACCGTCTTACGCTGTGCCAAGTTTTTAAACAACTGATGATGACGCGCATTATAATCACGTTTTAGTTCAATCGTATCACCCGCTTGTAAACGACGTCCTTTAAATCCACCCATACCTGCAATCGTATCTGTCGACGTTGAACCGAGCCATTGATCGAGTTCAAAACCACCCGCAACCGCTAAATATAAGCGCGAACCACGGCGTAGATGATCGACGGCTAACACGTCTCCTTTGTTCATTAAATACAATTTATTCATTTGTAAACGCATGTCATCTGTATGTGCGACACCTTGTGCACCAGATAATGCGATTAAAGTCGGTTCTGTAAAGCGAATGCGGGCCATTTGATTGCTCATTTCGAGTGTCGCTTCATTGCGGTCATTGCCTACTAAGCGGTTAGCAATTTCGTGAGCCAACACATCTAAAGCGCCACTGCGAATGACACCCATATGTTCATAGCCTTCACGTCCAAAATCTTGAAAACTTGAAAATAACCCGCTGTCTTCTATGATGATTGTCATGCGTCGTTCCCTCCTGCTTGTACTTCAAAAAACTTCACGTGATCCCCTAATGAAATTAAAGCGAAATCTTCTTTTTTAGGGTTGAATAGTGGTAATGACGTATGACCGATAACGAGCCAGTCGCTATACGTTTCGGTCGTTGTAATGCCACATTTATTGTTTTCTAAAATGACTGACCCTGCTGGAATCAATCGCGGTTCGGTTGCGGTATGATTCACAATGATTTGCGAGTCTACACCTGATAAATAAGGAAAGCCGGGGGAGTAGCCCATCATCGACACAAAATAGTCTGCACCTGTATGTATATCAATAAATGTTTGGCGATCCATATTCAACTCTTTTAAAATCATGTCTAAATGCAGTCCGTTCGTGCCACCATATACAATCGGGACTTTCACACAATGAATTTCCTTGTCTAAGGTCATATCATCTATATTAATATTTTCAATGACTGCTTTCATATGTAAAAATGGCGAATCAATATTCAAATGTTTCATCATCATTCGTGCATCATAAGAAATTAACATATCCGTCTCAGTTGGTACAATTTCCGTAATAAATGGATAGTTTTGTTTTATTAAGCAATGACGTATAAGTAGTAACTTTTCAGTAGCGGCAGGTGTCACGTCTCCTTGTAAAGAGACAACAATCGCCTGATCTCCTTGATTATAAACTTTCATTTTTTCACCTCTGTTTTTCATCATAGAATAAACTTAAAATTTCACGCGTATGTTGTGCGAGTTCACCGACAAAGCCATAGATGAGCACGCATTGAATGATGAGGACGCCCACCATCCATAAGTAGACCCATAAGCGATATTGCCGTGCAACAAGCCGTTGTGACACAAGTTGACCAATCCACATCACAATCAGAAAACCTAAAATATAGAGCCCAATCATACAATCACCTACTTTTTGGATTCAAGCGTAATGGGCACCCACTCACGCAAACTATTAATCATCCACAGTTGTCCTCCGTGTTGCAATGCTTCCTTAATCATCACTGTCGTCAAATACTTTTCCTTAATCCGCTGTTCAGCTAACAAATCACGGCGCATACACCCTTGTAAAAAATCCTTGTCGTAAATCGGTGTATAATGTGTACCGTCTACTGTAAGCACGACATTCCCAATATCAAATTCAAGCACTTTATCCGTAGTCTCATCGTAAAACAAAGCGAGTTGCGTCGTATGCGAATGCGCGACATGCTCACGTTCAGACGTTTTGTATATCCGTTGCCATTCAGGAATATCGCTTTTCATAGGAACAAATTGTGCAGTCATCGTCATCGTATTTTGGAGTGTACTCACTTCTGTGCGCACTTCCCCTGATGGTTCAAGAATGACTTTCACCCGATATCGTCCCCGTGCATACGTTTCACATAACTGTTGGATTGTTTGTTGCCATTTTGAATTGTCAAATGGTAACCCAAGCGCAACACTTGCACGCTGTAGTCGTTCTGCATGATAAGCCAGTCGCGGTATTTCACCATTGTCCAATCGCATCGTTTCAAATAAATTCATCGCAATCCCTCTAATATTTTTGTTTTCGCATGAAATTCTGCATATTCTTGCTCCGGATCAGAATCTATCGTAATCCCTGCACCGACACCATAATACAATGTACTGTTGATTTGTTCGATCGTCCGGATTGGCACATTAAAAATTGCGCGCCCATTCGGATGGAGTAGACCAATCGCCCCACAATAAATGTGACGAGGCGTCGTTTCAAGACGATGAATAATACGTATTGTATTCACTTTTGGCGCACCCGTAATAGAACCACACGGAAAAAGTGCACGCAATAACGTTTGATACGTTGTCGTGTCTGCAATCTGACCAGTCACCATCGTCGTCATTTGAAAAACAGTTTGATAACGTTCAATCGCAAAAGGATGATACACTTTGACACTCCCTCGTTTCGCCACACGTGCAATATCGTTACGTAATAAATCGACAATCATGACGTTTTCAGCACGATCTTTCTCAGACTGTCGCAAGATTTTTGCGTAACGTTCATCTTCTGCAACTGTCGCACCTCGCGGCATCGTCCCTTTCATCGGTTTGCTCACGACTGTACGACCATTGTCACCAAAGTCCCCTACTTGGAAAAAGAGCTCCGGCGAAATAGAAGCGACCTTCACTTCTGCTGTATCGATTAACACCGTGTAGTCGCCATTCGTTTGTTGCGTCAGCTGTTCATACAACCCAGAAATCGCCATTTGATCAAAACTTTTGAGCCGCGTCGTATAATTCACTTGATACGTCCACCCTGCCGTAATTTCGTCATGTATCGTACGGATATGCTTTGTAATCGTATTTTTATCATCCATAAATTGAAAGGATCCAACTTGACTACGTTGCGAGCGCACAGCTGAAGTTGCTTGTATCGCATCAACAGGCTCTTCAAACACATAATACGCTGCATAAATGCCATTTTCCGGTGTATACGTTTGAAAATCTTCATGAAAATACGGTGCCGCTTCGTATGGTAAATAAAGCGCGACGTAATACCCTTGCTGTTGATATTGTGCCGTCGCATCAATGATTTGACCCACTTCCTTCAATTCTCGTGCAACGCCTTTATGAAGTGGTTCTTCAAAATGATATTGATACGTCGTGGTCGTATTTGGATCGTTATAATATTTATAATTAAACTTCACAACCATGGCTGACCCCCGCTTTTTTCAAAAAGTTTCGTATTTGTTCGTGACCGTATTCAGACAAAATAGATTCGGGATGATATTGAACCCCGTCTATCGGTCTTGACATGTGACGCACCGCCATCACTATCCCTTGTTCATTTTGTGCTGACACAACGAGCGGTTTCACAATCGTCGTCGGGTCTGCCATTAACGAATGATAGCGCATCACCTTAAACTGCTCAGGTAACCCTTGAAATAACAGTGATTGGTCGTGACTGATGCACGTCGTATGCCCATGGACAGGTCGTGGCGCATGTATAATTTTGCCGCCATAATACGTCACTAATAATTGAAAACCTAAACAAACCCCTAAAATCGGTGTCGTATGTTCAAATGCTTTTACAACTTCAAATAGGATAGGATAATCTTCCGGCGCACCAGGTCCAGGAGAAATAATGAGTGCTGTCGGTTGCATCTCTTTTAGTGTCGCAATAGAAACGGCTTCGACATCGATTACTGTGACAAGTTGTTGACTCTCATATTCTACATAATCAACAATATTATACGTAAAAGAATCTTTATTATCTATCATCACTATCATAGTTTTTGCCTCGTTCTTTCTTTAATACTTCTATTATCACAAATGTCGACCTAATTGACAAAATTGAAGTGATAATCAGCAGAGCACGACTTGATTTATTACACTAGATGTATTACAGTATGGAACAGAATTGAATTGCAGAGGTTCCTAGCTACCAACCCTCTATAAAAAACTAGACATTTGTAACCGTCTATTTTTTATAGTGACGGCTTTTTTTATGCCTTATTTTAGGAGCTTCTCTATTAAAGGAGCGATTAATCATGTCAGAAGTGCTCAATAACGAAAAAGCACTCGTTGTATTTAGCGGTGGGCAAGATAGTACGACCTGTCTGTTCTATGCTAAAAAACATTTTAAAGAAGTTGAACTGGTTACATTTGAATACGGTCAACGTCATGCGAAAGAAATCGAAGTCGCGAAAGAAATCGCCGAAGATCAAGGGCTCAAACATCACGTACTGGATATGGCATTGCTTTCCCAACTCACACCAAATGCACTCACATCACATGATATGACGATAGATAGCCATAATGACGTTCCGAACACATTCGTCCCTGCTCGAAACTTACTCTTCCTATCATTTGCCGGTGCATTAGCGTATCAAATCGGTGCCAAACATCTCATTACAGGTGTATGTGAGACAGACTTTTCTGGTTATCCCGATTGCCGTGACAGCTTTATTAAATCGATGAACGTCACACTGAATTTAGCGATGGACCGTGATTTTGTTATACATACACCGCTTATGTGGCTCAACAAAAAAGAAACTTGGGCATTAAGTGATGACTTAGGTGTACTCGATTACGTGCGTGACCGTACATTAACATGTTATAACGGCATTATCGCAGAAGGTTGCGGCGAATGTCCGGCTTGTCAATTGCGTCAGCGCGGTCTTGAACAATATGTTGCTGAGAAAGGAAGTGAAGTCTAATGATGCAACAAATATATCCACAAGTCGACCATGATTATATGTATGAACTGAATAAAGACTTTAACTTTTCAGCGGCACATTTCATTCCTGACGAACGTGCCGGAAAATGTACACGTGTGCACGGTCATACGTACTTTGTCAATTTAACGATTGGCGGAGATGAACTGGACAGCATGGGCTTTTTAATTAATTTTAGTGAATTGAAAAGCTTAATTCATAACCAATTCGATCATTATTTACTGAACGATCTCGTGCCATTTCAAGGTAAAAGTCCCTCTACTGAAATTGTGGCACAAACGATTTATGACATTGTGAGCGCACGGTTAGCAGAATTGCCGAATGCACCGAAATGTTTACAAGTGTTCTTACGTGAGACACCAACAAGTTACGTCGTTTATCGCCCTAAAAACAAGGAGCAACGTCATGGCTAAAATACCTGTACTCGAAATTTTCGGTCCTACAATTCAAGGTGAAGGCCGTGTTATCGGTCGTAAAACGATGTTCGTCCGTACTGCAGGCTGTGACTTTCGCTGTAGTTGGTGCGATTCAAAATTCACTTGGGACGGCAGTATGAAAGATGATATTGAAATGATGGAAGCAGAAGAGATTTTAGCGCAATTGAGAAACATTGGTGGCAATCGTTTTAATCACGTGACAATTTCTGGCGGGAATCCTGCTTTAATTAAAGGGTTGCAGTCATTTGTAGATTTATGTGAAGCCAATGACATCCGTACAGCACTTGAAACACAAGGATCACAGTTCAAACCTTGGATGCGTCAAATCAATGACCTGACCCTTTCACCTAAACCGCCAAGTTCAGGCATGCAACAAAATCTACCACGTTTAGATGAAGTCATTGAACAATTAGACATCTCACGTATCAATTTAAAAGTTGTCGTATTTGACGATGCAGATTATGACTTTGCAAAAATGATTCACCAACGTTATCCAGACATTCCATTCTACTTACAAGTGGGTAACCCTTATTTAGAGGATCATGTCGAACACCATACAGCCAAACTACTCGAACGTTATGAACAGTTAATCGACCGTGTGACAGCGGATGCGGAGATGAATGAAGTGTTCGTCTTACCACAACTGCACACATTAATTTGGAGTAATCAAAAGGGCGTTTAATGGTCATGCGTATCGAGAAAGTCACGATTTGAAAAACTTATACACGGTCTCCTCAAAATGTTATTTCGTTAAAAGTGTTATTAAATGCTTATCGACAGTGATATTGATATAATAGTATAATGAATTGCGAAAAGTTAGGAGAACACAATGGCCTTATTTGTCATCTTAAATATCATTATCGTCGTTGGAGTATTTCTCATTGATATGTATCGACATCAGTACCCATACGTGCGTTTAAGTGCTTTCTTATTTGCGATTACAGTGAATAGTTTACTGAATCCTATTTTATTAAACCAGCTGAATTTTATTACGATGAGTAGCTTTTTAATGTATTTGACTTGGTACATCTTGCAAATGTATTTAGATCACCATGTGCGTACATTTAAAATTCAAAACCAAAAATTTTTCGCTGGTATTATTGCTATGATTATTAGCATTTTATTCGTTGTAATGACACAAACAGCAGATCAAACGATTTATATGTCTGTGCCGTACTTAGCACCTGCAATCTTTTTATTCGGTGCCATTTTACAATTTTCTAGTGTGTTACATTCACCACGGTTTGAAACTTTTTATCGACGTTTGAAAATGAAAAACCCATTATTCGTAGGTGCCTGCTTTATTGTTGCATCCATGATACTCATGATGTTATTAACACCTTTTTGGTACTTATATCTCATTATTTACGTGTGCCTCATTCTCATCTTTTTGTTAGAAAAATTATTTATTTTAGAAAAAGGTGATTAAAAAACAGTTGAGTGTGGTATGTATTTATTGAGCCTTAACATAGTTTAGAAAATAAAGGAGGCATTTACTATGGGTTTTATAGTGATGTTAATTGTCGGCGGTCTCATTGGTTGGGCTGCTGGTGCAATTTTAGGTAAAGATGTTCCAGGAGGTATCCTCGGAAATATTATCGCAGGTTTAGTTGGTTCTGCGATTGGTAGCTGGTTATTAGGTCATTGGGGTCCAGAATTCGGTGGCGTATACATTTTACCAGCATTAATCGGTTCAATTATTTTAATCGCATTAATTTCTTTAATTTTAGGAAAAATGCGTGGTAAAAAATAGACTATTCCGTCTAAATTTACTGTGATAAACACAGTAGAAAGGTGTAGATGATGAAATCTTCTTTCAAAGACTTCAAGCATCTACACCTTTTTTTGTATCGCTTTTGTTGAAAAGAAAAAGTCAAGTGGGCAACAACTTTAAATAAAAAGAGCTATTAAATCCACTATGTTCTCTTTAAAACGACACGTCTTGTTTGGTTTCATCACGATTTTTTGGCATTCGCACATTCGACGCTTCCACAATATATTTCGGTCGTTGTTTTACTTCATAATAGATACGTCCAATATATTCACCAATCACACCTATTGATACGAGTTGGATTCCACCGATAAACAACACCGCTGCAATCATCGTAAAATAACCCGGGACATCAACACCGTGAACCAATGTATCAATAAAGAGATAAATAATATAGATCATACTGACACCAAAAATGAGTAATCCTAAATAAATCATTGTACGCAACGGCTTATAATTAAAAGAAATTAAACCGTCTATCGCATAATTAAGCAAACTAACGAAAGACCATTTCGACTCACCCGCTTCACGTTCGACATTTTCGTAATGAATGATCTTACTGTTGTAACCTATCCATGAAAAGAGTCCTTTTGAGAAGCGGTTGTATTCCTTTAAACTGACTAACGAACGGACGGCACGCTGACTTAACATTCTAAAATCACCGACACCATCTTCTAACTCTATATCTTCAATGAAATAATTGATCATTTTATAATATAAACGGGTCACCCATTTGCGAGATACATGTTCACCGACCCGATTACGTTTCGCAATAATTTGATCGTAACCTTCACGATACACTTGAACCATTTCAGGTATGAGCTCAGGTGGATGTTGTAAATCGGCGTCAATCATCACGACCGCATCACAGTCCGTACTATGTTCAAAACCTGCAATCATCGCAGCCTCTTTTCCGAAATTTCGACTAAATGAAATAAACTTCACATGGGGTGACTGTGTGGCTGCCTGTTGGATAAGCGTCATCGTATCATCTTGACTCCCATCATCAACAAACAGCATGTCGTAATCATAAGATTGTACAACGCTATCTTTTTCTAGTATTTCTGTTAATTCTTGAATCGTTTGATGTAAGACATCCGTTTCATTAAAACACGGGACAATCACACGTAATTTCATTTTGTGCACCTACTCCATTAGCTTTTTTCTATCTACTATCCCTTGTTTCTACCCCTTTACATGAAAAACATAACGTTCGCTTTCAAAATAAAATAAAGCGGCATAGAAGTCTAACGTTCACATTAGATTTCGTATGTCCGCTCTACATAGAAACAATTTCATACAATGTTGTTCAGTTACTTGTGCACATGTCTCCGATTGCTCTGACACACTTGCAACGACCCATTTAATTGTAGCTAGGATAGCATATTGTCAATCTCCCTAACTTTTAGGATTCATCTTTTAAATAATCATCCTCATCATCTTCATTTTTCATGCGTGCTTCGTTGTATTCATAACGCAATAACACATGGATAATTTGATGATTTTCAATTTCAGAAATCACCCAACGATCATGTACCGTATCGACAAAATCTTCTTGTTCGAGATCGGTATTTTGCGCTTGAAGCCAACCCCCGATCGTATCAATGTCTTCTGAATCTTCAAAGACAATGCCGAACATTTCTTCTAAGTCACTGAGTAACACACGACCATTAATTTGGTAAGTTTGCTCATCTAACTTCACGATATCGTTAACTTCATCATCGTCAAACTCATCTCGAATTTCACCGACGATTTCCTCTAAAATATCTTCCATCGTTAAAATACCAGCTGTTCCACCGTATTCATCAATAATTAAACTGATGTGTACATGTTCGCGTTGCATGCGTACAAGTGCATCACTAATACGCGTCGTCTCTGAAATCATTGGCAATTCATGAATATAGTTACTGATTTTAATCGGTACACCTGACGCATATTCCGTTAAAAATTCTTTTACGTTAATAAAACCTTTAATGTGGTCTTTATCGCCGTCTTCCGTAATTGGATAACGTGTAAATTGATGTTCTTTAATTGTCTCTAGCAGTTCATCAACATTAAAAGGTTCGTTCAGTGTAATCATTTGCGTACGCGGCACCATAATATCTTTAGCATGGCGTTCGTCAAATGAAAAAATATTTTGCATATATGCGAGCTCAGTTTGGTTAATTTCTCCACCATGATAGCTGTTGTTCATAATGATTTTGAGTTCTTCTTCTGACATCGCTTCATTACCTGCATTCGGATCTGCACCGAAAATGCGAATGATAAAGCGCGCAGAACCATTCATCAACCAGATTAGCGGCTTCATAATCAATCCGAAATAGTACAGCGGTCTTGCATAAAGTAATGCGATACGGTCTGTATATTGAATCGCTAAACTTTTCGGCGCCAACTCACCAATCACGACATGAATGTATGTCACGACAGTAAAAGCCACTACGATAGATACCGTCATCACTAGCGCATCCGGGATGTTTAGCAGTTCGATGACCGGGTGTAAAATACGTTCAAATAAAGGCTCACCTAACCAACCTAATCCAAGTGAAGTCACTGTAATCCCCAGTTGACAGGCTGATAAATAATAATCTAAATTTGAAATCATTTTTTTCACAACACGTGCATTCCCATTTCCCTCAGCAATGAGTTGTTCCACACGTGAAGCTCTCACCTTAACTAATGCAAATTCAGAACCTACAAAGACTGTAGTTAAAGCAATTAATGCAAAAAATATAAATAAGTATAATATGGTCGTACTATCCAATTAGTTCCCTATTAGATAGGGATTCACCTCCGTTAATTGACATCGCCCAATAGAAAGCGATGTTGTATTGATTTGGCTATAGCGACAAGTCATATTCACAATTCCTAAATCCTTCCCATTGAGCAACCTCCAGACACAAAAATATTAATTTTATCATATCATATCTTTGAGTGAAATTATACTATGAACCTGTGAGACTTAGGACCCATTTTATACAGACTATGATTTATCCTAGTTTTGCTTTGATTGACTTTCCTTATTGCTACATACAATATTTTAATGCGTGTTACTACATAGCACATAGAACTCATTTTGAAGTTTGTAGACTATTTCTGACATCTCGACTCCTCAAACTTTTCCCAAATACCAAAAAAGACACACACATGATTCAAAACCATGCATGTATCTCTTCAAAAAATGTCTATGCTTTATTTGGTGATTGTTTAATAATGCCGTAAATCAATGCACCGACAACCGCACCAATTAAAATAGCAAGCAGTGTGAGTAATGCGTGACTTGGATCCGTACCAAAAATCACGACTAAACCACCGTGTGGCGCGTTAATATTTGAACCGAATAATAGCGCAAGTCCACCGGCAACACCTGAACCAATCATCATTGACGGAATGACACGTAATGGGTCTGCCGCCGCAAATGGAATAGCACCTTCAGTAATAAAACTTGCGCCCATGACAAAGTTAGGAATGATTGAACCACGTTGTTCTTTTGTAAATTTAGAACGGAAAATCATCATCGCTATCGCAATCGCAATTGGAGGTACCATACCGCCAACCATTGCTGCTGTAATTGGTACTGCATTACCTGCAGTTAACGCTGCAGTACTGAAAACGTAAGCTGCTTTGTTGAATGGACCACCCATGTCAATCGCCATCATTGCACCGAGTACAATTCCGAGAATGACCACATTGCTACCTGATAAGTTGTTCAATCCTGAAATTAAAGCATTGTTTAACCATGCAGCAGGTGTATTGAATACGTAAATCATCAATAAGCCTGTTACAGTAACAGAAACAATTGGGTAAATCAATGTTGGTTTAAGTCCTTCTAACATTTGCGGGAAGTTTTGCGTTGCTGTCTTAATACCTTGCGTTAAATAACCGGCCAAGAAACCAGCGATAATCCCACCTAAAAATCCTGAGCCACCAGAGACTGCAAGCATACCCCCTACAAGACCTGCTGCGAAACCTGGTTTGTCAGCAATACTACGCGCAATGTAACCGGCTAAAATTGGAATAATTAACGCAAATGCACTCTTATTTCCAATGTTCCATAACGTTTCAGCAAATGCATTGTATTGTGAGCTTTTCGGATCCATCGCATTAGGACCAATCATAAATACAATTGCCATCAAAATACCACCGGCAATGACAAGCGGTAACATATTCGATACACCGTTCATCAAGTGTTTGTAAATCGCTTTACCGACACTTAATTTTTCATCATCGTCTTTTGAGCTTTGACGATTGTCAGCTACGAATGGTTTACGTGTTGTGTCCAATGCTGTGTTAATTAATGATTCTGGACGTTTAATCCCATCAGCCACAGGGACTTGAACCACGTTTTTACCATTAAAACGATTGGTTTCTACATGAACGTCTGCCGCAACAATAACACCCGTCGCACGTTCGATATCTTCTTGCGTTAATCTATTTTTAATACCACTTGCGCCGTTTGTTTCAACTTTAATGTTAATGCCCATTTCTTCAGCTTGTTTTTTTAAAGCATCACGCGCCATATACGTATGTGCAATACCTGTTGTGCAAGCTGTCACCGCAAGAATATAAGGTTCATCATCATCTATAGGTGCAAGTTCTGCCATTGCTTCTGTGTCTTCATCTGTTGCTTCGTCGTCTGCTTTATTAATAATCGCGAGCACAGCTTCAGGTGAATCAGCTTCTAATAATGCTTGACGCACACTTTCGTCCATTAAAACACTCGACAATTTGGCTAAAGCATCTAAATGCGTTTGTGCGCCAGTTGCCGGTGCTGCAATCATAAAGAATAAATGTGCAGGTTGCATGTCTAAACTGTCATAGTCAACACCTGCTTTAGACTTACCAAATGCGATAGCTGGTGTTTTTACCGCTTCTACTTTCGCATGTGGAATCGCAATCCCTTCACCAATGCCTGTTGAACTTTGTTGTTCGCGTTTGTGAATAGCTGCGATATAATCATCTAATTGATTTAATTTTCCTGCTTGATTTAATTGTTGTGCGAGTTCGTCAATGGCACCGTCTTTCGTAGTCGCTGAAAGATCAATTGCGATTGTCTCTTTTGTGAGTAACTCAGTAATTCTCATGTTACCCCTCCTCATTAAGTGGTTGAATCGTCACATATGCTTGGAGTTCTTGAATCATGTCATATTGTGCTAAATCATCGTTAAAGGCTGTCGCAGAACCTGATGCTATCGCTAATGCCAGCGCTTCAGGTAACGCTAGATTTTGAGAAAGTCCTGCAATCATTCCGGCTACTGTACTATCACCAGCGCCGACTGTATTGACAACTTGACCTTGTGGCGCTTGAATTTTATATGCCACATCTTGATCCACATAAATCGCTCCAGCGCCGCCGAGTGACACGATAACAGATTGTGCCCCTTTATCAACTAAACGACGGGCATACGTTAACACGTCTTGGTCTGTCTCTATCTTCGTGTTAAACATTGCCTCGAGTTCGTGCTGATTCGGCTTAATAAATAAAGGATGATACGGTAAAATCCCCTCGATTAAAGACTTCTCAGCATCAACGACAAGTTTTGCGCCTGTTTGTTGTGTGATTTTTGCAATATCAATATAAATGGTGTCCGACAGACTTGAAGGCACACTTCCGGCTACAACAACGATATCCTCAGCGGTTGTTGCTTGAAGTTGTTCGAATAAAGTCGTTACTTGCGCTTCGGTAATGTGAGGTCCAGCCGCGTTAATCTCTGTCTCAGCTTGACTCTTCAACTTCACATTAATACGTGTATCTTCATCAACTTGTGTAAATGCCGTATGAATTCCTTCTGCTTTTAAAGTGTTTTCGATAAATTGACCTGGAAAGCCACCGATAAACCCTAAAGCTGTTGAAGGAACTTGTAATGTTTGTAATACGCGAGAAACGTTGATCCCTTTACCACCCGCAAATTTCGCAGTGGCCGTCGTACGATTCAACGCACCCGCAGCAAAATCATCTACAAACATGACATAATCAATAGATGGATTGAATGTCACTGTATAAATCATCATTTGCCTCCCAATATTTCAAAATGATTGTCATAAATATCAAAATGACGCATATGCCGTGCTTTTTCTGAAGTAATTAAAATCGGTTGCTCTGTCGCGTGAATCGCCGCTAAATATTGTTGATTGAACTTAGATGCATCCGCTAGTATATACACTTGTTGCGCGTGTTTCATCGCAGTCTCTTTCACGATTGCCTCACGTTCATCCGGTGTCGTGAGCCCTGCTTCACAGTCGATACCATTCACACCTAGAAATACTTTATTAAAGCGATAATGTTGCAAGAACGAGACTGCACGACTACCGACTACTGCCAAAGTGTTTGCCTTCACATCGCCACCGATAATTTTAGTCGCAATCCCTTTTTTCAATAACTCTTCAACGTGTGGTAACCCATTCGTGATTACCGTAATGTCTTTCGCCGTTAAAAAAGGAATCATTTCTAAAGTTGTAGAACCGGCATCCAAATACAAGCAATCACCATCATTCACAAGTTGTGCCGCTCTTTTCGCAATTTCCACCTTTTCTTCAATATGCTGTGTACGTTTCTCATGAAGTTCAGGTTCCTTTTGTTCGCTAATTAACTTTGCGCCCCCGTGCACACGCGTCAACTTGCCATCGTCTTGGAGTTTCGATAAGTCACGTCGAATTGTGGAGGCACTTGAGCCCGTATATTCCATTAAATGTTGCAATGATAGAAATTGATGTTGTTCCAATGCAGTTAGTATAAGTTGATGCCTTTTTTCCGTTAACAACTTTATCACCTCAATTCAGTTACATTATAGTGTATCCGTTTTCACTAATCAATCATTTTCGTTCATAAATTTTCAAAACCAGTCATATATTGATAGAGAAAGACAAAAATCAGTCACATTCAGTCAAAAATGGCATTGGAATTTTTCACTTTAGTATGTGTTCAGATAATGGAAATCAATATTAATCATCATGAGGTCATGCTATGATAGGGTTAAATGGATAATATGTAGTCAATGAACAATCCAAAAAGGGGCGTGACAGATTTGAAAAAGGATAACCTCGATGAAGCACTGACAGGTATTGGCGTTTTAGATTTGATTTTTGTCGTTCCTTTCTTTGTACTCTTTTCTTATCTCCCGTTAGAACATTGGTGGCAATGGATTATCAACATGATCATTGTCGTACTATGTGCAATGTGAGCAGCGTATCTTTTCCATACGATTAAAAAACGATTCAAAAGTGGCCATCATTGAAAGGTTAAGATGGGTAGGGCAATCTCATAGTAACCTCATTATTCAATCACACAACTAATGATTCAATCGATAGGATTTAGAATTTTTGTTAAAATAGTAGTAGATATATTTTAGATTGAAGGAGGACGTGGTTATGCTAAAAAGTAGAAAAGAACGACTGACAGCGGCAATCTCTTCTCTCGTCATTTCTATAGGTTTTGTCGTCCTAAACATTTCTAATATCATGACAAAAGAGTCCAATATCGCCCTCATATTGAGTCTTGTGAGTTTGCTCGTTTTCTGGACTTTTATTGTCATTGATATTTATGTGATATACAAACTCAAAAAAGAAGCGTGACCGACTTGAATCTTTGTCGTATCACGCTTCTTTTTTATCATTTTAGCATCGTTCGTATGCATAAGAACCAATGACTGCACCAGCTGGAATGCCGATAAATGGTGTAAAAATCATACTTAACAACACCATTGACACAATCATAATCACAAAACTTTTAGAACCTATCTTCATATCTAACAAATTCTCTTTAACACGTTCAAAATAATCTCTAACTTTCATCATATACAACTCCATATATGTCATTTTCAACTTCGCTACATTCATATTCTATCATGTGCGCAACGCTGAACACCTGCGTCCCGAGGCTTATATCATTGTCAGACATTTGTTGTATATGATAGCTGTGGCAAAGCATTCCCGTCTGACTCAATGGGATTGAATGACGTCTTTCACTTCAGCACGACTCATGTCAATTAAATCATGTGGCGCTAAGCCCATCTGTCCCCCACGTTGTCCTGCACTGACGAAAACCTGGTCGAGATCTTCAATAGTACCATTAATGACAGTCGGAAAATGTGTCTTCATTCCGATAGGTGAGCAACCTCCACGTACATATCCTGTCACTTTTTTCAAATCATCAAGTGGCATCAAGTGCAATTTCTTTTCGTGCACTGCTGCCGCTGCTGCTTTCATATCTAAATGTGCTGTCACTGGAATAACGAAGACAAAGTGTTCATGGTTTGCATTTTCAAGAACGAGCGTTTTGTACACTTCTTCACTATTCGCGTTAATCAGTGAGGCAACTTCATGACCTTCAAGATGTCCTTCACCGACTTCAAACGTTCGAATTTCATAGTCCACTTTCGCTCTATCCAATTGACGCATCGCATTCGTTTTCTTTTGTTTCGCCATGACTCTACCTTCTTTCTAAACATTTATCGCGCAAATATCGACCGCACGACTTGTTCATCTGAATCGCGTTGATCATACGTCATTAATTGTGCAATGACCTTTTGATGATCGACAGATGATGTTGTTTCAATATACTGCTGAATTTTTTCGACATCTAACGTCACTTTTTGAATACTTGGAAATTCCGTCATATCAAAGTAAAAGCCGACATCTTGTTGATAATCTACTGTATCCTCATCAAGAATTAAAATTGGACGATTTAAATGCGCATAATCAAACATTGCTGACGAATAATCTGAAATAAGTACATCTGATATTAAATATAACTCTTGAATGTCCACCATTTCATTAAAAAAGCAATGGACACGCGGATGTAAATGATGATAACGTTCACGTAAATGCCCTTCATTCGGATGCAATTTCACAATCATTTCATAAGATGACGGGAGACGTTCCAACAATGCGACAATATCTAATTCTGATACCGATTGTCGCGCATTTTTACGCCAAGTTGGACAAAATAAAATGTACTTTTTAGACCCATCTCGTTGGCATAAATACTTCTCTTGGATTTCCAACCATTTCGCTTCATCGTTTTGATGGCGGATTAACAAACTGTTCCGTGGTGCACCGTCACGCAAAATCGTTAAGTTCGGATGTGTATCGAGTCGAAATGCTGAGCGAATATAGTTTTCATAGCGTTCTGAAGTTGATAACAATACATCCCATTTCTGCATGCGCGGTGCAAATTGTTGGGCTTGTTTTTGACGCTCGACAGCATCTACCAAGTCATTCACCATTCGTTTAAGAGGAAAGCCATGCCACGTTTGAATGACTTGTTGCTCAGGATGTTTCACCAGTCTATCCCACAAATTTCCATTAATGACCGCATAACGACATCGTTCAAAAGCACGCATGTAAGCACGTGTGCCAAAGCGTATAGGTGTCATATCATAGCTACGGATTTCCATTTCTACTAACGGATCCGCCGCACTAACATAAATCGTAAGTTCCGGATATAATCGCTTCATCGCACATGCAATGGCTTTCGGATCACCTGAAAAGTTTTTACCATGGAACGATTCGATAAACACCGCCTGATCTGACACATGACGACGTTGATTTTGAAATTTTTTCACTTGCGCTTCAACATTAAAGAGCCCTTTACGCGTCAGTTGATACAAACGTGACCCTTTACGAAACGGACTTTTCGGTGCTTGTTCTGCTGTCTCTTTCACTTTAACTGCAATACGTTTCGCCGTATTTTGTACATATTGATAACTTGCTTTCATTTTCGGTTTAGCAATTTGCGACACATCAATCGTATGCATTGCTGCCATGGCCATTGTTTGAGAAATCAATGCCTCTGTATCGTGACTTTGTGCAAGTTGTGTGTCGAAGGTCTCGACATCCGCTTCACGTTCCGCATCTGTATACGTGTCATTGACCATTGCTACAATTTTCGCAGCATCAATTTCCAATGATTTTGTCATCCAAGTGACCGCATGAAACGGCGCATAAATATCTTTCAACACACCATCCTCGCCCGGATAAAGACAAACACGGTTGCCTTGTGCCATTGCTTCTAATATCGAATAACCGAACGTTTCATATGGCGACGTTGAGACGTAAATATAATCTGTCGGCTCTGGTCCGTTGATATGGACATAATCTTCTAAATGATATGCAACGACGAGATTTTCGTACAATTCCAACGAAGGTCCATATCCTTGTAAATAAAGACGAATGCTCATTTCGCCTTGTGTATACACGAAATAGCGCATCAATTTTAACACATACGAAATATCTTTAATCTCATCTTCAAAACGGGCTTTCATTAATAGATTGTGCGTTTGGTGGACTGGTTTCGCTTGAAATTGCACATGCTGATGATTCACATACATCGGAAAGACATATGGATAGTCATAGCGCTTTTGAAATGCTTCTGCAATTTTTGACGTACTGACACGTACCGCATCAATCGCCTCTAATGTCAAATCCATTTGTGGGTTAAGATACGCTAACGGACTATGAATTTCACCTAAAATGCGCATTCCCGGCGTACGATGTTTCACTTCTCGCGCAAATTTGAAAAAGTCCTCACGTGTTAAAATCAGTAAGTCTGCCTGAGCTAACGTCTGTGCCCCGCGAAATGCGATAAACTGCGCACCTTCAATCGCTTGCCCTTCTTCAGCTTTCAATTGAGTCACTTCACGCTGACGAAAATGCATGTAGTTGACATACGTTACTTGATGACCTGCACCCAGAAAACTTTGGATTAAATTGAGGTTACTTCGCGTTGTGCCACCTTTTTGAAAAATGTTATAGCCTAGTATTTTAATGTGCATCACGTATTCGCTCCTACTTCTTCAATTCAATTTCTCACATTATAACACGAAAACAGCAGATTATCGCATGACACCGCTGTCGTGATGACGTGTCAAATGAGATATCTGCTGTTTTATTTTACTTTTGATTGAATTGTTTAAGACTGTTTCAAATTTTGATGACGACGTAATTGTTTTTCAATCAAAATCACAATACAGCCGAGTAGCATAAATAGAATCGACATGTATAATGGATATTCAATATTCACATCATATAAACCGCCGGCAATGAGTGGTCCTATGAAATTCCCCATACTCGTAAATGTTGAATTAAGTCCACCCGCAAAGCCTTGACGATTCCCTGCAATATTTGAGAAATAATTCGTTAATGCAGGGCGAATTAAGTCAAAACCGATAAACACGATGAAACAGATCAACATCACATGCCAATAACTATGTGCAAAAACAAGTAGCATTAGGACAAATGCCGAATAGATTAAAGCGTAAATAATAAACACGAGCTCACTCATGCGACGTATCATTTTATCAAATAAGAACACTTGGAAGATGGCACCAAAAATACCGCCACCTGTAATCGCAATTGAAATGTCACCCGGTTGGAAATCCATTTTATCTGCTGTATACAGTGGAAATAACGTCTCAAATGCAGATAAGCCAAACGCTAAAATTAACGTTAAAATCGCGGGTGTAATAAAGGCTTTGTAATTAATTTTGCCAAGCTCCGTACTATCAAACTGCGCAAAACCTTGTGTGGTTGCACGTTTCGGTGACTGGATGAATATCAAAGTACAAATAAATGCCAAAACGCCGAGTACACCAGCAAAAACAAAGGGCAAACGATGTGAAATCTCTGCCAAGAAACCACCTATCCCTGGCCCTAAAATAAAACCAGCTGAAATGATTGCTGACATGTAACCAAAATTTCGCGCTTTATCTTTTGGTGGAGAGAGATCCGCAATCAAACCTGTCACCCCTGGCATGACCATCCCAGCACTAAAACCACCGAGCACACGTGACACAACAAGTAATGAAAAAGTGTGGCTCCATGCAAATAAAAACTCAGAAATACTAAATAAAACTAAGCCAATACAAATAATGAGTTTTTTGCCTAACCGGTCTGCCAAAGTCCCGCCAAAAGGTGAAATCAACATTTGAGCGAGCGCAAATACTGCAACGAGTACACCCAGATCTGCCCCGGTCAGCCCTAAATCTTTTAAATAGACAGGTAACACAGGAATAATGAGCCCTATACCTAAAAAGACTAAGAAAATATTCAAATATAAGATGATGAATTGTTTTTTCAAATGCGTCACTCCTTCCGCTTCATCCAAAATATTACAACATTATATAACATTCATTTTACAAAAGAAAGTTTTGAAACGCTAAAATTAAAAGATTTTGAAACAAAGAACATCAAGCTTTTTTTATACTATCAAATTTATTTTATTATTCTATAGCTTATTATAATCTAAAGGTAGCCGAAGCAAGCGATGTAACAGATCCGCTTCCTCTCACTTTCACTGTCATATCTACAACTTGAGACTGATTCCTCTTTAAACGACAGTTAAAAATTTGAAACCATCGAAATGAACGGTTATGCTATATATCTCATAGAAGGAGGTATCACAATGAATGCCCGATACATTGCGCGTAGCACCTATGTGGTATTAATTCTTATTTCAATACTTATTCCCAATCACTTAAAGTTTTTAACACTCAATGTATCTTTAGCTTATATTCCATTAGAATTGGCCTATTTGATTAAACTCTTTATACCGAGGCGTGCATTTGAATGGCCGCTTTTTATCATATACTTACTTATTTTTATATTAATGTTACCGAACACGTTTTACATGGTGACAGATTTAATCCATTTGAATCAATTTACATTTAACTTTTTAACTGAGCTCAATTTATATGAGTGGTTCCATTTCACATTGCTCATCTCATCAGTCATCTTCGCACTTTATTGTTATGTGTTAATTGTGATGGAAATCTATCATCTCATTCAGGTCACTCTATTACGTATTGTTGTTTTGTTCGGCATGATGGTTTTGAATGGACTCGGCATTTATGTAGGACGTTTTTTACGTTTTCATAGTGTACATATTATTAACCATCCATTTTCCGTCATCGCCTCAACATTGAAAGCACTGAACCTTGAGGCACTTATTTTTATTTCATTCATCATATTGATTCAAGCTTTACTATTCTTATTTGTGAAAGGAGTTCGAAGCCGGTCATGATTTCAACAGTTATACTTATCAGTGCGATACTGGTCTTTCAACTTCTTATCACTCTATTTTACTATCAAATCGGCTGGCGGAAATTGTGGCCCCTCGTCATGCTCTTACTACCTATGGGCATTGCAGTATTCGGAATTCAAATGTTGTATTACGAACGACATTATCCAAACTGGCAACTTCCCTTTAAAGTGAAATTATTGCTAAAATACAGTTATATTCTTACATGTCTTCAATTTGTAAGCTTATATTTATTGCTTTTTGGCATTTAATGAATGTAGAATCAAAATACCTAGGAGGAAAATGATGCATATGTCTTCAAAGCAAGTCGCCTGGCGTGATTTATGGGCGATTGTCATCTATTTTTTAGCACAAATCATTCTGGGCAATGTGTTCAGCCTATTCTTAATACCATCAACACATATGCCGGTCGCAATGGCACTGTTAATTGTCGGTATATTCACGTCCATCTTTGTCATTATTTACTTGGCATGGTCACATCGTCATGGCTTAAAAACTAAGATAAACGTCACACTGACTCAAAGTAAAAAGCATATCAAGCTGATGGCCAGTGCATATGTGCTATATATGATTGCGAATATGATTTTCACTTATGTAATACAGTTTTTACCTGAACAATGGCAATTTAAAGAAACAGGCAACCAAGAAGCACTCATGGCCTTTTTCCATCAACCTGCCTGGTTACCACTCGTATTTTTAAGTTTAGCCATTTTGACACCGATAACTGAAGAATTGCTTTTCCGCCATATCATTATTGGCGAGCTCGGTAAAAAATGGGGCGTCATGTTTACAGGTCTGATTTCTATCGTTATTTTTGCAAGTTTACATATGGTCGCCGCACACCATCCACTTGAAGCTGTACCTTATATTTTTCTAGCAACGATGTTCGTCGTCGCTTACATTAAAAGTGGTTGCAATATTGCTGTGTCCATTTTCTTGCATATGTTTAATAATACACTTGCTTTTATCAGCGTCCTTTTCCAAATTTTTTCATAACGATTAAAACCCCACGCACCTCAACAACGCGGGGTTTATTTTTATATGTTAAATTGAACGTATGATGCGTCACAGCTCGACTCAGTGTTAGTACAGGAGAGGGAGAAAGGCTGAGCAAAACGCAAGACAAATGATTCTCCCCCTTACACTGCACGGTTCAACAATCAGCTTATCTTACAAACTTTTCAGCGCCGCCTTCACACCTTCAACCGCTTCAGCTGAACGTTTCAACTGCGCCTTTTCTTCATCCGTTAACTCTAATTCAATGATACGTTCAACACCATTTGCCCCTAATAGGGTTGGCACGCCGATATAAATATCATTCAATTGATACTCCCCTTGACAATAAGCAATCGTTGGCAATACACGTTTTTGATCTTCTAAAATCGCAATTAACATTTCATACACTGCAGCTGCTGGTGCGTAATAAGCCGACCCTGTCCCTAACAGTTGTACAATTTCTGCGCCACCTTTACGCGTTCTTTCAACAATTTCTTCCATTTTTTCTGGTGGTAACAATTCATTAAGTGGCACGCCATTCACTTGACTATGACGCACTAACGGCACCATCGTATCACCATGTCCGCCCAACACCAATCCTGTCACATCATTCACCGCAACATCTAAAGCTTCCGCAACAAATGTATTAAATCTCGCTGTATCTAACACGCCTGATTGTCCAATCACACGTTCACTTGGAAAACCTGACGTACGATAAACTGTATACGTCATCGCATCAACCGGATTAGTTAAGACGATAATCGTACAGTTTGGTGAATATTGCACAATTTTCTTCGTCACTTCGACCATGACTTGTTCATTCGTTTGGACTAAATCATCACGACTCATACCAGGTTGACGTGGGACCCCTGCCGTGATTACAACGACATCCGAATCTTTCGTATCCGCATAGTCGACAGTTGAATTCACATGCACATTAAAGCCTAAAATAGACCCACTTTGTTGCATGTCCAACGTTTTCCCTTTCATCACTGACGCGTTCTTTTCACGGTCAACAATCAACACATCCGCATTGCCACGAGAAGCAATAATAAATGCAAGTGTTGCGCCCGTGTGACCTGATCCAATAATTGAAACTTTTTTTCGTCTCATATTCCAAAACCCCCTTGTCTATCATCACTTTTATTATATCATTGCATTTTTATTAATGTATAATACAATTCACATTTTTACATGTAATCTTTGTGACAAATGATAACAAAACAGAAGATGGCGCTATTAATGAGTGGGGGATGATTAATGACTCACCTATAAACGCTTAGTAACGTTAAAAATAACTTTTAAATCATGATGAATATTCGTATAAGGATTTTGATTAATAAGATACGCGCGATTTTGTTTCACCAAATTAAGATCTCCATGATTTAACTTTAGTGCATTTTTCATTGCGCACTCCACATTATCCTCAAACTTTTCTTGAATTTGTTTAAAACTTTCATTCTTATAATTTTTCCATTTTTCAATTTCTTATTAAGCTGTTCGGCACTCAAACTTCTATCTTTTTTTACAGACTCCAAATGCAGTAATAACCATAATTCAAAACATTGATTTGTATAAAATAAATAATAGTTGTTTTTCCTGATTTCCGAAATAGCCTGTGAGATATCCTCAGTAGATTGATTGTCATAGTCAAAAACGATAACGACTATATCACTTTTTTCTACTTTCTCTTTATTAATCACCTTTTTGACTAATGCTTTATGACTTTGAGCTACCGCTTCAACACTAACACTGATATTAGACTTGCTATGCTTTTTCCTTAACATGTCAAAATAGTGCTTTTCAGTATAACCCTCACAGTATATTTTAACTTTTTTGTTGGGCGTTTTTCCTTTTTTCTCTCTTCCTCGTCTTTTATTTTTACTCATCCTCACCACCATCCACATGATGTTTTTTACCTATCAAAGTTGTGAAATCATTTATCGTTACATTAGGAACCGCACCATAGACACCTTCCAAATAACGTTTAAAAATTGTTAAATCTGACCTTTTACCATAGTCATCATTAAAATCAAATATACTATACAATTCACTAGCACCTTCGAAGTCTTTCTTAGCTAAATAAATTTGATCCACGCGTAAATCGCAATCTAGTAAAAACAACTGATGCGAAGTTAAAATAAACTGACTCCTATTCTCCATTAGATTAAACAGTTTAATCATAATTTTGGAAAGATTTAAGTGTAAAGAATCATCAAATTCATCCATCACAAAAACGCTTCCCCTTTTAGTTTCGTCTAGTATATTCAATGCCAAAGTAATCAATTTTTTCGTGCCTTCAGATTCATGATCGAAAGAAATACGTTGACTTCCTATTCTATCGCCTTCTTGATTATACTTTTTATATACTAAATTCAATTTATAAAAATCAGTTTTCAGCTCTGCTTCACTTGTATTCGTTACTTCTTCATTTTCGTTATTAATTGCATTTAAAAAGTTCAATAGCTTTTTAGGTATGTTAAAAGTATCTATAGTTGTATCAACATCAGCTACTTTAATATCACATTTCTGTAAAAATTCTATAAGGTCGCTTTTGGTTTCTTCATTTTCTACCACATGCAGCATTTCTTTAATATCATCATACTCTAAATGTCCATTAATGAAGACGAGTTGATTTGAAAACCATCGATAGACATTCAAACAATGTGTATCATTCACACTTTGCCCAACTTTTAAAAAGAGTTCATTTTTTCTCGTTTTCGCCACTTCATCTTTAACCCATTTAGGCGTAACAATAAATGCTTCTTCATCTCTTTCAAAATATTTATGGTATTTACCATTTTCATAATAAAGTAATCTTTCACTTAAAATAGCAGTCTCTACATATTCAAATTGATATTGATATTGAATCCCGTTTGCTAAGATTTCCACACATAACTTTGTACTATTTTTATCTGAATAATCATCTAATAAAAAAGAGGCTTTAGGAATTTTTTTAGTAGCACTCATATTTTCACTCAAAATTAACTGTTGCATTAACTTTAACGCGCTAATTAAATTAGATTTACCAGAACCATTTGCTCCAAAAACAATTGCGCTTTTTAATAAATTTATTTTTTCAGTATGACGTGTTTTTTGTACTTCATAAGTATTCTCTTTTAACTTCCTGAGTCTTTTTCCTGTTTCCATACTAAAAACTGTATCATCTCTATAAGAAAGATGGTTTTTGAATTCAAAGTTGATCAGCATCTTCCAACCTCCTAACACATTTCCGTTCTTAAAAAATCTAACATAGTTTATTATAAGCTAAATAATTACAAACTAAAACAGAAATACGTTGTAAACTTAATAGGTCAATTAAAACTAATCAATGCGATACGAAAAAACACGCCTACATGGACGGACACCATGTAAACGCGTGCACATTTCACCTAATGAAATTCAAGTAACATGTATAGATAAAGCGCAAATGCTCCAGCCATCAATAAGGTCATCATCAATAAATACAATGCGGTGCGCCCATATTTGAATAAAAAGGCAATAAACATCGCGATGACATTATACACCATAAAGATACCAAAAACAGTGACAAGCCAAATGATATCTGGTGAAAAGATAAACAGTAATGCAACGATAAAGCCAAAGATGATGTACGGTATAGCAATGACATTACGTTTGAAACGACTGCGCTTAATTTTTTCCTCTTCTGTCATATTTTTCCCTCTCAATTCCTAATAATCACGTTTAATTGTACTAAAGTTTGCTGTACGTTGACTTCCTTGTTATGTGACAATTTTATGGAATGTCATAGCCTTGTGCAGCAGTATAAATATCGAACCACTCTTGGTCATGTAATTCAAGTTGGAGACCATCAATCACTTCGTCAACACGTTCGAGTCGTTCAGTTCCTATAATCGGCATGATGTCAGCTGGATGCTTTTTAAACCATGCCGACACTACCGCAACAATTGAAGTATGGTGTGTTTTCGCAATTCGAGTTAATACTGGAAGGACACGTGCTGCAACTGGATCATTTTTATCAAACAAACGACCCCCTGCAAAAGGTCCCCAAGCCATTAATTTCACGCCTTCACGATACATATCATCAATTGTGCCGTCATGAAACGCTTTTAAATGATAAGGAGAAATTTCAATTTGATTCACTGCGATATGAAACTTGTCGTCTTTCAAACAACGATTTAATAATTCATATTGTGGGCGCTGAAAATTAGATACTCCAAATGACAACAATTTACCTTCTTTGACTAAATCTTTTAAAGCATCGGTAATTTCACACGGTTTCATTAGCGGCGATGGTCGATGAATCAACAAACTATCCAAATGCTCTACTTGAAATGACTTTAATGAACGCTCAACTGCACGTTTAATATGCTGTTTACTTAAGTCATAACGATGGTCGGTTTGCTCTGGATAAATTTGATTCGGCAAGACAATTCCACATTTAGTTACGATTTGAATTTTATCGCGCAGTTCAGGTGACAAAGCCAATGCATCTCCAAACATTTTTTCCACAGTATAATGCCCGTAAATATCGGCATGGTCCATCGTTGTCACGCCACGCTCAACAAGTTCATGGATAAAACGATTCATGGCTTGTGTCGATTTCTGCCATTGATGCGCTCGAAAAAAGCCTTGTATGACTCTAGAATATTTCACATGCTGATTGATAGTGATTTGATCCATTTAAACACCCCTTGAATAATCCAGAATTAAGTAAATTGTAACATATCCAATTGATTTCTTAACATGGCCTTATCTAATTGTTCGCCTATGATTACAATAGAAGTTGGGATTGTCAGGTGACCTACACTTTCAATAGATGGTAGGCCTTCTGAATATTGAATTAAGAAAATCTCATCAGGCTGTTCGCGCAAACGAATATAACCTTTTAATCGCAATACATTGTCAGGCAGCCTTAAAATGAATTGAACAAGTGCTTCCTGAGAGACTGCACTATTGAATTGATATTGTAAGCTCGTATAATGTGCATGTGTATGACTATGGAACCCCGTCACATCGACATTTTGTGCATTTGCACCTTTTTTAATTGTTTTCAATGTTTCACCATATTGTGTGAGAACGATGCGACTTTTAGGTGATAACGCCTTAATTTCTTCAATCATCACTTGAAGTTGTGCCTCATCTTCTATTAAATCCGCTTTATTAACCAGTATCGTTTGACTCGCACGGACTTGATCTTCCATTAAAGCTTTCGTTTGTGCGGTATTGTCATGTCGTTTCATAAATCTGACACTATCAACTAAGCCTATAGTTTCAATTGATGAAAATACATCCACTATTAAAGGGTCTTGACAGGCAACCAAAATATCAATTGGATTCGCGACACCAGTAGCTTCTACAATGATATAATCAACTTCTGCATCACGCGTTAATTGGTACAAATGCGCAATTAAATCGTGTTGAATGTCACAGCAAATACACCCTTGTAATGCTGATTGTTGTACATCATATCGACTCAAAAGATGACTGTCTACATCAAAATCACCAAATTCATTTACAATGAGTGCAACTTTCTCATCTTTTTTTAATATTTGCGTCATATAATGATTTAAGAATGTGGTTTTGCCACTTCCGAGAAATCCATGAATCAATATGAGTGATGTTTGTTTTTTAAACATAAATTTAACCCTTTCTCTCAAAAAATCTACAAATCTGTTATAATATATGTATATGTCTGACTTTAAACTTGATAAAGTACGCTTTATCTTCTAAAATTACTGCATGCTATATTTTAAGGATAGCATAGATTTAAGTGAGAACGGCTTAAATCACTCGATTATGGACGGATTCCCATTCGTGATAAAAAAAGAGAAAACGGATAGAATGTCTGGAGGAGAACTAATTATGTCTGACCATTTAAACTTAAAAGAGCAAGTATGTTTTAGTTTGTATAACGCACAAAGACAAGTTAACCGCTATTATTCAAACAAGATTTTCAAAAAATATAAGCTCACGTATCCGCAATTTTTAGTTTTAGAGATTTTATGGGACCAGTCCCCTGTAAATGTGAAAAAAGTTGTAACAGACTTAGCCCTTGATACAGGGACCGTATCACCTTTATTAAAACGTATGGAACAAATTGATTTGATTAAAAGAGAACGTTCTGAAATCGACCAACGCGAAGTATTTGTTCATTTAACTGAGAAAAGTAAAGCAATGGAACCAGAATTAGCAAATGCATCTCAACAAGTTGCAGAAGCTTCATCTTTAACACCTGACGAAGTAAACGAACTAACTCGATTATTAGAAAAAGTGATTACAGCTTTTGATGAAAGTAAGTAAACGACTGAAATCGGTCACTACTTCTAAGTCATAAGTAGCGTTTTCGTATTGATATAGATAGACTTGTTTTAGGGGACAATATCAATTATAACACGATGAAAGTATTGGGGCTTGTGTTATTGATATTTAAATCTATAACGTTATTGATGTTATGACACTATATTGAGAGCATATCATTTTTTTGTTTGACTGATACAACCTTAGTTTATCTATACATAATCATCATTTTAAAGCGCTTGAATGCCCTCTAATGACATTCTAAGCGCTTTTTTCACACCTCTCATAGCCGAAATAACCAGTCGTTTCTTTTTTTATTTCATCAAACCCTCTTTCGTTATTCCACAATAACTTATTCATTTTTTATACCATTGAAAAGACTGACCTATCCATGAACTTTTTCAGCTAAAAACTCATCCGGTGTCATATCTCCAATAATCTTTCCTTCTTGCATCTGTATGATTCTATCAAACTGTGTTAAATATTGTACATCATGTGTTGCAACGACCAGTGTTTCAGCTTGTTGATGGATTTGATGCATCACATCTTTTGTATTTTCTATATCTAGTGCCGTTGTTGGTTCGTCAAGTAACCAAATCGGACCATCTCGTAACATGAGACGCGCAAGTGCTAATCGTTGAAATTCTCCGCCTGACAATGTATTTCGATTGAATGTTACCGGTCGATCTAACGTAATATGTTGCAAGTGTAATTGATCAAGCACCGTCCGACTTTGAGATATTGAAGCATCAGTCAATAAATTTTCATACACTGTACCATCATAAAAATGAGGTTGTTGTAACATCGTATTTAACTGCTGATAGTAAGATGTCATATCTAAATCGTGCAGAGAGTTGTCACCTATTAAAATTTGGCCTTCACTTGGTGTATACAATCCCATTAACAATTGTAATAACGTCGATTTACCCGAACCAGACGCCCCAACAATGCCAACGTGTTCACCTTTACGAATGTGTAAGTTTAAATGTTGCACACTTGGACGCTGTTGATGTTGGTAGTATAACGTGACATCTTTCAATGTTAACAGCGATGCTCCATGAGACATTTGATGAACATCCACCTTCTCTGATCCAATCACACTTTTACGATGCCCCATCACTTCTGATAAGCTTTGTTGTGCCAAATTGGTCTCGCTTTTATAATCAGCGACCTGACTCATCGGCACAGCTTGTTCTAATAATGTTAAAATCATTAAAATAATGCTCGTTACATAGACAATATCTACTTGTTGTTGTTCGACCATCACTACAACGAGTACGATACTACCGAGTAATGCCGCCATGCTGATTAGATGACGTATATAATCGTAAACGAGGTGACTTCGTTGTGACAGGTGCTCTGCTTGGCTGAATGCCGTTTCAGAATTCATTAATTGCGCGTTATATTTTTGATCACTCTTAAATCGTTTTAACTCATCATGACCTAATATATAGTCAAAATACGCATGCATCCAACGCTCCCCAGTTTGATTAACATGCAGTCGCACACGTGTCGCTTGTTTCACACGTAATGCAGGTAAGATGAATAAAGCAATCACGATTGTAATGACTAAAACAAGGGCATGCACCCATGAAAAATAAATTAAAGTCACTGCTGAAATGAGCGTCGTTATACCAATTACAATAGGTGGATAATAGACGCGTAAATATATATTTTGTAATGCTTCCACTTGTGTCACCATTCTGCCGAGTAAATCACTTGAGCGAAATTTTCGAAAAACATCAGGTACAATCGGGATGAGCGCACGATAGAGCTGAACCCGCACATCTCTCAACATCGTAAAGGTCGCACGGTGAGAGCGCAGGCGTTCATAATATTTGGCTATAGCACGTATAAACCCAAATAACTTAACTGTCACAATTAACCCCATCAATGCATATAGCGGGGCACCTAAAGCACTTTGAGTAATCATATAGCCACTTAGAAAGAACATTCCCAACGCAACAAGACTTCCAAATACGCCGATACAAATGGCTATCACAATATCTTTATCCCACTTAATATTCATTACTTGTTGGAGTTTCATTTACTGTTCACCTCCATCTTGTGTACGTGTAAATGAGAGTTGAATGCGATCATCATCCGACTGAATCGTACCGTCTGCTAAATAAATACGTCGTGTCGCATGTTGGATTGTAGACTGACGGTGTGCAATCGTTAAACGTGTCGTATGTTGGAAATAGCGGTCTAACGTTTGTTGAATCACTTGTTCCGTCGCGCTATCCAATCCTGCGACAGGCTCATCTAAAACAACAAAATCTGGCTCTAACAATAACAATCGTGCGAGCTCTATTCTTCTCATTTCACCGCCGGATAACATTTCGCCACCTTCACCAATAAACGTTTCAATGCCATGCTGAAATCTTTCAACAACAGGCATTAACTGTACCGCTTCCAATACTGCAGTAATTTTTTCAGCAGGAATGTCATTAAATACAGCGACATTTTCCGCAATCGTCGCATTAAAAATATATGGGTTTTGAGAAAGGTAACCTATTTTCAAATCCTGCCGTTGATACGTGATATGCCCCTCTTGTGATAACAGTTCGCCAATCAACAAACGAACAAATGTGGATTTACCTGCACCACTTGGACCGACTAATGCAATACGGTCTCCTTCAAAAATGTCGAGATGCATCTCCGTTAATACATTGGACGTCGTATTTGGATAGTGGTATTGAAGGTTTCGTACTTGAATGAGTGGTGTTTGATTTTCATCAACATCGATTTCATGACCGGTCACATCTTCACGTTCTTCTAATGCTGCATGAATCACGTCACTAGCACCTTCACTTTCTTTTCCTGTATGAAAGGCTTGTCCTAAATCTTTAATCGCATTATAAAATTCAGGCGCCATAATCATCGCAATAGCAGCTGTACCGAAATGTATCGATTGAAATACAATCAAGCTTAACCCAACCTCTAAAGCGACTAAACCAATCCCTAACATACTAATAAATTCCAACATTAAGCCAGATAAAAATGCACTTTTTAATATCGTCATCGTCTTATCACGAAATTGTGTACTTTCTTCATTAATTGTTTCCACTGCTTGCTCGGAACGGTTAAACAGTTTTAAAGTGACTAACCCTTTCGTCAAACTTAAGAAACGTTGACCAAATTGATTTAAAAATGTCATTTGATCTTTTGCATCATCACGTGTTTTCAGACCAAAAACAATATAAAAAACAGGAATAAATGGCGCCGTAACAAGCATAATTAAAGCCGTGGGTATATGCACAAAAAACATCGTTACAATAATAGCAAGAGGGATAAATGTCGATTTAAACACTTGAGGTAAATAATTACGATAAAACGGCAACATTTCAGACAAGGTCTCTGTCGCCATCGTCAGCCTTTCACCAACAGCCTGTCGAGACACTTGATGTAATAAGCGATGCCGAATCGTCTGTCGAACGTGATGTGCCAGTCGCTCCCCTAGCCATCCATTCACAAAATCTAAAGTTGCACGTAATATTAATACCAACGCTAAAAACCCAATCATGACAGACCATGTTGTAGGTTGATGCGTGAGAATGCGTTCCAATATGATGCCAATCGTTACATTTTGAGCAACGACTGATAGCGCAAGACCGATACAAACGATAGCCATAAATATAGGCAAGATATAAAATTGTTTAGCACATTGATGTAGTTGTTTCATCTTTGATTTCCGCCTCCATTTGTATGTGTCATTTCTCCATTTTACATGGTCGCTCTATCCCTTTCACGTGAAAAAATTCGACTATTTTTTGTCTGAAATCTTTCAATTGAAGTCACACTTGTACAAATTTCAAATTCATACGCTTGATGCTTTTTCTACTGCTATGGACGTATATTTCAAAAAATATATGTTAGGAAAAGACATCTTAAATGCGAATATGCTATCATATGCTATGTTATATTAAAATTTACACAAAAATGATTAAAGAGGGTTCTTGTATGTTATTTTTCGAATTAATTAAAGCCATTATTCTTGGTATCGTTGAAGGCATGACTGAGTTCGCTCCAGTTTCTTCAACAGGACATATGATTTTAGTCGATGATATGTGGTTGAAATCGACTGAGTTTTTAGGACCAGAATCTGCTTTTACCTTTAAAATTGTTATCCAACTCGGTTCTATTTTTGCTGCGGCATGGATTTTTCGTCACAAGTATTTCGAAATGTTACATATCGGTAAGTATGCACCAGCTCAGCAGCCTGGCCGTCGTTCAAAACCACGTCGTTTGAATCTCTTACACATTATTATTGGGATGATTCCAGCAGGTGTACTCGGTCTATTATTCGACGATTTGATTGAAAAATATTTATTTAGCGTACCCACTGTGTTGATCGGTTTATTCCTTGGTGCGATTTACATGATTATTGCCGATAAATTTAGTCTTAATGTTAAAAACCCAAAAAGTCTAAATGAAATCACTTATTTCCAAGCCTTTGTAATCGGTCTTTCTCAAGCCGTTGCAATGTGGCCAGGATTTTCACGTTCTGGGTCAACAATTTCAACAGGGGTATTAATGAAGTTAGACCACAAATCTGCTTCTGACTTCACATTCATTATGGCGGTGCCTGTCATGTTAGCAGCAAGTGGTTTATCTATTATTAAGCATTTAGATTATATCGAATTAGCACATATTCCATTCTACATTTTAGGTTTCTTAGCGGCTTTCACATTCGGTTTTATTTCAATCAAACTGTTCTTGAAATTGATTCAAAATGTTAAATTATTACCATTCGCGATTTATCGTATCGTACTTGTCGTCGTGATTGCTATCGTTTATTTCGGTATTATTAAATAATTGAATATGCATCAAAATATGAGAAAGGGGTTGAGACCATTGCGTGTCTAGCCCCACTTTTTTTACCTTTTCAAACACCGAGTTAAACGATACATACATCTATGCTTCAGTCATTTGCATGAGGACAACTAGTGAAAAATTCATGTCGACATCGTCATCACACTTGAGTAAACCTATCCACGGTTTTAGAAATTTCAAAAAGCTGAGTTCACTTTTTAAATTTCTATCAAAAAAATGTACAATAATAATACAATACGTAACGAGCTCAACTTATCGATTTTTGACATGCTACAGAGTGCAACGTTCACTATTTAGCGTTTATTGATACGGCTCAAAGGGTAAAAAGTCATAAGTATACTCATAATTGGAGGCAACGTTCATGAATAAAACAATTAAAATGATAGTCAATGTTTTACCTGTATTTCTTGTACCACTCATCTTAGAACGCAAAAAATTTAAAGAACACCCCGATGTTCAAAAAGTGACACAAACAACAGTGAATACTTCTAAAACTGTGGCACATAAAACAGGTCAAGTTGCGAATTCTGTGAAAGACTCTGTTGTTTCAGGATCAAGTCATTTAAAAAGTACCATTCAAACAAAAAAGCGTCGTCATGACTACAATAAAGTGATGAAAAAAGAAGCTGAAATCCAACGTTACAATCGCCCTGAAAATGTGCGTGCACGTGGAAAAGAAATCGCTAAAAAAAATCGTAAAGAAATTGACAAGTTAGCGAAAAACTTAGAAAAGCACATTGCAGAACGTCACAAAGAAGAAGATAAGGCGTTTGATCAACGTCAAAAGCAAATGATTAAAACAATGAAAAAAATGCAGAAGTATGAAGAAAAAGTCGGGCATACACTAGGACAACGAGATGCTAAAACTGAGAAACGTGTTGAAATAATTGAAAAGCGTAACAAAAAAGAAGTCGACAAAATGAACAAGAATTTAAAAAAACACCTAGAACAACGTCATAAGAAAGAAGAAAAAGCTGCAAAAGCACGTGAAAAAGCGTTAAAGAAAAATATGAAAGCCATGGAAAAACATGAAGAAAAGGCCGGACACACGACAGATGCAGCACCTAAAAATAGTTCAGTAAAGCAAGACAACACGGTTCAATCAAATGACCAACAAGAAAAGCAACGTATTACGACGTTATCTGAACTCCAAACGACGCAAAGTCATACTGGCGAAGGTCAACCTACACCAAGCGCACCAGGTCAAGTCGAAACAACTTCAGACAACGCACCTTTATACGAACAACATTATCAAAATATGGAGCGTCAAGTGCAAGACAGCGACACATTAAGACAAAATCAACAGTTAAATGACACATCTAAAAAATCAAGGAAGAAACAAAGACGATAAATGCGCATTTTAATAGATGGCGATGCTTGTCCAGTCGTCGATTCCATCGTTCGAATCACGGCTGAGACAGGCATTTTTGTATATTTATTTCGCACTTATAGTCATTTTACTGTTCATGATTTTCCTGCGCATGTAGAAGTCAAATATATCGATGGCGGGCGTGACGCTGTTGATTTTATGTTGCTCCAACATGCAAAACCTAATGATATTGTTGTCACACAAGACTATGGATTAGCCAGTTTAGTGTTAGAAAAAGTCAAACATGTCCTGCATCACAACGGTCACATTTATACACCCGAAAATATTGATCGTCTACTCGCACAACGTTACTATCATCAGCAAGCGCGTCGAAAAACAAAACGTCATCATAAAGGGCCGCCCGCATTCGATCAAAAGCAACAACTCAATTTTGAATCATCTTTTCGCCACTGTATCCAATCTCCATAGCTGTGCATGTGTCTCAACATTGTTTGTTTTGCTACACATGCACTTCTTTTTGCTTTAGACTGTGACTAAAGACTGATTTAAATAAGGAGCGATGAAAATGATTCAACGTATAGCAGTTTATTGTGGCGCAAGTAAAGGTTTTGATGAGACATACGTCAAAGAAGCCTATACTTTAGGTCAATACTTTGCAGAACAAGGCATTGATCTTGTTTTCGGCGCGGGATCTGTAGGCATTATGGGCGCAATACAAGATGGTGTATTAGATCATGACGGTCATGCAATAGGTGTGATGCCTCGATTATTAGACGAGCGTGAAATTACGAGCCAAAAAGTATCTGAACTGATTTTAGTCGATTCTATGCATGAACGTAAACAAAAAATGGTAGACCTCGCCGATGCATTTGTAATTGCTCCAGGTGGCGCGGGGTCTCTTGAAGAATTTTTTGAAGTTTATAGTTGGGCACAAATTGGGTTACACCAAAAGCCTATTGCTATTTTTAATATTAAACAATTTTACAAACCTCTAGAAGCATTGATTACACATATGATTCATGAAGGTTTTATTGATAAAAAGTATGAAAAACTTGCAGGTGTGTACGAAACGCCTCAAGCATTGTTAGAAGGCCTTCAAAATGCCAAACCGATTTCAACACGTACATACGATTAAGCATTGCTGTTTTTTGTGTGCACAATAGCGATGTGGAACAGACGCGTAAGAAGTATGATTCATACGCGTCTGTTTACACATATTTTTAGTCAATCTTGTTACTCGCCCGCCTTTCATTACAAATTGCGCTTCTATTTGTTTTGTTACTTCTATACACGTACCATCTCATATTTTTACTTTTAACTTCTTAAAAAAGCATAAAAAGAGGCCGACTTAGCCTCACGCGATTCAATTCATATCAATGACCACTTTGCTCAGTAGTCATCTTATTTCATGCTGAGAATCCTGATAAGTAGTATGCTTATGCTTCCTTCAACTGCTTTCTATAACGCACTTGTGGCCTCAGTACATGATGTTCACTCAATCCCGGCGTCTCAAAATCATCATAATGTGTCATGCCAATCTTTTCCATCACGCGAATCGATGCATGATTCACTTTTGCTGCCATCGCGTACACTTCACTTACGCCACGTTCAGCTACATAATCGAGCACCGCTTCTGCCCCTTCTGTCGCAATCCCATTATCCCAAACTTCAGGAGACAATCGCCAACCGATTTCATAAAATGGGAGTTCTTTAAAAGGGTAATCTACCGTTTGTGGAATATAATTCACCCCTATAAACCCAATCCACTCTTTCGTTGCCTTTAACTCCACAGCAAACAATCCTATCTGATGCTGCTTTAAATAAGATTTCATCACTTCAAAGTCCAACGCTGTTTTTTGATAACTTAATAAACTTGGAAAAAACTGACGGACTTGGCGATTTGCATTCAATTGTTGAAATGGTTGCAAATCCTCATCTTGCCAGTCTCTCAATTTCAATCGATTTGTCTCTATATAAACTGTCATTGTGCATCCCCCATTTAACCGTGTATCCAAAGAAAGAAGCGGGTCAGAAATCGCATGTACTACTTGTGATTTCATCTTCCCGCCTCAGTTATGCATTTGATTTCTGAAAGTTTCACTGGGCGCATCTTCAGTCGACATCTTTCACCTTTATAAAACTTCTCGATCAGACGTATCCTGCGCCTTCAGTTGTTGATGCGATATTGATTTCATTACACTCTAGAAATATAGCTAATCAGTTGAATCGTCACAGGTACCTCTTTTAATCGTTCTGGATTTTGACCTTTTTGTGTTGTAAAAACAGCATCAACAAAATCATTTTTATGGGTCAAACGATATGTCGCCGTATATGTTTCCCAGTCATGATCAAAATTAGGTTTCAATGCGATGGAACGTTGCAATTCACCTGTGGAATCAATAATGGAATACCCTGTAATATTTTCAAGTTCGCGTCCAAGTTCAACAAGCGAAATGTCGCGACCTTCTAATAATCTAAATTCTTTTTCGTACATACGATAACCCTCTTTTCTCTCCGTAATATATGTGTTTTTAATACCCTATCCCTCTCAACATCAAACGCGATACATTGCGGGTCGTGTCAATAGCACAAGATATCAAAATGACGTTAAAAATAATCACTCAAATTAGCTTTTATCTTGAGTATCAGACGTTTCTTTTGATTTTTCTGTTGATTTAGCATCTTTTTTAGATTCTGTTGATTTCTTGTTGTCCTTGCTACTTGTTTTCTTCTTATCATCTGAAGTTTTCGCTTTATCAATAGAATGTTCAAGATCTTTAATTTGATTATCTAATTGTTCACTCTGATCTTTTAACTTTTTATTTTCTTCTTGTAATTCTTTTTGTTCGTCTTCTAACGATTTAATTTCATTTTGTAGTTTTTCCTTTTCACTATTGCCACACCCTGATAACAATACGACTGTCCCCATAAGTGCGATAAGTTGTTTCTTCATTGTTATTTCTCTCCATTTAGAATGACTTACACTTTATTTTATCATGGTTTAAACAGATTCGCATAATGCTTATGATTCTTCTAATGATTTCGACATAATATATTTTTCCACACGATATCCTAACGCTTCATTCAGTTGCACCATCGCTTGATTGGATTGTTGTACTGTACCGACGATTTGACGTGCTCCTTGTGATTTGGCCCACTTTTCAATCTGTTGTTTAAGTTCAGTGGCGTACCCTTGTTGACGATATTCAGGATCAACAAATAATGATTCAATGGTCACTTGCGCATTTCCCGGTTCGTAGTGAGCCCACGCGTAAGCCTTCATTATGTTGATTCGTGTCTGTCATGATGCCAATCCAGTCCCCTACATAACACAATCGATGTGCAATCATCTCTTCATAAAGTGCGATCTCCATTTGCGTCCCTTGACTTCGCATTAAAGCATCTGATTGTAACAGTTTGACGTGCTGCACTGCTACGCGATGAATGTAGTCGCTATCTTCAGGTGTGAGTAAAATCATCACCATCTCCTTTCATTTAGGATTGATTTATCTCATGAATATCGTCATAATAAGTACAGTTCACTATGATTTAAATTAGAGGAGGTGCTTGACCGATGAAAACGACGAATGAACTGATGAAAGAAAATAATGTTAAATCGTTACGGCTGAACAATACGGATCGACAAATCTTTGAAAGTTACATGACCTATGTTCGTGCGGATATGCGCGTCAATGCACATGACTCCGAAAAAGTACTACAGCGTATTTTAGACCATTTACTCAAAGCTGAAAACAAAGGCCTTCATGCGATGGAAATTTTTAATCATCATCCTAAAAAACATGCCATTCAAACGATTAAAGAGATGCCTAACCATACGTTTAAGAATATTTGTCATTACATTTTACAACATATCATCTTTTTGTTAGGTGTATTCTGCTTCTTAAAAGGGTTTTTAGGATTTTTCATTAATGATACACGCGTCTTTTTATACACCTTTCCGCTCACTTTTGTTGCGGGGATATTCGTCACTTTTTTATTCATTTGGTCTTGTTTTAAAATGATACAACTTCAAGCTTTTGACTATTCACGTCTCGCTTGGTTAATCGGCTATGTCGTATTGATAGCCCTTATTTTATTAATTTTTATTATTTTCTTTTTCCCACAAAACTTTTTACAATTCGGACCTTATATACATATTAGTAATTGGGCGTTTATTATCGCATCGTTTTTTATCATTCCACTTGGTATGTTGAAATACAAAAATGATGATCACGCTAAAAGTGCATCTTGGCGATAAATTTCAACTTGCTGCATTCCATTAAAAAAGTCAGGTCGATGATTGGCACTATTTACCATTCATTCACCTGACTGTTTTTATTTTGAAAATGCCGCTTTAATTAATCAGTAACGCATCGATAAAAAACCAGATCATCATGACTAACATGAGTACCGCTTGCATCACGGCGCTAGAGAAAAATGCGACAAGCGAACCAAAACTTGCTTTGACTGCTTGTGTGAAATTTTTAGACTGCATCATTTCAACAATAATGACAGCGATAAATGGCACAATCATCACACCAAATGGTGGCAGCACAAACGCCCCGACGAGTACACCGATTAAAGCAGCCCACTCCCCTTTTTTCGTGCCTCCAAACCGATTCACAAAATAGCGATTGAGCCATAAGTCGGATACGAAAATAAAAATCGTGAGTACAATCATCGCAGTCCAAAAAATCCATGATAACGTGGCACCATTAATGCCAAATTGATAAATCAAAAAGCCCACCCACAAAACGGGAATAGCCGGAATCACAGGCTTGATTAAACCGATAAATGCCAATACGAATGCCGCTAAGATGAGCACCCATAAAATCACGTCTGACATTGTTATACGTCAACTCCTTATTTACACAGTTTGAACTGTTTTTCTACTTTTCTTAGTAAATAAAATTAACACAAAACCACATGCCAATGATAGCGCAGAAACATAAAAGACATTGCCTAAACCGACCCACTGACTCATCGCACCACCTAATAAATTCCCTAACAGTTGACCGATAACCATTGCATTAGCGAACAAAGTCGACGCATAACCTGGGTATTGTGGTAAAACATCTTGGAAATAACTAATTCCTATACCAAGTAATACCGCTAAAAATGCCGCGAGTAACACTTGACCAACGAGCATCATGTGGACACTTTCAAATATTCCGATACTACCGAAAAACAAACTACCACAAACCGCCGCAATCGCTAATAACGTTCGTGTTTCCACTTTGCTTGCGACCATACCTAAAATGATCATAAACGGCACTTCTAAACCGGCACACAAACTCGCAAGATGACCAACATATTTTTCTTCTTCATGTAAATATTGCGTCACAAATAGAGGCATATTGAGCGTATACATCCACTGACCAATGTGTAACAACACAAAAGCAATAAATGGCACAATTAAATAGCGATGTTTCAACATAGAAGGTGCATCTTGTTCTATCGCTGTACTGTCACGAACAGGCTTTTTCGCTTTAACATCTTTAAAAAAGAACACTTGTAGGAGTAGCGTCGTCAAAATAATGGCTACTGTTCCACCAAATAAACCACTATAGCCCCATGACTGATTTAAAATATTACCGACTAACGGACCAAATAAAAAGCCAAACGAAAACATGGAACGCAGTACAGAATTGGCAAATACCGCGCGACTACTCGATGTAGATTGATTAATAGATTCCCTTGCAGAAGCATAAAGTTGGGGCATAGCCGGAGCGAATAACCCTTGAAAAATGGCATACAAAATAATAAACAGTACAACCGAATGTACAAAAAATGGTAACGTAAAACTGATAGCCCCCATGAATAATCCTGCAATGATAATCACTTTCCGATTGATAGCATGCGTATCCGAAAAACGAGCGACAATACTATTCATCGTAAATTGACTAATTGCCGCCAATGCCAGTAACAGCCCAAACTGATTGGTCGTCATCCCCAATTGGTTAGTTGCAAATAGAACAAAAAATGGGACTGTAATCGCAATGCCCATCCCAATTAGCATCATATTCACAATAAATAACTTATAATTTTTAATCGTTAACAATTCACGAAACATGTGTGTTCTCCCTTATATACTTAAAATTGATATTGAATCGCATGATGCTGTGCTCTCTTTTTCTATTCATCACATGTCTTTATTCGATATCTTCAATGTGTAAATATGTCTTAAATACATTAATAAATGAACTGACTTGAGGTAACTGTACCATACTCATGTCATAACTTAAATAAGTAGAACGGACTAAAGATTGTTCTTCTACGTCCACTTTTAACATCGCAAACTGAGATGCATCTAAGTCTTTTACCATAATTTCCGGTAAAATCGTCACCCCTACGCCACTCAACAACAACGCTTTACACGTCGCGACTTGGTCTACTTTAATGCGCGCATGATAATCTTGTGACATATGTTGTTGATACCATGTCTTGATTTGATTAATATAGACCGGGTCTGCTTGAAATTCAATAAAAGGTAGCTTTTGTAATTCAGTTTCTTTATTTTTAGGGTAGATGAAATAATGTTGATCATCCATCAAGTGGTCGTTGTGCATATTTAACAATTGATTACCTCTCACAATCATAATATGGTAATCATTATGGTTCGCTTTAATATGTTCACTAGAGCCTACTTGTAGTTGAATTTCAACATTTGGAAACTCCGCAGTGTACCGATTCAGCACTTCTGGCAATACCGTTTGACCGACTAAAGAGGAACAACCAATTGATAACGTCCCATTAATTGCACCCACATGCGCCTTAATCTTATCTTGGAATAAACGCTCTTGTTTCAGCATCGATTTCGCATGAGCAATGACCATCGCACCTTCCGTCGTTGTAATCAGCTGTTTTTTCGTACGGATAAAAATGTCCACACCAAAATGACGTTCAATGGATTTCAAACGTTGTGTCACAGCAGGTTGTGAAATATAAAGACGTTCAGCCGCTTTTCTCAGTGTGCGTGTTTCATCTAAAGTAATTAATAACCGATAATCATCAATTTTCATCGTACATCCTCCTCAAAATAAAAGAAACACTAGACAAGATATTTGTCCAGTGTGCAGAAATCCTTTCACAGCACACAGTGGTGGTTGCTACGGTGTGTGAAAACCATCTCCATTTGATGTTTCAAACTGTTTATACTTTTCTTGCTTTTGGTATTTGCGATTAATTTTGTGATAACAATACATCGCTTTCTTTTGTATACTCTCAAAATCCTCATCAATTTGAATCATTAATTGATGTGCAATCACATAAGCTTCATGATATTGTTTTCGCGTAATTTGATTCGATTTCAATGCACGCTCTAAGTCTTCTTGGTCTACAAGTTCATATTGGCCATCTGGTAAAGCAAGCACATCTAAACATAAATCAATCGTTCGTGCCTTGCCTTTTTGTATAATATTTTTTAAATTAATATCAAAATAGTATTGTAAAGGTTGTCCTTTGTCATCGAACATTACTGTCATGCTGTAACGCTTTTTCTCTGGCAGGATTTGTAGCCATTGATAGCCATCGTCAGCTACTACCATTCGTTGATTTACAACAGTCACCTCTAAAGGATCTCTCACCTTTTTGATTGAAATTAAACCTATTATGCCTTTAAATTTATTATTATTGACTTTAACTTCGATATAATCATGGTCTAAGAGGCGACGCCAGTGACGTTTGTCAATATATTTCACTTTCACAGCCACCAACTCCCTTTTTTTCATTATATATAAATCGAAGTAGGATGTCACTTGTTGCAACTATCCAATCATATAAAATTCATAGCGATTCAAGCTCATATTTAATCAAAAACATGATAAACACGCACTCGAGCACCCTATTTTTTTACTAAGATGATATACAAGCCTTGATAAATAAGATTCAAAATAAATATCGCGCAGTTGAGGCAAATGTTCAGGAAACATAGCCCGATTCGAACGATTTTTTAAGTTGAGTTTACCGATCCACTATAAATTGCGAAAACAAAAAGACCGACAAGACATCACATCTCATCAGCCTTTCAAACAAATCTATTAATCCACCGAAACCTTCGCATATTTTCGAATGATCTCCTCATGCTCCGGATACCATGCCAACAATTCCGCTTGTGTAAACAATTCAAAATGCTCAAATTGAAATGCAGGTTGCACCATACAACCGACAACCGCAAAGGCATTTTCACGTTCAATGGAAGACGCAAATATCGTCCCTTTTGGCACAACATATTGCAATACATCACCGTCCACGACATTCGGACCTAATTGCACGGCACAATACGTACGATCTGGAAAAATCATATGAATCGTCAGCGTTTCACCGGCATGGTAATACCAAATCTCATCCGCATCAATACGATGGAAATGCGAAATATTCTTATCCTCTAATAGAAAATAAATGCTAGAATAATGCGGTCTTTCATTCGTCGTATCCGGACTTAAAATCGTTTGGCGATAATAGCCCCCTTCTGGATGAGGGATTAATTCTAAATGGCGCACCCAATCTTGTGCTTCCATAGCATTGACCTCCAGTGACTATGCAAGTTCTACATTATGATAAACGTGTTGAACGTCTTCTAATTCTTCTAATACATCGATTAATTTTTCAAATGTTTCCTGATCTTCCGCTGAAAGTTGAACTTCAGTTTGTGGCAACATTTCAAGTTCAGCGACTTCAAATGATGTCACACCTAATTGTGCTAACGCTTTTTGTACAGTTGCAAATTGATCAGGCTCTGCGTATACAATCGTTAATCCGCCTTCTTCAATGACGTCACGTACGTCAATATCATTTTCCATTAAAGCTTCAAGCACTGTATCCGCATCAAAGCTTTCAAATGCAAATGTCGCCGTATGGTCGAACATATAAGCCACTGAGCCAGATACGCCCATATTTCCGCCGTTTTTACCGAAAGCTGCTCTCACGTCAGAAGCTGTACGATTGACGTTGTTCGTTAAGGCATCCACAATCACCATCGAACCACTTGGACCGAAACCTTCGTAACGGAGTGAATCAAAGTCTTCCTCGCCGCCACCTTTCGCTTTTTCAATCGCTCTATCAATAATATGGTTGGGTACAGAATAAGTTTTCGCGCGTTCAAGGACAAATTTTAATTGTTGGTTTGATTCAGGATCGGGTTCACCTGATTTTGCCGCTACATAAATTTCTTTACCAAATTTAGCGTAAATGCGGCTTGTGTTTTTATCCTTTTGCGCTTTCTTTTCTTTAATATTATTCCATTTACGTCCCATGACTTCCATCTCGCTTTCAAATACGTTTTTGAGTACCCTTTATTATACATGTAAAATTTAGACAATAGCAACATTCTAAATAGGAATGGGTTGTTCAAACAATTTTCGAGCGACGGATTGTGCCGTGTGAATATCCTCTGCGTCATATACTAATAACCGTCCATCTTGATACAATGTCATATCATACGTTTCAAGTCGAAATCGTTTAATGAAAGGATTATCAATTAAAATTGTGACTTCTGTACGTATGGCCGCTTCAAATTGTTCTGGAGCCAATCTGAATTGATACACGCCGCCACATAACACTTGCGTAGACTTAAGCTGTTTGTTTTGTAGACGCGTGAACTGTTGCTTGGCACATACGGGACAGTCCACTTCTTTAAGACTTTGAATCGAGATTTTTTTCACTTTACCTTGATCAATATCACTGGTCGTCATTTGGTAAGAAAAATCACCATGCATCAGGTAATAAAAGACTTCTGCCACGACAAAACTACTCGCCAAATGAACAGCGGGTGGCAACACTCCGTTAAGGTCACAACTTTCCATCGTCTCTGGCACATCCGGCATCACACAATGTAAACAAGGCCCGTCATGACTGATTGGAAAGACACTCAGCTGACTCCCCACTACTGCACCGTAAACATAAGGAATATCCAATTTTCGTGTCGCTTCATTCACTAAATAACGTGTTTCAAAACGATCCAAACCATCAAGTACCATATCCGGTTGTAGTTCCTCAAGAATGCCTTCAATATTGCGTGCTGTCACTTCTTCGTATAACGGTTCGATTGTTACTTCATGATTCATCATCGCGAGTCGTTCTTTTAGTGCAAACACTTTCGGCTTCATCGCTTCAGCATCTGCTTCAACATAGCCACTTTGACGATGTAAGTTAGATAAATGCACCACATCTTTATCGACGATCGTCAGTTTGCCAACACCACTTCTCACCAATTGCTCAGCGATGCCACTACCTAAAGCGCCGACGCCGATGACAAATACGTGTAATTGTTGTAACTGACGTTGGCTCTGTTCCCCAAAATGTTGGAAGCGTATTTGTCTATGATAGCGTGTCATTATAAAAAGCCTAACCCCTCAGATGGACTGGATTGCACTGCATTATAACGAATTGGAATACGACCTGCTTCATAACTTAAACGACCCGCTTCGATTCCTTTTTTCATCGCTTCAGCCATCTTCACTGGATCTTGTGCACGAGATACAGCCGAATTGAGCAAGATTGCATCTGCGCCAAGTTCCATCGCTTCGGCACAATCTTTTGCTGAACCAATCCCTGCATCTACAATGACAGGCACGTCACATTTTTCAATGATATAACGCAAATTCAGTGGATTCGTAATGCCACGACCTGTACCAATAGGAGAAGCAAGTGGCATCACCGCATGAACACCTAAGCTTTCTAGTCGTTGCGCTAATACGACATCATCTGAAATATACGGACAAACGATGTAGCCTTTTTCTAATAAAATTTCACAAGCTTTGTACGTTTCTAACGGATCAGGTAATAATGTATCGTCATCGCCAATCACTTCGACCTTAATCATGTCACACACGCCAGCTTCACGCGCTAATTCAGCAATACGCACCGCTTCTTCTGCCGTTTTCGCACCTGCTGTATTGGGAAATGTTGTAAATTTTGATAAATCGACATTCGCCAATGGATTCGGTAAGTTTCGGTCATATAAACTCATACGTCTGACCGCAAATGTGAGCACTTCTGTTTCTGATGCTTCAATCGCCTTAGACTGAATCGCTTCACTTTCAAATTTTCCTGTACCTAAAAATAATCTTGAATGAAATGTTAAATGTCCAATTTTAAACATCTGTTAACCGCCTCCTACAAATTCTAACAATTCTAATCGATCATCTTGCCGTACTTCAGTTGTGGCCCATGCTGAACGTTTAACGACTGTTGCATTACGTTCGACTGCCATCCGTTTCGATTCGATACCGAAATGGTCTAAAATGTCTTGTACTGTCGTGCCTTCTTCAAATTGTTGCTGCTCTCCGTTCACAAAAACTTCCATTCATTTCACCTTCTTTAATGACCAATTATCAACCATCTTTTCAAACGATTGAAGTTCATGTCTAAATGCACTGCTGATACACGCGATTCCTGTAAAATGAGACGATATATGTTGTACTGTGTCAGCTGTAATGCCTCCCAATGCCACTACCGGAAAATCAATGGTCAAAACTTCATCAATTTCAAGTTGTGTTCGCGGTGGCAAGTCAGGTTTTGACGAGGTTGGAAAAAGATGTCCAAATAACACAAAATCTAATCGTTGCGCTTTTGCTTCACGAACCATCGCTGCTGAATGTGTCGATGTGCTCACTTGATAATGAGGGTGCGCTTGCTTTAATGATGCAGCACGGTAATCTCCCTCTTTAAAATGCACATTTGAAATGCCGAGTTCAATCGCTAATGTCACATCCGTATGTATGATGACTTTAGATTTTGGAAAGCCATTCGCCAATAATTGGGTGATCCATTGCTTGAGTGGGTGCCGATTCATAGGCGTCCGTAAAATGACACCTACTATCTGACTTTCAATAGCACAGAGCCTTTTGATATGCCAGTCATCTAGTACAACATACGGTGTAATCACAATCATCATCGCCTTTTCCCTCCCTTTCTATTCACAATAAAAAAACTACTTTCCTCGTTATTTACAATAGAAAAGTAGCCTCATTTGACACGAATACAGCCACTTTCCTACGCCAGTACGAACTGGATCAGGTTCAGGAATTTTGAAATCAACATTTCAATCTCAGCCATTATGAACGGCACTTCCAGTGGATTGTTTCAAATATTCAATTGTTTTATCGTTTCATTATACGAGCTAATTCTAACACATAACGAATGATGTGGAAAAGGTTTATAAATAAATTAAAACCTAATTCTCGTGGTGAAAACTGACCTCGCTTCATACGATTGAAGTCATAAAGTGTATACAATAGAAAAAGTAATAACCCGACAACTGCAATAATCGTGTAGTAAATCGGGCTGTGAATCCACCAACCAACGAGACTTGCTAAAATGAGCGCGATTAATGTCACGAATAAATATTTCCCTAAGCTCGACGCATCTTTAATCCAAAAATAACCGAAGATACCAAAAATGACAAATCCAGATACGGCTAAAATAACCATATTGAAAAATAAACGCGCACCTAAATCTTGCAATGTATACATGAATGTCGCATAAGATAATAATCCGACGACAATCGTATAAATATGAGAAATAATCGGGCCACTAAAGCGCACACGTTGAAATACCATCGAAGCTAAGATTAAGATGAGTAGTCCGATAGAGAGTGGTTGTCGCCAAGCTATCGGTAAAAATTGTCCAAAATATGTTGAAATCCCAAAAATCAGCCAATAGTACATAAAAAACAACCATACTTTACCATAAGCAGAACGGGATTGATTTTGTGTTGCCATCTCATTTTGCCTCCTTTTCTTCTATTTTACGGTATGTCACAACAGAATCAAATGCAGAAATGATACAACTATTCCATTGATAAACGATGCATTTATATTACAAAAACTTTAATTATCTCAAAAGATTTGCAAATCAAATTTTCTATAAATTGGATAGTGACAACATTTAAGCACAATACGATAGCAAAACTATATTTTTCGCAACATTACAGATTCGTAACATCCCCCCAATATTACAATATTTTTGTTATCATAATGATTGAATTAATAATCAAATTACACATTTCGTTATTCATTGCTCAACACATCTTATCATTCGTGTAAATAAGGAGGCAATACATTGAAAAAACTCGCATTTGCATGTACGTTAACTTCAGGTGCGGCAGCCGTCGCTATGCTCAATCATCAAGATGCTGACGCGTCAACACAATACACAGTCCAATCTGGTGATTCACTTTGGTCCATCGCGCAAAAATATGGAACGACAGTTGATGCACTTAAGCAATCCAATCAATTACAAAACAACATGGTCTTCCCAGGCCAAGTCTTATCCATTGGTGGCGGTAGTGGTGCACCATCTTCTGCTACTGTACCACAACAAACTGGTGGCGCTTATACTGTACAAGCTGGCGAATCTTTAAATATGATTGCCACAAAATACGGTGTGTCAGTTCAAGACTTAATGCGTGCTAACGGATTGACGAGCTACTTAATCCATCCTAACCAACAACTTCAAATCCCTGGCGGTAATGCTGGCAACACTGCATCAAAAACAGGTGGCGCTGGCGGTACAGGTAGTATCTCAACAAGCGGCCAATACAACACACCTCTATTTAGCCATCAAAACTTATACGACTGGGGGCAATGTACGTATTATGTATTCGATCGTCGCGCACAAATCGGTCAACCTATTAGTACGTATTGGTGGAACGCTGATCATTGGGCAGCTAATGCCGCAGCTGATGGTTATACAGTAGACCACAATCCAACAACAGGTTCAATTATGCAAAACTTTGAAGGTCCAATAGGTCACGTTGCTTTTGTTGAACGTGTGAACAGTGATGGTAGTATTTTAATTTCAGAAATGAACTACAATACACCACCAGGACAACAAGATTATCGTACAATTCCAGCATCAATTGCTTCATCATACAATTATATTCATTAATATAGTGAACAGAGAGATTAACTAAGGTGTTTTCGGACATCATTAGTTAATCTTTTTTGTTGCCCTTTTAACGGAATAGAACATGCTGGAACCATTGCGTTTTACAAATTGTCAAAATGGGTGCGACGCTTGAGGAAAGTCTCATCATCTTTGCCTGAGCAACACGACGTAACCTTTGTCACACATAAAAATTCTGTACTACTTCCAAAATCAATTGGCTTTTGATAAAAAAGAAGCCAAGACATACATCTCAGCTCCTTGCTTATTTATATTTATCATTATAAGAATAAATTTAAAATGAAGTAAAAAAGACCGGCAATCAGTGCAGAAATAGGTAATGTAATCACCCATGTCACAATCATACGTTTTGCTGTATTCCAATGCACACCTTTAATTCGATTCGATGAGCCCACACCGAGAATTGAAGATGAAACAACGTGTGTAGTTGACAATGGAAAATGTAATGATGATGCGACAAAAATCGTTAACGCTGATGCTAAGTCTGCTGACGCCCCATTCGCAGGACGGATTTTCATGATATTACCACCGACAGTTTTAATGATTTTCCAACCACCGACTGCTGTACCTAAGCCCATTGCAGCAGCACAGGCAACTTTTACCCATAATGCTGGCTCGACACTTGTTTGCATATTCGCTACGATTAACGCCATTGTAATGATACCCATTGATTTTTGCGCATCATTCGTCCCGTGTGAGAACGACTGTAACGACGCAGTGAAAATTTGGAAAATACGGAAGTTACGGTTCGTACGTGTCAAATTCGCATTTCTAAATACACGTTTGACAATCGTATACATTACAAAACCTACAACGAACGCAATCACAGGCGATAAAATTAAAACAAGTACGATTTTTGTAAAACCTTGATAGTGTAATACATCAACTGAACCTGCAGAAGCAATCGCCGCACCAGCAATCGCACCGATTAACGCGTGTGAAGACGAACTCGGTATCCCATAAAACCAAGTGACTAAATTCCACACAATTGCAGCTAATATCGCGGATAATACAACGATGAGACCATTATCTAATGTAAATGGATCCACAATTTCTTTTGTAATTGTTGAAGCCACACCTGTAAATGTCAAAGCACCAATAAAGTTCATAATGGCCGCTAAGAAAATGGCTTGTCTCGGCGTTAAAGCACGTGTCGATACTGCTGTCGCTACGGCATTCGCTGTATCGTGAAATCCATTAATAAAATCAAATAATAACGAAAAGATAATGATAGCTACTGTAATAAGCAACAAAAACTCCATAAATGAGGACTCCCTTAGCTATTTTTCATTATGATTGTTTCAAAATTATTCGCAACAGCTTGGCAGCGGTCAGCAATATTTTCTAAACTTTCATAAATGTCTTTGATCTTAATTAAAGTGACAGGGTCTGTTTCACTATTAAAGATATGTTTAATGGATTGACGTAAAATACCATCACAATTTGTTTCGTATTCTTTAATATTGATTGAATGTACGCGCATGTGTGAAAGCTTTTTCTCTGTCATTAAGCCAATTGCTAATTTCATTTCCCCGATTGCTTTTTGAATATTATCTACAAACTCTAACATGTATTCATCTGTATATTCTATTGAGTACATTTCAAACATAGCGGACGTTTCTTCCATCGCATCTAAGACGTCATCAATCGCATTACACAACGACATAATGTCTTCACGTTCAATTGGTGTAATAAATGTTTGATTGAGATCTGTAATCACTTGATGCATCAATTCGTCACCATGTGATTCATACGTCTTCACGTTGTCGGCATAAGCTCGCAAATCTAAATGTGTGTTGAAATCCATTTTACCGAATTCAATTGCAGCTCGGTCTAAATTGAAAATCATATCCTCTAGACGCTCCATGAACTTATCCTTTTTCTTCCTAATCATGTTAAAATCCTCCATTCAGCGATTACCTAAATCACTATTGTAAAAGTTATGTTACTTTAATTATAAAATATTGTTAATCCTTTGTTAACTCAAAATATAATGTGCAGGCAGCATCACCTTTTTAACTTTCAATTTTATTAGTGCTCAATGTTTTCACATTTTTTCATAATCCTATTCGAAAATAGCACATATTTAAAGAAGCTACAATTAAATTTACAAAACCTTAACATTTTATTTTGTTAATGTATTTCACCTCTTAAAATCATCAACATATTTCATTAAATATATGTTTATTTTCGAAAATTCTGTAACCATTAAGGTATTATTAATCTCAAATGTAGGGGTATTATAAACTTTTTAAAGAATTTGAAAATATTTTTAAAGTTTAATTTAAAAGATTCATCCTATCAGCCACTCCCAAATATGATAAGCTTTTGTTATCATTCAAATGATTTATTGTTATATTTATAAAATATGTCATCCTTTTAAAACTAAATATATATCATCAGACAAAATGGCTGTGCGCTTATCTTTTTAGATGAAGCTGACGCGTTTTATATACTAAAAAAGCATGATAGAACCTCTATATTTCAAGATTTCTATCATGCCTTTAAAACGATTCAAAATAGTGACATGTTTTCATTACGTCATAATATCGGATTAAATTTTACTATTTTAAATCGAATATTTAATGCTACGTCGTGAATGCATGTAAGCGAGTAATGCAAATATAAAGTAGATGATTGCATAAATTCCCATTGCAACGAATACAGGTACAAAATTTTTACCATTCATTAATTCGTTAAAAGCTCTTGCAGCAAAACCAGCATGCAGTAAGCCGATGACTAAAGGCAAGCCAAAGTTAAACAACACCTTGAATGCCAATCCTTTAAACATATCTTGATGTGTATAACCCATTTTACGTAAAATTCGATAGTTTTGCATTTCGTCTTCAGTTTCATCCATTTGTTTAATATAGATAATACATCCTGCTGCAATAAGGAATGCTATACCTAAGAAGCTGCTTACGAATAAAAACATACCTGAGTATTGAAGTTGTTGTTCCAGTAGCGTTGTTCGGTTTTGTGGAATCTCTTTATTCAATTGCTGATTCCATTTTTCAGCTATTTTTAAGTCTTTTTTATTTTTTAAATCGAAACCAATCTGCGTTGCAGGACCATTTTGTTTATCATTGAGCTGTGTTGATTGTAGTGTCTTAAAATCTTGTTGATTCACAACTGCTAGAGATTGACCTAATATAATTTGATTGGCAACATAAAACTGATTTGAAATTTCTTTGACTTTTAATTGAACATGTTTCTTTTGGTCACCGAGATTTAACTGGATACCTTCTTTTAACCCAGAGATATTGTTTGCTACACCATAACCATTCACAAATACGACTTCACCTTTATTTACCTTTACATCATCAATTTCTGAATCACTTGTAACGGGTGTCACATCAAAATCTTTATTAATATCACTATTTTCTGTTAAAATCGGTACATCGATCATGTGTAATGCTTTCTTTTGATAAGGTATATTATTTGCTTTTAATTTATCTTCGAACTGTTGCGCGGGTTTCGTTTTCATATAGGTGAATTCATTTGGAGTCATCATGTCAACATTATTTTCTATATTGGCCTGACCTATCGTTGCAAATGATAAAACTGTTATAGTTATAGCAGATATTATACCAATTGCAGTTAAAGAAAATGCATTTTTCTTCATTCTATGCATAATTGATGAGGTAAATACCACATCTGTAACATTAACATAGCCTCTTTTACTCTGCTTTAGCGTCTTGAAAATCAATGATACAGAACTTCTAAAGAAAAAGTACGCCCCTAAAACCGTTGTAAATAGAATCGTAGGTACCAATATGAGCAATAATCTTACATCTTTTAACATAATAACTGATAAGTAATAACCGACACCTATCATTAAAATACCGAGTACACCTAAAATAACATCTCTTTTAGTAATATGTGCTTGCGGTGCTTCGGTTTGCTTAACATCATTCATCATTTGTATAATCGAGCGTCGCTTCAGAAAAAGGAAGCTTTGCACCATAATTAATAGAAACGATAAAATTACAAGAGACAAAGTAATCAGTAATGCTTGAGGTTCAAATGTTATTTTGATTTCAATTGGCAAATGTGCAACATTTTTAATAATCAATAACAATAAGCGAGAACCGAATAAGCCAAGTATCACCCCCACAAAGGTTGTAGAAATGAATATAACACTTTGTTCTATTCCCAGCATGCGCATTAGGTCTTTACGAGACAATCCAATCAATTGAAATAATGCAAAACTTTGCGTGCGTCTCTTAATAAATAAACGATTCGCATAAAGTAAAAAGACGATGATAATTATAAAGAGAAATTTTTCTCCAATTCCTGCAGCTTTATTCAATAATTCTGCTGACTCTGAATGTGCAATATCGTCAGTATATTTTAAAGTCACAAAGCTAAAATATAGCATTGTGCTTAGCAGCAAAGAAAATAAATATATTGCATAATGTCTTAAGTTCTGTCTAAAGTTTTTAAGTACAATATGATTAAAACGCATGTTGCACACCACCTAACACACTTTGGTTTTGAATAATTTCTTGGTAAAAGTGTGAAGCGGGTTTATCGCCTTGATATAACTCTGTATGAATTTGACCATCCTTCAACATAATAACACGATTCGCATAACTTGCTGCTACCGGATCGTGTGTGACCATCACAATCGTCGTCTTCATGTGGCGATTAATCATATCTAAACGTTTCAACAAATCTTGTGCACTCTTAGAATCCAATGCCCCAGTAGGTTCATCCGCAAAAATAATAGCTGGTTTGCCAATTAAAGCACGCGCCGCTGCCGTTCTTTGCTTTTGACCTCCAGAGATTTCATTTGGATATTTTTGACTTAAATCAGTTATTCCAAGCGCATCCGTCACTTCTTGGTAGCGTTGCTCTGCTTCAGATTTGTTAATTTTTCTAATAGACAAAGGTAACATTATATTTTCACGTACTGTCAAAGTATCTAAAACATTATAATCTTGAAATATAAAACCGACATTTTGTTTTCTGAATTGAGAGAGCTGTTTGTTGGACATTCGCGTGATGTCTTGCTTGTTCACTTCAATTGTTCCTCTTGATACATAATCAATTGAACTTAAAACATTTAATAATGTCGTCTTACCTGAACCAGAAGGCCCCATAATTGCTATAAATTCGCCTTCTTCAACTTTGAAATTAATGTCTTTTAAAACTTCAAAGCTTTGTTTTTTATTCCCATATATTTTACTCACATGACTCACATTTAAAATGGACACGATTCCTCACTCCTTCATCAAATTTATATTGTTATTTTATCGAGAATACAATGATTAATCGTGCGTATCATGTGACAAAACGCATGCCTCATGTGACACTTTTGTCACTTTGACATACGCGCAATATTTTCGTTCTGCTTTGGGAAATGAATCGAGACCGTTGTACCTTCACCTACTTCGGAATCAACAGTCACTTGAATACCTAAAGCGTCACGTACAGCATCTACTAAGTAAAGCCCCATTCCCGAAGAAACACGTTGATAGCGCTTATTTTTACCAGTGTAGCCTCTTTTAAATATACGTGGCAAATCGTGTGCAGCTATACCGCTTCCTCTATCTTGAATATGTAAGTGCACTTGCTCATATTTAAATGTCGTATAAATCGAAATATCAGCATGATTAGAGTATTTAATTGCGTTCGATATAATTTGACGAATCACCATCCGAATCCACCGCTTATCCGTATAAACGGTCAATGTGTTTGACACAGATAAATCAAAACCTATCCCTTTTTGTAAACAGAGGTGGCGTGTTTGTTGTATTTCTTCAATCAAAATGCTACGTAATTTAACACTTTCGAAATACATATCGTTAGATTGATGATTAAGTCTCGCTATAAACAACTGTTGATCGAGCATATAATCAATACGGGACCATTCAAACATTAATTGATGTCGGCGTTCACTGTTTTCTTCTTTTTCAATCAACAATTTTAAAGCTGTAACAGGCGTTTTAATGTCATGAATGAACTCCGTCATACTTTGTTCACTTAAATTAATCCAATGCTGCTGTTCACCAATAGATTGTTGGAGTTGTCGTATTTTCACTTGTAAATAATCTAAAGTCACTTTTTCAAAAGGCGACTCAGCTAAGTGACGATGCAATAAAGATTCTACTTCTGAATATGTTTCCAGTCGTTGATAAAAACGAGTTTCTTTCATATAGGTGCGTATTAAAAAAGCGAGCGTTATAAACCACTTTAAGCCTATGAAATACCACAAGCTATTAAGCGATATCATTTCGTCCAAAGCACCGAGCAATAAAAAAAGTAAATCCAGAGTAATTAATAAGCCAATCCAAGCAATGCGTTCTTTTAAAAAAAAGAGTACCCACTTAATTGTTTTCATGTGCAAGATAGCCTTTCCCTACTTTTGTTTCTATTACCCTATCCAAGCCAATATCGGCTAATTTTTTACGTAAACGATTAACATTCACAGTTAATGTATTATCACTCACAAATGCTTCATCATCCCATAAAGCTGTCATCAACGTATCACGGGATACAATTTGATTTTTATGCTTGAGTAAAATCTCCAAAATAAGCATTTCCGTTTTAGATAACACTGCTGTTTGTTCTGTTCTTACTATCGTTCCTTTAGACAAATCTACAACACTGTCTCGCCACAAGATGGTCCGTCGTTCTTCTTGATTATATTGATACACACGCCGAAAAATAGCTTGTAATTTCGCAATAAGTACAGGCATATGAAACGGTTTTTGTATATAGTCATCTGCACCGATTTCCATACTCATCACTTGATCCATTGGATGATCACGTGATGATATAAATATAATCGGTACATTCGCATGCTGCCGAATTTGTCGTGTCCAATGGAAACCATCAAATTTGGGCAATGTAATATCCATCAAAATAATATGCGGGTCCGCTTGTTGATACTCTTGAAAAACTTTGTCAAAATCTTGAATACAAGTAACATGATAATCCCATGACATCAATGCCTCAGTGATTTGTTGACATAATGTTTGATCATCTTCTACCAATAATATATCCAAACCCGTCACTCCTTCGTATAATGCAAATCTTCACCGTTTTGTTGGCGATCATAATAATTTTGAATACGACATTTCGTATCAAACCCTCTCACAAGCATTTGAAAAAATGGGACTTGAATAAAATAGCTAACCGGCCACCATGCTCTTGGAATATAGTCAAATAAATGGACAATGACCACATCTAATTGCTGAATATAACGAAATTCTATAATTGCGTGTTTTCCATCTTTAACTTTTGCTATACGTCCTTTGATCAATTTGAGTCTATAAAGCATGTTATCTATTTTATTCATTTCAAATACCATCAACAACCGCTTTTGCTTTTTGTCGTACACCTCAATTTGATGATTCACGTATCGAATTGAAACACGTGTCCCAGGTGTTTGCGTCAACCATACCCCCATTTGATGGATAAAACTGTCTAAAGGCCACTTCAATGGTTTCGGAATATGATGTACTAGGCGTATATCATTATATTTGGCACCTTGGAATTCAACAGAAATATGTGGACGGTTGATTTGTTTGCTTGTAAAACGCACAGGCACACCGTACACGCCTAATTGCTGTATCGTTTCATCGTCAAATTGACTGCCTTTAACATAGATGATTTCTTTGACACCTTGTTGTGCAGCAGCCCGTCCGAAATTATCAGCAGCAATCATGTTTAAGTCTTTAGCTAATGCTCTTGTCATCTTAGCCGAATGCTTCGTTGGATCTAAAAAGTAAACCGCGATATCTATGTCGCGCATCGCTCTTAGAACGTCGAGATAATTGTAAATATCAGCCTCAATCCAATTCACTGCTGAATGCGCTTGATTTTTAGGATACTTAGAAATCGTATGGATGCAACAACGCTCAGCAAGTGTATGAATGAGTGTTTTTCCAATATAACCTGTCCCACCAGCTAGTAACACATTGGGTTTCATAGTGAACTCCTTTCCGATCAATACCTTGTATTTAACAGCTTATCTGTGCTATAGAAATTTCCTAAATATCTTATTTTGCGTTACAATAAATGTAAATATCTATTAATGATGAGGCGCACGAAAAACATGAAATGGAGTTGAAAGCATGTCAGTAACAATTAGAGAAGTCAGTATTAACGATGTCAATGCATTCACCGCACTGATGCAACAAGTCTTTGAAGAGTCAGAATATATGCTTTATGATCCTGGCGAATATATGCCCTCATTTGAAAATGCCATTTCAAAGATGGAAGAAGTCATCACTTCACCCCATTTAGCCATTTTTGTTGCTCAAAAAGAAGAGCAACTTGTCGGCTATCTAACAGTTAAAACAAAGACGCTTCATCGGATTGCACATATTGCTGAAATATCTATTGGTGTATTACGTCAATACCAAAATGCAGGCATAGGCTATCAACTTCTTCAACAATGTATTGAATGGTGTCGTCAACACGAGGTTACACGCCTTTCTCTAAGCGTTGTTACTGAAAATAAAGCAGCTGTTCAATTCTATAAACGCGCAGGATTCAATATTGAGGGTGAACTCCAACATACACTCAAAATTGACAATCGTTACTACAACTCATTTGTCATGGCTTATTTGTTATCTTCTCCTTCAAGTCCGACACCTTAATAACTCTATTTTATCATTTTATGAAGTTCGGCTCACATAATCGTCATTTTTTATATTTAAAAGCACTGAAATCTATTAAAATGATGTATATTCCATAAAGTTAGGTTTTTAGTCCTATTTTTAGAATGCACATCGACAGTTAAAGATTTCAGTGCTTGTAATTAGTTATCATATGGATTTAAGTTAATTTCAGTGTGATCCGTATCCTTATTATCTGTACCAACTTGTGTGCCTGTTGTATTTCTACTTAAAAAGCTTAGAACTTTTTGAATATTCTTTTTGGATTCTGGTTTATTGAGATGAAATTGGTATTGATGTTTCAAGTGATGTGTTCCATCAAAGAAAAATCGATCCACTGAGACCCCTTTCTCTTCTAATGCATGCGCGAAACTTTCATTTTGACTCATAAAAGGGTCATCATCCCCTACAGATAAAAATGTCGATGGAAAATCTTTAGTAATTTGATTCTCTGTTGACATTTCAGCAATATTTTTAGAACTCATCTCCCATTTTTTTACACCTAAGTAACTTCTCATAAATAAATTAATTCTCGGAAATTCCGTCGAACGCACGGTTTTCATATCATAAAATCCACCAAAGAAAATAGCTGCTTTCAGTTGTTCTGGCTTAAATTGCTGTTCAAATCCCATATCAGCACGCAATTGTGGATTCGTTTGAATAGCTGTAAACTGACTGTTAATTTGTGCGCCCGCAGAATCCCCACCGATAATCACTTCATCTAAATTAATGGGTAACTCTTGCTCGTGCGCCTTAATAAAACGAACTGCATTGTCCATTTGAATGAGTGGTGTCGGATATTGATATTCCGGAGCCAACGCATAATTGACATTAACCACAACATAACCGCGCTCTACAAATTGCGCCAATAAAGGGTTTTTATATTGCTTATCCCCTGCGATAAAGCCACCGCCGTGTGCCCAAAAAATTACAGGGAGTTGTTCATCAGCACTTACATGCTTAGGCATAATAACGTCGAGTTGACTATTCGGCAAGCCTTCCATGTAAGTAATGTCTTTAAATACTGAAACATTTTTATTTTGAATTGATACTTTATTTTGTTCCTCTCTTGATAGTCGAGGTTCAAAAAAATAGCCGGCGATGAGACCGGCTATAACGAGTAAAATGATTGATGTAATCAAAATCCATCTTTTTCTACGATTTGTCATTCCAATCTTTCCTTTCGGAAAAATTGTAACATATCCTATTAATTAAGCAATGAATTTCTTATCTTGTGATTTTCTATAGAAGTATTTCACGACTACTGCAACAACGATAAATAGACCGATAACCCCCATCATTGGATAAACGACAGCGATTAAACCTTCAAAGCCTACGAAACTCAATGCGTATGCTAATGGGACAATAATAGAAATCATTAAATAATAACGCTTAGTATATGGTGATGTAAAACGTGCGGCGAATGAATAAGATAAACCTAAAATCGTATTATACATGACTGCTAACATCACGATAGAAAGTACAAATGTTAAAATAGGTGATATTTTTCCAGCTAAAACTAATGTAGGAATTGCTGCATCTTTAATCTCTGTATATTCAGAGTGAAGCGCAAAGTTGATTAAACCTAATAGTACGAGATAGACAACACCACCGATTAAGCCGCCTAAACCTGAAACTAAACGTTTAGATGCATCGCCACCGATAGCTACAAGTGTACTAAAACCTACTGCGAAAGCTAAACCACCATAGTTAAAACCATTCCAAATCGCGATACCTAAATTCGGCTTTTCCACTACACTGTTGATTTTTGAAAATGGAATAGAACCTTGGAATAATGATGCTGCGGCAATCAGTACAACTAACACAATCAGTACCGGTGTCACAATACCTAATGCACGCACAATCTTATTGAAGTCCATTAATAACGTAATATAAACGACAATACACATAATCAATGCGCCAAGCCATGTTGGCACGCCGAAACTTTCATTAAATGTTGAACCTGCACCTGCAATCATCGTAATCGTTACAGCATACAATGATAAAATTAAAACGTAATCAATCACAAGTCCAAGTTTTTTACCAAATAAATACTCTAGTGTTGATCCATGGTTTTCCGCGTCAAAAGCTGTTCCAATTTTCGCAACTTGACGACCGATAAATGTCAAGATTAACCCCGAAATCACCACACCTATATAGGAATAAATACCGAACTGACTAAAAAATTGCAGTACTTCTTGACCTGTAGAGAAGCCGGCACCGACCACTACCCCTACATAGGCAAAAGCTATCTTTATAGCTTCACTATATTTTTTCATACTGTTTTGACCTCCTCGTTAGCAAAACACGTTAAACATTAAAACATATTCATTCATTAATTTCAAATTTCATCAAGTTACAAAAACATCTGCATCCCTTGATACAACAGCGTTCATGACATCATCAAATTCATTTCCACTCTATTTTTTATACCCTTAATCGAATAAACAAACGCTATAATGTATTGTTTTTGTATTTTTATTCATATTCAAAGAAAAATTAAGGGCAATTTCTTATAAGAATGCAAAAAACATGGAAAAATTGCATTATTTTTTCATCATGACACTTGAAGTAATTATTTTATAACACGCATTTTATCGAAATTTCATATTAATTGTAACATTATACATAACTAAACAGAAATATTAATTTTTAAAAATGAAGCGCATTCTATTTGAAAACGAGACCGACTTTCTGCCCTTAGCCTTGTCTTTTAAAGTGACAATGCATAAGAAAAAAGACTAAGAAAACTTCATTTCCTAGCCCCTAAAACCACGATTTAATCATTGTTCTGATGATTGTGAAGCAGCTTCTCGTAATTTCTTTTCTTTAGAAGCGTTTGTTAATCTAAACGCGAAGAAAATACCTATTACAATCAAAACAATTGCGAAAATATAAGCACTGTGCATCCCCATAGTCATCGCTTTGTTGAGGATGACTTGTGTCACATGCTCATGTTTTGAAATTTCGTTATTTTGTACGCCTGAAACGATACCTACAAACACCGCAATACCTGTTGCCCCTGCAATCGGTTGTAGGACGTTAAAAATCGCTGTGCCGTGTGGGTACTTATCTTGCGGCAAAGCATTTAAACCATTGGTACTTGCTGGCATCATAATAGAAGCAATGCCGACCATGAGTACAATATAAGCAATCACAAAGACATAAACCGGAATACCTGGATGAATCGTCGTGTAGAATATCGCTACTGCTAAGAGTAAAAACAAACCAGGAATAACCATTTTACGAGGTCCAAATTTGTCAAACAAACCTCCCATAAACGGTGAAAGTAGACCATTTAACAAAGCTCCCGGTAGTAAAATAAGGCCTGCAACTTTAGCAGAGAATCCCATTGGTCCTTGTAAATACATCGGCATAACAATTTCAGACGCAAACATACTCATCATCACAATAACAAAAATAATCATCCCTTTACGGAAATTGTGATAATGCAACACGCGAAAATCTAAAATAGGTTCCTCTAAAATAAACTGTCGACGTATAAAAGCGCCAATACTAATTAATCCAATAACGAGTGGTACGGCGATTTGCCAATTCAATAAGCCGCCATCTACAGAACTCACTTTGGACACACTGAAGATTAATCCTGTAATACCGACCGTTGATAAAACAATTGACAGTATATCGATTTTGGGTCGTGTGACTTCTCCAACATTTTTCAAGAAAATAAATGCAAATACAAATGTAAATAACATAAACGGAATGACGATAAAAAACAACCAACGCCATCCTAAATAGTCAACAATGACACCTGATAAAGTCGGCCCTAGTGCAGGTGCGAACATAATAATCAATCCAAACGTCCCCATAACACGCCCTCTCACTGACTCATCAAATAAAAGTAGCATCGCATTCATAATAAGCGGAATCATCAAGCCAGTCCCCACTGCTTGAATCATTCGCCCTGTTAATAACATCGGAAAATTCACAGCAAAACCTGACACGAATGAACCTACTGTAAAAATGACGAGTAGCCCTAAAAATAATCGTCTTGTCGTAAACCATTGAATAATTAACGCTGAAAGTGGTGAAACAATCCCCATAATCATCATAAAACCACTAGCCATCCACTGCACAGTCGTTCTAGAAATATCAAAGTAATGCATCAGCTCTTGTAATGCAATATTCAATAATGTTTCATTTAAAATCATGAAAAAAGCACCAATGAGAAATACCGTCATAATCATTTTTGAATAACTTTTGTTCTCCATAATTCAACTCCCTCTTTTTTTCGAATTGGTTTATTATACACAAATCGACAATAAATAGATACATATACAATTTTCTTTTCAATAATTCATTTCAACTTCATTAAAATATCAGTATTATACTTCAAATTACACCACTTATATTCCCGCGTTGCGTAGTTCTCAAAACCACTTCATTAGTGAATCAATATTTTTTGATAAAACAGAGAAATAGGTTCGCGCAATCTGTATCCACACCTTAAACATCAACGCAAAAAAACCATCCAATGCTTGAATCACATCGAATGGTTACTATTCAAAAAAATTATGCATCTTTATAATGACTTAATTGGTCAAAGTCAACAACCACTTGATCCATACGTTTTGCAGTATCTTTCAATACATTACGCGCTACTTTATTGCTCGGATCAAGTTTTAAAATTTGTTTCGAAACTTCGAAAGCTTTTTTATCAGAAATCACAGGTTCCGGAAGTGCATGTAACAATAACATTTGCAACAAGCTCTTCACCTCTTTCCCCTTCGTCAAATCAATAGAAGATTCGGCATGATAATACGCTGCCTCAATTGCACCTGGCACGTCACTTAAAGGGTATACGAGTAATAGAAAAGCTAAGTCATGGATTTCAGTTGTTTCTTCTTCTTTAATCATGTACAACAAACAAGTGTAATACATGACACTTTCATCTTCATACGCACTGGAAATATAGGCTTCTTCAAATTCTAAAAAATCAGTGGCAGACATTAAATTTTTCACTGCATCAAATTCGCCGTTTAAGACATGTCTCTTTATTAAATCTTGCATGGCTCGTCCTCCTGAATGTGCCATAGTCCAATCACTTTCATCTTAACATACTTGCTAAAAGAATACAGATTGGCGAATCACATTAAGTCCAATTTTATCAAATTTTTTAATACAATGAACATTTTAACATATTTTATAGAAATATACTTCAATCTTGAGGCTGAAATTATAGAGAACGTGTGCGGTACATCAAATATAAGAAATAAGGTGCACCAATCACAGCAACGATTAACCCGGTAGGTAAGCCACTCGGTTGTAAGAGAATTTTGCCGAGAGTATCTGAAACAACGAGCAATAATGCCCCTATTATAATGGCTATCGGTAAGAAAAGTTGATGTCTCGGACCGACGATGGATTTTGCGATATGAGGGCCCATTAAACCGATGAAACCTATTGCACCGGCGACAGCGACTGCAACACTTGAAAGCGTCACGGCTACTAAAACTAAAATGAAGCGTTCTTTATTCAGTCGAATACCCAATGCTTTAGACACCGTATCGTTCGTATTTAAAATGTTAAGTGTTTCTAACTTGATGAATAAAAATGGCACTAAAACAATGAGCCATGGTAAAAAGGCAAACACAAACGGCCATGTATCACCCCATATATTTCCTGCTAACCAAGTTGCAATAAATTCAGATTGCTCTTTATTAAAGGTCGCCATAATCGTGAGTGCCGCACCAGATAATGCAGTGGCCATCCCGACACCGATCAACACCATACTTGCAGGAGAAAGCCCTTTGTCGCCTTGGTAACTCAATATGAAAATGGCGAGCGCCGTTCCTAATCCCCCAATCATACTGACGATAGGTAAAGCGTAGACAAATTGATTGGCGTGTATTTGACCTAAAGAGATGAACAACGCGATAGCAAAACCGCTTCCTGCATTGATGCCTAAAATGCCTGGTTCAGCGAGAGGGTTTTTAGTGACACTTTGTAATACAGCACCACTCATACTTAAAGCAATACCCGCTAGCAATGTAATGACGACACGCGGTAAACGAAAATCAATTAAAATGAGTCGATCTGCCGCATCACCTTGTCCTAGAAAAGTCTGAATAATCTGGCCGTATGACATCGCATATTCACCCGTCGTCAAATTCCATGCGATTGCGAGCATTAAAAGTACAAGCGCGCTAATGAATGTCAACTGCTGCTTTCGTTTTAAACGCGGATGAATCATAGTGTACGTCCTCCTTTACGAATTAAATAGAAAAAGTAAGGGACACCTATGAAGGAGATAACGGCACTCATTGGCGCTTCACCTAACAGTCTCGCTACGAGGTCCGCACCTAAGACGAGTGTACCACCTACTACCGCAGTCATTGGAAGTACTTTCATGTAATCAGTACCGACCCAAAAACGTACGATATGCGGGACGATGAGACCGACAAATGCAATCTGACCGACCATCGCTACAGAAACCCCTGCGAGTAACATCGATAAAATTAAAGCTACTGCGCGGACCACCTTTATATTTTGACCGAGTCCTACAGCTAATGCATCACCCAAACTTAAAATTGTCAACTGTCGACTCATCAATATCAATAAAATTAAAGACACTAAAATGATTGGCACGCTGATTTGAATTTGTTGCCAATTTGTGCCTGATACACCACCAGCGCTCCAAAAGTTAATGGATTGATTGAGACGAAAAATGAGCGCCACACCTTGACTGAGTGCCGTTAACAGCGCACTGACAGCAGCACCGGCTAAAATGAGGCGCATTGGGTTAAAACCATCTCGTCTCGACGCACCAATTGTCATCACAATAGCGCCACCTAGCATCGCACCGATAAATCCAGCAATAATATGCATAATAAATGACGCGCCTGGAAACAGTGCGAAAGTGAGCGCTAAAGCAAAAGCAGCCCCAGCATTTAAACCAACTAAGCCGGGGTCTGCAAGTCCATTTTTAGAGACACCTTGAATAACGGCACCCGCTGTTGCAAGCGCCATCCCTACAAGCACAGCACCGATATTTCGAGGGATTCGAACTTCTGAAATCACATTATGTGCTTGGATTTTTGGATTATAATGAAAAATTGCTTCAAAAATGGTACTTAAATTCACATGCGCTTCACCTAACAAAGTCGCGATGATAAACACTATAAACAATACGATAACGGCACAGACAAACTGTACCACATCGTTCCACTTCATATTCACTCTTTTTTTCAACATGTTCTATACTCCGTTTATCCAACCTTTAGGCTTTTTCGTAATGTTTACACAAGAGGTTGTACGTCACGAGCATCGGTTTACCTGTACGTGGATCTGTACTTAACTCTGCATCAATATTAAATACGCGTTCTAAAATTTCATTCGTCAGTACTTCATGCGTATCACCTTGTTTAATAATATCGCCATCTTTCATCGCGATGAGATGATCTGAAAAACGAATCGCTTGGTTAATATCGTGTAATACCATAATAATTGTCGTACCGTGTTCAGCATTCAGTTCTTGTACGAGTTCTAAAATTTCAAGTTGATGCGAAATATCTAAATACGTTGTCGGTTCATCGAGAAAAATAATGTCTGTCTTTTGTGCGAGCGCCATCGCAATCCAAACACGTTGACGTTGCCCACCACTTAAATCATTTACTGCACGATGCTTAAAATCTATCGTTCCTGTCACACGCATCGCCCAATCAATCGCTTTTTTATCTTCTTCGTTCAAACGACCAAAGCCCTTTTGATGTGGAAAACGACCATAAGAAACAAGTTCTCCAGCCGTTAAACCATCCGCCACATCCGGAGATTGAGGTAAAATCGCTATTTTTTTAGCTATTTCTTTTGTTGACTGGACATGGATATTTTTGCCGTCTAAACAAATTTCACCACTTTTTGTATTTAATAATCGAGATAGTGCTTTTAATAATGTTGATTTGCCACAGCCATTTGGTCCAATAATTGAAGTAATGGCACCGTCTGGAATTGCGACATCTAAATTATCAACAATGACACGGTCACCGTACCCAATTGTGACCTCTTTACCTGTTAATCTACTCATCGTCATCCTTCTTTCTTAAAACGATTACGCCCTTGCACGCAATCCATCACGTGATTAAGGCGTTACTGTTCACACTCACCACGAATCGTAAGCTTTTCATTCCCTAATACTATGAAATCTATATACATTTTATGCAATTGATAATCATTATCATGTTTACGTCAAGTATATCATCATTTATCAAAAATTTCTAACTCAAAATAATCTCAATTGAACTTCATCAATATACTTACGTGTACGCATTCATCTAAAAGTTTTGATTCACTCATATTAAAAAAGCTACTTTTAAACTTCTATACTGCCCAAATCACACATAAAAAGAAGCTGAGACATCGTGAAATGCCCAGCCCTTCATCAACTTTTAATCTTCTACTAAAAATCCATTACCATAAACGTCACGCACGTCATGCACGACTACGAACGCACTATGATCAATTTTACGAATCAAACGTTTAGTCCGTGACAATTGCGTTTTACTAATTACGGCATAAAGCACGTCCGTTTCTTGTTTAGAGAAATAACCGCGCCCATTTAAAATAGTCACACCTCTACCTATATCTTCATCAATCATTTTAGCGATACGGTCAGGTTCCTTAGAAATAATCGTCACTGCCTTTTTAGGATTTAACCCTTCAATGACGAAATCCATCACTTTTGTACCGATATATAAACTAATCACGGTTAAAAGTGCGCGATCTAACGGAATCACTGTCAATGAAATCAAGACGACAATTAAGTCAAAAAAGAGCAATGCATAAGGTGTACTGACGTCTAAATATTTATTCGCAATACGTGCCAAAATTGTCGTTCCAGCTGTCGTACCACCGGCTAAAACGATAACGCCAATACCTAAACCGACTGAAAACCCACCAAACACAGCATTAATAATGAGATCATCTGATTTGACTTGCCAAGTATGCGTTAAACTTAAAAATACAGAAATTAATATTGTAGCGACAATCGTTAAATACATACTTCTTTTACTTAAAAATTTGTAACCAATCGCAATCAATACCGCATTAACGACAAAGTTAATAATGGCAGGCGACCAGTGAAACGCATAATAAAGTACGATAGCGAGACCTGTCACGCCACCTTCACCGAGATCACCGGCGATGACAAATGCATTGACCCCCGCTGAAAAAATAAATGCTCCAACGATAACTAATAACAAATCTCTTATTGTTCTGCTCACCCAATGATTCCTCCCATTCTTTTGTATCATTTCTAACTCGTCATAAGCCATACTATCACAACTTTGTGACAAAACGAACCCCTTGAGTGACAACTCTTTTCAACAACAGCAAAATAAAATTTTAAATTTCTGAATATTTTGTTTACTTTTGATAAAGATGTGTGTATAATAGAAATTACCTTATTTGTTGCTAGTCATCTAGTCAACAAGAGGCCATCTCCTTTGTGTTTTTTTATAGTACAAGAGATTTTTTGCTCGAGATTGATATCATGCTCGAATATCAATCAAAATTATTCATTTCCCGTCTAAGGCAGTTCAGCATCAGCTGGGCTGCTCTATTTTTATGCGCAATGTGTCCGCTTGTCATTGAAAGTGTCTCACCAACATAAGAAAGAGGCTCAGACATCGTTTAGTCCAAACCCCTAGTCCCTATATTCAAAACGTTGTGATTTATTCACAAGCGGTTGATTTTACCACGCGAATAAACCTACAAAACCAGCTGTTAATAATGATACTAAAATACCTGCTAATAACATCATTGGTACATATTTAGATACAAAGTCAGATGTTTTTTCATTCACAATACCTTTTAACGTACCGATAATCATACCGATTGTTGAGAAGTTTGCAAATGAGATTAAGAATGTTGAAATGACTGCACGACGGTGTGGTGCGTAATCATTAACTTCTCCTGCGATTTGACCCATAACCACAAATTCATTCGTTACAATTTTCTTCGCCATATTTTGTGCAACTAACCATGCTTCATCTAATGGTAAACCGAGTAATAATGCGAATGGATACATGAATACACCTAAAATTTGGTCAAGACCGAAGCTGCCTTTCGCATTGAATAAGTGACCAATACCACCAGTAACTAAGTGAATTAAACGGTCTGCTAATTCTGCTAATGCGACGAAACTGATAACGAAAGCGATAATGATTAATACTAATTTACCAGCATTCAACACAGAGTCACCAAGGAATGAGAAGAATGGTTGACGTGCTTCATTTGCGCGTAAATCATAAATCACATCTTCGTCTACTTCAACTTTCACAGGGTTTAATATAGATGCAACGATCATCGCGTTGACAATGTTTAAAGGAATCGCTGTCAATACCAATTCACCTGGAATCATTGTGACATAAGCACCAACAATCGCACCAGATACTGAACTCATCGACATCATTGCTAATGTAAGTACACGTGTTTCTTTCATACGTTTCAATTGTTCACTTGAAACCGCAAGTGCTTCAGTGTTTCCTAAGAACATCATTTCAATACCGAAGAATGCCTCGAATTTAGGTTGACGTGTAATTTTTGCAAGCACCCAACCAATTCCGCGCATAATCCATGGCAAGATACGTAAATACATCAAGATATCAAAAAGTGGCACAACTAATAAAATTGGGAATAACGCTGCTACTGCCATGTCCAATTGTTTTGGCGCTGTGAAGCTATGGAATGCAAAGCCAATCCCTGCAAACGAAGCATCAATGACCCAAGAAATCCCTTCAGCTGCTTTTTTAACGACGAGCGTACCAGCTGGGAAATACACAAAGAACCATGCCAAAATCAAGTTAAGGATAACAAGTGTCGCAATAGAAGCCCATTGAATGTTTTTACGGTCACGTGAGAATAAAAATGCAACCCCTAAAAAGACAAACAATCCAATAATGTTAATAATCAAATACATAAGGATATACCTCTTACCTTTCAACTGTTTTTTAACACCATTAGTATACCACGACGTTTACATACTGAGAATATATTTTTTTCACTGTCATTTAAGTTCAATTCATCTAAACACGATGCGATTTAATTCAATTTTTATTTTGGCAATTTAAAATGTTTCGACTGAAATTCGATATTTTTTCACATTTGGCACCAAAAAGTTATTGCCTACAAATAAAAACCGGCTTATTCTATAGTTAAGTGAAAATGATTATCATTAACGATAAGTAGGTGTGCGTATGTTACATATTGGAAATGCTAAAATCGGAAAACAATATCGTGTCAAAGAATTAGATACAGACAATGTCCATTTAAAGCATCGTTTACGAGCCCTAGGTTGTGTAGAAGGATGTCAAATTTCTGTCCACCAAAAAGGATTATTCAAAGGACCCTGTACATTAAAAGTGAATGGTCAATATATTTGTATTCGTAACTGTGATGCTTGCGAAATTAGATTGGAGCATGCTTATGAGTAATGCATATTGTATTTTAGGGAATCCGAACGTAGGAAAAACTTCTCTTTTTAACGTTTTAACCGGCTCATATGAATATGTAGGAAACTGGAGCGGTGTCACAGTAGATAAAAAGGTCGGTCAACTTAAGAAAAATTCTGGTCACTTAATTGACTTACCAGGGATTTACGACTTAGTTCCCATTTCCCGTGATGAAACTGTCGTAACAGATTATTTACTGCATGAAAAATTCGACGGCATGATCAACATTATCGATGCAGCTCAAATTAAACGAAATTTTAATTTAACTGTGCAATTGTTAGAATATGGCGCGCCATTGCTCATCGGTTTGAACATGATTGACGTGGCAAATAAACGCGGAATCCAGATTGACCATCAACGTTTAATGCGTCAATTGCATATCCCGATTATTCCCGTTATCGCACGTACCGGTAAAGGTAGTGATGAAGTGCTCAATGCGCTTGCTGACCTTGCTGACCATCACGTTTCAAGACAACGACCTTTAAAAATCCATTATGGTAACGCCGTTGAAACTTTACTAACGCAACTTGTCAAAGCGTTACCTACGACGCTTTCATTAGAGCAACGTCATTACCGTTTTTTGGCCATTCAATATTTACTTAATAATCCAGCTGTATTGCGCTACTTAGATGAAGAAACGATTCAACAATTTGAGACATTGACGACACAGTTCAAACAATTAAATACCATCGACCTTGAACAACATATTTTGAAATGTCGCCAACAGTATATCGATACATTGCTTGCTGAAGTCGTGACTTATCCAGATTCAGAGCGTCAACATTTGACTGAACGGATCGATGCGTTGCTCACACATAAAGTACTGGGTATCCCTATCTTTTTAGGGATGATGTGGCTCATCTTTCAAATCACGTTTACTTGGATTGGAACACCGCTTTCTGATCAATTGGACGCATTTTTTGGAGGTCCTTTAACGGATCAAACGGTCAATTTAATGGATAAAATTGGTATTTATCCGGAACTTCAAGACTTAGTGACAGACGGTATTATTGCGGGTGTAGGTGGCGTACTCGTGTTCATCCCACAAATTTTAGTCCTGTTCTTCTTCATTTCATTACTAGAAGATTCAGGCTACATGGCACGTATTGCAGTTATTATGGATCGAATGATGGAAAAATTCGGCCTTAACGGCAAGTCATTTATTCCGATGATTATCGGTTTCGGTTGTAACGTACCAGGTATTATGGCTGCCCGTAGTATCGAAGAAGAAAAAGAGCGACTTACGACCATTTTAATCGCACCGTTCATGTCATGTTCTGCGCGACTTCCAGTATATGGTCTGTTCGTAGCGATTTTCTTCGCACAACATCAAGCACTTGTCGTGTTAAGTTTATACGTATTAGGCATTGTCGTCGCATTACTCGTGAGTTGGTTGTTGTCTAAAACGGTACTTAAAAAAGACACATCTATTTTCGTTATAGAATTACCGCCATATCGATTACCTTCAATTAAAACATTATGGCGTAGCACTTGGGAAAAAGGAAAAGGCTTCGTTAAAAAAGCAGGTACATTTATTTTTGCAGGTTCTGTTGTCATTTGGTTACTCAATTACACGGGGCCATCTGGTGTTGATGTACCTATCAATCAAAGTTTCTTACATATAATTGGTGCGGCTATTGCGCCACTGATCACACCACTTGGATTCAGTTCATGGCAAACCGCTGCGACACTGATTCCTGGATTTTTAGCTAAAGAAGTCATTATTAGTTCCATGGCCATTATTTTTGCGGTCAGTGAAGATAGTCTCGTCTCTACTGTATCAACACATTTCACAGCACTATCAGCCTATTCATTCATGGTCTTTATTTTACTTTACACACCATGTTTAGCGACAGTCGCTGCAATACGTAAAGAAACCCCTTCATGGAAATGGACCATGCTTGCTGTGACGTACCCAATCACCATTGCATATGTGTTGTCATTCTTAGTCTATCAAATTGGTTCGTATTTTTTATAGGAGGCGTTGAAATTGACGTTATTAATTAATTTGTTATTGATTGCATTGATTTTAGGTTATGCGACATGGGTGATGGTTCGATTTTTCAAAAAGTCTAAGCAAGGAAAATGTAGTGCGTGTGAAGTGAATCAAAGTTGTCCGACCGAAAAGTTACCGAAACATATGCAGTGATAAGGTGGCGTTGAGGACACCTATGTTTATATTCAAACTCTTGATTGCTGAACCATCCTCCATTTACCAAGGTGCTGATCCCTCAGGCGTCTTGCGCGGTTCATTCAATCTTTGGTATAGTACCTTTAACTATTGCACCGATTATCATCTAATGAACTCAACTACTATTTATGCATATATGTTCACTTTTCATTCGTTACCTTTTCCTATCTTCTTTTTAAGTGATATACGTGTGCAAAATTAAAAAGCGAAAAGACTGGGTTGAAAACGCACTACTTCAAGTGGTTCCATATACCCAGTCTTTTTGTTATTGTTTTGTTATTGTTCTGTTACTTCTCGATGCTGTGTTAAATTTTGTGTTTCAACAAATTGCTGATACATCGTGTGAGTTTGCATTAATTCTTCATGACGCCCTTTGCCTGTAACTTCTCCGTGGTCTAAGAAAATAATCTGACCCGCTTTTTTAATTGTAGAGAGACGGTGCGCAATGACGATTGTCGTACGGTTTTCCATTAAAATATCTAATGCTTCTTGGATTTTACGCTCACTTTCACTATCTAAGTTTGCGGTTGCCTCGTCTAATAAGAGAATGTCAGGATTTTTCACAAAGCTTCGTGCAATATCGATGCGCTGACGTTGACCCCCTGACAGTTTCAAGCCGCGTTCCCCAACGATTGTGTCGTAACCTTGTTCAAATTCCATAATGAATTCATGACAGTTCGCAAGTTTGGCATAGTGAATCAATTCTTCTTCAGATACTTCTCGATCTACACCGTATAAAATATTATCGCGTATCGTTCCGTTCATCATCGCATTACTTTGCATGACGTAACCGATTTTTCTACGCCAATCTGTTAACGACAGTGCATCAATTGAAGTACCATCATAATAAATGCCACCTTGATCAACCTCATACATCCGTTCAATCAAACTGAACAATGTACTTTTACCTGAACCAGAAGGCCCCACAAAAGCGGTTACTTCACCACGCAATACATTAAATGACACATCTTTAAGTACCGGTGTATCATCATATCCAAAGTAGACATGATCGAATTTCAAGTCTCCAGTCGAAATCTCATCTAGTAAATTCGGTGCGGCGATATCTTCAAGTGGTTCATGTAAGATTTCATAAATACGTTGACTCGCCCCTACTGCTTTTTTATAATCCGTCACTAATGTAGAAAGGTTAATCAAAGGCATGGATAAATTTAAAACGTAAAAAATCATCGCCACGAGTGTCCCCGCTGAAATCGCGCCCGAAGCAATACGCATACCTCCAAAACCTAAAATAATACCAATTGTAATCAGCATGATAATCCCTGAAATAGGTTGAACGACGGCAGCAATTTTTGCTTGTTTCAGTCCTAAGTCATAAATCTTTTTAAGGTTACTATGTGCCTTATCCAATTCTAGTTTCTCAGTATTGGCCACTTTAACTAAACGCATTTCTGTCAATACACGCCCGAGTAGCCCACTAAAATTTGCAATTTCAGTTTGCGTATTCGTTGATATTTTTTGCATAATTTTACCGAGCGGCACCATCACTAATATAAATATAGGAATGGTAATAAATGTAAGGAGTGTCATTTGCCAATCCAAGACGAACAACATAATTAATGACCCGATTAGTGTAATCACCGAGGGGAAAAATCCTGGTAACTTTTGTGATATAAAATCATTAATTACTTTCGTATCATCTGTTAAACGACTCATCAATTGTCCGCTCTCATTTTTATCAAAAAACGGCATTTTTAAGTGGATAATATGGTCCCATAACACGGAACGAATCGCGTAAATAATTTTTTCGCCTATTTTATTAAGTAAATAGTAACCGAAACCACTTAACACGGCATTCACTAAAAATACCGCTACTAATGCGATGATAAATACGGGACTAATCGATTCAAAAGTAAATTTGTCGACCACCTGCCCTGTAAACAAAGGCACTAATAATCCGGTCAAACTACCTAATGAAGCAATCGTCACGGCCACAACAATCAGTCCCACTGGCCATGAAATTTTCTTTAATAAAAATACAAGTGGGTTACGTGCTTTCATAACTTCATACCTCTTTTATTTTCGTTATAGTGATGCCATAAGACACCCTTCAGTCTCCGTTCACTCTGAAGTCAGTCTTACTGCATTTACGATTACCTCTACTTTTACCCTTCAACAGATTGTTCTCAAAGTGACCACAACGGCTCAACTCAGTTTCATATCTTCTCTCACGCCCATCATATCACTCTGCATTAACATTTATAAACGACAAACTTTGTGGTAAAATGAATCGTGTTGTTTATCATTTATAGTTTTTTAGATTGAGGGAATACATATGAAAAAAATAATATTATCCATTGTGGTTGTATTCTTCGCTTCCACTATTATAACACCTTTTGCACGTGCATATACACCCACACCGGTTGAACTTGCACAACAAAGTGGTTATCCTGTCACGTGGGCTTATCAACCTGAGGGCATGATTAACATCAGTCAAACAGGACAAATTTTGTACGAGTTTCAAAGTGAACAACAATGGTATCCTGCTTCTATGACCAAACTCATGACAATGTACTTAACGTTACAAGCCGTCAAAGAAAAGAAATTATCTTTAAACGACACGGTCCAAATCACTGACCAACATTACCGGATGTCCACCTTACCAGAGTTGAGTAATACGAAACTTTATCCTGGTGAAACATACACCATTGCAGAATTGCTTCAGATTACAGTCTCCGCTTCAAGTAACGCAGCTGCACTGATTTTAGCCAATCAAGTTTCAGATAACACATCAGACTTTGTCGATAAAATGAATGACACTGCCAAATCTCTAGGTATGACGCACACCCACTATGTGAATCCTACTGGTGCAGAAAACCGCTTATTATTGGAATTCGCACCAAAGAAATATCAACACGAACCATCTTCAACATCTTCAGCACGCGACTATGCCATTCTTGCCCAGCATGTTGTTAAAGACACACCTAAAATTTTGTATTTCACTAAACAAATTGCACCGACACAACACGGTGTCACATACTATACCTTTAACGATTTGTTAGAAGGTGGCAATATGAGTTTACCTGGCACAGATGGGTTGAAAACGGGTTCGAGTGACATTGCAGACTATAACAACTCATTAACGACAAAACGTGGGAAATTCCGCATTTTTCATATTATTATGGGCGCTGGAGATTATAAACATCTAGGTGGCGAGAAACAGCGTAACATGATGAGTGCGAGCGCCATTAACTATACTTTTTCACAATATGACTATAAAAAGATATTATCTAAAGGTAAACATAAAATTGATGGGAAATCGTACTATGTGACAGAAGATTTATACGATGTCGTGCCAAAAGACATGTCTGAACCTTATGATCTTGTCGTCAAAGATAGTCAAGTGCATCTCGATTATCCACGGAAGTTTATTACGAAAAACGACGGACCCCCAACAGTAAAAGTTGAAAATCCGTTCATCTATGAATCTAAATCTGTAGTAGTCTCAAGTTGGCATGCATTTCCAGTATTGACGACACTCGCATTTCTCGTCATTGTACTCATCCTTGCATTTATTTTACGTCGATTGTTGAAATTGCTTTTTAGAAAATAAAAATCGCGATTTCCATTGATTTGTTAATACGATAATTATTAAACTTGCGACTTCTAATCTGTTTTTCAGTATAGCAGCTGAGCAACCAAAAATGGACCGACTTTATAATGCGATAAGAACAAATAACAAATAAAGTGGATATGCGTAGAATGTGATGATTTTACACATATCCCCTTTTTTATGATGCAATTTTTTTGAAATTTTATATCAAATCATTTATCAACATAAATCTATTTTTCCTTTGCTCATCAGTCAACGGCACATGATCAACATTAACTTCTGTGAATAAAGTCCAAGGTAAATGATTTTTATTTGCATATTTTACAGCTTCCAATGTATCTCTATAATCCAGTACACTATCGTTGTCACCTTGGATAATGTAAACTTCTGTTTTAATATCGTTAATAAAATTTTTCCAATTAAAAATTGTTTGTATTTCTTCTACACTAAACCTTTCATTGAACCATTCACTTTCTTCAGACGATACCTTTTTTAAATGATGACTTAAATTCATTAAAGGTGCTATAGCAATAACTTTATTGATTTTTATATTTAAATTAGCAGCTATTAGCAAAGCAAGGGCAGCCCCAAAACTCCCTCCTATTAAAATAATATCTGAATCTTTAATATGAAACACATTTTGAAATTCTTTTATAACGTCTATTGTTATTCTTATGACATTCATCCAATTCTTCCATGCTTTTTTTCTACTACTATAATTCTGATATGCAGAACCATAATAATTTAGCACAACTATAGCTGTTTCCTTTTTAATTGCTTCACTGTATAAATCATAATAACGTAAATCATCAAATTCAAAAGATTCAGGACCGCCATGTAACGAAAATAAAAGTTTTTGAGGCTTACTTTCTAAGGGTTTATGTACAGTTATAGGATACGGTTTAGAAAAATAATCTGTATTTATTTTTTCTCTTTTATTTTTGTTATGATTAAAAAAAACAGTTCCATTTTTGTCAATATACCCCCACTTAATCCCTTCCTTCATACTTGTACCTTTGATAGTGATATAATTACTGTTCACAGAATGTATTTCTATATTACAGTTGTGAAGTTCACGAACCTTAATCGTTCCTCCCATTTTTATTGAAATAATGTCAACCATTATTTCCTTACCCTTATTAAGTAATAAAACAATATATTCACTTTCTAATAGATGGGCATTTATAATAGGCTCATTGTAACGTTTAGATAATATTATTTTATTATTTTGCATATTTTTCAATACAATTACTTCATATTCATTATACTCTATTAAGAAAAGAAAATAGTTTGAAGAATAAGAGAGAAATCTATCACATTCAAATAGTATATTAAAGTTAATATCAATAACTTTTGCCGCTTTACCAAAACCGGGTCTATCATTAGATATTAGAAAAAAACTAGAATTAAAGAAAGTCTCTATATCATAACTTAAGCATAAAGTATTCGTACATACTGTGTAATTATCTTTTAAAATGGCCAGTGTGTTGCAATTATTGTTAATGTCTTGATAAACGATATAGAGCACATTTTCATCTATATCCATATATAAATCTTGTACAATACGAATATCAATATCCTCAATATTTATGTTGCGCACTTTAAGTTCTGAAAAATTTAAACTGTACTCCTTTACAACTAAAGTATTTTTAATTGAACTTATAATGAGAAACTTCGGCTTAGTCTTCAATGAAAAGAAACCTAAAAAATAATTGTCCAATTTTTCAATACTTTCTTTATCACATATAATTTTATTCTCAGACAAAAATATTGGTTTATTTTCATCTGAGAAAGCCAATAGTATAGGATTACCAAAACGACTATTAATGAACACTCCCCCCTTCCTTATAATGTCTTTTCATAGCAGTGAAGAATAATGGCAATAGAAAAGCATTGAATACTAATAGCGATGTACATATGATTAATGCAATCGTGATAGACATATTGTATAAATAACCGCCAAACGTACCTCCCAGGGTATCTCCTATAAAAAATGAAGATTGTGATAACCCAAAAAAGAAGCCTAAGTGAGGTTTAGGAAAAAGTTCTAATTCTATCAACTCTTGTGCGATTGCCGATCCAGTATATAAAAATGCCCTAAACACTAAAATCAACAATATGATTAAACTTGGTAACGACGTTAAAAACATTAAAAGTAATAGACCTGCAACGAGTTCACTTATAAAAAAAATCCATTGTTTATAGCGGCTAACATTTTTACTCGCATATATAGGTGCTGCAATAATAGCCGTTAAACTAATCATCGCTATAAATATCCCTATCAGTGACACCGATATACCTTGATGCTTTAAAATAACTGGAATGAAAGGACTAATTAAACTGACTGACATCCCTGCAATAAAACCTAAAATCACTATTCCAATAATCAATATCTTGTATTCTGTTAAAGGCTTTTTAAAATGCGTCTGATTTTCCTCAGCTTCCGTTACTTTTTTAGGGAATTTAGGCACTAAAAAAGTAGTTAACAAACAGCACATCGCCGCCAAAATCAGCACATATGCCATAGGTGCTTTAACTAAGTATGAAAACAACCACACTAGAATACCTGATAGAGATGTTCCAATCATAATCCCTGTATGATTGCCCATTTCACTTATTGAGACAAAAGCTGGACGTTCTTCTTCTGTACCTAAAGACACAATCCAAAATCGCATGGAGATAATCACAAGCGAAGCCCCTAACCCTGCAATAAAACCAGATAATCCTGCAATCCAAAAAGAATGTGTGAACACCCTTAATGCTAAACCAACTGCATAAACGGTCACACCAAGTCTTAATGCAAAGTGAGGTGAAATCTTATCACCCAATTTCCCTGTAAAAAAGGAGAGTATCCCCGCAATTGCCATCATCGTATATGAGAAGCCAAATGAGGTTAAAGCCTGGTTTTCTTCAAACCATAACGCATGTATCGTTTTTGAAAGGTACATTGAGAAATAGAAAAATATACTAAACCACAAAAATTTTTGAGCTGAAGGGAATTTTCTTAATGTATTCAACAGTTTCATCATTTCGACTCCCTTTTAACAGATATTAAATTATCTTTATTTTGCTTCAATAAATCGTTATGAGGGTATTTGTTACACCCCTTTTCAAAAATATCAATTGCTTTTGTAATATGATCGGTGTTGAGATAGGCTTCTACTAATAAAATGACTAAGTCAATATAAACTTCCTCATCCGATGCTACTTCATTTAACACATTTTCATTAACAAGTTCAGTTGTTTTATTGTATTCCTCTAATTCATTTAACACAAAACAATAATCATATAAAAAGTCCACTTCTTTACCAGAGTAAATATAAGATTGATGAAAATGTTCTTTAGATTCAGGTAAGTAATTCAAATTTAAATAATATATCCCTAATAAAGAATGAATCTCTGGCACATAAGGATTGAAATTTAGTGCAATTTGGAGATGATTAAAAGCATTTTTATAATCTTTAATTTTTATAAGAAAGTTGGCATATTCTAAATGATTTTCTAAAAAAAGCGGATCCATTTTCAAAAGTTTTTCGAAACCCAATTTAACATCTTCTATTGAATTAATCTTCATATAACATTGAATTAAATTGTAGGTTAATACACTCTCATGAAAAGAGTTATCTAATTTAGATAATTTATTAGTAGAAATTTCTTTAATGGCAACTTTTAATAATTGTATTGCTTTTTCTATTTCATTTCTTTTATACAATAATAATGCGAACCCATTTCTATTAAAAATTTTGTAAAAATTAATCTCACTATCAGAAAAACAAGAATAGGCTTCGTTAAGTAGTTTTTCAGCAAGTTTATCAGATTTCAAAAAAATAGGGTGATGCCTAGCATATAACATTGCAAGCGCATAGTTAGAATCTATTTGTCTATCTTCACTTAAACTTTCCTTACTTTTTGTAAGATAATATTCCGCTCTTTCTGTTTCTCCTATCTGAGTATATGCAATTCCCAAATCATAATAGTAACAGTCATTTTCATTTTTTTCGTCTATTAAATTTTTAATAATATTAATAGCTGTCCATCCATCACCGACACTCAAAAATTTTAATGCTATATCATAAGCTTCATACTTATTTTCATTAAGTGCGTCTTTTACTACCTTCTCTAAATAGTCTTTATAATATTCTTCTTGAACAAGGTTTTCAAAATATATATTTCCTATTTCATATTTTCTATAAATCTCTAAAAATATATTAGAGCCCACATCTATTTGTCCTTTATGATATATATATAAATCTATAGGTTCTTTAAACCTATTTTTAATTGCCAGTAAATTATAAGAAATATAACGTTCAATCCGAGCTTTAGTCGAAAACCTGAGTTGATTCGAGTAATTTTGTTTATCAGTTAAACTTCCGTAATAATTCATTTTATTTTTTGTTATAGGATCCATAAGTGAATACAATTGATATTCAAAATTTTTTCTTGGTTCGAAACTTATTCGGTGCATAAACAATCGTAATAGTTGAAAGTTAACTAAATCATTAGAATAACATTTTAATAAGATTTTCATTCAACATCCCTTTTCTCCTTTAAGTATCAAAAAGAAAAAGCTTCTTTTTGATATGAGAAGCTTTTTTCCTTTTTTCAACTTCAATTTTATAAAGTTATTACTTTACGACTTTCCCTGAATACATGACTGAAAATTTTGAATTTTTAGCTTTTGGTGCTTTTTTAACCAATTTCATAACCATCACCCCGTTATATTATTAAAAAGTATTTCGCGAGCTTCTTTTTAATAATATATCACTAGATGAAATATTTTACAAATAGTATTATAAGATTTATTTAATTATGTATCAGTATCGTGAATGAGAGAGAACATAGCCTTGTAACTCCTTTAAGAAAAAACGCTCACTTATGTAGGTTCACTTTCGAACATTTACTGTCATCAACATGGATCCTCAGTTTAGATTGATTTAATTTGTGTTAGACTTCGTACTTTATTCCTGAAGATAGACTACAAAGCAGACATTGTAAATGAATGGTAATAGAAAACGCTCAAAGCTTCTCTGTCCTTTATTTTTTGGCGTGTTTATACGACTTAAACTTCATATCAACAACCAAACAAAAACGGACCGAAAATATGATCCCCTCACACTTTCGCCCCATTTTTATTCATATTATTTTGCGTCTTTACCGTATAATTCTTGTTTGATTTGTGTCGTAGAAATACCTTCCGTACGCTTCAAGTAAATCACTTCACATTTATCTTTTAAGAAATCGAATTCACCTTCCCAGTCATGACCCATAACAAAAGTATCGATTTCATACTTCTCAACGTCCATTTCTTTTTGTTCCCAATCATTTTCAGGAATGACGAGGTCAACGTAACGGATTGATTCCAACATCATTTTACGTTGTTCAAAGTTGTAATATGATTTTTTGTTTTTAATGCGGTTGAATTCATCACTTGAGAGTGCTACAACGAGGTAATCCCCCATTTCACGTGCACGTCTCAGTAATTCAATATGTCCATAGTGTAAAAGATCATACGTTCCATATGTAATGACACGTTTCATCTTTACACCTCCTTAACATTTTTAATATTTTCTTCATTTTGTAGAATTATAGCATAAACATTTTCCAATTCCTAAAAATATCCGGTGTTTACGCTAAATTCGCACGAGTTTTTCTACATAATTGACCACTTGATTTAAGCTTTCACTTGTATTATATTGATGCCATTTTTGGAATAATGGTTGTAATTGTCCTTCATTGATACGTTCGTACAATGTGTGCTCGTCATAAGCTTTATATTCTTGGGGAATATCATAATAATACTTGTTGAGCCCTCGTACTATTTCATATTCCGCCTCATCGTAAACGTAAAATAAAGTTGGCGTATTTACAATGCTTGCTTCTATCGCTAAAGAACTGTAATCCGTAATAATTAAATCTGCCAATATAACAAGATCAAGCGTACACATTTTAATATTTTCTGCCGATGCGGAAACGGTAGGATGATATTTACTCAACAACGTGTAACCAGGCACCGCAGTCTCAAATGTTTCTTTGTCAATCGTACGGTTCGTTTGTCCGCCTTCACGATAAGTGGGTAAATAGACAGCGACTTTGTTTTGAATGCCTAATTGTGCTTTGAGTTTTTGCTGATGTGCTTGTCGATCGATGTGTCGGTATGTCGTTAATCTCGGACTCCCAAAACTGAGCAACTGTTCATAACGTGCCCCGAACGCCTTTTCAAAGCAATCTGCCATCTGTTGACCACCAACTAAGTATTTATCTGTCGCTTGATACACTGCGCAATATTGGTCAACATGTTCCTTTTGATTCAAATCTACTGAATGGTCCTCTAAACCAAACTTCTTCAATGCACCTGCCGCATGCCACGTTTGAATGACTGTTTGGCCTTCTTTTTTGCGCCATCCTGCCATGATTAAATAATAAGTGTCAATAAACACCACTTTTGCGGTAGCTAATACGGCTAACTGCTTTAAAATTGAAGATTGCTTCAAAGGATAATACATAATATGTTTTCTATTTTCTAAATAGTGAAAATCTTTAGGCTTTGCAAAAACGGTAATGTTAAAACCGCGTTGACTCAGTTGATATATAATTGGTAATTGGTCTTCTTTAAAAGTCATTAAAAAGACAATATGTTTTCTATCGATACGTAATGAACTGTACAGGCGACTTAAACACGCGACCATACAAATATAGAATGCTTTGATATAATAACGCATCATTTCTTCACCACCCTAAAATGTTATTTAAAACAAAACCCTCAACACAAATCTAATGTATTGAGGGACTGTTCTCATTACATAAAATCTGCGAAGTGATCTCTGTAGCGCATATGTAACATCGAACCAATAATAAATAACATCGCTGTAACGCACACATTGTATAGTGCCAGTTCCCAATGCGTAATAAAATACCATTCGTGAAATAGTATCGCTGCACGGTAACTCTCCGCTACAAAATAAATAGGGTTAAACATTAAAATCTTTTCTGCTAACGATCCTGCTGGAGGTGTCCAAAGAATCGGTGAAGCATAGAAAAGAACCCTTAATAAAGCTTGCATTGCCATTTGCGTATCACGGACAAGCACGCCTAATGTTGATGTTAGGAGTGTTACTGATGCCGTCAAACAAAACGCAAACGGGATATAAATGAACAGTTGAAGAATATAAATCGTTGGTGTAATACCACTCACTGTACATAAAATAACAATAGCTACCACAAGCATCATGTGCCCATACAGTTTACTTGTGACGATGTATGTCGGAATGATAGAAAGTGGGAAATTCATTTTCGCCACCTGTCCATATTTCATGGTTATCGATTTTGTTCCCTCTAAAATACCTTGATTAATGAAGAACCACATACTAATACCGACGAGCAACCAATAAATAAAAGGCACGCCATCAATCGGGTGGTTACTTCTGATCCCAAAACCGAAGACAAACCAGTAAACCATAATTTGTATCACAGGATTAATGATCTCCCAAGCAAATCCGAGATAGTTATTATGATTTGAAATCTTAAGCTGGAATTGTGCTAACCGCTGAATCAGATAAAAACTTTTAAAATGTTCTTTCATTACGGTAATAACAGAATTCATAATTTACCACGCTTTCACATGCTGGATAATCCATCTAGTGCCAATCACCAAAGTGCTATTGTGCAATTAATATTTGACCTAGTATGTCTCATCGCCTATTCTTTAATTGAAAAGCTAAGTTGATTTAAGTAGAATTAAATACATTGTATCCATAATACTTTACAATAGCTCCACAAATTTAACAACCACTTAGTAATATATTATAATGTATAGACATAAGATGATGGAAGCAAAAACCAAATTTCATTTCAATATTATCAATGTAAGGACTGTTCACAGATGAATCCAACTGTCAGTATTAACGAAGTGACTAAAGAATATCGTATTTATCGTAATAATAAAGAACGTATTAAAGATGCTATATGGCCAAAACATAAAAACAAAACATTTTATGCACTCAAAGATGTCACATTCCAAGCCTACGCGGGTGATGTTATCGGTTTAGTCGGGATTAATGGCTCCGGTAAATCGACATTGAGTAATATGATTGGTGGTTCGCTCACACCGACACATGGGCATATTGATAAAATTGGCGATGTAAGTGTCATCGCAATTAACGCCGGACTCAATGGCAACTTAACAGGTATGGAAAATATTGAGTTCAAAATGTTGTGCATGGGCTTTAAAAAAAATGAAATTAAAGCACTCACACCTGAAATTGTCGAATTTAGCGAATTAGGTGAGTTTATTTATCAACCCGTAAAAAAATATTCAAGCGGGATGCGTTCGAAACTCGGCTTTTCCATTAGTGCGACAATCAATCCAGAAATTCTTGTCATTGACGAAGCGTTGTCTGTGGGTGACCAAACGTTTACCCAAAAGAGTTTGAAAAAGATTTATGAATTTAAAGAAGATGAAAAAACAATCTTCTTTGTCAGCCACAACTTACGCCAAGTGAAAGAGTTTTGTACGAAAATTGCTTGGATTGAAGCAGGACAACTTAAAGATTTCGGTTCTGTGGAAGACGTCCTTCCTAAATATGAAGCCTTTTTGAAAGATTTCAAGAAAAAATCGACTGCAGAACAAAAAGCATTTCGTCAAGCTTTAGATGAAAATCGCTTTGTCGTCAAATAACTTTTCCGCATACGCTTAATGACTTCAATCCACACTGCATCAGTCACGATGAATCTATTGGTCTCGTGGTCGATGCAGTGAACTTTTACCCCATTTCAACTGAGACTATGCCTCATTTTTTGTATTTTATGTGAACTTAACAAAAAAGAGCGCTTCATCCCACTTCTAATAACAATTGAAATGGTCTGACACGCTCTATGATAATCTATACTATTTGCCTAAATACTTTTGTTTATACACACCGACGACAAACTTAGGAATTCTTTTCAAACGGTGAATTCGCTTAATATCTGTCAATGCACGGTAGGCCCATTCTAAATTCATCGCTCTCCATACGTACGGTGCGCGTTTCACTTCACCACTATAAACATCGATCGAACCGCCCACACCCATCATCAATGTATGGTCGAAATGATGACGGTTATGTTGAATCCATTGTTCTTGCTTCGGATAGCCCATACCTACAAAAATAAAGTCCGGGTTAAAATCACGTACTTGTTCGATGACGTTTTGATCGGTAATATCGATAAATCCGTGATGTGTTTGGATGTCGATATGTGGGTACTGACGTTGAATGCGTCGTGCAGCCTTTTCAACAACTGGTGACGTCGCGCCAAGTAAAAACACTTTTTTGTGCTCTAAATCTGCAATATTTAAACATGTTTCCATAACTTCAATACCCGGCACACGTTCTTGTAAAGGTTGACCTAATATCCGAGCAGCTTTAACAATGCCTGTACCATCTGGAACGATAAAATCTGCTTGCTTCAACATTTGTGCATATAATGGGTTTTCTGATGCATAATGGACGATTTCTGGGTTAGCCGTCACAATAAATAAATTATGTTTCGTTACAGTATGCATATATTTTAAAATATTTTGATGCATGTCCATCAATGTGACATTATCAAACATCACATTCATCACTTGGACTTGCGCTTTTTTTTCTTTAAACGTATATGTTTCCTCTACTGTAGTGTCACGACTAGGAAAAGTACCCTCATGATGACCAGTAGGCAATACTTTAACCATAGTCTCACCTTCAATCTTTCATTTAGTTTCAATTCAATTTGTTTTACATGGTATTTACAATATATTGATGTTACTTTAACACATTTTACACCAAAATCAAGCTAAACCATACTTTTTATTGAAAGTTCATTCCAAAGTCCGAGATTATGATACACTGTGTTTAATATTTTAGGTATTTGCTTATTATACGGATAGTATCAATCAAGTCGACACCATTGGGAAGGAAGTGCTCCAATGACTGAAAAAGAAAAAATGATCAATGAATTACCTTATTATCCAAGCGATGCGACACTCGTACATGACCGTCAACAAGCGGCATCAGCTCGTAACACTTACAATGCGATGACCGACATCGCACAACGCGAGCAGTACTTGACGCGCATGTTAGGTCACGTACAACAGCATTGTTACATTGAGCCACCGTTCTATTTCGACTACGGTTACAATATTCATTTAGGCGACAATGTTTATGTGAATACGCACAATACATGGCTTGATATTGCACCTATTTTTATCGGCAATAACGTCAAAATCGGGCCAAACGTGCAACTGATTACTGTCAATCATCCTCTTGATCCTGCAGAGCGCCGTATAGGGATTGAGCAAGGACAAAAAATTACTATTGAAGATGATGTATGGATCGGTGCAGGTGCGCTCATCCTACCCGGCGTCACAGTGCATCAGGGCGCTACCGTTGCCGCTGGGAGTGTCGTGACACGTGATGTGCCTACATATACTGTTGTCGCGGGTAATCCTGCAAAAGTGATACGTCAACTGGACGATACACTTTAGGACTTAAGTCTATAGTTCAGTCGCAATAAACCCGTTATAATGGAAGATAAGTTTTGCGAAAGGATTGACATCTATGCACGGATATTCGTGGATTACTTCACCTATCCCTATTTCATTCATTTTACTTCTATGTATCACTGGCCTCTACCTCGTAAGCCGCCATTATGCATACCGTCCTATTTTTTCATTATTAGACATTGCACTGAATTATATTCCAGTCTTAACGCATGAATTTGGCCATGTGCTATTTAATCGCTTATCAGGTGGGCGTATACGAGATTTTGTCGTTGTCGCAACGAGACGTGAACGTAACGCAACAGGTCAACAAGGTTATGCTGTCACCGCTAGTAGAAGCCGTTCAGGCCATATCATCACAACATTGGGCGGTTATCTCATGTCGCCTATCATGTTTATTTTAGGTTTGTATATCCAAAGTAAGGGACAAGGCGCATTGTTTATTATGCTGTATATTCTTGTTTTCATTTACTTTACATGGAAAACTTCAAGAAAAGGTGTTCCGTTACTCATCATTGCCTTTTTAATACTGATTGGCTATTTAGGTATACAGTCTGAAAACTTAACGAACTACTCATTGATTTATATGTTTGTTTACCATTTCATACTTGGGACACTGTTAGGCGAAATTATTCAGTCGACGATTACGATTGTGCAACTGACATTCGCACGCCCTCAGCCTGAATGGGATGGCACAGCATTAAAAATGTTGACGAAACTGCCAACTGTTTTCTTTTCAATCTTATGGATCATCGTGAATTTTTTAGCCATTTATTACTTTATTCAACATGTACTTCTCTAGTTATTGATGAATCTTAAGTCCATGAGTAGGATAGGGGCTGGGACATAAAAATTTTTGGTTATCTGAAATTAATATATTTTAATCTAATTCTCCTCATTGATAACCATTTTGAATTTCACAATTGCCGTCATGAGCTCACGTTCCTAGGGGACTTGCCTCAACTCAATTCGGCTTAATTGAAAGGTACACTAGATGGAAGCCGAATTGGGTTTTGGGCGCAGTACAGAAATCTCATGTGTAACATCGTGGTACTGCCTGCCCCTCGCAAGGCTGACTAGACTTCTCAAAAGCATGCGTATTTAGAAGTTAGACAGCTACTGCGATAAACAGTAATCACTATCAAAGTGATTAGACGTGATATTGTTTTTTACTTTTCCCTCAGGAGTCTCGCACATTTGAGCAATTGAATATCAAAGACCGAAATTTCAATGAGCAACTTCTCGACAAATAGTAACAAGAAAAACTGGGAAAACGTATTTGTTTCCCAGCTTTATTGACTTCATATGAATGACAACGATGATGTGCTTTATTCTGCTTCTATTAAATATATCTTTTCAGTATAGCAACGCATGCTTTCAATTTTCTTCTGTAAAAATGTATGCCACTGTTCCTGATCTGCTGGATTGATATTTTTCAATAAATGGAGCGGAACTTGTAAATTCAAACAACGCCCTGCAATGTTAAAACGCGTGACGCCCGCTGGTACAGTTTGACCTCTTTGCACAACAGCTTCAATTTCACCAATTTGAAGGGGCTGATATTTCATTAATATATCATTGCTGTCGAGACACAAACAGGCGCTATGCGGAACACGTTCAACGTTGCAATTGGCACTGTAACTGTTCACAACCTTTTTCCAAACATCAAGTTTATCTGCCGTTAAATCTGCTGCATATAAATAATGTTCCGTCTGTTGATCACACATCGTAATAAAAGGTGTTTCATCACGGACTTCTGTCGTCCACGGTAATAGTTCCTCATCCGTTAGCCCCTCGCACCAAGCGCCATTAGGGATTTTATGGTACCAGCTACCAATGGAATACTGTGTGCGCTGAATCACTTGTACCGGAATAACTTCACAGCCTAACGCTTTCAAACTCATAAATCGGTGCACACCATCAATGACCATATAGCGACCAAATAATGTTTTAACGACGAGCACAGGATGACGTAAATGCTGTTCTTTAGCAATGCTCTCTTTCGTTTTTTCTAATCGACTCGGTTCAAATGCTTCGTGGAGGTCAATCTTGTCGACTGGAATGAGTTGCAATGTGTCGTAAATCTGTTTCATGATTCTCCCTCCTTTTCACGTGACCAATATACAAATTGTGGATGAGGATGGCTCAAAAAGTCGTGATGTGAAATCGACCAACCATACGCACCGGCATACGTGAAAATGATCGCATCACCTGTAGACAGCGCCGGTATATCCACCGCTTTAGCAAACACATCTTTAGGCGTACACAATTGACCGACGAGCGTAACTGCCTGTTGTTCAATCATTCTTGGTGCGACTTTATTTGCCTGTTCAGACAGAGGTAATATTTCAAATGGATGATTATGTTGCCATGAGGCAGGAAGCCTGAAATGTTGTGTGCCCCCTTTTAAAATGGCAAACCATGCGCCATGCACACGTTTAATATCCAATACTTCGGTCACGTAATAGCCGATATGTGCCACCATGTAGCGACCACATTCAAAGTTTAAGGTCATATTTTGTAACCCTTCTTCTTTAATCAAAGCGGCCAGTTCTGTCGTGAAATACGTCCAGTCAAATTGTTCATTTAAGTCAGCGTAATTCACACCAATGCCGCCACCTACGTTCAGATGTTGCAATGTAAAGCCATGTTGTGCTGCCCATGCTTTTGCCTTTTGGAAATACAACGTCATCACTTGTAAATGCAAGGCAGCATCTAAGTTGTTAGAAATCGAATGAAAGTGAAAGCCTTCTAATTGAATACGTGGCATATTTTGCGTTGCTGCAATGACAGTGTCGACTTCTGTTTCATCAATACCAAATTGTGTCGGTTGTCCTGCCATATGTAATGTCGCAGCTGGAAAAGGTCCGGCTAAATTCACTCTAAGCAGGATAGACATGGTCGCATTTTCTTGTTCAAGCAATTCGTTTAAACGCTCTAATTCATATAAACTTTCAACATGAATGCGTCGAATCCCTTGTTGAATCGCGTATTGTAAAGATTCGTCAGTCTTTCCAGGTCCACCAAAGATAACATGTGCTGCTGTCGTATGTGCCAAAGCCTTTGCAATTTCACCTTCTGACGCGACTTCGAAGCCAGCGACATGCGGCTGAATCGCGGCTAAAATCTCAGACTCACTGTTCGCTTTCATCGCATAATACATTTCACAATTGTCAGGCAGCTGTGATGTCACGGTTTCGAGATGTTGTCGTAGCGCGTCCATATCATAAATAAAATGGCAGAGTGGGTCTTGTTGTTTGAGCTGTTTAACTAATGTATGAATCGCCGTCATGTCCCGTCACCTCTTTCAACTGTGCTAAATTGTGTTTTAAATGACGATACAGTTTCCCTCGGTCATCGCCCATGAGAAAACATTGGACGCCTTGTTGTTGCCATCGTTGAACTTGTTGGTCATCTCGCGGTAAAGCACAAAACTGTTTACCTGCAGTTGTCGTTGTCGTGTATACATGCTGAAGCGCTTGTTGAACTTGATCATGGCTCGTTTCCCAAGGGATGCCGAGCGATTGTGATAAGTCAGCCGCACCTTCAATGACCATATCCAAACCTTCTACTTGTACAATTTCATCAATCGCGCGGACCCCTTGCATATTTTCTATCATTGCGATGACACATATCGATGCGTTCGCTTCAGCCATTGCTTCTTTTAAAGGAATCTCGCCAAATCGTGCGACGCGTCCGCCATTCAAACTGCGCATACCTTCTGGATAATAACGACTTAACTTCACAATCCGTTCTGCTGTTTCGCGGTCATTCACATGTGGGACAACAATCCCTTTTGCACCCATGTCCAACACTTTAATGATGTCGCGTTCAATTGCAGCTGTAACGCGGACAATCGGAATAATATTGGATGTCTCCGCAGCACGAATCATATGTGCTAACGTTTCGTCGTTGATTGAGACATGTTCTGTATCAATAACGACAAAATCATAGCCACTTGCAGCAATGATTTCGATGACGAGTGGATCCGGAATCGAATTCATCAATCCATACTGTACTTTTCCTTCTGCTAAGTTACGTTTCAGTGACAATGGTTTCATGCTTCAGACCTCCTCAATGGATTGCGTACTTCGTGAAGACGTAATGCCACATCTTCGCGTAAACGGCGTGTCGTCAGTTTTTCCACTTGAATGGTCGGTACGAATAAATCAAAGTGACGATAATTCTCAAGGTCTGGGAATTGATGTTGATACTGTTCAATGACTGTGCGTACCATTTCCCACTGTTCTGACGCTTTTATCTCATATTGATGTGCAACAAAGTCAATGATTTCTGCAATATTAATAAAGAAAAAGGCGTCATGTAAAAAATCACGGACGAGATCTACATCTTCTGTTTCGATAAATGAGTTTTGGTTCACTTTACGATGCGCTTCAGGTGTGTCACGTAATTGCGGGTTTTGGGCACTCTCACTTAACAAGATCGGATTAAAGCGAACCCCGTCATGGAAGTCTTTCAATGCAATACGTGTCGGCCAACCCTCTTCATGAATCAACATCATATTTTGCGCGTGTGACTCAAACGCAATGCCATGGTAATACAACATATGGATCATCGGCGTCACTGCGACACTTAAAAATTGTGCCATCCACTCTTCTGCACCATATTTGGACAGCCATGCATCAATGAGTGGTCGGTTGTCAGCGTCCACTGAATATAAAGCATTAAATGGAATAGCTGACTCATGCGATGCTAAATAATGATGAATATTTTCTCGCCAAATGACACCGAGTGCACCGTAAATACGTTGTTGTTTCACCTCGGACAAGGTCGGATTGTGATATGCATGGCCTAACACTTCACCTAGAAATACTGTCTTTAAATCTTGTTGTAAATACGTATCTTTTGACTGAATACGTTTTAACCAATCCGTAATTTGTGCCGCATTTTCAATCGTGTGCGGGGCTAACACACGTTTCGTTGATGTATTCGTAATACTTATCGGTGTTTTCAAATAATATTTGTTACGATCGGTCGGTGTGAGTGTTCGAATAGACTGTTGCGGCACATACATTTCGTCACTTGTTCCGAGCCATAACATCTCTCCATGCATCCATGCTTCCGCAAATTCCACTTGAATGATATGTTCAAACTGCCACGGGTGTACCGGGATGAGCACCATCGTTTCAAGTGAATGCCCATGTTGTTGGAGTGTCTTTTCAAATGCTGCCAACGTCTCTGCACCGAGCTGGCGTTGAAGCAATGCAACTGTATCGACACTCGTGGATACCGTCGTCTCCACATAATCAGGTGCAATCGCAATCCACTGCAGTTGAAATGACGGTCGGAAATCCGGACCATAGCGGGCATTGTCGTCCAATGTAAAACCGAGACGTGATTTATAACTCGGGTGATACATATGGCCTTCTATGGCATACGCTTCATAATCATCAAATGTCGTTAATGGCATAGATGATTGCTGTGCACGATAACGTTGCGCTTGCGTATCTTTAAGTTCGGTTTGTAACAATTCGACGATAAAGTCTTCTAGTTTTTGTTCATCTTTATCAAATGTAAAACGAACCTCTCGTAACAGTTGCACATAGTCGAGAGTAACCGCTTCTTCCTCACCTGCAATACGCCAAACTGGAGAGATGAGCCTGAGTCGTTCAAAACTCTCGGACTGTTGCAGTTGCACACGATACGTCGCGGCTTCACCCTCAATATCGTACGTATCACACCCGTCATCATCGAGCGGTGTCTGTTCATAACGCACCACGTCTTCATATATGAGTGACGTTACCAACTGTTCCATGATACGTTGCCTCACTTGTTCAATCAGATGTTTCATAAATACTGTCCTCCTCCTGACTTATCGGGTTAGGAATTTTAATATAAATCGGGTCTTCACCACGTTCTTGTAATTTACTCATCAAATTCGCCTTCGCAGCAAATGTCGGATTATAACGTAAATCTTCCAAACATTGCATTAATACATCATGACCTTGTACACGTTCTTGCCACGTTTCCAATGTACGATTGACTGTTTGCCATAACATCTCTTCATCACCCGTTGCTTTTCCTAACGTAGAAACGAGATGGCCCAAATGGTTCACAATGACATAATATTTAAAACGGTGCCATGCTTCATGATGCGTATACACAACTGGACTGTCTGCACTCATTTGATGCGGAATCATCCCTTGTGCTGTGGCAATACGTTCAGAAACACAAATGCCTTCTAAATCGCGCACATAACAAATCGCTGGACGTCCATCTTTTAGCGCAATAAGTGTATTTTGGACGTGTGCTTCGAGACTAATCCCAGTGTGTGCAAATAATTCCAACATCGGCCAAATGACTTGATTTAAATACAATGTCAGCCAATCTTCACGAGATAATCCACTACGCAACCAAGCTTGACCTAATTTTGACGTCGGCTCATCTGGCATCGTTTCAAATAAGCTTGCTAAGACGTGAATTTCTTCTAATGATTCGTACTGTTCAATCCCTTCACGCACAATCATCGCACTATTGGCTAAAATATCTGTCGCAACATCATTGTCTATTTGTAATGCGCGGTAGCCTTGTTCAAACATTAGTTTAAATGTTGCCGTTTCATATTCTGGCTTAATCGCTGCTACAATTTCTGCCGCATCCAACGTTCTTTCAATTTGTTCGAAGTCATTTGTTCTCACAAAATTCGTTATTTTAACTTGAACCGGCAACTTCAAATAAATATTCAACGCTTTTACGAATACTGTTCGCACAGATGACGTCGGATAAACGACATGGCCACGTTGTCCCAAGTCTTGAATCGTGCCATTTGCAATATGTTGCTGAATCGTCGGCTGTTGTTTGAGCACTTCAATTTGATAAGGATGAACTGGCAATAAACGATATGTTGCGGTATATTCATCTTCCTCGATTTGTGCAAGTTGACGCAAAGTTTCATCAACACGTGCTTCGTAATTAGGAACATAACGTTCGACTAATAAAGCTGGATCCACCGCTAAGTAGTGCAATTGGAACGCAACATGACATTCAGGTGCATACTGTTCGATATCTTCATCAGTAAAACCTGTAGCACTTTTCGGCGTCGGATGAAAAGGATGGCCAAGATAAAGTGATTGTTCTGATGCGATATAATGATTCTGATGGGGTGGTGCATGACGTCTTGCTTGATCGAGATAACGTGTTGTTCGTGAGATACTGTTACGTATATCTTGATAAACCGCTTCTACTATCGTTGTCTCAGTCGGCGAAGTTTCATCGTACGCAATCGCTTCAAGTAAATATCGAATCGTCTCAAGTGGTGTCAGTTGCGACACATGGCCGATGCTTTCTAAGTAAACGACTGAATCATACATGTGATGACCCATCGATGAGACATAGCGCAACTTTCCACGTAACGTCAAATCATCTTTTAAAGCCACTTGCCACTGAGATGACCCTTCTCTTTTCGGACTACAGCCTTTTTCTCTAAAATAAATATTGAGTAGTCGTTCTAATGCAGCATGTTCCGCGCATTTGTTCATCTTAAAGTTTTGCACGTTGCTCTTTAACCTCCCAAAAACCCGTCAATATTGGGTTAATTTTTTGATTTTTAATATGTGACGTCCATAATAGCGTGCTACTGAATGCGAAAATAACGCCCATTAGGATAAATGTTGTCGTCGGTGCGGTATAACTCGTCACCATTGCACCACTCAAACTACCGACGATTTGCCCGACCACTAAGAAACTATTCGTTGAGCCTACAAATGTCGCTTTCAGTTGGTGATGACTCGCATTCACAACGACAAACATGACACTTTGAATGAGCGCACTATAAGTTAAACCTTGTAACACACGTGCGATACCCAACATCCACAAGTCTGTCGCCACACCTTGCCAAAGTACACTCATACCACATAAAATACTCGCAATAATATATACATTTTTGACATAAGCTTTATCATTGAAGTAACCCCAAAAAGGCGCACTCATCATCGAAGCCGTCCAAAACGCTGACTGTAAAATCCCGACTGCCGCACGATCATCAATGTGAACATGATTGACGGTGCTCACTAATGGGGCCAAAGCAGTCATCATGCCATACATCGCAAAATTCGCTAATACGCCGACGATAATGAAACGACAAGTCAGTTGGGTACACAACAAACATTTCATCGATTGTCGAACACTTTTCTTAACTAGTGGCTGTTCTGTATTCGCGTACGTATGTGTTGTTTCAATTAAGAAAAAGACACCCAGAATACTCATCAACAAAGTGATAAGACCTATCAAGAATAAGAGCGCTTGAAAACCGAGCACCGTCGCGAGCACACCGCCGATCAGTGGACCCACGAGAGAGCCGGCACTCACAGCACTTTGTAATTTACCGAGTACCGCACCACGCTCAGATTCCGGGGCTTCACCACTTGCAAATGCACTCGAAGCTTCGACGACACCGCCAAATAAACCTTGCAATAAGCGTACGAGAACAAATTGAAACGGTGTCGTACAAAAAGCCATTAATAAGAGACATAGCCCTAAGCCGAACAATGCACGCAAAACCATCCATTTTCGGCTCAGTCGGTCACCGAGCTTTCCCCATAATGGAGAAGCTAACATCGTTGTAATCGCAGGCGCCGCAATGGCAATCCCACTCCACAACTGAATTTCAAAAACGGTCAACTGTTTCAAAGACGCCATATAGATTGGAAGTAATGGAACTAAAACGGTCAGCCCCGCTATGGCCATAAACTGACCGAGCCATAGCGTTCTGAAATTACGTCGCCACGTTTGTTCTATGGTCATCTGTCCCTTTCATTGGATTTGGTACACGACCAATACTCGATGGCATACTTCCACCACCGTCACCACGCTGATGTAACAATGGCAGTAAAATGCGTTTGAATGGCCATGTTTCGTGCGTAAAAATAATGCGTTCCACTTTTTCGGACGTCCCCGGCAACCAATCTACTGTGTCGATGTGACGTTGCGTCGCTTGTCTCAACTGTGTCATCAATTCCGTTTCAGATACTTTAAATACATCGACTAAAGCATCGACAATCGCATACAAATTGACACTCACTGCTAACGTTTGAAAATAAGCAAAAAATGTTTCGATATCTTCATTCAATAGTGTGTTCGGCGTATCTTTTCTCACCGCATAATTCGGCAGTTCAAAACCTTGCGCTGTTAACCACTCAGGGAAAATGCGGACGGTATCATGATCACGCAATACAAATTCAGTCACACGCCCTTCTCGAAAAACAACTAACACATTTTGACCGTGCAGTTCAGGCAACACACCGTATTTCATCAATGAGAGTGTCATCTTTAAAAATGCATCGCTCATTTGCTCAAATAATGCAGTGATTTGTTCGGTCGTTGGATTGTCAGTCTCTAAAATGCGTTTATAGAGTGTCGGTTCATGTGCCGCGAGTGCCGCCATCGAAGTGAGGATTTGTGCATCTTTTACTGACTCAGGGTAATGACGTAACTGCATGGTGAGGTGTCCCGATTGATCTTGAAAAGTATCTTGTGCTTCATTCATGTATGACCACCACACCGTTTCGTCACACAACTTCACACGACCGTTCAATGACGTATCTTGGGCGATAATGTCACGCAATAACGCTTCTCCGGCTTCTCCATTTTTCATGTAACGTGTCGGCGTCAGTCTCAGCGCACCCAGTGATTGCATTGAAAACGGCACTTTCAGATGCGTGAATGGCGCGTCTATTGGTATCAATGTTCGCATAGATGAAGAAGAGAGATATTGTCCCATCGTCACATCAAGCAAGACGACGATATCTTGTTTGATCTCTGCACTAAATTGAATCGGTAAGACATGTTCATATTGCCAAGGATGTACCGGAAAAATGATATAGTCCGCGGTGTCATAACCTTTCTCAATCAGTGCTTGTTGACATCGAGACAAAGTGTCACCCCAAAACTGCGCGTACTGTTCGTCTGTCACGCCTTTACCTTTTATTAAGTGTGACTTTTGAATCGCAACGGTCTGAATAGCTAATGGTTGATGATATTCCGCTTGATACAGTGCATAATCTTTTGCTGACAACCCTCTTTTTTCTTTTGCGACTGGATGAAAAGGTCTGTCTTTCAAACTGGCAAGCTGTTCTGACAAGACGAATGGATGTTCTGAAGCTTTAAACCCATCATATTGTGCTGTTAACTCGGTCACAGCTGTCTCCAATCCCTCTGCAAAGCGCGCATGTGCCCACTCAGTCGCTAAATCTGCATTCATTGTGACAAATAATTCCCACAATTCATGCACTGTCAAAGGCATACACGTTTTACTTTCAATGTGAAACACTGCCTCTCCATTGAAGCGATACACATTCAGACCACTAAAATAAACCGGAATGAGCAACACAATCCCCTTTTTCTCATAACGTAAATACGCCTGTTGCTGTATCATTAATCGTTCACTCGTCGATGCAATGCCACCTAAATCTTCAAATAATAACGCATCCACAAGGTCTTGTAATATGTATTGTTGTGCACGCGTTACATTGTGTTCGTGTTCGCTTACCATATATGCCACTCCTAATAAAGACTTAATGTTGTGCCTATATTTTCAGCTTGCGCACGTTGATAAATGAAGTACGCACTCGCAATGTCTTCAATCGCCATGCCCATTGGATTCAACAAAATAATCTCATCGTCATGTTCACGTCCGACCTTCTCACCTGTCACAAGTTGTCCGAGTTCAGCGTGCAACTGCTCTCGACTAAATAGGCCGTCTTGAACAAGTTGATGTATCGTTTTCTTTTCGCGATTACTTTGTGACCAATCATCTACAACGACTTTATCTGCTTTAATGAACACTTCTTTATGCACATCCATAATCGAAATGTTGCTTACAAATGCGCCTTGACGTAACCAGTCGTATTCGATGTACGGTTGATCCGTCACTGTACATGGAATAACGACATCACCATTTTCAACTGCTTCACGTGCAGATTGGGCTTGAACCCATGTGATATCTGGTCTTTGTGCGGACCATTTTTCAATCATTTTTTGTGATGCTGCTTCAAATTGATCATATAAATAAACATTTTGTATATGATTGAACTGTTCAAGCATCGTTTGGAGCTGTTTATCACCAATCAAGCCGCAACCGATAATCGTTAAGTTTTCAAAACCTGGTCGCGCCAAGTGACGTGCCGCAATCGCTGAAACGGCTGCTGTACGCATACTACTGATTAAACTTGCTTCCATTACAGCAATCGGGTAATTCGTTTCTGGATCATTTAAAATAATGACGGCACTGGCACGTTCAATTTGACGTTTTGAAGGGTTGTCGTGTTTACTACCAATCCACTTAATTCCTGACACTGAATGATTACCACCGATATGACTTGGCATCGCAATAATGCGGTCGGCGATATGACCATTTTCAGCATCTTGACGTAAATAAGGTTTCAACGGTTGGACGAAATCTTGATTCGCATGTGCGGTTAATGCTTCTGTTAATGCATCGACATAAATTTGTGACTGTGCTCCTCCTGCTTGTTCAATGTCCGTACGATTTAAATACAATAATGGATGTTTCATATTAATAAGTCTCACTTTCTTGTTTATTTTTTAATTGCTCGAACCACTTTTCTGAATACACTAAATCTAAATAGCGATCGCCTCTATCCGGCAAAATCGTCACAATGGTGGCACCAGGCTCAACTTTTTGTGTAAGTTGTTGAATGGCACTGATAATCGCACCTGTCGAACCACCTGCAAAAATCCCTTCTTGATCCACTAATTGATGACACCCTAATGCAGACTGATAATCGTCAATATGTATCACGTCATCAATTTCAGCCGCATTCAAGATTTCTGGCACACGACTGGCACCAATACCAGGCAATTCACGATCACATGGCGTATCACCAAAAATAATCGACCCTTTCGCATCCACGGCTACAATTTGCGCATTCGGATGATGCTCTTTAATTTTGCGGCTCATTCCCATAATGCTACCTGTCGTACTTACGGGAGCAACGAAATAGTCAATCGGCTCTTTCACTGCTTCGACAATTTCTGTACCGGCACCGTGGTAATGCGCCTGCCAATTTAAATCATTCGCATATTGATTAATCCAATACGCATTTTCTGTTTCTTCTAACAATGTTTTTACACGCTGAATACGTGTCATCAAATAGCCACCATGTTCATCTGGTTCATCGACCATTTCGATATTGGCACCGTAACTTTCAATCATTTTCAAATTCGTCGGTGAAATTTTAGGATCGACCACACATGTCAGCTTTAATCCTTTAATTTTTGCAATCATCGCTAATGCAATGCCGAGATTGCCTGATGTACTTTCTATTAAATGCGTCGACGCGTTGATTTCTCCAGTCGCTAACCCACGCTCTATAATAAATTGGGCTGGACGATCCTTCATACTGCCACCCGGATTCATATATTCCAATTTCGCTAAAATACGATGTTCAGGAAATAACCGTTGCAGTTGTACGATAGGCGTCTGGCCAATACAAGATAATAACGAATCATATGTTGCTTCATTTTTAACCAAAAACGACGACCTCCTTGTATCGAATTGAGATTAAACGATTATTATTGAGAATGATTCTCATTATCGTTTATGGTGGCATTATATTGATATTCAATTTATAAGTCAAACATTTATAACTTTTGTTAAAAAGATAAAATTATTATTGACTTATGGTTTGAAATTCGACATACTTTAATTGATAATGATTCTCATTATTTTTGAAAATACCGATGATACATAGGAGGAAATTTAGTCTCATGAATAAACTTTTACAGCTACTCGTTTTACCTTTAGTCTTATTACTTGTCTTATCTGCGTGTGGCAATTCAAGTAACAAAGAAGAGTCAGGAAAGAAAGCAGATACAACAACAATTAAACACACAATGGGAACGACTGAAATCAAAGGCGAACCTAAACGTGTTGTAACTTTATATCAAGGCGCAACGGATGTCGCAGTTTCATTAGGTGTTAAACCAGTGGGCGCAGTAGAATCTTGGACACAAGCACCACAATTTGAATACCTTAGAGATGATTTGAAAGACACGAAAAATGTCGGTCAAGAACCTACGCCGAACTTAGAAGAAATCTCAAAATTAAAACCTGATCTCATCGTTGCTTCTAAAGTGAGAAACGAAAAAGTGTATGATCAATTGTCAAAAATCGCACCAACGATTACGACAGATACAGTTTATAAATTTAAAGATACAACTGAAATGATGGGGAAAGCTTTAGGGAAAGAAAGAGAAGCACAATCATTACTTAAAAAATATGACGATAAAGTCAAAACATTCCAAAAAGATGCTAAAGCAAAATACGGCGATGCATGGCCTATTTCAGCTTCTGTTGTGAACTTCCGTGCTGACCAAACACGTATTTATGCAGGTGGTTATGCTGGAGATATTTTACAAGATTTAGGATTCAAACGTCCTGAGGCACAACAAAAAGAAGTGGATAAAGGGAAAGACATTATTCAATTGACTTCAAAAGAAAGTATTCCGTTGATGGATGCTGATCAAATCTTCATTTTCAAATCAGATCCTAAAGCCGCAGATGCCGACCTTGTACAAAAAACAGAACAAGAATGGACATCCAGCACAGAATGGAAAAACTTAGACGCTGTGAAAAAAGGACATGTCGTTGATGGTGTAGACGAAATCACTTGGAACTTAGCAGGTGGTTACCAATCTTCACTTAAATTGATTGACGATTTATACGAAAAACTCGATATTAAAAAGCAATAACATAAGGAGTTACATTATGTCGCTTAAACCGATACACCACTTATTTATCGCAAGTGTATGTCTTGTCATTGTATCGTTTTTAAGCCTAATGATTGGAAACACGCTTGTATCACTGCCTCAGTTGATACAGGCGTTGTTCCACTTTGACGGCCAAAACGATATCCATACGCTTGTGACAGGTTCACGTGCTTCGCGAACAATCATCGCTCTACTTACAGGTGCCGCCCTCGCAGTTGCAGGTCTATTCATGCAAGTGCTCACTCGGAATGCGGTCGCTTCACCTGGACTGTTCGGTGTCAATGCAGGTGCCGTCTTTTTTATCGTCACGGGCGTCACATTGATTCGTGTTCATTCATTTGAAGCACTCGTCGTGATGGCTTTTGTAGGGGCTATTCTCGTCACGATACTTGTCGTCGCATTAGGCATGTTTAAACAAGCACGTTTTTCACCTCAACGCGTCATCCTTGCCGGCGCATCAATTTCAATGCTGTTCACCGCCTTTACACAAGGCATTTTAATTATGAACGAAACGAATCTCCAAGGCTTATTGTTTTGGCTGAGTGGTTCTGTATCATTGCGGAATATTTGGGACATACCGTGGATGATGGCGATCATACTTTTGTTTCTCATTGTTGCATTTTTCATGGCGCCACATCTCAATATTTTGATGACAAGCGATGAGATTGCGACAGGGTTAGGTCAAAATGTAAAGCGCATCAAATGGGTCATTGTGTTCGTGATTAGTGTGCTCGCAGGAAGTTCCGTCGCACTTGCCGGTTCGATTGTATTTGTCGGACTCATCATTCCAAATATCGCCAAACTCATACTGCCCCCTCGCTATCAGTTATTGGTTCCATACACTGCATTGCTCGGGTCTTGTTTAATGATCAGTGCGGATATTTTTGCGCGATTAATCATTCGACCGCTAGAGTTACCCGTGGGCATTATTACAGGTATTTTGGGCGCTTTAGTGTTGATTTATCTTATGAAAAAGGGGATTTACCGTGTATGAAAAATGAGCGCTATACTAAAGACAACATACATCTATGCATCGGCCTCGTGAGTCTCGTCATCGTAGGCTTTTTAAGCATGATGTTCGGATCAGACGTCATTCGTTTTACAGATTTGATCGCATATTTTATAAATCCGAGTGCAAGTGCTTATCAATTTACGTTAGAAGTTTTACGTCTTCCCCGCATTACACTTGCCATTCTTGCAGGGACAGCGCTCGGTCTTAGTGGACTCCTATTACAAAATGTCCTGAAAAACCCTATTGCTTCCCCTGATATTATTGGAGTCACAGGAGGCGCGAGTTTAAGTGCTGTGCTATTTATCACATGGTTTAGTTATTTAAGCATTCACCTTCTCCCACTATTCGCCATTACGGGAGGAACGATCGCAATGTTCATCTTAATGTCATTTCAAAAGAACCATCAAATTCGTCCCTCGACCCTTATCATTATTGGCATCGCATTACAAACAGTGCTCATGGGTATCACACAAGGTCTATTACTTACAACCAAACAACTCTCTGCCTCTAAAGCGTATACGTGGCTCGTTGGGAGTTTATACGGCGCTTCTTTTCAAGACAGTCTCATCTTATGTGGTGCACTCCTCTTGATGACACCTCTATTATGGGTCATCATACCACGCATGAAAATTGCTGCTTTACATGAATCTGTCGCAACAGGACTCGGCCTACATATTCAACAAACACGGCTGTTACAAATTATCGTTGCGACATTACTCGTATCCGTCGCTATTAGTTTTGTAGGGAATATTGGCTTTATCGGGTTGATTGCACCCCATATCGCTAAAACACTGATTCGAACAAGTACAGTCAAACAATTCATCATGACGGCTTGTATCGGTGCTATTTCGTTAATGGTGGCTGATTTAATCGGTCGCACACTCTTTTTACCGAAAGAAGTCCCAGCCGGTGTATTCATCGCAGCATTTGGCGCCCCCTTCTTTATCTATTTATTACTCACCGTCAAAAAACTATAGACGTCGCGGTATAACAAAAACGGTTGTAGATGAGAAATCCCCTTCTCTCCTACAACCGCTTTTTATGTGATTTGTTCTTTTTTCGACTTCGATACTGTTTGATGTAGCCATATAGAAGCACAATGATGATGATAAAAAATTCTATATTCACATAAGTCGACAACATTTCATGATGAATCAGTCTATTTTCTAAAAGCTTAAACAATAGGACAATCATTAAAAGCACGATAAAAACTTTTTATTGTATATGCTTTCATTTCTTTTAACTCACTTCCTACCTTCTCTCCCACAAAAGAAAATGGCGTGTGATTGAGTTGAAAATGCAAATCATATCTAGCTTTTCTCATTTCCGCACTTTCAAGAATAGACATCACCACACCCAGATTGCAAGAACCGGGCAAGACTCCTGAGGCAAGGCTCTGGGAAGCGCAGACCGGTTCAGCAATCTACAGCAGCGTCCCACTCTAATTCACGTACAATGAAATGCTTAACAACACCAAATCACTCTGCAATTTCTCCAAAAATCACTTCTGCATTCTGATAACTCAACACAATCTTCTCGCCCTCATTTTCTAGCTCCAACAAGCGATTAATATCATCTTTCTCAATCACTTTAACTGTATCACCAATCGATAGTGCCTTACTCGATAAGAACACCAACAATTCCGAACGATCTCTAACACGACGAATCGTCACGACATCGCCTTCTTCAAAAGAGAGGAGCGGTATCTTGTATATTTCTTCAAAATGATTATCACGCGGTATCACACCGCCATGAGGACACGTTTTGGGATATTTTAGAAGCTCATCTAATCGTTCGACAAAGAGTTTCGACACTCGATGTTCTAATACTTCCGCTTCTACGTGTACTTCTTCCCAAGTATAGTTCAATACTTCAATGAGAAACAGTTCAATGAGGCGATGGCGTTTAATCACATCTAACGTATATGACAAGCCAAGCTCGGACAATTTGACACCTTTATATGGCTTCGTCATCACATAGCCTTCCTTTTCCAATCGACCGACCATTTCACTGACGGATGGTGGCTTGATGTTTAAAAAGCGAGACAATGTTTTGTTCGAAACATACGTATCTATACCATCATGACTTAAAATCGCTTTAAGATAGTCTTCTTTTTCCTCAGTTAACATATGTTCACCTCTCTCCAATATTCACTTCATTGTACCACGAAACGAATTCATATTGACAATTTTCAATTTATCATATAAATTTATTAGGGTATCCTAATATTTAGTGAAGGTGGTGTTAATTATGCTGTCTATAGAAAACTTAAACTTGCACCTTGGTCAAAAGCACATCCTTAAAAACATATCTTTAAATTTACCTTTTAATGGCGAAATGATAGGCATTATGGGACCGAATGGGAGCGGAAAATCATCCCTCATCAAATCAATCATTGGGGAATTGCCTGCGAAAGGGAAAGTCACACTGAATCAACAGCCAGCGCAACAACAATTGACGAATATTACATATATTCCACAAAAATCTGTACTGGATCTGGACTTTCCAATTAATGTACAAGATTTAGTTTTAACAGGTTGCTATCAAGAAATTGGTTGGTTTCGACGTGTTCCTAAAGCAATTCGAGAAAAAAGGGATGCACTTTTAAAAGAACTCGAACTTTATGAATTACGCAAACGACAACTTCATGCATTGAGTGGCGGACAATTACAACGTGTCTTTATTGCACGCGCACTGATGTCTGATAGTCTCGTCTACCTTCTAGATGAGCCGTTTGTCGGTATCGATTTCAAAAGTGAGCGGATTATTTTTGAGAAGTTGCAACACTTAAAACAACAAGGGAAACTGATTTTAATTGTACACCATGACCTTTCAACAGCAGGACAATATTTTGATCGCATTCTTCTTCTGAATCAATCTATCGCATTTTTGGGAGACAGCGTTGAAGCATTACAGCCTGAAAATATCGAATCTGTATTTTTAAGTCGTTACCATCAAGCCAAAGAAGATACACCTATGCACAGAAAGGAGTCGGCACAACATGTCGTTCGTTCAACACCTCTTTGAGTATCAGTTTTTATCACGTGCGATGTTAACAGCCATCTTAGTCGGCATCGTTTGCGGTGTCGTCGGTTGTCTCATTATTTTAAGAGGATTATCGCTGATGGGAGATGCGATGAGTCACGCGGTCCTACCTGGTGTGGCACTCTCATTTTTAATGAATATTCCGATGTTTATCGGCGCAATGATTACGGGGATGTTAAGCAGCATTATGATTGGATATATTTCTGATGCTTCAAAAACGAAAAAAGATGCTGCTATTGGGATTACTTTCACTACTTTTTTAGCACTAGGGATTGTACTCATTAGTGTGATTCATTCAGCCACTGATTTATATCACATTCTTTTTGGTAACATTCTCGCGATTACCCAATCTGCGTTTCATACTACATTCGCTGTCAGCACGGTCGTTCTCGCATTGATTTTAATACTATACAGACCGCTCAAAATGTCGACGTTTGATCCGATTTTTAGTCGTATGAGTGGCTTAAACACGACATTGATTCATTATTTTGTCATGTTATTACTCGCACTTGTCATTGTCGCAAGTGTGCAAACAGTCGGTGTCATTTTAGTGGTGGCTTTACTCATCACACCCGCTTCAACAGCGTTTTTATTTACTAAAAAATTGTCCACGATGATGATTGTCTCTAGTATATTTAGCGTCATCAGTTCAACGTTGGGTATTTATATGAGTTTTAAAATGAATTTACCAAGTGGTGCCGTCATCGTGCTCATTTCAGCTGTGTTATATGGCCTTACTTTCGGCATCATTAAACTAAAAAATTTATTACAAAAAGGAGCATTTCAAACATCATGATGAAACGAATTTTCGCCTTAGTGATTCTCTCTGTGTTACTCGCTGCCTGTGGTATCAACAAAGGAAACGAATCCGAGCATAAATTAAAAATCGTCACTACGAACTCTATTCTTTACGACATGACTAAAAATATTACAGGAGATGACGCAGAAATTCATTCCATCGTCCCTGTTGGTCAAGACCCTCACGAATACGAAATTAAACCGAAAGACGTTCAAGCGTTAACTGACGCTGATGTCATTATTTACAATGGTTTCAACCTTGAAAGTGGTAACGGTTGGTTTGAGAAAGCATTGAAACAAGCAAACAAATCGATTAAAGATGATACAGTCATTCAAGCTTCTAAAAATGTAAAACCGATTTACTTAAAGCAAGGTGAAAAATCAGAACATAATATCGACCCACATGCTTGGCTCAGCTTAGGAAATGGAATTGAGTATGTTAAAACGATTAAAGCAGCTCTTGAAAATGTAGATAAAGCACATGCTAAAGACTACGACAAACAAGGTTCTGAATACTTAACAAAACTTGAAAAATTAAATAAAGAAAGTAAAGATAAGTTCAATGATATTCCGAAAGAAAAACGTGTCATGATTACAAGTGAAGGTGCGTTTAAGTATTTCGCTCAACAATTTGATGTGAAACCAGGTTACATTTGGGAGATTAATACAGAAAACCAAGGTACACCTGAACAAATGAAGCAAGCTGTTGATTTTGTTAAGAAGAATCATATTAAAAACTTATTACTTGAAACAAGTGTGAGCGATAAGAGTATGAAGAGTCTTGGTGAAGAAACAGGTGCTAAGATTTACGGTACTGTTTATACGGATTCGATTGGTAAAGAAGGTAGCGATGGAGATTCGTATTATAAAATGATGGAATCGAATATTAAGACGATTCATGAAAGCATGCAGTAATTTTTAGAATTCTAAAGATTGCTTCTAGTCACTTTTAATTGCTGAATCAGCCCCTCGTTATTACGTCTTTGTCATCGTTGATTACTATCTTGGACTCGCGTTCCTAGGGGACTTGCCTCAACTCAATTCGGCTTGATTAAAATGCACACTGGATGGAGGCCGAATTGGATTTTCGGCTGCGTCTGATCCCTCAGGAGTCTCGTCCAGATTTGTAATCCATACGATGACAACTACACTGAAAGCAAGGGCTGATTCCAGCAATTTTAAATGAGACCTCCATCTCAACCAAAATAGAATGATAAAATCCCTTTCTCTATGAAATAAAAGTTTCGACTTCTTATTCATAGAGAGAGGGTTTTATCTTTTGATACGTACACGATAATATTAAAATTGCAAACTTAAGATAACAATATATTTCATTCCAAAAATTCGCCCTTGTTGCTCTTGCAAATTGCCAATCAGGCTAAGACTTCTGAGGCAATAGCTGAAGCGGAAAATCCAATTTGCCTTCTTCTTTATTTATCAATCTTAGGCAAATTGAATTGAAGCTTCAGCGCCTCGGAAAGCGAAGCCATGATGGCAACAATAAAAATACATATTCACAGAGAGGGGTATTTTTGTATATTTCAACTAAGCATCGTCTTTATCTAACCGTGAATAGATACGTTTACGGCGTTTGGCACGTTTTTCGATACGGATTTGACGTTTGGCTTCTTCGTCCAAATGTTCTTTATTCAAATCTGTATTTTGTTGAGCGGCATTTTTTTGATACATGTAAGCACCTGTACGATATGCGGCTCTTGAGATGAGATGACCGCCCACTGGTGCAGTAATGTTAATAAATACTAATGCTAACAATGTCCGTACACTGTAATAACCTTGTGCAATGATAAAGTAAATGAATACGCCGACGAGTGTTAACAGTACTGATGCAGTCGAAGCTTTGGTCGCGGCATGAATCCGTAAAAACACGTCTCTAAATCGGACTAAACCAATGGCACTTACTAATGCGATAAGACTTCCCGCGAATACAAGAAAGGCTGCTAAAAGTTCAATGATATCATTTGTCATCGCCATGAAAGACATTACCTCCTTCGATAAAACGGGAAATTGTGACCGAGCTTAAAAATGAAATGATCGCAATGAGCAATACTGAATCTAAAAATGAAAATGTTTCAAATAATAGACTGAGCACCCCTACTGTCGACATTAAAATCGCACTAATGGCATCAAAAGCGACAACACGATCTGCAGTGGTTGGTCCTTTGACAAGACGAAATAATACGACGACTAACGAAATTGCAAAAATCACTAATGCGCTTGATAAAAAGAATTGCGTTAATTGCTCAATCATTTCGTCACCTCCACGATTAATTCCTCATATTGTTTAATACTTTTAAGTAAGCTCTTTTTCTCTTTTTCAGTCGTATCAATCGCATGAATTAAGAAAATGCTCGGTTCACGATTCACACGAATAACTGTTGATCCCGGCGTAATAATGATGAGAATCGTTAAAAACGTAATTTCCCAATCTTTATCTAATTGTGTTTCATATGTGACTAATCCTGGATCCATTTGATTCGTTTTGAAAAGGACGTAATTCGTAATTGAAATCGTTGCCGTCAATAATTGATATAAATAAACGGCTAGAAACTTAATAGACACCCATATTTTTTTCGGATAAAATTCTTGATCGAAAAATTTATGCACAACATAGATGACTACGATACCGATAATGTAACCAGTCACAAACGTCGTGAGTCGAAATGCATCTTCATCTTGGAATAGCACCCACAAAAATGCAATCATTACATTTAAACCAATTTGTCTCATCTAACTGCCACCTCGCAGTTCTGGATTCACCATTTTTTCATATTGATGAATGTCCATTGATAAATCTGTCGCTTGTTCAGTCACTTTATAAATCATTGGCGCAAAAAGACCCATTGCTAAAGTGACACCTGTCATAAACATGACGATGGCCTTACGATTCGCTCTAATCGGTTTATAATCCATTTCTGCACCTTTGACATCATTGCCAGCATACATATAAAAGAAGACGCGGAATAAACTAAACATCCCGATTAAACTCGTTAAAATCATCAATGTTAAGCCGATATAATGTTGATGTTGAATCGCACCCATGAAAATCAATAATTTCCCGGGAAAACCACTTAGCGGCGGCACACCTCCAATAGCTAATGTAACCACAATAAACGCTACACCGAGCCATGGTTCTTTTTTGGCGAGCCCTTTTAAATGACGATATTGACGATAACCTGTCGTATAAACGATGATACCAATAATGAAAAACAATAACGCTTTAACAATCATGTCATTGACTAAATAAAATATCGCTCCATTAACGCCATAAAATGTATGCGTTCCGAGACCAAATATGACGAAACCAATCGATAAGACGACCTGATACGCAGCAATTTTTTTAATGTCTTTATACGCAACTGTACCAATCGCCCCGATGAGCATCGTCAGACAAGCCATAACAATGAGTAACGGTTCGACAATGTCACCGCTCTGATTAAAAATAAGGGTAAAGAATCGAATTAGTGCATAGGCGCCTACTTTTGTCATTAATGAAGCAAACAACGCGGCAAGTTCTGGATTCAATACCGCATACGCTTTAGGCAACCACATAAATAGCACTAACGCGGCTTTCGAACCAAATGCGACAATGAATGACATCGCGACTAAATGAATTGCGGTTGGATCATGTAACTCTTGAATTCTTATCGCAATATGTGTGAAGTTCAACGTCCCGATTTGGCGATACAACAAGCCAATCCCAACTAGGAAAAACCAAGATCCTATCACATTTAAGACGACATAAATGATACTCGCACGAAGTTGTTCTACAGATTGACCCAGTGTGACGAGTACAAATGACGCCAATAACATAATTTCAAACATGACATATAAATTGAATAAGTCAGCCGTTAAAAATGAACCGACGACACCTGTAGTTAAAAATAAAATAAAGGGTAGTAAATAGTAGCGACTGGCACGTTTTTCCCCACGTCCAAAGCCGAATGCAACAATCATGAAAACGACTAAAAAGGTTGTCGTCACTAATATAAGACTTAAAGGATCTCCCACGTATTGAATGCCAAACGGGGCTGGCCAATCACCAAAGTCTAATGTCATCGGGCCGTGTTTCATGACATCGATTAACATCATTAAAGAGACGATAAACGAAATCAATAGCGCACCTAATGCAATACGTCGAGATAAACGCACTTGTCGATGCAAAATCACTAGAAATAAAGCGCATATGAGAGGCACAAGAATTGGAACGGCTAATAAATTGTCATTCATCTTCTTCACCTCCAGTCAAAACATCAATTTCATCTTCTTTCGTCACTTTAAACGTACGATATACTAACACGAGTAAAAAGGCCGTAATCGCAAAACCAATGACAATCGCTGTTAACACAATCGCTTGTAACAATGGGTCGACAAAATTTTGATTACTCCCCACAATTAACGGTTCGGTTTTTTGAGGTGTATACTCTCCCATACTCATAATGATTAAATTACCCGCATGTGTAAAAATTGCAATACCGATCACGATACGTATTAAGTTTTTCGATAACACCATATATGTGCCGATAAAAACTAAAAATCCGATGATGATGAGTAATATAATATTCATGATTTCCCTCCACTCAACGATAGAATGGTTGTGACAACGACGCCAACAACACTTAATGTGATGCCCGCTTCAAAAAACATAATAGTAGAAATATGCACTTCACCAAAATACGGGAATTTGACATACCAATCGGCCTGATACAAAATATTTTTGCCGAAAAACACGGGAACAATCGCAGTCGTTAAAGATACTAAGGCACCGATAATCATTAACTTTCTAAAGTCGATTGGCAGCGCGTCTAACACTTGAGCGACATCAAAAGCTAAAAACATTAAAATAAATGCAGAACTTAAAATTAATCCCGCAATAAAGCCGCCTCCTGGATTGTTATGACCCGCCAAGAAGAGGTAAAAACCGAATGTCAAAATGATGAATATGACAATACGCGTGACTGTTTTAAGGACTAAATCATTCTCTCTCATCTTGACCTCTCCTATCTTTATAGTTAAGTAACGTGTAAATACCTAAGCCCGCAATAATCAACACTAAACCTTCTGCTAACGTGTCGAGTGCTCTGAAGTCTCCTAAAATCGCATTCACGATATTTTTACCGCCTGACTTTTCATACGCATCATGGTAAAACACAGAAATGGTTTCTAACGCGCTCGCTTGTTGAATCGTAAATACTAAGCCAACGACAGTAATGGCTGTAATGAGTGATACCGCGATTTTAACCACTTCTTTTTTAATGTTAAATTGACCCCGTGGCACGTTTGGGAGTCTTGAAAAGCTGACAATAAATAGCACAGTCGTAATCGTTTCAGTCACTAATTGCGTCAATGCTAAGTCTGGTGCGCGCATTAAAATGAAAAATAATGTGACAATGTAACCAATACCGCCCGTCAAAATGACCATCGTTAAACGTTGACGAATAAAAATGAGCGCAAAACCAATCAACATAATGGTAACGAGTAAAAGGATGTGGAAAATATGGTAATCCGTCACTTCGATATCGTAAAGTTCTGGTACACCCGCACGTATTAAGCCGTATACATTGATAGCAAAATAAATGAGTAGCGTTACTATAATGTATGAATTCAATCGATTGTTCATTAAATGACGTAAACCATAACTTGAAGCACTTTCCATAGACTGGCATGATGTACGGAAAATGTTTTCCACTGATAATGCACTTTCTTTAGACGATAAAAAGCGTGTGCGTACACGATCAACTAAGAACACACCGATGATACCTAAAACAATGACCGTCACACTCATCAACAACGGCAAGTTAAAGCCATGCCATTGTGCGAGATGTGGTGCCGTTTGAACGATAGCCTCCGAGTGTACCACTCCTCTAAAAGCTGGCTCAATGATATGTGTACCGACCCACTGTGGCACGATAAAGATGAAGGGTAAACAACATGCCAATACGGTCGCTGGTAAAATCATCGCACGCGGTTCATGCACATGACGTTCTACACGTACCTCTCCGAAAAAGGTCGTTTTAATTAAATGCAAGGCGTAAATGAACGTAAAAATACTTGCCAACCATCCGACCAATGCAATCACAATCATGAGTGGAACATTAAACGCGCTTAAATGATGTGCTTCTATTAAACTTTCGAAAAACATCTCTTTACTGATGAAGCCGTTAAACAATGGCACCCCTGCCATCGCTAATGAAGCAACAAACATGACAACCATTGTCACAGGTAAACGACGTCTCAAACCACCGAGCTCTCGAATATCACGAGTGCCTGTTTCGTGATCAATTAAGCCGACACCCATGAATAATGTACCTTTAAACAATGCATGATTGAACAAATGAAAAATCGCCGCAAACAGCACATAGGCATACATTTCAATCATATGCGTGTCTGTCGCTTGTGCAATACCGCCACCGAGGCCGACCATCGACATGATCATCCCGAGCTGACTAATAGTGGAATAAGCGAGAATCCCTTTCAAATCATATTGTTTAAGCGCAGTCATCGAACCGAAAATCATTGTGAGTAAGCCCACACCTGTCACCAAATAACTGTATGCATCACTCAATCCAAGCAACATCGTATAGCGGAGTAACAAGTAGATACCTGCTTTTACCATTGTCGCAGAATGTAAATAAGCACTCACTGGCGTTGGAGCTGCCATCGCTTTCGGTAACCAAAAATGAAAAGGCCACTGTGCGGATTTCGTAAACGCACCTAGCAACAGCATCAACATGATTGGTATAAATAATGGATGTGCTGCAATGTCATGACGTTGACTCAGCTGTTCACTGATTACATTCGTTCCTGTGACAAAATACAACATGATAAATCCAACGAGCATGGCCAAACCGCCAAAGACCGTCACCATAAAGGACGTCACTGCCCCTTTTTGACTTTCTGAAGTATCATACCAATAACTAATTAATAAAAATGATGACACGCTCGTCAATTCCCAAAATATATAAAGAATGATGGTATTATCGGAAAGCACAATGCCCAACATACTGAACATAAATAAGACAAGATACAAATAAAAACGAGGTAAATCGTCATGTTGGTGTGATAAATAGCGTGTCGCATAGAAAAATACTGCCACACCTATGAGTGAAATCAGTAGCGCAAAGAATAGACCAAGTCCGTCTAAACGCAAAATGAGGTTAATATCTAGTGCAGGGAACCATTGAATTGTTTCAACGATTTGCTGATGATTTAACACTTGAGGAGCATAAAAAATAAACACAATTGATGACATTACAGGTGCAAGCATCGCAATCCAATGCGGTAAACGTTTCGTCTGCCATTGCATTGAGATGACAAGTGCACCCATAATAACAGTCAAAATAAGTAACAAACCACTGAGCATCAGCACGCCTCCTTTTCTCTATTTTTATAAGTTTAAAGCGATTGTCGTATCCATTTCTTTTTTAGACACACCGATAAATTTCATCGTTTCATGCGACGTTTGGTGCCCGAGATACTTTTGAATCATTGAAATAGAAATGCCTGATTGATACGCGTGGTAGGCAAAAGTTTTTCTCAAAGTCGTTAAGCCGATATGTTCGATACCTAATTGTTGTGCCGCTGTGTTAATAATGCGATATGCTTGTTGTCGACTCAGTCCTTTTTGTGTCCGTTTAGAGCGAAATAATAAGTCCGTCTTGATTAACGCCTCAGCATCGATATACGCCTTTAACTCTTCTCTTAAATTGTCCGGGATACGCACACCAACCTCCTGATTTTGAGACACATCCCATTTCTCAATGACAGTGCCACCATCATTCATCACTTGACCGACGCTTAAATTTAACAATTCCACTAACTTAACGCCAGTGTGAATCGCAAACTTAAAAAACAAATAATCACGCATTGAATGGGATTGTAAAAAATCATACATCCTATGAATATCTCTCGTTTCACGAATTGGATCCACGCAATTCACTCGTTTTCCCTCCCTTATGTTTCTTATTTAATTATAAACTACATTTAAGTAACATTAAACAACTTTCGCAAAATTTTTTCTCATTAGGGGTGTGATTTTTAGCGTTGGATTTCGATATATAAAGTGAAAGGAGGTCAGAAACATGAACATCAATCACTTAACACTTATTCTGACGCAAACAACAACATCAGCAGAGGGAAAACCTAAGAAAGCATCACGTCGATTTACACAGTTAAAAACGGACGCTTCACACGAGGACTTAAAAGCTTTCAGTCAAATTATTGAAAAGTTGACTGGCGAGCAGTATGACGCAATTGAATTAATGACATCAGAAAATATTCAATAAAAAGGAGCAAGTACGATGAACGTTAAAACTTTAGAAATCACTTTTTTAGACGCATTGCAAAAAACTTTCAAATTAAGTTTGCCTAACATTAAGGGGCCAATCACAAAAGAATTAGTTCAAGAGGAAGCAGAAAAGTTAGTGGCATTAAATGTATTGAAAACGATTCATGGCCCTGTAGTTAAAGTTGCAGGCGCTCAAGTCATTGATAAATCTGTCATTGTGTTGTTTTAATATGTAACATGATTGAAGTGGCCAGGATGTCTAAATATCCTGGTCTTTTTGCGTCTATATGATGAGATTGTATGAATCTATCGGTATACCCTTGATTTCAAATCCGAATACGTACAAATAAAAAAGACCGAGAGATATTCCCAGTCTTTGTAAGTTGAAATTAATATTAGGTAGCTTCGGATGAATTGACACAAAAATTTAAGAGGCACATCATTTCGGACTATCAAAAATTTGATATCTTGCTACTTTCTTAATCCTTATATTCACACATTAGGTTGATAGTTCGGACGAATTCTCACTTCATCACCATAAAAAACCTTATACTTCCCAAGCTTTTGACAGATCGCATATTTTTCGTATACTTCATCAATACGTGCTAACGTTTTATAAAATTTAAAAGGATTAAGCACTTCAACATACTGCCCCTCTTCAAGCTTTGATGACGCATTAACATTAATAAAAAAGAGATGCTCATCAATCACACGTACGATTTCATGTTCCTTCAAAATATCACAACTTTCCTTTAACTTCATTCTTAGTCATGGTGTGGTTACCAATGATGATCATACATTTTCACATGCAAGATTTACTATATTTTATTATCGCCTTATAATAATCAATAGGTTTCAAACGACATCCTTCATCCTGTATGTCTTCCTGTGAAATTGTTTGCAATCAAACATAGCACTATCACATAGACATTTTGCTATAATAATAACACAATTAAACAAAAGGATGGTTGATTATGCTTTCACTCTTACTGATTTTAGGGTTAGTGGCTGGTGCTGTCATTCCTGTACAGACTTCCATCAATTCCAGGCTAAGCCGGTACACGCAATCCTCTTTATATGCTTCTGCCATTTCATTTACGGTCGGAACATTGTTACTCGTGATGCTCAATTTTATACTCAATCCACACCTACTGACTGCAGAAGCTTTCGGACATTATCATTTTGATTATTACTGGTATGTTGGCGGGTTAATGGGCATTATTTATTTAACAGGTAATATGATTTTGTTACCACGTATTGGCGCTTCGTTGACCGTTGTGACAACGATTACTGGTCAAATTTTGATGAGTGTATTGATTGATACGTTCGGTTGGTTCAATGTAGATGTTCAAACGTTACACTTGATGAAAGTCCTCGGGATTGTGTTATTGCTCATCGGTATTATTTTGATGAATCTTCAAAAGAACGCTAAGCAATTAGCACAAACTGGTCACAATGGTCCATGGATGCTTGTCGGTATGATTATTGGTTTTACGCCGCCCATTCAAACAGCAATCAATAGTCATTTAGGCCAAACGCTCCATTCACCATTCTTCGCCTCTTTAGTTTCATTTACAGTAGGGGCATCAGCGCTCATTATTTTGACGCTCACTCTACACAGACACGTTAAAATTCATGCAACCTCTGAGCAGCATGGCCCATTGAAATGGTGGCATTTTGTTGGCGGGGCTTTAGGTGTCATTTTCGTCACAACAAATATTATTTTAACGCCTGTGATTGGTGTCACTTTCACACTTATTACAGTGATGGTAGGACAAATTATTATGGGCTTACTCATCGATCATTTCGGACTATTCGGTGTACCGCATCGTCATATTACGAAACAACGCTTATTAGGTTTTGTGCTCATTATGATTGCGATTATTATCATTCAGTTCAACTAAGTACACGCTATTTTATCAAAAGTCTTCTCTAAAGTGTATGAATCATGCATTTTTTTGAAGACACTTTTTATTTTTTACACGCATTTGTGTCATTTTATTACCTAAATATGCTGAGAATTACAATATATGTAACTCCTAATTATTTTATACCACAATAAAATGCATGTTAATACAAAAAGAATATATATAATGCTGTGATTTCTAATTAAATATGTCAAATTTTTATGAAAATTAAAAAGAATCGTATGTATATATACGATATATAACAAAGCATTGAGTCGTCATCATGTCAAGAAATATTCCAATTTTTTATTTCGCATTATTTTTACTTATCTGTTTATTTATACTGTATACTTATTTGTATATTTTCAAAAAACACCCGTCATTTGAAAGTCACTATAAAGCCGACATGGTAGTAGCTTAGAATAGGCTGTACAACTGTTCATTTTTAGTAGCTATATCATTATTTCGTTTACACAGGTCAAACTCACCTATTTTTTATTATCCTCAAATCGTATACGATATAGCTTTAGCCAATCATCTACAACAAAACTTAACATCATTTACATCCCTTTTACTGAAAATGAGTTGAATCAGCTAGCCACTAAGGCTACAATGATCACCTCCATCTTTATCATTGTGCAATTGCATAAAATTTTCACTAGTACCAATTTTCTAATTCGCTCTAAATTTTATTCAAAATCACAATAAATTACATTTTAGATTTAAGATATTTTTTACTATCCTTACAGCGAAATACAAACGATTATGAACGGGACTTCTCATCTATACAATCTTTATAAAGACTTTAGTTGTCAACATTCCAAACCTATCTTGCTATTCAAAGAAAGTCCTATTCCACATATCAAAATATTATTTCATCCCCTAAGTAGTTACCAATTTGAATTAATTTTAACCTCAAAATTGAACTTTCCTATATCATATTACCAGCTTAAATATTATCGAATCAGCCATTTTTAGTTATATGTAAAAACTGTAAATTCATCAAATGCATAATAAATTATGATAAAATAAATAAGCAACTTTTAATTAATAAAGGTGTTTTTATTGGTGGAAAAGTTGTTAGGAATCCCAATGCAAATATTTTAGAACCAAGTTAAGCACAACATTAAATTCTTTTTTGCGTTATTCTAGTTATTTAATTGCAAATTATAGATCAATGACCATATATGACAACTTATTGTGCTCACTTCGAATATTGATTATGATCATTATAATGTTGTAAAACGTTGGCGTGTCTTATTTTACAAATGCATGCCTATTAGATATAATATGTTAAATATTTCCGTTCCAATTAAATATATTAATATTTATACTAGTGCGTTTTGGTGGTGTTATATACACTTCATTTGCTATAATATAAGGTGTTAACGGGATTTTATTGAAATGTAATATATCGTGTATTATATTTCAAAACACGTTTAAGGGTAATATATATGGGAGGTTATGAGTATGGCTGTTACAAGAGTCAAAGATTGTTTTGAGTTATTATCTATGGTGACATACGCTGATAGATTAAAAAGTGTGATTAAAAAGGAATTTAAAATTAGTTTTGAAGAGTTCGCAGTTTTAACACACTTAAGCTATAGAATAGAAGAGGAATATTATTTAAAAGATATCATTAACAACTTAAACTATAAACAACCGCAAGTCGTGAAAGCTGTTAAAAACTTATCTCAAGAAGGATATTTCGATAAACGCCGTAATGAAAACGACGAACGTACAGTACTTATTTTAATTAACGATCAGCAACGTGAAAAAATTAACGCTTTATTAGACCGCGTTAATGAAACAATCAAATCTACAGATATTCGACCACAGTAATTTTGTGACAAAGCATGAATCATGAAGCGTATGGGGCTTATTTAGCATACGTGCAAGTGTAAAGTAAAACCACTCGTTGTCTTTTTGTACGACTACAACGAGTGGTTTTACTTTTTTATATTGTTCCATTTAACCCATACAAAAAATACCCTTTCCAAGTTACATTTCTTAATGATACGCACTTCGAAAGGGTATTTAATATTGCTTTGATTCTATTTATGTTCGCTTACTTGCTGACAATTCAATCGTATAGAAAATAATCAACACTAAAATCATGACCCAAATCGCAATGGAAATGAGCTGAGCCGCCTGATCATCAGCAACAATAACATCAATGGTCTTTTGTAGTAATAATAAGCCAATTCCCGTGTATTCTAAATACTTTTTATACAATCCAAAGCTTGTAACGATCACGCCAATCACTGCAATCGCGATATGTGCATAATGCGTCACAACATGAATACCTAAGTTCAAATCAAATGCATTCATTAAAATGAGTACGAGGGCGAAAACCGCTAAAGCACCCCCTGCATAACTCTCTATTTTATTGCGATACAGATAATTTTTATGCATGATGCGCGTATATATAATAATCGATATCGGCAACATGACAAGCATATACACCAGTGATAAACCTGTTGCAGCACCGAAAGGTACCAGTTGCTTGTCATAGAGCGATGAAATTAAAATAAAGTTAATGATAAAAAATACGACTGGGTTGAACTGTAATATAAATAAGTTTTTTTGTATTGTTAATATAATTTCAGCCGGAGATTTTTGACGATATTCGATATAGTCTTTATCTTCCGCTTCTGATTTTTGAGTATCTTTTCTCAAATTTTCTTTAACGTCGTCGATTAAACTTGGAGATACACCTTTATGCGTAAAGTAATCTTCTACATTCTCCAGTAAAGTCCGATCATTAGGTCTCATAAAATCCTCCGTCTCATTTGATAGCACCATTATATCAGAAGTGAGACGTGGCGTGTAGACGCTTCCGTTTGTTCAGTTGAGTCGTACATCACTCTACATCAATGCGATAGAGCTTCAATGTTTGATCTTTTGGAGTAGAAGAGGCAAATTGGTATGACACTTTGCCATCTGAAATATAACCGCTACCACCTGTGACATTGTTATGATGTTCACGTTTAATCGCACGTGTGCTCACTTGATTCTTCACCTCTTGATACTTCGGACCGTTCAGTTTATTGTAAATCATACTTACACGTGTCACTTTCGCATGTCGACCCGCGCCACTCGCAGTCACAATCATCACACCGTCTTTAGTATGAATCTCATAATAATGATGATGACCGTATGCTTCTTTCGTATGAATCCCATGGCCTTTGTCTCGAAATACGTCATTCATCTGTTCGCCAATTGTCACACCTTCTACTGTACGATCGCCGTGTTGTAACGATTTCACTGATTCTAATGTATTCCCTGACATCGCATCTGCTGTACCTGCATAAATACCCAAAAATGTAAGTCCTGTTACCAACATTGCACTGACTAGTTTTTTCATAGGGCACACGCTCCTCTTTTGTCTCTCTTTTTTGTGCTTATTATCATCATACCCTAAATTGCAATAAAATAACAGTTATATTACAAAACGGTTACAGGTCCATATTATGCGTCGTTCTTTGCATGAAATTCTTCACTGTTTTGAGGAATTTTTCCTTTTCTTCTACAAATGGATATACGCCTGACTTTTTAAATAATTCGTACGTCGCATTCGGCATCAACTCAGCAATATTTTCAGATTCATTCGGTGCAATTCGTCCATTCGTCACACCTGCAATCACGAGTGTGCGCACTTGCACTTCAGACAATGGTTCACCTAGTACAAAATCTGTGAACGATTGATCCACTGCATTTTTCTCATAATCTGTTAATAAAGCTGCAGAGTCATTGACACTTTTAAGAAACTTACGTACTTTTCCTTTAGCATAGTATAAATGCTTTTCTAAAAACTTATCTTGTTCTGTATCGCTCCAAGTTCGAATCGCTTCAGCGTATTTACGGAACAATCGTTCATGTGGCAATCCTTCTCCAGAGACAGTTGGATTGATTAAAATGAGTTCTGATACTTTCTTTGGATCACGTTGAACGAGGTCTAATGCCACCGCACTCCCCATTTCAATCGCGATAAACGTCGCACATTCGATGTACAAAAACTCCATCAATTCTTTTAAATCTTGACTATAATCATGAAAATCAATCGCTAACGGTTTGTCAGAGTAACCGTGCCCTCTCAAGTCGACTAAAATCACTTGAAAATAGCGTGACAAACGTTTCGCAATATCTTCAAATACCGTATGATTCATATAAACCGAATGTACCATCACAATCGGATAACCTTTCCCCATTGAGCGATAATTCAATGCTGTCCCATCTGATGTTCTAAATAAATGCATTATTTTTCAGCCTCCCGTTCGATGTTTAAAATATCTAATAATTCTTCCAGTGTTGTAATTTCAAAATCCATTTCTGATTCTAAAGGAATGACCTCATCTTCCCTTTCACCGTGACGATACCAGACGCTGACCATGCCCATTGCTCGAGCAGGCGCCACGTCATTCAACGCATCATCGCCGACATACACCACCTCTTCTGGTACGACGTCTAATTTCTCAATAATTTCTTCATATATACGTGGATGCGGTTTTCGAAAGCCCACCATTTCTGAAGTGGTCAAATGTGTCACATAAGATTCGATACCTAGCGCATAGACACGATAACGTTTAATTTTAGATTTTCCATTTGCGATAACACCAATTTTATAATCCGCTTCTTTCAGTTTTTGCAAAGTATAGGTCGTATCATGAAATGGAAAAACGTAGCGATAGAAATGCATTTCAAAGTCGTTAAATAAATCTTTCCATGTTAAACGATCAATATTAAATTGCTTGATGATTTCTTTATACAAATCGGGTTTATCATGATCTTCGTCGTCATCAAGTTCGATAAATTTTTTGCGAAAGTCTGAGGCTTGTACACGTACTAAATAATCATGAAAACGTTCGTATTGCTCTTCAATAAATTTTTCACGTGATTTTTGTCGGTCTAACAACGTTCCCTCTAAATCAAATATAATTGCTTTAATGTTTGTTAAGTCCATGGTATACCTCATTACTTATTCTTTAAAATTCATATAATACTATATTAGTCAATTGCTTAATAACGTTCAACTATCATGAGATAAAACATGAGTGGAATCCCTAAAATAGCTAAGACGACACTTGCTGGCAGTTGAATAGGGTCCAGTAATTGTCCACCTAAAATATCGGCCAATACCATCACTGTTCCACCAATTAAAATATTTAAAGTCATTTTAAAAGGTAATGTCCCTCGACTCATGCGATGCACAAATTGTGGAATGACCATCCCAATAAAACCAATCACCCCTACAAAGCCGATAATGACTGTAGACAGCACTGTCACTAATATTAATACAGTCACCGATAAGCGCTCGACATGAAGCCCTAATGCGGCACTAGAGAGCGTGTTCATTTGCAGTAATTTAATTTTCGGGACTAACATAATGAGGATAAATGTGATAATGACAAAAACGCACATCACAACGACCGCTTCCCGATATTCAGCAGCTCCAAATCCTCCAAACATATACGCCACAATATTTTGAAGCCGTTTAGGATTGAATTGTACGAGTAAAAACAGCACTGCATTCAATAACGAACCGATTAATATCCCGGCTAGAATAAGCGCGCGTGTCGGATACCCTCTCGAAATCGTGTAAGCGACAGTTATCACAACGACTAATGATAGCATACCCAGCACCATCGCTAAAGGGGCAATCCATACAAAAGGTAACCCGAGAAGTACAGCAAGTGCCGTCCCCACTGTCGCACCGTTTGCCAGTCCAAGTGTGAAACTATCCGCAAGTGGGTTGTTTAAGATGATTTGAAACATTTGTCCTGCTAAAGTGAGCCCCATCCCTGCAAACAAGGCGAGCAACGTTCTAGGAAGACGTACCTCCATAATGAGTGTCTCTGTCAAAGGTGTATGCCATTCTAATCGACTGAATAAACTGTATGCACAGACAATCATTAAAAGAAGGCTCCATGCACTGATGCTCATGAAGCACTTCGTTACGTTATTTTTCATACACAGCATCTCTCAACATTTTCATCGCATCGTCTAAACGTGGTCCAGGACGTGATAACATATCGTCATTTAAAGCGACAACACGGTCATCTTTCACCGCTTCAACTTCCTCGAAACCACCACGCTGCTGTACATCATTGCGATAATCCTCTGTCGATACACCTGATGTCGCAATCATCACATCTGGATCTTTCTTAATGATTTGTTCTTTAGACACTTTCGGCCAACCTTCCGTATCATCAAAGACATTGTGTGCATGGAGTTGCTTTAACATGTCATTCATAAACGTTCCTTTACCCGCTGTATAAATTTCTGGTTCGGATGTAATTTCAATGAACACGTGAGGTGCTTTTTTGTGCTTCGGAATCGTGTCGACCACCTGTTGAATGTTATGTTTCGTTTCTTTCACTAATTTTTCTGCTTGTTGTTCACTTCCTGTGAGTTTTCCAATTTGATTAAACGTTTCATACATTTCATCAATCGAATGGGCATCTTTGACATATGCGACACGAATACCACTCTCTTCTAAACTATCAAGCACTTTACCTTGAGATGCTTTCTGTGATTCATGCGCTAAAATCAAATCCGGTTGCGCTTTAATCAACGCTTCCTTATTAAGTTGCATCGCGTCAAATTGCTGCTTCTCTTTCACTGCTTTCGGATAATCATCTACCGTAGAAACACCTACGACCTTATCGCCTAGCCCGAGTTCATATAAAATCTCTGTATTACTTGGCATTAATGAAATGATACGTTCCGGACCTTTATCAGAAGATTTGCCCGTCTCCTTCGACTGATTTGCATTGAAATTACAACCCGCGAGCATGAAGACAACCATGACTATCACAGGTGGGTACCATTTTAATTTCATCGTTCCACTCCCATTTTTCATCATATTTTGTTTATCTTATCATTTTTCGTTGATTTTTGGCGTCTTAAATTAATTTTTTGTGCAAATTTTTGAAAATCACCTTATTAGAAATTTTCATTCACTTCATGATAAGAGTGACTAAATGTCCTAGCCCCGAGACTCTTGAGAGGAAAGTAAAAATATAACATCACGTCTAGTAACTTTGATAGTGGTTACTGTTTATCGTAGTAACTGTCTAACTTCTCAATTCGCATACTTTTGAGAAGTCTAGTCAGCCTTGCAGGGGCAGTACTACGAAATGTTTGTTGCACATGAGATTTCTGTACTGCGCCCAAAATCCAATTCGGCTTCCACCTCATGTATGCTTCAATCAAGCCGAATTGAGTTGAAGGGACAGTCCCTAGGAAACGCGAAGCCATGAGGGCAATCAAAAACACAAATTGTAGGGAGAGGGCAAGTTAAACAAGAATACTGCATCAAAAAATTTTTATGTCCCATCCCCTTATGAAAGCGATAACAACAAAAATTTATATTTAATATACTATCTAATAAAATATGCTAAAAAACTGTATTGACAGTGTTTACACAACGGAATATAATTAATTGAAAATGATTATCAATTGAGAGAAACCATTTATCATTATATACGATTTTCAGAACATTATTCTTCATATACCAAGGGCTTCATTGTAGAGGATGACATACATACAACGTTTTATAATGACAAACAATGTTTACAATTGGTAGGACTCAATTATATCTATGAGGTGGAAAAAATGAAAAAGTTGACTACGGTATTATTAGCATCATCACTGCTGTTCGCTGCATGTGGCAACCAAGACAATGGTGACAAATCAAAGGAGCAATCATCTAAAAACAATACAGAAAATAAAGCGGCATTAGAAAAATCAACACAAGAATATAAAAAATATACAGACAAAGAACTCAATCAATTCTTAACTGGGACTGAATCATTTGTTCAAGCGATTAAAAACGATGACATGGAAAAAGCGAAATCATTGTATGCCAAAGTTCGTATGCACTATGAACGTTCTGAGCCTGTCGCAGAGTCATTTGGAGATTTAGACCCTAAAATTGATGCGCGTTTAGCTGACTTAAAAGAAGAGAAAAAAGAAAACGAATGGACGGGCTATCACAAAATCGAAAAAGCTTTATATGAAGATCAAATGATTACTGACACAACGAAAAAAGATGCCGACCAATTGTTAAAAGACGCGAAAGAATTACGTGCTAAAGCGGACACATTGGAAATTACACCAAAATTAATGCTTCAAGGTTCTGTTGATTTACTTAACGAAATTTCAACTTCTAAAATTACTGGTGAAGAAGAAATTTATTCTCACACAGATTTATATGACTTCAAAGCGAACATTGAAGGTGCCGAAAAAATTTATGAACTCTTTAAACCTACTTTAGAGAAAAAAGATAAAGCTTTAAGCGAAAAAATCAAATCAAAATTCGATAAAGTGAACGGCTTATTGGATCAATATAAAAAAGGCGACGGTTATATTTTATACACTGAATTAACAGACGCTCAGAAAAAAGAACTCTCACACGCAGTCAATGAGCTTGGTGAACCGTTGAGCCAAATGGCAGTGATTACAGAATGACACAACAAAACAACTATCACGAAACGACTTATTCAAGACGTTCATTTCTTAAAATGTTAGGAATTGGCGGTGCAGGTGTTGCGATTGGTGCGAGTGGTGTGGGCAGCCTTTTTTCATTTAAATCAATGTTCGACACCCCTGAAGAGGAAGCCGATCAAGCGTATCAATTTTATGGTAAAGTACAGCCAGGAATTACCACGCCAACGCAAAAAAACATTAATTTAGCAGTATTAGACTTAAAAAGTAAAGATAAAGCTGCGATTCAAAAAATGTTTAAAGCTTGGACTGAGAGCACAGTAAAAATGATGCACGGGGATGCGATTGGAAAGACGACAAACAACACGCTACTCCCACCTGTTGATACGGGTGAAGCGATGGGCCTCTATGCGAACAAATTGACGGTTACTTTTGGTGTCAGCAAATCCTTTTTACAAAAATTGGGACTTAACAATAAAGTACCACGTTCATTTAAAGATTTACCTCACTTTCCAAATGATCAGTTAGATAAAGACATTACAGGTGGCGATATTTTCATTCAAGCTTGTGCAGATGACCCACAAGTTGCTTTTCATGCCATTCATAACTTAATCCGTCCGTATCTCGATGTCGTTCAAGTGAAATGGTCAGAAACAGGCTTTATTTCAGGTAAAGGGAAAGAAACACCACGTAATTTAATGGCTTTTAAAGATGGTACACAAAATCCGCGTGATACGAAAGCCTACAAAAACTATGTGTTTATCAATGATGGATGGGCGACATATGGTACATATTGTGTACTTAGAAAAATTCAAATTCATATCGAAACTTGGGATCGCACCGCTTTAGAAGAACAAGAAGCGACTTTCGGACGTCATCGTGCATCAGGTGCCCCTTTAGGTAAAAAAGATGAATTTGATGAGATGGATTTAAACGCGAAAGATGCACAAGGTGAGTATGTCATTCCGAAAGATGCTCATGCACGTTTAGCCAAAGAAGCAAATACTGAAATTTTGCGTCGCGCATACAATTATATGCGTGGTACGAACGATAAAACCGGAAACTATGATGCAGGGCTACTGTTTATTTCATTCCAGAAGCATCCACAACAATTTATTGATATCCAAAATAGTTTAGGCTCCGTAGATAAATTAAATGAATATATTACACATAAAGGGTCTGGCTTGTTTTTAATTCTCCCAGGCGTTAAAAAGGGAGGTTACTTAGGTGAATCGCTATTTAGTTAAATGCTTTATCATAGCTGTATTGTTGATAAGCGTCGTTCGAACACCTTATGTCGATGCTGCGGGAAAGGACTTTAGTGATGTGTATGTCGCTATTTCAGATGCCAAATCAACATTACAAGATAAAAACAAATCAAATGAGGATAAAAAACAAAGTATTGACCATGTGAACAAGCAAGTGACTGCATTGCATGTTGATGATTCCAAAGAAGGACAACATGTGCAATCCGCCTTGAAAGCACTCAATCAAACAGATTCTACAGAACAACAAACGACCCAGCTTTCAGAATTAACGAAGTCACTCATTGCTTATGAAAATACAGTCAACAAATCAGATGATACAGAAGAAATTAAAACGCTACAGTCTTTAATTGACCAACAACATGCACCAATCGAAAAAGCGATTCAAGCGAACGATCAAGAGAAATTAAGACAAATTAATAGCGAACTGAATTCCATTTGGACTAAACACGAATCTGTAATTAGAAATAAAAGTGTCGACCAATATGGACAAATTGAAGTTTATTTAATGCAGTTAAGGGTCGCTATTGAAAAAGAACCGTTGAATACGCAAAAGGTTGAATCGCGTTGGCAATCTTTTAAGACAGCTATCGATCAAGCAGACAAAGCGACAACAACGCAAAATAAAGGGAAATACCATGCGACAGACTTGAATACACATCTCGATAAAGCGATTCAAGCGATTGATAAAGGCGATTTAAATCAAGCCGACCAATCTCTCAGTCAATTTATCAAAGTCTGGCCGTATGTTGAAGGTCAAATTCAAACAAAAAACTTCAGTCTTTACAATAAAATCGAAAATCGCATCCCCTACTATCAAAGTATATTAGATGATCATAACAAAGAAGATGTGAAAAAATCATTGACTGAAATCAACCAAGATATCGCAGAAACTGTCGGTCAACAAGGCTACACTGCATGGGATGTTATGCTGATCTTTTTACGTGAGGGCTTAGAAGTGTTACTCATCCTGATGACATTAACAACGATGACGCGTCAAATGAAAGACAGAAAAGGTACAGCAAGTGTGCTCAGTGGTGCCGTAGCTGGTTTAATTATCAGTCTGTTGCTCGCATTCTTGTTCATCCGTTTACTAGGCGATAGCGGCGTGCTTCGCGAAGGTATGGAAGCGACTCTAGGCTTAGTTGCTGTATTCTTAATGTACATCGTAGGTATTTGGATGCACCAACGATCCAATGCGAAACGTTGGGACGCTATGATGCAGTCGATGTATGACAACGCAATCCAAAACCGTAACCTCCTCTTGCTCGGTGTCATCGGATTGATTACCGTATTAAGAGAAGGCGTCGAAGTCATCGTCTTTTACATGGGTATGGTCGGCAACATTACCGCCGTACAGTTTATTCTCGGCATTGTGTACGCACTGATCATTTTAACGATATTTGCATTCTTATATCGCTTTATCGTCAAACTGATTCCGATTTATTATATTTTCAAATTTTTATCACTCATTCTCTTTGTTATGGCATTCAAAATGCTTGGCATAAGCATTCAAAAATTACAATTGTTAAATATTATACCAAGACACGGTTTAGAACATGTGCCGACACTCAGTTGGATTGGTTTTTATCCAACCGTTGAGACGATTGTCGTACAAGCCGTTTTCATTATTTTTGTAGTCCTCATTTATACAATGAGAAGCAAGCAAAAGTAATCGTCATCTGTTAAGAGGCTGAGGCAAAGAGATGTGCAGCCTCTTTAACGCAAATGTTTAGCGGGTTGCCATAATGCGTTGAGAAAAATGATTGTTGTCAGTTCATAGCACATCTATTGGTTTAAAATGTATTCATATGATGACTTGTATCGCTAAAGGTGATTAGAAAAATTTTAAGAGAAGAGGGATTTTTATGCTAGAAGGTACGTTTGTTTTAGGTATGGCAAGTCCAACAGGTCTCATTATCATTAGTGTGATTGCGCTCATTTTGTTTGGACCGAAAAAGTTACCTCAATTTGGTCGCGCAATCGGTTCAACGTTACGCGAATTTAAATCTGCCACAGAACATATCACAGAAGATGACGAATCATTAGACACACCCAGTACAAAATCTACAAAACAAGAAAACAAATGAGTTATCGTTACTCAATCATTTTAACGAACTGAGAGCACGGTTAATCAAAATAAGCATGACGTTTGGCATCGTACTCATCGTAAACTACATTTCATCACATTGGTGGATTAAGCCATTCATTCACGCTATAGCTCAAAATGACGTACAGTTACATGCCTTTAGTTTTACCGAAATGATACAGATTTACATGATGATTATCTTATTTTGTACATTGTGTATCGTTTCTCCCGTGCTTTTTTATCAATTGTGGGCATTTATCGCGCCAGGTTTAAAAGACATTGAGCGCCAATTCGTTTATAAATATAGCCTCATTTCCGTGCTGCTGTTTCTAACAGGTATCGCACTGGCATACTGGCTCATTTTTCCACTTATCATTCAGTTTTCATTCAATTTGTCACAATTAATGTCGATTGATCCGGTCATTGGTTTTAAACAATATTTAATGGAACTACTACGATGGCTACTCTTCTTTGGCGTCATTTTCCAATTGCCGATTTTGTTTATCGGTTTAGCCAAATTCGAATTGATTGATGCCACGATGTTACGCCCTTATCGAAAATATGTGTATTTTGGCTGTTTTGTATTGGCTAGCTTGATTGCACCGCCTGACGTCATGTTAAATGTTTTATTGTCCTTACCTTTGATTCTATTGTTCGAACTGAGTATGTTCATCATTCGATTTACGAAACCTTATCATTAAAAAAGGCAACTTCAGCGCTATACTGAGGTTGCCTTTTATGATTTACATTTGTTCTGGTGCAGTGACTCCGACTAATTGTAATGCATTGCGCAATGTAATACGTACAACATCAATTAATGCCAAATGCGCTTTTGTTTTTGCTTGATCTTCTGTTAATACTTTTTCTGCATTGTAGAACTTGTGGAAGTGTGCTGCTAAATCTTGAATATAATTCGTCACACGATGTGGTGCTCTTGCTTCAGCTGCCCCTTCAATCATCGGTTCGAATTCCGCTACTTTCTTCAATAATTCAATGGCCTTATCGTTAGTAATCGTTTGATAATCGGCACCTTTTTCGACTTGATATCCTTGTGCTTCTGCTTGACGTAAAATCGAACAAATACGCGCATGTGCATATTGTGCATAGTAAACCGGGTTGTCTTGAGACTGTTCTTTCGCAAGCGCCATATCAAAATCGAAATGTGTGTCCGCACTACGCATCGTCAAGAAGTAACGCGCCGCATCAATGCCGACTTCATCCATAATTTCTCTTAACGTAATCGCGTTACCTGTACGTTTACTCATCTTCACTTCTTCGCCCTCTTGCATTAAACGTACCATTTGCATAATTTGAATTTCCAGACGATCGCTATCCACGCCAAACGTTTCAAGTGACGCTTTCAAACGGTTAATATAGCCGTGGTGATCCGCACCGAATAGGTTGATCAATTTGTCATTACCACGTTGGAATTTGTCGTAGTGGTACGCAATATCTGGTAAAAAGTATGTGTACGTGCCGTCATTTTTAATCAACACGCGGTCTTTGTCGTCTTTGAAATCTGTCGTACGTAACCACATCGCACCGTCTTTTTCATACGTGTAGCCATTTTCTTTCATGCGATCTAGAACAGCTTTAATTTCGCCTTTTTCATATAAAGATGTTTCACTAAACCAATTATCGAAATGAATGTTGAAATCAGCAAGATCTTGTTTTAATTTCGCCATCTCATAATCTACACCGAGTTGTCTAAATGTTTTCAGACGTTCGTCATCCGATAAATCCATTAAGTTCGGTTGTTTTTCAGCTAAATCCGCACCGATATTTTGAATGTCTTGACCGTGATATCCATCTGCTGGCATTTCCGCTTCTTGACCTAAATGTTGTAAGTAACGTGCTTCGATCGATTTCGCTAAGTTCGTAATTTGATTCCCTGCATCGTTAATGTAATATTCTCTCGTAACGTCATAACCAGCTGCGTCTAAAATATTACATAACGTGTCCCCTACTGCAGCGTTACGAGCATGACCGATATGTAAGTCGCCAGTCGGGTTCGCTGAGACATATTCCACTAATATTTTTTCATTTTTCGATTCTGCTACACGGCCAAATTGCGTATCTTGTTCTAAAGCTTGATCTATCACCGCATTTAAATAACTTGAATCAAGGTAAAAATTAATAAATCCTGGTCCCGCAATATCAATTTTTTTGACATGTGCCGCTTCAGTATCTAAATGGTCCACAATGAGTTGCGCAATTTCTCTTGGGTTACGTTTCGCGAGTTTCGTCAACACCATCGCAATGTTTGTTGCATAGTCTCCATTTTTCGTATCTTTCGGAATTTCGATTTTGATTTCAGGAATCGACTCAACAATATTTGCTTGTTGAATACTTTTTTCGATTTCTTGAATCAATGCCTGTTTCACTTGATCAATAATATTCATCTTATATCTCCTTATATTTCATTTCGTATTGATAGGTGCCCATTTTTTCATCACCTTGAAATAATGCATAATGCACTTTTAACTTACCGCCATCCGGTGTCACAAAATGAAGAATGCTCATCGTATGCACCGTCAACACCATTTTTCCATGAGGCAATTCGTAAAAAGTTGTCGTATCTTGCCCTTCGATAAAATGCATGTTCATATTGATATCGCCTTTGCGAATCAGTTTAACACTCTCACCTGTCAGTTTAATCGTCACATTGACAGTGGCATCTTCAATTTGTTCTTGGTAACGAATCCAATCCTCGTCTTTTTTCAACCATTGGCCCGTTGTTTGATGTGAAAAATGCTCTTTTTGCGCATCTCTTTTCACAATTTGATGGACATCAATTTTGACGTTATGCTCCATGGTCATTTTCACCTTACTTCATCAAATAATACTTGCCATTATATCACATATGACATGTGCTGAACGTATAGAATTTCACATTTATCACGCAATTTGAGTCGAAATCATGACAAAAATGCACAAGGTGACTCCCTTCTAAAGTCACTTCGCATAAGTTGTTTAGAAATCAAGTCACCTTTGGCCGGTATGACTCAAACTGCAATGAAGTCTCACATTATTCTGTATCCTCAAACGCTTGGTGTAACGTTTCTGACGCATTGGCCCACATGTCAGGATTGTGCGTTTTAAGAAAGTCTGCTAATATTTGACGATTTTCTGCCCCAATATGATCCACAATCATTTTATGTTTCATTGATTTATCCATCATATTGACATGTTCTGGCATACTTTTATAGCCACGACGAATCGTTTTATTTACTAATAAATACGCCGCAGTCACCCCTGCATAGTAAGGGCCTTGTTCACCGCGTTCTGTTGTCACCCAACATAGCCAGTACGCTTTTGCTCCTTCTACATCGACAGTCTCTTTATCAGTAATCCATTTCACACCACGTTCTACTGCTGCACGTGCATGCATGGCACCAATGTCAATAAAGGCCTCTTGCGCATCGATATCGATAAAAACGGGCGCAATATTATCGAGACTGATCGAACCAATATTTGTCCCTTTATGACCATCGAGTGGATCGTTCTTGATAATATTAAAGTTAAACCCTTTTTTCTCAGCCATCTCATTGTACCTCCAAATCTTTTCATACTTTTTAAAATGCATCGTTCCAGTTGTGAATGTATTGAACACTCAAACAGTTAATTCAGTTCATTTAATAAGTTAATGATTTTCCCTTTAAGCTCTGGGTCTTCAATTTTCATAATCAGTTCTTTCGGGTAATACAGTTTATAATCTTCACGTTTAATCCCCGTAATACTTGAAATGATAAGCGATTGGCTACTAATTTCACGAATACCGCCATTATTTTGAAGTAAGTGGATCGGTTGTCGATTGGAACCTGGTCGATCGTAATCGTAAGGTAAATCGGAAAACGAATCACTCACAAAATAGTAATCCGGATCAATGCCTGCTTGTTCAAATAAATCACGGAGCTCCGTAATCGTAATAATCGAGCCATCAAACGGTAAAAACTTAAATAAATCGCGATGAATGAAGCGTCGTGCCAAATCACTTAAAATGGGGTCGTCTTCATCAATCCAACGTTTCAAATAATACGTCACATCCGCTTCATCCAATTGGACGTATTCTTCAACAGTCGCACGATTTTCGAAAAACGGCACAAAATCACGAGGCGCAATATTAAACTCATAACCATGCTCGTATAAATATTTCGCACGTTTAAAACAATGATTCAGGACAACTTCACCACCGCGACTTACCGGATGGAAATAAATTTGCCAATACATTTGATAGCGGCTCATAATAAAGTTTTCAACTGCATGCATCCCGCTCTCTTTAATCAGCACTTCATCTGCTGAAGGGCGCATCAACCGCAAAATCCGTTCCATATCAAACATACCATAAGATACCCCTGTAAAATAAGCGTCTCGTTGTAAATAATCCATACGGTCAGCATCAATTTGTGACGAAATCATCGACACGACCAATGAATTGTGATGCGTTTTATTAATCACTTCTGCCACTTCAGCTGGAAATGTTTCACTCACACGTCGCAATACCGCATTCACTTCCGTATCGCCCATAATCATCGCTTGCGTATAGGCTTCGTGATCGGTATTAAAAATCTTTTCAAAACTATGTGAAAACGGGCCGTGCCCTAAATCATGCAACAACGCCGCACACATCGCGAGTGGACGATCGGCATTATCCCACTCTTGGCGATCTTTAAACGTCTCATCAATCATGCGACGGACAATTTCGTACACACCGAGGGAATGACCAAAACGACTATGTTCAGCAGTGTGAAAAGCTAAATTCAATGTCCCGAGTTGTTTAATCCGACGCAACCGTTGAAATTCCTTTGTTTTGATTAAATCCCAAATCAGCTGATCTTGAACGTGAATATAGCGATGAATGGGATCTTTGAACACTTTCTCTTCTGATAACTTACGTGTAACATAAGCTGTTTCTGTCAATCAAAACCCTCCTTGTTAGCATTTAACTTAATGGCTTTTTCATGAGTGCGAGATTCATCGTTTCACCGTACATCACATGCTCATATGTACGAATGATTTCAAAGCCTTCTTGTTCATAAAATGCGACACCTTTTTCATTTTTCGTATCGACTTCTAAATAGACCGCATCATATTGACCTTCATAATGTGCGAGACCTTGTTCTAAAAGTAAACGACCATATCCTTTATTTTGAGAATGTGGGCGTACGTAATGCGCAGATAAATACAGTTCACTACCTTGAATAAAATTCGCAAAACCGACCACTTCTTGATCTTCAATCGCAACCATGAATAATTGTTCTTCTAATCGTTTACGCAAATGCTCTTCGTTATATGAAGCTGCGAGGAGTTCATTCACAGTTGAAGCTGCATAAATATTTAAGTACGTATTGTACCACGCTTTCGTCGCAACATCGCGGATACCTATTACATCATCTGGTGTAGCAATTCTTACTTCATACATTCCACATTTCGCTCCCTTATTGCTTGCTAGAATACTTTTTATTATATCATAAATAAGGGGCTAAACAGCGGAGAAAATACTTCTGATTGCATGTGTTTTCGAGTGGATGAAAATTTTGATTGACACGATTTGAACAACAACGGTGTAGGATAAAATCAAGCTATTTGAATATGATTCATCTGCATATAAAAAAGAGACGTGCCTTCTCGAGCTAAGGGGCGTCTCTTTGCTTATGTTTATATTGAATAAGAAATTGGCCTTACGCTTTACGATTCGCCAATTTTTCTTTTAATTTACGGTCTTGTTCTTCTTTGCGACGTTTACGTTCTTCATTACGTTTTCTCAAACGCTCTTCTTCTTCAGGATCGCGTGGTTTTTGAAGCTGCTTCTGAACTTTTTCCATTAATTCTTCTTCCGTTGTTGCAGCAAGTGGACGGTTATTAACAAACGCAAATGTTTTACGTCGACCTGGTCCACAATATGATTGACAACCCACTTCAATCTCAGCGTCTGGGTCAAGCTTTTTCAGTTTTTGTGTCAACGTTTTAAGATTTACTGCTTGGCAATCATCGCAAACCAAAAATTTATTTTTCACCTCGACGTCCCACCTCTCAATTTTTTAACTCTATTCATTTTACTCTTTTTTCACAATTTTTCAAGGTAGAAATACTTAAATAGCGATATGAATTGGTTTGAAATAGTTTTTTTAGCATGTGTTACAAACATTAGGCGATATGACAACTCCTGTATTCATTTATAGGACAGCGCTGTGACATCCCGATTTCCCTTCCAATCCCATTAGTCAATTGTCACAAATTTATGCTTTAAGCGGTTCACGCATGCCACACATCGCCGTTCAACACGTTATCATTCATCTGTCATTGGGCTCTTTTCAATTCAAAATCCACAAAAAAATACCATTGAACAAATGAGACATACCTTTTATGATTGTGTTGATTTATAAAATAATAAAATAAAGGTGTGATCACATGAAAAGATTCTGTTTGATATTCTTACTGTTTCTCTCATGCTTTCTTCTTATGCCTTTCGATGTTACTTATGCCAAGGGGAGACAAAAGCCTGTTCCAGATACAGTGGCAGATCCCCACAGTAAATATACTGCATTGTACAAAACGACTAGAGGTGCCTATTGTACAGCCATTCTCATTTCATCCACTGCCGCACTCACCGCTCGACATTGTAGTGGCCCTCAACCTTTAAAAAAAGCTGGTACGATATATCCAGGGGCAAACGGTGACAAAACACCCTTTGGTTATATGAATATTAGCAATTATATTCCAAATCCAAAGTATGATATTGCGATACTTAAAGGAACTGAAAGAGATCAAGACAAATTCTACAGATACTATATTAGACCATTCACGACGACAGTGAGAGGTTACACAGATGCTGAGTTTCAGAGTTTCGTTGGTTCTGATATTTATTCCTATGGCTATCCACAAAAGGACGTTGTTTATAAGAAACTTCAATACCGTAGTGATGGCAACATTACTAGTCATGAACCCGCTCGCTCTTACCTGCGTACCGATATGCCTACCTTTTCAGGGCAGTCAGGGTCGGGGGTCTTCAAAAAAGACGGTCAATTTCTTGGAATTATCGTCACAAGAACACAAGATCACAAAGCAAATGTACTCGACTTTAACGAAGATCTTGCAAAATGGATTAATGACAATGCGAAATAATGCTTTGTCATATTTTTAACTCACGCCAAAAAGAGGTTGGAACTCGATATCCGGCCTCTTTCTCATTTTGCACTTTCATCTCAAAACTTCACAGATATATCATTTCATAAATTTTTAATTATAATGCTTTAATATATTAAATATCTTATATCAAAGGTGTGATCACATGAAAAAATTATCTCTGATACTCTTACTATTTCTCTCATGCTTTCTTCTTATACCTTTTAACACGACTTACGCCCAAAAAGGCACACAAGTCCCCGTGCCAGATACAGTTGCAGATCCTCACAGTAAATATACTGCATATTATCAAGTGACTTCCACTCGCGGTTGTACGGCCATCCTGATTTCATCAACTGCCGCCCTCACCGCTAGACATTGTGTAGGCACTCAACCTGCACAAAGAAGCGGTACAATCTATCCAGGGCGAAATGGCGACAAAACACCCTTTGGCTACATGAATATTAGCACTTACATTCCAAATCCAAAGTATGATATTGCGATTATCAAAGGAACAGAAAGGGATCAAGATAGATTCTATAAATACTATATTAGACCATTCACGACGACAGTTACAGGTTACACTGATGCTGAGTTACTCGGTTTCGTTGGTTCTGAAGTATACTCCTATGGTTACCCAAACAGGTCACCAGCGCCTAAGAAAGTACAATACCGTAGCGATGGTAAGATTTATAAATATGTAAAAATCCCAACACCTATCCTTCCAACGTATATGCCTGGTTATAGCGGACAATCAGGGTCAGGGGTCTTCAAAAAAAATGGTGAATTTATTGGAATTATCAGCACAAAAACAGACAAGAACACCGCAAATGTACTCCCTTTTACTCAAGAAATTGCAGAATGGATTAATAAAAATGCGAACTAGCACATTACTGTTTCCTTAAATATATTCAACGCACTTCAAAAGAGGTTGGAACTTGATGTCCGGCCTCTTTCTCATTTTGCACTTTCATCCCAAAACTTCACAGATATATCATTTCATAAATTTTTAATTATAATGCTTTAATATATTAAATATCTTATATCAAAGGTGTGATCACATGAAAAAATTATCTCTGATACTCTTACTATTTCTCTCATGCTTTCTTCTTATACCTTTTAACACGACTTACGCCCAAAAAGGCACACAAGTCCCCGTGCCAGATACAGTTGCAGATCCTCACAGTAAATATACAGCATATTATCAAGTGACTTCCACTCGCAGTTGTTCAGCCATCCTGATTTCATCAACTGCCGCCCTCACCGCTAGACATTGTGTAGGACGTGAACCTGCCAAAAGAAGCGGTACAATCTATCCAGGGCGAAATTTAGACAAAACACCCTTTGGCTATATGAATATTAGCACTTACATTCCAAATCCAAAGTATGATATTGCGTTAATCAAAGGAACAGAAAGGGACCAAGACAAATTCTATAAATACTATATTGGAAAATTCTCGACGACAGTTACAGGTTACACTGATGAAGAATTTAAGAAGTTTATTGGTGATGAGGTTTACTCCTATGGTTATCCTAACAGGTCGCCAGCGCCTAAGAAAGTACAATACCGTAGCGATGGTAAAATTTATATATATACAAAAATCCCCAACCTTTACCTTCTAACGGATATGCCTGCTTATAGCGGACAATCAGGCTCGGGGGTCTTCAATAAAAATGGTCAATTTCTTGGTATTATCATCACAAAAACAAAAAAGAACACCGCAAATGTACTCCCTTTTACTCAAGAAATTGCAAAATGGATTAATGACAACGCGAAATAGTATGTTACTGGTTCCTTAAATATATTCAACGCACTTCAAAAGAGGTTGCAACTCGATGTCCGGCCTCTTTCTCATTTTGCACTTTCATATCAAAACGCCATAGACATGTCATTTCATAAAACTTTAATTATAATGCTTTAATATATTAAACATCTTATATCAAAGGTGTGATCACATGAAAAAATTATGTCTGATACTCTTACTGTTTCTCTCATGCTTTCTTCTTATACCTTTCAATACGACTTACGCCAAAGGAACACAAGTCCCCGTGCCAGATACAGTTGCAGATTCTCACAGTAAATATACTGCATACTATCAAACTACTTCAGGCAGCTATTGTACAGCCATCCTGATTTCATCCACTGCCGCAATCACAGCTAAGCATTGTGTAGGCGCTAAACCTGCCAAAAGAAGCGGTACAATCTATCCGGGACTAAATGGAGACAAAAGACCCTTTGGTTATATGAATATTAGCACCTACACTCCAAATCCAAATCCAAAGTATGATATTGCGTTGCTCAAAGGAACTGAAAGAGACCAAGATAGATTCTACAAATACTACATTAAAAAATTCACGACGACAGTTACAGGTTACACAGATGATGAGTTAAGCCGTTTCGTTGGTGATGAGGTTTACTCCTATGGTTATCCTAGCAAGAAGCAAGCTCCTAAGAAATTACAATACCGCAGTGACGGTCAAATTACTAAACACAGAAAAAAACCAAAACCATACCTTCTAACGGATATGCCTGCTTATGGCGGTCAATCAGGGTCGGGGGTCTTCAAAAAAGATGGTCAATTTCTTGGTATTATCATCACAAGAACAGACAAGCACACCGCAAATGTACTTCCTTTTACCAAAGACATTGCAAAATGGATTAACGAAAATGCGAAATAATACACTGTAGTATTTTAAGTTCACGCCAAAAAAGAGGCCGGCACTTGGTTGCTAGCCTCTTAACTTATATTGCGATTTAGCTGTGTAGGGATCTATTGTATCACCTTTCAACATTTATTTCCTACAAACCCATTAGTCAATTGCAACAAATTTATCCTTCAGTTTGTCAAAGCATGTCTTACATTATCGTTTAGCACGTTATCATTTATTTGCAATTGTTTTTTGATTTAACACCGCAGAAAATTGCCATTGAACTAATGATACATACTTTTTATGATTGTGTTGATTTATAAATAATATAATAAAGGTGTGATCACATGAAAAAAATATGTTTGATACTCTTAATGTTTCTTTCATTATTTCTACTTAGCCTTACCAATACTGCTTATGCCAAGGGGAAACAAACACCTGTTCCAGATACGGTGGCAGACCGTCACAGTAAATATACGGCATTATACAAGACTGCTAACGGTCGCTATTGCACAGCCATACTGATTTCATCAACTGCCGCCTTAACTGCAAAACATTGTGGAGGACCTCATCCTGCAAAAAGAAGTGGCACAATATATCCAGGGGCAAATGGAAACAAAACACCTTTTGGTTATATGAATATTAGTACCTATACGCCACATCCAAATCCAGATTATGATTTAGCGATACTCAAAGGAACTGAAAGAGATCAAGATGAATTCTACAAATACTATATTAGAAAATTCACGACGACTGTCAGAGGTTACACAGATGAAGAATTGAGGAAGTTGATTGGTAATGAGGTATACTCCTATGGTTATCCTCACGGGAAGAAATTTCATAAGAATATGCAATATCGTAGCGATGGTAAAATTACAAGTTATAAAAGCAAACCAAAACCTTACCTTCTTACGGATATGCCTGCTTTTTCTGGGCAATCAGGGTCTGGTGTTTTCAAAAAAGATAGCGAATTCATCGGAATTATGGTCACAAGAACAAAGGGTAACACTGCAAATGTACTCCCTTTTACCGAAGACATTGCAAAATGGATTAACGAAAATGCGAAATAATACACTGTAGTATTTTTAACACTCTTCAAAATGAGGTTAGCACTTGATTGCTAGCCTCTTGTTTTTGTGTGATGTGACTTTGGCAAGGTGCCTTGCTCACTTTATTAATCATTTTTATTTCAATGTCTCATCTCTTAATTTTTCCTAAAAATCAATGATTCAAATGACTCAACTTTATCTTTTATGATATTTATGAATGTCATGCATCGGCGTTACGCACGTTATCATCCATCTGCAATTTTGCGTTTTTAAATTTAAATATAAAGAAAAACAACATAAAATAAGTTATACATACTATTTTTGGTTATGTTAATATTTTAAATATAATATAACAAAGGGGTGATGGTGTGAAAAAGTTACGGTTGTTGCTTTTATTGTCTGTTGTATTCTTGCTCCTTATTCCTGTAGATGTGACTTACGCCAAAAAAGGAACACAAGTGCGCGTTCCAGATACAATTGCTGATTCTCACAGTAAATATACTGCGAAATATAAATCTGGTATTTACCACACTTGTACAGCTATTCTGATTTCATCAACTGCTGCAGTCACTGCTAAACATTGTGGAGGTAATCGACGCTTAAGATATGGTGGCACGATATATCCTGGTGCATCAGGATACAGTACACCTTTTGGTTACATGAATATTAGCGACTATATTCCAAATCCGAAGTATGATATTGCGGTTATAAAAGGCACTTTAAGGGATCAAGATAAATTTTACAGATACTATATTAGACCTTTCAAAACAAAAGTAACAGGTTATACATCGGAACAATTACAGAGATTTGTTGGTAAAGAAGGCTATTCCTATGGCTATCCAAACAGAGATAGTATTTATTATCAATACCGCAGTGATGGCAACATTACTTTCTCTCAAAAAACACCGCTCTATCTTCGTACAGAATTGCCAGCTTATGGAGGGCAATCTGGGTCTGGAGTATTCACCAAAGATAGTGATTTTATCGGGATTATCATCACAAGAACACCTACAGATTTCAAAGCCAATGTGCTCCCTTTTACTACAGATATTGCCAATTGGATCAATAAATACGCAAATTAAAAATTGTCCGCATCTTTAAAATACTGTATAACTCACGTTAAGAAGAGAGGCTAGCACACGATTTCTAACCTCTCTTTTGTATTATATTTTAACTGTAAAATTAACTTGGTTTCACCCACACCTCTACGCTCCATTGCAGTAACTCGCCTACCTTTTATTTCGATTTATGTCCAATACGATTGGTTGTGAGACAGTCTTTCACTTACAACATTGGACGAACTCTCTCCATTACAAATCTATTATTCAACTGCCACAAAATTACCTTTTAGTTCGTTGCTCAATGTCAGTTGTGAACGTTCATTCTGTCATCTTTTTTCAAAATCTCATTCTATTTATTTTTAAATATACACAAATATATTATCACATAAATAATACATACTATTAATTATTGTGTTAATATATTTAATATAATATAACAAAGGTGTGATAACATGAAAAAGTTACAATTACTTCTCTTATTGTCTTTAGCATGCACTATTCTTACGCCTGTCGATGCTGTTTACGCCAAAGAAGATGGAGTGACCTCAGATGCAGTTTCTAAGCCTCACCAAGACATTGTTCCAGACACGGTTAAAGACCCTCACAGTAAATATACGGCAAAATTCAAAATGAAAGATGGCCGCGTTTGTACAGCTATTTTAATTTCATCAACGGCCGCATTAACCGCTCGACATTGTGTAGGAAACACACGTAAAACAAATGTCGGGACGATATATCCTGGTGCTTCAGGATCGAGTACGCCTTTTGGTTATATGAATATTAGTGAATACATTCCAAATCCAGATCTAGATCCATTTAAAAAGTACGACATAGCGATATTAAAAGGAACCGAAAGAGACCAAGATAAATTCTACAAATATTACATTAAAAAATTCAAAACGTCTCTTAGAGGTTATACAGATGACCAATTTAAGAAATTCGTCGGCAAAGAAGTATACTCTTATGGCTATCCTTACAAAGGAAGCGATTTTTATCAATACCGGAGTGATGGTTCAATTACTAGTTATATTGAAACCTTCAAATATCTCTATACGGATATGCCAGCATTTGTAGGTCAATCAGGATCTGGTGTCTTTACAAAAAATGGTGATTTTATTGGGCTCATTATCGAAAGTACAACACAAAAACATGAGGCAGTTGTACTCCCTTTTACTCAAGAAATTGCAGACTGGGTAAACAAGAACGCAAATTAGTTTCTTACTGTGTCGTATATTTCTTAACTCCCTTTATCACTCATACCAAAAAGAAGAGGCTAACACGGTTTCCAGTCTCTTCTTTTAGTATGGTTCTATGGTTCGACTGTAAAATGAACTTAACGTTATTCTCTACATATATTCTTTTCATCATTACAGAAATTTGCTCATTTTTTGAACAAGTGGATGCTCTTTCTACAAATCCATTATTCAACTGCCACAATTTTATTTTTCAAATTATTACACAAGTACAGTCACAAGCGCTCTGTCTCTTATCATTTATTCGAAATTTTAGCTCTCCCATTCAAATCCGAACGTTAATCTTATTGCATAAATTATAAATACTATTTTAAATTATGTTAATATATAAAGTATAATATAATAAAGGTGTGGTGACATGAAAAGATTACAATTATTGCTCTTATTGTCTTTAGCATGCTTTCTCCTTATGCCTAATAATGCCGCCTATGCCAAAGGAACACAAGTGCTCGTTCCAGATACAGTTAGAGACACACGAAGTAAGTATACTGCAAAATATGTATCCGGTATCGGCCACACTTGTACGGCCATTCTGATTTCATCAACTGCCGCAGTCACTGCTAAACATTGCGGAGGGACAAAACCCATAACACCTGCCGGGACGATATATCCAGGTGCATCAGGACCAGATACACCTTTTGGTTATATGAATATTAGATATTACTTTCCTCATCCAACGCAAGATATTGCAGTAATTAAAGGGATTTTAAGGGACCAAAGTAAAGCCTATCAATACTATATTAGACCATTTAGTACAAAAGTTACTGGTTATACAAATGAGCAATTAGAGGGCTTCAAAGATAGCGAAATCTATTCTTATGGCTATCCATACAGAGATGGTGTTTTTAAGCAATACCGCAGTGATGGCAAAATCACTTCTTACAGCAAATATCTTCCTCTACTTAGTACGGATATGCCTGCATATAAAGGTCAGTCAGGGTCTGGCGTCTTCATAAAAAATGGCAATTTTCTTGGAATTATCGTCTCAGCAACAAATGAAGACGAAGCAAATGTACTCCCATTTACTGAAGATATTGCAAATTGGATTAACGAAAAAGCGAGTTAGGAACTTTACTGTAGTCATATAATTTCCTTAAGATTATCCTCATACCAAAAACAAGAGGTTGGTATATAGTTTCCAGCCTCTTCATTATGCTGTGATTTAACTGTAACGTGAACTTAAACGCCATACTTTTATTTTTCTTCATTACCGATTTTTTCATATCCAATTTTAACCGAGAGTTTTCTGCACTTCTCCTACAACCCCATCATTCAACTGACGCCATTTTCTTCTTATATTCCACTATTGGATATCATACATCGATAACTCATTCGTTATAGCTCATTCTAGGCTTTTACTCCAAAAATATTTTATATATTTTTATAAACTTTAAATATATTATGATAAAATATAAATATATTATACCAAAGGGGTGCTCATATGAAAAAATTACGATTGGTACTATTAATGTCTCTAGCTTGCTTTCTACTTATCCCTTTCAACACTACTTACGCCAAGGGTACACAAGTCCTCGTTCCAGATACAGTAAAAGACACTCACAGTAAATATACTGCAAAATACGAATCTGGTATACGTCGCGTTTGTACAGCCATCCTCATTTCATCAACTGCTGCAGTCACTGCTAAACATTGTGGGGGAACTCAACGCTTGTCACCTGCTGGCACAATATATCCAGGTGCATCAGGACGAAATATGCCTTTTGGTTATATGAATATTCGATACTACATTCCACATCCAACCCAAGATATTGCAGTAATCAAAGGAATTTTAAGAGATCAAAGTAAAGCCTATCAATACTATATTAGACCATTCAAAACTACAGTGACAGGATATTCAGATAAAGTTTTTAAAAGTTTCGTTAATACTGATGTCTATTCTTATGGCTATCCATACAGAGATGGTGTTTTTAGACAATACCGCAGTGATGGCATTATTAAATTTTATGTTCAACCTCCTCTTCTTGTTACGGATATGCCTGCTTTTGGCGGGCAATCGGGGTCGGGCGTCTTCAAGAAAGATGGACAATTTGTCGGAATTATCATTGGAAGGAGAGGAGATGGCGAAGCAAACGTACTTCCTTTTACTACAGAAATTGCGAAATGGATTAACGAAAACGCGAATTAAGGTTGCTGTAATCGTATAATCTTCCTATCTTTATCACTCACGCCAAAGAGGCTGGTACATTGATATCCTCCCTCCAAAGTGGACATTGAAAAAATGAAAACTTTGGAGGGAGTTTTTATGCCTTTTATTAAAAAACTTAATGTCAATCAATATCTTCATATTTTTGAAGCTTATGAAAAAGGATATTCATTTCAACTCATTATTAACTCTTTAAATATTGATATTAATGCACAAACCATAGCTTCACAGGATTGTTATTTCATAAAATTTTAAAGTTATTCTTTTAATATATTAAATAACCAAATATTAAAGGAGTGATAACATGAAAAAATTACGATTGATACTATTACTGTCACTAGCATGCTTTATCCTTCTCCCTATCGATGCTACTTACGCCAAAAAAGGGACGCAGGTACTCGTTCCAGATACAGTTAAAGATCCTCACAGCAAATATACTGCTAAATACGAGTCTGCGGACCACTCACATTGTACGGCCATACTCATTTCGTCAACTGTCGCATTAACTGCTAAACATTGCGGCGGGGATCACCCTACAACATATAATGGCAGAATTTATCCAGGAGGGTCAGGGTTGAGTACGCCTTTTGGTTATATGAATATTAGTAGCTATATTCCAAACCCGGACTATGATATTGCGATACTGAAGGGGACTGAAAAAGACCAAAGTAGAGCCTATCATTACTATATTAAACCATTCAAGACACCTGTTAGAGCTTTCAGTGATCAAGAATTATACGGTATCATGGGGCTTGACGTATACTCGTATGGTTACCCTTACAAGTTTAGTGGTTATAAGCAATACCGCAGCGATGGTAGCATTTATTATTATTATAAAGATGTCGCTTTTGTTCATACATCATTGCCTACTTATGAAGGGCAATCGGGATCTGGTGCTTTCTTAAAAGATGGTAAATTTGTCGGTATCATTATCACAAGAACAGAAAAATTTGAAGGTAATTTCCTCCCTTTTACCCAACAAATCGCGGACTGGGTTAACAAAAACGCAAATTAACACCTTATCGTTTCACTTATTCCTAAACACTCATGCCAAAAAAGAGGCTGGCGCACCATCTCCAGCCTCTTCCTTAATATTTTGAACTATCAAATAAGACAATGTGCCATGCTATTTCACGCATAGAAAACATGTATGCATTGTTTCGGATAACGGGAGGCGTTGAGGTCTTCTTTTCATCTATTTTCACCACACATTATATCGTTCAACTATATAGTTTAATGATATAGTCGGACTGCATATCTGTCATACAGCCAAAAAAGAGGCATTGAACACTGTCATCTGTAAATGAACCCAGACAATTGTTCAACACCTATAGATATAAGAATCTGTATTATTTTTTAACTGGAATGCTGTCTGTAATATCGATACCTAACACGAACGGCATGATAAAGTACACGACAACAATAATTACAACGATACTGATCAAGTTCATGACAAACCCTTTGACTGCCATTTCTTTAATTTGAATTTTACCTGTACCAAAGACAATCGCGTTCGGTGGTGTCCCTACCGGCAACATGTACGCACAGTTGGCCGCCATCGCTGCAGGTGCCATTAACAGTAATGGGTGCACGTCAATCGCAACAGAGAGTGTCGCTAATATCGGTAAAATCATTGTAGCTGTCGCTGTATTGGATGTGATTTCCGTTAAGAACAAGATAAACACTGTAATCACAAGGACAATAATCATCGGGCTGACCCCTTTTAACAATGTCAGCTGTTCACCGAGCCACGCCGCGAGTCCACTTTGTTGGATCCCTTTGGCTAATGCTAAACCGCCACCAAATAGAATTAATACGCCCCACGGTAATTCTTTTGCGACAGACCAATCTAAAATACGCTTATGTTGGTGTTTCGCTGGAATTAAAAATAGTAAAATGGACACGAACATCGCAATCGTACCATCTGCCACGAGTTCTGTGAAAGCCCATTTGGATAATAAAAATTCACGTGAAATCCATAAAAAGCTCGCTAATAAAAAGACGACGAATACGACTTTTTCTTCATATTTGATTTTACCTAAAGCGTCCAATTTGTCTTTAATGACTTTTTGACCACCTGGCAATGTTTTCATGTCATGACGGAACGCTACAAATTTGAAGTAAAGCCACGCTAAAAATAGAAGTAACATGACTGTAGGTACGCCAACAATCATCCATTTCGCAAAGCTGAGTTCGCCACCAAAGTTTGTCGCATATTGCCCTTTTAAAATAATTAACGGCGGTGTTCCAATAAGAGTGCCCAACCCTCCAATTGTGCCGGCATAACCGATACCAAGCACAAGTGAGCGTTCAAATTTTTGAATACTTTCATCACTATCTGCTTCTGTTTTCAATGCATTGGCTTCTTTAATAATGGCCAAACCAATCGGAATCATAATCATTACCGCAGCTGTGTTCGATACAAACATCGATAAACCACCTGTTGCGACCATGAAACCAAGTAAAATACGCCCTGTACTTGTACCAATACTGCTAATAATCGTGAGCGCAATGCGTGTATGTAAGTCCCAACGTTCCATCGCAATGGCTAGAATAAAACCACCTAAGAAAAGATAAATAATATCATTCCCATATTGTGCGGACACGGTTGCACTGTTCATGACGTGTCCTAACGGCAACAGCACGAGTGGCAATAAACTTGTCGCAGGAATTGGAATGGCCTCTGTAATCCACCAAATCGCAATCCAAGCTGTAATCGCGAGGACGTAAACCCCTTTGAAAGATAAATCATCCGGTCGAACAAAAAGTAAAATCAATGCGAACAGTAATGGTCCGAGGACGAGTCCGATTGCTTGAGCCAATGTGTACGATGGATCTTTCTTTTTGTCAGTAAAAAAAGTTAACAATCTTGATTCGTTTGGATTGTTCATGATGCATCCCCCTTTGTTTTCAATAGAACATCCCAAATTGTATTAATTTTTTAAATAGTATAGCATATTTGACGATTGTGTATCTAGAGTAAGTTAAGCGCTTTCTTTACTGGCATTTTTTATTTTGATAGAAAGACCTAAAAGCTAAATCATAAGTAACGCCAGTAACAATTGAAGCATCGTTAACGCCATCTGTACTGGCGTTTTTTTAGCAACACACGGTCACTCATCTGAAATGTATACACTATTTTTTAGCAGGTAACTTCAATATCGTAATCGGTTTACGAATAAATGACTTAGCCACTTGATCCGAAATTAACAATCCGACCGCAATCGCACCTGCAATCAACGTAGCACGGACGAAAATGTCACTCGCTTCATTAAAGTTTAATGTCAACAGTTGTTGGGTCGCTTTAAAAAATATACTTCCTGGCACTAACGGAATAATGCCTGGCACCATGAAGAGAATCACGGGCGATTTATATTGACGAGCCATGATATGCGAAATGATGCCGAGAATAAAACTGCCATACAGACTCGCGTATATACTGTCGATGCCGAATATTTCAAAAGCGATATGAAACGTTAAATAACCGAAACCGCCACATAAGCCTGCCGGGAATAATAACCGCTTCGGCGCATCATACACAAATGCAAAACAAAAAGAGGTTAAAAAGCTACATATAAAAATGAATAATATTGTCATTGTTGCCACCGCCTACAAAATGAGAAACGCTGTCGTCACACCTGCACCAATCGCAAATGATGTGACAATCGCTTCTAAAAATTTGGCGGTAAACATGAGCATGTGACGTCCGAATAAATCTTGTATAGCTGTCGTAATTAAGACTCCCGGCACAATCGGCATCACCGCCGCAGTAATAGTAGCGCCGATATGAGGGCTGTCCAACCAATGATTCAACGGTATCGCAATTAACCCTATCACAATGGCTCCTAAAAAGTCGGGAATAAATAATGTGAGTTCTTTATTTTTCATCCATTCTGTCACGAAATATCCCATTGCACCGGCGAGCACTGCAGGTAGCAAGTCTACCCATGTGGCGCCCTGTAAATATAAAAAGCCCATCGATATCAGTCCCGCAAACAACATTTTGTGCCCTAATGCATACCGTTGCTGTTCATGTTCTAATTGTTTCAACATCGCATAAGCTTGTTTAAAATCAATCGCCTGTCGTGCAATTTGACGCGAAACGTGATTCACTAAATAAATATTTCTTAAATTCGTGTCGTTCTTTTTAATCTTCACCATGCGTGTTTCGTGATCCGGTGATAATGAAAAATTAATAAAAATATTAAGCGCATAACCTTGTGTCTCTTCGTATCCGTAACTTTGTGCAATCCGAGTCATCGTATCTTCCACACGCGTCGCCTCAGCACCACATTCTAATAAAATACGCCCTGCCAATGTCACCAGATTCGTAACCTCTCGATCCGTGGGTATGTATCGCGTCATCTCCGTCACCTACTTTTATGTATTTCTATCTGCATCCAAATTGAAAAGGCTCATACGCTGCCACTTAGTCTAAAAATTATAACCGATTTAAGATGAGATTGCTATGGTGATTCAAAAGTACGTCTACTTATATTAAAATTGATATACTTGCTACTTTGAATGCCAAAAATCATTTCACTCAATCATAGCGATTGGTTTCAAATTTCAATATCATCGATGTAAGGAGATGATAAGAATGACTCAAACATCCGACAACACAAACAAAACTTATGAACATGTTTTCAGAAGCGACAACAGTCTAGCAATGCGTTTAAGTAACGAAACAATTCAGCACATTGGTTTTGAGATTGGAGATACAGTTGAAGTACAAAAAATAAATGGTGATTTGTTTGTTACTAAAAAAGAAACATCCGTTGAAGATGGCATCAAAAAGTTCTACCAAAATGGTGGCAAATATGACGAATCAGAAGTAAATTTCGGTAAAAGTGTAGGGCGTGAAATATAAGCGTCCTATACGTAATCAACATTACATCATTCACTGCGCCTTTTTCTTTCAATTTCCCACTCGACAAGCACTTTTTTCATTTTACAAACTTTTACTAAAAGAATGTGTTTGCTTTTTATATACAATAATTTTGCACAGTTACATATTTTCAAAACCATTTACGCTCTTTCCGTATTAGATTTTCTTTAAAATCAAAAAGACAGTGCCGCCCTCATATCGACGTACACTGCCTCTATACACTATTGTTCAATTTTCATTAATGTATCAAAACGCTCTGTATCTAAACGGTGACCGACGAAAAAGCTACCAAATTCACCGTAACGTGCAGTCGTTTCATCAAAACGCATTTCATAAACGATTTTTTTGAATTGGAGCACGTCATCTGCAAATAGCGTCACACCCCATTCGAAATCATCGAAACCTACTGAACCTGTAATGAATTGTTTAATTTTACCTGCATATTTACGACCAATCATACCATGATCGTACATTAATTTTTTACGTTCTTCCATAGATAACATATACCAGTTGTATGTCTCATTACGACGTTTGTTCATCGGATAGAAACAGATGTATTCTTTTTCTGGTAATTCTGGGTACAATCTTGCTTTCACATGTGGGTTTTCGTATGGATCTTCATTCGAATCCCCTGCCAGATAGTTACTCAATTCTACAACAGATACGTATGAATATGTCGGAATGAAATGGTCTGAAATGGCTAACTTATTAATTTCGTTTTCAATTTCAGTTAAATCTTTCATTTCTGGACGTAAAATCCATAACAGTAAGTCTGCTTTTTGACCTGTCACGTTATATAAAACTTGGTCACCTTGTCCCTCTGATTGTGCCTGTTTCAAACGATCCATTAAACGATGAAACTCAGCAATCATGTCTGCTCTATCTTCTTGTGGCACTAAACGCCAAGATGCCCAATCTATCGCATAAAATAAATGTAAACTATACCAACCATCTAAAGTCTCTGCTGCATGACTCATTCAGAACACTCCTTAGAATTAATATTATCTGTACAAACTAAATTTTATCATAAATGATGCAGACACAACGATTTAAATGATTACAAATTAGTGTCATGGAAATCTCACTATAAATACCGTATAATAATAGATGGAAAATCGATGAAGGAAAGTAGAGGAGGACCATTATGTCTAGTTTATTAGATGTACTTAAAGACAAACTTTCAGGTAAAAATGTGCGTATCGTATTACCAGAAGGAGAAGATGCGCGTGTATTAACAGCAGCTGTCGATTTACAAGCTTCTGACTATGTTGCGCCGATCGTATTAGGGAATGTTGACAAAATTAAAGCACTTGCTGCAGAAAAATCTTTAAATATTGAAGGTTTAAATATCATTCAACCTGATACTAGCGACCTTAAAGCAACACTCGTTGAACAATTTGTAGAGCGTCGTAAAGGGAAGGCGACTGAAGAGCAAGCACAATCTTTATTAAATGATGTGAACTACTTCGGTACAATGCTTGTTTATGCAGGTCATGCAGACGGTTTAGTGAGCGGTGCAGCCCACTCAACAGCAGACACTGTTCGTCCAGCACTTCAAATTATCAAAACAAAACCAGGTGTTTCTAAAACATCAGGTGTTTTCTTCATGATTAAAGAAGACCAACAATTTATTTTTGGTGACTGTGCGATTAACCCTGAATTAGCCGCATCAGACTTAGCTGAAATTGCTGTAGAAAGTGCGAAAACAGCACAAAGCTTCGGCATGGACCCACGCGTGGCGATGTTAAGCTTCTCAACAAAAGGTTCTGCAAAATCAGACGACACTGAAAAAGTCACTGAAGCAGTAAAATTGGCACAAGAAAAAATCGACGCTGAAAACTTATCAGACGTCATTATTGATGGTGAATTTCAATTTGACGCTGCGATTGTACCAGAAGTGGCTAAGAAAAAAGCACCTGATGCAAAAATCCAAGGTGACGCTAACGTATTTATTTTCCCAAGTCTTGAAGCAGGTAACATTGGTTACAAAATTGCTCAACGTTTAGGCGGTTACGATGCCATTGGTCCTGTCCTACAAGGTTTAAACTCACCTGTGAATGACTTATCACGCGGTAGCTCTACAGAAGACGTTTACAACTTATCTATTATTACAGCAGCTCAAAGTCTACAATAATGGATTTAGCACACAAATATTTTAATGGTCACACATGGCGCTATGTGGACCATTCTTCTGGTTTAGAGCCCATGCAGTCTTTCGCATTTGACGACACCTTTTCGGAAAGTGTCGGTGCTGACTTATCTCCTAGTGTTGTGCGGACATGGGTACATCAACATACGATTATTTTAGGCATTCACGATTCACGTTTGCCTTATTTGAAAGATGGCATTCAATATTTAACAGATGAACGTGGTTATAATGCGATTGTGCGTAACTCAGGCGGTCTTGGTGTCGTCCTAGATCAAGGTATTTTAAACATTTCCTTAATGTTCAAAGGGAAAACTGAAGTGACCATTGATGAGGCATTTACGGTCATGTATTTGTTGATGAGTAAAATGTTTGAAGATGACTTTACGGAGATTGCGACACATGAGATTACGCATTCGTATTGTCCAGGCAAATTTGATTTAAGTATCAACAATCAAAAATTTGCCGGTATTTCACAACGCCGTGTTCGTGGCGGGATTGCCGTTCAGATTTACTTATGTGTCGAAGGATCAGGAAGTGAACGTGCGGAATTGATGCGTCACTTTTATGAACGCGCATTGAAAGGTGAAACGACGAAATTCACTTATCCAGACATTCATCCGTCCAGTATGGCGTCATTGGAAGAATTGCTCGGCCGTCCAATGACCGTGCAAGATGTCATGTTTAAATTATTGTATGCGATTAAAGATTTAGGTGGCAGTTTAAATATGGACCCGATTACGCCACACGAATGGGAACGGTATGAGCATTATTATGAACGTATGCTCGATCGTAACGCAAAAATGAATGCAAAATTGGATTAAACTACAGAAAAGACATACTATTGATGAAAAAAGCAGGTTCGGGAACATCCCCCACCTGCTTTTCTTTTCGTTTATTAATCATTCAAACTTAGAGTCACGTCTCATGGTTACATCAGGACATGTGTATTGGTCTTTAAATCACCACTGCCCGAATTATTCTAGCTATTTATATGAGAGTGAAACGCCTGAATTCTATCACCTATTTCATCTCTCACCCGCTGAAATTCTGACCATGCTTTGCCCGCCGGATCATCAAAGCCCCAATGTTCTTTTTTAACGTATTGTGGCAAAGTAGGACAATTTTGGTCTGCATCACTACATAACGTAACGACTAAATCGGATTGTTTGATGATTTGGGGATCCATCAAGTCAGAAGTATGATGAGAAATATCGATGCCAATTTCTTCCATCGCTTTGATCGCTTGAGGGTTTACGCCATGTGTTTCAATCCCAGCAGAATAGACATTCCAATCGTCACCTAATATGTGTTTGCCCCATCCCTCAGCCATTTGACTGCGACATGCGTTTCCAGTACATATAAAATAAATTGTTTTCTTATTCATATTCAAACCTCTTCCTTAAAATAGAATGCGTGTCATGTATAAACCTAGAAGTGCGATAAATAGCACTGGTATCGTCGTTATGATACCCATTTTAAAGTATGTACCCCACGAAATCTTTACACCTTTTTGGGTTAATACATGCAGCCATAATAATGTTGCTAAAGAACCAATCGGCGTCATTTTAGAGCCTAAGTCAGAACCTATGACATTCGCATAAATCATTCCTTCTTTAATCGTTCATACAATATCAGCTTGTCCAATTGCAATAGCGTCTATTAAAACAGTAGGCATATTGTTCACCATAGGAGACAGGAACGCTGCTATAAATCCCATCCCCATGATGCTACTGAATAAGCCATAACTCGAAATATGCGTCAATACATCCACTAAAATCGTTGTAATCCCTACATTTTTCAATCCAAAAACCACCAAATACATCCCAATAGAAAAGAGAACGATATGCCATGGTGCGCCTTTAATCACTTGTTTGATACGCACGACTTTTGATTGACGCGCTATTAAAATAAATATGAATGCGATAGTAGACGCAATGAGGGATACAGGGATTTTTACAAATTCGCTGATTAAATAACCTACGAGTAAGAGCACTAAAACAATCCATGACATATTAAATAAATTGTGGTCTTTAATCGCCTCTTTAGGTAATGTCAGATTTTGGGTATCGAACGTTCGAGGTATCGATTTTTTGAAATATAGCCATAAAACGAAAATGCTCGCCATTAATGAGAAGAGGTTAGGAATGATCATGCGACTCAAAAATTGAATAAAGCCAATATCAAAATAATCCGCCGAAACAATATTCACTAAATGACTCACTATGAGGGGGAGTGATGTCGAATGAGCAATAAATCCACTCGCAATAACAAAAGGGGAGACCGCCTTTTGATTAAAACCTAAACGGCGGACCATTGCTAAAACTATAGGTGTCTATATGAGGGCCGCCCCATCGTTCGCAAAAAATGCTGCCACTACTGCCCCTAATAACATCACAAAAACAAACATTTTCAAGCCATTGCCATTTGCTGCCTTGGCCATATGTATCGCAGACCATTCAAAAAATCCAATTTCATCTAATATGAGTGAAATCAAAATAATAGCGATAAATGTAACAGTTGCATTCCATACAATTCCAGTAACTTCAACTACGTCAGAAAAGCTGACAACGCCCGAAATCATTGCAAGAACTGCACCGATTAACGCGGTCACACCTTATGTCTAGATTTTTAGGGCCATATCACAAAAACTAAAGTAAACAGAAAAATGAGGATCGCTAAAAATGTCATGCGCGACATTCACCTGACTTTATCGTTACATATACAGCGTTCATGAGAAGTGTGAATGAAGTTGATGTTTTCATTAATCGCTTCTAACAATGCATGATTCAGTCGATACATACGTTTATTACCACTTTTTCTTGTAAAAATCAACTCGTTATCGACTAAAGCCTTCATATGATAACTGAGCGTAGGTTGTGAAAATTGAAAGTGTGCCAACAAATCTCAAGCACATCATTCCCCACAAGAAAGTATGGCGAGTATTTCTAATCGACTCGGATCAGCTAAAATTTTTAATATTTTGGAAAGCGCTTGATATGACATCTTTATACCTCCTAAACTTTAAATAGATTAACATCTATATAGATAATTGTCTATGTAGAATTTTGTAAGCTTAAAGAAATACGACTTAACAAACGCTTTCACAAATAAAGACGCACAGCCACTTGAATCATGTCCCTTTCGATAACTTCCGTGTCATCATCCTGCCAACAGCTATGACATTTGAAAAAGAGGACCGACAAGATCTTAGTTCAATCTCATCAGCCCTCGTTTCATATGCCCGACGTCAATGTCTCCGTTGCCCACTTCACCACCGTACTTCATGGACATGTGGGACTAGGACATAAGCTTTTCCAGCCTCTATTTAATTATAGAATGATAATTCATTTACATTTTAAAATAGTCAAGAATTGAGGGTGAATGGGCATAAAAATGAATGCTATTGATTTTTAATTTCATAAACTCGCCCTCAGTTACCCTTATTTAATGTAAGATTGCCCAGAAGGCTGAGACTCCTGAGGGATCAGCTGGTCCGGAAAATCCAATTCGGCATCGATCAAGTGTACATTTCAATCAAGCCGAATTTAGTTGAAGGACCAGCCCTTAGGAACGCGAAGCCATGAAGGCAATCAAAGCCAAAAATCGTTGAGGGCTAGTTAAACAAAATACTGCATCAATAGCATCAAAAATTTTTATGCCCATCCCCGCATTCATTGACTATTCGTTTGAAATGTAATGTGATTTGCCTTTTAAGAAGAAACTTAAAATGAGTGCTAAACCACTTAAAGCCGTCGCTACCCAGAAAGCACTATTGACCCCATCAACAGAAGCTAGCTGATTTACGAATTTAATAATAGCCCCCATCGCTTGCTCTTGACCACCGAGTTGTTGGGCCAAGGCTTGCAAGCTGTCTTGAATCGTTGGGTCCGTATGGTCTAAATCTTGTTGGAATGTTGCCAAATGTGATTCGGTTTGTTGCGTCATCACTGTCACTAAGATTGCCGTACCAATTGAGCCGGCTAATTGTCTCATCGTATTGACTAAGGCGTTACCATGAGAGATTAAACGTGACGGCAATGCGTTCATACCTGCTGTCATAATCGGCATCATGACAAAGCTCATACCGAACGAACGGATAATATAAATCATTAAAATACTGCGATATGGTGTATCCATAGTCAGTTGCGTCAGTTCCCAAGTGCCATATGTTGTAATGGCTAAACCAATAATCGTAATTGGTTTAATCCCGATTGTATCGAGTAATTTACCAGCTATAGGTCCCATCACACCCATAATTAAAGCACCTGGTAATAGTAATAACCCCGAGTCTAGCGCTGAGAAACCTCTTAAACTTTGTAAATATAATGGTAGTAAAATCATACCACCGAAAAGACTCATTGTGAGAATCATGTTAATGACTGCTGTTAACGTAAAGCCTGAATATTTAAGCACTTCAAAATCAAGCATCGGCGCTTTCATCGTCATTTCACGGACAACAAACGCAACCGTAAAGCTGATTCCGATAATAAACATAATGACAATTTTTGTTGAAGTCCAGCCATCGTTACCCGCTTCACTAAAGCCGTATAACAATGCACCGAAACCAATTGTACTGAAAATGATACCCGGAATATCTGCTTTTGGATTCGTTGTTTTTTGATAAATTCCAAACCAAACAAATGCAAGCGTGAGTGAAATAATCCCGACGATAAACATACCAAAGAACATCGTATGCCAGTCATAGTTTTCGATAATATAACCTGACAGTGTAGGTCCAATGGCTGGTGCTAAAATCATCGCAATCCCCATTGTTCCCATGGCCATACCACGTTTTTCAGGTGGGAAGATTGTCATAAATACATTCGTACCTAATGGCATTAACACTCCAGCACCCATCGCTTGAAGTACACGACCGACCATCATAATCGGAAAGCTCCAAGCGAAACCACAGACGAGTGAGCCTATCGTAAATATGAGCATCGCAGTTAAGAATAAGCGGCGATATGAATATTTATTAAATAAGAATGCACTAATTGGAATCAAAATCCCGTTCACTAACATAAAGCCTGTCATCAACCATTGTCCTGTTGAAGCAGAAATATTAAAGTCTGTGTTGATTCGAGGTAATGCCGTGTTTAACAATGTTTGGTTCAAAATAGAGATGAACATCCCGAAAATCATCGCGACTAAAATTTTGCCACGTGTGACACCCTTTTTAAAGACATAACTTTGTGTGGCATCCGCTACTTTTTCATTGACCGGTTGACGTTCAGCTCTGTCTTGGCCCGCTGTCGTTTTTTGTTGAGATGCCTCTTTTTCTGCCGATGTTGCAGTAGATGCGTCATCTTCACTTTCATCTTGACGTGTTGAATCTGCTGCTGAATACTGATCATCTTCATCTAAACGAAAAGTATGCGTTGTTGGATGTACATCACGTTCAGGTTGCATTGCGTCTGAAGCGACGTCACGATGTTGTTGAGAAAGTGATTTTCTTTTTCTTCCTCGAATGATCGTCCAGTTCAGTATGATAATCACAATAAGAGCAATTATGGTGTAAATCATCATAAACATGTGATGACCCCCTCTCTTAATTTTTGTGAATACTTACTTCAGCGTTCATGCCTGGAACAACACCGTTAGAAGGTTGGCTGTTTAATTTGATTTTAACAGGCACCACTTGTGTCACCTTTGTATAGTTGCCGTCACTATTCGATGATGGCATTAATGAAAAGCTTGAGGCAGTCGCATGACCGATTTGATCGACTTTACCTTTCACTTTTGCGTCTTGACCGTCAATCGTAACATCTACATCTTGGCCGTTTTGAACGTCTTTTACTTCTGTTTCGTCAATATTTGCTGTGATATATAAGTCGTCGAGGTCATAAGCATAAGCAATCGGTTGACCTGCTTGCGCGATACCGTCTTCTTGGCCATCTAATTTTGCGATAGTCCCTGCTTTAGGCATCGTAATAGTCATCGTTTGTGGTTCTTCACCTTGACTAGCACCTTGTACTTTCGCTACAGTATCCCCTTTTTTCAATGTGTCGCCTTCACGTACATCTAAGCTACTAATTTTTCCTGACGCTGGACTTGCAATTTTAATTTGATCCCCATCTACTTGTGCGTTATCTGTTTTAATATAGTTAACTGATTGATTGTAGAAATAAAATCCTACAACACCAATGATAATTAACACAATAATCGTAACAATGTTAATCATGACTAGTTTCTTCATTTTCTCTACTCCCTTTCTCAATAAATTGAACTCCTGTATTATAAGTCAATTCACTCTGAAAAAATACAGACAATCATTTCAAATGTGTCGGATTGAAAATTATATTATAATAACATTGGTGATAATATGGTCAAAACAAAATCAAAAGCAAGACGTCGTATTGTGAAAGCAATGATTGAATTATTAAAAACAGAACCCCTTGATGAGATTACGATTAAACAGATTTGTGCAGAGAGTGGCGTACATCGTTCAACGTTTTACGCCCAATTTGAAGATAAATATCAATTGTTTGAAGTTTTGACGACGTATCATATGGCAAAGTATGAAAAGCTTATTTTGTATACGTCAAAAGTGATTGATTCTTACCCGTTAGAAGAGGTGAAAACGCGTATCATCAAAACATTTCGTCTACTGTTTAAATATATGAAACGCCACCAAACCTTTTTCACGACCATTATCGTGACACAACCGCAATTAAAAGCCATTCATCAATATTTACAATTTACGCGTCAAGCTTATGAAAAGTTATTAAATCAACTGCCTCAACTTCAACAATCCAAATATTTTATCAACTATACGATTGGCGGTGAACTTGCGCTCATTTACAGTTGGCTCATGCAAGGTTGCCAAGAATCCCCTAACGATATGGCACAAATTTTGTATTCTAACATTATTAAAACGAGAAGATAGTTTCACTGTCGGACATGACACACATGTGATACAATCCAACTTGACCTACATGATACACAGCTTTGTCGAACCTTTAATAAAGAAGAAAAGTGAGGTTATGCATCATGGCTTCCACCTCCAAAAAGCAACGTATCATTGAGTTAGATGCGTTGCGTGGGATAAGTTTGTTTGGTATTTTACTCATGAATATTTTAGTATTTAGTTTTCCTTATGAGCATGTCCGCTTAGACGTCGCACTCCAAGGCGTCAATGGCTTTTTGTTTCGAGTGGTGTCATTACTCGTCATCGATTCATTTTATCCGATTTTCTCATTCTTATTCGGATTCAGTTTGATGCTCATTTATAACAGTACACAACAACGCGGTATCGCTTTTAAACCCGTGATGATACGACGGCTTATTTTTTTGGCGTTTCTCGGGTTACTCCACGGCTTTTTCTTATATTCAGGAGACATTCTATTTACATATGCGGTGATGGGCTTTGGCGCGATGTGGTGCACAAAAGTTTCTGTTAAAATATTAAAAAAAGCCGCTATCATTTTGTTTACAATAAAAGTGGTCATTGGGGGCTTGCCCTTTCTCATCATGGGATGGATGACAAAAGCGAAATTACCGCTCAGTGGTGGGACTCAGGCAGAATTGAACGCCGTGTTACAAGCTAAAACAAGTGTGCATTATACCGACTTCTTCCTTTATAATGCACAAGATAACTTCGGTAACATTGCTACAACACTGACGCTTGATTGGCTCGATATTTTTCCTTATTTATTGTTAGGGATGGCAGCGATGAAAGGCAATTTAGTCACGTGGGTCAAGCGACATCCGACACGTACGACACAATGGGGCAGTCTTTTTATCGTTATCGGGCTTCTCGTAAAATTCATAGGTGCATACGTCATCACGAACCCTGGCTATATGATGTTCAGTTTTACAGTGGGCGGTCCGTTATTATCTGTCGGTATCGTACTTCTCTTTTTCCATATCATGCAATATCCAACAGCTCAAAAGTTACTTGATCCGTTTCGCTACCCTGGAAAAATGAGTTTATCCGTGTATTTATCTCAAACGCTTGTCTGTGTGTTCTTTTTTGCAGGTTTCGGTCTTGGCTTTTATAACCATTTGTCCCTTTATCAAACTTATCTTTTTGCGCTCGCACTCTTCTTCGTGCAAGTCGTTGTTTGTTATGTCTATCAACGTCAATTCACACAAGGTCCAATCGAATGGGTGTGGCGGAAAATCACATACTTCGGAGTTAAAACATTGTCAGCAAAATAAGCTCAAATGTTAAACAGGCCTGTTCGATCATTCATAGTCGCTACGCTATCAATGTGAACAGGCCCTTTTATTGGAGAACTTTTTGAAAATGAAAAACACAAAATGATATGTTTACTATCATATCTTTTGCTTATTCCTACTGTACCATGTTTTGAATCATTTTGGGATACAATGATTAAAAATTTATTAATTTTTTATGAATTGTCTCACAAAAGATGTAAGATTGACACATGTTTTTAGTCGGTTGCCTCAAGATAAAAATCACGCTTCAAGCATTCATAATAATTTAGACTTACATAATGCCCTTCATCTATTTCATCTTCATGTTTGACGCCAACGAAACGAAACCCCGCTTTTTCTGCAACACGATTACTACCAATATTAAGTACATTCGCACGCAATTCTAATTTATTGAGGTCATAATCCGTAAATGCAATATCGCATAATTTGCGTACTGCAGCTGTCGTTATCCCTTGACCATTTTCACTTTTCGCAAGCCAGTAACCGACTTCTGCCTTACGTATTTTTTCATTCCAAGCATGCAAATCAATTGTCCCAATGAGTTGATCTTGTTTATAAATCAAGAAAAATAGCGCTTTCCCCTCTGCAACTAAGCTTAAAGTTTGTTGCATAAATGCCGCTTCTTCTTCCACAGAGGACATCGTTTCAGCCCATGGTAAAAATATTTTGAGATGGTCTCGATTTTGCTCAACGACTTCATAAAGTTTTGGTGCATATGTCAACGTTGGGTAAACAAAATCAATGTCGTCATTCACAGCGAGCCTAAAATGTTGCATCCCACTCACCCCTTATTTTTATTTTTCTGATTATTATACACAAATATAACAATTAAAACAATATGTCTTCAAACTGTATTTCACAAGCACTCACATCAATCACAATCTATAAAACGCATTTTTTAATGCAATTTTTCAATTTTTAGGTTATCATTTATTTTCCAACAGTCGAAATTCGTTGTTATAAAAAAATAAAACAGGGGTATAAGAATATTCAGGGGTGAAAAAATAATGAAAAAAAAGAATCAAAAACCTGATCGTGGTGACCTCCAACAAAACCTTTCAGAAAAATTTGTTTGGGCCATTGCTTATGGTTCATGTATCGGTTGGGGTTCGTTCATCTTACCAGGTGACTGGATTCAATCATCCGGACCTATTGCCGCATCAATCGGTATTTTTATCGGTGCCTTATTAATGATTGTCATCGCGGTAAGTTACGGTGCACTAGTTGAACGCTTTCCTGTATCAGGTGGCGGCTTTGCATTTAGCTTTTTAGGATTCGGACGTTATGTCAGCTTTTTCTCAGCATGGTTTTTGACGTTTGGATACATATGTGTCGTAGCGTTAAATGCGACAGCTTTCAGTTTATTAATCAAGTTTTTACTGCCAGATGTGATTGAATTTGGCAAACTTTATACGATTGCAGGTTGGGATGTCTACATTACTGAAATTTTAATTGCATCTATCCTTTTACTCGTTTTTATGTTGATTGCGATTAAAGGAGCAAGCGTTTCAGGTTCATTGCAGTATTATTTCTGTGTCGCGATGGTCGTTGTCGTCGTCCTACTCTTTATCGGATCATTCTTCGGTTCAAACTATTCATTAGAAAATTTAAAACCATATAACGGGACACATTATGGTTGGTTCCAAGCGATTATTATGATTGTCGCTGTCGCACCGTGGGCCTATGTCGGTTTCGATAATATCCCACAAACTGCAGAAGAATTTGATTTCTCACCGAATAAAACATTTAAATTAATCGTTTATAGTTTACTTGCAGCGAGCATGACATATATAATGATGATTTTATATACAGGTTGGTTGTCTGGTGGCAGTAGCGACTTATGGTTGACAGGTTCTGTAACGCGAGAAGCATTCGGTACGATTGGACTTGGCGTACTTAGTATTGCAATCATCATGGGGATTTTCACAGGTTTAAACGGCTTTTTATTAAGCTCAAGCCGTCTGTTATTCTCAATGGGTCGCTCAGGCATTATGCCGTCGTTATTTAGTAAATTACACAAAAGATATAAAACACCATACGTTGCGATTATATTCTTGGTTGCGCTTACATTGATTGCGCCATGGTTAGGCCGTACCGCGTTAACATGGATTGTCGATATGTCATCTACAGGAGTGTCTATCGCTTACCTTGTGACATGTCTTGCAGCAGCGAAATTGTTTAGCTTTAATAAAAATAGTCAAACATACGGACCGGTATATAAAGTCTTTGCGATTATCGGCTCAATTTTTGCCTTTATCTTTTTACTGTTATTATTGTTACCATTTTCACCGGCGTCGTTATCTATGCCATCATATATTGCGTTAGGTGGTTGGACGATTCTCGGATTGGTGTTCTTCTTTATTCGTTTTCCAAAATTACGTCGTATGGATAAAGATGAGTTGACACAATTGATTTTGGATACAAGAAAACGTGATGTTGAAAAAATGATAGAGGAATAATGGCTTTTGAAATGTTAGGAGTGCGGGTATGAAAATACTCCATTTTGTATTGATATGATTTTGATTGAGGACTTGCGCTTCCAGGAGACTTGTCCTTTTGAGTGTTACGATTGCCTCCATGGATTCGCGTTCTTAGGGCTGAACCTTCAACTCAATTCGGCTAGATTGAAGTGTATATTTGATGGAAGCCGAACTGGATTTTGGGCACAGTACAGAAATCTCATGTGCAACAAAGATTTCGTAGTACTGCCCCCGCAAGGCTGACTAGACTTCTCAAAAGCTTGAGTATTGAGAAGTCAGACAGCTACTGCGATAAACAGTAACCACTATTAAAGTGATTAGACGTGATATTGTTTTTTACTTTTCCCTCAGGAGTCTCATCGATTTTGGCATTCTTGTGTTACCAACAAAAAAATTAATCCAATGACTCATATTTCATAAAATCAATAACATCAAACATTTTGTAACAAATCAAGATACGTTCACTCATTATTTCAAAATCATTCTTTTTCATATAAGACATAGTTAGAGGCTAGGAAATTGAGTTTTCCTAGTCTCTTTGATTTTATACGCATCAATGACTTTGAAACAATGGATAAAGTAGCCTTGATTGAGTACGAACTATTTTTGCCATCAAAAAAGACAGACGTTTGCCTGCCTTTTCCAACTTGATTCGAATGAACTTATAATTTAAATGCTGCGATGGCAAGCATGAGCCAGCTAATGACAAACAAGATACCGCCAATTGGGGTAATGGCTCCAAGAACGCTCACTTGTGTTAAAGATAAAATATACAGTGAACCGCTAAAGAACACGATACCTAAAAACATGAGCCAACCTGCCCAGCCGACGTTAAGATGAAATGCACCACCGATAATACCGATTAACACAAGACCTAACCCGTGATACATTTGGTATGTTGTCGCTTTTTCCCATACTGACATATAATGTTCTGATAATTTTCCGTCTAATGCATGCGCACCGAAAGCCCCTGTACCGACTGCCATTAAAGCGTTCAATGCTCCTAAAATAATAAATACTTTCACAACTTTCCCTCCTCATCAAAGTTACCATTAAAAATCAAAAATTGAAGCACCATTTCCTATTTCATCATCCGTTACCATACGTTGATCAGATGTCGTTTGCGCTGTAGCATTGGAAGATGATACTTTACCGCCCATCAGCCTCATCTCTTCATCTGTCACTTGTGTCGACGCTTGCTTTTTCGGTGTGTCGGCTGAAGATGATCGTGATAGTGCACTTGTCTCTTGCCCCGTATACAGAGCCGTTAAAGCATGAATGGCATACATATGTTTTTCAAATGCTGCATCAGTCGTCGCGGCGTCTGCTTGAACCAATTCGTGTTCCAACAGTTGAATCAGTTTGTCTTTATTCATGCGCTTCCTCCTTTTGTTCACACCAATGGATCGGCGCTAAACCTTGTGCTGCAAGATAGGCATTCGTCTTGGAATACGGTTTAGAACCAAAAAAGCCTCTATGTGCCGACAATGGACTTGGGTGTGGAGATTTAATGACATAATGGCGTGATGTATCAATCAATCGTTCTTTTTGTTGTGCCGGTCTTCCCCACAATACAAAGACGACACCTTTTTTATGGTCAGATATCGCTTGGATAATTTCATTCGTAAATGTTTCCCAGCCAATATCTTTATGTGAATGCGCCTGACCTTGGCGTACTGTCAGCACCGTATTCAATAACAGCACACCTTCTCTCGCCCAATCTTGTAAATGTGGCGAAGTCCGTTGACAACCAATATCGTCAGCGAGTTCTTGATACATATTGCGCAATGAAGGTGGAAATTTCGCACCCGGCTGTACTGAAAATGCTAAGCCATGCGCTTGATTCGGGCCATGATAGGGATCTTGTCCTAATATCACTACTTTGACGTTTTCGAATGGCGTGAGGTCAAAAGCTTGATAAATATTCTTACGTTCAGGATAAACAATTTGCGTCGTATATTCTTTTTCTAAAAAATCATGCATCGCTTTAAAATCATGTTTTTCTTTAATTTCATGAAATATTGTTGACCAATCCATCTTCTTCACCTCAGCCACATTTTAACATAATTTCGCCTGACTCACCGCTTTCATTCAATAAACATTTCTATAGCAGCAGTTCAACACGCATGATAAAATAGGGAACATAAGCATATTGTAACGTACAGCAGTTACCACCCTAACATGGAATGATGTAACAGATGTACAATAGGAGGAGTGAATGAACGATGGCTTTGAAAAAAGTATTAACGATTGCAGGATCAGACACAAGTGCAGGCGCGGGGATGCAAGCCGACTTAAAAACATTTCAAGAGTTAGACACATACGGCATGGTCGCACTTGCGGCAATTGTCACAATGGATAAAGAAACTTGGTCACACGATGTCAGCCCTATCCCATTTGATGTGTTCAACAAGCAACTTGAAACAGTTATTAGCGTAGGACCGGACGCAGTCAAAACAGGTATGCTCGGTAGCGAAGAAATCATTCAACGTGCTGGAGAAGCATACACAGAATCAGGCGCACAAAATTTCGTAGTAGATCCTGTCATGGTGTGTAAAGGTGAAAACGAAGTCCTTAACCCGGGAAATACTGAAGAGATGATTAAGTATTTATTACCAAAAGCAACTGTTGCGACACCAAACCTTTTTGAAGCAGGTCAATTATCAGGCTTGGGTACGTTAAAATCGATTGAAGATATGAAAAAAGCAGCGAAAATCATCCACGAGCAAGGTGCACAACACGTGGTGATTAAAGGTGGTAAAGCGTTAGATCAAGATAAATCATACGACTTATACTATGATGGCGACAAATTCTATCAATTAACAACGGATATGTTCCAACAAAGCTATAACCACGGGGCAGGCTGTACATTTGCGGCAGCGACAACAGCCAACTTAGCGAATGGTCAAACACCAAAAGAAGCCGTGATTAATGCGAAAGCGTTCGTAGCTTCTGCCATTAAAAACGGTTGGAAGATGAACGATTTTGTTGGCCCTGTCGATCACGGTGCAGCAAACCGTATTGAACAAATTGAAGTTGAAGTGACAGAAATTTAATTTTCTTCACACTCGTATTCATGCGTAATATTTAAAAACATTATCATCATAAACATGGTTCAAACCTTGATGTATTGTACTTTCTATTTCTTCATGTTTTATGATAAAAATAAATTATATAAACTATTAAACCTGCAAATCCGACAACCATATAATTGAACACAATAAATATTTTAATTTAATTATATACAATTTAAAAACAGAAACTTTTATATTTAATTATAAAAGTTTCTGTTTTGAATTTATTATAATATTAAATGTCGATAAGTTCGTCTAAGAAAAAATTAGGGTTATTCATGCTTTTGTGATTTTGATTATAATATAGTTGTAATATAATCCCTGCGCCTCCTGTTGAATAATCACAAGACGCTTTATATAATTGTTCTCCAAGAAAATGTTTGTATTCACCCTTATTTATTATATGTAATTTCATACAAGTTTCAAATTGAGAGACTATTTCTCTTGCTTTTAGTATTAAATTTTCGTCATTTATATACTTTACTACATCTGTTAAAAAGCTTATTATGCCAGCCATCCCTCTCATATATCCAGAAAATAAAGTAATTTTATAGTCACAGGAAAGTACAATTTTTTTAATTATTTCCAAATACTTTTTATCTTTTGTTACTAAAAATAATCGAATAGCAACACTACCCACTCCAGCTATGCCATCATATAAATATGGAGAATTAACGATTCTACCATTTTTCTCAAAATTTCTTTTTATTCCTAAATAATCTTCATCTCTTATCATATTACTATACTCTATATCAAAATATTTTATTGCAGTATTTAGCACCTCAATATCCATTGTTATTTTATAGTAGTAAATTAAAGATAAAGAAATACCAGATACGCCTTCTCCATAGCCTGTAAGCAACTTGTTGAAGTTCACATCTTGCATCATATAAGAAGCTAAATATTTTGCATACTCTAAATATTTTTTATCTTGTGTTTCTACATATATTTTTATACTAGTCATTAATATTCCTGCATTTCCATAAAACATACCGTTGTCTTTAGATATTTTATAAAGTACTTTTTCTTCAAATAATTGTTTGCCGAGTTCTTTATAACCCAATTCAAATAAAACCCAACATATACCAGAAAATCCCATAAAAACACCTTTAGGTATATTATCATCTTTAAATAATCCATGTATTATTTTATCGTTAATTATTTTACTAATATATATTATGTTTTCTTTATTTGTTTTATATAAAGAATATAAAATTCCGAACAGTCCATGTGATACACTATATTTATTTGTATTATATACATGAGGATCAGCTGGAAAAAACACTTCTTCTTCATTTGAGAATTCCGCCATTATACTATTAGAAATCAAATTAATATAACTATATAATGATTCTTTTGAATTTTCTTTTCTTGCACTTCTAATACCACCAAAAGATAGATTGATAATTCTTTGTACATGTGGAAAATCACCTGTTATCAGTCTAAAAAGGTCTAATATTTCACAATATTTTTCATCGAAATAATGCATTATATTATTCAACGGAAAAATTGACGTTACAATTAATGTATCAAATTTGTTTCTATCATTTTCTAAGGGATTCTTTGATGTGTTATTAAAACCTGGCGTTATCATCATCTTATGGCCCTCTTTAAAATCAGATAACTCTGTACATGTTTCTAAGTCTATCATTTTAACTTCTAATGTTTTTTCATTAATTATAAAGTTATTAAACGATAAGTCACCAATTACTATATGTTTTGTATGAAGCTTTTGAATTATAGACTTTATTTGTATCATAATTTCAAACATATTTTTAAAATAGCTCTTATTTATTCTTTTATCGCTTTTTGGCCGCATTAAAGGATTATATTTTAAAATGTATTCTTTTAAAGTTACGCCATTAATATACTCTTCTATCAAATATGTGTTGCCATTGTCCTCAAGTATTCCATAAACTTCCGGAACATTTTTTGTATAGGATAGTTTCAAAAGTAAATTATGTTCATTTTTTAATCTTTCAGAAAAGTATACCAAATTATAATCTAGCCCTGTGTAGTTACGAGCTTCTTTAATCACAACCTTAGTACCTTTATCTTTAGAATAGCCTATATAAACCCCACCACCACTTGAAAAATATAGTACATCATTAATACTATACTTAGATAGCAAAATTGATATGGTATCTTCATCTAAGTAATCTAAAAATTTAGGTTTTTGTATAAAGTCATAGTCTTGATAAAAAGGTTTTCTCTCATCTTTGATTAAAGATTCTTTATTTTTTACTATAAAATTTTCAAAAACTCCTTTTTCATTCATCAGAGTAATAGGATAGTATTCTCCATATCTTAAATAAATGTTATTTTTATAATGTAAATCTGTCAAAATATATGGTCCCTCAAAATTATCTAGACACTTAGATAGTTCCTTCAAATGAATTTCTAAATCTCCCAATGCTTCAATATACACTGTTATAAATTTACCTGCAGAAACTCTAGAAATTTCCTTACTATTCATTAACACAAAAAAATTAAATGTAGAATTAAATTTAAAATTCAATTTATTTTTATCACAATACTTTGCTACAATTTTCAAAACTGTTTGTTGATTTTTAACAGTTGCTGATATATGTAACTTCCATATAGATGTATGAAAGGTAGAAGTATAATATATATAAGTCCATGGGTCTTTGTGATACACATTATGCTTATTTTTTAAATCCATAGAGTCATAAAATAAATAATCATCATCAATATTTCTTTTCTTATAAAAAAATGTATCATTAGAACTGAATCTAAAGTGATTTGAATATTTAGGATCTTGCATTTAATTCACCTCTGTTACTTTTTCATTCTTGATGTGGTAAGTCTTATTGTAATAATTTGACTCAATACTTTCATCATGGGTAATTTCAATTACTGTTTCAATTTGTTGGTGTATGATACCTCTTATAAAATCTGCATTTTCTTTATCTAAGCCAGCAGAGAATTCATCGAGTAGCACAAACTTTGGCTTTCTAATCATAATACGTGCCAATGCAATTCTCATCTTTTGACCACCTGACAGACGATCTCCATTTACGCCTGCATGATAGTCTAATCCATGTGTCTGAACGAAATCGCTTAAATGACATTGTTCAATTACAGTTTTGAGTTGATCATCATTAAACGATTCGCCTAATGTGATGTTGAACATCAATGAGTCATTAAAGATAAATGGAGCCTGTTCGAAATAATGAACATGATGAACCAAGTCAGTAAAACGCATTTGATGTGAATCGATATTATTAAAAAGCAATTGTCCTTTTTGAGGTCGCTCAAGTAATAATAGCAGTTTGAAAAATGTAGACTTGCCACTTCCTGAAGGCCCTTTTAATAAGATATGATCTCCTTGACTGATTGTTAAATTTACATGATCAAATATGATGCGGTCACCATATTGATGTAAGATGTCCTCAAACTTTACAGGAAGGAGCGTCGAGGCCAGCCTATGTGAAAGGTCTTGCGCGTCACTATCCTCATGAGTTAATGAAGCGATAAAATCATCATATTTACGAACAATCGTATTTGAGGACCGCAATTTATTATAATAATCTATTGCATTAACAGCAGGGGTCACGATGCGATCACTCGCCAAATAAACTGCCATTAAAGCAGCCAAAGAAAGGTGATCTTGAACCACAAAAAGTCCCCCGATAAATAAAGGAACAAACGAACTCACACCAGATAATAAGTGCGTGACCCAATTCGACTGATAAAGGTTTTTTTGCACGGTATAGTTGCTTTCTTCTAGGTGGTTTAATCGATTTGTTAAAGTAGACTGGAAGAAAGACTGCTTATTAAATAATCTTATCGTTGTCAACGCACTAAAATACTCATTGAGACGATCTACAAATTGAGAAGAATCCGAAGACCATGTATCTGTGGACTGTTTGATTTTATTTTTATAGAGCTTAGGCGTAATGACAGGGATAGTAGAAAACAGTATAAATAATAAGCCGAGTTGATAATCAATCACAAGGACATACGTTGCAGAGATGATAGAAAAAGTGACACAGTATATAAATAAAAACAAAGATTTGATATAGTTGGTTTCAAGAAATTTGAAATCATTGATAATAAAACTTAATAAATCGGCACGCATAGACGCATGGTTTCCTGAAAAGTATTTTCTAATCATTTTTCCTTTATATGTATTATTGAAGTCTAGAATATACTTTTGTTGATACAAGTTCCATAAATATAAGCCAGTTCGAATCGTACAGTAGCCGATAATACCGAAAATAAAATAATGGATGAGTGAGGAAAGACTTTTAATTTCAACTGAACGAATGATACCAGCCACTAGAGTTGGAATCACCAAGCCATCCAAAGCCGTAATCAACATAAAAACATAAATGAGAAATAGTTTAGGTTTTAGTAATTTAATTTTCATCTTCATCACCTATAAAATAAAGCGACAAAAGCTTTAGAACCTTTTATCGCTTAATTAATTATTAATGACAGCAAATACAAATCTATTTTATCCAGATAAATTAGATTGGTCCTACACATGACATTTCACATAGAGTACAACATTTAGCTAATACACTAGATTTTTAGTTACAACTCTGCCCGTTTGTTCATGTAGTTCTTCTCTTTATAAATACCATTAATGAATTGGATCTGGTCCATTGCACGATGAAGCTCCGCATGAGGTACAACTAGCCTCAAAATAGTCAAACGTCTCCGATTTAATTTGTAGGCGTTGTAAATCTAAAAGTGTAATCATATGAATCACCTCCCAAAAAGTGTATCTACCCTTATTCATATATTACCACATCTTCAAATTGTAATAAGCAGAATATTTCGATTTTTCTTTAAAATGTTCAAGTCTTTCATCCATGTGGGGTATCTCTACTACTAATAGTTTTCCTTTACGAAAGTAGTTTGTTTACCCACAAACACTTCTTTCGACTACTTACTTTTTACAAAATTTTCATTCTTCTTCCTATAAAAGAGGTCAAACCCTCATTACAATAAAAACTTAGCAGATCAAGAACGAAAAAGTAACAGAAGTCACATAAGAATAGGCATTCAAAAAGCGATGAAACCGCTTCTATAACACTAACACGGTTCATCGCTATTTTTATTCATTGGTATAACTTCACGATACACACGATCTATTGCAAAGTACGCTACACTTCACCCACATCTATCACGAGTTTCAACTGCTCGTCAGCCCCTATCACTTTGATTTGCATGTGGTCGTGGTCATGCCAAGTAATCTGTTCATCGACAACAATTGGATTTTTATAACGTACGGCGATAGGTTCAACTGCCGCTTCGACACATATCCGTTGCACGACGAGTTGACCTGGAACAATCTCGGTATGAATCGGATTCGTATCATGAACAAGCGCGAGATAAGTTTGGACCTCTGCGGATGAAAATTGCATTAGGTGTCCCTCCGATTAACAAAAGTTTGGATGATTCGACAATGACATCTTTCGTCTTGCTCGAATGATAATGCCATTTGATAACGTTGAAATGATTTGATTTGTCGGACTTTTAACACTGCCATCGTCACGTGATAACGCGCCCCTACTTTTAAAGGATGATGTGCTTCAATTTCTGTAGCTACAAGTTGAATTGCCGTCTCTTTAAACGATCGAAATAACGAAAAAAGTGACCATACCCGTGCAGTCATCAATAAAGGGACGGTGGTCGTCTGTGGCATATTAAAAAATTGCTGATAACGATGCACTTCTTTTTCGTCAAAACAGTAACCTTTGACTTCACGGTCGCCAACGTTCAAATAGTGCTGCATTCCCCATGCCTCCTCCAATGCCCATTGTCGCAATCATGTTTTGTACTTCTTTCATATAAAACAGCCGTGTCACTAAAATCGCACCACTCGCACTATACGGATGGCCGATCGCAATCGCACCACCGTAACGATTCAATTGTGTCTCTTGAATGTTCAACGCACGTGCAGACGCTAACACTTGCGCACTAAATGCTTCATTCAATTCTACGGCATCAATTTGGTCTATGGTCAGTTGTTGTCGTTCTAAAATGCGATGTACTGCAGGTACAGGACCGATACCTAATACATGCGGATCCACTCCTTCAATCGCATAATCCACAAACATCAGACCTTCCGACATACCAAGTTCGCGTGCTTTTTGTTCAGACATGACCACAACTAAACAAGCGCCGTCGTGTTTGAGACAACAATTACCGACCGTCACTGTCCCACCTTCACGTAATGGCTTTAATCGTGCAATCCGCTCATACTGAATCTGCGGTTTGACGCTTTCATCTTCTGTCATCTGCTGACCTTTCACCATTAATGGCAATATTTCAGCTGACATCACACCGGTCGCAATCGCTTCACTCGCACGTTGATGACTTTGAACTGCAAAACGATCTTGGTCTTCACGTGACACACCATACTGTTCTGCCACGTTGTCTGCCGCTTCAATCATACTCGGATCTTGACCTGCTGGCGCAAATGGGGCTCGGTCATAAAATGTCGGAGGTGTTGTTGGGTACAATGATGTCGGCTTTTCCATTTTCCAAGGCGCACGACTCGTACTTTCGACACCCCCTGCAATATAAAAGTCTCCCGCACCACTTTCAACGAATCGACTCGCCAAATGAATCGCTTCAAGACCCGAACCACACTGACGATCAATCGTGAGCCCTGGGACAGACACATCTATCCCTGCCTCTAGCAAACTTTTTCGCGCAATATTGCCCCCTTTACCGACAATATTTCCGAGAATGACATCATCCAAATCATTGAGCGCGCAAGGCAATGTCGCTTCAAAATGTTCGAATAAGGGTTTCAGTAAATGTTCAGGCTCCCATTTTTGAAGTTGGCCACCAGACACTCCAATTGGCGTCCGTTTTGCTGCAACAATGACTGCTTTCGTCATTGAAAATCGCCCCTTTCATAGCAAGTTTGTGCCATTTTTCTTGAAACTTTCCCACTCGCAGTATATGGCAATGATGCGACGCGAATGAATTTTGAAGGTATTTCATATCTCGATACACGTGATAACAGCCAGTTCCGAACCGCTTGAACATCCAACTGCTCCGGACCAATATAAAGGGCAATCGCTAACTCACCTAGCTTGTCGTGTGGACGTCGTACGATGACCGCATCTACAATTTCGGGCCATTGCTTGAGGTGTTGTTCAATCACGGCAGGATACACATTCTTCCCACCAATAATGAGACGGTCTTGTACACGCCCTTGTAAATACAACACATCCTTCTCGATACGGGCAAAATCGCCTGTCGCTATCCATTCATCAATGGCGTCCTCACCGAGATAACCTGAAAATGTCATCGGGCTTTTCACAAACAATTGTCCTATACCAGCATCGTCTTGCTCTCTCAAAGTCACCGTCACATTTGGAAATAAGCGCCCCACAGAATCGAGTGGTGCAGTTTGATTACGATTGACACTAATAAAGCTCGCTTCCGAAGTGCCAAAAAACTCATCAATCTTACTTTCTGGAAACACTGTTTTAAGTTGTATGTGACGACTTGATGATAACTTGTCCCCTGAAATAAAAATATGACGCACCCACTGTGAATGTTGTCCTAAATGGATACCATCGTACACCATTGTAGGCACGAGAAATAATGCGCACGTTTGTTGTAGTTCTGCAATATAAGACAAACCTTTTGCCATATGATAGCGATCTTGCCCGATAAACGTTTTGCCATGCCATAATGCATAAATCATTACATACAACGTTAACGAATGGGCATACGGACCGAGCGCCATATACGTCTGTGTAGAGGCATCTAGCAACGTATCATTCACCTTAAATGAAGCAATCCATGATGGTAAATCTCTCATAAAGCCTTTCGGTAAACCTGTCGTGCCTGACGTAAATCCAATATGTAATAAGTGCGGAATCGTTGGCGCTTTATGTGAGGGTTCATATGAAGTAGACCTCAACCCTTCATCCCCCCATACATAAGGCACACGGTGTAACTTAATGAGCGCATCCCGTTGTTCCGTTGACCATTGTGGCCCGAGTACACACGGCACACCTTGACGTACGAGGACCGCTAAATATGCCACGATAAAGCTCGCCGTTTGAGTATGGGTCAACATGACATTTTGATACGCCATATTTGTGGGTAACATTTCACTTTCCTTTTGCACATGTTGCCATAATGTTTCATAGGTGAGCGTCACATCGTCCATCCATATCGCAATATGTTCCGGCCTCTCTGCTGCATATGTTTCAAGTCGCTTTAATAATTCCAAACTCCATCACACTACTTTTACAGTTTTGCTTTATTTTAACATAGCGCTCGCTTTCCACATATGTGAACTTATTTTTTTGTGTCTCCTTAGTATGATTATAATTCATATGCTGTGCCAACTCATCATACCAAATTCAATGCAATGATAACTGACAAAGATTCGTGCCTTTCCATATGAAAAGGCCGGGTCATCGTGATATGCCCAGCCTTTAAAATAATACAGTTTTTATAAATAATATTTATCAATGACTTTTAAATCATCTGACAGTTCGTAAATCAGTGGTGCGCCTGTTTTAATTTCATAGCCGACGATAGCTTCATCTGATACGCCTTCTAAATACTTAATCAAAGCACGTAAAGAGTTCCCATGTGCAGCGACAAGTACTGTTTTACCGGCTAATAGTTCTTGAGAAATTTGATCGTTCCAATATGGGATGACACGTACTAGAGTATCTTTCAAACTTTCAGATTCAGGCATCACACGTCTATCTAATAATTCGTATTTGCGATCTTTCAAGTAACTCTTGCGTTGTGCTTCATCTTGTGCTGGAGGCGGTGTATCGTAAGAGCGTCTCCAAATATGGACTTGTTCTTCGCCAAATTGCTGACGTGCTTCATCTTTATTTAATCCTTGTAAACCGCCGTAATGACGTTCGTTCAAACGCCATGATTTGACAACGGGTACATAGAGTTGATCAGACTCATTTAATAAATGAAACGTGGTCTTAATCGCACGCTTCAATAATGAGGTAAATGCAATATCAATATGAATTTCTTGTTCTTTCAATTTTTTTCCTGAAGTGATTGCCTCGTTGTGACCTTGTTCAGATAAATCGACGTCTGCCCATCCTGTAAATAAGTTTTCAGCATTCCAGACGCTTTGTCCGTGTCTACATAAAATCAGTTTTGGCATGTTTGACCTTCTTTCTATATCGTGAACGCCAGTGTCGCAACATTTGTTGATCAAAAAAAGACGTCCACGTACTCATATTGTACCAACAAACGCGCTTACTTTATTTTATAAATTGATTATAACAAGTTTTTCATTCTTTTTCATGATTCCAACTTGATAAAATTTGAATATATTGAGTCATTTACTACCTGCTTTAAAATCATTAATATGTCATCAATCTATGAATGGATTGAGGCTAAAAATTTCTATATTCCAATCCCTTCATCACGCACCAATTGAACCGTTTTAGAAGCGAGTGTTTCCACAAAATGTGCATTATGATCAATCGCAATCATGGTCGGTCGTGCGTTTGCCAACATATCAATCAGTTGGTCCACAACATAAAAGTCTAAATAATTAGTCACTTCATCCCACATCAACAAACTGTTTTGCTGAATTAGCGAATGGGCGATCAACACTTTTTTCTTTTCGCCATCACTCCAGCCTTCCGTTTGTCTTGCCGTGAATTTTTTCTTATCGACCCCTAATTGATAAAGTAAATGTAGAAATTTCTCCTTTTGGGGTTGTGGCAAATGTTGAAACCATTGATTGTAGTCATCTTGATACACATATTTTTGATCGACCACCGACGTCTTTTCAGGTAAATGAGTCTCATATTCTCCAACAATATCGTACTGTTCCGGATGTTGTATAAAATTGAATAACGTTGATTTCCCCACGCCATTTTCACCTATAATAAATAATATCTCTGATGGCAACAACGTTACAGTGATCGGTTTAAATAATGGTTTGCCATCCATTAATATTGAAAAATTTCTGAGTGATAACACCTGTTTTCTAACGATATCGACATCTAATTGAATCGTTTCTATTTTTTCGACATTATCAATTAAGGCTTGCTTTTCCTCAATTTTCTTTTCATTCCTTTTTACTACAGCTTTAGAGCGCTTCATCAGTTTCGCTGCACGTGCCTTATCAAATGAATCTTTGGAACTATTTTCTCTCGATGCACCCCAAGATTTCAAACTTTTCGACACTTGATCTAATCTTTTAATTTCCTTCTTCAAAGTGTCGTTTTTCTCTTGTGTCAGTTGATCTGCATGCGCTTTTTCAGTTTCCCAAGTTTTAAGATTGCCTTTAATCAACTCGATATTATTTTTGTTAATCGCTAAAATATATTCTACGGTGTGGTCCAAAAATTGACGATCGTGACTAACGAGAATGTAACCTTTCTTTTTATCCAAATACCGCTGAACCACTTTTCGGCCTTCAATATCTAAATTATTCGTCGGCTCATCAATCAGCGCAAAGCTATGGTCTTCTAAAAACAACTCTACAAGCAACACGCGCACTTGCTCACCACCGCTTAACGTATCAAAATCACGATACAACAGTGCCGTATCCAAACCGATTAACGAAAACTCTTTATAAATACGCCAAGGTTCTATTGTTGGATTCCGTTCAAGCAACATCTCCTCCACAGTCCCATATTGTTGATGCTCTGGATATGCCGGAAAATATTTAAAAGTCACTGATGTATCGATTTGTCCTTCATATTCGAGTTGGTTTAATAACAATTTCAAAAATGTCGTTTTGCCTCGACCATTACGTCCAATGAGTCCTAATTTCCAACTGTCATCGATGTTTAAATTGAGATCTGTGAAAATAGCATCTGTATACTTAAAAGATAAATTTTTAATTCGAATATGTCCCATCACTCTCACCCCTCACTATGCTTTTCTGGTTGTGTATGATATTGACGAGCTAACATAAAGGCGTAAATGAGTAGCCCCACGCCAACTACGGACAACATCAACCATGCAAGCTTGATTGAAAAAACATTGGACAGTGTGAGAAAGACAAAAGTGCCTATCGGGATTGTGAGCTGTACAATTGTATAAAAAATGCTTGTCACTGACGAGAGTACTTTGTCAGGTAACGTTTGCATAATAAAAGCATCAATTCTAGGGTTAGAAATCCCCATAAAATAACCTGATAAAAACAGTAATATGAGTAATGAATAGCGCTCTTCAATCAACAGTAAATTAAAAATAATCAATACAGTCAACGCAATTTCAAAAATCAGATTCGCTTCAATCGATGTCTTCCTTAACGCCTTAAAAGGAAACATTGAACCTACAATCATGCCTAACGCTTCAGAAGTCGTATACAGCGTTAATGTAAAAGTGAAGTTAAAAAATAACAGCGCCTCATTTTCCGAATATGAAAGGAGTAACAAACCTTCTTGCGCAGAACTGATTAAATTCATCAATGCAAAAATCATCGCAAAATGAAAAATTTGTTTGTATTTAAAGAGCGTTTTTAAATTTTTATAGCTGTCTTGCCCAATCGTTTTAACATCCAAACGTTCTCCCTCATAATGATTTTTTGAAGGTATCGCTAATTTGAATTGTTGTCGGTTACACCACAAAATATAAAATGATAGTAAAAACATCAGTGCATTCAGTAAGCTGAGCAACGAAAAATTATAATTCAACAGTACAATCAGACTCGCTCCAAATAACTTTCCTAGTAACCCTACCGTATGATGTAGCCCATTATCGAGCGCCCGTGCATCCGTTAAGCTTTCTGCCATTACAAGATGCTTCACAATAGGGATTTCCAAATAAACATTGTATGAAGAAATCAAATCCGAGACGAAGTTTAAAAGGAGTAAACATCCAAAAATGATCCAATTCGTTTCAAAAGACATCAAAAATGCAAACATCAAGTAGATGAGCATTTGCACTAATTTATTCATCAGAAACATGCGATATTTATGCACCGTTCTATCTGAAAAATAGCCTAATAAAAAGTCTCCTATCATAGGAATCGTTGACACAATGACAATCGCACTGATGGCAAGCTTGGCGTTTTCCATATTTTGCGCATAAACAATAAATACTAAATTAAACAACACCCCACCGATTGCACTTAACGCATTCGATGCCATAAAAAACCTAAAATTTCTATTACTTCTCAAAATATTCATGGGCCTGTACCTCAAAATATGAATCTATTTCATGAATAACAAAAATAAATCCTGCTGTACCTTTGCAAATACTTAAACTTACTTCATCATTGTCAAAATCCGGCAAGTAATATTCATTGTTTTCATTAATAACAAAGCTAAGTACATTATATAAAATTCGAGTACTTTGTAACAAAAACTCTTTCTTTTTTGTTACTATATAAATCAAAAAAGAAACATAGGCAATACCAGTTAGTCCGTTAGTTAATCCTGGATTTTTCGCCCAAGAATTACTAGTCAATGTATCATAATATGGTAAAATGAAATCATTCAGGATTTTCTTTTTAAAACATGCAGGAATATTCTGATTATTCGAAAGTATACATGCTACATATAGATAGCCTGAAATTCCGTCATTCAAATATGGACTAGCAATATTGCCACTAATTTTCAAAGGCATCGCAACCTCACCGTCGTATTCATTCCCTACAAAAAAATTTTTAATATCATCAAGCATTTTTAATGCATTCATTAAATGTCTCATTTTATTATCTCTTTTGTATAAAATGCTGTAAAATAGCGCTATTCCTAAATATCCGGCTTCAATTCCAATATATTCTCCATCTTTATAATTTAATTCATATGCGTTTAAACTTTCTTCTGTAATCTTAACATACTTTTCAACTATATCTTTATTGCTTTTATCTTCACAACTTAACAAAATTAATATAAAGCCTATTATGCCAGAATTCACAGTATAATCTTTAGAGTTTCGAATCCAATTAGAAATTCTAGCATAATTACCTTCTATGGTATCAATGAATTTTTTCTTTGAATTTTCATTGACCAAAAAATCAAAATTAAAGTTTTGAAATACATCAAATTCGTTAATATCCTCGTTTTTTTCGTTATTCTTAAACAGTTCTAAACTACTATTTTTTGTACCTAAAAATAGAATAATTTCTCTAAATTTTTTGTCGTGAATTAGCTTTACATTTTCTATTTCAGTTTTATTTCTTTCATATGTTTTAAGAAGGTTAATATAACGACTATCTTGAATTATACTTTTAATACTAATTTGATTATTCATTACTTTTTCAGATAATAAAACTTGTTTATCAACAAAACTGTCCAAAATGTCATCTATTTCATACAAAAATCTTTTAGGTTGGTTAATCAACATTTCTATTATTCTAAACACTCTTCTATTTATATTATTATCAATACAATATTTATTAAATTGCTTAAGTATCAAATCGGGATGTTGACTAAACTTATTTAATCTGTTTGATGGAAAAATCAACTCCATAAGCAAATAGCCTAGTTTATGAAAGTCTGACAAAAATGGTGACATATCATTAATCCTATAATCATAGTAACTTTCAGTGCTTCCATAAACATTATCACTAAACTTTTTTTCGCTAATAAGGTACGAAGAACCAAAATCACAAATACAAACTTTAAAATTCTTTTTAACAATAAAATTTGTATCATTAAAATCATTTATAACTATACCTTTATGATGAATTTTTTTTACTATTTCTATGGTGCTTTTAATAATTTTTTCTAAATTGTTGTTTTTACTCTTCCAAAAATCAAAGTCGCTCCTTACTTCATAAAAAGTTTTCCCTTCTATATAAGTTTGAAGAATGTAATAATTTTCCCATTCAAAAAATGATTTCACCAATTTAGGTGTTTCATCTATAGACTCAAGAATATTTAAAACAGCCTCTTCATTTTGAATATCTTTAATAGCAGTTCCATGAGCTCCTAAAATTAAACTTCTTCCTTCTTTCAAAATATGTCTTTTACTTCTGTAATTAGCTAAATAAACATTTCCAGAAGCGGATTCTCTTAATATCTTGTATGGAAATATAGTTTTACTAATTAAATGGTTAATTTCTTTTTCACTATAACCAAGATTTTCAAAAGGATCACTTTCAAAATAAGGCACCTCAAAATACTCCCTATTATCTGATATCATGCTATTATCTGGAGTTATTAAATAATCACTTTTAGAATTAATAACACCATATCTATAATAAATAATAGATTCCTTAAACCTCTTATCTGAATATATATACGGACCTCTAAAATCCATTAATTTCTCATAAAGAGATTCTACAATAAATCTAAACTCTTTCTTATTTTTAGGATATATCGTAATAAACTTCCCAATACTAGTTGGGTGACCATCAGATGAAATAAAATTTCTTAGTATGCTTTTGTTAAATACATATTTAAAACCTATTTCATTACAAACACAAAAAGCACTAACTATCCTCAAAATTTCTTGGCATGTTTCTAATGTAAATGAAATATGTATTTTCCACCCTTGACGTGGTGACTCGTTTTCAGGGAACGAAATATACTTAAAATTCTCATCGTAGTGAACCTGCACTTTATTTATAGGGAGTTCAACACAAAATTCTTTTATCGTTAAATTCCTTTTAATCATTATAATCACCTTAATCTAGTAAAAAGAACCATTACTTTTTAGTAATGATTCTTTTTACCTATAATTATCTTTGAGTCTTAACAGGACACTTAGTAGATCTAGCCATACGAACATTGGAAACGAGTTCTTCTTTTGGTAGTTTTGCAAGTTCAAGAATTGCTTTCATCATAAACACCCTTTCCTTCATTATATAATTACATAATACACATATTTCATAATACTGTAAATACTCTTTCATTTATTTCTTATTTTTTTTGTAGAGCAACATAGAATTAGCTTTTTCAAAAACATAGTATCATATGTCGCTTCTAACTTATAAAACACTATTATAAATTAAGTGGGAGGATAAACATTATTTGACTATTTGCCTTCTCGCACCACCAATTCCATGATGCTATACTATGTAATTCAACATTTTGTTATATGACCTCCGCCATCTTTACACCGAAAAAATAGCGTGTAGATAATAGGCGAACACTTATATTTGAATGCTAACAATGACTTAAATACTTATAAAATAATAAGTTATGAAATCAGTATTAAGAACAACAATGATATAGTAATTAACAGCGTTTACAGGTATGTCGCACAAAGAAACAAAAGGAACGATTTTCCTCAGTGATAAAGAGATGCATTACATTCTGATATATTTAACACATTGACAAACAAATATCACATATACTTTACATATTATCTCTCATGATTGTGCATTGATAATGACCTATAGAATGTATATGAACCACATGAAAAGTAGCTGCTTATAGGTGATAAAAGACGGATGTAAAAACAAGGAACATGATTAATCATTACGTAAAATATTTCAATACTGAACGAATTTCATTAAAAGCGATAGGACACACCTGTAAATGAATGAACTTCGAAGAACGACCACAAAATTCGCAGTCTAATAGCTATGAGTTGTTAGTGGTCGATTGTAATTTAGTTAAAATCTCAAGGACAAACTAACCTATTATACTTTTTAGAACCTCAAAATATAGATATTAAGCTTTAGTTCAAAAAATTCAATAATCATTAAAACTAACAATAACATTAATGAAAATAAAATAACTTAAACATTAAATAGTTTGGTTATTACTCAGTTATAAACTTTAATTAGTAATTGTTAATGAATAAGATTTCTCACCAACATTCATTAACAAAGAAATTAAATAGGTTGAAATAATAGACGTAATTCAATCACAAAGAAAAATAAAAAAATTATTGATAAATAAGAAGATTAAAGTAACTACGAATGGACGTAACGCCTATTATCGAGTCTATAAAAATTTTCACTATTAAGTTATTCCCCATTCCAGACACAAAACGCAGGGCCATTACTCCCTGCTGCTACCACATGTTTTTTTCATTCTATCGCTGTCTGACCTCATTTTGATGCGCCAACAATGTATATGTCGTTTCAATATTAGGAATGTGAAGTTGATGCTTTTGACCTTGTCTGTAAATATAACCTTGAATCGCTTCAACTTCTGTCACGCGTTCGTTCATCGTATCATAATACATGCTTGTCGCACTTTCATCAGCGAAAATACGATATGCTGCGATTACATCATCTACAAACGTCTCTTCGTATGTAATCCCTTCCGCATTGGCGACTTGCAAACCTTCCTTAAGCAAGTTTTTACATAATTCAAGCATTCTGTCGTCTTTTAACAGGCGCGCTGTGTCTCGACTCAATGCTGTTAATGTATTCATGCCAAGGTTGAAAATCAATTTAAACCAAATCGCCTTCTCAATATTTTCTTCAAGTTCTAAAGTGAGCTGTGTCGTTGAAATGGCTGTTTTAAGTTGTTCAGTAAACGTATCTTTCATCAGCTGAATTCGGTAATCTTTATCATGTCTCACCTTGTCGCCTTGCTTTTCACCACTAATGTATACGACAGCTTGATAGGCATCATAGCCCTCTAATTTAGAAAGTAGACCGCTACCATTTTGTGCTAATATCACTTTCGATTGATCGTGCGTAATCGTCTTCAGTTGTGGTAAAATCGTATCAATTTGATGTGTCTTTACCGCAATAAACACGACATCGAACGGCGTCGTTGCAGATGACAATGCTTTGACAGGGATACTTTTACGTTCACCTGTGTCACGTTCTTCAAAGGTCATGACTTTATCTTGTCTACCTAACAATGTCACATCTATATTATCCAACGCTGAAGCAATTGCTGTTCCTACCGCACCGGGCCCAATGATAGCTATTTTCATCTCTTTCATCCTTTCAATCGTAAAGTTTTAATACCATATCTCATCCTTTTATAGATATAACTCAATATATTCTTTTTTTATTTATAAGTAAAGCGAGTTGATTGTGTGTTTATACGCAAAAAGACCGGGACATGATGCGTTTTCCCAGTCTTTAATCTATATAAATCTAGCGGTTGCGTTATATTTTTACCACAGAAACTCAACAGCACACTTTTCTTCTACACGCTTTCTTTCGAGTTATAACAACGCTTACAATATATCTTTTGCAATGTAGCCCAAGACTTTAAGTTTGTTATACCTTTAAGTTCAGATACTTTGGTTTTAATCATAATTTCATCATCTTTTGTTAACTTTTTATTACAATCACTACATTTCAATTCAACTAAAAACATTGACACCCTCCTATGAAGCCTGACAATCACACTTAAATATTTTCAAGGTTTTCTATTCTTTTATTTAAATTTGGATGATCAGCAAATAAAACTAACTTTGTATCTTTTAAAATGCCTAATTTTTTTAAAGTAATGAGCGCTCTCACACCTATCTCCCTACTAGAGTGATTACTTGCATATCTATCACACTTTAATTCTCTTTGCCTTTTGTGGAGAAAATATAAAAGAATGCCACCAAAATAAATAACAACTGCAAGTACAATATAAATTATGAACTGATTCATAGATTTAAAATCTAGAACCCTTGAAATTAAAATCAATAAAATAGGTAATACTCCATAGCTTAATGCAAAATAAAATTGATTCTTAGTTATATCATTATTTTTAATATGCGCAATTTCATGGTGAATTAAAAATCGTAATTCATCTACATTAACTTTTTTTATTAATTCTGGATTTATAACTATACTGTTTTTATGAAAACCACCTTTTACGTATATCCCATTGTTAATCACTGACTTTTTTGTATAAATTTTCGTTCCCTCTGGTAAGGTAAGTGATTCTTCTAATTCTTTATAATTTAGAGGAAGTAAATTTTTATTGCTACTATTAAAGATTGGTCTAATAATAAAATTTGGGATAAGTATCGTTGCGAAAATAAAAATTAAACTTTTTGAATTTTCGTCTAAATAAGGAGTTTTTATAATATTAATCCTTATTAAAACAACTAAAATATAAATTAAAATCGCTAGGAATCTCATATCCATTGCCTCCTAAAAAACAAGTGGGGTTAAATAAGTTTCAATAAGCGCAGCAATAACTATTAATAAATTGCCCATTAAAAACATAACTAAATATTTCTTTTTATCATCTAAAATACCTTGTATGCTTGAAAATCCTATATAGGCACCAATATATAATGCTGTCAATTCAGGTATGCCGTGAAGCAAAAAAGCAAATCCTCCAATTTGTATCATTGGAATGAAGTACATGCCTAGCATGAAGCCGTTAACAATAATATTAATAACCGTAGTAACTCTGTATGTTATTAGACCAAGACACAACAATAAGTATACAAACCCATTATTTTTAACATAATGTATGACTTTATTAAAATTAAAAAAGCATTCATTTGAAACTCTTACATAATCATTAATATCTGTAAAATGATTATACATAATTCCTAATAATAAAAAAAATATGTATAAAGATAAAATAGTATAGTGCTTTTTTACATTCATACAAAAACACCTGCGACTAAATTTAAAAATATAAAAACAAATATATATCCTAAAAACAATAATATTGAATCCCTCACACTAAACTTCACTTCTTTCCTTAATAAGTAAACAACAATAAACAATGAAAACAAATCAATAGGGTTCAATACTGAAGTTATAGGTGAATCAAAGTATTGAGTTTTAATATTCTCGAATGAATAACCAAAAAAATAATTAACACACGCAGTTATATAAATGGGGAAAAAACCGAGTATCAATACATATAATAAATATGATATTTTCAGAAATTCTATTTTAAAAATATATTTTATAATTATAAAATACATTAATTTAGGGAAGGTGTAACTTAGTATTAAAAATACAAATAAAGTAAAAGACATTATTAATTTTGCCTTTGAGTTTAACTCAATATTAGAAGATATAATTTCCTCATATATCACTGCTACGCCAATCAATATATACGAAGATATAAGTAGAAATGAAAAAGCAATTCTTTTAGTTTCCAAAAATATCACCCTTATTAGAAAATAAGAACAGAGGGAATTATCCCTCTGCGAAGCAATTTGTTATAAACTTGCTGCACTTACACCGGCGATAGCAACTGCTATCCATGGAGCCACAGTAACACCTACTGCTGCCGCAAGTATAGAATTAACATCACCAACTGTACTAGCTGCTGCAAGTCCTTCTGCTAATCCTGGTGTGATGTTAATACCCCTGTTTTTAAGTAAACTTAGTATTTCTGTTGCACCAAAAACTTGAGAAAAATAAGTTAATGTCAAAATTGCTAGAGTAACTTTAACAGCAGCTTTTGTGTTAAAAGTCTTTAATGTAATGATATTATTCATATTCTCCAACCACTTTTACAATACATTACTTATAAAACTATATTACTAATTACTTTTAATTTTGTCAAACTTTTTTATGATGTTACGTATACTTAAGTGTATTAGTTAATTCAATAACCAGCATTTTGTAGAACTCTTAAAAATTAGTGTTGATTAATTATGAAAAGCGTTTTACAATGATATTTTTGCAGACCATATCTGTATATAAATAAGTCCTAACATTTTAATACTTCCATTTTCTAATTTGTTTATAACTAACTCAAGCTAAAAGCAAGGAACTTATAAGGCTTCTAGGAATAATCTTTTATCCTTCATTTTTAACCTAACATCCTTTTATCACTTATTTATGATGTTTGAAATTTATGCAAATGTAAATACCGTTTAAAATGGTTGAAACACTTAAAAGAACAGAAAAGTCGCCTATCCCCACTTCCAACGTCGAGTCGTAAATATTTCTTCTTTAGTTCTTAAATCGACCTATTGCTATCCTTTCAATTCCTCACATAATCAAAAAAGCTAGTACCTACATCCTTATTGTAGAAACTAGCTCTTTTAACATATCATTCTACTCTAAATTCGCATGATTGTTTTGCATCGTTGTCTCATCGACATCCCATGCGGTCATGAAGTCTAACACGACACCATCTAACATCAATTGTGCACTTTGTTCAAACAAACTGCCGAGCGGTTGTTCAGAACCTTCAGCCTGATGTTTCGTGCCAGCTGGAAGGATAAGCGTCACTGCTGCTAATTCCCCTATCTTAGAATCCGCTACAGTCGTGGCTAACACGATCGTGGCACCGACTTCATTCGCTTTATCTGCTAACAATTTTAAATGTGTTGTCGAACCTGAACCCGAAATAACAACGAGCACATCACCTTTTTGAATGGACGGTGTCGTCGATTCTCCAACGACATGCGCCTTTTTACCGAGTTGATTCAAACGCATCGCAAAACCGTTCGCAACGAAACCTGAGCGTCCTTTACCTGTCACAAACACTGCTTCTGCATCAGATACAACTTGTTCGAATTGCGCTATAGCTTGGTCATCCACTTGTGATAACGTCTGTTCAATTTCACGGCGAATCCGTTCAAACTGCTGTTGAATGGCCATGTTACTTACCTTCAATCGCTTCACGGATTTGTTTGGCCGCTTCACGTGGATCGTCAGCATTTGCGATACCGCCACCGACGATAATTAAATCAGGGCCTTCATCTGCAACTTCTTTAACTGTTTCAGGTTTAATACCGCCAGCGACAGCAATTTTAGCATTTTTAATAACCGATTTTACTTTTCTTAAACTTTCTAACGGTGATTGCCCTTCAGCTTGTAAGTCGTAACCGATGTGCACTGCGATATAGTCTGCACCTAATGCATCGATTTCTTTCGCACGTTTTTCTAAATCTTGTACCGCAATTAAGTCGACAAGCAATTCTTTACCGTGCTTATGCGCTTCTTCCACTGCATTTTTGATCGATGCATCTTCAGCCACACCTAAAATTGTGACAACATCTGCGCCAAATTTTACCGCTTGGCTCACTTCATAGTCTGCTGCGTCCATAATTTTTAAGTCAGCTAATACTTTGACGTCTTCATCTTTTACGTTCTCTTTTAAATGTTGTACAGCTGGCAAGCCTTCGTTAATGACGATAGGTGTTCCGATTTCAACAATATCGACATAGTCCGTTACTTTTTTCGCAAGTGCTGCTGCGTCTTCTTTATTTAATAAATCAATGGCTAATTGTAATTCCATGATTCAATCAATCCTCCGTCATGTTTTTCTCTCACAGTTGGTGGATTACCCTTTCTAAAAGAGATTAAACATGTCGGATTTCTAGTTCAACGCTGCTTACTTGTCAATTTCAGGCATTGCTGCATCATCCACAAATACTTCTACATGTGGGTGACGATGTAAAATTGTCGCTGGCACATCCGTAGTCACTTCTTGGCTCATTAAATGACGAATCGCTTCACGTTTTTGCTCACCAAACGCTAACAAAATAATACGTTTCGCTTTCATAATTGAGCTCAATCCCATTGAAATGGCATGTTTTGGCACATCATCAATCGAATCAAAATAGCGGCTGTTCGCTTTAATCGTACTTTCGGTCAAATTGACACAGTGCGTTAAACTTTCAAACGGTGTCCCCGGCTCATTAAAACCGATATGACCGTTTTGACCGATTCCTAAAATTTGAATATCTAACGGACCGCCTTCTTCTAATAACGCCTCATAACGCTTTGATTCCGCTTCAATATCTGACGCTTCACCATTTGGGACGTGAATATTTTCAGCAGTAAAATGAGGATAAGCGCCAAATAAGACATGTTTCATATATTGGCAATAGCTTTCCTCATGATCAGAAGCTAAGCCGACGTATTCATCTAGATTAAAGGTTTCCACTTGAGACACGTCGAGTTGATTTTTTTGGAGTAATTCCACTAAATAGTCGTATACTTTGACCATTGTGCCACCCGTCGCTAACCCTAAACGACTGTCTTTTTGGTACAACATTTGTTTAAATAATTCACTCGCAACGTAAAAAGATGCGTTCGCTTCACTACCTAAATTGATAATTTTCATCGCTATTATTCCTCCTCAATCATTTTCACGAAACGTTTTGTAATATCGCGCGGTCTCGTAATCGCACCACCGACGACTGCAGCATACACGCCTAAATCCATCACAGTTTTCAACATTTCAGGTGTGATGACGTTGCCTTCAGCGATGACTTTTTGAGATACGCTCGCTAATATGTCTTTTAAAAATGCAAAATCATTCGCATATAACACTTGGCCTGTCGTTTGTTCAGTATAGCCGTGTAACGTTGTGCCGATATAGTCAAAACCGAGACGTTCGGCGTTTTGCGCTTCTTCTACCGTCGCAATGTCTGCCATAATTTCAACATTGGGTGCTTCTTTACGGATGTATTGCACTAAAGTTTCTAACTCTTCAGCAGGACGTTCACGTAATGTCGCATCCATCGCAATCACTTCACATCCACTTTCAATGAGTTCATCCACTTCTTTTTGTGTCGCAGTAATAAATACGGAAGAGTTGTCGTAGTCCCGCTTCACAATACCGATGACTGGCAAATCCACCTCTTCTTTAATTGCTAAAATATCTTCTTTCGTATTCGCTCTAATCCCAACAGCGCCTCCTTGTTTTGCAGCTAACGCCATTTTCCCCATAATAAATGATGAATGGAGTGGCTCATCTGGTAACGCTTGGCAAGATACGATTAATCCTTGTGATAAATTCATCTAATAACTCCCTTCTAATTGTTCTTCTACTTCATTTTTAATGGTCGAAACATGAGGTCCATAGACAATTTGGACGCCGTTTCCTTTCGTAATAATTCCTTTAGGGTCAGTGCTTTGAATCAAACTTTCCTTTACTTTTTGTGTATCTTTTAACGTGACTCTAAGGCGTGTCGCACAACAATCGACTATTTCGATATTATCTTGGCCACCTAAACCTTGAATAATGGTTGTCGCACGCTCATTTGTTTGTACACTCTGTTGCATTGCCTCATCTTCGCGCCCAGGTGTTTTAAAGTTAAATATTTGAATTAAAACTCTAAAAATGACGTAATAGAGTGCGAACCAGACGAGACCGATTGGAATAATCCATAAATAATTCGTTTTCGCTTGGCCCTGTAAAACACCAAACAAGATAAAATCAATAAAACCACCGCTAAATGTCTGGCCTACCGTGATGTTAAAAATATCTGCCATCATAAACGCCAAACCATCTAATAACGCATGAACGACATAAAGTAACGGCGCAACAAATAAAAAGCTAAATTCTAACGGCTCGGTAATGCCTGTTAAAAAAGACGTTAAAGCAGCAGATAACATTAAGCCCCCTACTACCTTTTTACGTTCAGGTTTTGCTGTATGATATATCGCAAGTGCCGCACCAAGTAGTCCAAACATCATCGTAATAAAACGACCTGACATGTAACGCGAAATACCTTCATAATAATGTGTTGTTGCTGGGTCGCCTAACTGAGCAAAAAAGATATTTTGTGTTCCTTGAATGAGCTTGCCGTTCAATTCGAGTGACCCTCCGAGCGCGGTTTGCCAAAATGGAAGATAAAAAATGTGATGCAATCCGAAAGGCCCTAACATTCTTAATATGAAACCGTATAGGAACGTACCTATCACGCCTGTTTGTTTCACAAGTTGACCTGCTCCCATAATCATATGTTGAAATAACGGCCAAATAAAGAACATCACTAACCCTAATACAATAGAGGCGAATGCTGTCACAATTGGAATAAAACGTGAACCACCAAAAAAGCCTAAAAACTGTGGCAATGTGATTTTGTAGTACTTGTTATGAAGCATTGCCGTCATGATACCGACAATGATACCACCAAACACACCTGTTTCTACAGTTTGAATGCCTAACACCATACCTTGTCCAGCTTTCGCTAATTGATCAGGTGCTGCCATTTGGTTAGTAATCGTTAAGAGTCCATTCATTGTCGCGTTCATAATTAAAAATCCCAACATCGCAGCTAAACCTGCAGTGCCTTTATCTGCTCGGGCCAAGCCGACTGCAACACCTATCGCAAACAATACCGATAAGTTTTGAAACACAATACTGCCAGCCGACCGCATCAATACAAACAAATGTTGCAACAATGGGATGTCTAAAAATGGATACGCTTCAATAGAGTTCGGATTACTCAGTGCGCCCCCTATGCCAAGTAACAATCCTGCTGCTGGTAAAATCGCAATCGGTAGCATGAATGACTTGCCAAATTGCTGTGCTTTATCAAATAATGTATTCAATTTTGTCATCCTCTTCCTCCCTGTTCACTCTCAATATATCACTAAGAAAATTTTCGTCAACAAAATACGTTGTTTTGGAAATTATTTTCAAATATACTGAGTTTAAAAGGAGGATGACGATGAAAATTGAAAATCGTATTCAACAAAATCAACATCTTTTCACAAAAGTAGACCAACAAATCGCTCAATTTATTTTATCGATTGATGATTATACGAACTTAGGTGCAATTAATCACTTAGCTGATGCGATTGGTGTGTCACCTTCTAGTATTACACGCTTTGCACATAAATTAAATTATGACAGCTTCCAATCGTTTCGTTTCGCAATACAACACGAACTGCAAACTGAACCGATTCACAATAGTCCTTCCATTCAAATTTTGCATCAACATTATCGCTCAATGATGGATCACACTGGAGAATTTCTCGTTGAAGATGACTTGATGTACCTCGTCAATACGATTCAACATAGTGACAAAATCATTTTTATCGGTATCGGGAGTTCTGGATTAAGTGCGCAAGAATTGTACTTTCGCACTTCTCGAATGGGCTTCAACACCCTTGCCATTACTGATGCGCATTTAATGACAGTCATCGGGCATATGTGTCATGGCAATACAACGATTGTCGCTTTTACGAATAGTGGTGCGACGAAGGAAATTATGGATAGTTTGAGTCACGGTCGTGAAAACGGGGCGACCGTTATAGCCATTTCTCATTTTCGGACACCTGCACTGGAACAACATTGCCATCGCATCATTATGACCGCCGATCGCAATCAAACGCATGATGCTTACTTTATTAACTCTCAACTCGCCAATCACTTTATTATTGATTTATTGAGCTACCATTTACTACAAGATGAAGAACGGTTAGCCCATTTCACGTCGAGTTATGAACAACTGTTAGCTAAAAGAGCGCCTACAACTTATTCGACGCATGATTTTCACCGTCTACAAGATTAAACTGAGCAGAGCTATATTAATTTCGAGTCATTTTTAGTAAAATAGATAGATAACCATAATCAGGAAGGCAGTGAATCTTTTGCAACCGATTACAGAAGAAACCGTACAAGCACTACTCGACGAATACGCAAATCAACCTGTCTATCTGCACGTTGAAACGACAAATGGCGCTTATGCCAACCACTTTAATCAACGTGTGTTCAATGCAGGTACTTTTTTAAGAAATATCCAAGTCACTTACCAACATGCACAACTGAAAGGGGGACATAAAGACCCTTACCGTGTAGGACTGAAACTTGGCGAACATAGCTGGATGTACGTTCAAGGTTTAACACATTATGAAGTGACTGAAGATGGGATGTTTTTACTGGCAGGATTCAATTATGAAGGACAACTTGCGGCAGCACTCGAAATGAGCCACAAGCCTTTTAAAGCATAGAAAGGAGTTATGATGATTATGACAACTGAAAGCCATATTCTTGTCATCTTCCCACATCCGGACGATGAGACATTTTCTTCTGCAGGTACCCTTGCACGTTATATTGATGAAGGTGTGTCAGTGACATATGCATGTCTTACACTCGGTCAAATGGGACGCAATCTCGGCAATCCACCTTTCGCTACACGTGAATCACTGCCAGACATTCGCGAACGTGAACTCGACGACGCCATGAAAGCAATCGGTATTACAGATTTACGTAAAATGGGCTTGCGTGATAAAACTGTGGAATTTGAACCCGTGGAAGAAATGGATGCGATGGTGCAATCACTCATCGATGAAACACAACCTTCCACGATTATTTCATTTTATCCCGGTTATGCCGTCCATCCTGATCATGAAGCAACAGCAGAAGCGGTCGTGAGAACTGTTGGTCGTATGGATGTTGCGCATCGTCCAAGACTTCAATTAGTCGCATTTAGTAATGACGCCGTTGAACAATTGGGCGAACCTGATATCGTCAATGACATTTCAGCTTATCAAGACCGTAAATATGCCGCATTTGAAGCACATCGTTCTCAAACAGGGCCTTTCCTTGAGCAACTTGCCAATCCGCAGGGTGACGTTTCCGGTGCGCCTAAAGATGCCGCAAACTTTTTAACAACCGAAACATTTTGGACTTATTCATTTAAATAAATAACGTATTACACATGCATGTGACATTTTAGTGGAGGAAGATACATGATTGAATTCGATTTATCGACACGTGAAGGTCGTTGGAAACATTTTGGTTCAGTAGATCCTATTAAAGGAACAAAACCAACAACAAAAGATGAAATGGCCGACCTTCAAAGTACACACAAGAATTTTTTGTTTGAAATAGAAGAAGTAGGAATTAAGAATCTCGTGTACCCCGTATGGATTGATCAATACCAAACCGCGGGAAACTTTAGCTTTTCAACAAGCCTGAATAAAGACGAAAAAGGCATTAATATGAGCCGTATTTTAGAATCTGTAGAAGCAGAATATGATAATGGTATTCGTCTTGAGTTTGACACATTAACCCAATTATTAAACCAATTGAAAAGTCGCATGAAACAACACAGTGCCGGGGTGGATGTCAGTGGTAAGTGGTTCTTTAATCGCTATAGCCCTGTTACACAAATGAAAGCTGTGGGCAATGCAGACGTCACTTATGGTTTAGCGCTAGAAAATGATACAGTGTCTCGTAAAGAAATCACAATTGAAGCAGCTGTCACAACGTTATGTCCTTGTTCAAAGGAAATCAGTGAGTATTCGGCGCATAACCAACGTGGCATCATTACAGTGAAAACGTATCTCGATAAAACGGCAACACTTCCAGAAGATTATAAGGAAGTTATTTTAGATGCGATGGAAGCCAATGCAAGCTCAATGTTGTATCCGATTTTAAAACGGCCGGACGAAAAGCGCGTGACAGAACGTGCTTATGAAAATCCGCGTTTTGTGGAAGATTTAATTCGTTTAATTGCGGCTGATTTAGTCGAAGTCTCTTGGTTAGAAGGCTTTGATATTGAATGTCGTAACGAAGAATCGATTCACCAACATGATGCATTTGCCAAATTGAAATATCGAAAATAATAGGATGGAACAAAAATTTTGATTATTTGACTTGATATATTTTAATCAAATAGCCCTCAGTTCCTACGATTTGTGGATTCTGATTGCCCTCACGGCTTCCCTAGAGGTTGGACCTTCAACTCAATTCATCTTGATTGAAGTGCACACTCGATAGAAGCTGAATTGGATTTTGGGAGCAGTACAGAAATCTCATGTGCAACAAAGATTTCATCGTACTGCCCACGCAAGGCTAACTAGACTTCTCAAAAGCATAAGCATTGAGAAGTCAGACAGCTACTGCGATAAACAGTAACCACTATTAAAGTATGATGCTAGAATTTGTTTACGCATTCATCCAACAGGAGGCTTAGAAAGAACAGTCAACTCATATTATACCGTTTAAATAACGCGCTAAATACTAGTGATAATATAGTAATAGCTACACCAATAATAAAAAGATTAAAGGTATTGTTAGGATTTAATACCACTGAAAAAAATCCAGTACCAATCGGCATAAAAAGAATAGCTGCCGTAAAGATGATTCCAAAGACTCTACCAAGAAACTCATTATCTACGTCTTTTTGAACAATAGAGAAAAATTGGATATTAAAAATGGACAGAAATAAACTAAATAGCGCTGGAGAAAGAGCTAGAATAATGATATTATGGAATATATAATAGAGTGGAGTCGCTAGCATTAACATCAAACCCGAACATGCTAAAAAGAGCATTAAACATTTGGTTGACAAGGATTTATTGATAAAACCACTTAATATCGCTCCAACAAACCCACCAATTGCCTCCGCTGTTAGAAAAGTTCCATAAAGTCCAGACGAAATTTCTCCAAACATTTGATTACTATAAGGTAACAATAAATTATAAGCTGCTAGAAAAAAATTAACAAGAGCAGAAAGAGTGATAATCATCAAGATTGGCTTATGGCTATAAACATACCTGAATCCTATTTTTAAATCATCAAAGATTCCACTTATTGTCGTCTTCTCCTTACTTGACACCTCTTCATTAACAGGGACAATCAGGAAAATCAGTGACGCAGCAATTAGAAATGAGAATCCATTCAATAATAATACACCATGTATGCCCAGTATATCATATAAGAAAATTGCGACCATGGGAACCGTTACTTTTATAATTGTACTAGTTGTTTCCAAATAGGAATTTAGTTTCGTTATATAATCTTTCTTCACAATTTCTTTCGTAAATGCCTTATATGACGGTCCAGAAAAAGCACTCATAAAAGCCAAGAATACATTTGTTATAACTATCGCATAAACCAACCATTGTTCTTGGGTTATGAACGAAAGAACTATACAAGCGATACCACATAAGACATTCGTTCCAATAATAATTTTTTTACGCTTGAAGCTATCAGCAATTACCCCACCAAACAAATTAAATAGAACACCTATCACACTTTCTAATGATTGGTAAATTGCGACCATCGATAGAGATGTTGGATTAAGACCAGCAAGAAAGGTATTATTAGCGAAGTCAAACACAATATCTCCGATTTTTGATACCCCTTTACTCGTGACAAGATAACTTACATTCTTAATCTTATTTTTCATCCATATTACCTCATTTAATCTTTTGTCAGGTCAGCCATTACCAAAATCTAATCGGTATAATAATTTATACAAAGCACTATTTAATTCCATAGTAACTTTACATTGAACCTCTCATGACTAAAGTCACGAGTATTCTCGGCTTTTGATAAAAAGCATCACTACAGCATATCATTACTATTATGGGGGTTACAAGATACTTCAATTGTAATAGTTCTTGAAAGAATCTACAAAATTACTTGTTAAGTTTCGATCCTTTCAAGAAATAAGGAGATATTTGTATTACTAACTAGCTTCACCAAGCAGTTCAACTAAATTCCCTCGTCTCTATTGAAAATTAAATACTCTTAATCTCTAGATTCAACTATATTCTTGATAGTTTAGTTGAACTTTGCAAAATGAAAAATGCGATCCTAAACCCTAAGTAGCAAACCACATATCGGTAATAGTTTCCGACCAATCAATCGACTTGCTGTAAAAATTTTTTACATACCCATTTTGTGCTGGTATCCACACTTTCCCAGAAAGTCTAACATTTGAAATATTTCCTATATTATAGGGAATACCCAACTCCCTTTTTACCAAATATTCATCCAAATTAATTGAGAATAATTTAATAATATTTTTCGTATATTCACCCCCTACAAGCCTACTTCCAATCTCACAAAGGATCGGATTGCCAGATTTATCAATAAATACTTCTGCATGAAAAATCGTATTATAGTCAACTTCAAATGTTTTGAAAATCTCTACAGTATATTTTTTTAATAACTTATCTTCTTTTGAATCAATATCAAGCATTATTGAGCCAAGACCAAAACCTTCTTCAAGTGCTTCTAAGCAATTCTTGACATACATACTACAACAAGAAAACTCTATAGATTGACCATTAAAAAATCCGTCAACATGATATAGCTGTCCACTCACATACTCTTCAACCATGTAATCATCTAGGGAAACATTAGAAAGAATGTCCGACAACGAATCTTTATTTTCAATTTTAATAACACCTTTTGAAGCCCATTTTTTTCTTGGTTTTAAAATCACAGGATACCCGAATTGCTCACAAAATGACACAATATCCATAAAATGATTTATTTTCCGAAATTTAGGCATTTTTAAACCTTCCTTAGAAAGTTTTTCCCGCATTAGATATTTATCTCTAAATAATAATGCTTCTTCAAGCGTTTGACCTTTTATTCCTAAATTTTTTCGTATACAAGCAGCTCGAATAATACTCCCTTCTTCAAAAGCTAAAACATTTGTTACAGGATCGATTTTATTTAATTCGTAAATAAACTGCTCAACATTTCCGTTAGTCTCAAATTCGGGAAATCCTACAGCCTTATCATAAGAAAAACTATTTATCGTTTCGAGATAGCCCAAGATATACACATCTTGGTCGAAATCATTTAACCATTTTAAATAATCATGTCTAGACTTACCTTCACGATCAATAATCACTATAGACATATCACACCTCAAAGGTTGAAGAGAGCTCATCAAACAAATGAATGTGTTCTGATATGGCAGACATGTTAAATAATGTCTCGGAACCATATTCTCTAACTACTTTTCCCTCTTTTAGCTCATGAAAGCCCCTATTATTTCCATAGAGGTAAAATTTATCAATTATCTCTTGTACGTTCATTTTTTTCTCTCATTAATTGTACATAACCTTTTGTTTCAATTTTTGAATTGGTAAATGCAAACTCTGTCTCTGTTTCTTTTACAAAGGAATCGTAATCATCTTCAGAAAAATCACCTAAGATTTCAACTTCAATATAATATCCAAGTCCCCCCACTATGTCAGCATTTACCGTTCTAGTCTTTTCAAGATTAGTATATGATTTTCTATCTTTGTCAATAGTCATGATGTTAGAGAAACCAGCATCTAGAATTTTTTTTACAAAATCCATTTGTTGCGATTCTAATACAATTTCGTCTTCCTTCCAGAAACCTGGTTTCACTGTATCTTTCCTAGTAAAAATACCTGATGTAAAATCATTTTCTTGACGAAATCTATAAATAAAACTCCCCGAAATATCTTCTTCTGTTTCTTTTCCACGATCTTTATAATACTTATCTATTTGTCTATTCTCTGATTTAAATTTATAATTTTGATCTAAAAATTCAATTACTTTAAGATAATTCTCTTTATCAGCAATTGAAAATCTAACTTCTAATTCCTTCATTAAATTTCTCCTTTTAACTCATTAAAAGCTGACGAATATTTAAATTCACTTAATCTATAATATGTTTCAGGGGATATCTTATGGACACAGAGCCTTATATTATAATTTCCTAACAAGTTTTCTAAACGTATTCCATAAAAATATTCTCCACACTTCCCTTTCTCCCTAATTTTACAATCTTTACACATACTTCGTAAATAGTTTGGAATCAATATTTTAAAGCCTACTTCACCAATTCCAGGAACGTCATAAAATATTGTACCAGATGAACTCCCACGAATATACTTCCGATATTTTTCAATTCCATATAACGATTCAAAGAAAAACTTAATAGCTTCTATCGATTGTTCATTTCTTTCAACCTCATTAAGGATTCTAATACCAATTTTTCTCAGTGTAGCCATCTCATAACATCATAAGCTCTTTTATAATCATCTGATGAAGCAACAACAGTATTAATTTTAACATTTACACCTCTAGAACTTACATACTCTATCAACTCCATCAATTTTTTATGGTTCTGTTCTATCCACCGCTCAGAACGATCAACTTGTGTGCCATACATTTCATTTTTATCTATCGCATGTAAACTGAAGTTTATACCATCTATTCCTGATTCGATTATTTTTTCAAAGACGCGTTTATTACCACCAATAGAAGTCATTTTAACGATAAACCCGTTTTCCTTCAACTTTCTAATTATATAGTCAATTTTAGGATGCAAACTAGGCTCGCCTCCTGTTAAGTGAACCTCAGAAATATTTAATTCTCTCGTAACTTCAAGAAAATCTGAGAAAAATGTTTTATCGAAAAAGTCAACATTTTGTATGAGTTTCTGATTTCAATTACCGGTTCCTTCATTGTGACACCACCAACAATGATAATAATATCCATTACCAGGAAGAAAACTGGAAAAATTTTTGAAATTTTCTTCATATTTAGACTTCCTTTCAGTTTTTATTTATTGTACAATAAATAAAACTAAGTCACCTTTTGTTGGGAAAATGGGAAAAATTATGAAATCAAAACTTGGCATCACACTTAGAAAAGTTCGTAACGGCAAACAAATCAGTCTATGCTCTGTTGCTGATGAGCATCTTTCAAAATCGCAAATATCTCGTTTTGAACGTGGAGAGTCAGAAATATCATGTATCCGATTGATCAATATTTTAGACAAATTACACATTACTTTGGATGAGTTTCTTATTTTACACAATGAAGGCTATACCAAAACCGAATCATTCGCCAATTTGGTCCAGTATATTCGTAAGCAATATTCATTACAAAATATCGATAATATAAAATCTCTACTTTCTGCCCCGTCAAATTACACTTTAAATTCTTTTGAAAAAACAATGGTAAAATCCATCCTATACACATTGGATTCAAAGATTACTCCATCAGATGACGAATTGCTTCAACTAACAGATTATCTCTTTAAAGTTGAAAAATGGGGGTATTATGAAATCATTTTGTTAGGTAACTGTGTGCGAACAATTAACTACAACTCATACTTTCTATTGACGAAAGAAATGTTAAACAATCACATATACTCTTCATTGAATAAAACTAATAAACGAATTGTTACTCAGCTTGCTATAAATTGTTTAATCCTTAGCATAGATATGGAAGAATTTACTAATTGCTCCTATTTAATTGATGAGATAAAAACGTTGTTAGATAACGAATTAAACTTTTATGAACAGACAGTTTTTCTCTATGCAACTGGTTACTTTGAATTTAAACGTCGCCAATCAACTAGTGGAATTGAAAAAATGAAACAAGCCATACAGGTTCTTGATATTTTAGGAGAAGATAAATTAAAATTACACTATACTAGCCATTTTGATAAACTGGTAAACAATGAATAAATGAAATGAATCTCTACTATCTAACGTTTTATAATCAAGGGTCTCAATAAAACCTTATCAACTCTGACGACCTTATCCTTGTAGCTATGGACAGTTAAAGGGGCTGGGACATAGCCCTTCAGCTCCTTTAAGAAAAAGCCGTTAAAATTCATTTTTTTAGAATTTGACGGCTTTTTTCTTATTAACGAACGAAAACGAGCACTTATTTTAGCTAGTTTTCGTATATTTACTGCCATGAGTGCGATGCCAAGTTCACACTCAACCTTTGATTTTGTGCGAACCGATAATCTTTGGAAACCCAAATTAGCCTTCAGATTTCCAAAAGTTGATTCAACATCTATCTTTCTCTTTTGATAAATGTGTTTCGTCTTTGGATCTGAAAGCTGTTGATTTGTGAAGGCTTTAAAATAGGCCCAAGTTAAATTTTTATATAAGCGTTTATTTGTGTTAAGCTTCGTACTTTGCTTCATACATTGACTTCGTAATGGACAGCCCACACACGCTTCACATGCATATAATTTAAAATCTCTTTGAATACCGTATCCATCTCTTTTCTTTCTGTAACTTTGGAAATGTAATTCCTTTTTGTTAGGACATATATAGTAATCATCTATCTCACGGTATTCCCAGTTAGCAGTAATCAATGGATTGTTTTTATATTTGTGTTGCTTCTCTTTAAGATACATACTATAAGTGATTAAAGTTTTTTTCTCAAACTTATCGAGTATCAGAGTATAGTTATATTCACTACCATAACCGTCATCTGCCACAATATACTCTGGAATGTCACCATATCATTTGTGGATTGATTTTAAAAGTGGTTCAAGTGTTCTTATGTCACCTGGATGACTACAAACACCGAGGGCTAAAACGAATTGATTATGGGTTGCGATTTGTAGATGATAACCTGGTTTCAATTGACCGTTTCTCATATGATCACAAATTTTTATAGTCCCATATACCTTATGTTTCAATATTACAACTTTCATTTACTATAGGATGGGCTTCAGAAACTTAATATCCTCCTAACCTCATTCGTCATATTATATTAGTTATTAATTATTAAATCTTGATAATCATGATCAAGGAGCTTTTTTAGTAAAACTTCTATATTATCTTTACAAACATAAAAGTCATTCCTTATATGAGATTCTTCAACTGAATCTGTTAACCAAATGGCAGACATATTAACATTTAATGCCCCCAAAATGTCATTTTTAAAAGAATCTCCTATAAACAAACATTCTTCAGGATCGACATTCAACTCAAATGCGACATTTAAAAAAGCTTTGGGATTAGGCTTTTCATAACCTATATTTTGAGATATAAAAATATTATTTTCAAATACTGATCTAATATCGAGATTATCAATTTTAATGTTCTGTTCTTTAGTCTTTCCATTAGTGAGAATTGCAATGTTTACACTTTCTTTTAACGATAAAAGTAATTCATTCATTTTTCTATTAATCGTTATACTAGACAATAATTTTGTGAAAAACGATTCAAAATATTTATTAGCTTCTTCACGAGAAATATTTAAGTCGAAGTGTTCTAGAGCCTTAATTAACCTTAACTCTCGCAACTCATCTAAGGTAATAGTTCCTTCATCATGCTTCTTCCAAAAGTATAGATCGTATTTTTTATATAGTTTCATAAATTCACTATAATCTATATCTTTAAATAAAGTATATTCTTTAAAAGTATCTTTATTAGCTCTTACCCATAATTCATCAAAAGAAAATAGCGTATTATCTAAATCAAAAATAACTAATTTAACTTTTTTATTCATTAATCATTCCCCTTTTAAAATGGATGAAGGTTATTTTGTCATATGGTATAAATTACAATTGCCTGACAAAATATTAATATCATTAAAGTCGCTTTGAGGATCTATCCAATAAACTAATTGCTAATAATTTGAAGTCTGAATATATTTTTCTTTAACTTAATTCAGGCAGAAGTCTCCCATCCTCTATAGGTGGGTGATGAATGCCGTTCGGTATGAGGGTTACCGTTGGTAACTCGAAAACCGACACGCAAGGCTCATCGCCTTTTTATTTTGTTCTATGTTATAATCAGTCTATATAAGAAGTGAGTTGATATAACATGAAATTAGATACTAATAATCATTCGGTGTTTCTTCTCTATTATCATCTTGTGTTGGTTACTAAATACCGTAGACAAGTGATTGATGATAAAATTTCTGAATTTGCTAAAACAACTTTTGTACGAATTGCAGCGTCTTATCATATTACTCTAGTTGAGTGGAATCATGATAAAGACCATGTTCATATTATGTTCAAAGCACAACCAAAAACAGAATTGACAAAATTCATCAATGCCTATAAAAGTGCCAGTTCGCGTTTGATAAAACGCGACTTTCCAAAAGTAAGACAGTTTCTTTGGAAAGAAATGTTTTGGTCTAGAAGTTTTTGCCTTTTGACAACTGGTGGCGCACCAATTGACGTTATAAAAAAATATATTCAGAATCAAGGTTATAATCATAAATAGAGAGGTGCGTAGCTTATGGAACGACTCAAAGCATATAAATTTAGAATCTATCCAACTGAAGAACAAAAAATTTTCTTCGCTAAGTCTTTCGGTTGTGTCCGTAAGGTCTACAATCTAATGCTTGATGATCGAATGAAAGCTTATGAAGAAACTAAGAATGTTTCTTCTAAAAAAATGAAGTTCCCGACACCAGCTAAATATAAGAATGAATTTCCATTTTTGAAGGAAGTAGATAGCCTTGCCTTGGCTAATGCACAACTCAATTTAGACAAGGCATATAAGAATTTCTTTAGAGATAAATCTGTTGGATTTCCTCGGTTCAAAAGTAAGAAGAATCCCGTTCAAAGCTATACCACTAATAATCAAAATGGCACAATATCCTTGATTGATAATAAATTCATCAAAGTTCCTAAGTTGAAGTCATCAGTTAAAATAAAGCTTCATAGACAACCTAAAGGTATTATCAAATCAGCTACAATATCACGCCGTTCAAGCGGTAAATACTATGTTTCTTTATTGTGCAAAGAAGAAGTTGTCGAGTTTCCTAAAACTAATTCTGCAATTGGAATTGACCTTGGAATCACTCATTTTGCCATTTTTTCTGACGGTCAAAAGATTGATAATAATAAGTTCACTTCGAAAATGGCACAGAAACTAAAACGTGAACAACGTAAGTTGTCGAGACGTGCCCTGTTAGCCAAAAAGAAGGGTATCAATCTCTTTGAAGCCAAAAACTACCAGAAACAAAAACAGAAAGTTGCACGACTACATGAAAAGGTAATGAATCAACGCACTGACTTTCTAAACAAGTTGAGTACAGAGATTATCAAAAATCACGATATTATCTGTATTGAAGACTTAAACACAAAAGGTATGTTGCGAAATCATAAACTGGCTAAAAGCATTTCTGATGTGTCATGGTCTAGCTTTGTGATTAAGCTACAATACAAAGCTGACTGGTATGGACGTGAAATAGTCAAGATTGATAAATGGTTTCCATCAAGTCAAGTCTGTTCAGAGTGCGGACATAATGATGGCAAGAAAAATCTCAAAATTCGAGAATGGTCTTGTCCTATTTGCCATGCTCACCATGACCGAGATATAAACGCGAGCATCAATATTTTGACCGAAGGGCTACGAATGCAAACATTAGCTTAGAAAAGATCGATAACCGTAGGGTCTACGGGGATAGCTTGGTCAATAAGAGAAACCTCTGTTAGTAAAGAAATACACTTACAAGTACGCTCTATTCCCAAGAAGCTCCCACTTCAAGCGTTAAGAACCTTTAGATTTTAGCTAAGTGGTGAGTAGTTCACAAAAGGGTAACTCTTTTACACATTAAAAATTTTTGAAGTTTTTATCGAAAATTGATACTGAATTTGACTCTTACAATATCATACATCTTTTTTATTAAATAAAATTGATGCTGATCAGCCGAATTTTGTATCTCGTCCCATTTTTCATCATACAATTCACCTAAACGAAAAGTTGTCATCATCAGAATAATGATGGCTTGAATAGCAACTAATGCAAAGATGAGATACCGTATCTTTCCTACTAATTGTATATTTTTCATTTATTATCACCTATTGCGCTTATCTACAATTCCAATAAGCTACAGCCGATCTCCATCCAACATATTGTTTTGCAACTGCTTTAACACCTGGTCTTTTCCAACCAGAAAAAGTTGAATTAGCTGTTGCCGAGTGTGTAAATCTCCCTGTTTGAACTATAGAATAACTGTAAGTAAAAAATGACCTTCCATACTCCCAGTGTATTTTGACATCATGAAATGTTGGACTTTTTACTGTCGCATCTACAGTCGCAGGAGTAGAAATAGAAATAGAAGCTGCTAACATAAGAAAAAGTAAAAATCTTTTTATTTTCATATTTTCCATCTCTAAAAATAGAATTTATAAGCGCTTACATCAACATTATACTGCATTCCTCTCTAAAGTAAATAAACATTTTATTTAGTTATAAAACATATTTTAATTCGAGCAACTTTATTGGTGGATATCTTTGTCAAATACATAAAAGCCATTAATTATTCACAGAAAATGAATTTTAATGGCTTCATCAATCATATTTACTTCTTTTTAAAATTTTACTCTTCTTTTCCTAATGCACGATAGATGGCTTTGGCGACACCGCTGTTTTCATTAGAATCTGTCACAAATGTCGCTAAGTCTTTCAATTCTGGCAATGCATTTTCCATCGCGACAGCCACTCCTGCACGTTCTAACATCGATTTATCATTTAAGTTATCACCCACTGCCATCGTATCCACCATATCAATACCGAGTTGTTCAGCAATAGCTTGTAATGCTAACCCTTTTTGTGCATCGATATGTGTAATTTCAATGTTACCGAGTGACGATGAGGACACAGCTAAATTACTACTTTCTGACAATTTCTTTTTCACGCGTTCAATTTTAGCTAAATCTTTGTCGTACGCTAAAACTTTCATAATCAGTTCGCCTGGTACGGATTCGATTTCGTCATAATTATCAACGACTTTCAACGTACCTAGGTCAATACGATGTTGAATATGCTTTCTAATTTTTGCTTCATCGCCTTTTTGACCAGAATGTTTCGCAATGTCTAAATATATGGCTAAGTCTTTCTCTGGGTCTTCTGTGTAAATACCAAAGTTCGTATAGACTTGATAGTACATATTTTCATCGTTTAATGTTTGGCGAATGCGTTGATACAATCCATGGTTCAAGCTTGACGTATGGACGATATCGAAGCTTTCATCTCGCACTTCAGCACCATTCAAACAAATATACGGTACCTTTAAACCTGTAGCCATAATCGGATCGTTCGCCTCGTAAAATGCTCGTCCTGTCGCAATGACCACCGTCACGCCTTGAGACTGCGCATATTGAATCGCCTCAACATTTTCTTTTGATACTTCATGAGCTGCATTCAACAACGTCCCATCCATATCTGTTGCTATCAGTTTAACCATCTCAATCCCTCTCTCATTACTTTTCTTTAATTTTTTGCCTCGTTTAAAATATAATCTCATTTTAGCAAAGTTACATAGGGAAGTACCGTAAAATGAATTCATATCACGCTGTTTGTCATTCAGCAGTATAGAGACAATACGCTTTAAATGAGTAAAACGATGACTTAGCTTTTTTGTCGCTTTTTGTGCAAACGTAACGCTTTGAAAAATTGGCGTAAAATTTCGCCACATGAATATGCCAACACACCCGTCACGACAGTCGCACGGTGATTCATTCGACTGTCTTGCACAAGATTCATCAAACTGCCGACACAGCCCCCTTTTGGATCCATCGCACCGAATACCACTGAATCGACACGGCTCATCACAATCGTACCTGCACACATGACGCACGGCTCTAATGTAACATAAAGCGTACATCCTTCTAAACGCCATGTGCCTAAAGCTTCTGCAGCACGCTCCATAGCCAGATGTTCCGCATGCGCTGTCGGACTTTGATCTGTTTCTCTTAAATTGTGCGCCCGTGCAATAATTTTTTCATCTTTGACAACGACCGCGCCAATAGGGACTTCCCCTTTTTTGGCAGCTTTCTTCGCCTCTTCTAGCGCAATGGACATATAATATTGATGACTTGTCATACAGAATTAGCCTCACTTATGTTAAAATTTTTAGTACTGGTTAAAATAAATAATATGGAGCGAAAAATATGAAAAAACCGTTTATCGCAATTGAAGGTCCGATAGGCGTTGGCAAATCTTCATTAGCACATCAGTTGAGTCAATCTTATCACTTTTATGAAGCGAAAGAAATTGTCGGTGAAAACCCTTATTTATCAGACTTCTATACTGATATCTCAAAGTGGAGTTTTCAAACTGAGATGTTCTTTTTATGCCACCGCTACAAAGATTATCAAGACCTTGCAGAACATACAGATGGTATTGTCAGTGACTATCATATATATAAAAACAAAATATTTGCACGCAATACATTGAACGACACAGAATACGATAAATTTTCAAGAATTTATGACATTTTAACTGAAGATCTCATCTCACCGGATTTCACGATCATTTTAGATGCAGACTTAAGTGTGCTCAAACGACGGATCGCCAAACGTGATCGTAGTTTTGAAGCCCATATTCAAGACAGTTATTTATTAAAACTTAAAGAAGACTATGCAAATTACTACAATTCTTTAAAAAATGAAGGACATGCGGTGTTGTGGATAGATACGACAAACCTTGATTTTGTCCAAAATGAAGCAGATTATACGTATGTATTTAATCAAATTAATGAACTCATCGGAGGCCATGAACATGAATCAATATGATATACCATCCAACGCTATTATTACCATCGCCGGGACTGTCGGTGTAGGGAAATCTTCTTTAACACGTGCAATCGCTGAAAAACTCAATTTTAAAACATCTTATGAAAATGTCGAACAGAACCCTTATTTAGATAAATTTTATCACGATTTCACACGTTGGAGTTTTCACCTACAAATTTACTTTTTAGCTGAACGTTTCAAAGAACAAAAGCGCATGTTTGAATATGGCGGTGGATTTGTCCAAGACCGCTCGATTTATGAAGACGTCGATATTTTTGCGAAGATGCATGAAGAACAAGGCACAATGTCATCTGAAGATTTCCAAACGTATTCTAACCTGTTTGATGCGATGGTGTTGACGCCTTATTTCCCTAAACCTGACGTACTCATTTATCTTGAGTCAGATTATGATACAGTGATTGAGCGTATTCAAACGCGTGGCCGTCAAATGGAAATTGAAACTGATCCTGAATATTGGAAAATGTTATTCCAACGTTATGACGATTGGATCAATCAGTTCAATGCATGTCCAGTGGTCCGCGTAAATATTAAAGAATACGACTTGTTTGATGATCCTGAGTCGATTGATGTCGTATTGAAGAAAATCGAGCATGTGATTCATACTTACAGACAAGTCGATACACGTTCGTAAAATTTGGGTGAACGCATCACTGAAAAACATCATTAAATTTGTTCTTGATAAATTACACGCTGAGGCTCGCGTTCCTAGGCGGCTCACTTCAACTAAATTCGGCTTAATTAAAGTGTACATGAGGTGGAAGCCGAATTGGATTTTCGGGAGCAGTACAGAAATCTCATTTGCAACAAAGATTTCGTAGTACTGCCCCCGCAAGACTGACTAGACTTCTCAAAAGTACAAACATTGAGAAGTCAGACAGCTACTGCGATAAACAGTAGTCGCTGTTAAACATCATAAATCGTGTTTTAGTTTTTGTTTTATGCCTCAGGAGTCTCGCCTCGCTTTGTAATCCGCTATTCTACAGTCCCATATTGAGGTCTCGTAGCTTTATCAATTTAAACACTTTTATAATTAAATATGTTAGAAAGATGAAATATCATCTTACTTTTATTTCATCAATGACTCAAATCGCAAAATGAACAGGCTGGAAGATTTTCCGGCCTGTTGTCTTGATGGGTATGATTTGAATGATCATGTCACTACTACTTACGAAATGAAAGTGTAGCTTTTCCTACATCATTTCACTTTGGATAACACATTTTCTAACAAGCCGACATGGTCAATGACGACATCTGCCGCTTCAAACTTTGCCTCTTGTCCTAATCCTGTACGGACGCCTACATTCAGCGCACTTCTCATATTTTTACCGGTCAACATATCATTATCCGTATCGCCCACCATAATCACATCTTCACCACGCACACCGCGCTCCCATAATGGCTGAAGCAAACGAATATCTGGTTTCTCATACTGTCCATCATTCGTTGAGATCACCATATCAAATACATCCGTTAATTGCGTTTGTTCCAAAAATTGTGTCACACCTGTATGATTGTCACTTGTCACAATACCTAACGCGTAACCTTGCGCCTTTAAACGTTGCACTAATGACGCTACACCTTCATACAATTCAATTTCAGGGACACGTTGACTGATGAGCGTTTGACTTCGTTGCGCAATCCATTCTGCCATCTCTACTTCGGAAAACTGTTGGAAAATCGCAATCAAATCTTTCAATGTTCCCCCGTTCATCACACTATCCTTCTCAAATCGACCGTCTTTAATGCCAATCGCACGATACACCGCTTGTCGATGCTCAAGTTGGAAATGGTCACATACATCATCGACCAGTTGAATTCCAATTTTCGTCCAACTTTCATCAAATTGAATTAATGTCCCATCTTTATCAAATAAAATCCACTTGTTTGAATTCATTCATATACCTCCGTTCATCTTATTTCTATAATCACCGAATATTAAACAACACCCGTTCCTTTCCCTACAACAAAACAGGTAACCATAACATCCCCATATCAAACTGAGACTTTCGTCATCCATCGCGAAACGTCTCGGTTTTTTTATATGGATCAAATGCCTTGCGCGTCATAAAGCACTGCTTAAAACGGCGCTCCGTCAAATAAAAAATACAAGCGGACTTTTCCCATCAAGTTGTGACGCTTTCCTAGCATATCAGTAAAAAACTAGAAACCCTTCATATCAGGATTTCTAGCTTTTGATTTTTATTAATTCAACTCAATTAAGACGATGTGAAACTTTATTTTCAAATTCTTCATGAAAGTTATTATATAAACCAGATTGCAATAAAACTATAATGGCAGTATTTTTACTAACATTTTCTCGTTGCATATATTTATTTAATTGCTTATCTATATGGGATGGTAGACGTAATGTGAGTCTTGTTTGTTCTTCAGTTTTTTTAGTAATTGGTTCTGGTATAGGTGTACCTACATTTAAATTCGCTTCAAACCAATCTTTTTTTATTGTTAAAAGATCATTTACAGCTTTTATTTCTGAATCACCACTACCAACAAGGGAAAAACCTCATCTTGTGTTTAGTATTGAAATGGCGTGATTATCGCATTTTCAACGCTTTAACTTTGTGACTAAACTAGACAAAAATAGACTAAATTGACACGCGTTTGACACTTTCACCCCACCTATTGCAGGCGGGGTGTTTTTATCCGTTATCTTTTTCGAGTTGTTTTTGATAGTTGTATAAGGCGATACCTTTTTCGAAACTCAACTTTTCTACAGTTCTTTCCCCACGTCTTATTCTTCTAATAGAAGAAGCGTCAACACCTGTGTTCTTTTCAATTGTAGTTGCATCAATATTTGAATCAATTAATTTTTTTACTGTTTGAATTATCATATAAAACATGGATAGGCTATTGATTAATTACTTTGTTATAAAAAGAATAGAATGTATACAGCAAATGCTAGAGCTAAGATGCCAATTGTATAATTTAATACAATTTTAAATTTCGTAAGATTTGTCATATTAGTCACCTCGTTTTATACTATGAGGGAGGGAATTAAATCCCCCACCATAGTTTGATTATTGAAGCAAGTGTTGCAATCCCCAAGCAGTAGTTTCGAAAGGTATTGCTTTTGGATTCTGCAATTCTTGCTTCTATTTCTTGCCGTTGTAGCCTATCCATGTTATCACCTCCCTTACTACACTTATCATTATACAGGACAATCGTCCTTTTTACAACCCCTATCACTAACTTTTTTTAATTTTTACGCAAAAAATACCACACCGGTTAGGGTGTGGTGGGCGATTACTTAAACTTTCAAATAAGTATTCAATGCTTGTAACGTTTGGTTTTTCTCATATTAATAACAGCGAAAATTTTTACTTAGCTGAAAAAAATTAATTTTCCATTGCAACACAGGGCGTTTATCAGCATTAAAAAAACGCTACTTGTATATGGTATTCACTCATTTTTTCTGGTCAATAGGTCTTCAATATTTTTTATTTTTTCATATATCTTTTTGTTATAGTCGATACTTTCTTGTTTTGTAATTTTTTTAGTAAAAATGTCGTAAACTAACCAAAATATGACAAATACAACAACTCTGATAAATGAAATGAACATTAAGATTAGTAAAAAGCAATTTAAAATATCGAACTCATATAAAATGCCGTCTAATAAAAAATTTAATATATATAAAAACGAACATATCAATCCGACAACTAAATATCTCATAGAAATCAAATAGTTCTTATTACTTAATTTATCCAACCCTCCACCATCAATAAAAGTTGGGTACATCAATATTAATGAAATATACATTCCGATAAATATAGAATCAATATTTAATATCATATCATTTTTCTTTTCAATGACGTTTTTCAAAAAATTAACTATCGCATTATCTAAACCAAAAATCACAATAATCAATATATATACTACAACAGTTATAGCAACGAGATATTTTTCTATAAAGGTTAAAATTTTCATTTAAATACCTCTTCTATTTTTTTATAAATAATATATTCTTTCACTAAAGTGCAAATCCCTTAAAATTTGATTTACCTTTCTATTCAATATTTCATAGTGATTGTCTCTATAATCTCTTTCAACAGTATCTATTATATATTCCCATCCATCTGTATCCTCATCTCTATCAACTTCGGAAATATAATTTCCATAGTCACTTAAATTAACTGTTTTTGTTGGCCCATTTAGTGGTTTATATCTTACATTGAATTTTGCAAAATTATCATTTAAATTATTTTGTAGAACTAAATCTATAAAAATCATCATAACTTCTTGATCTAAATGATTATTAGCTAATCTACCATTACTTATTTTGATATCTGCCATATTTCCCCCATCATTGTGTAAGAAATGATTTATAGAATTTATCATTGTAATAATCGGACCTAGATTATCATTATCATTTAGATTTTCCAACCTATTTAAATTATTTTCCCTACTAAAGCTTGCTTCAATTTGTTTAATTTGTTCTGCATTTCTCAATTCATTAAGATCAAAATCTTTTTCTATCGAAAGAAATTTAAATTCCCATATTTCATCTTCATTATTTCTTAAAAAAGATGAAAAATAGTTTTCTATCTTAGTTTTTCTCGGTCCGAAATGATTATATTCAAACATAAATAAATGGTTTACGTGGCAATGATAGGCAGAAATAGGTTCAATAATATCATAGTCAATATTGTCTAACCTATCCGTTCCTCTCTCACCTTGTTTTGGTTTTTTGTTTCTATATCTTCCCATACAAAAATAACTATCATTTATATCATTTCTTTCAAATGGATTTCTATATTGGATAATTGAATAAAATTCATCTTGAATTTCAACTTCCCTATCTTCTATATCCAGTCTAATAATATAATTAATTAAATCGGTGACAGGTGTTCTTGTCGGTTCATCATTACAATAAATAATAGGTATATAAAAGTTTACTTTTTTAGTCATTCCCCTAATCCTCTTTCTGTGTGTAGTAATGTAATTATACAATACATTTAACACAACAAAAATAGGAAATATAAAAAAACGCAACCAACATCGGGGAAAGACATTGGTTGCAACTACACACCTTTATTATACAACAGTAAATAAAGTTACTCAAATATTTATTTCTATATTTAAGTTTCATGTTATAACACAAAAAATAGGCTATCTATATATATGATAGTCCTAATTTATTACTTAACCTCTATTTTTCCCCACAGTGCTTTTTCTTTCAATAATTTTCCTTCTTTATCAGTAATTTTTCCAATCGGCATATAAAAATTATCCTTCTTATTAGCCCCATCCGCTTGATACTTAAAGCGAATCCACCACATCTTGTTTTTAACATCTTTAATCACTTGATCAAATACTACATATTCACCTGGATAAATCCATGAACCACTGTCCACTTCTTCCGCATCCATTCCAAATGCGCGACGTACGACAATCGCATCGTCGTTATCTTCATAAGCAGTGAAAATACCATGCCATGCCCACACCGTTTTAGGTGGTTTACCTTGCTTCGGCTTGCTCACCGTTTTTGCTACTTTCGGCGCTGGTGCATCTCCATTCATATACTTAACGACCAAATCATCAATAATATGCATGTCGTGTCTGCCATAACCCGCTGCTTCCAAAATATTGCCTGGATCTTGCTTATCGTACTGAATATCTTGATGGCCTGGCATTTCATTACGTGGGTTAATATCCCAAGAATTACACAACGCACCCATAATACGACACGCATTGTCTAATGACTTACGTGTTCTATTCCTATCAGAAAAGTAACAAGCTTCTAACCCAAAAGCGATATCATTCGCATCATCACCGTACCAATTATTGTCGATAGGCGTATCATACAATACATGCCATGCCTTTTCAGTCACTGGAATACAGATAATACACTCTTTATCGTCCACAAACACATGCGCTGATGCAGTATAAGCCCAATCGATATTATACGTATTTCGATAATAATCGACATTATTTTGAGCGGTGCTATCCCTATTTCCTGTATCGTGAAACACCGCAAATTTAGGATTCCCACTTACGAGCCTTTGACCGCTTCGACGTGTCCCAATTGGCAAAAAATCCGTATATACGGGTACACCGTTCCATGTACCGATTTTTTCTTTAACCATTTTGTAACCTCCTTCTTATCATTTTTTAGTTGTATCCGACATTTCTTCTTTTAACTCATGCATAATTGACTTATGCTCATCATTCCCAATTATTGCTAACTTCTCAGCAATCTGTTTAGGAATTAAAACACCCATCTCAGCACAATTCTCTACAATCGACAGTCCTTCATTGGCAATGTAAAAGAATAACGTCACCATCACAATACCGCCGTTCGTACCAATAATTTGATCAATCATATTAGCTAAAATAACAATACAGAAAATCAATAGCTTCCTAGCATAACCAAAAAACGAAGCATGACTCCATAAATTCTTATTTTTTAGCGCCTTCGCAACGCCAGTTAAAATATCTAACCCCATCAATATCATCAAAAAATATAAAATTTTTAATTCCCCCGCAAAAACAAACGTTTTAAAAACCTCAGACTCTGTAAAGCTTATCATCATATGAATCACCTCTAGTTGTTTCTATACGTAATTTTGATTGGAACATTTTTGAATTCTTGTGCAATGTCTGGCTCTTCCTCTCCTATACTCACTAAATGGCGAATAAAACGTTCAACTTCATCGGTAGACCTTCCATTTACACCAGACCAATATACTGTATTTTCTACATATTCCGGATTTGATAAAACTTCGTTACCAAATTCAACTTTTTCTACACTTTTACCTTCAAAATTTAACGCTTCAGGATTAACAGCGATTCCAAATAAACCGCCTAGATCCCTAAAAATTCGATTTGGTACAACTGTAGCACTATATGTACCGTCACTATTTTCAGTAGGATTAACCGCTACTTCTGTCGGCGCATTATTGCTATTTGACTCCTCATCATTGCTTGTTGCTAGTTCAGAAGTGCCTTCAGCTTCTGTTGTGTTAGAATTCGATTCTGCCACAACGCTATTATCAGCCTCATCAGCATATGTGACTTTAAGTAATTCAGGTAAATATTCAAAACCACGTTCAGTCGTATAACCCGTTTTAGTTAAGCTGTCAGTGAATTGCGTTACATCAGAAATACGGTTATATTCGTCTGTATTATTTGGAATCGTATACCAATATGGCGAATTTTGAAGTGTACCCGAAGCATTCAAAATAGATGCCTTTTGACTTTCTATTTTCAATATTTTCTTGTTTTCTAAACTTATTTCTGATTCATCAAAATTTATAATAAAACTTTGATTTTCTTTCCAAAAAATACCTGTAGGATACAGATGTTTAACGACAGTTCCGTTTCCTAAATCTTCATCAGGTGACAATTCCACTTTATTTTCAAACTTAGGACTTACTGCATATTTTTCTAAAAATGATTGAATGCTATTCGATATGAATTCATGACCTTTTTCATTTGGATGTAGACCATCTTCCTGGCCTTCTTCATATGCAAAAAAGGTCTTATTTACAGCAGGTTCCCATACTCTCAAATTACTTTCATGGTACAGATCCAAAACAGGTAAACCGAACATTTTAGAGATGTTTATAATGACATCTACTAATTGTCCTAATGTATAACCTGCCTCGTTCGCCACTTCTTTCAACGGATAACATTCTATTCTAGGAAGCGGCGTCATTACTACAATTGGTGTATTAGGGAAATGATTCGTTAATTGCAATAAAGTAAAATAAATACTGCCTGCAACAGTTCGATAATTACGTTCTTCAGCAGTACCTAATGGGTTCGTCTTATCACCTACTAGACCATAATCATTAGTACCTAAAAAGACGCAAATAAAGTCTGGTTGTTCTTTAATTTCTAAAGCAACATTTTTACGGTCTTGAAATCCTGTGCCGCTAATCCCCATATTAATGACATTCAAACCTGTTCGTGCAGCAATGAATTCATGATAATTTGTTGTTGTTCTGAAATTCTTCTCAGTGATACTATCACCAACAAAAACACCTGTTTTTCCTTTAAGCACTGATAAATTTTTAGGTTCATCCAGTTTTAAATCATCTTTGTTATCTAATACGACATCAGATACAACTTTCTTTAATTCATCCAAATCAAATAATTTAGATTTCAATGCATTTTTAATAGCGGTATAAACCAAATCAACATTAACTTCTTTAGAAATCGCTTTGCCTAATTGACTTTCAACTACCTCAAGTTCAACACTGTTATCGCTCGAAAAAATGCGACCACCACACACAATTTCAACCGTGTAAATATGAGCTGGTATCATCTCAGCAATGCTAAACGCTACAACATCGTTATGCACACGACCATCAAATTTATACACATCATCACCATGACTTAAATAAACTGTCGCGGTTGACTCAAGCGTTAATTCGTCGTCGTTAAAATCACCTAACCTAAATCTCAATACTGATGTGTCACCCTGTTTAATACAAGTGCCATCAATTGCTGTTAACGTATTCACTAAAACTTTCAAAAAATCACCTCTTAAAGCAAATATAAAAAAGGATGGACAAGCCACCCTTTTATTCATCATCTATCTTTTTTATTCATCAAAAAATATTGACTAAATTAATTACAAGTACGTTTAAAAAATGCCATAAATTGCAGTAATATACGCATTCGAATCAACTGCTTTTTCATCTCCAGTTGCTCTTAATGCTTTTTCTAATACAATGTGTGTGTCATCTTTTATTCGAATTACAACTTCATCAAGATAGCCGTTTTTAAAGCCACCATCAACGCTACGCATTCCGATATTATTTAAATAAATTGTATTGCCATTGCTAGGAATCTTAATAAACTCAACAGCATGTCGATTTGTAGTATAGCTAACTTCAATCAGTAAATTCCCAAAGTCATGACAATTTCCTTTTAAAGTGGCAGTTTGCCCCTTAACTAAATTGCCAGACCATAATTTCACTGGCACAGAAGTGACCCATCGACCATGTAATTTACCGTTATATTTTTCAATTGCATAGCCTGTGCCTAACATCGTAAGCATACCATTATTTTCGTTCTTCATAACCGCTTCAATGTATCCATCTGCATTGTTTGAGTTACGTGTGGGCACATTTTTAGTTGTGCTGTTAAAATAATAAACACCCGATTTTGTAATAGTAGAAACATCATCGAGTACACCTGTTTTAACACCCGTCACCTCTTCTTTAATTCGTCCCACTTCTTCGTTAGTTTCACGCTTTAAACTTTCTATTTTTCCATTGATACTATCAACGTTGTTAGTAATCGTATTGATTGCTTCGTTAAGCTCAGCTCTCGTCAAAATCTCGCGTTCATTCGCGATACCTTGAATCAAATCTAACTGTTGCTTTAATGCTTTGGCTAAAGTGACATTCGCTTCTACTTGAGCTTCTGTTCCTGCAGCTTTAATTTTCAATTCTTCTAAATACGTATTAATTTTACCTTCTAACTCTGAGACTTTTTGTTGATACTCAGTGTAGTATGATTCTGAGTTAATGCCAAACTCAACCATATTTTTAAGTACTCTTACTTGAACCTCAAGCGTTGAATCTGTTTGTTCACCGCGTTTTAATTTAAAAAACGCTTGTTTATATTCTCCTTCAGCAGTACTCGCTTGATGTGGAAATGTATATCGAAATACACCATTGACAGGATCTAATACAATTGCACCGCGTGTGTCGATAATTTTTTCCCCATCCGGTTTAACGCCCTCAAAAACAGGTGTAAGACCTGTTAAGTTATATGGTGTGCCGTTCGACCATACTGTAACCGTTACTGTTTTAAGCCCGCCATCACCTACACGCGTGATTAAATGTTGTTGCTTCTCTTGCGCTGTGCCAAGCTTCGTCATGTCATAAAATAAGTCTTGATTTGCCATAACTTATACCACTCCCTTAACCATAAAAATAGAAATAATTTTTTAATAATTCATGTGTAATGACTTCATGTCCTAATTCATTCGGATGAAGCCCATCCACCATGTTTTTAACACGGAACGCAGGATTGTAAGGATCTAACAAATGCGTATGATATGCATCAAAAACAGGTACATTTAATTCTGAACATGCAATTACTTGCGCATTTACATACGCTTCTAAATCAAGACCTAAACCATTTTTATCTGTATCTTTACGTCGTATCGTTGTACCGTTGACAGGCAGTTGTCTTGTTGCCGTCATTACAATAATTTTGGCTTTAGGATTATTTGTTTTAATCAATTCAACTGTTTTACAAAACGCCCCATAAAACGTTTTGACATTTGTCTTACTCGTTCCGATTGATACACCAGCCGAACCATTATAAAGCCAATCATCATCAGTCCCTTGAATAATGACTAAGTCCATATTCTTGATTTTTGCCGCTTGTTCATAAATTGAATTGGGTTTAACTGTGGACATTGTTGCACCGCCTACAGCTACATTTTGTACAGTAGCCTCTAGCATTTCAGCGAGATACATGCCAAAGTTTTTACTCGCTCTACTTCCTTTTGCTACTGAGTCCCCGATAATACCGATTTTTTTAACAGTTTTAATCGTTGCGGACTTGTCGAAAAAGTTAGCAAAAATCATGCCGTTTTCTGTCACGACAAGTCTGTCATCGTTTGCCGTTTGAGTTGTTTTAGCTTGGATTGTTTTAATATCTGCATCCAATCTTTCTTTCAAAGACGCATGACGTGTACCTTTTAAATCTGTCAAACTCTTTTCATAATCATCTGTAATTTGTAATGGGGATAGCTCAGGCATTACGATCGCACGTATTTCTTTTTGAAGTTGCTCGTAAAACCGTGATAACATTGCATCCACATCCACTTGTGCACTCTTGTTGTCGATAAACTTTTTAATTTCATTAAAATTTTCCTCTAAAATTTTTCTGTACTCCGCATTTAAAACAGTTGGTAATTCAGTTTTAATCATTTCTATCACCTCAATACTCTAAAATTTCACAGAGACGAATTTTATTAGTTTTATAGCTCGCATTATTATTTTCACTCACGCCTACGACACTTGTGTTTAAGACAATCACTTGTTTAATACATATTTCATTCGCCATAGTTGGAATCGCTTCGGCAATATGTGCAGCACTGTGTGTCGCGACATGATACTTAGGAATATGTTGATAGTGATATAGATTATCTGACGTATCTAAACGCCACACCAACACGATACCCGTTTTACAATCGCTCACAGGTTTATTTAACGTCACTCGTTGCGTAGCATTCGGCCAAACATCTATATTTCGGTTTAAAATTTGCGAACCACTTGACCCCGATACACTACTACCAGACCCACCACTCACCGCTCTATAATCTACAGAATCCGTGTTCAGTCGGTCGAGCTTTTGCTTATCTGCTGCACTCATTAAACCATTCGTCGTACTCGTTGCCACACTTAAATTTTGCGTACCACTTTGCTGATTCAATCCGTCTAGTTTCCGTTTATCTGCAGCGCTCATTAAACCATCAGACGTAGCCGTTGCATTAAGGAGACCATCGACGACATCCTTATGTGTCCTTGCATAGACTTCTTCTCCGTTATACGTTAAAGTTCTCGATTTTGTAATCGTCATACATTACTCACCTACATTCACAAATTTATAAAAAATCGACCCTAAACCACTTGTAGCCCCTGTATTAACAGTGCCATCTTGTGACATAGCGTCGAGCTTTATCTTATCTTCTTTTGACATCAAACCATTTTGTTGATGAGTCACTACCGGTATGGCATCAGTATTAATACCTGAACCTTTAAATAAATCAATAAAAGTCTTACCACCATCGTTACTATACACGATACCTTTTTTAGCTTTAAACGCCGTAACATGTAAACCATCAACCGCACTCAAGCCCTTATCATTCACGTTCAGCTGCTGTACAAAACTAAATATAGAATTTGATACACGAATAGCATTGTTTAATTTGTCAGCATCTTTACCAACATTCTTTTCAATTCGACTTACATAAGACGAAGCATTACTAACTGATTGTGCATATCTATCCCGCTTTTTGTAATCACCTAATATGACCGGTTGACTTATCACTTTACCTTTTGCATTACGCTTCGTCTTCACCTCGACAATGCGTACATATTCAAACACGTTGAGCACTTGTGAACCTACTGGGATATAGTCCCCAACTCTCGGCACCGCTTCCGGAAAATCATCTTGAAGCATTAAAAAATCAAGAGAAATCGACATTTTCAATGAATCATCTACTAAAGATTTCACTCGACTATATAAAATGTCTCTCTTTTTAATACGACCATCTTTAACAGGAGGCGCTTCATAGACACCCACAACATCAGCAAGAGGATGACGATATTCGACTTTCAATGCTGCTTTCTGAAACTTCGCATTGTCTTTAAAATTACCAAAACCTTTTGCGTACGTATAAAAATCAGTCGCATCTTCTTCAATTTGAAAATTCATCGCGTTTACAAAATCTTTTAAATAATACGGTTGTTTACGTTTTACTGATTTCGTAATCACAAACGTGCGATCGTGCGGATTATATTCAAACTCAGCACGATAATGCTTTAACCCGTCCTGCAACAAATTAAGCACTGTATCGCCATCACCTGCATTCTCAAAACGACTCGCATACAATTTATCTACAATCCTGACATTGTAACCAGTACCTCGAAAAATCGTATTGAAAAAACGGTCAGCCGTGAAACTCCCTGACAAATTGTCATACACACGTTTCCGCTTCAAGTCACTAATATGTTTCGCAACAGCAATACAGTTCAGTGTTTGTTTTTTTCCAACCGCATGACGTCTCGCAATTTTAATAACAAATTCCATTAAGTCTGCTTCACCACCAACGTTTTGAACCTTCCAAAACTTAGTGATACGATTCATTAAATCGCGATTATCATCCGTTTCAACCACTTCAAAATTGAGGGTCATATCACCGTTTAATTTATGCGTCGTTTCAGTTTCTACGGCTAACAAATATGCGTCGCCTTGCGGACTTATAATCTTAAACAATATGAGCCCTCCTTTTACTTAAAATAAAAGCGCATATCGAAATTGACATGCGCAACAAGTTGATTAAATTTAAAGTGATTAAAACCAGGCTTAAAACGGGGAATCTCTATCCCCGCATATTGTAATATAGGCTCACCATTACGATAGACACGTACACCGTCATAAGTAATAATATCGCCAGGATTTAATGTGATACCACGAATGTACATGACCGTTCTATTATTCAATGACCATTTAAAATAATCAGTACGTTCACCGATAATTATCGTTACAACAGAATACATATTGAATTGGTCTAATGCAACATTACCGTGATAGTATACCTCACCGTCATTGACATGCTTAAAAGTATACTTCGTGTATGATAGGTCATCAAAATTAATTTTCATGTCTTCTGACCACATGTCAGTGAATTCTCGTTTTTCTAAATCGTTACTCGTTCCAATTGATTCAGCAAACGGCAATTTAACCGTCTCAAATTCCAGTTCAACACGACCTGAAAATTTTGTTTGCGTCGGTTTTAAAACATTACTCAACTTCACCAAATAACGCTTACCATCGATAAACTGCTCAAAGTGTTCAGCGTCATCCATTGAATCAGCACGGTCAGCTGCAACAGCATCATGAAAATGGTATTGATTTTTATCACGCTTACGCAACTCTCGAATATAAAAAGGCTCATTCTCTTGCACAATACTATAAAGCATCGTCCTTTGTTTGACATAATCTGAGTTATTATCTGTCACAAAAAGACACGGAATATCAATCTTACGATTAACAAACACAGAATCAACAAGGTACCGACCATGTAACCCGTCAATTTTTGCATATTTATCATCATACTCCATACCTTCAACCACAAAATCTAACACATGAATGTCAAAATCACTTAAAAAATAGGACGCCCCATCAAGTTTCGTAATCTGAACATCCACAAAACCCCCTCCTTAAAATTCAAAAGTTGCGTCGTTATCTGCATTAATCCCATTGACAATCGCAGTCATCGCGTTATTATCAAGTTGCAACTCAACACGCACCAAACGTTGATGAGGTCGTTCCTCAAATTGATGTTTGTGCACAACATTAGACACAAGACGTGCATCCGCATTAGACAAATCACCGACCATATCACCAACATTTAAGTTTGGATTAAACACATCCACCGCACGCTTTGCAGCATCTCCAACAGAATCAATAAATTGGTCTGCACGTGCTGCAACACCTATTGCTGCACCATCCATCATAAATTGACCTATCTTTTTAAATACTCTTGACGGTGAATGCATATCTAAAAAGTCATACACCCAGTCAAGCGCTCCACTAATAGCATCTTTAACCGCATCAATCAAATCACTTGCTGCGCCTACAACACCATCGACAAGACCCATAATTAAATTATGTCCTGCATCTTTAAATTTTCCAACAAATTCTGTAACTGCATTATAAGCATTTTGTACTTTCTCTTTAATTGTGTTATAAAACTCTGTCATTTTTGACGTTACTGTAGATACGATTTTATTAAATGTATTTGATACAAAGGTCTTCACTTTTTCTAGAACAGTTGTAATTACAGTGACTAATGTATTCCAAACTGTTGATGCAATTGCAACTACTGTATTCCATAACGTTGACAAAAAGTTAAAAATCGCATTCCAAATCGAACGCTGTATGTTCCAAATTGTTGTTATGACAGTTACTATAATAGTCACTAATAAATTCCAAGAAAAGGTAGCAAGCGTGACTATCGTATTCCATAACGTTGACAAAAATGTTAGTATATTTTGCCATATTGTCGTTATCCATGTTACTGTGCCTATCAATACATTTACAATAGTTGTTAATAGTAAATCCCATAAAACAGATGCGACTGTTGATATATCTGTCCATAAATCGATAAAGAAAGTACTTATTGAATTCCACATATTAATGATGAAATTTCTGAAAGCTTCATTTTTATTCCATAAAACAGTAAATATCGCAATTAAAGCTACAATCGCGCCAATCACCAAACCTATTGGAGAGGTTAAAAACGCAATTGCTGAACCTAAGAAAGGGAATAACTTTGCTACTAAACCTATTGGACCACTTAATAAAGTAAACACTCTACTAAGCAATAACATCGTTGTCTTTAAAAATCCAAATCTAGAAATTAAAGGTGATAAATATGTGAGAACACCTATAAAAGTAGGAATCCATGTCATCAACACACCACCAAAAGTGATTAACACCCCGATAACTTGAGCAACAGCAGGATGAGTTTTAAACAACTCTGCGACAAATCCAGCAAATTTGGTAATCAAACCTAATACCACTTGACCAATCGGTGCCATTGCTATAGCAAAATTGATTAAGGCACTTGCTACATTTCCAATTAAATCAATAAACATAGGACCGTTTTGCTGTACGTAACTAATAAACTTTTTAAAACTTTCTGATTGACCTACTGCCTCACTCCATTCTTTAAATCGACCCGTCATTTCAGATAACGTTTTAAATAAGCCTTGCGAATTACCACTAAAGGCTCTAAACAGATTGATGATACCTAAAAACGTATCACCAAAAATTTTACCGATAACGGGCAAATTCTTTTCAGTGTATGCAATGAATCTTTGAATACCTTTTTCAGTTGATACCTTATTCGCCCATTTTTGAAATGATTTTCCCATATTATTGAATCCTTCAGATGCCCATTGAAAGAGTGGCATAAATTGCGTGAATATGTTAACCAAGCCGTCACCGAAACGACCGACGGCACTCATTAGATTCGAAAAGATTTTAACACCGGTCGAGTCCATTTCTTTAAAAGCTTTTTTAGCAGTATCTGATTTTTGAATCCAGTTATTCATTGATTCTGCATTTTTATCAACAATACTAGCAATACCACTCAAAAACGGCTCTAACTGCTGAACTGCTGACGTTACACCGTTAAGCGCATTACGCATTGCTCCAAATATATGTGTCGCATTTTGTCGAATAATACTTTGCCATGCTAATTTTAAATTTTTTAATGCTACTTGATAACCGAATGTAGCTTCACTCGCTGCGATGGTTCCTTTCTCAAGCATTTTTGTAGCTGTTTTAGCCATCAGACCAAAACCAACAAGCCCGACACCCGCGACACTAAAAGCACCCGCAGCACCTAATGCGCCACCCGCAACAACACCGAGTGCATTACCTACTGCCATAATGACGGGTACCGCGCTTGCGATAATTGGAATAAGTGCCGAAAATGAAGAAAGCATTACCCCTCTTAGCATAGATTGTCCAATTGCTCCAAACGTTCTGATGGATTTAGCAAGTGCCTCCATACGTTGATTAAAAATGTCTGATCTACCGTTTATCTTTTTTAAAGCTAATGCAAAAATATTTGATTTTTTATTATCAACATCCACAATAATCTTTGACTTAATACGATTCGGAATACTTCTTAAGCGTGCTTTAAAGGCTATTACTTTTGCAGTTGCTAAACCATTATCCACATCAAGCGCGATGTTAATGTTTGAATGGTCTAACTTTGCGACTTCAGCTTTCACTTTATCCACTTTTGCACTAAACAAACGATCGTTTAAATCTAAAAAAGCGTTTGCACGTTTATTATTAATAAAATCAAGTGCGATTTTAGCGTTATCAACTTTTTCATCCACTTTATTTTTTGCTTCAATAAGTGCCGTTGCTTTTTCGTGTTCAAGCGCTTCAAGCTTTACTTTCACACTGTTCACAACTTCATTCAAACGACTTGCATCCGCATCTAATGTGACATCATCAATCGTTTTTGATACCTTTTCAAAACGTTCAATTGTCTTTAAAGCAGAATCAATCGCCTTCTTAAACTTTTCTGTATGGGCTTCAAATATCGTTTTGACTTTGTGTACATCTTCCGCCATCTCTACACCTCCTTATAGCATATTGTTAATATCTGAAATGACAGACAGTAACTTGTAATCATCTTCAGACACTTTTTCAACCTCTTGCGTGTATCCCCAGTGCTCGCCATGCCAGAGCTTGTAATAACATTCTTTGTAGTTTAAAATGTCATCCTCACTTTTAAAGTAATATTCTTCTTTTGGCTTATCTTTCGTCCCGACATTTTTGGTCGCATTCGCATATCGAATTAAAAAAGCCTGCTTCACACGCTCATACTCTCTTTTTAGTTCAATGAATTCTTGGGCAAAAACGCGGTAATGATATTCTGCTAATGTCATATCGTTAATTTCATCCAACCGCTTTATGCCCAATGTACTCATACACGTCACGACAATATAGTCATACGTTGCGACGATAGCATTTTGTTCTGAAACATCATCATCATGACTTAGTCTTTTTGGTGTTTTTTGATGAGGTCTTGGGTTAAAACATGCTTCCCCATTTCCTCGATAACAACTTTACCAAATGCTTCAAATGAGCCGTATGTTTCATGTGCATACACTAACGCACTTTCCAATTGTGCTTCTGTTTTTAAAGGATACGGCTGTCTTGATGTTGCTGCTTTCAACATTATTGCTAATCCAACGACATCGCCTTCTTCAAGTTTAGGCACTAAAAAACCTAAACCTGAGCCAAGTTTTACCTTTTTCACTTCAAAACCTAAATCACGGTCTAACGCCATTAACTCACCTAAACCAAAATGTAAAACAACCTCATTATTATCAACTAAAACAGATACCATATTGCTTTCACCTCATAAATTTAATAAAAAAGACGGGCATTAAACCCGTCTCGTTATTCATTTTCAACTTCTGCATTGCCAGTACTATTTGTCACTGCGTCTGCAGCAGTGGTATCGTGGAATCGATAACCTGCAGCCGTCAATTTCGCTTTCATCTCTTCAGGTAACGTCGCATAACCGTATTTTGTACCGCCACCCGATTCATTAAATTCCACTTCATACTCCACAATGCCACCGACTTCACCTTTTAAATCAAACTTCTTAAAGACACCTTGCATATACTCCGATTTATATTTATTCGCATTTGTCTCACGCCCAACGTTCTTACTATCCGCAAGCCAAATCTCATAAACCGTTTCACCTAATCCCTTCTCGATTTCTTCAGGTAGTGAATCTTCACGCGACATTAACACCGTTACACTAAATGTCGTCTTTTTCGTCCCGCCAGTCGTAAATGAGCCGTCAAACGTGTCAACAGTATCGCCATCGCTCTCAACACTCTTTTTGTACTCTTTACCGAGCATCAACTTCTTAGCAGCTTCAGCTTTTCCCTTTTCACGTAACAAAATTAAAAGGTCTTTACCTTTTACTAAATCAGCCATTCATAAACACTCCATTCTTAATAAATTTTATAATCTGCAGTTATCACCGTATGATTCAGTAATTGATTCGTTGTCGTATCAACAATAAAACGTGTATCGATATTGTCAGGCATCGCATCATAGCCGTCTAACTCAATCGGCGTTGACACGACACTTTCTGCAAAACTAACAGCATCATCATGCACACTTTCGTCGTCCGCAACACTCCACACGTGAATTAACAAGGTCGCTTCACTTGAAAAACGGTCAAACGCCAAAAACGACTTTTTCACATTCATCCGTTGCACAACAAAAAAAGGATACGGGAGGGTTTGTCCGATATCCTTTACATCAATCACTGGTACACCATACTTCAATAATTGCTTAAACACTTTGTTATATAGTTGTAATTGTGGTGATAACATCACATCACCTAACCTTTCAACAAGCGCATAAAATCATCACGCAACTGTTCACCCATCTGTTTACTCGTCGGACGCATAAACGGTTCAGCCTCCATGTAACGCGTACCGTATTCCACAAATCCCGAATAAGCTGCGTTTGAGATGAGCATAAAGGACAGCGAATCAAGCATGTCACTCTCTATTTCACGCGCTAAATTCCCCGTCCAATAGCCTTTCACCATGACAGCACGTGCATTTTCAACGGCGATTCCCGGCGCTTCTTTACAAGTTTCAGTCATAATCAAATTCACATCATCATCAATGTCAGACATGTTTTTAAGTACACGTTTTAAATCATCAACGCCCGTGATTTTCATCATTCACAACCTCCTCAACATAAAAGGTCGTTTGTCTCCTACTATCCACACGCTTTTTTATTGCATAGCACACCCCGTCTATTAAAGCATGTGTCGGTTTATAATCCACAACCGTATTCAAACGAATCACATTTATCGCCTTATAGACATCACCGAATAACAGTGATGTCCTTGATGGCGACAATGGGTTGATATTACAAACAAGCGTTTCATGTCTCACAGTCTCACGCTCATATTGATTGGTGTCAGGGTTGTACCGCTTTCGTCTTTTTGTCACCAACATGACACGATTTGAAAACCTCAAAAGAACAACACCTCACCGCAGCCATCATCAAAAAACTTATTAATGAAGCTGTCATATTGCTTGAAGTCGTCTTCTTCATACGACATTGAACGACCTTCAACACTTTCCGACACCATACCTTCAGAACCTACCTTGTTATAACGCTTCACCGCAACCTCAATCACAATAAAGTAAAGGGGTTGCGGAATAAACGCTTGTTCTTTCGGTAAACGTAATTTCAACTCGTCAACAACGTTGGTGACGATTTCATAAAGCAACTTGTCTTGTAAGTGATCATCAATGCCAATACGGTTTTTGACTTTATCCACAAAAGCCTTCATCTCAATCACCCACTAATTATTTTTTATGAGCGTCTTTACCGTCTTTTTTAGGCGCTACAGCAGTACCACCAAGTGTGTAGATGAATTTTTGTAACTCTTCCGGTACAAACGCACCAGTGTAAAGCAATTGTTCAACTGATTCGCCAAAGCGACCAGGAATGTTACTGTTTGTTTTCGTCTCGTTCACTTGAAGCGGTGACGCACACACTTGACCTGCAACCGCAATCGCCTCAACGCCCTGTAAGAACTTAGTCGGTACAACGACAACAACAAAGCCATCTAACTTACCTTGTACACCTTGACTTAACACTTGTTGCTTGTTATCCCCTTGTGGCAATTGAATGACAAGCTGTTTAATTTTAGTGTAGAAAGCAGGCGTTACGAATAATGTTCGGTTTGCAGGCGCAATATCGTCCGTCATCTTTTCAGTGACTGATAAAACCGCATCGTACTCACGATTCGCAGCAACCGCAATGTGTTCTTTCGCATTCTGAGCAATGTTTTTAAAGCGTAAGTTATCCAAATAAGGCGCGACCACTTCAGCCGATTGACGTGCAACCACATAGTTCACATCGATATTACCTTCAGTATCACGTTTATCAAGCTTATCGATAAAACGACCCCAATACTTCTCTTGGTCTAAGAAGTACGTGCGTTCAGTAATTTTCGGGCTGTCCATATGGTTCGCTTGCGTGCGGTCGTAGTCGCGTAATTCAGCCACATCACCTTTCATCACAGTGAATGAACGCCCCTCCATATAAATCGCATCATCCGTAATCAATGCAGGTGTCGCATACGACTTCGCATCTGTCACAGTTTTTACAATGCCAGTGTGTTTGTCCTTTAATTTCGTTTCACCCAGTGCCACTTTCGTTTGTGTTGCTGCTGCAGGTGTTGCAGTCCCGCCTGTACCCGTATCAGCAAAAAATTGTAAATTGAATTTCATCATCAAATCAACCTTTCTTAATTTAAAAATGTTTTCCACGCTTCATCAGTTTCAAGCTTCGGTGTCGTCACATGATTCCCAACAACATGGCTTTGTGTCGCTTTACTTTCTAACTGACGCTGTACTTCTTGATTCACCATCGAAACAAAGCTATCTACAGCTTCTTTTGTTGCTTCAGCTGTATCTTGAACGACCATATTCAATAAAGATTCAGGGGCTTGCATGCCTGCCTCACTAAACATCGCCATCGCTTCTTGACGCATCTTGTATGACTCAAGTTGTTGCTTATATGCATCACGTTCTTTTTCAGCCTTTTCAAGCTCGTATTGATGCTTTTGTTCGGCGTTCATCTTACGCAATTTATCAGCTTCTTTTTGCTTCTCAGCTAACTCATCTTGAATCTGTTGACGCATCTCTTTCGTACGTCGTTGCATCTCTGCATTCACACGATCATTCACTAACTTCAATTGAGACTCAGACAGTTCTTCAGCTTCTTGTGTCGCTTCAGCTGCTTCAGTTTCAGTATTCTCATCACTTGTCGCCTCTTCAGTACCCGCATCATTAAAAAATTGTAACTTCAACTTGAACCATTGTTCTTTCATATTTTCGCACCTCATTTAAATCTACTCTTGCAAGTTTAATGTCATTGCATGGTTTGGACTACACTTGCATCTTTTAACGCCATAAGCATGGTTTGGGCATAAAAAATAGCCACTGCAGCACAGTAGCTTAAAATTCAGTAAAAAAAGAACACCAGGATGATTGATTTACTGTTTCATCCGGTGCTTATTTTTGTTGTTTTTCTTTTTCAGCTCGTTCTTGCTCTTTTCTTTCTATTTCAAACGCTTTCCTTAATTCTTCAAAAACTTCAGCAGCTTCATGTGGCGTCATAGGTATATCCAATCCTAATGGACCCATAGTATCATCTCACTTTAAATTCAATTATGTCTTCATCATATAATTTTTTTAACACGTTTTCAATATATAGATCATCGAATAATTTTTCACCAACATCTTTAAAGGATTCACTACACACTTCAGCAATCCTTTCAGAATTATAGTTTTTGGTTTTTGTGATATGTTTAACTCGACCTAAGTTTGTAACTATAGTCATTGTTTTAATAGACCCAAATTTCACAAAAGTGAATAAATCATTTAACGAAAAACTCGAACCACCAGGATGATTATGCATTAATATTAAAGACCTTTTTGGTTCATTAAACAAAAGCTCTAGTTCGTCGCTACCCGGTCCAAAAGTAACTAAATTTTGTGTGCCCTTTACTGGTAGTGGTCTGTCATCATCTTTACCTTTAGATATAAAAGCGAATTCATTACTGTCATTTTCGGTCATCGCTTTTCTTAACAACCTTTTATGCTGTTCTTGGATATAACGACTTTCCTCTTCTGTATGACCTGGAATACTTACAAACTCCACGTTGTCTATATCGCTTTCAGTAATCATATGCTTCTTAGGCTTATTCGCCTCTTCAACGCTATTCGCATCAATCTCCTGACTGTCCTCACCCCTCAATCGATACTTCCCTTGTCTATCTTTGAAGAACTTATCACGCCAGTTCCCTACATGTGGTACCGTCGTGCTTCGACAATGGGGATGCATCGGCGGGGCATTGACACCAGGTACCATGTCTTTCACTTTAAAAACTTTTTTATCATAATGACGACAGATTTTAGACGTCTTTTCATCACGTTTCGCCACAAACTCATATTCGGCATCGTCGCCCATCGTTTCTAAATAGTGCATTTTCTGTGCTTCTGTTTGGACGCGTGCAGCTTCGGTAATCAATAGCCTTTTTGTATTAGCGACTGTCTGCTTCTGCTTCTTACGTATTTCCGGCACAAACTCATACGGATGACGCCCACGTAACATCACATGGCTTGCCATCCGCTCAACATCTTTTCTGAGTTCATCTTGATTATTCCAAAGTCGCTCAGACCAATTCAGCTTGCCAAAGTTAGAATACACAATCGCTTCAACATCTGACTGCTTCACATGCACATCCGCACCTAAAATACCTGCTTGATGTTTCAGTGTACGTGTCACGCTATCTTGTAAGTGATGATTCACCACTTTCTCTTGTTCCGCATAGGCTTTCGTCACAATCAAACCGAGCTCATGCTTTAACAACTGCTCACGATTCACATACATGGTCGTGTTATAACGCTTCAGCTCTTCATTCGCTTTTTCACTAAAGTCTTTATTTTCAACATAGGCTTTTGCTTGCATTTGAAACATTTCAACATCGAACGCATCCACAATCTTTTTCGCTTCTCGCCAGTCAATCCCTTCAGCCGTCGCAAGCTTGCCATAATACGCTAATAAGTTTTTGTATATCTCAGCCGTCATCATCGCCACAATGCGCTCAATTTCAGCCACCTTTGCAGCATCTTCCAATGTTTCAGACTGGATGAACATTTTTGCGCGCTCTAACCAGTAATCACTCAAGTTCGACATTGTTTATATCCGCTTTCTCTTGTTGCACAGGCATGGCGTCGTGGTAATGATGACTATCCGATGTCTCTTGCTCCTCCGCTTTCACTTTTTCAAGTTCTTCTTTAGGATTCTCAATATTCGGTAACCACGATAACAACGTTTCTTGACTCACGCGACCGCCAAGCTTAATAAAGATGTCTGCATATTCTGAGAGAGATTGCGGGATGTTAGGCTTAAACTCAATACGCATATTCGTAAAATCGACATGATCATTCAAGTGATTCCGCACACTTTGAATAATCGCAAACCGACGTTTAAAACCTTTCGTCAACTGCCTTTCAATTGTTGAGCGTAACTGTTCAAGTCCGAATAACTTATATTTCATTGCCTCACCCGACTGCACCCCACCGAAATGTTCATCGGATAAATCAGGCGTATTCGTAAACTTGTGGATGTCTTTTTGAATACGCTTCTTGTATGCTTCAACGCCAGCAACGTCATACTGCTTATAAATATAATCGACATTCGCATTACCGATACGGCCGGATGCATCAGGTTTTGTTTTTGCTAAAATAATACGGGACTTCCGCATCTTTTTAGCCTCTTCAATATCTAAGTCTAAATGCCCCTCAATTTTTAGCATCGCATCATTCAAATCGGTCATATAGTTCGCTGTATCAGACTCTGCGTAATCATATGCATCGATTAAATCGAGTACATTTTCAAACACACCTTGTCTGAACCGATTCGCATTGTATTCATGAATTTGTAACATCTGATGCATATTCACTTCCTGTGGCATATCTTGACGCACAATTAAGCGGTTATCGTCAATATAGAAATACGCACGATAATCAGCTGTATAGAAATCAATCAACGTCACATCTTTATTCTGTAGCTTTTGCGCGCGATAACGTACAGCTGCAAGAGGTTCTACATCAATGTCGTCACTGTAAATCACAAACACATTCTTTGGATCAAGTCGCTTAAAGATATCTTGATTGTCCGTATTACGATACACAATCTCATAAGCGCGTCCATAAATAATACAGTCTTCTAAAATCTCAACGTTAACAACATGTGCATCGTTAATGTCATTAATGTGTTGAATCTCATCAGCATATTGCTCATCGCGGAATGTGATTTCATTCCCGCCGATGTATCCTCTTATAAAGTCCGTACCGTTTTTGACAAATGCATGCGCAATACGATAATCCGCGTATGGTTCATCACGTCCCGGACGTTGATTGATTCCCTTATTATTCGTCAAATAATAATCGAGCAGCTCTTGTAATCGAGGACGTTGCTGATCTCGATGTAAATTAAAAAACGTTAACAATTTTTCACCATTTTTGGCTAACAAATCATCAACGTCTTTACACGTAAATATTAAATTACTGTCAGGTTTAAACCGCATTCTATCACCTAAATTCCTAATTGTTGAATTAAATCAATTTCATCTTCAACACTTCTTTGTTCGAATGTTTCTACAAACGTGAGTAACGCATAACGCATCGCATCCATCACGTCATCGTATTCTTTCATCGGTAAATCTTTTTTAGTGTCCCACGCATAGTTATAAATCTCTGAGGCAAATCGAGGACAAGCGTCGTATAAAATTCTAAGCTTATCATTTTTAAAGTAATGCGCCACTAACTCCACACCGCGCATAATCCGCTTATCTGCATATACCGCATTGATGCCCTCATCTTGAAACTTAGCTACGTGTTCCGGACGCGCTGAGTCACAATAAAAAGGAATATCACCATACCGCGCTTGAATGTCATGCGCGATACGTACCCATTCTTCAATGAAAGCGTGCTGCTTTGCGTGCTCCTCAATTAAATAAAATCTATCATCATAGCCCATACCAAACACAACAATCACACCATGATGCTCATATCCCCAGTCAACACCACAAAAATATTGTTTCATCGGTATCTGTTTCAATTCATCTTGCGTCATCGTATGCATCTTTTTATCAAAATCTTGATACACAAGACCATCGCCCGACACCCACAACCCTAATATATTTCTGTCGTACATCATACCGCTTGGTGTCGTGGCTTTAATATTTTTACGGTACCGTTCAGACAAAAACGTGTTGTCATCTAACTCAAAGTGATAACTGATAATCGATTCGTCTTCATTTTGAATGTAATCTTTCAATAACCAATGTTCAGGGTTATCCGGGTTCGTGTCTGATAGTATTCGAGCACCTTCACCCGAACAGCGTGATTTAATCTCATCAAATACAGACGGGTGAGAAAGTGACGCCTCATTGATATAAGCCCCAAATGCGGTCATACCACGTATTGCTGCTAAACCACTGATATTACCATGTGGCGTCTGCACAATTGTGACACCAAATAATTTGAATCGATTGAACTTGTCAAACTTAAATTCAAGTCCATACATATTCGTCAATTCTTCAAGCACGTTTTTTTGAATCGTCCCTAATGTATAACCGGCTAAAATGTACTGCGGGTTTCTTATACCTAATTTTGTAGCACGTTCTCGCACATTCAGTACCTCTTCCAAAAACATGTAATTGTTGAAAATGGTTTTACCTGTACGTTTAGCGCCATACAATATACATAGAAACCAGTCCTTTTTCATGAGGTCTCGGTAAATGGCATATTGCTTATCAGTAAATTGATGTCTTAGTTTATTCATCACTAATCACTTGCCTATTTTGTTGAATCAACGTTTCAAGCTTAGACTCTTGTGATTCAACTTGTTTACCATTCCACATCATATAACGCTTACCTAACAACTCAGCTGCTTTAATCCTGTCTTTTGCGCCAACATCAATATTGTCAATGTCTTGATAACCTTCACCTACATTACGCAAAATTTGCTCAGTGCTTTCACCGCGCATGACTGATGTGAGGTATTGTAAAATTTCGTCCTGGTCGGCGATACTCTCTTTTTTGAGTTGGGCTAAACGATTATCAAGGCGTTGTCTGATGCTAGGTTTTGCTAATGTTTTATGCACTTCAACTCTTGCATAGCTTTTACTATAACCCGCATTAATAGCAGCTTGATAAGCATTGCCCGTTTTAATATATTCATCTACTAACCTTTCTTGCTTGATTGTCAATTTCATTCCATCTATCACCAACTCTCACGCTAATAGCATTTTAGATATAAAAATACCCGCATATGCGGGTTCATGTCTTCAAGTTCTTTTAAAATTTTCATGGGGGTTGAAGTCACTTTTTACAACCTCAATATAATAGCCTTGGTTATCTTTTTCTAATTCTAATAATCTAACATTTTGACCATCGAAAAAGTCCTTGATTAGATTGTATTTAATAGGTTCAGGTACCTTGTATCTCATTTCTGCTTTAAATATACTTATTTCTGTTTTGTTTTCAATTAATCTTTTTAATAAATCTAAGTTTTTAATTTTTCTAAAACTCAAAAGATAAGTATTATCATATACTTCAAAAGATAAATCACCCATAAATACATGTCCGTTAATGTTTAAATCTGTAAAACTAATTTTAACCATTATTTTTCCCTCCTAATTAAATATTGTAATACTTTTTTATTATACACAAAAAAGACGCCTCAAGGGCGCCTTAACCGTCTCAATTTAAACATATAGGAGGATTAAACATGAGTCGAAAAGAAATTATTGAAAGGATGTCTTATGCATTTCAACCAGCACTCTGTACATTTCTGTACAATATCATAATACAACGAAAACCCATGTTATTTTTCCGGAAATTTTCCGCTCAGTGAATTATCCCTAATTCATCTGCTAACATCGACAATATACCTTTACGTAAATCATACGCAACTGTCTTACTAATGTGTAAAGCGTTAGCAACTCCAGTCAAATTGAGCGTACGGGGTTTTGTAAAATAGTACAAATCCATTAGCTTACGCCCTTCATCAGTCGTATGATTATAAACAATCTCAATCGCTAACTTAACACGTGTGAGTTGTGCTAAACGTCTATCATTTACGACACTTGTCGCGCGAACTTCCGTGACACACATTACTGTATCAGCTCGTCCGCCACCTACGTTTTCATCTTTGGGTGACCATGGATGAAGTATCTCTTCGCGAACTCTTGCTATGTCTTTTTCTAAGTATGGGTAGCCCCTTAATTCGCTTTCTAAGTAATTGATTGTTGATTTTCTTAACATAAGTTGCTCCTTTCAAAATACTTATTCATCTTTTAATTCTAGTATCCTAGCTTTAACAGCTTCCATTAATTCATTTTGTGTAAGTTTTTTATTTTGAAGTGCATGGTACACACGTTGGTCTATTGTATTATCAGTCATAATGTGATGGATAATCGTTGTGTGTTGTTGCCCTTGTCTGTAAAGTCTAGCATTTGCTTGCTGATATAACTCTAAAGACCACGTTAGCCCAAACCATACAATGATATGGCCGCCGTCTTGTAAGTTTAACCCGTGGCCTGCGCTTGCAGGATGCGCAATCAATAATTTTGCTTTGCCTGTGTCCCATTTAGACTTATATTCAGGATCATCTAAAGTTATAACATCTTCGAAACGCTCAATTATGCGGTCCTTATCATGCTTAAAATTGTAAAACAATAAAATCGGTTGCCCTTGCGCTTCTTCAAGTATTTCTTCCAACTTATCAAGTTTCTGGTCGTGTATGCACCTAACGTTGTTATCATCAGTATATACCGCCCCATTCGATAACTGTAGTAGTTTTTGACTCAGTGCTGCACCACTTTGGGCGACGATTGTCCCATCTTCTTCAGATTCTAAAATATAATACTTTTCTAAATCGTCATATAGCTTACGTTCTTTACTTGTTAAAGTCACGACCTGTTTTGTATCTATTCTTTCAGGCATATCTAAATAATCTCTCGCTTTCATGCTTAAACAAATATCCTCAATCTGTTTGTATATAAGCCCCTCTGAACCATCTCTTAATTCCCAATTAAAAACATAAGGACTTAATTTGTGGGTTGGTCTGAAAAAACGTTCACGATACTTACTAAAGGACTTTTCTAACCTTTCACCGCCATCAATCAAATAAACTTGTGCCCACAAATCAAGTAAACTGTTGGGGCTAGGGGTTCCAGTTAAACCTATAAACCTTTTAACTAAAGGGAGTTTTTTCCTAATAGCTTTAAATCTTTGGCTAGATGGATTTTTAAATGTTGATAGCTCATCGATTACTATCATGTCAAACGGCCATTCTTTAGCGTAATAGTCACATAACCATTTCGTATTTTCTTTGTTGGTTACATACACATCAGCTTCTTTATTGAGTGCTGCTATTCTTTGTTTAGGTGTCCCCAACACTAACGACACTTTTAAATGATTGAGATGGACCCACTTTTTGATTTCATCCGCCCATGTCTCTTTCGCTACACGTTTTGGTGCAATGACAAGCATCTTGTCCGTGTCCAATAGTTGTAAATCTTTAAACGCTGTTAATGTCGATACTGTTTTACCTAACCCCATATCCAAAAATAAACCGAATCTTTCATTTTCTATCACTTTATCAATTGCATGCTTTTGATAAGCGTGAGGTTTAAATGCTATCGCCATTTCTATCACCTAACTTTTTTACAAATTCGTTCACTTGTTCTTTTGTCCATAAAACATAAACCTTATGGCCTCTTTGATTAAATTGTTTATGTACATATTTTTGTAATGGATCAATACGGCCAGAAACTCGTTTCATTTCAACAAAAAACGTTTTTCCACCTGGCATAATAACAATTCGGTCCGGTACGCCTTTCGTGCCTGGCGACACCAACTTTAAACATAAACCATTTTTCTTCTTAATCTCTTTAACGAGATACTGTTCTAATTTTGTTTCTTTCATATGTTCACCTGCATACAAAACTTATAAATAAGGGCTACAATGTTACTTTAAAATTACCATTTATATATTTATATGCTATTAGGGCTAATTACTAGTAATGTATATACCTATTATTATTATTTAACCTATTATACTTATTTAAAGTAACGCTAGTAACACAATGATTTGAAACTTAGAGCCATAATATATTGAAGCGTTACAATTGGTGTTACTCTACAAAAAATAAAAGTAACACTAGTAACATCGATTAAATACGATTACGCTATTACTGTTAATTTCAAATCTTTAATTGTAACACCTATTGTAACGCCTAAAATGTATAATAATTCGTTTAAACCTTATAATAATTCATTAAATTTTTCTTCTCTTACGTACGCTTTTTGCGAACCGTATTCTTTTCCGAATCTTAACTTCCCTTGTTTGTTTCCTTTATAATCATTCCAACAATCTATTTGTCTGATAGCATTACCAATTCTTTTTAACTCTATTGATCCTCTGCTATCTCCTATGTCCCTACCAAAGCACTCAACAAATATTTCGAGTGCGCACACCTTATACCTTTCAACGTAATCAACTTTACCAGTTGGCAGCATGTCCACATCCCCTTGATAAAAACGTCGTCTGTCAAAAATGCTTAACTCATTCCAGTTGCTAGGAATAGGCGTATTTAAAAATTCTTCAACGATACCAACGTACGGTGATTCTTCAGTGTGCTTACTTTGAATAGAACGCATTTCTTTTTCTAACTCAGAACTTAAATATAGCTTTTCGCCTTGCTCATAAAAGTATTTAGCTTCAGCCCATATTTGATTAATATCTTCTTTTGTTAATTGTGACCAATTTTCCTCGACCTTATCGGGATTAACTGTCAATGGCCAAAACCGTCGCCCACCTGTTTCATCCTTTAAAAAATCAATTTTATTTGTCGTACCTATGAATATACATTGGCGTGGAAAATCTTCAATATAATGTCCATACGCGACACGGAAGCGGTCTATTTGTTTAGAAATAAAGTGCTTAATGGCCTCGACTTCCGCTTTACGTGTTGCTGCAAGCTCGGCCATTTCCATAATCCAAACCCCTTGTAATGCTTCATAAGCTTCTTTACCTGTCACAGACACTAAGCTGTCCGAAAACCATGCGCCACCTAGTTTTTTTAGTATGGCTGATTTACCGACGCCTTGAGGTCCGTATAAAGTTAGCATATAGTCAAATTTACATCCGGGATTCATCACTCTCGCTACTGCAGCAATCAAAGTTTTTCTAGTTACTACACGATTTACTTCAGTGTCATCAACACCTAAATACTTAATAAATAGACGTTCTAAACGTGACACGCCATCCCAAACAAGCGTATTCAGATAGTTTCTAACAGGATGATAGGCATTTTGTAAAGCTACACTGATGATGGCGTCTTTTGTTTTGCCTGCATGATGAATCTCATAAATTTTTTCAAGATAGCCTCTTAAAGCGCTATCGTCTGCATCTTGCCACTGACGTATTTTAATACTTTTATTCCAAGGTACACGCCCTGTACATTCAATCTGTTTTGTAAATTCATTGAATACGATTTTTCCTTTCAAATTAGGATCATTACATAATATGTTTTCGATGTTTGGAATTGTTGCTTTAAAATCGCCATTTGTGTTCACTTCAAGATTTCCACGCCACGATGACAAATCAACGTCAACCTCGTCAAAATCTTCCATTGCAGCTGTCATTTTATCGTTAATTAACTGTTGCTTAACTTTTTCATCGTTTTGAGCTTTTGTCTGCATCGCTTTATAGCTTGGAAGTCTATTGACGGGCGTTCCCTCTTTAGCATCTTCATCCTGAGCACCGTATAAATGAATACGAATAAGGTCAAAACTATTTACCAACTGTCCGCTCACCGGGTCGGTGTTGTGATGCGAATAGGCGAATTTACCATTTTCATAAATAACTAAACCGCCTGCAGTGGACCCCTCATGATACGTATAACGATTTGTACTGTGTGCGTCGTATAAATCCGGAATAAATGTTTCAATTGCTTCCTCAATAGTATACGTGCGACAGAACGCTCCAATGAGACCAGGTTTTTCTTCAGGATTGCCTTGTTTATCAGCAAGACGTTTTGTTTTATTCTCCTCACGTGAAGAGGTCGGCCATTCGAGTGTATCAGTCCAATCATTATAGCTGTTTAGAAGTTTGTCCGGGTCGAGTAGCGGTAAATCTTCATAAGTGAAAAAGAATTCTGCATCACTGCTTGTTGACGGCCAGTACATCAATCTGTGAGGTTGATAAGTCGTATCATCGAAAAAGTCCATACCTACCATATCCGCAACTTTACGCGCAACTGCCTCATACTCATCAGCATTAACATTTCGCTTCAGCGGTACTACTAAACGCAGTCGAGGACTTACATCACGGTGTTTATGTGTCGAATACACACAATAAGCAAAATCATAGAACATGGATAAGGTGTCAACCATATCATGTGCAGCATAATCAATATCAAGCGTTAGCATTGACCGGTTCATCACTTGACCTGCTCGTCGCTTACCTTCTTTTAGATAACCTCCAACAAAGCCGCCCACGTCTTTTATATCCGACTGTTCGGTTTTTGACATCTTGTTATACTCTAACAAGCTTTCTTTAGTCCTAACTGTTGTTGATAATTTCTGCATAAATTCAGACCAGGACATATTATGATTAGTCCAATGAGTGGCTAAACGACTACTAGCATAAGCATACGAGATGTCACGATCGTATTTAATATTTTTCACTTGTGTGACTTTATCTAACATACTGTACTCCTTTCATCTAGATTTGTGGAGTGACCAAAGATAGCCACTTCACTTTTTTAATACTCCTCAATATCGACACTCTTACCAAAACTGATGATTTTTATGTCTTTACCTTTTATAAAAGTTTGAGCACCATCTTTGTGTGTGCATTGATACATTGAATAATTAATGTCTGTTTCCACTCTTACAACATTTTTTAATGTTTGTTTGCCATCGTCTTTAAACCTGATTTTCACTTTGTTAGCGTTCATTTACCTAACACCTCTTTCACACGTTCATAAATATCTTTATCGTTACAAGTCTGATTCTTTGATGAATGTTCCATTAATTGTTTTACCTTTTCTCCCTTTGATTTCGTCATAAGCGAATTGCAAACATTCATGCAACGTCAAATCATGTTGTTGTGCTAAGATAATCAAAGTAACGACTGTATCACCTATACCGTCTTTCAGCGCTTCTATATTTCCACGAGTGAGAGCAGCGGCTACCTCTCCCGCCTCCTCATAAAACTTCAACGCTTGTCTATCCGGATTACCATTGTTTAAATTTTTATCAATACTCCATTGTTCAACTTGTTTAATTAATTGATTCATTTTGTTGCTCCTCTTCTTTAAGTACTTCTTTTAACGCACCGACTATTACTCGACTAAGAGTGTGATCACTTGAAACTTTTTCAACGATAATTCCATCTTTTAATTTTTTGAACTGATAGATACTGTCATGTTGTTCCGTCATTTTGCTTATCCTCCCAGTATTCAACTAAAATATAAGCACGTTCTTTATTATTTGCATTCCAAAATACACTATTACTGTAACCTACAACTTTAGAGCTCGGATAAATCTTAACGAATTCCTCAAGCTGATCTTCCGCCGATAAATCGCACATATCATAGTCTTTAAATTCTCTAAATCTTCGCATTTCACACCCCTCCCCTAAGTTCCGATAAAATACTCGTCTCCATCTTTGATAATCACAATATCTTCATCTCCATAATCGCGACAAATTTCGATGAGTTCGTTGGCGTCTGTTTCGCCTGTATCTTCAACAAGTGCCTCGATAATTTCTGCAACTACTTCATTCTTTATTTCTCTAATTATTGCCATTTATTCTCCCTCCTCTAAACCTATAATCTCAGCGATTGTGTGCTTATCGTGTAGAAAAGTGTCGTCATGCTCAAATCTGTAGCCCTCATCTTCCAATCGCTTAATCACCTTATTTTTATCTGTGTAGTATACATCGTCTGCATGCGTATTAAATACACCAGTAAATAGCTCTTTTGAATATAAAATCATATAAATCATTTGCTTATCCTCCACTAAGTACCAATAAAATATTCCCCTTGTCGAAGTTCATTAATTATGATTTCTTCATCTCCGTAATCTAAAAGATGTTCAATTAAATCCTCTAGTTTCTTTATTCCAGTATCGCTCACAAGCTTTTCGATAACTTCAGCAATTACGCGCTTTTCAAGTTCTACACGTGCATAGTAGATTTCCATGACGGTACCTCCTGTATTCTTAAAATAAAGTCTTTAGGGTCTTCATTTTTTTGAGTTGTTCTGTTATACAAATCACTTATGCAATATTTACAATCCCTAATAAGAACGTTATAGCCGTACACAAACCTTTCAACAACATCAGCATTATCAAATAGCATCAATATTTCTTCTACACTGAAATCGCATTCCTCTATCAGAAGCGTGCCATTCTCTTTAGTTTTACTCGTCCCATCCGGATTCATATAAGTTTTATCAACGCTTATTTGCATTCGCCGCTTCCTCCCACTTTTCATAAGCTCTTTCCAAATACCATCGTGCTTTTTCCAAATCCTCTTTGCCGTTTTTATGCATTGCTCTACTGATATATTTGATTGCATTACCAATTGAAAATGCAAGCGCGGGTGGATAATCTTTAATCACTTGTTCAATATAATCAATTACTTCAACATCTCCATAAGTATAATGTTGTGGATGATTCACAAAATCTGTCGTTACTTTATCATTATTTACATCCATGTTTATCACTCCTAAATAATTTGATCGCGTCCAAATAAATCCTTTTTCACTTTCGCAAAGCTCGACCTATTAAATAAATACTTACAATAATTTCCGCGCTTATGCTGTTGCTGCACTGTCTTTAACCATGGTTTTCGATGTAGTTGCTTTTCTTTTTTGTATCTAATGTAGGCCGCTTTTGAACTAGCCTCTTGTAACTCACGAATTAGCTTATCATCGTAATTTTTAGGATTAGGGAGCACCACATCATCAGCACATAAAGCCTCTTCAATTGTTGCACCTCTCCTTAACTTTTGAGCGATAATGAATACGGTTAGTCCTTTTTCTTCTAGAACTTTAAGTTTTGTATAAGGGACTTTTATAATCTCCGTGCCTCTTTTAAAATGGTATTGTATATCATCACCTGGCCCTTTAAAATTAACGCTCAATTTATGTGCAAGGTCCGCATTCCACCCGTCACTGATACGTTCAGTAACAAGTTTCCATGTCAATGTTTTATTTTTTATCATTGATGTCACCTACAATTAATCTTTCATATAAAATGGCGATGTAAAGCCGTCACTGTTTAGATTTAAACCCTCTGCCCATTTAACCGGCTTACTCATAATTTTTTCTATTTTTGCTAATCCGTTGCTGTTTTTAGGTATCTCCACGATTACCTCATCATGCACATGTCCAACAATATTAAATCCGGCATTATCAAGCCTTAACATCGAGACTGCCAACAAATCCCTAGCAGTAGCTTGCACAATGTTTTCGACCAGTTTACCGCCATACGTTTTTAATTTGGCCCATTTTCTATTTATGTCTAATCCCATATACTCAACAACTGGAGCCCCCCACTCGTTCTCACTTATCCTAGCTTTAGGGTATGCAAGCGAACGTCCGCTTGGCAGTTCAATCATTAACAGTCCTTTTTTAATGTAGAAGCGAAGCCCATGCGTATAATGCGTTTTTCTAGAACGTACTGTATTGATGGCAGCATCTTGACATGCCTTCCAAAAATTGACGATATTAGGATTTGCTTTTCTCCAACTGTCCACTAAGCCTTGTAACTCAGATTCTTTAATGCCCATGTCTAACGCACCCATTGCTTTTAACGCACCTGGCCCGCCTTGATAACCTAACGCCAACTCAGACACCTTTCCTTTTTGCCTAAGTGGGTCACCTTTTGTAATTGATTCGATAGGTACACCAAACATTTGTGCAGCTGACGCCTCATAAATTTTGCCATGTGTATTAAACACGTCCAGTCTCCACTGTTCTTTCGCATACCAGGCAATAACACGTGCCTCAATGGCTGAAAAGTCGCTTACGGCTAAGATATAACCCTCTTTAGCCACAAAAGTCGTTCGAACTAACTGACTGAGTAAGTCTTGTGGTGGAGTAGCTAATAACAAACTTAGATCATCAAAACGTTGTGCCTTGATAAAATCACGCGCAATGTCTAACTCCACATCACTCATGTAATGTTTTGTTAAATTTTGCAGTTGTACGCCTCTACCTGCCCAACGTCCTGTACTAGCACCATAAAACTGAAACAAACCACGCACACGTTCATCTGCACACATCATTTCGTGCATCTTGTTATACTTTTTAACGCTTGTTTTCGACATTTGAAGTCGAATTCCAAGCATCTGTTTAGCTTTCCCAGTAGCATTTTTTAAATAATCTTGTACTGTTTTCTTTTGCAGGTTTGATATGTCTAATCCCTGTTCTTCATTCAACCATTTAAGCAATTGGCTTGTGCTGTTAGGGTTTTCTAATCCTGTAATTTGAATCGCTTGTTTTAACAAATCTTCTTTACTCATCTTGTCTAATTCATTAGCACCGACCATCAACTCTTTTGACAATTTGATGCCTCTATCATTAATACGCTGATCTAGATTCCAATATTTTTGCTCTTCTTTAGTAATAGGAAAATCTTTTATTTTTTTAGCAATAGACATTTCTACCTCAACATCTCTTATGCAGTAATCAATAAACTGCTGCCATTTGTCTGGCGCATGCATAGGCAAATTGCGAGTACGTCCGCCATTTACTTTCGTAGGCTTACATGGCACTGAAAAGTATCTGATGAGGTTTTTACCTGCTTTATCCTTTTGATTCTGCAAATTCAGCGCATCTCCCACTTTTTCAAGCGAAGAGGGTAAACCAAGACGAGTAGCATTGACCATCGTGCAAGACCATTCCTCAGGAGGCATGTCAGCATCAAAATGTTTAGCTAAACATGTACGTTCAAAATTTGCATTAAATGCGTATTTTTTAACATTTGGGTCGAACAATGCAATTTTGAAAGTTTCATATGAAGCATGAAACTCAGTATCATCTAGCATCGTCATATCAATAGCACTCACTGAACCGCCATCTATCGAATAAGCTATGATTAATATTTCAAAGTCTTTAGCTTCAACATACTTATAGACACCACATTTTAAGATGTCATTACTACTGTATGTCTCTATATCAATATTCATGTACTTCAAAACTGTATCACCTCAATTCAAGTAAAAAGTAAGGGGCTTAATAGCCCCTGGTTACTACAATAAATCGTCATCATCTGTATCAATTTCATCGAAATCATCTTCAGCACTGCTCGCCCCGCCAAGCGGTTCACCTTTTTCAATAAGTTGAATATTGTTAAGACCTGCAGCAATCCCTTTATTCCCACTTGTATTGAAAGCGTACATATTGATTGATGCTCTAATGTAATCACCACTGACAACCGTACTCGGTTCAGTTAAGCGAATTTTGTTTTGGTCGACTATTCCAGGTGCATTTTTACTAGAAGCATTGATAAAATACGCACCTTGGTAATTAGGGTCATCCTCACGTTCAACATCACCGTCACGCAAAGGTGTTTTTAAACTAGCGGGTATTTTACCCCCAAATTTTGCTTTGCCCGCTTCTTTAGCTTCTTCAATAGCCTTTTGAATCGCTTGGATTGTGCTTGTATCAGTTTTAGGAATGATTAAGCTCACTGAATATTTAGCATCTTGCCCTTCCTGCATGCGATGAGGTTCAAAAATGTGAGCGTATGACGCACGTACTTTCCCAGTAATAACTTTTGTTCCGATTAATTTTGCTTTCATAAATGATTACCATCCTTATAATTAAATTTTGTCGAATTCATCTTCAGCCGACTGTATAATTGCTTTGCGCTTATCCGTTTCTTTTGCTAATGTCACTTTGCCTGGTGGCTTATCTATGTAATCGCCTGCCAGTTCATTAAATGCATTTTTACCAACTAATTTTTCAAGATTTGTAATGCTCAGCAGTTTAGTTTCTGTTATTTTTTCAACTTTATAACCTTCTTTAATCAACTTTTCTTGCACGGCTTGTGTGTCAACGATAACACGCCTTGAACGTCCCTCGACAAGTTTCCACCCCGGATAAGCTTTTCCATGCTCAAGCATCTGCCCGAGCGCGTAACTCTCGACCTCTTCCGCCCACTTTTTAATTGTAGGTACTCTATAAAGTAGTTCAGCGATTTCATCATCACTTAATAAATGTGCAGGTGTGTTAGGTACATCTTGCATAAATTCAGAACGCGCACGACAAGAATGTTTAATTTTACAAAACATACAATGCTCACCTGCTTTGAACTCACCTTCACCTTTAAAAGCAAGTTCGGCTCTAGGTTTAACATAGTCCGTACCCCAAGCAACCAACATCTTTGCATCCATTTCTTCAGTCGAAAAATTATCAATCCGAGGTTGGATGATTGTCATTTTAACGGTGTGTACTTCCTCCAACACATTAAACAGTTCGTAGGCACCTAGACCATAAAGACGTAATTGAGGATTGTCTATAGCTGACACCTCAACACCTTTACCAAATTTAAGGTCTATGATTTCAAGCACACCATCCGCATACACAATTACATCACCAGTCCCGAATGACTCAGGTACATACTTCCCTAAATCAAGTCTTGTTTCAAACATCGTTATAGCATCCGAGTCGCGCGCAATTGCTTCATTGACACGTTCTTCAACCATGTCGACATATTGTTCAACGTATTCACGTAATTCCTCACTGTAATATTCGTTATGCTGATAATTTGAAAATGCCTTATTAAACTCAAATTCTGTCAACCCACCGTATTTATGGCTAAAGTACAACTCACTTAATTCGTGGGCGAAAGTACCTTCCTCAGCAAATATGGAAGTTCTATCTCCAATACCTTCACTCGCTTTAATACTAGGCGGACAATTGAGCCATTGCTTAGCACCGCTCGCGCTCAATTTGGCATGTGCTCGATTCGTATGATCTAGCTTCATGCGCCAATCTTCGCTTTCAAATATTCTACGATTTCAGGATAATGCTCTGGCGCAAGTAGTGATAATTTGTCAGCTCCAAGCTCTGTAAGTTTAGTTTTTAAAGCGTCTTTCTCTTCATCCGCAACAGTCATCACAAACTTTTTACCTAAGGACATTACATAATCATGTGTAAATTTTTGAGTCGGTTTATCCGTTTCTTTTTCTACTGCAGGAACCTCATCAACGGTCTTTTTAATATTAGGTTCTTTAGTAGTTGACGATTCCATGTTTACCCCACTTAAATTTTGATTTAAGAGTTTCAACTCTTCTAAAATCGCTTCTAAAATTGCCATGTTGCCTCACTCCTTAATTTTTTGATACACTTAATGTAGATTTTTTATTATTTCGACTGATTTCTAGTTGCAGCTAGTTATCAGTCTTTTTCTTTATTTTCGACATAATCACGTAAACTTTTTATTGCAATCGTAGACGCTACAATTTTTTTAAAGTTATCCGCATTAAACAACATGCTACTTATCGATAGAGGATTACCTACAACAATCTGATTAAAAATGTTCTGTACATCTCCCTCATCTAACGCTATTCCAGTAAGCAGCGATATATTAAAATCCGTTTCTTCGTCTATCTTTACGATTAAATCGTATAACTCTCTAGATTTTGACGTTACCACTTCAATAATTTCTTCTTCTTTCATGTTTTTAAAATCCATTTTAAATTTCCTCACTTTCGATATTTTTCAAAAAATACTTAGTTAAGTTATATGCTGCAATCTCTATCAAGATCACTAACACAAACAGTGTTGTAAAATATACGCCACTTAGTGCTAGAAATAAAGTTGATATGAATGCGGCTGCTACTGTCACAAACCATGCAATGATGTTTTTCATATTAACCACCTCCTTATAAGTCTGTTTCTCTGATTAAAATGTTTTCTTTAATAAATTTAAGCGCAGGTTCAATCTCGATATAGCGCTTATTTCCTTTACCAAATCGAAACATACACATCTTTTTAAAATCTGTGTTTGCATATACTTTGTGTTCTAAATCCCACTCAGAGAATCCGCTTATTTTGATGAATTCTTGCGCGTCTGCAAATCCGATAAATTCCATTGACCTCACTCCTTTGCCACAAAGAATAGCAAGGAGAAGCAACTAAAACGAATGTCGATTCGCCTGAAAAAATGTCGTAATCAGACATTAAGTAAGCTTTTACTGATAAATATTTTTGCGAATAACTTCTAAATTAAACATCTCGACGTAAAAGAGGCAATATATCCCCAACAAGTCGTTTTTGAATATCTAGCAAGGTGTATTCCATGTACTCTTCTCTTGAAAGCTCTACACCGTGACAATCTGTGCATTCTATTGACTTATAGATATTCGACCCTTCTTCAATGTCTAAAGCAAATACAATATTGAAACTGATTTCACTTAAAATCTGGCGCAGTAACGCAATCTTTGTTTTGTTTTCCATTGTGAATCCTCCTATTTAATTACATGTGCATTTTTGGAACATCAGGGATAAAAAAATATTCTGGGAATAAATCTTGAATAGGTACATTTAGCGCTTCGGAAAATACTAATGCTTCATCTAAATCAATAGCTATTTCTCCGCGCTCTCGTTTGCCATATTGTTGCCCAGAAACGCCAATCAAATTGCCCATAAAGTTTTGTGTTTTTTTAGCTTTCTTTCGAAAGCTGTATAAATCTTTGTGCATTTTTGGAACACCTCCTGTAACACTATACTACAATGAGCGTTCCTAAAATGCAAGTGCTTTATGCATATTTTTTTTACATATGGCATAATTTCAAGTTATTGTTGCATTTTTGGAACTATAAGCATATAATGAAGTTACAAGTTACTTATTTGTAAAGGAGCTAAGTTTTATGACTTCTTTTTCTTCTAATTTAGAACAACTGATGAAAAGCAGAGACATGAATGATAGTGACTTAGCTGATCTAGTGGACGTGAATAGAACAACAATAACAAGGTGGAAAAAAGGTATTAGAAGTCCTAAACTAGAAAAATTACCAGAAATAGCCGAAGTATTTGGTGTTCATCCTATTGATTTAATTAGAGAAAAATCGGATGAAAGCATAGTGGATAAAATACAATATACTTCCGCGCAATTATCTATCCCGCGTCAAAAGCGTGTCCTGGATTACGCAAAAGCACAACTAGATGAGCAAAATAAATAAGCGTCTAAACATGGCGCTTATTTATTTTAATTCTATTTTAAGTTTTATGAAATAATATCTATATTAAAACAAAATAGTTTAAACCAAGCAAATACAGGAGGATGTAATATGAAAGATTTTTTATATTTAGATACAGATTCAATTTCAAGCATATCGGCTCAATTATTCGAAGGAAGTATTCTCGAGATTATCGATGAAAAAACAGAACAAAAAGGGGAAAATATTAGAGACAATTACGGAACTCACGATAATAGATCAAGTACTGCCAAATTAGGGACTAGCGGTACTAATTTCGGTGGAACAGCAGAAAGCGGGAAGTATGAAGATAAAACTATCGAGTTTCTAAATAATGAAACGTTTAAAATGGGTGTCAAAAAAGCTTATGATGATTTTTTATACAATAAGGTTTTTGATAACCTTAAATCGAAAAATGCAATATGTTCTATCGGCAAAAGTGGCCAATTTGATTTTGTTGACATCGAGGGGAGGTATAATGTAACCGATTTACATACATCTTCCAAAATATTTGATACAGATTTACTTAGACAAATACCATTTATAGATGAACAATATAAACTACCGAGCATTGAATCATTAGAATCGAAATTTAAAAGCGCACAAAGGTATCTTGAAAACCCAGGTTCTAAAAAACTACCAAAGCAATTTCAAAATTTTGAGGAATTATCAAACTTTCACGATATTTTTAAAGGACTATCGATGATGAAAATTTTTAACGAAATGAATAAACATTTAAACGAGTCCTTACATAACAAAATAGTCTTAAATAAAGGTAACACGATTTTGATAGGTGATAGAAAGAATTTACGCATTCCTGGCGAAACTATATCGTTAGCGAAAGAAATCGAATTAAGAGGCTTCGGAAGAAAGATAACCAATAAAGAAAAAGTGTCTACTGTAATTGATTTTCAGAAGACTATGAACGCAAAAGATTTTCTTTCTAGGGGCACTCAAGGAATGTTGATGGTGTTCCTTAGCGCAATACTGGATTTAAATGAAGAAGACACTTTTGATATAATCCAACCTATCGGTCTAGAGTTTTCAAAAGTGTCTATATAGTTCTTTTTCAACATGTTTTTGCAATTCACTTTTTTTGATTTTATGCTTGCGGTTTTCAATTTTATTCTGAATATCATTATATTTTTTTCTGTGTGACTGAGAGGTCTCCAAACGTTCTTTTTCAATTTGATTAATTCTATTTCTAATGAATAAAATCATAACCTTCACCACCTACTTTTAAATTATTTTATCATAGTTAAAATTTTTTTACACTCAGGGCACCCCTTTATGTGCCCTTATAATTATTTTTACATCAACGAGGAGTGACTTTGACTTGACATCATTTACAGTAACAAAACGTAAAAATAAGAATTCAGCATCTTGGCAATATGACGTCAAACACCCTTCTTTCAAATCAGGAAAGAAACGTAAGTCAGGATTTAAAACTAAAGCTGAGGCGATTTTTGCAGCACAACAATTGATACGGGACTTGGAAGACGGAAATGCAATCGATGATAAAACATTTAAAGAATATTATGTGGATTGGCTTGTGATAAAAAACAAGAAACATTTATCTAAACGTCAATATTATTGGTATGAACGTTCTATTAAATTATTTGAAGAGCATTTCGGTGAAGGTATGTTAATTAAAAACATCACACGTACAGAATATCAAAAGTTCTTAAATAATTACGGTGAGGGGCATACAGACGAAACTGTGCGCAAAGTGCATGGTTGCTTATCGCGTTGTTTACGCGATGCGTTATATGATGGCTATTTGAAGAAAGACCCCACTTATAACGCTGAAGTTAGAGGTACAAAAAAATCAAAAGAAGAAGCTACAAAATTTATGACAATAAAGCAATATGAAAAGTTAATTGAATATTTTAAAACACGCGATGAAGAAAGCTATATTTTCCTTTTCATTTTAGCCATAACAGGAGGGAGATACAGTGATGCAATAAATATGATTGATATAGATTTAAATGAGCAGGACGGTATTATACATTTAAGAGGCACTAAATCGATTAATGCTGATCGCTTTGTAGAAGTTTCACAAAAAGATATAAAACTTATTAAGTCTAAATTAGCTAAATTACCCAAACGTATTGACGGTAAATTGTTCAAGTTGAGTCACACCGCTGTATCTAAATCGTTCAATCACGCTAAAAAACAAACAGGAATAAAAGATAAACATATAACACCCTATGCATTACGACACACTCACACATCTTACTTACTTTCGAAAGGCATACCAATCGAGTATATAAGCAAAAGATTAGGTCATTATAAAATATCTGTTACCCTCGATATTTATTCCCACTTGCTCGACGAACATAAAAAAGAGCAAGGTCAACGTGTCAGAGAATTATTCTCTTGACACATATTTGACACTTGCATTTCAAAAACCCTATTAAATCAATGGTTTCAAGCTTTAAATTACGGAGAGCAAGTCCATCTAACTCTTCATATTTAGCTATAAAATATTCACTACCATCATAATCCGTATCCTGCTCTATTTTTAACGTATAAGGCAATTTTAAATAGTAATTTAAATCTTTCATACGATCACCTTTTCTAAATCTTTTAGTAAAGTTTCAATATGATATTTGCGTATAAGATCTGTAATATTAACTGTTCTCATAGGGATTTCTTTACATAAAGGATGTCTATACATAATATGTCCACCCTTACCTCTATGATTCATTATCTCAAAACCGTACTTGCTTAGCAGAGAAATAAAATCTTTTTTATTCACATTTCTTGGGTTTTTTTTATTTTCTCTAGTATTTTATCACGTTTAGTCAAATAAATGCCACCACCCTAGTGTCACTTATATACCATTACTTTAATAGTATATAAAATAATTTCAAAAAGTAAATGCAAAAACTAGAAACCCTTCATATCAGGATTTCTAGCTTTTGATTTTTATTATCTTTCGTAGTGAGGAACGACAACGCGCCAACCGTGTGGATCTTCTAATTGTCCACTTTGAATACCTGTGTAATGATCATACAGTTTTTGCGTAATTGGACCTGTTTCATTGTTATTAATTACGATTTCTTCTTCTCTATATTGCAACGTACCGACTGGCGAGATAACAGCAGCTGTACCTGTACCGAATACTTCTGTAAGTGCACCGCTTTGATGTAATTCATACAATTCATCAATAGAAATACGACGTTCTTCAGTTTCATATCCTAATGATTCAGCTAATTCTAATACTGTTTTACGCGTAATACCTGGTAAAATACTACCATTTAATGACGGTGTGACCACTTTACCATCAATGACGAAGAAGATGTTCATGCTTCCGACTTCTTCCACATATTTTTGTTCAACACCATCTAGCCATAATACTTGGTCAAAGCCGAGTTGGTTTGCGTTTGCTTGTGCGAGTAAGCTTGCCGCATAGTTTCCAGCTACTTTCGCAAATCCAACACCACCACGTACCGCACGCACATATTCATCTTCTACGTAAATTTTCGTTGGACGTAATGAATCTCCACCATAATATGAACCTGATGGCGATAAAATGATTAATAAACGATACTGGTGAGAAGGATGCACCCCAAGAACGCCTTGTGTTGCAAAAACAAATGGTCGGATATAGAGCGATTGACCTTCTCCATCCGGCACCCAATCACGATCGATATCGACAAGTTGTTTCAATCCTTCTAATAATAACGCCTCATCAATTTCCGGCATTTTTAAGCGATCTAATGATTGATTGATTCGTTTAAAGTTTTCCTCAGGTCTAAATAAGACAACCTCGCCATCATGCTTATATGCTTTTAATCCTTCAAATACAGCTTGTCCGTAATGGAGACTTTGTGCAGCTGGTGACAGTTCAATTGGACCATAAGGAATAATCTTTAAATCGTGCCATCCTCGATCTGATGAATATTCAAAACTTAACATGTAATCGGTAAAGATTTCACCAAAAGTGAGTGTGCTCAAATCAGGCTTTTCTTTTATTGAAGGACTCACTTCTAATTCGATTTTTTCTGACATGATTATTCCTCCCATATGTAAAATATAATATTAACCATTATAGCAATGACCGACCTATAATTCAATGAGTATTCCGAAAATTTAAATAATTAATGTGGATTTTAATTCTTTTTATACAATAACACTTATAATTCTCCTTTTTTATTGATATAAGTATAATTCCCTTCAAATCTTTTTAATTTCTTATTTTTCAATAAATATGTTACATTAAATAACTTGTTTATAAAATATACATCATGTGAGACAGCAATAATGGTCCCTTCAAAATCTAATAACGCATCTTCTATCGTTTCCTTTGATTCTATATCTAAGTGATTAGTAGGTTCATCTAAAACAAGTAAATTATATTCTGAATGAACTAGTTGTGCCCACCTTAATCGTATTTTCTCTCCTCCACTTAAGGAATTAACTTTTTTAAAAACTTCATTCCCATAAAACATGAAGCCTGCTAAAATATGTCTCGCCTGACTCTCAGTTACTTTTACTTTTTCCCTAAAAACTTCGATAACGGTTTCATCGTTCTTAACATCCTCAAATTCATGCTGTGATAGATAACCCACTTTTAAATTATTAGCAGTTTTTATCTTACCACCATCTAATGGAATCATGCCTAAAATAATTTTTAACAATGTAGATTTTCCGACACCATTATCACCTATAATTGCTATGTGTTCACCCCTTCTAATTAGCATGTTTACACTTTCAAATAATAAATTATCATATTTTTTTATTCCCTCTTCAATTTCGACAACTCTATTAGAAACTCGTTTCCCTTCTTCGAGCTCTACTTTCATTTTATTAGACTCTAGTATAGGTTTTTCTAATCTTTTTATACGATTTAAAGCTTTCTCCATACTTTTCGCACGGCGATACATTGCAGCATTAGGTGGTTTGGCTTGGCTTGCCCAAATTCTCAATTTTTTAATTGCCTCTTTCATTTTTTTGATTTTTTTCTGCTGTGTTTGATAAGCCTCAAACTCCACCAATAGTCTTTTTTCTCTTTCTTCAACATAGTTAGAATAATTCCCTGTATAAAAATGAATCTTTTTCTGATCAATTTCTATAATTTTATTTACTGTTTTATCTAAAAAATAGCGATCATGAGAAACAACGACTACAGCGCCATTATAACTTTCTATGTAACTACACAACCATTCTATAGATTTTAAATCAAGATGGTTTGTGGGTTCATCTAAAAGTAGCAGTCCGGTTGGTTTAATCAATGATTGAGCGATGCCAATTTTTGTACGTTCACCCCCTGATAAGTCACCCCAATTCATTTCAAGTAAATATTCTATATTTAATCCGTGTACAACTTTTCTGATTTGAGAATCTATTTCATAACCACCTCTTTCCTCAAAGTAAGATTGTAATTCTCCATAATAGGAAATTACACTATCAATATCTTCTGTAGGTTCACTCATTTTTGACTCTAACTTTCTTAATTTATCTGATATGGCATTTAACTCAGTAAAAGCCGACTTTAAACACTGATAAATCGTTTTATTATCTTCATAATTAGGCGATTGTTCTAAATAGCTAATTTCTAACCCTTTCTTCCAACTAACATCACCTGTTGTAGGACTTTCTATACCTGATAAAATTTTTAATAATGTTGTTTTTCCTTCTCCATTGCGACCAACCAAACCTATAATATCACCTGTGTTAATTGTTAATTTTATATTATCGAATAGAAGCTCATCCAAATAACTTTTAGAAACATTAGATGCATTTAATATATTCATGTCTTCCTCCAAAGTATCTATAAAAATTTTAAAATTATTAATTGAATTGACTTTTTATTTTTTAAGTTTATACAATTAACCCCTTATAGGTGTCAATAGCGGTTTGAAAATGTTGTTTTATGGCGGTTTGAAAATGTCGTTTTTTAGCGGTTTAAGAATGACGTATGTTTAAACTTTTTTCACTTTTATAGTCTTTAAGTCGGTAGGAATCCCCTGTAATTTTAAATATTTTTGAATGATGAATGAGCCTATCAATAATGGCTGCTGACACTATCTTGTTACTAAATGAATCCCCCCAACTAGAAAAGGGGATATTCGTCGTTATGATTGTGGATTTCATTTCATATCTGAGTGACATCAATTGATAGAAGAGATCCGCCTGTTCTTTTGAGATGGGTGTATAGCCTATCTCATCAATGATAAGCAGTTCAATTCTGTTTAATTGTTTTAAAGTTTTATTGATGATTCTTTTCTTCTCTGATGTGGTTAAGCGTTCAATTAATTCTTTAAAAGTATAGAATCGAGTTTTGATATTTTGTTTACAAGCTTCTACGCCTAACGATATTGCTAGATGTGTCTTACCGACACCACTATTACCTAAGAAGCATATATTGATACGCTTCTCTAGAAAATGCATGGATTTTAATGTAAGTACTTCTTGTTTATTAATACTTGGTTGAAACGTAAAATCAAAGTCACTTAAATATTTAATCTTAGGGAAACGTGCTAACTGAATAGCACGTTTAAATTTTTGTTCAGCTTGATATTCTACTTCCTTTTCCGTCAACTCAAGTAAAATTTCAGTTAAAGATTTTTGATTCTTGGATAGTGATTCTAAATACTTCGGATAATAGTCTTTAATCATTTTTAGATTGAGCTGTTGAAAGTTTTCTAATAGCTTTTGATGGTCTGTATACATATCTGTTCTCCTATACCTCGTCATATTTTAATAATGAATCTTCGATATAACTAAGAATTTCTTGATCGTCTTTATGCTTGAGTACATCAGACTTCAAGATCTCACACATATCTTCGGTAACATAATTGAATTTCTTTTCCGATAAATGATGCGTTCTAATTAACTCGGCATCAAAGTAGATTGATAACTCGTCAGTCAATTCATTAAAGATTAATTGAACCTCCTCTCCAATGAATTTTGTAGGTACTGAATATTTACCTTTTCTAAAATTAACCATCGACTCTTTAGAAACGATTCGAATGCATTCATCTTCGACATAGGTGTCTAATAACTGCATATTAAACGGGTTCAATAGATGTTTTTCTTCAGAATTGAATAAATCAATGGGATAGCAGTCAGTTGCTTGGGACATTTCGTTATGGTTCATTTCATGACAAAAGTGATTGACAAGACTGATAAGTTCAACAGCGTCATAAAATTCATAATCTTAGGGCCTTAAACGCTGTTCCACAAATTTAGCTAAAGATTCAACAGAGCCCTTGGTTTGTGGTCTATAAGGCCTACACGCGATGGGTTCAAAGTTTGCATCTTTACTAAATTGATGGAAAAGGGTGTTAAATACAACTTTTCTATATTGCGTTCTAGGACGATCAACGACCGTTTTCATATTATCAAACCATATCTCCTTAGGAACGCCCCCGGTGTACTCAAATGATTCTTTCAAACATTGAAATAGTGTATCTTGTTTTCTATCCCAAGTTAATGTGATATACTTCATTTTTGAATAGTGTAGAACGTAAAGAAAGATATTGAATTGATAACGTTTGCCAAATTTATCATGCATGACCATATCTTCTTTCCAGTCTACTTGAGCAGCTATACCAGGGCGTGTTTCTACCCGTATAGTTGCTTTTTTAATTTCCTTCTCTTTCTTATTCTTACAATATTCTCTAAGAATCGTATACTTGCCTTCATATCCTTTTTTAGAAATATATTTAAAAATCGCCATAGCCGTACAACCCAACTCTAATTTTTCGTCTATGAGCGTTTTATAAGGTTCTAATTTTGATACTCTCTTTGTCGTTTTCCTTGTTTTTAATTTTTTCAACTCATTTTCTTTCCCAGCCTCGTAATATTTTTTGACTGTCCTTGGATCGCAATGATACTGTCTACCTAGCTCAGCGTAATTTGGTTTTATGCCTTTCATAATGTAAAATGACTCTCCTTCGTATATATCATGTCTCAATCAAACAACCTCCATTCAAAGATTGAGTTAAGACATGATTATATATTTTAGAAAATAAAAAATGTAGGAAAAACAGCATTTTCATTCCGCCATTTTCCTACATTTTATAACCGCCATTTACAATATACTCATATATGCCTTTTTTAATTATCGTTTTCTCTTTATCTCTATACAATAAAACATCCTCTTTAAATCTCATGTTTACCTCCTTCTTTGAATGAAAAAGACAAACCTAAAATTGATTTAATAATAGGCTTGCCTTATTTAATTGTGATTCGTTGTTACATTTACAATTAATTAAGTGCGTCTAGATGCTTCTCTTGAAGTCTTTTTAGTAACTTTTGATTTTCTAAATACACTATAAAGCGCTTTCTTAATTCTGTCAATTGGAAATTGTCAGTCTTTTTAAAATGTGATACTATTTCATAGAAGAGTATAAACAATCTATAAGGTGAGAATTATGATTTGGAAAAATTTAAGTGTAACTTTAAAAGTAAGATTGATAAGTAACTTTTTTCAAGAACTCATCACGAGTGCTTTTTTACCTTTTATCGCTCTATATTTAAGTGATATGGCGAATCCCAAATTTGCTGGCATCTTTCTCACATTACTTGTGGTTGCCAATTTTCCAGTGTCTATTATTGGCGGTTATTTGATAGAGACTTTTCCTAAAAAGAAAGCTGTCTTAATCTATCAATTCGTCATGGCCATCATGCTGCTTTTGATGGGGATAATGATATTAAATGGCTCTTCATATATTATATTCTTTAGCATTTGTTATGCGATTTATAATATTGTGTGGGGGGTTCAATATCCCGCAATGGATACCATTATTATGGATGCAATCACACCTGATGTTGAAAGGTACATTTATAAAATTGATTATTGGTTGACGAATCTTGCATTAGCATTTGGTGCTTTAATGGGGGGGATACTTTATCACAATAACAAATCGACACTTTTCTTTATTGCATTTTTGATTTTTATACTTGTATTTCTTTCTTTATTAAGATGGCTCCCCAAAGAGACCCATGTGGCTGAAAAACGATCACTTTCAATGCACCCTTTCAATGTTTTAAAAAGTTATGAACAGGTATTCAAAGATCGGCGTTTTATGGTGATGACCTTAGGGTTTAGTATTATGATGATGGGCGAACTATCCGCGTCTTCGTATATTGCTATTCGTTTAAAAGCAGAATTTAATACTATATCGGTTGCTTTTTTTAATATAGACGGCGTTAAATTGTATTCTCTTCTTATGGTTGTGAATACAATCGTTGTAATTACATGCACATATTTCGTGACAAAAATTATTTTCAAACTCTCAGTCAAAAAATCATTAATACTTGGTCTCATATTTTACGTCATCGGCTATGCGAGTATGACCTATTTAAACGAGTTTTATTCACTCATTTTATTGATGTTTATAGCTACCATTGGAGAAATCATTTATTCCCCAATTTTAGATGAGCAGCGCTTCAAAATCATTCCAGAAAATAAAAGAGGCACATATTCTGCTTTTAACGCATTAGGTTTTAATTTGTCAGAACTCATTGCACGATTAGGGATTATATTAGGTGTTTACCTCTCCTCTATAGGCATGGGCATCTATATGTTCATTTTTCTAAGTATCGGTGCTTTTTTCATCTATCTTTCAATATATGGGAACTTTAAACTTCAAACCCCTTCTCAAAATAAAGTTGAGTCCATAGAGTAACTTTTTATGACAATCAGAAGATATTGCTTTCTACAATGTTTACAATTCTTCTGGCTGAATCAAACCCTCTGTGTGAACGGGTGGTTTGTTCTTCGGCTGAAAGCCTCTGTTACTGACCATCCCTTGTAAGGGTACTGAGAAGAGCAGCCAACTGTACTACTTTCTCAGCGACCCTTAAAAGGGTTCTATTTTTTTCTCAACCTTTTGTTCTCTTCCCCTGTAAATGGATTTATATATTCCATCATTGTGAGTTTTTCTGCTACGATATCCTCTTGTAATTGATTTCGAATGTATTCTTCTATTACCTTTTTATTTCTTCCAACCGTATCTACATAAAATCCTTTGCACCAAAAGTTTCTATTCCCATATCTATATTTCAAATGTGCATGTCTATCAAAAATCATTAAACTACTTTTACCTTTTAAATATCCTACTAATTGAGAAACACTTAGTTTTGGTGGGATACTCACTAGCATGTGTATATAATCTTTACATGCTTCAGCTTCTATTATTTCTACACCTTTTCTTTCACATAGTTGTCTCAGAATTAAACCTATATCTCTTTTTAATTTCCCATATATTATTTGTCTTCTATATTTAGGTGCAAAAACTATGTGATACTTACAATTCTGTTTTGTATGTATGTGCTACACTATTTGTGTCGTTAGACATTTTGGCATCTCCTCATGCAATTAATATTGGTTGGTGGACCAAATATTACTCTAGTATGTTGAGGTGCCTATTTTAATACCACGGTAGAACCTTTCCGGAACCATACGCATAGCACATGGTTTACATTTATTAATAAAAACTAGAACAACAGCGGAGTGCATCATGTCCTAGTTTTTCATTTTCAACAACTTTTAATTGGAATGAGAAAAAATGTGCGCCTCTCTTTATATCCTTACCCGTATCTATCTTGTATGGTGTTGAAAACCTTTTATCAAAGCTGAACCCTATCAACTTATTCTTTATCTACGTCTCTTCGTTTATGCTTTATGACTTTCTTTTTCACGAATACCTTCAAGCATACGGACTGTCATTTTTTCTAAGTCATACTGTGGATTAAAGCCCCATTCTCCACGTGCACAACTCGTATCAATACTATCTGGCCAACTTTCCGCAATATCTTGACGGGCTGGATCAACATCATAGGTTAATTCAAAGTCTGGAATATGTACTTGAATCGCTTCTTTAATCATTTCAGGTTCAAGACTCATTGCACTCAAGTTATAGGCATTACGATGGATAAGTTTGCCACCGTCTGCTTCCATTAATTGAATAATTGCGTCAATCGCATCGTCCATAAACATCATATCCATATACGTGTCTTTTTGAATATAGCTCGTATATTTCCCTTCTCTCACTGCTTGGAAATAAATATCGACCGCATAATCCGTCGTGCCACCACCAGGCTCTTTAACGTATGAAATGAGCCCTGGGAAACGCACGCTACGAGTATCTACACCAAACTTAGTAAAGTAATAGTCACATAACAATTCACCAGATACTTTGTTGACACCATACATTGTATTTGGACGTTGAATCGTCACTTGCGCTGTATTTTTCTTAGGCGTGTCTGGACCGAATGCCCCGATTGAACTTGGCGTGAAAAATTGTAAGTTGTATTCACGGGCTGCTTCTAACGCATTCACTAAACCACCCATGTTCAAGTTCCATGCGAGTAGTGGATTTTGTTCACACGTCGCTGATAACAATGCCGCCATGTGCATCAACGTGTCTGGTTTAAATGATTCCACTAATTGAACCATTTTGTCAGCGTCTGTGACATCAAGAATTTCAAATGGTCCCGCTGCCACAATGGAATCCGCTTCTGGTTCACGAATATCTGTTGCTAACACATTTTCATTCCCGTAGATTTCACGACATTTCGCAACCAATTCCGTTCCAATTTGCCCTAACGCACCGGTAATCATAATTCTTTTCATCATCTTCCATCTCCAATCTGTTTCTCTCATGTGGACATATGTATTCTATGTATAATCATTCCATGTCAAATACACTCACATTATATCACTTAAGCGCTTTCTTGTACACGCATAGCATACACTAAAATACAGTAGAAGCAATAAAACTTCAAATAAAAATAAAAAGAGGGTTTTGACAACTGAATGCCCTAACCCCCATTGCACTATTGATTACATTAAACATTTTTCTTTAACATAGTCATAATGCCCCTCAAACCTTTCTAACTTTTTGTCTTTTAATAAATAGGTGATATTAAATAGCTTATTGAGAAAGTAACGATCATGTGAAACTGTAATCATAGTCCCTTCATAATCTAACAAAGCCTCTTCTATTGTTTCTTTTGCATCTATATCTAAATGGTTGGTCGGTTCATCTAATACAAGTAAATTATAGTTAGAATTTATAATTTGTGCCCATCTTAGTCGCACTTTTTCACCACCACTTAAATCTTTGACTCTTTTAAAGACATCTTCTCCATAAAACATAAAATTCGCTAATATATATCTAGCTTGACCTTCAGTTACATCGACTTTTTCACGAAATACATTCAATATCGTCTCATTATGATTGTTTTCAAATTCATGTTGTGATAAATATCCTATTTTTAAATTATCTGGTATTTTAATCATACCGTTATCGCTTGAAACCATTCCTAAAATCATTTTTAATAACGTAGATTTTCCTGTGCCATTGTCTCCTATAATTGCAACATGTTCGCCTCTTCTCACCAACATACTGACGTTTTCATATAATACATCATCATATCTTTTAGTGACATTTTTCATTTCGACCACTCTATTGGAAACACGTGTTCCTTCTTGTAATTGAATTTTCATTTTTTGTGCTTCTTTCGTCGGTCTTTCTAAACGCTCAATTCGATTTAAAGCTTTTTCCATATTTTTGGCCTGACGATACAGCGATGCATTTGGTGGATTCGCTTGGCTCGCCCACATTCTTAATCGTTGGATGGACGCTTTCATTTTTTTGATTTTCTTTTGTTGTGTTTGGTAAGCTTCAAACTCATTTAAGAGTCGCTTCTCTCTTTCTTCAACAAAATATGAATAATTACCATTATAAAAGTGTAGCTGCTTTTGATCTATTTCTATAATTTGATTAACCGATTCATCTAAAAAATAACGATCATGTGAAATAATAACCGCTGCACCTTTGTAATTTTTAATATAGTTTGTTAACCATTCAATTGCTTTAAAATCAAGATGGTTTGTTGGTTCATCTAATAATAACAACTCTGTCTGTTGGATTAAGATTTGTGCAATTCCCACTTTTGTCCGTTCTCCTCCTGACAAATCTCTCCAAACAGCCTCTAATAAGTGCGTTATATTTAAACCATGGGCAACTCGACGTATTTCGGCATCTATCTTGTATCCGCCATTTTCATCGTAGTAAGCCTGCAATTCTCCATACCGTGTCATTAACATATCGATATTGTCTATTTCTTTACCCATTCTATCTTCTAATTCCTCAAGTTGTTCCGATACCGCATTTAACTCCTGAAATACAGATTTTAAGCATTGATATACCTTTGTATTCTCTTCATAATGCGGCGTTTGGTTTAAGTAGCCTATTCTGATATTTTTCTTCCAACTCACCACACCAGTTGAAGGCTTTTCTTTACCCGAAAGTAATTTCAATAAAGTTGTTTTTCCTTCTCCATTACGCCCTACTATACCTACTTTATCACCTGTATTAAGTGTGAGCTTGATATGATCAAATAACGTTTCTTCCGTATAACTTTTTGTTATATTCGATGCATTTAATATATTCATCATTCTTCCTCCATATTATCTATAAGGAAGAACTTTACAGTGTCCGTTCCTTATGGTTTGATTCAACACTTCAAAAAAGACAGACTCCACCCATTTTGAAATTAAAGTTGCAAATTTGTTGCGTATAATCTGTAAATATCTGCAACTATCAACTATAAGAAACATCTGGACACCTCCTCACATATGATTTCATTCATATTTTACTATAAAAAAACGTTTTCATACAGAGTGTTTTTATCTTCAACATTTGAATGCATCAATTAAAAAAGAGGCAGAAACACAATTGAGTTTCCCATCCTCTCTATGATTTGACCGAAAATCAAAATATGGATATGTAAATTCAATTAAGGTTAATGGAACTCCAAATTTTTGTTTTTCACATTAAAAGCTTGTCTCTTGGATTCACAGCATTTAAATACAAATTGCTAAAATGGTCGAGATTACTTAGGGATCAGACAGCCGAAAATCCAATTCGGCCTCTATCCAGTGTTCACTTCAATCAAGCCGAATTGAGTTGAGGCAAGTCCCGTAGGAAACGCAAGCCCATGACAGCAATTGTGAAAATTTAAAAAGAGCATCAATCAAGGAAATTTGATTAAAATATTTCTCAAATAAGACAACCCAAAATTTGTATGTCTCACTCTCTCCTTATGCTTAGATGCAAATAAAAAGAGGCAGCCCACCCTCAGATGCACTCCCTCTACTTACTTATGCTACTCAATAATGCCGAGTTCTTTACCTACGCGCGCGTACACTTCTAATGCTTGATCTAGCATTTCTGTTGTATGTGCAGCAGTCGGCATGTTGCGGACACGACCTGTACCACGAGGAACTGTTGGGAACACAATCGATTTCACGTAAATGCCTTCTTCCATCAAACGTTTACTGAATTGTTGTGTTTTCTTTTCATCCCCAATAATGACAGGTGTAATCGGTGTTTCAGATTGACCTGTATCAAAGCCTAGACGTGACAAGCCCTCTTTTAAATAATTCGCATTTTCCCATAAACGATCATGCAATTCTGTTGAAGCCATTAACTTTTTCACTGCTTCAGTAATCGCCTTTGTATCTCCAGGCGCTAATGAAGTTGAGAATAAGAATGGACGTGATTGCGCTTTTAACCAATCAATCAATTTTTGTGAACCGGCAACGTAACCCCCGACGACACCGATCGCTTTTGATAATGTACCGATTTGGAAGTCAACTTTATCTTGTAAGCCAAAGTGTTTAACCGTACCAGCACCTTTCCCCATAACACCTGAACCGTGTGCATCGTCAACATACACCATAATGCCATATTGTTCACAAATTTCGACGATTTCAGGTAATTTTGCAACGTCGCCATCCATACTGAATACACCGTCAGTAATGTACATCACTTTATTGTATTGACCTGATTCTACAGCTTCTTTCGCTTTTTGACGCAAATCCTCCATATCTGAATGGTTCACACGAATAATTTTCGCTTTTGACAAACGACAACCATCAATAATTGACGCATGGTTCAATTCATCAGATAAAATCGCATCATTTTTATTCATAACTGATGAAATAGCTGCCATGTTACAGTTAAAGCCGGATTGATATGCGACAGCTGCTTCTGTCCCTTTGAACTCAGCTAATGTCGCTTCTAACTCATCATGTAAGTCTAATGTACCGTTGATTGAACGTACTGCACCAGCACCGACACCATGTGTATCAATCGCATTTTTTGCTGCCGTTTTTAAATCTTCATTTGTCGCTAAACCTAAATAGTTGTTTGAAGACAAATTGATATATTTCTTGCCATTAATTTGAATTTCTGGCCCATTCGCACCTTCAACTGTATCAATTTCGTTATACAGCCCATTTTCTTTTAAATGGTTCAAATTTTCATCAAGAAAGTCGTTTAATTGTTGTACCACCTGAATTTCCCCTTTCACTTTTAAATCTCCTTAATCATAACGTATTTTGAACAAACTTAAAAGCAGATGTATAATAAATGCCATAATCGAATTGAAGGAGAGAATAAACGTGACGGATTGGTTCCAATTGGCTTATGACAAAGAACAGAAGATGGTTCAAACACGACGCTATCTTCATCAACATCCTGAATTGTCATTTCAAGAAACAAAAACACATGTCTATATTTTGCAACGACTTCAACAATTGAATTTTGAAATTGACGAAAAAGTGGGACGCAACGGCATTATTGCACGAATAACAGGAGAGGAATCAGGTCCAACGATTGCATTACGCGCGGATTTTGATGCACTACCGATTGAAGATTTAAAAGAGGTGCCTTATCGTTCTCAAGTCCCTGGTGTGATGCATGCGTGTGGTCATGACGGCCATACAACGATTCTATTGACTGTCGCTGAATTACTACATGCGCATCAGTCTCAATTAAAAGGAACAGTCGTCTTAATTTTCCAATATGGTGAAGAAGTGATGCCTGGCGGTGCGCAAGAAATGATTGCAGACAACGCCTTAATGGGTGTCGATAAAATATACGGCAATCATTTATGGAGCGGTTATCCGACTGGGACGATTCACACACGACCGGGTCCAATGATGGCACAACCAGACGAATTTAACATTACCATTCACGGTAAAGGAGGGCACGGGGCTAAACCACACGAAACGATTGATCCGATTGTCATCCTTGCAGAGTTTATTTTAAGCGCACAAAAAATCGTTTCTCGTACGTTAGACCCTGTCAAACAAGCTGTGATTTCATTTGGTAAAATTGAAGCCGGTGAAGCTGATAATGTGATTCCAGACACAGCGACTTGTCGTGGCACCGTGCGCACTTTCGAAACAGATGTCCAAGCGCATATTTACCACAAGATGGATTTGTTACTCCAAGGACTCGCGCTGGCTAACGACGTCACTTATACGTTTGACTACATTAAAGGCTATTTACCTGTTTACAACCACGAAGCATCAGTAAACATCGTTAAAAATGCGGCTCATGCGCTAAACTTCCGATATCAAGAGTCCGATTTAATGATGGTCGGTGAAGACTTTTCATTTTATTTAAAATCGAGACCTGGCGCATTTTTCTTAACTGGCTGTGGCAACGCTCAAAAAGGCACTGATTGGCCACATCACAGTCCACATTTTGATATTGACGAAGATGCCATGAAATACGCCGTGAGCACATTTATGAAGATTTTAGAATTTGAAGGCCTATTCAAAGATTAACTGAACAATAACATCACATCGCAGTTCCTTTTCACGGTAGCTGTGATGTGCTTTTCTCAATAAAATTTCACAATGAAAGGAATGTTACGATGGGAGACACACTCTATCAACATGGTACACTGGGCACACTCATGGCAGGCTTATTAGAAGGGACTGCAACGATTCAAGACATTCTCGAACAAGGTGATGCTGGTTTAGGAACGTTAGCTGGGTCGGATGGTGAAGTCATTTTTATAGACGGTCAAGCATTTCACGCCAATGCGCAAAACGAATTCACGCAACTCAGCGGAGAAGAACTGACCCCTTTCGCGACAATCACACATTTCCAGGCACATCATACGTTTAATGCGACAAATCAATCCACGCAACATGTATTAGAGCATGTCCGTACAAAAATGCGCAGTCAAAATGCCTTTTCAGCAGTCAAAATCACTGGAACATTTCGACATATGCATGTGAGAATGATGCCAAGACAAACACCCCCATACCGTCGCTTGATTGAGTCAGCACAACAACAACCCGAATATACACGATCAAATATTTCAGGTACACTCATTGGCTTTTATACACCAGAACTGTTTCATGGCATTGGCGCAGGTGGCTTTCATATTCACTTTGTCGATGATGCACGGACATTCGGTGGACACGTGTTAGATTTTCACATTGAAGCAGCTAATATAGAAATTCAAGATTTTGAGACGCTGACGCAACATTTTCCAATAAACCACCATTCGTTCACAGAGGCTGAAATTGATTATGAGGATATTAATGAAGAGATTAGAGAAGCTGAGTAAAGTTTTATATTAGTATCCAAAAATCTATGTACTTTTCATCTTTAAAGGCAAAAAAAGAGTTGGCCGAGGCCAACTCTTTTTTATCTATAATAAGATAGATTATTGTTCGATGTTAGTAACAACGCCTGATCCTACAGTACGTCCACCTTCACGGATTGAGAAACGTGTACCGTCTTCGATAGCGATTGGTGAAATTAATTCAACTTCCATTTCAACGTTATCACCAGGCATTACCATTTCAGTACCTTCTGGTAAATGAACAACGCCAGTTACGTCAGTTGTACGGAAATAGAATTGTGGGCGGTAGTTAGAGAAGAATGGTGTATGACGACCACCTTCGTCTTTAGATAATACGTAAACTTCTGCTTTAAATTTTGTGTGTGGTGTAATTGAACCAGGCGCAGCTAATACTTGACCACGGTTGATGTCTTCACGTGCAACACCACGTAATAAAGCACCAATGTTGTCACCAGCTTCAGCGTAGTCTAATAATTTACGGAACATTTCTACACCAGTAACAGTTGTTTTAGAAGATTCTTCAGTTAAACCGATGATTTCTACTTCGTCACCAACTTTGATTTGACCACGTTCAACACGACCAGTAGCAACTGTACCACGACCTGTGATTGAGAATACGTCCTCAACAGGCATCATGAATGGTTTGTCTGAGTCACGGTCTGGAGTTGGAATGTAAGTGTCTACAGCTTCCATTAATTCTAAGATTTTTTCTTCGTATTGCGCATCGCCTTCTAAAGCTTTTAATGCTGAACCAGCGATTACAGGTACGTCATCACCTGGGAAGTCGTATTCAGATAATAAGTCACGTACTTCCATTTCTACTAATTCTAATAATTCTTCGTCGTCTACCATGTCAACTTTGTTTAAGAATACAACTAATGCTGGTACACCAACGTTACGTGATAAAAGAATGTGCTCACGAGTTTGTGGCATTGGACCGTCAGCAGCAGATACTACTAAGATACCACCGTCCATTTGAGCAGCACCAGTGATCATGTTTTTAACATAGTCAGCGTGTCCTGGGCAGTCAACGTGTGCATAGTGACGTTTGTCAGTTTGGTACTCGATGTGTGAAGTATTGATTGTGATACCACGTTCTTTTTCTTCTGGAGCGTTGTCAATCATGTCGTATGATTGTGCAACTGAGTCACCATGTTTTGCTAATACAGTTGCGATTGCAGCTGTTAAAGTCGTTTTACCATGGTCAACGTGACCGATAGTACCAATATTGGCATGTTCTTTTGAGCGATCGAATTTTTCTTTTGCCATTATAAAATCTCTCCTCTTTGATTAAGAATTATTATTTTAATATCTCTCATGAAAGTTACTCACCAACATGAGATAGATAATGTTATTTCCTTTATAAATCATTTCTTGGAAAAAATCAATTTAAAAACCAGTCGCTATTTGAGTTACCCTCAAGGGCGACGCGTCAAACTAAGATGATGAATTATTCACCTTTGTTCTTTTTAATGATCTCTTCAGAAATTGATTTAGGTACTTCTGCATAGTGATCGAAGTACATCGTGTAAGTACCGCGACCTTGCGTGTTAGAACGTAATGAAGTTGCGTAACCGAACATTTCTGAAAGTGGTACATAAGCGTTAACAACTTGTGCGTTACCACGTGGTTCCATACCATCTACACGTCCACGACGAGCAGTAACGTCACCCATGATGTCACCCATGTATTCTTCAGGCATTTCGATAGTTACTTTCATCATCGGTTCTAAGATAACTGGATCACATTTTTTAGCAGCTTCTTTAAGTGCTAATGATGCAGCGATTTTGAAGGCCATTTCAGATGAGTCGACATCATGGTATGAACCATCAAATAATTTAGCTTTAACATCGATTAATGGATAACCAGCTAATACACCATTTTCCATAGCGTCTTTAAGACCTTGTTCAACTGATGGGATGTATTCACGAGGAACTACACCACCAACGATAGCGTTTTCGAATTCGAAACCTGCACCTGTTTCGTTTGGTGTGAATTCAATGTGAACGTCACCATATTGACCACGACCACCAGATTGACGAGAGAATTTACCTTGAACGGCTGCAGAAGACTTGAATGTTTCACGGTAAGATACCATTGGTGCACCCACGTTTGCTTCTACATTAAATTCTTTCTTCATACGGTCAACAATGATATCAAGGTGAAGCTCACCCATACCACCAATGATAACTTGACCAGTTTCTTCATCTGTGTGCGCTTTGAAAGTAGGGTCTTCTTCTTGAAGTTTCACAAGCGCTTGAGTCATTTTATCTTGGTCTGCTTTTGATTTAGGTTCAACTGATAAGTGAATAACTGGCTCTGGGAATTCCATTGACTCAAGGATGATGTCATTTTTCTCTCCACAAAGTGTATCACCTGTACCAGTGTCTTTAAGACCTACAGCCGCTGCGATATCACCAGAATATACAGTGCTGATTTCTTCACGTGAGTTTGCGTGCATTTGTAAAATACGACCTACACGTTCACGTTTACCTTTAGTTGAGTTTTTAACGTATGAACCTGAAGTTAAAGTACCAGAGTAAACACGGAAGAAAGTTAATTTACCAACATAAGGGTCAGTCATAACTTTAAATGCTAATGCAGCGAATTCTGCATCGTCGTCCGCTTTAGCGATAACTTCTTCATCAGGATCATCCGCACGATGACCAACGATTGGTTTAACGTCTAAAGGTGATGGAAGGTAGTCAATTACTGCGTCTAACATTAATTGAACACCTTTGTTTTTGAATGCTGTACCACAAAGTACTGGGTAGAACTCAACATCTGTTGTTGCTTGACGGATTGCGTCTTTAAGCTCATCAACAGTGATTTCTTGTTCTTCAAAGATTTTTTCCATTAAGCTTTCATTTGTTTCAGCAACAGCTTCAATCAATGCTTCACGTGCTTCTTCAGCGCGCTCACGATAATCTTCAGGAATTTCAGTTTCTTCAATTTCAGTTCCTAAATCGTTCGTGTATTTGAAACATTTCATTGTTACTAAGTCGATGATAGCTGAGAATTCATCTTCAGCACCGATTGGTAATTGAATTGGTGCAGCATTTGCTTGTAAACGATCATGTAAAGTGCTTACAGCGTAATCGAAGTTAGCACCGATTTTGTCCATTTTGTTTACAAATACGATACGAGGTACACCGTAAGTTGTTGCTTGGCGCCAAACCGTTTCAGTTTGAGGTTCTACACCTGATTGCGCATCAAGAACTGTTACGGCACCATCAAGTACACGTAATGAACGTTCAACTTCTACAGTGAAGTCTACATGCCCAGGTGTATCGATGATGTTTACACGGTGATTTTTCCATTCAGCAGTTGTTGCCGCTGAAGTAATCGTAATACCACGGTCTTGCTCTTGTTCCATCCAGTCCATTTGTGAAGCACCCTCATGTGTTTCACCAATTTTGTGGATACGTCCAGTGTAATAAAGAATACGTTCAGTCGTCGTCGTTTTACCAGCATCGATGTGCGCCATGATACCGATATTACGAGTGTTCTTTAAAGAAAAATCTCTTCCCATGGGTATTCTTTCTCCTTCCAGAATATAGGATTATATGATTAGATATAGCTTTACCCTAAGCATGTATAGAACTGTTCAATCAACAGCTTAAAAGCAAGTTGATGGCACTATACAGAAATTGCTCAGGGAATTCGCAAATATCTTACCAGCGGTAGTGAGCGAATGCTTTGTTCGCTTCAGCCATTTTGTGAGTGTCCTCACGTTTCTTAACTGCACCACCAGTGTTGTTAGCTGCGTCTAAGATTTCGTTAGCTAAACGCTCTTCCATAGTTTTTTCACCACGAAGACGCGCATAGTTTACTAACCAACGTAAACCTAAAGTAGTGCGACGCTCTGGACGAACTTCTACAGGTACTTGGTAGTTTGAACCACCTACACGGCGAGCTTTAACTTCAAGTACTGGCATAATATTGTTAATTGCTTCATCGAAAACTTCCATTGCATCACGACCAGAACGTTCTTGAACTAAGTCGAATGCTGAATAAAGAATACGTTGAGCAGTTCCACGTTTACCATCTAACATAATCTTGTTGATTAATTTTGTTACTAACTTAGAGTTGTGAATTGGATCTGGTAACACATCTCTTTTAGGTACTGATCCTTTACGAGGCATAATACAAGTCCTCCCTTCCTATTATAGTATATTTGATTTCTTTCATCATGATTAAATGAGATTTTTACAACTATTTAATCTTATTTTTTAGGTTTTTTAGTACCGTATAATGAACGGCTTTGCATACGACCGTCAACACCTGACGTATCTAATGCACCACGAACGATATGGTAACGCACACCAGGTAAGTCTTTTACACGTCCACCACGTACAAGTACAACACTGTGTTCTTGTAAGTTGTGTCCGATACCAGGGATGTATGCGTTGATTTCAATGTTGTTTGATAAACGCACACGTGCATATTTACGTAACGCTGAGTTTGGTTTTTTAGGAGTCATAGTACCCACACGTGTACATACGCCACGTTTTTGTGGAGAATTCAATTTAGTGAATTGTTTCTTTTGACTGTTAAAACCTCTATTTAAAGCTGGTGAATCAGATTTTTTAGTTTTGCTTTGTCTTGGTTTACGTACTAATTGGTTAATAGTAGGCATTCAAGCTTCCTCCTCTCTTCATTTCTTAATCCCACACATCCAGGTGGTTCATTTTTGGGTTAAATAAAAATTTAGTAAGCATGATACTTACTAATCTCACTTGAGCAAAGCAACAACTGTCGCCTTTAGATTGATACCAACATATTCTCCAAGTGCTTGTCGACTTGAAAAGAATTCGATAGGTATCTTATTTTGATTGGCAAAGCTTAACACGCGCGCGAGCAAATGCACATTCACATCTTCGCCTATAATCAGTTTGTTTACGCGTTGATCACGAAGCGCTTTTAACGTCTCCTTCAGACCAACCACGTAGGCTTGTTTGTCAAAGCGTGTGACTTTTTCATTAGACATTTACATATCCTCCAAAGTACTGCTTGCATCAACCTTTACTATATTATCATCTTAGCAAATCGTTCGTCAACAGTTATTCGAAAATATTCTGTGGTTTTGTTGAAGATTTTCACAGTCAGTTCGAACAAGAAGTCACCGATACCGATGACTTCTGTTCAACTCACTGGAAATGAAAAGTTATTCCACAGTCACTTGATTTTCAAGATCTGGCTGTGTCACTTCATCCTTTTCAATGTCAACTTTACTGTAGCGTTTCATACCTGTACCTGCAGGGATTAACTTACCGATAATAACGTTCTCTTTAAGACCGAGAAGATCATCACGTTTACCTTTAATCGCTGCGTCAGTTAAGACACGTGTTGTTTCTTGGAATGATGCTGCAGATAAGAAGCTTTCTGTTTCAAGAGACGCTTTTGTAATACCGAGCAATACTGGTTTTGCAGTTGCTGGACGTTTACGCTCTTTAAACGCTTCACGGTTTGCATCTGTGAAGTTGTGGATGTCAACAAGCGAACCTGGTAATAATTTCGTGTCACCAGCTTCAATGATACGTACTTTACGTAACATTTGACGTACCATGACTTCAACGTGTTTGTCGTCGATTTCTACACCTTGCATACGGTAAACTTTTTGTACCTCTTTAAGTAAGTACTCTTCTGTTGCTGTTAAACCAGCGATAGAAAGGAAGTTTTTCGGCTCGATTGAACCTTCCGTTAAGACTTCACCACGTGCAACTGATTGGCCGATTTCGACTTTCAAACGTGATGTTCCTGATGCAAGGTAAGAACGTGTTTCGTTAGCACCCTTAACAACAATTTCTTGTTGTCTGTCTTTACCTACTGTGATGTTATCAATGACACCTTCAATTTCAGTAATCACTGCTTGACCTTTAGGGTTACGTGCTTCGAAAATCTCTTGGATACGAGGTAAACCTTGCGTGATATCGCTTCCGGCAACCCCACCTGTATGGAATGTACGCATTGTTAACTGTGTACCTGGTTCACCGATAGATTGTGCAGCGATAGTTCCGACTGCTTCACCTACTTCTACTTTTTCACCAGTTGCTAAGTTTTTACCGTAACATTTTTCACATACACCGTGACGTGTGTTACATGTAAACGCAGAACGGATGTACATTTCTTCAATGCCTGCATCTGTAATCTCTTTCGCAATTTCAGGTGTAATCAATTCATCCGGACGAATGATGATTTTGTCTGTCTCTGGATGACGTACTGTTTCTTTAGAATAACGACCTTCAATACGTTCAATAAATGGTTCGATCATTTCTGTACCTTCTTTGATATCTGAAACGAGTAAACCACGATCCGTACCACAGTCTTCTTCACGTACGATAACGTCTTGAGCAACGTCAACGAGACGACGTGTTAAGTAACCTGAGTCGGCTGTCTTAAGTGCTGTATCGGCAAGACCTTTACGCGCACCGTGAGTCGAGATAAAGTACTCTAATACCGTTAAACCTTCACGGAATGATGATGTGATTGGAAGTTCGATAATTTTACCTGATGGAGCGGCCATTAAACCACGCATACCAGCAAGTTGCGTAAAGTTAGAGGCGTTACCACGGGCACCAGAGTCACTCATCATGAAGATTGGGTTGGTCTTATCAAGAGACTTCATCAGTTTCGCTTGGATTCTATCTTTCGCATTTGTCCAAATTTCAATAACCGCATTGTAACGTTCCTCTTCTGTTAATAAACCACGGTTAAATTGTTTTTGTACGCGTTCAACTAATTTCTCAGACTCGTCTAAAATCTCTTGTTTATCAGGTAATACCACGATGTCAGCTACACCAACTGTAATACCTGCTTTTGAAGAGTATTTGAAACCTAAGTCTTTCATTAAGTCAAGCATCATAGACGTATCTGTAATGCTGAAGCGATTGAACACTTCTGCGATAATGTTTCCTAAGAATTTTTTGTTGAATGGTGGGACGAGTTCAGTGTTTTCAAAGTGCTCAGCTAAACCACCTTCTCCAAGTTCAGACGCATCAACGAAGTATTTATCAGGCGTACTCTTTTCTAAGTTCGTCGCTGTTGGTTCGTTAATGTATGCAAATGAATCTGGAATAATTTCGTTAAAGATGACTTTACCTACAGAAGTTGTTAAGATTTTGCGATTTTGCTCTTCAGTAAATGTTGGATTGTTGAATGATGACGCTTGAACACCGATACGCGTATGCAAGTGAACGTGTCCATTTGCATAAGCTTTAATGACTTCATTTGTATCATTGAACATCATACCTGTATTCACTGCATCTTTACGCTCTAATGTTAAGTAGTAGTTACCTAAAACCATGTCCTGAGACGGTGTAACAACTGGTTTACCATCTTTAGGGTTCAAGATGTTTTGTGCGGCAAGCATTAACATACGTGCTTCAGCTTGTGCTTCTTTTGATAAAGGTACGTGAACCGCCATTTGGTCACCATCAAAGTCGGCGTTATAAGCTGTTGTTACAAGTGGGTGTAATCGAATCGCACGGCCTTCAACTAAAGTCGGCTCGAACGCTTGGATACCTAATCTGTGTAACGTTGGTGCACGGTTAAGGAGTACAGGATGTTCAATAATGACATCTTCTAATACATCCCAAACTTCATCTTCTGTACGCTCAATTTTACTTTTTGCGTTTTTGATGTTTGTCGCAATTTCACGTTGTACAAGTTCTTTCATGACAAACGGTTTGAACAATTCTAATGCCATTTCTTTTGGCAGACCACATTGATACATTTTCAAGTTTGGTCCTACCGCGATAACCGAACGACCAGAATAGTCTACACGTTTACCAAGTAAGTTTTGACGAAAACGACCTTGTTTACCTTTCAACATGTGTGAAAGTGATTTAAGTGGACGGTTACCTGGACCTGTTACCGGACGACCACGACGACCGTTATCGATTAATGCGTCAACAGCTTCTTGTAACATACGTTTTTCGTTTTGTACGATGATGCCAGGCGCACCTAAATCTAATAAACGTTTTAAACGGTTGTTACGGTTGATGACACGACGATATAAATCGTTCAAGTCACTTGTCGCAAAACGCCCACCATCAAGTTGTACCATTGGACGGATTTCAGGTGGGATGATTGGTAGTACATCTAAAATCATCCATGCCGGGTTGTTGCCTGAGTTACGGAATGATTCCACAACTTCTAAACGTTTAATGGCACGTGTTAAACGTTGACCTGTCGCAGATTCTAACTCATCACGAAGCATTTTCAACTCTTCATCTAAGTTGATTTCTTCTAATAAGTCTTTAATCCCTTCTGCACCCATTTTGGCAGTGAATTGGCCAGGGAATTTGTCATAGTAATCACGGAATTCTGCTTCTGAAAGTAATGTTTTCTTTTCTAAACCCGTTGGACCTGGATCAACCACAACGTATGAAGCAAAGTAAATCACTTCTTCTAATGCACGTGGTGACATGTCTAATAAGAGACCCATACGGCTTGGAATCCCTTTGAAGTACCAAATGTGAGACACAGGTGCTGCTAACTCAATGTGTCCCATACGTTCACGACGTACTTTTGATTTTGTCACTTCAACACCACAACGGTCACAAATCATACCTTTATAGCGTACACGTTTATATTTCCCACAACTACATTCCCAGTCTTTTGTTGGTCCGAAAATTCTTTCACAGAAAAGACCATCTTTTTCTGGTTTTAACGTACGGTAGTTAATTGTTTCTGGCTTTTTGACCTCACCATATGACCAAGAACGAATTTTTTCAGGTGAAGCGAGTCCTATTTTCATGTAATGGAATTTATTTACATCAATCAAGGAGCCTACCTCCTTTAGTTTAAATTAACTGTGCTAGTTGATTGATTTACAATTTATCTTAAAAATGTTGCAGTATCGGGCATGCATCGAAATCCACCCCCTCTCGTCGGATTCCGATCACATTTCCGAATGGATTAATCGCACATGGCACTTGTTGCATTCCAAGTGTCATATTTGAACACAAACTCAAGCTTAACCAAGAGTTTCTATTCCGCTTAATCTATCTACAATTCATCATTATTCGTTAAATTCTTTTTGTTATTCTGGAACACTTGACGGTTGAATGTTGACTTTGCGATCTGGAATATCGTCATCGTCTAAGTCACGCATTTCAATTTCATTATCTTGTTCGTCCATCACTTTAACGTCAAGACCTAAACTTTGTAATTCTTTCATCAATACGCGGAATGATTCAGGAACACTTGGTCTTGAGATATTTTCACCTTTAACAATAGCTTCGTAAGTTTTCACACGACCTACTGTGTCATCTGATTTGTATGTGAGAATTTCTTGTAATGTATATGCCGCACCGTATGCTTCAAGTGCCCATACCTCCATCTCACCAAATCTTTGTCCACCGAATTGTGCTTTACCACCAAGCGGTTGTTGTGTAACAAGTGAGTAAGGTCCTGTAGAACGTGCGTGAAGCTTGTCATCAACCATGTGTGCAAGTTTCAACATGTACATCACACCTACAGAGATACGGTTATCGAATGGTTCACCTGTACGTCCATCGTAAAGTACAGTTTTACCGTCACGTGCCATACCTGCTTCTTCAATTGTAGACCATACATCTTCATCGTTGGCACCGTCAAATACTGGTGAAGCAACGTGAATACCTAAGTTTTTAGCAGCCATACCTAAATGTAACTCTAAAACTTGTCCGATATTCATACGTGATGGTACACCTAGTGGGTTCAACATGATGTCGATTGGACGGCCATCTGGTAAGTATGGCATATCTTCTTCAGGGACAATTTTAGAGATGACACCTTTGTTACCGTGACGACCACACATTTTGTCCCCTACATGAATTTTACGTTTTTGAACGATGTACACACGAACAAGTTGGTTCACACCTGGCGAAAGTGAATCATCGCCTTCTTCACGATTGAACACTTTAACATCAAGAACGATACCGCCTGCACCATGTGGTACACGTAATGACGTATCACGAACTTCTCGCGCTTTTTCACCAAAGATCGCATGTAATAAACGTTCTTCTGCAGTTAATTCCGTTACACCTTTTGGCGTTACTTTACCTACTAAAATGTCGCCGTCTTTTACTTCTGCACCAACGTAAACGATACCGCGATCATCTAAGTTTTTCAGTGCATTTTCAGATACGTTTGGAATATCACGCGTAATCTCTTCAGGTCCAAGTTTTGTGTCACGTGCTTCAGATTCATACTCTTCAATATGAATAGACGTATACACATCGTCTTTAACTAACCGTTCGCTCATAATAACGGCATCCTCGTAGTTGTAACCGTCCCAAGTCATAAAACCAACTACAACGTTACGACCTAATGCCATTTCACCAAGTTCCATTGAAGGACCATCAGCAAGGATTTCACCTTTTTCTACAATGTCACCTTTTGCGATGATTGGACGTTGGTTATAACATGTACCTGAGTTTGAACGTTTGAATTTCGCTAATGGATAACGATCTAACGTACCATCCACTTCTTGACCGTTTTCTTCAACTAAACGACGTACTAAAATTTCGCTTGATTGAACATGTTCAACACGACCGCGATATTTAGAAATCACAGCAGCGCCTGAGTCACGTGCAGCAACGTGTTCCATACCTGTTCCTACAAATGGAGATTCAGGGTTTAACAATGGAACCGCTTGACGTTGCATGTTCGCACCCATTAACGCACGGTTAGAGTCATCGTTTTCTAAGAATGGGATACACGCTGTCGCAGCTGATACAACTTGCTTCGGTGATACGTCCATGTAGTCCATTTTTTCTTTAGCCATAGTTGTGTTATTACCACGGAAACGACAAACGATTTCGTCATCAACAAAACGTCCGTTTTCATCAAGTCTTGAGTTCGCTTGTGCGACAACATAACTGTCTTCTTCATCAGCAGTTAAGTAGTCGATTTGGTCAGTAATCGTGTTTGTTTCGATATCGACTTTACGATATGGTGTTTCGATAAAGCCAAATTCGTTGACACGTGCATAACTTGATAATGAGTTGATCAAACCAATGTTTGGACCCTCAGGTGTTTCGATTGGACACATACGACCATAGTGAGAGTAGTGTACGTCACGCACTTCCATTTGTGCACGTTCACGCGTCAAACCACCAGGTCCTAATGCTGATAGACGACGTTTGTGTGTCAACTCAGCAAGTGGATTCGCTTGGTCCATGAATTGAGATAATTGAGAGCTACCAAAGAACTCTTTAATTGATGCAATTACTGGACGAATGTTGATTAATTGTTGTGGTGTGATAGAGTCTGTATCTTGGATAGACATTCTTTCACGTACCACACGTTCCATTCTTGATAGACCGATACGGAATTGGTTTTGTAACAACTCACCTACTGAACGTAGACGACGGTTACCAAGGTGGTCGATATCGTCTGTGTAACCAATACCATGTAATAAGTTGAAGAAGTATGACATAGATGCCACAATATCAGCCGGTGTAATACATTTCACTTCTGAATCTGGAAATGCATTACCGATAACTGTTGTTGTACGTGCTTCATCATCATTCGGTACATAAACTTTAATAGACTGAATTTCTACAGGCTCATCAATGATGCTGTTTGGGAGCTCATAGACTTGTGCATTCGCGTTTGTTTCAAGAACGTCCATAATTTCATCTAATTTACGACGATCTAAAACAGTGCCCTCTTCAGCAACAATTTCACCTGTTTCTGTATTCACAATAGGTTCAGCTAATTTTTGATTGAATAGACGGTGCTTTAAATGTAATTTTTTATTTGCTTTATAACGTCCAACGCTTGCTAAGTCATAACGTTTTGGATCAAAGAAACGAGAATACAATAAACTTCTAGCATTTTCTACCGTTGGTGGTTCACCTGGGCGTAAACGTTCATAAATCTCTAATAATGCTTGTTCTGTATTTTCTGTGCTATCTTTTTCTAATGTATTACGTAAATATTCATTATCCCCAATTAATTCAATAATTTCTTGGTCTGTTGAATAACCTAACGCACGTAATAATACTGTTAATGGTAACTTTCTCGTTCTGTCGATACGCACATAAACGACATCTTTCGCATCTGTTTCATATTCCAACCAAGCACCACGGTTAGGAATCACTGTCGCATCATAATTCACACGTCCATTTTTATCTAATTTTTCATTGAAGTATACAGATGGTGAACGGACTAATTGTGATACAATAACACGTTCTGCCCCGTTGATCACAAAAGTACCTGTTTCTGTCATTAATGGGAAATCACCCATAAATACTTCTTGATCTTTCACTTCGCCTGTTTCTTTAATGATTAAACGAACTTTCACACGTAATGGTGCCGCGTATGTTGCATCACGGTTTTTTGATTCTTCTAAATCATACTTTGGTTCACCTAATCTATAATCAACAAATTCTAATGAAAGATTACCCGTGAAGTCTTCAATAGGAGAAATATCACGGAACATTTCTAATAAACCTTCTTTTAAGAACCAATCATACGATTTCGTTTGAATTTCAATTAAGTTTGGTAACTCTAAAACTTCCGAAATTCTTGCGTAGTTTCTACGTTTACGATGTCTTCCATATTGGACAAATTGACCTGCCAAACAGATTCACCCCTCAAAAATTGTGCGAACACTTTTCAGCCCTCATCATGTAACAAGACAAAAAGAAAACGGTAGCACATAAAACGATGACACCATTTTCTATTCTATAAGTCTTATTTTGAAATGTTACAATGAAACTTTAACCGTAAAAGTACACACTTATTGAACATAATTATTTCATCTTACGACTATACCATAAACAAGCATTAAAATCAAGATTTAACGCTTTTTAAAATATGATAGCCCTTACTATTTTGAATTGATTCGACATTGCCAAAAACAGCTTCCATTTTTTTCTTTGCGGATGGCATGCCTTGTTTCTTTTGAATCACAACGTACAATTCACCATTTGTTTCAAGAACACGATGCGCATCAACGAAAATTTGATGGACCACTTGCTTACCTGCACGGATAGGCGGGTTCGTTACAACATATTGCTGTGTCTCGTCAGCAACCTGTGATAAGCCATCACTTTCTTTGATTGTCACATTCGATAGTTGATTGCGCTGTGCATTTTTCTCTGTTAAACCTAATGCACGATGATTAACGTCTAACATGGTAATATGATCATGTGGCGCGACTTTAGCGAGCATTAATCCGATAGGTCCATAACCACACCCTACATCCACTATCGTCTTCTTTTGACCTGCAGGATGTGCATTCAAAAACGTGTGAACGAGTAGATTAGAGCCAAAGTCGACTTGATCTCGAGAAAAAACGCCTGCATCTGTAGTGAGATGGAGTTGATGTTGTTGATATGCGTATGTAATTTCTTTTTCGTCTGTTGCTGCATCGGGATGTGCATCATAGTAATGACTCATAGGCGTTGCACCTCTTTATTGTTTAATATTCAAAAACCCGCTATTACGTAATAGCGGGTTTTTCACTTATCAATGAATTATTTTAACTCTACTGAAGCGCCAACTTCTTCTAATTGAGCTTTAAGTTTTTCAGCTTCCTCTTTAGGCATAGCTTCTTTGATGATGCTTGGTGCACCGTCAACTAATTCTTTAGCGTCTTTTAAGCCTAAACCAGTTGCTTCTTTAACTGCTTTAACAACTTTGATTTTTGATGATCCAGCTGAAGTTAATTCAACATCGAATTCAGTTTTTTCTGCTGCTGCGTCTCCGCCTGCTGCACCTGCTACTGCAACTGGTGCAGCTGCAGTTACACCAAATTCTTCTTCAATTGCTTTTACTAAGTCGTTTAATTCTAAAACTGACATTTCTTTAATTGCTTCAATGATTTGCTCTTGATTAGCCATGTTTATTTTCCTCCAATTGTTTAATTTTTAATTGATTAATTATTCTGCGTTCTCTTCTTTGCTTTCTCCAACAGCTTTAACCGCATAAGCGAAGTTGCGCATTGGTGCTTGTAATACAGAAAGAAGCATAGATACAAGACCTTCGTGTGATGGTAATGAACCAACAGTTTTCACTTCGTCAGCAGTGATGACACTACCTTCCATGATACCTGATTTGATTTCTAAAGCTTCGTGTTCTTTAGCGAATCCAGCGATAACTTTAGCTGGTGCAACCACATCTTCAGTTGTGAATGCGACTGCTGTAGGACCAGTTAAGAACTCGTCTAAGCCTTCAATACCAGCTTTCTCAGCTGCACGACGTAACATTGTGTTTTTGTACACTTTGTACTGAACATTTGCTTCACGTAATTGCTTACGTAATTCTGTTACTTCTGCTACTGTTAAACCACGGTAGTCAACAACTACTGTAGAAACAGAACTTTTAAGTTGATCAGCAATGACATCAACTTGTTGTTTTTTCGCTTCAATGATTCCAGACATTTTGACACCTCCATAGATAAGTTTTGGGTGCTTTAATAATTAAGTGTGCACTTAAATTAAAAAAGCACTTTTTACCCACGGCAAAAAGTGCTTGAATGCGTTAACGTTCAAGTCCATTTTAGCCTCGGTAGGATTTGTTTTAAGTTCTTTTGCGAACTCCTACTGTCTTAGGTAAAATATTCAACAGAATTTAATATAAAGGTTTTCGCGTCATTCGTCAACCTTTTTCTATTCTATGATGTACTTAATGATTAAACAAAGCGTCAATCATTAAGTGCACATTGAACTATAGTTTGAAAGTTGCAGTATCGACTTTGATACCAGGACCCATTGTAGTTGTCACTGCAACAGATTTGAAGTAAGTCCCTTTAGCTGAAGATGGTTTTGCTTTTGTTAACACATCTTGTAAAGTTTTGAAGTTTTCAACTAATTTTTCAGTTTCAAATGAAACTTTACCGATAGAAGCGTGAACGATACCTGCTTTTTCAGCACGGTATTCAACTTTACCAGCTTTGATTTCTTCAACAGCTTTTTTAACATCCATTGTTACTGTGCCAGTTTTAGGGTTTGGCATTAAACCTTTAGGTCCTAATACACGACCTAATTTACCAACTTCACCCATCATGTCTGGTGTTGCAACAACAACATCAAAGTCAAACCAACCTTGTTGGATTTTGTTTACATATTCAGCATCGCCTACATAGTCAGCACCTGCTGCTTCTGCTTCAGCAATTTTATCACCTTTAGCGAATACTAATACACGTTGTGATTTACCAGTTCCGTGTGGTAATACGACTGCACCACGGATTTGTTGATCGTTTTTACGTGTATCGATACCTAAACGGAATGCCACTTCAACTGAAGCATCGAAGTTAGCGATAGACGTTTCTTGAGCTAAACGAATTGCTTCTTCTACAGTGTAAAGCGCTTGGCGATCAACTTTATTTAAAGCTTCTTGATACTTTTTACCTTTTTTAGCCATTTTTTGTCCTCCTTTAGTGGTTTTATCGGAATGTCCTCCCACGTTAACTTGCCTTAATAGCAAGTTGAGCGCAGATAGCCCTTTGCGTCAATACGCATAGAATGATGATATATGTCATTAATCATAGGTCTACCTGCGTTCGTTTTCGAAAATTTATCGTATCATTTTGTTAATTGTCAATATGTTGATAATTACTCAACAACAATACCCATACTACGTGCAGTACCTTCAACGATACGCATAGCTGCTTCTTCGTCAGCAGCGTTTAAGTCAGGCATTTTAGTGTTAGCAATTTCACGTACTTGATCTTTAGTTACAGTTGCAACTTTGTTTTTGTTAGGTTCACCAGAACCTTTTTCAATACCTGCTGCTTTTTTAAGTAAAACTGCTGCAGGTGGTGTTTTTGTAATGAATGTAAATGAACGGTCTTCATATACATAAATTTCAACCGGAATAATTAAACCCACTTGTTCTTGTGTACGTGCGTTAAATTCCTTTGTGAAAGCCATAATGTTCACACCGGCTTGACCTAATGCAGGACCAACTGGTGGTGCTGGGTTTGCTTTACCTGCTGGAATTTGTAACTTAACTACTTTTTCTACTTTTTTAGCCACGATGTGCACCTCCTTGATATCGTGATGTGGTCACAGGGCTCATTTTTGCCCTCCCACTCTTAACATTTCGTGACGAAATGTAGCGCTATGAATGCGCGACCTCGTTATTATAACATTTGCGTTAACTTAATACAACACATTTTTTGTAACATTTTATACTACAATTAAAGTTTTTCGATTTGATCGAATTCGACTTCTACAGGTGTCTCTCTTCCGAACATGTCTACGAGAACCGTCAGTTTAAATTTATCCGCTTCAATTTTGTGAATTTCACCGACTTGACTTGCGAACGGTCCAGACGTAATACGCACTTGTTCACCTAACTCAACTTCTACATCGATAGATTTTTCGTTCATTCCCATTTGCTTGAGGATAAAACGGACTTCATCTGGTAGCAATGGATTCGGTTTTGAACCTGCACCTGCTGATCCTACGAAACCTGTCACACCAGGTGTATTTCTAACGACATACCAAGATTCGTCAGTCATCACAAGTTCAACTAAGACATAGCCTGGAAATGTTTTCTTCATTTGTTTTTTCGCTTTACCATCTTTAACTTGTGTTTCTTCCTCTTCTGGAATGACGACTCTAAAGATTTGCTCTGTCATATTCATTGATTCGACACGTTTTTCTAAATTCTTTTTAACTTTGTTTTCGTAACCAGAGTAGGTATGTACTGCATACCAACGTTTTGCACCTAGCTCTTCAGACATGCTGACAACTCCTCATTCCTATTTTATCATTTCAATTAACTGACCAATTCCGATATCTAAACCCCAGAAAAATAACAAGAAGAACAATACGGTCATGACTACAATTGTTGTATACTTAACAAGCTCTGGACCTGTTGGCCAACTTGTTTTTTCCATTTCGGATTTAACGCCTTGGAAGAAGCTTTCTTTTTTCGGCATAATCAATTCCCCTCCAATTATTTGGATTCTTTATGAAGTATATGCGTATTACATTTCGCACAAAACTTTTTCAGTATTAATCGCTTCGTCACGTTCGGTGATTTCGGTACGTGATAGTTTCGATTGCCACATTTATCGCAATTTAACGGCACTTTTTTCAACATCTCTCACCTTGATTCTATAATACCAGTTTACTATACATAAGTTTATATTCAATTGTCAAACCACTTTCTTACGTGACGAGACTTTTCAATTTTTGACGAATTCGGTACAGCGCGTTATAAACTTTCTTATCTGAAACGTTCAGTTCACGTGCAATTTCTGCAGGCCGCCATTCAGCAACAAGGTAATCTAGCACACGCATTTCAAATGAACTTAACTGTTGAAGTGTCTGTCGCAACGTGTCTTGAATAAAATGAAGATATTCGTGACTATGTCGTTGTTGCTCGGCCAACTGTGTTCGATAACTGACCGTATAGCCATCGACATAATCTTCAAAAATACGCTGGTGTGTCAGTTTTTTGCGTCGATAGTCAAGTTTACGCCGATAAATAGTACGATTAATGTAATGCTCGAATGGAATACCAAAATAAAACTGCTCGCTTTGTATTTTTTGATAAATTGCGAGAACAACGTCTTGCACTAAGTCATCACAATCTGCTTGGGCCACACTAAAATCACCAAAACTTTTTCGCGCGATACGCTCAATATGGTGAACCAACTTTTCAATTGCTTCGGGTTGCTGCTGTTGCGCGCGTTGTATGGTTTCTGAAACAATATCGTTTGGATTAGGGATTTGTGCCATAAAACTTTTCCTCACCTTCGACCAATGATGTCTTATCATATCTGTCAAAGGTGTCTATCTACAACTTGCAAAACGATTAATCTTGGGACTTGCCGCGTCTTATTTTTTCAAATTCAGATAATAACTCTTCTGATAGCTGAATACGTGTACGTGGCTTCATTTCACCAAATTCATCCATCGATTTGGTCACATTGTCTTTGTTTTCTTTTATATGACGCCACATTTCTCGTGAGGATAAACGATAAGCACCTGTTCCAAAAATGGCATGTTGCTCACTCATATCACTCGTCACTACTGTAATATGGGTCGTATGCTTATTATAAATATTATAGACGTAGCGCTCGATAAAACTATCTGCTGTTTCGTGCTCTTTTGTAAATACGACATGCACACCGTGATACTCATATTCAGACTGCGGTGTACCGCGATCATAAGCATCAAACACACAGACAATTTGGCCTTTTGTCACTGCACTATAGTTGGAAATTTCGATGAGCAATTGTTCTCTCGCTTCTTCTAAACTTTCTTTAGCAACACGACTCAATTCTTGGGACTGACCAATCATGTTATATCCATCTATGATTACGTAATAGTCCTTCATCATTTACTTGTCACCGCCGATAGGTTGACGTTTACGAAATACTTCATACATCATCAAACTCGCTGCGACCGATGCATTTAAACTGTTCACATGGCCAACCATTGGAATCTTAATGTAAAAATCACATTTCTCTTTAACACGACGACTCATCCCTTGACCTTCACTGCCAATTACAATCGCTAAAGGCATATCGGCTTGCATTTGACGATAATCTGTCGCATTACTCGCTTCTGCACCTGCAATCCAATACCCTTTGTCTTTCAACACATCCATCGTTTGTGATAAGTTCGTCACGCGAATAACAGGAACATGCTGAATTGCACCCGTTGAAGCTTTAGCTACTGTTTGCGTCAAGCTAACCGAACGACGTTTAGGAATAATAATCCCATCCACACCTGTCGCATCGGCCGTTCGTAAAATGGAACCTAAGTTGTGCGGATCTTCTAAACCATCTAACATCAACACGGTTGACAAGCCTTCTTTTTGCGCTTGTTCCGCTAAAAATTGATTCAAGTCTGCATATTCATATGGTGCAACGAATGCCACAACACCTTGATGGGGTGCATTCGCAAGTTGGTCTAATTTTGATTTTGGGACCGTTTGGACAACGAGTTTTGATGATTTCGCAGCTTTTAAAATTTCTTCAATTTGCTGCTTCTTAATCCCTTCTTGAATTAAGATTTTATTAATCGTATGCCCCGATACGACTGCTTCTCTCACTGCATGACGACCCACAATAATTTCCGAGTCCATGGATTTCAACGCCTTTCTTCAACATTTTCAACAATCACTTTTAACAATGCTTCCAATCGTTCTTCTTGTTGCTCTAAATATAAAAAGCCAATGACCGCTTCTAAACCAGAACTTTTTCGATAGGTCTGGACATCTGTGTTTTTCGCTTTCGTATAACTTTTCGCATTTCGTCCACGCTTCACAACCGCAAGTTCCTCTTCATTAAACCAATCTTGCGCGATTAAATGTTCCAGTGTCACTGCCTGGCTTTTAGCTGATACAAATCGTTTAGCCTCTTGATGCAAACGATTCGGTTTACTCTGAAGCTTTAAAATAATATAAGTACGGACATATTGATCAAGCACCGCATCCCCGACATAAGCTAGCGACAGTGGATTGAGTAGTTTGGCATTTGTTGGTTTATCCACGTTTATATCTCACACCTTGTGGCGTATCTTCTAAAATGATGTTTTGGGCTTTCAATTGATCGCGAATTTCGTCAGCACGCGCATAATCTTTTGCTTGACGTGCAGCGTTACGTTCTTCAATCAACTGTTCAATTTCTTCGTCGAGTAACCCTACGTCATGGTTCGAAGTTAACGGAACACCTAACACATCACTAAAGATACCAAACACCCCTTTAAAACGTTGAATCACTTGTGTCGATGTATTGTCTTCTAATAAATATTTATTCGCAATCTTCACTAAATCGTACCAAGCTGTAATCGCATTTGCTGTGTTGAAGTCATCATCCATCACTGTCTCAAACTGCGTCAAAATCGCATCAATTTGCGTTAACATCGCTGCGTCATCTGTTAAGTCTGTCGCCACAGTTTCACGTTCTGTCAACGCTTGATAACTATTGCGAATACGTTCTAAACCACTTCTCGCCGCTTCAACAAGTTCTAAATTGTAGTTGATTGGACTTCGATAATGAACACTAATCATGAAAAAGCGTAATACATCTGGGTCTACTTCTTTAATAATATCATGTACTAAAATGAAGTTTCCTAAAGACTTACTCATTTTTTCATTATCAATATTAATGAAACCGTTGTGCATCCAGTAGTTCGCAAATGTCTCATGGTTGTGCGCTTCTGACTGTGCAATCTCGTTTTCGTGGTGCGGGAATTGTAAGTCACTTCCCCCAGCATGAATGTCAATCGTAGGGCCTAACTTTTCAAAGGCCATAACTGAACATTCGATATGCCACCCCGGACGACCCTCACCGAATGGACTATCCCAACTAATTTCACCTGGTTTCGCCTTTTTCCAAAGCGTGAAGTCGAGCGCATCTTCTTTATTTTCGCCTTGCTCAATACGTGCACCGACTTTCAAATCATCAATCGACTGATGGCTTAACTTACCATAATCTTCAAATTGACGCGTTCTGAAATAAACGTCGCCGCCACTTTCATACGCATAACCTTCATCGACTAATTTTTTAATAAAGCGAATAATGTCATCCATATGATCCATCACGCGCGGGTTCGATGTCGCTTTTTTAACATTAAGGGCTTCTGTATCTTCATAAAAAGCTTGAATGTAACGTTCCGCAATCTCTGGTACTGTTTCACCTAACTCTTGCGAACGTTTGATTAATTTATCATCAACGTCAGTAAAGTTTGAGACGTAATTCACTTCATAACCTTTATATTCGAAATAACGGCGGACCACGTCATAGTTAATCGCTGGACGTGCGTTACCAATGTGGATGTAATTGTACACAGTTGGGCCACACACATACATTTTCACTTTTCCTGGTTCGATAGGCTGAAACACTTCTTTTTGACGTGTTAATGTATTATATAATGTAATCATCTTTAATCTCTCCATTTTTAGTTTGTTCAAGTTGTCGTTCAAGTTGTTTGAGTTGTTCATAAATTGGATCTGGTAAGTTGAGATGATCAAATGTCTTACCGATACGTCTGCCATCCTGCTTCACAATACGTCCTGGAATCCCTACCACTGTAGAATAACTTGGGACATCTTGAAGCACGACCGAATTGGCACCGATATTGACATTTGAATGAACCTTAATATTACCTAACACTTTGGAACCCGCTGCGATGAGGACGTTATCACCAATGTCGGGATGACGTTTCCCTTTTTCTTTACCAGTTCCACCTAATGTCACACCTTGATATATCGTCACATTATCACCAATGGTACATGTTTCACCGATGACCACCCCCATACCATGGTCAATAAATAAACGACGTCCAATTTTAGCACCTGGATGAATTTCAATGCCTGTAAAAAATCGTGAAACTTGAGAAATCGCTCTCGCAAGTACATAACGTTTCTTTTGATATAAGCGGTGTGCAATCAAATGACTCCAAACCGCATGTAAACCCGCATAAGTTGTAATCACTTCTATCGTTGAGCGTGCTGCTGGATCTTGTTCAAATACCATTTTGACATCATCCATCATACGTCGGAACACTTTAACCCCTCCTTCAAACAGCATGACAATAATTATTCTTGTAACCTAACCGAAAAACGACTTTCACGGACAACACACCCCTCGGCTTCATCGTCCTATTTAAAAAGTATGATCAGAATTGAAAAAAGCACCTCTAACATGTCATATGTCAGAGGTGCGATATGTGCACGGTTCCACTCTTAATTAGTACATGTTCAAAGCTTAAACTTTGCATACATATACTCACTCAATTGGTTATTCAATTCTCATCCTAAAGGTGCATTCAACAAACTTTGCGGTGCACTCTCACCTACCGTACACTCTCTGATTCACACGCCATTTGCTTACTTGTCCTTTATTCTATTCAAATCCACTTTAATAGTAGTCGATTTTCAAAGTGATATCAAGTGCGAAAATCGAACACACTATTTTTTATAATAAACTTTGAATACGACGAAGTACTTTATCTTGTCCTAATACTTCCATCGTATTCGGCAACTCAGGTCCATGCATTTGGCCTGTTACTGCAACACGGATTGGCATAAATAATTGTTTCCCTTTAATGCCTGTTTCTTTTTGGACTTCTTTAATAATCTTTTTAATTTCAGCAGCTTCAAAGTTTTCTAAAGCTTCTAACTTACCGTACAATGCTGTCATCAATTGCGGCACTTGTTCACCGTTCAACACTTCTTGTGACGCTTCATCCAACTCTTTTTCATCGCGGAAGAACAACTCTGATAACGGTACAATTTCACCCGCATAACTCATTTGTTCTTGATAAAGTGCAACTAACTTGCGACCCCAATCTAACTCCGCTTCTGATGGCGATTCTGGTAATAAGCCGGCTTTGATCATATGCGGTAATGTCATTTCAAATACTGTTTCCGCATCTTTTTCTTTCATATATTGGTTGTTAATCCACTCTAATTTTTGTTTATCGAAAAATGCTGGTGATTTTGATAAACGCTTTTCAGTGAAGATTTTGATGAACTCGTCTTTAGAGAAAATCTCTTCTTCGCCTTCTGGAGACCAACCTAACAATGCGATAAAGTTAAATAACGCCTCTGGTAAATAACCTAAATCGCGATATTGCTCAATAAATTGTAAAATTTGACCGTCACGTTTACTTAATTTTTTACGTTGTTCATTGACGATTAAAGTCATATGCGCAAAACGTGGCGGTTCCCAGCCAAATGTTTCGTAAATCATCAATTGTTTAGGTGTGTTAGAAATGTGGTCGTCACCACGAATGACATCAGAAATTTCCATGTAATGATCGTCCACTGCTACTGCAAAGTTATACGTTGGCACACCGTCTTTTTTCACGATTACCCAGTCGCCGAAGTTGTCAGATTCGAATGTGACAGGTCCTTTTACCATATCATCGAACGTATATGTTTTATTTTGAGGCACACGGAAACGGATTGCCGGCTTACGTCCTTCAGCTTCAAACTGTTGACGTTCTTCTTCAGTCAAGTGCGCATGTTTCCCACCGTAACGCGGCATCTCACCACGTGCGATTTGTTCTTGACGTTCTGCCTCTAATTCTTCTTCAGTCATATAACATTTGTACGCTTTATCTTCTGCTAATAATTGCTCGACTAATGGTTGATAAATTTCGCCACGTTCAGATTGGCGATAAGGTCCATAGCCTTTATCCTTGTCTACAGATTCGTCCCAATCAAGCCCTAACCACTTCAAATTATCGAACTGTGATGATTCACCGTCCGCTAAGTTACGTTTAGAATCTGTATCTTCAATACGAATGACAAAATCACCATCGTAATGTTTCGCGAATAAATAGTTAAATAATGCCGTACGTGCGTTACCAATATGCAAATAGCCTGTTGGACTTGGTGCATATCTTACTCTCACTCGGTTACTCATTTCGTTCACTCCTGTTTCATTGTTCAATTGTTATATTATAGCATGTCATATCCATTTATGCATATCACAGTTTTGACTATGCCGTCGCCGTTAATGACACAATCGCTTGAGCGGCAATCCCTTCTTGGCGCCCTGTAAAACCTAACTTTTCACTCGTCGTCGCTTTCACATTCACACGCTTCACATCGACAGCAAAAAGGCCTGCAATCACTGTTCGCATCTCATCGATATAAGGCCGAAATTTCGGTTTTTCCGCAATAATCGTCGCATCAATGTTATGAATGACATAACCTTCTTTTTGAACTTCTGCGTAGGCTTCTGTTAATAATTTTTTCGAATCTGCATCTTTAAATTGTGGATCCGTATCTGGAAATAACTTGCCAATATCACCTAATGCACATGCGCCTAACATCGCATCTGTAATCGCATGTAACAAGACATCCGCATCACTATGACCTTTCAAACCATGCGTATGTGGCACTTCCATTCCGCCAATAATTAAAGGGCGTGTCGCATCAAATGCGTGCACATCGTATCCTAATCCAACTCTAAACATGATGATGTCGACTCCTTTTTTCTAAAATTGCTTCTGCGTATGTTAAATCTTCTTCAGTCGTTAATTTAATATTATCATAATCCCCTTCAACCATATAAATGCGTTGACCGTATGCTTCAATTAACGAGGCATCATCTGTCCCCATCATTTGTTGCGTCTTTGCATGGTCATAGGCTGAAGCAAGCAGTTCAAATGTCGCACCTTGAGGCGTCTGCACTTGCCATAATGTTGCACGATCTAACGTCTCCGTCACAAATTGGTCGGACACGCGTTTAATCGTATCTTTTGCCTTCACACCGACAATGGCCGCCCCATATGTTTGAATGGCAGTCGTCACGTCATGAATCGTGTCATGCGTTACAAACGGACGCGCGCCATCATGCACAAGGACAATAGCATCATTCGTGAAGTCAACGTTTTGAAGCACTTGATGAATACTATCTTGACGTGTATCACCGCCAACGACTAAACTTTTTACTTTTGAAAATGGCGCTGTTAATGCCTCAAGTTGGTCCCGATCTCTCTCGTGTATCGCCAAATGAATGCCTTCACACTGTACATCGGATTGAAAAACAGCAAGTGTATGTTCTAACACACGGCACCCCGCAACTTCAATGAACAGTTTATTATACGGACGCCCCATACGACTGCCCGTCCCTGCTGCTGGTATAATGACGTGATAATTTGACATTTATGCTTCCACCTTCTTCGCAAAAATAATTCGCCCGGATGCAGTTTGTAACATACTGATCACTTCAAGTGTGATGGTTTGATTGACGTATTGTTTCGCATCATCCACGACCACCATTGTGCCGTCATCAAAATAACCAACACCTTGGCCTGGTTCTTTCCCAACTTTTGTAATCATCAAGTCAAAACGATCTCCTTGATGCACTTCAGGTCGAATCGCATCAGATAAATCATTGACGTTTAACACTTTAATCCCTTGAATACTACATACTTTATTCAAGTTATAATCCGTTGTAATCACGTGCGCTCGATAATGTTGCGCTAGCCTCACAATTAAGTCGTCAATGTCTTGATGTGTGCGTTGCGGGTGAATAATACGTGTCGGATGTTTCGACAGATGAATCGCATTCAAAATTTCTAAACCACGGCGACCTTTATCACGCTTAATACTGTCATTCGCATCTGCAACCACTTGCAACTCATTAATGACGCCTTGAGGAATGAGAATTTCACCATCAATAAATCCCGCTTCCATAATTTTTAAAATACGGCCATCAATAATCGCACTCGTATCGATAATTTTCGGCACAGCATTGCGGGCGTTAATCGCCATCGAACGCGCCATATTTTCCGGTAAAAACAACAGCATTTCATCACGTTTTTTCAGACCAAATTGAAAACCGAGATAACTTAAACTTAATGTAAGTAGGATAGGGACGATACGGTTAATCAAATCCGTCCCAATAAATTCAAGAATAAAGGAAATCATGACAGATATGAGTAGACCCATAAACAAGCCAATTGTTGCGAAGATAATTTCAATAGCACTATAACCTAAAACAAATTGCTCTAAATCTTTCATCGCATACGCAATACGGGGGATAAACCAACCAAACAATAAAAACATGATAGCAATACCCATGACCGATGTCACATAACTATTCTCCAACATCGGAGGATGACTGACATTAAAATCAATCATGACAGCAGGGATTAAGAGTATGCCTAACACACTACCAATAATAATATAAGACACAATCACTAATAATTTAATAAAATTCACCTCTATCATCCCTCCTTTCTAATTTTTTAATGCGTATTTCAATGCTTCATTTACAGAAGTAACGCCAATCACTTCAATACCTTCTGGAAACTGCCATCCACCCATATTGTTTTTAGGGATAATCACGCGTTTAAAGCCCAGTTTTGCTGCTTCTTGCACACGTTGCTCAATACGCGAAACACGACGTACCTCACCAGTCAATCCAACCTCGCCAATATAACAATCGAGGCCGTCTACTGCTTGATCTTTAAAACTAGAAGCTGTCGCAATGACGATACCTAAGTCTACAGCGGGCTCAGAAAGTCGTACACCCCCTGCAACCTTAATGTAAGCGTCTTGTTGCTGTAATAAGTAACCTTCTTTTTTCTCTAACACCGCCATCAACAAACTGAGGCGATTATGGTCAATACCTGTCGCCATACGTCTCGGATTATTAAACGTCGTCGGTGTGACAAGCGCTTGCACTTCAATTAACAATGGTCGTGTCCCTTCCATCGTTGCGACAATCGTCGAACCCGCAACATTGGTCGTCCGTTCTTCTAAAAACATTTCTGACGGATTGAGCACACTTTTTAAACCGGACTGCTTCATTTCAAAAATGCCCATTTCATTCGTAGAGCCAAAACGGTTTTTCACCGCTCTTAAAATACGATACGCATGATGTTCATCGCCTTCAAAATAGAGCACCGTATCTACCATATGTTCAAGCAAACGTGGCCCCGCAATTTGGCCTTCTTTCGTCACATGGCCTACAATAAACGTTGCAACATTCATTTGTTTTGCGATATGCATCAAACTTTGCGTACTTTCACGAACTTGAGACACAGAGCCAGGCGCCGAACTAATTTCGGGATGGTAAATCGTTTGAATAGAGTCCACTACAATCAAATCAGGCTCGACTTTTTTCACCGCTTCATGAATAACCATTAAGTCCGTTTCCGCAAACACGTTTAATTGACTCGCATCTTCATCTAAACGATCCGCTCTAATTTTAGTTTGATTAAGTGATTCTTCTCCAGTGATATAGAGCACTCTTTTTTCTTTAGATAATGCCGCACACATTTGAAGTAACAGTGTAGACTTCCCTATTCCTGGATCGCCACCAATCAGCACGAGTGACCCTTCTACAATACCGCCACCGAGCACACGGTTTAATTCACCACTATTCGTTTGGATACGAGGCGCAAGTTCTTGTTTAATTTCATTGAGCTTTTGTATTTTGGCCGAACTTGTCTTTTGCGCCCTTACACCGTGTTTAGGACTCGCAGTTTTTTGTTCAAAAGATTCCTCCATTGAATTCCAAGCACCGCAATTCGGACATTTTCCCATCCATTTAGGTGATTGGTAACCACAGGCCGTACATTCAAAAATTGTTTTCGTTTTTGCCACTCAGACACCTCCGTCTCTACATATAACATACCTTATTTTATACTTGAAAAAGATTTATGACAAATGTTGTCCTTTATCATCGAAACACACTATCCAATTAAAAATAATATACAACAAATACTTAAAAATGTAGCCTGTACAACACAAAATCTTTTCACTTCACCACTTCAGACAGACCCTCGACATGATGATAGGACCCATACACTTATTTAGACTTTCTACTTTTTCAGTCTAAGCCACTTTCTCAAAACTGCACGAGCCATTATTTCCGCTGATTCCCTTCCAGACATCATCTTGTCATGATGTTGCAGGGGACAGTACTACAAAATCTTTGTTACACATAAGGTTTTTGTACTGACCCCAAAATCCAATTCACCTTCTTTCAAATGTATATTCCAATCAAACTGGATTGAGTTAAAAATTCAGCCCCTAAGAAAGTGCAGAATGGTGTTGCAAATAAAGACTTCCCCATGATTCACCAAGTCAAACACAACAAAAAAACAGCGATGAAAATCTAAATAGACCTTCACCACTGCCCAACATCATGACCTAAGATTCTGTCGTTGCTTTATCCTCATCCAACTCAACTTCTGAGATGTCATATTGGAATGTTTCACCGTCATAATCGACAGTCACATTTTTACCTTCTAACTCTTTACCTTCCAAGATAAGCTCACTCAAGTTATCTTCCACAGTTTTTTGGATGGCACGAATCAATGGACGGGCACCATACTCTGGATCATAACCTTCTTCAGCAATTTTATCTTTCGCCGCTTCTGTCACACGTACATTAATGTTTTGTTCAGATAAACGACTCGTTAATTTACCAACCATCATTGTTACGATTTCTTTCAATTCGTCTTTATTCAGTTTATGGAAGACAATTGTGTCATCTACACGGTTCAAGAATTCAGGGCGGAATGCGTTTTTCAATTCTTTCATCATCGTTTTACGAATTGTTTCGTAATCTTGACCTTCTGCGCTACCGCCGAAACCAGCAAAACGTTGGTCTTGAAGTTCTTGCGCGCCGACGTTTGATGTCATAATAATGACTGTATTTCTGAAGTCAACACGACGACCTTTCGTATCTGTTAAATGACCATCATCTAATACTTGTAAAAGAATGTTAAAGACGTCTGGATGTGCTTTTTCAATCTCATCGAACAAGATCACTGAATACGGTTTACGACGTACTTTTTCAGTCAATTGTCCGCCATCATCATGACCGACATATCCAGGAGGCGCCCCAACAAGACGGCTCACCGCATGTTTTTCCATGAACTCACTCATGTCCACACGAATCATCGCATCTTCTTCACCGAACATCGCTTCAGCTAATGCACGGGCAAGTTCTGTTTTACCGACACCTGTTGGCCCTAAGAAGATGAAGCTACCAATTGGACGTTTCGGATCTTTCAAGCCTGCACGCGCACGACGCACCGCTTTAGAAATGGCTGTTACGGCATCATTTTGACCGATGACACGTTCATGCAATGTATCTTCTAAGTTGAGTAAACGCTCTGACTCTGTTTCATTCAAGCGTGTTAACGGAATACCTGTCCAACCTGCAATGACTTCGGCAATATCTTCAGCAACCAATGTTGTATGTTGGCCACCTTGATGGTTTTGCCATTCATTTTTTGCTTCTTCATATTGTTTTTCAAGTTTTGTTTGTTTATCGCGTAAGTTTGCAGCATTTTCAAATTCTTGTGCATGTACCGCTGCATCTTTTTCTTTTTTCACTTGCTCAATTTGTTGTTCGATTTCTTTTAAGTTCGTCGGTGTTGTATGGCTCTTCAAGCGTACTTTTGAACTTGCCTCGTCAATCAAGTCAATCGCTTTATCTGGTAAGAAACGGTCTTGTACGTAACGGTCACTTAATTTCGCCGCTGCTTCTACCGCTTCATCAGAAATGTTAATTCTGTGGTGCGCTTCATAACGGTCACGTAAGCCTTTTAAGATGGCAATCGTATCTTGTACACTTGGTTCGTCAACTTGAACTGGTTGGAAACGACGTTCAAGTGCTGCATCTTTTTCGATATGCTTACGGTATTCATCTAAAGTAGTTGCACCTATACATTGTAATTCGCCACGTGCAAGCGCTGGTTTTAAAATGTTAGACGCATCAATCGCACCTTCTGCACCACCTGCACCAATGAGCGTATGCATTTCGTCAATGAACAGAATCACATTCCCTGCATGATGAATTTCTTCCATGACTTTTTTCAAGCGTTCTTCAAATTCACCACGATATTTCGTACCTGCCACAACAGTACCCATATCAAGTGACATGACACGTTTATCTTTTAGTGTTTCAGGCACTTCATTGTTCACAATCGCTTGCGCTAAACCTTCAGCAATCGCCGTTTTACCGACACCTGGTTCACCGATTAACACAGGATTGTTCTTCGTACGACGACTCAACACTTCAATAACACGTGTAATTTCAGCGTTACGTCCCACTACTGGATCTAATATGCCGTCTTTCGCAATTACTGTTAAGTCACGCGCTAAACCATCTAATGTTGGCGTATGATTTGATTTTGCGGCTTGTGCATTTTTGTTAGACATTTCTGGGCTACCTAACGCTTTGACGACTTGTGCACGCGCTTTAGTAATATTCAAGTCTAGATTCGCAAATACACGCGCTGCCACACCTTCATTTTCACGGATGAGGCCGAGTAAAATATGCTCTGTTCCAACGAAATTGTGTTGTAACTTACGCGCTTCGTCCATAGACAGTTCAATCACTTTTTTCGCACGTGGTGTGTAGTGTAACGCACCCATCTGCTCTTGACCGTGACCAATCAGTTTTTCGACCTCTTCAATCACTTTATCTTCTGTAATGTCAAAGCTTTCCAATACTTTTGCAGCAATGCCTTCAGGTTCTTTCATTAACCCTAGTAATAAATGTTCCGTCCCAATATTCGAATGGTTTAAACGGATTGCTTCTTCTTGTGCATGCGCGAGTACACGTTGTGCGCGTTCTGTTAATCTTCCAAATAGCATATGCCAACCTCCTATTTATATATATGTTCTTAAAATCTCTGCTCGTTTTGCTTCAATAGATTGTTCATCTGTTTCATCTATTAAAAATGGTGACTGTATCGCGACCATTAATTCATTAAATCGAAAATCTTCCATATCTAAAATACCTAAATCGACGCCCAACTTAATATCACTTAAACGATAGGACGCTTCTTCCACCGAAATTAAACGACTATACTTTAATATACCCAAAGAACGATATATTCTATCTAACGTTTCGGTATGATTGTGTTCATTTAATCGCTCACGTAAAGCCAGTTCTTCGTGAATAATTTGGTCTACTAATTCTGTTAAAGCATCAATAATTTCTTGCTCACTTTTTCCCAACGTCAACTGATTTGAAACTTGGTAAATATGGCCGTAAACTTGTGAGCCTTCACCATAAATCCCTCGAATCGTAAAACCAAAGCGGTTAATCGTCTGAGCAATGCGGTTCATCCGTTTCATAATTGATAAACCAGGCAAATGCAACATGACACTTGCACGCATCCCTGTACCAACATTCGTTGGACATGTCGTTAAATAACCGAGTTGCTCATCATAACTGATTTGTAATGTACGATCTAATATATCATCTATTGCGGATGCTTTTTGATAAAGTTCATTTAATGACAAATCATTGCCCATTGCTTGAATACGAATATGATCCTCTTCATTCACCATCACACTTACCGACTCATCTTCATTCAACAATACTGCAGATGCCGGTTGTTTCGTCAACTCAGGGCTGATTAAGTGTTTGGCTACTAGCTTATACTTACTCAATTGGTCGAGTTCGTCTAAGCGGAGTACTTTTAAATCTGTTAATACATCTTGCACTTCATTAATGATGCGATGTCCCTCAGCTTCAGATGAAAACATGAGTGGGTGCACATCATTTTCAAGGTTACGTGCTAAACGAATGCGCGATGACATGATGACCGGTTGTGCATTCACTTTTTTCATCCAATCGCTCATATGTTGGTCTAAATTATGCATCATCTTGTTGGGACACCTCACTTTGTTGCTCAAGTGCTTGAATCTCATCACGGACAATCGCCGCTTCTTCAAAGGCTTGTTGTGCGACTAATAATTCAAGACGTGCACGTTTTTCTTCCAGTTGCTTTTTCAGCGCACGTTTATGCTGTGATGACTTCGGACATTTACCCGAATGTTCGATATGACCACCTTGGACACGTCTCACAATGTCATACACGTCTTCTTTAAATGTTTCATAACATTGCGCGCAGCCGAATTTACCGACATGTGCAATATCCTTCAACGTCATTTGACAGTTCGGACAGCGTTTTTGCTCTCGATAAACAACTTGATCCACATTCAGACCATGTTTTGCTGCCAAATGTTGCAAAATTTGTTGGATGACGAATGTGCCTTCAACGTCATCACCTTCATGCCATTGTTCGTCAGATTGATCATAACCTGATTGATCGTAAGCTTGAATAGGATGAAATTCAAGGTGCTTGTTTTGCTGTTTATCAAGTTCACGTTTATCGATTTTCATTGCACATCACCCTTCTAATAATAATTAATTACGGGAAGTAACCGTTTCAAAATATTCGCACGGATAATATCTCTTGATGCGACATCCATTTTTAATGTTTCCCGGTCCACGACTGCCGCAATCATTTTTGCTTCTCGGTCCGTAATTAATTGATTTTCACGCAAGCCATCAATAATATACAAAGCTTGTTGTTGAGAAAGGGCCGGACCAATCAACTCCATTAAGCGTTTAATGTAGTTGTTTTGGTCTTTCGTTTCAACTTTTGTGATTCGAATATAACCACCGCCACCGCGTTTACTTTGGATTTCATAACCGTGTTCGTTAGTAAAGCGCGTCTTAATGACATAATTCAACTGAGATGGTACACAATCAAAACGCTGTGCAATATTGGCACGTTGAATTTCAACAACATCATCTTGTGCCTCTTCAAACAATTGCTTAATGTACTGTTCTATGATGTCAGACATATTATGCATGGTATCACCCCTTTTGACCATCTTTGACTATATTATAGAACCCACTTTGACCTTTTTCAACCAATTTGATTTTAAATTTGATAAATAGTTATGTTACTGCTTACATTTTTGTTGTATGATAGTCTTAGTAAAAATTTAATTAGAAAAAATAGAGGTGGAACACGCATGCATATTTTAATTGGGGTCATCGGGATAGGTGTTTTCTTAGCCCTCGCTTTTATTGCAAGTTCTGACAAAAAGAATGTACGCTGGAAATACATTGGCATCATGTTAGTCATTCAATTGATCTTAGCGTTCTTCTTACTTAAAACGAACATTGGGATTACGATTGTTGGCGGTATTGCGAAAGGATTTGGCTACTTGCTTAAACAAGCAGGCGTCGGTGTAGATTTCGTTTTCGGTGGTTTAGCGAATGAAGGTGCGATGTCATTCTTCTTAAACGTTTTATTACCTATCGTCTTCATTTCAGCATTAATCGGTATTTTGCAATATACGAAAATTTTACCATTAATCATTAACGTTTTAGGTTTCTTAATCTCAAAAATTAATGGAATGGGCCGTTTAGAATCGTACAATGCCGTTGCAGCAGCAATTTTAGGTCAATCAGAAGTTTTCATTTCACTTAAAAAGCAATTGCCTTACATTACGAAACAACGCTTATACACATTGACGGCATCAGCAATGTCAACAGTATCAGCATCTATCATCGGGGCATACTTTACATTAGTACAACCGAAATATGTTGTAACAGCAGTCGTATTAAACTTATTAGGCGGTTTCATCATCGCTTCAATTATCAATCCATATAAAGTGAATGAAGAAGACGACAAATTATTAATTGAAGAAGAAAAGAAACAGCAATCCTTCTTTGAAATGTTAGGGGAATACATTTTAGACGGATTTAAAGTTGCAGTAATCGTAGGTGCGATGTTAATCGGTTATATCGCCTTAATTTCATTACTCAATGGCCTTGTTGGCGGACTCGTGAGCCTCGTTTCTGGCGGTTCATTAGACTGGAACTTCCAAACATTAATCGGCTTTATCTTTGCACCACTCGCATTCTTAACAGGGATTCCTTGGAGTGACGCAGTGGACGCAGGTTCAATTATGGCAACGAAATTATTATCAAACGAATTCGTAGCGATGACTGAACTCGGCAAAGCATCTGGTTTATCAGAACGTTCATTAGGTATCGTATCGGTATTCTTAGTATCATTTGCCAACTTCAGCTCAATCGGTATCATCTCAGGTGCCATCAAGTCATTAAACGACGAAAAAGGCGACATGGTTGCACGTTTCGGATTAAAATTATTATTCGGTGCAACACTCGTATCATTCGTATCAGCAGCGATCGCAGGCTTTTTCTTGTAAGCCGTATCTAAAGTAGTTGAAAAGATAAACAAACATATCATTGAATATAAAAGAGACTGAGTCATTATGGCTGAGTCTCTTTTTTGTTTTGCATTAAAGTTTGAATATATTGCTCGGCAGGTAGCGGTAGACGATCAAATTGAATATTAAAGAGGCATTTTCATCTTTTTCATGAATATCTCGGATTTTTCGTTAATAAATTCACAGGAGAAGTCACTTATGCGAGTGAAAAATTGATTAAAACCACTTTACCAGCATATGGAGGTCCACCGGTTCAGCTGTATTTTTAGAGAAAACAACGAATTGGTCGGTATATTATCCAAAGGTGAAGAGGATAACACAGATGCCATTTTAGTGCCTATCACAAAAGGTATTGCTAGATGGTATAAAGATAAAAATACAACTTAGAAAACCCTTCTTAACAAATCAGTGTTCTAAATTGCTACCACGTTTGTATCAAAAAGTGTGGTGTAGGGAGTCACCAGATTCTTTATATCCCAATATAGTTTTACAATAGTTAAAGGCTAGGACCATTCGAAGCCCTAGCCTACTTACGCAAGATATTGAACCGCCCGAGTACGAAACCGTATGCTCGGTAGTGTGAGAGGACGAATAGTCAGTTAATGGCTATTCTCCTACTCGATTCTATTCTACTGCTGCATCACATACTCTATAAAGTATTGTGTCATGCGATAATCATCTGTTAATTCTGGGTGGAACGATACGCCTAAATAACGGCCTTGTCGTACAGCAATTATTTTGTCATCAATCATCCCTAATACATCAACGGCTGCTTCTGTTGATTGAATATGGGGTGCACGAATAAAGACACCTTCAATCGGTTGATCAATACCTTTAATGTGTAATTCAGACTCGAAACTATCGACTTGTCGTCCAAATGAATTACGTGCTACTGTAATATCTAACTTTTGAAGATATCCTTCTTCGCCTACAATATCTTTCGCAAGGACAATCAAGCCTGCACACGTACCGAACATAGGTAATTGCGATGCACGTAACGCCTCTTTAAAACCGTAAAGATTCATGAGACGGCGTAAAGTAGTCGATTCACCACCAGGGATAATTAATCCGTCGATTTCTTCTAATTGTTCAACTTTTTTAATTGCGACACCTTCATGACCCGCAAGTTCAATATGACGGATATGTTCACGCACCGCACCTTGCAAAGCTAATACACCGATTTTCATCTTACCAACCACGCTCTTGCATACGTTCTTCTAATGAAAGTTGATTAATATCAATGCCTTTCATCGCTGTACCTAATTTTTTCGCTAACTCACCAATGAGTTTATAATCTTGGTAATGTGTTGTCGCTTGTACAATCGCTTTAGCAAATGTTTCTGGGTCTTCAGATTTGAAAATACCTGAACCTACGAATACACCGTCAGCGCCTAATTCCATCATTAATGCCGCATCTTGAGGTGTTGCCACGCCACCTGCCGCAAAGTTCACGACTGGTAAACGACCATGTTTTTTAATGTCTTTTAAGATTTCATATGGCGCACCTAAGTTTTTCGCCTCTGTCATCAATTCGTCATCGCTCATCACTGTGATACGTTTCACTTCTTGATTCACTTGGCGCATATGACGTACAGCTTCTACGATATTCCCTGTACCTGGTTCACCTTTCGTACGTAACATCGCAGCACCTTCACCGATACGACGCGCTGCTTCACCTAAGTTACGGCAACCACAAACGAATGGTACTGTATATTCATCTTTTTTCAAATGGAACACTTCATCTGCAGGTGTTAACACTTCTGACTCATCAATATAGTCTACACCCATTGCTTCTAATACTCTTGCTTCTGTAATATGACCGATACGACATTTCGCCATTACAGGAATAGATACAGCATTCATAACTTCTTCTACAATAGATGGATTACATGCACGCGCAACGCCACCTGCTGCACGAATATCAGATGGGACACGTTCAAGTGCCATAACTGCAACTGCACCTGCTTCTTCTGCAATTTTCGCTTGTTCTGCATTCACGACGTCCATAATTACGCCGCCTTTTTGCATTTCTGCCATTCCTCGTTTAACACGTTCTGATCCGACTTGTTTAGACATAGGTAATGAAACCCCCTTTTATTATTTACACATGTAGCTTATACTATTATCTGAACCGCTTAAAGTGTCAGAAATACAAAATATTTAAGGGTCAGATTGAGGTGCTCTCATGGAAATGTTGATGTTTCATATTAATAAACGAGAAGGTCAGCCGATTTATATTCAATTATACGAAAATATTAAACAAAGTATTATTAATGGTAGTATGCACGAAGGTGAAAAGTTACCTTCCAAACGTCAACTGAGTCAATATTTGTCAGTCAGTCAAACAACCGTAGAAAATGCCTATGCGCAACTTGTCGATGAAGGTTATATATATAGCCAACCGAAATCCGGCTTTTTTGTCAGTGACATCGAAACATTGCCGTTTACTAAAAAGACACCACTCACACCATTGCATACATATCATAATACGACGCCTGAACCAACTTATGCATTTAACTTAGGGATGATTGATCAAGCTCACTTTCCTTTCGAACAATTTCGGAAATATGCGAAAGAAGCATTTGAAGAATTACAATTTCATCTCGTTGAACCTGGGCATAAGCAAGGAGATTATGCTTTACGTACGCAAATTAGTCGCTATTTATTTCATAGTCGCGGTGTTCAATCCACGCCCGAGCAAGTCGTTGTCGCTTCGTCTACAGAGCAGTTGCTGTCTATCATTACAGATTTACTGCCAGGACCTAAAGGGATGATGTTAGAAGACCCGATTTACCCTCAAGTCCATCAGCTTTTAACACGTAAACATATTCCTTATCATTTTGTGCCCGTTGAAAAAGATGGCATCGCGATGAATACAATTGAAAATGCGTCACATCACATCGTTTACATTACACCAAGTCACCAATTTCCAACAGGTGTGACGATGAGCCTCAAAAAGCGGATGCGTCTTTTGAAATGGGCTAGTGCAACGCCTCATCGTTATATTATTGAAGATGATTATGACTCAGAATTTCGTTATGAAGGCAAACCCATTCCAGCCCTTCAAAGTTTAGATCAAACAGGTAGTGTCATTTATGTCAGTACATTTTCCAAGTCCATTTCTCCAACCATTCGGATTGCTTACGCCGTGTTACCGGAAGCCCTGTTACATCATTATCAACAATCAGAAAATATTGAAGGCGGAACGGTACCGCGTCATACCCAATTTATGGTGACAGCCTTTATGGAAACGAATCAATTTGAACGCCATTTAAATCGCATGAGAAAAATTTATCGTCAAAAGCGAGACATTATTTTACAACAATTACAACAGTATCCTTCTATTTTTGCAGTTTCTGGTGAAAAAACAGGCATGCATTTGATTATTACTATTAAAAACGGTTGGTCAGAACAACAATGTCTTAAGCAATTACAACGCTTTGACATCGATATGAAGCCACTTTCCCAATATGTCTACCACCAACAAGATACCGCCCCTCGTTTTGTTGTAGGCTTTGGCGGGATTCCATTAGAAGATTTAGAAACGCATATAGAAAGGCTCATCGCTTGTTTTAAAGATGAACATTGAACACATAAAAAAAGACATGCATGACTGAACATTTCATTCAACCGTACATGTCTTTTTTACGTTTAATCTTTCAATAAGTGTGGATTTCTCACATTCTGATAGTCATACAACTCAATTTCTTGCAGTTGCATCAGTGAACGTCGAAGTTGTGCGTAATGATTCATTTCAGGTAACGTTACAATCTTTTCTGGACGCTGACCTTGTTCTAATAATTTAGCAATATTTTCAAATACAACCAAATACTGTCCCATAGCCTCTTGACTAATCAACATACGCTTCTGGTCCTCCATCACTTGCATTAACTTAAAGCTCATTTGTTCAAGAATAAACATCGCAGGATAAAAATATTGCGTTCTTTTCTTATTCGATAACAATTCACCATACGCATAACGATACATCACTTGCACATTCTCAATATTAATTTTCAGTCTCAATCTTTCCCTTTGACGAAAGTTATCGATATTGTAATGAACATTCGAAAACAGTGCATGGAAAATTCGAGCTTCAATGCGTGTCACGTCCGCCATAAATTCCGGTAGACGTTTAGAAGCAAGCCGTCTCCCAATAATCATCACGCCAATAATCGCAAGCCCTACCCCCACTGTCGTATCTAATAAACGTGGAATAGCGATAGCAAGTGTTAATGTCCCTTGCGCCAAACCACTTAATAAAATGACTTGAACCGTAATCGCAAACATCGCAAGCGCATAATTGGCACCGACTAAAATTTCAGTAATCGCACCACTTAAACTCAGTACAATGACAACCATTAAACTGTTTGGTTCTAGAAGTAAAAAGCCAATCACAATGCCAATTCCAATAAGCGTCCCTATCCATCTTGCGCCGGCCCGTTCAATACTTGCAATCGTCGTACCACCAAGAAGGACCGTATGCGCACTTAATGGAATCCAGTAAGCACGTTCAAAGTTAAACATCAGTGCCACAAAAATTGCGATACCGATGATGAGTGAATATTTCGCAGCTGAAATAAAATGCATAGACTCAGGTGTTAAATGATAACGTAACCTTCTTAAATATTGCGGAGACTGTCGTGTCACATGCTTTTTAACTTGTTCATCAGGCGCATCAATCATTTCATCCACCTTAAAAATTAAACCTACCAGTTCCTCAAATGCATCGGGAACAGTGACTTCTTTTCTCCAAACACTTTTTGACGTTTTCCCTTGCGTAATACGGTGCACAACGTCGGTCATCATTTCATCTATAATAGGCGGCATTGGACGATGACCTTTCGCATTCAATTCGAGTAGTTCTGAATATACCCCTTCAGCAGTACGATGCAGCAATGACAACCGTTGTACTTCTACAGACTTTCTCTTCAATACAGATCTTGAAGCTTGAAGAATTTCAGAAGTCGAAATCAATGTTTGCACCGTCGTTTTGGTCAAGGCATTAAACGTCACTTGATCATTAAAATGGTGAATCAATCCTTGAATCTCCTTGAACTCTTTAGACACTGCACTAAATTCAGGATGTTCATGTCCTATTTTAATTTCGATGAGCACAAATATAAGCGCAAGAAGACCACCGATACCTACAATAGTCCCTCTCCATAAGAATGCATGCGGATCGGGAGGCATGACACTAGCCAAACTATAGGCAATAATAAAAAATGTAGAAGAAGGACCAGGTATATTTAAAGTATTAAAAATATAAAACGGCACAACAGCAACAATTAGAAGAAAGATACCAAAAAGCAAAGGGGTACTCGCGGTTAATGTCCCTATCATCATCGTCACAACTAAACCAATGGCTGCGAAAGTGACTGAACGCAAGCGCGAATTAAACGTCCCTTTGAAGACATAAATACTCGCAAAAGTCCCAATCGTTGCTAATAATGCACTTGAAAAATCATTAAACATCAAGCCATAGAGTAAAGGCAAAAACATCAATAGCCCTTGACGTAAACCACGTTGTAAATCAATTTTATCGACATCGATATGTGCGACATTTTTGAAATAAGTCAACATGAAAGACACCACCTTTGTTTAAATAAAAAAAGAGACCTACTAAAGGGTCTCAATTCGGCTCATCGCATCCTATGCGTTTTATTTCTGCTTGGCAACGTCCTACTCTCGCGGAACGTAAGTCCGACTACCATCGGCGCTAAAGAGCTTAACTTCTGTGTTCGACATGGGAACAGGTGTGACCTCTTTGCCATAGTCACCAAACAAAAATATAGTTGAATGTTATACATTCAAAACTAGATAGTAAGTATATTTATCACAAGCATTACCTTATGAACAATTATTTGATTAAGTCTTCGATCGATTAGTATTCGTCAGCTCCACGTATCGCTACGCTTCCACCTCGAACCTATTAACCTCATCATCTTTGAGGGATCTTATAACCGAAGTTGGGAAATCTCATCTCGAGGGGGGCTTCATGCTTAGATGCTTTCAGCACTTATCCCGTCCATACATAGCTACCCAGCTATGCCGTTGGCACGACAACTGGTACACCAGAGGTATGTCCATCCCGGTCCTCTCGTACTAAGGACAGCTCCTCTCAAATTTCCTACGCCCACGACGGATAGGGACCGAACTGTCTCACGACGTTCTGAACCCAGCTCGCGTACCGCTTTAATGGGCGAACAGCCCAACCCTTGGGACCGACTACAGCCCCAGGATGCGATGAGCCGACATCGAGGTGCCAAACCTCCCCGTCGATGTGAACTCTTGGGGGAGATAAGCCTGTTATCCCCGGGGTAGCTTTTATCCGTTGAGCGATGGCCCTTCCATGCGGAACCACCGGATCACTAAGTCCGTCTTTCGACCCTGCTCGACTTGTAGGTCTCGCAGTCAAGCTCCCTTATGCCTTTACACTCTATGAATGATTTCCAACCATTCTGAGGGAACCTTTGAGCGCCTCCGTTACTCTTTAGGAGGCGACCGCCCCAGTCAAACTGCCCGCCTGACACTGTCTCCCAGCACGATAAGTGCTGCGGGTTAGAAATCCAATACAATTAGGGTAGTATCCCACCAATGCCTCCACGTAAGCTAGCGCTCACGCTTCTAAGGCTCCTACCTATCCTGTACAAACTGTACCGAATTTCAATATCAGGCTACAGTAAAGCTCCACGGGGTCTTTCCGTCCTGTCGCGGGTAACCGGCATCTTCACCGGTACTATGATTTCACCGAGTCTCTCGTTGAGACAGTGCCCAAATCGTTACGCCTTTCGTGCGGGTCGGAACTTACCCGACAAGGAATTTCGCTACCTTAGGACCGTTATAGTTACGGCCGCCGTTTACTGGGGCTTCGATTCGTAGCTTCGCTTGCGCTAACCACTCCTCTTAACCTTCCAGCACCGGGCAGGCGTCAGCCCCTATACGTCACCTTACGGTTTAGCAGAGACCTGTGTTTTTGATAAACAGTCGCTTGGGCCTATTCACTGCGGCTCTTCGAAGCGTGAACCTCAAAGAGCACCCCTTCTCCCGAAGTTACGGGGTCATTTTGCCGAGTTCCTTAACGAGAGTTCGCTCGCTCACCTTAGAATTCTCATCTTGACTACCTGTGTCGGTTTGCGGTACGGGCACCATTATTCTAGCTAGAGGCTTTTCTCGGCAGTGTGAAATCAACGACTCGAGGAACAAGTTCCTCTCCCCATCACAGCTCAATCTTAAGAGTGCCGGATTTGCCTAACACTCAATCTCACTGCTTGGACGTGCACTCCAACAGCACGCTTCGCCTATCCTACTGCGTCCCCCCATCGCTTAAAACGAATCATGGTGGTACAGGAATATCAACCTGTTATCCATCGCCTACGCCTGTCGGCCTCAGCTTAGGACCCGACTAACCCAGAGCGGACGAGCCTTCCTCTGGAAACCTTAGTCAATCGGTGGACGGGATTCTCACCCGTCTTTCGCTACTCACACCGGCATTCTCACTTCTAAGCGCTCCACATGTCCTTGCGATCATGCTTCAACGCCCTTAGAACGCTCTCCTACCATTGTCCAAAGGACAATCCACAGCTTCGGTAATATGTTTAGCCCCGGTACATTTTCGGCGCAGTGTCACTCGACTAGTGAGCTATTACGCACTCTTTAAATGATGGCTGCTTCTAAGCCAACATCCTAGTTGTCTGGGCAACGCCACATCCTTTTCCACTTAACATATATTTTGGGACCTTAGCTGGTGGTCTGGGCTGTTTCCCTTTCGAATATGGACCTTATCACCCACATTCTGACTCCCAAGTTAAATTATTTGGCATTCGGAGTTTGTCTGAATTCGGTAACCCGAGAGGGGCCCCTCGTCCAAACAGTGCTCTACCTCCAATAATCATCACTTGAGGCTAGCCCTAAAGCTATTTCGGAGAGAACCAGCTATCTCCAAGTTCGATTGGAATTTCTCCGCTACCCTCAGTTCATCCGCTCACTTTTCAACGTAAGTCGGTTCGGTCCTCCATTCAGTGTTACCTGAACTTCAACCTGACCAAGGGTAGATCACCTGGTTTCGGGTCTACGACCAAATACTCATTCGCCCTATTCAGACTCGCTTTCGCTACGGCTCCACATTTTCTGCTTAACCTTGCATCAGATCGTAACTCGCCGGTTCATTCTACAAAAGGCACGCCATCACCCATTAACGGGCTCTGACTACTTGTAAGCACACGGTTTCAAGTTCTCTTTCACTCCCCTTCCGGGGTACTTTTCACCTTTCCCTCACGGTACTGGTTCACTATCGGTCACTAGAGAGTATTTAGCCTTAGGAGATGGTCCTCCCAGATTCCGACGGAATTTCACGTGCTCCGTCGTACTCAGGATCCACTCAAGAGAGAATTCATTTTCGACTACAGGATTATTACCTTCTATGATTAACCTTTCCAGGTTATTCGTCTAACAAATTCTTTTGTAACTCCGTACAGAGTGTCCTACAACCCCAATAAGCAAGCTTATTGGTTTGGGCTCTTCCCGTTTCGCTCGCCGCTACTCAGGGAATCGATTTTTCTTTCTCTTCCTCCGGGTACTAAGATGTTTCAGTTCTCCGGGTCTGCCTTCTTGCATGCTATGTATTCACATGCAGATAACACGACATAACTCGTGCTGGGTTTCCCCATTCGGAAATCTCTGGATCAAAGCTTACTTACAGCTCCCCAAAGCATATCGTCGTTAGTAACGTCCTTCATCGGCTTCTAGTGCCAAGGCATCCACCGTGCGCCCTTAATAACTTAATCTAAACGTTATGATAAACGCTCGCATTCTTCCTTATTTCTTTCTTCGCTTGTTCATTTACGAAAAGTAAACTTCACTGCGCTCATCAAGAAATGCGTTGACTGACAAGCGTTTTCATCAACGTTTGTGCAATCAAAATACGATGCTTACCATCACCAGTTATTAATTATGTGAGTCGTCAAATGACGACTAGCGATAATTTTTGTTTCAAGCTTTTAAACGCTTGTCACTCGGTTTTGCTTGGTAAAATCTATACTTACTTATCTAGTTTTCAATGTACAATTTCAAATGGTGGGCCTAAGTGGACTCGAACCACCGACCTCACGCTTATCAGGCGTGCGCTCTAACCAGCTGAGCTATAGGCCCATTTGAATTTTGAATCCTCAAATGAATGAGCATTCAAAACTGAATACAATATGTCACGTTAATCCGCTTATCACCTAATGGTGATATTCCGTATATTATCCTTAGAAAGGAGGTGATCCAGCCGCACCTTCCGATACGGCTACCTTGTTACGACTTCACCCCAATCATTTGTCCCACCTTCGACGGCTAGCTCCAAATGGTTACTCCACCGGCTTCGGGTGTTACAAACTCTCGTGGTGTGACGGGCGGTGTGTACAAGACCCGGGAACGTATTCACCGTAGCATGCTGATCTACGATTACTAGCGATTCCAGCTTCATGTAGTCGAGTTGCAGACTACAATCCGAACTGAGAACAACTTTATGGGATTTGCTTGACCTCGCGGTTTTGCTGCCCTTTGTATTGTCCATTGTAGCACGTGTGTAGCCCAAATCATAAGGGGCATGATGATTTGACGTCATCCCCACCTTCCTCCGGTTTGTCACCGGCAGTCAACTTAGAGTGCCCAACTGAATGATGGCAACTAAGCTCAAGGGTTGCGCTCGTTGCGGGACTTAACCCAACATCTCACGACACGAGCTGACGACAACCATGCACCACCTGTCACTTTGTCCTCCGAAGAGGAAAACTCTATCTCTAGAGCGGTCAAAGGATGTCAAGATTTGGTAAGGTTCTTCGCGTTGCTTCGAATTAAACCACATGCTCCACCGCTTGTGCGGGTCCCCGTCAATTCCTTTGAGTTTCAGTCTTGCGACCGTACTCCCCAGGCGGAGTGCTTAATGCGTTAGCTGCAGCACTAAGGGGCGGAAACCCCCTAACACTTAGCACTCATCGTTTACGGCGTGGACTACCAGGGTATCTAATCCTGTTTGATCCCCACGCTTTCGCACATCAGCGTCAGTTACAGACCAGAAAGCCGCCTTCGCCACTGGTGTTCCTCCATATCTCTGCGCATTTCACCGCTACACATGGAATTCCACTTTCCTCTTCTGCACTCAAGTTTTCCAGTTTCCAATGACCCTCCACGGTTGAGCCGTGGGCTTTCACATCAGACTTAAAAAACCGCCTACGCGCGCTTTACGCCCAATAATTCCGGATAACGCTTGCCACCTACGTATTACCGCGGCTGCTGGCACGTAGTTAGCCGTGGCTTTCTGGTTAGGTACCGTCAAGATGTGCACAGTTACTTACACATTTGTTCTTCCCTAACAACAGAGCTTTACGATCCGAAGACCTTCATCACTCACGCGGCGTTGCTCCGTCAGGCTTTCGCCCATTGCGGAAGATTCCCTACTGCTGCCTCCCGTAGGAGTCTGGACCGTGTCTCAGTTCCAGTGTGGCCGATCACCCTCTCAGGTCGGCTACGTATCGTCGCCTTGGTAGGCCGTTACCCCACCAACTAGCTAATACGGCGCGGGTCCATCTATAAGTGACAGCAAGACCGTCTTTCACTGTAGAACCATGCGGTTCAACATGTTATCCGGCATTAGCCCCGGTTTCCCGGAGTTATTCCAGTCTTATAGGTAGGTTACCCACGTGTTACTCACCCGTCCGCCGCTAACATCAAAGGAGCAAGCTCCTCATCTGTTCGCTCGACTTGCATGTATTAGGCACGCCGCCAGCGTTCATCCTGAGCCAGGATCAAACTCTCCATAAAAGAAGTAAGCTTGATATAGCTCGTTGATTGTTTAAGTCAATCACTCTTGAAAGTACTTTTGAAGTACTCAAATTATCGGAATTAACGTTGACATATTGTCATTCAGTTTTCAATGTTCATATCATTTCTTTTTTGACTCGACAAGAAACTATTATACAGAGTTCTTGTTAAAAAGTCAACAACTTTTATTATTTTTTCTAATTTTTCCAAGAAAAAATGACCAACTGGCCATGATAAAAGTTTTGCTTGGCAACGTCCTACTCTCGCGGAACGTAAGTCCGACTACCATCGGCGCTAAAGAGCTTAACTTCTGTGTTCGACATGGGAACAGGTGTGACCTCTTTGCCATAGTCACCAAACAAAAATATAGTTGAATGTTATACATTCAAAACTAGATAGTAAGTATATTTATCACAAGCATTACCTTATGAACAATTATTTGATTAAGTCTTCGATCGATTAGTATTCGTCAGCTCCACGTATCGCTACGCTTCCACCTCGAACCTATTAACCTCATCATCTTTGAGGGATCTTATAACCGAAGTTGGGAAATCTCATCTCGAGGGGGGCTTCATGCTTAGATGCTTTCAGCACTTATCCCGTCCATACATAGCTACCCAGCTATGCCGTTGGCACGACAACTGGTACACCAGAGGTATGTCCATCCCGGTCCTCTCGTACTAAGGACAGCTCCTCTCAAATTTCCTACGCCCACGACGGATAGGGACCGAACTGTCTCACGACGTTCTGAACCCAGCTCGCGTACCGCTTTAATGGGCGAACAGCCCAACCCTTGGGACCGACTACAGCCCCAGGATGCGATGAGCCGACATCGAGGTGCCAAACCTCCCCGTCGATGTGAACTCTTGGGGGAGATAAGCCTGTTATCCCCGGGGTAGCTTTTATCCGTTGAGCGATGGCCCTTCCATGCGGAACCACCGGATCACTAAGTCCGTCTTTCGACCCTGCTCGACTTGTAGGTCTCGCAGTCAAGCTCCCTTATGCCTTTACACTCTATGAATGATTTCCAACCATTCTGAGGGAACCTTTGAGCGCCTCCGTTACTCTTTAGGAGGCGACCGCCCCAGTCAAACTGCCCGCCTGACACTGTCTCCCAGCACGATAAGTGCTGCGGGTTAGAAATCCAATACAATTAGGGTAGTATCCCACCAATGCCTCCACGTAAGCTAGCGCTCACGCTTCTAAGGCTCCTACCTATCCTGTACAAACTGTACCGAATTTCAATATCAGGCTACAGTAAAGCTCCACGGGGTCTTTCCGTCCTGTCGCGGGTAACCGGCATCTTCACCGGTACTATGATTTCACCGAGTCTCTCGTTGAGACAGTGCCCAAATCGTTACGCCTTTCGTGCGGGTCGGAACTTACCCGACAAGGAATTTCGCTACCTTAGGACCGTTATAGTTACGGCCGCCGTTTACTGGGGCTTCGATTCGTAGCTTCGCTTGCGCTAACCACTCCTCTTAACCTTCCAGCACCGGGCAGGCGTCAGCCCCTATACGTCACCTTACGGTTTAGCAGAGACCTGTGTTTTTGATAAACAGTCGCTTGGGCCTATTCACTGCGGCTCTTCGAAGCGTGAACCTCAAAGAGCACCCCTTCTCCCGAAGTTACGGGGTCATTTTGCCGAGTTCCTTAACGAGAGTTCGCTCGCTCACCTTAGAATTCTCATCTTGACTACCTGTGTCGGTTTGCGGTACGGGCACCATTATTCTAGCTAGAGGCTTTTCTCGGCAGTGTGAAATCAACGACTCGAGGAACAAGTTCCTCTCCCCATCACAGCTCAATCTTAAGAGTGCCGGATTTGCCTAACACTCAATCTCACTGCTTGGACGTGCACTCCAACAGCACGCTTCGCCTATCCTACTGCGTCCCCCCATCGCTTAAAACGAATCATGGTGGTACAGGAATATCAACCTGTTATCCATCGCCTACGCCTGTCGGCCTCAGCTTAGGACCCGACTAACCCAGAGCGGACGAGCCTTCCTCTGGAAACCTTAGTCAATCGGTGGACGGGATTCTCACCCGTCTTTCGCTACTCACACCGGCATTCTCACTTCTAAGCGCTCCACATGTCCTTGCGATCATGCTTCAACGCCCTTAGAACGCTCTCCTACCATTGTCCAAAGGACAATCCACAGCTTCGGTAATATGTTTAGCCCCGGTACATTTTCGGCGCAGTGTCACTCGACTAGTGAGCTATTACGCACTCTTTAAATGATGGCTGCTTCTAAGCCAACATCCTAGTTGTCTGGGCAACGCCACATCCTTTTCCACTTAACATATATTTTGGGACCTTAGCTGGTGGTCTGGGCTGTTTCCCTTTCGAATATGGACCTTATCACCCACATTCTGACTCCCAAGTTAAATTATTTGGCATTCGGAGTTTGTCTGAATTCGGTAACCCGAGAGGGGCCCCTCGTCCAAACAGTGCTCTACCTCCAATAATCATCACTTGAGGCTAGCCCTAAAGCTATTTCGGAGAGAACCAGCTATCTCCAAGTTCGATTGGAATTTCTCCGCTACCCTCAGTTCATCCGCTCACTTTTCAACGTAAGTCGGTTCGGTCCTCCATTCAGTGTTACCTGAACTTCAACCTGACCAAGGGTAGATCACCTGGTTTCGGGTCTACGACCAAATACTCATTCGCCCTATTCAGACTCGCTTTCGCTACGGCTCCACATTTTCTGCTTAACCTTGCATCAGATCGTAACTCGCCGGTTCATTCTACAAAAGGCACGCCATCACCCATTAACGGGCTCTGACTACTTGTAAGCACACGGTTTCAAGTTCTCTTTCACTCCCCTTCCGGGGTACTTTTCACCTTTCCCTCACGGTACTGGTTCACTATCGGTCACTAGAGAGTATTTAGCCTTAGGAGATGGTCCTCCCAGATTCCGACGGAATTTCACGTGCTCCGTCGTACTCAGGATCCACTCAAGAGAGAATTCATTTTCGACTACAGGATTATTACCTTCTATGATTAACCTTTCCAGGTTATTCGTCTAACAAATTCTTTTGTAACTCCGTACAGAGTGTCCTACAACCCCAATAAGCAAGCTTATTGGTTTGGGCTCTTCCCGTTTCGCTCGCCGCTACTCAGGGAATCGATTTTTCTTTCTCTTCCTCCGGGTACTAAGATGTTTCAGTTCTCCGGGTCTGCCTTCTTGCATGCTATGTATTCACATGCAGATAACACGACATAACTCGTGCTGGGTTTCCCCATTCGGAAATCTCTGGATCAAAGCTTACTTACAGCTCCCCAAAGCATATCGTCGTTAGTAACGTCCTTCATCGGCTTCTAGTGCCAAGGCATCCACCGTGCGCCCTTAATAACTTAATCTAAACGTTATGATAAACGCTCGCATTCTTCCTTATTTCTTTCTTTGCTTGTTCATTTACGAAAAGTAAACTTCACTGCGCTCATCAAGAAATGCGTTGACTGACAAGCGTTTTCATCAACGTTTGTGCAATCAAAATACGATGCTTACCATCACCAGTTATTAATTATGTGAGTCGTCAAATGACGACTAGCGATAATTTTTGTTTCAAGCTTTTAAACGCTTGTCACTCGGTTTTGCTTGGTAAAATCTATACTTACTTATCTAGTTTTCAATGTACAAATCATTCTGAATCCTCAAATAAATGAGCATTCAAAACTGAATACAATATGTCACGTTAATCCGCTTATCACCTAATGGTGATATTCCGTATATTATCCTTAGAAAGGAGGTGATCCAGCCGCACCTTCCGATACGGCTACCTTGTTACGACTTCACCCCAATCATTTGTCCCACCTTCGACGGCTAGCTCCAAATGGTTACTCCACCGGCTTCGGGTGTTACAAACTCTCGTGGTGTGACGGGCGGTGTGTACAAGACCCGGGAACGTATTCACCGTAGCATGCTGATCTACGATTACTAGCGATTCCAGCTTCATGTAGTCGAGTTGCAGACTACAATCCGAACTGAGAACAACTTTATGGGATTTGCTTGACCTCGCGGTTTTGCTGCCCTTTGTATTGTCCATTGTAGCACGTGTGTAGCCCAAATCATAAGGGGCATGATGATTTGACGTCATCCCCACCTTCCTCCGGTTTGTCACCGGCAGTCAACTTAGAGTGCCCAACTGAATGATGGCAACTAAGCTCAAGGGTTGCGCTCGTTGCGGGACTTAACCCAACATCTCACGACACGAGCTGACGACAACCATGCACCACCTGTCACTTTGTCCTCCGAAGAGGAAAACTCTATCTCTAGAGCGGTCAAAGGATGTCAAGATTTGGTAAGGTTCTTCGCGTTGCTTCGAATTAAACCACATGCTCCACCGCTTGTGCGGGTCCCCGTCAATTCCTTTGAGTTTCAGTCTTGCGACCGTACTCCCCAGGCGGAGTGCTTAATGCGTTAGCTGCAGCACTAAGGGGCGGAAACCCCCTAACACTTAGCACTCATCGTTTACGGCGTGGACTACCAGGGTATCTAATCCTGTTTGATCCCCACGCTTTCGCACATCAGCGTCAGTTACAGACCAGAAAGCCGCCTTCGCCACTGGTGTTCCTCCATATCTCTGCGCATTTCACCGCTACACATGGAATTCCACTTTCCTCTTCTGCACTCAAGTTTTCCAGTTTCCAATGACCCTCCACGGTTGAGCCGTGGGCTTTCACATCAGACTTAAAAAACCGCCTACGCGCGCTTTACGCCCAATAATTCCGGATAACGCTTGCCACCTACGTATTACCGCGGCTGCTGGCACGTAGTTAGCCGTGGCTTTCTGGTTAGGTACCGTCAAGATGTGCACAGTTACTTACACATTTGTTCTTCCCTAACAACAGAGCTTTACGATCCGAAGACCTTCATCACTCACGCGGCGTTGCTCCGTCAGGCTTTCGCCCATTGCGGAAGATTCCCTACTGCTGCCTCCCGTAGGAGTCTGGACCGTGTCTCAGTTCCAGTGTGGCCGATCACCCTCTCAGGTCGGCTACGTATCGTCGCCTTGGTAGGCCGTTACCCCACCAACTAGCTAATACGGCGCGGGTCCATCTATAAGTGACAGCAAGACCGTCTTTCACTGTAGAACCATGCGGTTCAACATGTTATCCGGCATTAGCCCCGGTTTCCCGGAGTTATTCCAGTCTTATAGGTAGGTTACCCACGTGTTACTCACCCGTCCGCCGCTAACATCAAAGGAGCAAGCTCCTCATCTGTTCGCTCGACTTGCATGTATTAGGCACGCCGCCAGCGTTCATCCTGAGCCAGGATCAAACTCTCCATAAAAGAAGTAAGCTTGATATAGCTCGTTGATTGTTTAAGTCAATCACTCTTGAAAGTACTTTTGAAGTACTCAAATTATCGGAATTAACGTTGACATATTGTCATTCAGTTTTCAATGTTCATTTCAAAATATAATGGTGGAGACTAGCGGGATCGAACCGCTGACCTCCTGCGTGCAAAGCAGGCGCTCTCCCAGCTGAGCTAAGCCCCCATATTATTTTACAGAAGTCGGGAAGACAGGATTTGAACCTGCGACCCCTTGGTCCCAAACCAAGTGCTCTACCAAGCTGAGCTACTTCCCGTTATTAAAATGGCGCGCCCGATAGGAGTCGAACCCATAACCTTTTGATCCGTAGTCAAACGCTCTATCCAATTGAGCTACGGGCGCATTATTAAAGATGGTGCCGAGGACCGGAATCGAACCGGTACGGTGATCTCTCACCGCAGGATTTTAAGTCCTGTGCGTCTGCCAGTTCCGCCACCCCGGCAAAAATAATGGAGCAGAAGACGGGATTCGAACCCGCGACCCCGACCTTGGCAAGGTCGTATTCTACCGCTGAACTACTTCTGCTCAATAGTATTCGAATGATGAGCCATAGAGGATTCGAACCTCTGACCCTCTGATTAAAAGTCAGATGCTCTACCAACTGAGCTAATGGCTCATAAAATGGTGCCGGCCAGAGGACTTGAACCCCCAACCTACTGATTACAAGTCAGTTGCTCTACCAATTGAGCTAGGCCGGCAATGGTGGAGAATGACGGGATCGAACCGCCGACCCTCTGCTTGTAAGGCAGATGCTCTCCCAGCTGAGCTAATTCTCCATATGTAATGCCTGGCAACGTCCTACTCTCGCGGAACGTAAGTCCGACTACCATCGGCGCTAAAGAGCTTAACTTCTGTGTTCGGCATGGGAACAGGTGTGACCTCTTTGCCATTGTCACCAGACAATAATTATTTTATTAAGTAGCTTGTCGGCTACCTTTTTATAATACATGTTTTGCAAATACTTTTCAATAGTTAATTTTACACTTTGTTTAAGTTTTTTACAAACATTTTAAATTTGGTTTGCCACTCAATTTGACGACTTTTATATAATACTCAATTATCATTTTAAAGTCAATACTTTTTGAGTCTTTTTTAAAAATAAATTTAAGATGATTTGCATGACCGCTTCTAGCCCCCATCATCTGGCAAACATATAAAGTCTCGGCATATCTACTCTCCATGCATCGTACTACTTAACCTTCTCATACATTATAGTATTCTCTCGCTTACACATTGCAATATGAAATGCCCCAAACTCCCCTTATGTTCACTCAATTCACCTTTACTAAATCTAAAAAAACGCCAGTACACTGAAAAGTCAATGTACAAGCGTTTTATGATACATCTTATTTTTGACGCATATATGGGAATAATAACACGTCACGAATAGATGGAGAATTCGTTAATAACATCACGAGACGGTCAATACCGATACCTAATCCACCTGTTGGCGGCATACCATATTCTAACGCTTCGATGAAATCTTCATCCATTTCATGCGCTTCGTCGTTACCTTGTTCTTTTTCTACTAATTGTGCTTCAAAGCGTTGACGTTGATCAATAGGGTCATTTAATTCTGTGAACGCATTCGCATGTTCTCGGCCTACAATAAACAACTCAAAACGATCGGTGAAACGTGGATCTTCAGGATTTTTCTTAGCTAAAGGAGAGATTTCAATTGGATGACCATAAATAAATGTCGGTTGAATTAAAGTTTCTTCTACTTTTTGTTCGAAAAATTCATTTAAGATATGACCGTACTTCATATTGTCATCTATTTCAATGCCGTGCACTTTCGCTAATTCATGTGCTTCTTCGTCTGATTTCACTTCATAAAAGTCTACACCTGTCGCTTCTTTAACAGCATCAACCATGTGTAATCTACGCCACTGTGGTTCTAAATTAATTGTTTCATCACCGTATTGAACTGAGGTTGTGCCTAATACGCGACGTGCGATGTGTGCAACTAACTCTTCAGTTAATGACATAATATCTTTGTAGTCTGCATACGCTTCATACAATTCAATCATTGTAAATTCTGGGTTATGGCGTGTAGAAACACCTTCGTTACGGAATACGCGTCCGATCTCATATACTTTCTCCAAGCCACCCACGATTAAACGTTTAAGGTGAAGTTCAATCGCAATACGCATGTAAAGTGTTGCATCTAATGCATTGTGGTGTGTCACAAATGGTTTCGCTGCAGCACCTCCTGCGATTTGATGCATCATTGGCGTTTCTACTTCTAAAAAGCCTTTTTCATTAAGGTAATTACGCATTTCTTGAAGAATACGGCTACGATTAATAAACGTTTGTGTGCTTTCTTCGTTTGTAATTAAGTCAAGATAACGTTGACGGTAACGTTGTTCAATATCTTGTAAACCGTGATGTTTGTCTGGTAATGGGCGTAACGCTTTAGATAAAAGTTTGAATGACTTTGCTTTTACTGATAATTCACCAGTATTCGTTTTAAACATAATACCTTCAACGCCGACAATATCACCTAAGTCTGCAGTATTCCAAATATCAAATTGTGCGTCACCAACTTGGTCTTTACGTACATAAATTTGAATTTGACCTGATAAATCTTGAATGTGCGCAAATCCTGCTTTACCTTTACCACGTTTTGTCATGATACGACCTGCAATCACCGTATGACTTTCCGATTCTTTTTCAGCAAGTTCTTCTTTAGCATATTGATCCCATTGTGCTTTTAACGTTTCCGCAGTTCCCGTACGCTCAAATTTCTCACCGAATGGATCAATCCCTAAATCTCTTAATTCTTGTAATTTTTGTCGACGGACCTGCATTTGGTCATTCAATTCTTCTGTCATGCTTACCTCTCCTTTTCGCTTCTTATGCCTCTATTTTTTGTTTTTCCATTTGTTCATCACGGAATTCTGTTAAAATCATAGTCATTTCGGCTAATGTTTCCGCCTGGTTTAATGCTTTACGCGCTTTACCATTGCCTCTGACACCTTTAAGGTACCATGACGCGTGTTTGCGCATTTCCATAACGCCCACTTTTTCACCTTTTAAATCTACGAGACGATTCAAGTGTAATAAAGCAATCTCAATTTTTTCAGCGATTTGAGGCTCATCAATTAATTTGCCTGTTTCTAAATAATGCACCGTACGGTAAATCATCCATGGATTGCCTAATGCTTCTCGTCCAATCATGACTGCATCCACGCCTGTTTCTTTAAGCATTTTTTCAGCAAGCTCTGGACTCGTGACGTCACCATTACCGATGACAGGAATATTAACCGCTTCTTTCACTTGACGAATAATATCCCAATCCGCCTTGCCTTCGTACATTTGAACACGTGTGCGACCATGTAGCGAAATCGCCGCAGCACCAGCACGTTCAGCAGCTTTTGCATTTTCAACTGCGAAGATATGGTCCTCATCCCAGCCGATACGCATTTTACATGTCACAGGTTTACTCACACGTTCTGTTACCGCCGACACCATTTCATAAATTTTGTTCGGATCTAACAACCAACGTGCACCCGCTTCACATTTGATAATTTTTGATACTGGACAGCCCATATTAATATCAATAATGTCAGCTGTTGTATTTTTATCTACATATTCAGCAGCTTCAACTAATGTTTCTTTTTCACCACCAAAAATTTGTAACGATAATGGACGTTCATTTTCATCGATGTATAACATTTTCATCGTTTTTGGATTGTTAAACAAAATCGCTTTATCGCTCACCATTTCTGCACATACCAATCCGGCACCGAATTCTTTTACAGTGAGTCGAAACGCTGAGTTACACACACCCGCCATAGGTGCGAGAACGACTCTGTTTTCAATTTCAACGTCTCCAATTTTCCACATTTCAAATTTCCTCCAATATATTCAAAGTCAATCACCAAAATCCATCACAATATTTCTTTATATTTTACTACTGTATCATCATTAGGTACGATCTGTTGAATTTTTTGGCCCGAATGCGGTTCGATTACATTGGAAGCAATATCATTTAACGGAACCATCACAAAAGCACGTTCAGTCATACGCGGATGCGGCACCGTTAAATCATCCTCTTCAATGATTTCGTCGCCGTACAATAAAATGTCAATATCTATTGTACGCGGGCCCCATCGCACTTTACGTACACGATGTAATTCTGCCTCAGTTTCTAAAGCGACCTTTAACAAGTCTTGTGCAGAAAGCTGTGTTTGAATGTGTAAGCATAAATTCAAAAAGTCAGGTTGTTCTGTATATCCGACAGGCTTCGTTTCATAAATAGATGAAATCGCGACAACATTAATCTTGTCATGGGCATCTAATAAATCAATCGCCGCTTTTAATTGTGCTTCTCGGTCACCCATGTTACTACCTAAACCTAAATACGCATCAATCATGGTTATTCACCCTCACAATTTCTACACCGACACCTTGATAATAACCAGGAATAGGTGGATTTTTTTTAGTGATTCTAACTTTCGTTTCCATTACACGATTATAGTGTGAATTTATACGTAATGCAATACGTTCCGCAAGATGTTCAATTAATTGCACAGCGGAATCATGCATAATGACTTTAATGTCTTCATATACTTCGCCGTAATGCACGGTATCTTCCACGCGATCAGATGTACCTGCTACACTTAAATCCACTTTCATTTCAACATCAACGGTAAAAATTTGACCGATTTCATTTTCTGCAGGGAGCGCGCCATGATACGCATAAAATTCAAGTCCTTGTAAAAATATTTTATCTTCCATCTTCATATCCTTTCAACGCATCCATCGTTTTGGCAAGGCGTGCATTCATTAAAACGTTATGTACGCGGACGCCATGTACACCTTTCATAATACCGTAAGCTGTCGTGGCTGCCGTCGCTTCATCGCGTTCATCAACTTGATTGTCGCCACCGAGCAAAAATTTAATCAAACGTTTTCGACTCGTCGCTAACAAGACTTTATAACCTGTTGCCACAAGTTCGTCTAACCGCGACATCACTTCTTGCTCCTCTTCACGCGTTTTCGCAAATCCAATACCCGGATCAAGCCAAATACGTTCGCGATTAATCCCTGCGAGCACAGCTTTATTCGCTTGCTTTAATAACATGACGAGCATTTCGTCCATGACTGGTACGTCTCGCTTCCCATCACCATTGTGCATTAAAATGAGTTCTGCATCATATTTTGCAACCACTTGAAACATGCGTGTATCATAGAGCCCTGCCCACTGATCATTAATCATTGTGGCGCCCGCTTCAAGTGCAGCTTCCGCAACTTCACTTCGAAATGTATCGACTGAAATGGTTACGTCCAAATGTTGTAAAGCTTCAACGACTGGAATGACACGTGCGAGTTCTTCCTCCACTGTGACTTCCTCGTGACCTGGACGTGTGGATACACCTCCTACATCAATGATATGTGCGCCTTGTTCGACCATCTTTGTAGCATGTTCAACCGCCCGATCAACTTCATTAAAGCGTCCACCATCTGAAAACGAATCCGGTGTGACATTTAAAATACCCATAATTTGTGTTTGTGGCATGTTACGATCTTCCTTTCCGTCTCATTCAACCATTCACATCCACCTTAGAATAGATATATTATAACAAATTTCTTAAGCTTTCATATAATGTCAACTATCGTCTTCAAAGCAAAATGATGTATGTATTTGACAGTTGAGTGATGCTAACCATTTTCTACAGCCACATCGCCAAAATGCAATAAAAAAGTAGGACTGCATGTATACAATCCTACTTTCGACTTCCTGCTATCTATTATTCAAAATTATAAAGTGGTGTAGAAAGGTAACGTTCACCATTACTTGGCAATACCGTTACGACTGTCTTACCTTTACCTAATTCTTTCGCTTTTTGAATCGCTGCATAAATTGCCGCACCTGAAGAAATACCGCCTAAAATACCTTCTTCTTTAGCGACACGACGAGATGTTTCCATCGCCACTTCGTTACCAACTTTAATAATTTCATCATAAATCTCTGTGTTTAACGTACCTGGCACGAAGCCCGCACCTAAACCTTGTAATTTATGAGGACCTGGCTCACCACCACTTAATACTGGTGAGTCTTCAGGTTCAATGGCAACGATTTGAATGTCTGGGTATTTTTCTTTTAACACTTTACCAGCACCTGACAATGTACCACCCGTACCTACACCTGCTAAAAAGGCGTCGATTGTACGGCCTTCAAATTGTTCTACAAGTTCTGGACCTGTTGTTAATTCATGCACTTTGGGGTTAGCTGGGTTTTCGAATTGTTGTGGTTCAAAATAACCATGTGTCTCTTTAAGTTCTTTTGCTTTTTTAATAGCGCCTTTCATTGCTTCTGCACCTGGTGTCAATACGAGTTCTGCACCGTAAGCTTTTAATAAATTACGACGTTCCATACTCATTGTTTCAGGCATTGTGAAAACTGCTTTATAACCTTTTGCTGCACATACAAATGCTAAACCAATACCTGTGTTTCCTGAAGTAGGCTCGACAATTGTGTCACCCGGCTTAATTTTGCCTTCTTTTTCTGCTTGTTCAATCATCGCTAAGGCAATACGGTCTTTCACAGAACCGCCTGGATTTTGATATTCTAATTTCACATAAATGTCCGCAGCATCTTCACCTGCTTGATGACGTAACTTAACAACAGGCGTTTGACCAATAATGTCTGTAATATTGTCCACTGGTTTTCTGACCATCATCAATAACCTCACTTTTTAATTAATTTCCTCGTTAAAACATAGCTATTATATCGGATATCTATAGTGTACCACTAAATGTACGCGAGCAAAAGCACATTCTGAGTCGTAACTGTTTTTTTAATCAAAACATTGACCGATGATAAAGCCTATATCATTGAAAAGACTCGCACACTCAATTCTATATCATTGAGGACTTAGAAGAAATGAAGTGATTTAAATGTTACTTAATTAGACATCAATACACTACACGTGAAACTATAAATATATTGAATTGTTTTCATAATACTAAAAACTGGCCCTCATGCTCCACTATTATCAATGTAAAATTGCCAAAATGGATGGAATTCCCCAAGGATTAGAAACAGTTAAAAAACCGTCAATCCTTCTTATAATATAACAATATAATAATGTATTGGCTAGTTAAGACAAGTCCCTGGGAAAGCGAATCCATAACGGCAACCTCAAGATTTAGTATTCATGAGGGCAAATTAAGGGAAAAATAAAATTTAATATTATCAAAAATTTTTTATTCTAGCTTGTTACGTTTGTTTAAGATGGCATTTCAGCAAGTAACGCTTTCAATTCGTCTTCGGAAAATTCATAACGTGAGCGACAGAAATGACATTCCGCTTCTGCACCGCGATCTTTTGCAATCATATCTTCAATTTCGGCTTGACCTAAACCTTTAATCGCATTTAAAAATTTATCGTGACTACAGTTACATTCAAATCCAGTCGGCATACTTTCTAAAATCGTCACATTTTCTTTACCTAAAATCGTTTCTAACATTTCTTCCGGTGTTAAACCTTCATCAATTAATGTCGATACAGGTTTCATCGTGCTAATCGCTGCTTCTAAACGATCGATTGTTTCATCTTTGGCGCCAGGCATCACTTGAAGGATAAATCCGCCAGCTGCTTTAATAGAGTTATCTGGGTTGACAAGTACACCGACACCGACTGATGAAGGGACTTGTTCACTGTTGGCAAAATAATATGTGAAGTCTTCACCGAGTTCACCTGAAATGATAGGGCTACTACCAGTGTAATAATCACGCATGCCCACATCTTTTACGACGTTGATTGCACCAGTTGTTCCGACCGCACGACGCACATCTAATTTACCTTGTTCATTGAGTGGGAAGTGTGTTTGAGGGTTCGTCACATAGCCTCTCACTTTCCCTTTTGCATCTGCATCAGCAATAATTTTACCGATTGGGCCGTCGCCATCTACCGTTACTGTTAATTTTTGGTCCCCTTTTAACATGGCACCCATCATTAAACTTGCTGTCATTGTACGACCTAAAGCTGCAGATGCAGTTGGCCATGTATAATGACGCTTTTGTGCTTCTTGAATTGTTTCTGTTGCGTTTACGCTATATGCGCGGATTTCTCCGTTAAAGGCCAACGCTTTTACTAAATAGTCATGTGTCATTTTGCTATATCACTCCTTAAATTTGTGTAATGTGTTATATGTTGTTGATTGATTGTCGTCTAGGTCCGTCACTGTTTTAATTGGATGGTCACTACTTTGCATTATCATACGCGGAAGTTACGTACGACTCAACTAAAATGCTTTTTACAACTTTTTTCACGTATCAACGACGAAAATGCTTGTACATCCAACTTGTCAAAAGAGGCGGAAAAATTTTAATGCTATTGGTGCAGTAACTTGTCCTCTCCCTACGATTTGTAGTTTTGATTGTCATTATGACTTCGTGTTTTTACGATTTTAACGTCACTGAACGATGCCGTTGAAATTTTGAAAAAGCGTCATGAATCAATGTCACATCGAACGATCATAAATAATAAAAAGGGCTTTTCTTAAAAGTGTTTTGCTTTCAAGAAAAGCCCCGATGCTCATCGCTTATTGACGTGGCGGTTGATCCTTGCCTGGAGAATCAATGTTCGGCTCTTGTTCATAACCTGTTGTATCGCCATTGTCATTTTGTTGTGTGTCTTCACTGTCTTTCGAATCAGTTTCACTTGTTGTATCGTCTTCATTGCGACGTTCTGATTGACCACGGTTAGCGCGTTCTGTCAATTCTTCTTGTTCGCGACGAATGTCATCATAAGACTTACCATATTTCCCTTCGTCAAACGCTTTATTTTCAGAATGGTTAACGACTTTTGCATCATCATAATTCACTTCTGGTAAATGTCCTTCATGGAATAATGATTGAATTTGTTCTGCAACCAATGTTTCTTCAGTTAATAACGTTTTAGCGATTAATTTTAATTGTGATTCGTGATCTAACAAGATTTGTTTACAACGTTCATATTGTTCTTTAATGATGCGTTGTACTTCTTTGTCAATTTCAAATGCGATTTGACCTGAATATTCAGGTTCACCAGACATGTCTTTACCTAAGAAGACTTGTCCGCCGCCATGTGAGAATTGTACAGTACCAAGTTTTTTACTCATACCGTATTTCGTAACCATTTCACGCGCGATTTGTGTAGCACGTTCAAAGTCGTTTGACGCACCTGTTGAGACTTCGTTAAAGATAATATCTTCAGCGACACGTCCACCGAGTAAACCACAAATCTTATCGAGTAATTCTGGTTCAGTCATCAAGAAGCGGTCTTGTTTAGGTAACATCATTGCGTAACCACCTGCTTGACCACGTGGCACGATTGTTACTTTGTGCACCACTTCAGCTTCATCAAGGACCATACCGATAATTGTATGTCCTGCTTCATGGTGGGCAACGATATTACGCTCTTTTTCAGAAATAACACGCGATTTTTTAGCTGGACCTGCAATGACGCGGTCTGTAGCCTCTTCGATATCACGCATATCAATTTTTTTCTTACCACTACGCGCCGCAATTAATGACGCTTCGTTGAGTAAGTTTTCTAAATCGGCCCCAGAGAAGCCCGGCGTACGTTGCGCAATCGCTTTAAGGTCTACTGTTTCGTCTAAAGGTTTGTTTTTAGCGTGAACATGTAAAATTGCTTCACGACCTGTGACATCTGGACGTCCGACTTGAATTTGACGGTCAAAACGGCCTGGACGTAATAACGCAGGGTCTAAAATGTCAGGACGGTTTGTCGCCGCAATCATAATGATACCTTCATTTTCACCAAAACCATCCATCTCTACAAGAAGTTGGTTTAATGTTTGTTCACGTTCATCATGACCACCGCCAACACCTGCTCCACGTTGACGACCCACTGCATCGATTTCATCTATAAAAATGATACACGGCGCATTTTTCTTCGCATTTTCGAATAAGTCACGAACACGGCTCGCACCGACACCGACAAACATTTCAACAAAGTCCGAACCACTAATCGAGAAGAACGGTACACCTGCTTCACCCGCTACTGCACGTGCAAGCAATGTTTTACCTGTACCTGGTGGCCCTACTAATAAGACACCTTTCGGAATACGTGAACCCATTTGTTTGAATTTCTTGTTATCTTTCAAGAAGTCAACAATTTCAATGAGTTCTTGTTTCTCTTCATCTGCTCCGGCAACATCTGTGAAACGTACACGGCCTTTTTGACTGTCGTACATTTTCGCTTTGGATTTACCAAAGTTCATCATACGACCGCCACCACCGCCGCCTTGTGCTTGGCTAAGGAAGAAAATAAAGAGTAAAGCAATCACTAAAACAGGAATTAATGTAGAAATAATACTTACAAATACACTCTGTCCTTCTTCTTCTTTAACAGTAAAATCTAATCCTTTTTGGTCTTTGGCTGTTTCAGTAACTTTATTCAATTCTTGATCATTATTAAACAAAATTGTTGAAGCATAATCGTCATTATTTTTTAACTTACCGCTCACTTTATAGACGTTATTTTCTGGTTGAATTTCTAAAGATTTCAGTTCTCCATCATCCAACTTTTGAATAAATTGCGTGTAAGTTAACTCTTTAGGTACATTTCCATTGCCGTTAATCCATGAAAATAGCCCAAAGATAACAACGCCGACAATGGCTATAAACAGCACATTACGAAAAGCTTTCTGCATGCGTCGTTTCCTCCTACTTCAAATATAAAACTAATAAAAATTTTACCATAATTGTTACACAAATGGCTAGTAATTGACTTTTATCAACGCTGGGGATATGCCCCATTCAACGCGATTATTTTGCGTACACTTCAGGTTTTAGCGTACCAATATAAGGTAAGTTACGATACTTTTCTTGATAGTCTAAACCATAACCAATCACAAACTCATCAGGAATTTTTTTGCCGACATATTTCGCTTCAATATCCGCTTTACGACGGTTCGGTTTATCAAGTAATGTCACAATTTCTAATGAGTTCACACGACGAGATTGTAATAATTCTATGATTGATTTTAATGTCGTACCCGTTTCAAGAATATCTTCAATGATTAAAATATCTTTATTTTCAATTGATGAACTTAAGTCTTTTAAAATTTGTACTTCACCTGTCGATTCCGTACCACCGTGATAACTTGACACATCCATAAAATCAATCGCAAGTGGCAAATCGATATATTTAATTAAGTCTGTCATAAATAACACAGATCCTTTTAAAATACCGACACAAAACAGATCTTTCCCTTGATAATCTGCTGTGATTGTTTCACCTAATGTGCGACAAATCTCTTGAATGTCATCCTCCGTTAATAACACTTCTTTTACATCATTTTTCATGTATGTCATCTCCCATAAATTGAATCTTAATTACATCTTGATATTGTTGCTGAATATACAACGTGCCTACAGCTAAAATGTCTCCATGCGTCGTTTCGATGATCGGTATTTGTGTTCTCAAATATGCAGGAACTTTCGCATCAATCATCAGCCGCGATACTTTTTTATGATGTCCGTCATGTCGTACAATGCGGTCACCGGGTTGACGAGAACGAATGCGCAATTCTGAACCGGGCATATCAGTCATGTCAGTAATCTGAACGTCATAACGACCAAAGCGATACGTTCCCGCTTCAGCCACTCGTAAATTATATGTATCTAAGCTTTTTTGCATTGGCGCCATTATTACTAATTTATCATACACGATATCAGCATGCCATTGGTTTGTGTGCATCAGTTGTGTTTGTACGACTGGACTGGCTAATTTTTGAAACCAATCTGCATATGCATGCTCACTTATCGTAACGGTATCCTCAAATTGTTGCAACAATGTATCTAAGGTTAACATTTTAACATGCTGCGTCAAGGCGTTAAAAGCGTTTCTTGATACAGTAAAAGAATGTGCGTTTATTGTCACAAATCGCTCGATAAAGTCGTCCACTTCACGTTGCATCAACATGAACGCTTCGTCATGCCACGCTTTAAGCTTTAACAATTGTTGCGACTGTAGCTGTGCATTCTCGTCAATTTTCGGCAAAATACGATTACGAATATCATTACGGACATAGGTATTGCTCGCATTCGACGTATCTTCAAAATAAGGAACATCATATTGCTGTTGATACGCTCGAATGACATGCTTCGGTGTATTTAACAACGGTCTGAACACACGATATCCGTTACGCACTTCAATGGTTGACATACCGAGTGGACTGCGTGTACTTCTCCCAGTAAACAACCGATAAAAAATCGTTTCCACTTGATCATCCTCGTGGTGCGCAGTGAGCAAACCATCCGCGTTCAATCGTTGCATCATCGTATCAAACCATTGATAACGCATCTCTCTTGCATCATTTTGAATACTTCGTCCTTCTGCCATTGCATCCGACAAGTCCAATCGTTTCATATAGAACGGAATGTCATGCTGTTCACAGTAATGTTGAATAAACACTGCCTCTTGCTCTGAAGCCTCTCTCAAACCATGATGTACGTGTAAACAAGTCAATTGGCGATACGTTAACGCCTCATCATGTAGCAATTGATGCAGCAGTACCATACTATCGATTCCTGTCGAAACAGCAACGGCTATATGATCTGTCGCTTTCCAATTTTGTTGCATGTTTCAAAACACTCCTACATTAAAATAGAGGCTGAGATTCAAAGTTACCCTTCGTTTCTCAACCTCTAAGTCATTATCAATGCTTAACGACGTGAGCCTCTGCCACCACGTCTTGATTCCGTTTGACGCTTAATAGAAGTAAGTTTATCTTCACTATCTTTTAAAAAGTTAGATAGCTTTTTCTCAAAGTCTTCCGGTTTTTGCGCCGGTCTTTGTTTACGTGGGCGATCTTTTGCTTTTTTAATCGATAAGCTTATTTTACCATCTTCCGCTATAGATAGTACTTTCACTTCTACTTCATCACCAACTGACAAATGGTCTTCAACATTTTCTACATAGTTGTCTGCTACTTCACTAATATGAACTAACCCACTTTTACCTTCAGGCAACTCCACAAATGCACCAAATTTTTTGATACCAGTGACTTTACCTTTTACCTTACTTCCTACTTCGATTGACATTGTTTTAATGCATCCTCCCGATTTTGTTCGATATTTAGTTCTATTATACGTTTGTTTAACTGTTTTCACAATGGCAAATTGAACATCGCCTTTTTTCTTTACGTTTTTTACTTGTTAACAATCCAATCTAAAAGCGCACTACTTTTTATCGGACTGCTTATCGTTCTTGGCGTCTTCTGGCAATTTAAAAATAATTTCACCATCATTACTTAAGTAGTACTCATCTCTCGCGATTTTTTCGACATACGCTTCATCATTGAGATTGTTCAGTTGTTCTTTTAATTCAATTTCTTGATCTTGTAACTTTTGATATTGCGCTTCTTTCTTTTGGCGTTCTACTGAAGCTTCGTGGTTCCCTTTCACTTGTGCCATCAACATAATTAATAGCACAATAATGATGGCTAACAATATCCCTCCGAAAACAGAAATGCGCTTTTTTACAACTTTTTTCCGGCGTTCATGTCGCTGCTTTTTAGCATTTTTTTGGCTTGTATATTGGTTGCCGATATTTTGAATTTTTTGGGCCATGGGGCGTCACCTTTCTTTATCTACCCTTTACTGAATGCGCTCTTCTTTAACGAGTTCGAACATCCCTTTAGCATTTTCTTTTGTCGCATGCTCATTTAATCCTGTGACTTTAACCGTAACGATTTTTTGACCAAATTGAATCACTAACTCATCATCTATTTTCACGTCTGTACCCGCTTTGGCAGTGTTCCCATTCACTGCAACACGACCTTGATCACTCAGTTCTTTAGCGAGTGTACGACGTTTAATTAATCGTGAAACTTTTAAATACTTATCGAGTCTCATAACTGTCCCCCTGTTCTATGTAAGCTTTAAGTTCTTCTTCTGTAAAGTCTTTATTTTTGACTTCATCATACAATTTTAAGAAATGGGTCGCAAATACTTTCTCAAATTTGACGCGTTCTTTTTTACCTTCTGCTTGCTTTTCTGTTTGCCAAATTGCTTTCACATCGTCTACATTTTGCGCACTTTCATTACCAAAAATATGCGGATGGCGTCGAATCATTTTTTCAGTCAAACTTGCCACCACTTCACGCGTATCCATATACCCTTCTTTACGACCGATATTCGTATGCAACAACACTTGTAACAAGATATCACCCAACTCTTCAATTATATGCCAATCATCTTCGTTATCAATCGCTTCAAATAGCTCATACGTTTCTTCGAGTAAGTAGCGCTTTAACGTTTGATGCGTTTGGACTTTATCCCATGGGCAACCGTGTTCATCATCGACTAAACGCGCAATCACTTGATCCGCATAATCAAAATCACCATACAACGCTGTCTCATCAGTAACTTTCGGTACAAAGACGCTCGTTAAATTCGTATATGTCACATCATGATCTAATGCATATATTGGACAACGCGTCACTTGTGCCCCACCTTGATGAGCCCCATCAACGACCATCACTTCAAAGTCATCCGGATAACGTTCCATCAATGATAACTTTAAACTACCGGCAACCATGTCACTGTAAACTTGCGTAATCATTGTTGCTGTCCGTGGATTGAGCATGTCTACCGTTAACGCCGTTGCATCTAACATCGTAAAGCCATCGTTAGGGTCGACATTGACCGCTTCAAATACGTCATCAATAAAGCTGCGTCCGCCTAACACTTTAACTTCCACATTGTGCTGTGGTGCATGTGACAACAATAATTGTGTCGTCGTCTCAGCCACGCGCGGATGACCCGGCACAGCATACACAATGTCTTCATGTTGCGCATACTCGAACAATCGCTCTGTTATCGTTTTATACACCGGTTCAAACGTTTCATGCGCTTCGTACACATCGTCGAAACTTTCGATATCGATGCCTTCTAATTGTGCAATCACGGGATGGTCTTTCGTACGCACGTAAATTTTAGATTGTTGTTGGATTAATTTGTAAATACTCACGGGTAATTCGTCTAAACCGTAGTTCCCTAATCCTATAATTGTCAGTTGCTGTGTCATGACTTTCTTCCTTTCTCCCACGAAATGACTTTATCGCCAAACGGTAAATGAATCCATTCTTCTTTATTTAAAATATTAAGGTACAGGAGCATGAATACAATGCTACCGACACCCACCATTGATGCAATAAGGAGTTCGACCAAACCACCGAAACGTGTCTCAGCAGGAATGAGATAATGACATAATTGTACAACAGCTGTCATTACCAATAAAGCTAAAATAAGTTTCACATAAAACTTTCGCAAGGCGTGAAGACGATAGAGCTGTACGACGCGATAATGTAAAACAATAACGAACACGACTAAAGAACTCACTGTCGCCATACTCGCACCAAAAATACCGAGCAACGGAATCGCGATGATATTGAGCACACCTTTTGCGACGATTCCGATGACGAGTGCTTTCATAATCATACGAAACTGTTCATGCACTTCTAGCAACGCGATGTACATCATAATCAGTGACACGCATATGACGGTTAACATATATAGCGATAATGTGCCCGTCAATTCCTCTCGTTCAAAAAAAACACGATTAAGTAACGGAATTAAATTGATCAGCCCAATCCCGCTCGCACTGCTAATCACAATCGTAATCTTCAGTGAGGCGTTCGCGTAACTGTGCATTTGTTGGAGCTGCCCATTTTTCTTCGTATCTGTCAAAAGTGGAATTAAAACGAAACAAAATGTCGTTGTGACAATGAGCCCCATTTGAATAAAGGACGCACCACGATCGAAAATTCCTTTTTGCATAATCGCTTCATCAAAAGTGAGTCCAGTACCGTAACGCAACATATTCACAATAGTAAAACTATCGACCACTTGCCATAAAATAACGATTAAATGACTGATTGCAAAAATGACTGTCGCAACGAGAAAACGACGCCACTGCAAGTCTTCTTGATCGATGGACGCAACAGGAAGATGACTTTTGAAAGCTAAAAACACCGTCGCTACTACAAAACCTGCAGTTGACGCAAAAATCGCCCACGTCCCCGCCTGATAAATTGACAAGTCTTGAGAGATGAACAACCCAATCACGACACCGATTAAACCGACGCGAACAAATTGTTCCAACACTTGTGAATACGCGGGCATGTGCATTTCATATTTGGATTGAAAATAGCCACGCAATAAACCAAGTGCGCCTACACAAATAAAACTGAAACTTGCCGCTCGAATCATCGGTGTTAATTGCGAATCACCCATTAACAACGCGACCGCTTTCGCACCGATGAACATCAAAGCGCAAATGACAAGACCCGCCCCTGTCAATATCCGACATAACCGTATAAAGAAAGGTTTCGATATATGCTGATGCCCTAACATTTGAGTATACGCACTCGGCAGCGCATTGCTCGACAAGACCACACCTAACGCCACAATGGGATAAATTTGTTGATACGCATACAACCCTTCATCGCCGAGTACATTTTGATAAGGTACACGATATAAAGCACTCAATATTTTGACGGCAATCAACCCTAACGTCAAGACGACGACACCATTAAATGCTGTTTTAGATTTCATCTGGGAGTCTCAAACTTTCTTCCAACGTCTTCGCTAAAAACTTCAGTGATTCGAGCCATTGTTTCCCTTTCGTCAACGTCACTTTCATGCAGCCATCTTGCACGCCAACTTTCATCGCACGACCGAGCGCGATTGTATTTTTAAATAACGCTTCACCGTCAATATCATTTGTACCTTTTTGGGTCAGTAAAATCTCAATCGCTTTACCTGTATCTTTCACGGACTGCACACCGACATGAAGGAGATGGACTTTAATCTCTACAGAATCTAACAATTGTTCAACCTCTGTTGGATACGCATTGAAGCGATCGAGTAATTCGTCTTTAATATCCATCAGTTGCTCCATGCTTTCAGTCGCTCTCAACTTCTTGTAAATTTCAATTTTCGCTTGTTCGTTGCGAATATATTCAGCTGGTAAATATGCATCCAGTTTCAAATCTAACTCAAGCTCAGGTACAGGTGTTTCTTCTTTAATGCCACGTTTTTCATTCACCGCTTCTTCTAACATTTGTGAGTACAAGTCAAAGCCGACCGAATCAATGAAGCCGTGCTGTTGTTTACCGAGCAAGTTACCGGCACCACGAATGTTCAAGTCACGCATCGCAATTTTAAAGCCACTGCCAAGTTCGGTAAATTCTTTAATTGCTTGGAGACGTTCTTCAGCGACTTCATTCAATACGCGGTTCGTTGTGTGAAGGAAATAAGCATACCCGATACGACTCGAACGACCGACACGCCCACGCAATTGATAGAGCTGACTTAAGCCAAAGCGATCGGCATCTTCAATAATGAGTGTATTCGCATTCGGTACATCGACACCTGTTTCGATAATCGTCGTCGTTACTAAAATATCGTACTCTCCATTGATAAAGTCGAGCATCGTTTCTTCCAAGTCACGTTCTGGCAATTGACCGTGCGCGACACCAATGGAAGCGCCTGGCATCAACATTTGAAGCTGTTCACGTTTTTCATAAATGGCGCTTACACGGTTGTAAAGATAAAATACCTGGCCATCTCGAGAAAGCTCTCGTTCTAAAGCTTCTTTAATAAAATTAGTGTTTTGCTCTAGGACATACGTTTGGACTGGGAAGCGGTTTTCTGGTGGCGTTTCAATAATCGACAAGTCACGTACACCTAACATACTCATATGCAACGTACGCGGAATCGGTGTCGCAGTTAACGTGAGTACATCGACGTTTGCTTTTAACTGCTTAATTCTTTCTTTATGACGCACACCAAAACGTTGTTCTTCATCGACAATGAGTAAACCTAAATCTTTATACTCAATCGTTTTACCGAGCAACTTATGTGTCCCTACGACGATGTCCACAAAGCCTGCTTTCAAGCCCTCTTTCGTCTCGCGCACTTCTTTAGCTGTACGAAAACGGCTCATCAAATGAATTTCAACAGGGAAATCACGCATCCGCTCAATCAATGTTTCATAATGTTGTTGCGCTAAAATGGTCGTCGGCACTAAAAATGCGACTTGTTTCCCTGACATGACTGCTTTGAAAGCCGCTCTGACAGCCACTTCTGTTTTACCGTAACCTACGTCACCACATAACAGACGGTCCATAGGTCTTTGGCTTTCCATGTCATTTTTAATTTCGATAATGGATTTCGCTTGGTCATCCGTTAAATCATATGGGAAATCCATTTCAAACGCATATTGTTCTTCCGTATCTGGTCCAAATTGATAACCGACAGATTGTTCACGTTCCTTATATAAAGCAATCAGTTCGTCCGCAATATCTTCTACACTGCGCTGAACTTTCGCTTTCGTTTTCTTCCATTCACTACCGCCTAACTTATACAGCTTTGGCGATTTATCTTCCGAACCAACATATTTTTGCACTTGCTCCATTTGATCGACAGGCACAAAGAGTTGGTCTGTTCCTTGATATTGAATTTTAATATAGTCGCGGTGTACGTCACCCACTGCTAATGTTTCCACGCCGAGGTAGCGTCCCACACCGTGATGCACATGCACGACATAATCGCCGACATTCAATTCTTGGTACGATTTAATTTTTTCAGCATTACTTAACGTTTTGCGACGCTTTTTCGTACTCTTTTTCTGCTTAGACTTAAACAATTCACGTTCTGTCACAACAACGAGCGACATGTATGGGAGTTCGAAACCTTCTGACAAGCTACCCTCAATAATTGCTACATGTCCCGCTACCATCGTTTCAACGTCAGGATCTAATAGTGTAGGGATGTGCATTTCGCTTAACATCGCCTGAATACGTTCTTTTTTCGTTGCCGTTTCTACCATGACGACGACACGATTTTCTTGTCGCATATAGCGTTGAAATTCAGAAGTCATGATATCGTATTGCCCATAAAATTGTTGGACCGGTTTACATGAAAACTTAATCATATCGTCTAACTTCATTTGCATTGAAGCGGTAAACAACGTGAAAAACGTAATTTTAAACTGACGTAACATCCGATCAAACGCCTCATCATCCATAAAACGTTGTCCGATAAAGCCTTTACCACTTTCAATCAAATTCTGTAAAAAGTCTTCTGTTTCAACCAACAAAGATTCCTCAGTTTCGCGAATACGATTATATTCATCAACTAAAATGACCGCATTATCTTTAAGGTAATCCAGTATCGTTGTAGGCGTCTCGTACATAAACGCGACTAAACGACGCAATATTTGTGGATCAAAATGTGCATCCTCAATCATTTGAAAACTATCATACGTCTCTTTCAAATCTTGACGTACTGACTTGTCAATTTTAGGTCTCGTCGTTTCGTAAGCAGACTTCAACGCTGTCATCATCTGTTGTCGGACGGCCTCTGTCATAATATAATCATGCGCTGTCGTAATTTCCGCACTGTTGATATTTTCTGATGAACGTTGCGTCTCTACATCGAATTGACGAATCGAATCCACTTCAGTATCGAACAGTTCAATTCGAATCGGTTCACCTAGTAACGGATACACATCAATAATGCCACCACGTACCGAAAATTCACCAATATTGGATACGACCGATTCACGTCGATATCCCATACTCACTAATTTTTCTAAAAGCGCGTCAATCTCAATATCGTCGCCCACTTCAAAAGTCATTTCATGGTCGCGCCACATCTCTTTTGGTGTGAGCAACTTTTTCAAGCCATTTAAAGGGACGATAAATAACCCGCGACGATTATTCGCGAGTGCTGTTAACGTTCGTACACGTTCACTCATCAATTCCGGGCTTTGCGTTGAAAATTCTTCTGTCATAATATCTTGAACAGGATATTTATACACTTCATCATCCGGAACAAACTGCAACAAATCCGCTTCAATCTTGTCTGCTTGATATAAATTGTTTGTGACCCATACGACTTGGCGATGGTCTGATTGATAAAGTTCCGCAATGATAGATGCTTTCGCGGCAGGCGTTAATCCTGTCACGAGTACATTAGATTGACCGACTTGCTCTGCTAAATCTTTAAATCTTGAGTCTCTATTTATAATTTCATTGATTATTGATTTCACTTAGCCTCACCATTATATCGATTCATTACATTTTCGAATTTTTCGTTTCCTATAAATGCTTCCACTGCATCTGCCACATGTTGAATCACTGTATCCATCACTTTCATTTCATTCGTTGAAAAGCGCTGTAATACATAATCCTTGACCGCCATCCCATTCGAAGGGCGATCGATACCTATACGAATACGCTTAAAGTCACTCGTTCCTAACATTTGAATGATCGATTTCATCCCGTTATGTCCACCTGCACTACCTTTTTGACGTAAACGTACATGACCTTGTGCTAAATCTAAATCATCATACAATATGAGTAAATCATCTACCTCAACATCATAGTAATCCATCAGAGGGGCAACTGCTTCACCTGACAAATTCATCAAAGTCAATGGTTCGATGAGCATCACTTTTTCACCATTGATTCGCTCTATCGTATAAGCGCCACGAAACATTTGTTTGTCGAGTTTGATTTGATGTCTATCAAGTAGATGATCGATGACTTCAAAACCGATATTATGTCTCGTATATTCATATTTTTTTCCTATATTACCTAAGCCTACAATACACTTCATCATTGACCTCCATGTTTGTCTTTCTCCTACGCTATTTTCATCATCATTTGCGTTTAATATCCCTATATTAACACATTTGACCTTGAACTTGGTGAATCGTCCTATTCCTATTATAGAACTTCTATTCGAAACACTCACAACTTATCGAAAATTCAAAATCGCTATACTATGACATTCAAATCTGAATAGGCGTTCATGCCAAGTTTAACACCTTTGATCATGTCTTTTCACATTATGCAACGGCACAAATCACGAATTCTTTTCTTTCCCTCTCCTCATATTGAACTACTTTTCAACGCACACCTTTTCCCATTGGCCAATTCAAAAACTGTTCGTCGCTTGATATGTATCCTTTTTAACGTTTGTCTCCATCGCTTTTCTTGAATCGAACGCTAGCTACAACGCCAAAAAGAGCTGACACCCATAAGGCTCAGCTCTTCTTGCAATGATATTGACATCATTTTTATTCTTCTTTTGCTTCCTCGTCTGAAGATTCACCCACAACTTCTGGCTCTTCTTGAGTAGATTCGCCTTCCATTGCTTCGATTTCTTCTTCAGTTGGCTCTTCAGTAGGCACAACAACTGAAACGATTGTGTCTTCAGCTTCGTTTTCGATAGTGAAGTCACCAGAAATTTTAACATCTGCTACTGATAAGCTGTCATTGATGTTTAATTCGCTGATATCCACTTCGATATATTCAGGAATGCTGTCTGGTGTAGCAGTGATTTCTAAGTTGAATAATGGTTGTTCAACTACGCCGCCTTCTTTAGCACCAGGTGCTTCACCAATTAAGTGAACAGGTACTTCTACAGTACGCTCTTCAGACATATTGATTGCTAAGAAGTCAATATGTGTAATTTGGTTTTTAAGTGAATCGTATTGATAATCTGATACCATTACTTTGATTTGTTTTGAACCTACACCAAGTTCAATGACACCGTTACGTCCAACTTCACGAATCAATTTGATGAATTCTACTTCATCCACTTTAACTGATACGTTTTTAGTACCGTAACCATAAACAACTGCTGGTACTTTACCTGCTTCACGGATTTTACGTAAGTCACCGCGAGTTTGTTTACCTTGACGAATAATAGACTTTAATGAAGCCATATTCATTTTCCACCTTTCCATTGCACACAATTGTGCTGCACTTGCCCATCAACCTATGTTGCTTGCAAGTGTGTATTTGTCCGTATTGACACGAACAGACCCATTTTACACGAGGGCTGATAATAAGTCAACATGCATTAGTCAAATAATACACTCACAGATTCGCGTTCATACACACGTACAATCGCTTGTGCTAACAATTCTGCTACAGAAAGTTCTGTAATATTGTTTGGCTTTTGTTGGTCGTTTAATTGGATTGAGTTCGTTACGACTAATTCTTTAATTGCTGAATTTTCGATACGTTCTTTCGCTGGACCTGATAATACAGGGTGTGTACAACAAGCAAATACTTCTGTTGCACCTTTATCTTTTAACGCTTGTGCCGCTAAAGTAATCGTACCTGCCGTATCAATAATATCATCAATAATAATCGCTGTACGTCCTTCAATTTCACCCACGATGTTCATCACTTCTGCCACATTTGGTTTTGGACGACGTTTATCAATAATTGCGATAGGTGTTTTAAGAATATCTGCTAATTTACGTGCGCGTGTCACACCACCATGGTCTGGTGATACAACAACACTTTTTTCTGGATCGATTTCTTTATTTTTCAAGAAATAGTCCGCTAAGATCGGTACACCCATCAAGTGATCAATCGGAATATCAAAGAATCCTTGAATTTGAGGTGCATGTAAATCTAATGCAATCATGCGATCCGCGCCAGCTGTTTCGAATAAATCAGCAACTAACTTCGCTGTAATTGGCTCACGGCTACGCGCTTTGCGGTCTTGGCGTGCATAACCGTAGTATGGTACAACAATAGTAATGTTTGCTGCTGAAGCACGTTTACATGCATCAATCATAATAAGAAGTTCCATCAAATGTACATTTACAGGGTTAGAAGTCGGTTGGATAATGAACACATCACAACCACGAATACTTTCTTCAATATTAATTTGAATTTCACCATCACTAAAACGTTTAACTGTACATTTACCTAATTCAACACCTACATGATCTGCGACTTCTTGTGCAAGTGGTTCGTTACCTTTCAACGAGAAAATTTTCAAAGACGAATTTTTATATTCGGTGTTTAACATTATTATGAATCCTCCAATTTTGTTTTGGTCACTCTTTTTAATTACAACAGACCGTTTTTAGTCTTTCATGTGAAACTATTGCTCTTTTTGATTCATGTATCCCGGTTTTGTCACTTGTTTTGAACGCGCGAGTGCTAAGCTATTTTCAGGAATATCATCTGTAATTGTAGAACCCGCCGCAATAAGCGAACCGTCTCCTACAGTCACAGGTGCGATGAGATTAGTATTACAGCCGATAAACGTATCTTTGCCTACAATCGTTTTAAACTTGTTGACACCATCATAGTTCACAGTGATAGAACCACAACCAACATTTGTTCTTGCCCCAATTTCTGCATCGCCAATATAACTGAGATGTGATACTTTTGCTTCATCGTCTAAGCGCGCTTTTTTAATTTCAACAAAGTTACCGACTTTTGTTTCTTTGCCCAAATCAGCACCTGGACGCAATTGTGCAAATGGCCCTACTGTAGACTTGGCACCGACGACTGCATCAGTAATAACAGAATGCTTAATCGTTACAGCGTCATGAATGTGACTATTGTGTACTTGAGAATATTGACCTACTGTGACACCTTCACCGACAACGGTATGCCCTGACAATTGAACACCTTGCTCGATAATGGTATCTGCACCGATTTCAACTTCAGCACCAATGTAAGTTGAGTCAGGATCAATTAAGGTTACGCCATTTTGCATGTGATACGTATTGATACGTTGGCGAAAAGCTTTTTCAGCTCGACTTAGCGCCACACGATCATTGACACCCATAATCTCCTCGAAATCATCCGTATGATAAACTGCGACTTTACCCTCATTTTGAAGTATTAACGTTAAAACTTGTGGCAAGTAGTATTCACCTTGCGCATTGTTGTTATCAACACGTTCTAACATCTCGAATAACGTTTGGTTATCAAAAGCGAAAATACCTGAACTGATTTCAGTAATCGCTTTCTGAGTGTCATTCGCATCCTTTTCTTCAACAATTTCCATCAATTGACCTTGTGCATCACGTACAATACGACCATAGCCAAACGGTTGTGGCGCTGTTGCTGATAATACAGTAGCTTGTGCGCCTTCTTGTTCGTGATGTGCCACCAAACGAGTCAATGTTGCACTTGTAATTAACGGTGTGTCACCACAAATGACAAGTGTTATCCCTTCTTTTGCTGATAAATGCTCAGCTGCTGTCTTCACAGCGTGTGCCGTACCAAGTTGTTCTTGTTGAAAGCTATATAAAGAAGCATCCCCTAACTTCTCTTTTACACTTTCCGCGCCGTGACCGACAATAGTGACAACTTGATCAACACCAGAAGCACGGACTTGATCAATCACATGACCAATCATCGGCTTCCCGGCAACGTGATGCAGTACTTTAGCTTGCTTCGATTTCATCCTTGTGCCTTTACCCGCTGCTAAAACGATTGCATGTTTTTGCATGGCAATGAACCCTCCATTATCTTATACACTTCTATACAATTATAATTTAACCGTGCACACACTTTCAAGGCGTAAACCTATAAAAGCCAATTCAACACCTTAGACATTCCAGTTATCCGTTGTTCACCATGTGCCATGAAACGATTTTGTCGATATCACTTTCACTTCCACTTAGATAAAAAATTGGATACCGTACAATTAGAAATGATTGCTAGGTAACTCACTTTTAACTTCATCGTAATAAAAAAGGCTTTGCCATCACCACAATGACAAAACCTCATAAAAAGAAAAAACTATTCAACTTCTTCTGTATCTTCTGACGCTTCTGATGTTGGTTTTTGAGCAGGTAAAACCTCATCAGTTTCATCATATACTTTCATTACCGCATCTTGAATCTCTTGTCTCATTTCAGAGTTGATTGGATGTGCGATATCGCGGAATTCACCATCTGGTGTGCGTTTGCTTGGCATAGCTACGAATAAACCTGAATTACCTTCAATCACTCTCAAATCGTGAATAACGAATGATTCATCTAAGGTAATTGACACTAAGGCTTTCATTCTGCCATCTGTTTGTATTTTTCTAAGTCTAACGTCTGTCACTTTCATGTAGTGAGCCCCCTATAGTAATTTAAGTATACTTTAATAGTATGTTTTTTAAGAAGTCATAATCTTAACTTTTTTTGATTATATCTCTTTAACCTCAGCAACCATTTCAATCTCTATTTTTACGTCTTTCGGTAAACGTGCGACTTCCACTGCACTTCTCGCAGGACGGTGTATGTCAAAGTATTTTGTGTATACTTCATTCACTTTTTGAAAGTTCTCCATATCCGATAAGAAGATTAAAACTTTAACAACGTGATTCAAATCTGACCCAGCAGCATCCAATACCGCTTTCAGATTCTCCAACACTTGCTCAGTTTGCTTTTCTACATCATCGCTTACAATTTCCCCCTCCAGGTTCAATGGGATTTGACCAGAAGTGTAAACGAGTCCGTTGACGATTGAAGCATGTGAGTAAGGTCCAACTGCTTTAGGTGCATTGTTCGTGTTAATGATTTTCAAATAATTGAACGCTCCTTTTACCTTTAAAATTTAGATAGACTATTCCCTGACTCGACTTTAAATTCTTGATTATATTCATCGACATCAGAGAGACGTACTAAGGAAGTATAATCTTCAATCAGTCGTTGTTTGACTTCTTTGGATTCTACAAGTACTGATACCCCTTTTACGTGGGCTTTAAACTCATTCATTAAATTCATAACCCCATTAATTGAACCACCAGCACGCATAAAGTCATCCACAATCAACACGTTTGAATGTTCCTTTAACGTACGTTTAGATAATACCATTGTTTCGATTTTTCTTGTCGATCCTGAAACATAATTGATTGAAACCGTTGAACCTTCTGTAACCTTATTGTCTTTACGAATGACGACGACTGGCAAGTTCAATACACTCGCCACAGCATTCGCCAACGAAATCCCTTTAGTTGCAATCGTCACAATCGCATCCAACTCTTCTTGCATATAAATCGTCGCAATGAGTCGACCGACACGCTTTAACAATGCAGGATTCCCCATGAGATCAGAGAGGAACAGATATCCACCAGGCAATAAGCGCTCTTTTTCTTGCAATAATGAAATCACTTCATCAATGACTGCTTGCGCCTCATCCTTTTGCATTTGCGGGCGATATTTCACACCCCCGCTTGCCCCAGATATCGTTTCCACTGTTCCCAACCCTTCTTTAACTAGTGTATCTTTAATGATTTGAACATCTTCACTAATTGATGACTTCGCTTGTTCAAACTTGGTCACAAAATACGTCAGTGGTACGAGTTTATTCGGGTTATTGATTAAATATTGTGTCATATAAACAATACGTTCACTTCTTTTGTATCGCACTGCTGTCACCCTTTCTCCTTTTTACCCCAGTGTTCTTACGAGATAGACATCGTTACAACAACCGCTCACCGCATTAAAAATATGGCGTGCTTGTCGTTCGCGTTGTGCAAAACCGTATACAGTTGGGCCGCTCCCGCTCATCAATGCACCATCCGCACCGTTATTCAGCATATTCGTTTTGATTTTAGCAATTTCGGGTTGGAGTTGCATAGAAACAGGCTCTAAGCGGTTAGACAAACTTTTGCATAGCGCATCATAGTCATTTGCTTCTATCGCTTTTAAACATTGTTGCGTATGAACTGGAAACGGTTGACTCAAATCTAACCCTCCATAAATCTCAGGTGTCGATAGGCCGGCTTGTGGTTTCGCAACAATGACCCAAGCTGAAGGGGTTTTCGCTAAAATTTCAAGAATTTCGCCACGCCCTTTACAAAGTGCCGTTGTACCATGCACACAAAACGGGACATCTGAACCAATCACCGCTGAAAGTTCGCTTAATTCATCAAGAGAACGATTTAATTCAAACAAACGATTCATCCCGCGCATAGTTGCTGCTGCATCACTTGAGCCGCCTGCAAGACCCGCTGCAACAGGAATGTTTTTTTCTAAAGTAATCGTTACACCTTGCTTAATTTTATAAGTTTCTTTCATCAAAAGTGCTGCTCGATACGCTAAATTACGGTCATCAGAAGGAATAAATGTTTCATCAACTTTTAAAACGATACGCGAATCATTTCTTTTTTCAAATGACAGCCAATCGTTCAAATCAATCGTCGTCATAATCATTTCAACTTCATGATAACCGTCATCTCTTTTGTACAAAGTATCCAATGTCAAATTGATTTTAGCAGGAGCTGTTTCATAAATCATTCCAATTTCCTCTTTCCAAATGGTATTACTGTGATTTTAACACATAACCGTTTCAAAGTGCGCTCATACAGATTAAAATTGTACCTCGTTTGGCATACGCGCAACATATCGCCGAACGGTTGATTCTTTTTATATTTATCCTACAAGATTGCCGAACCCTTTCATATGCCATGCCGCAACACGTCAACACTCGATTGAACACGACGCATTTTCAACTTCAGCCGCTCCAACAGGCGTCTCGGATAGTTTTTAATAAGCCCTTGATTGATGAATGATAAGCGACGAGACGAATAACTTGATTCAAGCATTTGAATTATTTTTTTCAGTATAGTGAAACAGCTAATATTTTATCATTATAGCCGGTCTCACTCGCGTTTACATGTCCAGCATCTTCTATATGACAAAAATACATCGCTTTAGTTTAACAAGGATGGCGTAAATTAAAAAGTTTGATGCAAGCTATTTTCATCATCATTGACGTGATGCAACAGGCAAAAAACGCAAAACGTTGTCCATTTGCCCAATCGCATGACGGACTCATTAGGGCAATGATGAACATCACAACACAATAAAAAACCACTCTACTCACGACAGTAGAATGGTTATTATGTAGATAGTCTCTGTATTTTTATTGTGCGATTACTTCTTGTTGTAACTCATCTTCTACAAATGATACTTGAACATTTTCAGTCAATACATCTGCATAAGTATAAGATACACGTTCAAAATTATGTTTCTCTGGGTCCAATTCTACAACGAACACTGACGGGTATGTCTCAGTTAGCACGCCGCAACGTTCAATTGTTTTTTTGCGACCTCCATTAGCTTTAAGTACAATACGATTTCCTAATTGACAATCAAGAGAGTTTTTGATGTCTCCAATAGATTTTGGCATATTGCTCCACCTCGCTACAAGTGTATTATAACACATCTCGAAGTGTTTCGTCAAATAAAATTTTAATTTTAGCAAGGTGGAAAGCCGTTGTCAATCAATTTACAAAGATAAATTTGGGAAATTTTCCAATTCCGCATACAAACGTGCATATTCTTGTATCGATAGTGTTTCACCGCGTCGTTTCGGGTCTATTCCCGCCTGCTCAAGCCATTGTAAAATCGTATCTTTCCGTTCTTTACCATTTTCAAATAACGTCTGATAATTGTTATAAATGGTTTTTCGTCTTTGGCTAAACGCACCTTTCGTCATTTTGAAAAACGCATTCGGATTATCCACATCCACGATTGGCGTGTCACGTTTCATTAATTTAACGACAATCGAATCCACATTCGGCGGTGGCATAAAGACCGTTTTCGGTACTGTGAGCACTCTAGACGTCTCCGTATAATATTGCGCCACAATAGATAATGAGCCGTACGCTTTGGTACCGACTTGTGCGTTTAAACGCTCGCCGACTTCTTTTTGCATCATCACCACATAACCGTCAATATTTAAATCTTGCTCAAGTAACGTTATTAAAATCGGTGTCGTAATGTAATAAGGCAAATTGGCAACGACCATAATTTTCTCACAGTGAGATAAATGCTGTTGAATCGCCTCGGCCACGTTCGCCTTTAAAATATCTTCGTTAATGACCGTCACATTGTCATAAGGCGATAATGTATCGTCAAGCACAGGAATAAGTCGTTGATCGATTTCAAACGCTAAAACATGTTGTGCATTTTTAGCAAGCTGTTCTGTGAGCGAACCCATCCCAGGACCAATTTCAATGACACCTGTCGTCGCATCAATACCACTCGCATCGATAATACGGTTAATAATATTCACATCAATTAAAAAGTTTTGACCTAAACTCTTTTTAAAATTAAAGCCATATTGATTTAATAGTGCACGTGTTCTCGACGGCGTGGCAATATCTTTATCATGCATCTCTTTACTCCTCTTCTTCTAATGCTCGACGTACATCCGCTTCTGTATAGCCGAATGCATTAAGCTTTTTTAATAGTTGTTTCCCGTTAGAATGACCAATGTGTAGACGTTTGCCTAGAAGGTTGCGGCGGTATCTTGCAGCAGGACCAATGATTAAACCTAAATCAATGAGCACATCTTTACTAATCGTTTCTTGCGCTTCAGATAAAGGCGTCGACACGTGCATGAGTGCATCACGAATATCTTCTAGACTGGCATGTTCAACACCAATTTTCCCACGCTTATTTTTAGCGCGTTCACGGTCAATAAATGCATGTTTCACACCCGGAACCGTTTCACGAATCGTCGTTCTAATTTTATCACCCGGGAAATCAGGGTCTGTTAATACAATCACACCGCGCGTCTCTTGGGCTTGACGTATGACATCTAAAATATTTTGGTCAATCGCGCTCCCATTCGTTTCAATCGTATCGCACGTCACAGCCCGTTGCACACGCTCTGTATCATCACGGCCTTCTACTACAATAAATTCATTGATTTTCACCATTGCACCTTCTTTATGTTTGTTATCATGTTTGTTTCATGATAACCCAAATAATTTTTCTGCATTTTCCGTTGTTTGGCGTGCCACCTCTTCATAAGAAATACCACGTAACTGCGCAATTTCTTCAGCAACTAATGCAACACGCGCAGGTTCATTACGTTTACCACGGTATGGGTGTGGTGTTAAATATGGCGCATCTGTTTCGACAAGTAGACGTTCCAATGGCACATGTTTTGCCACTTCTTTAGGTTGTTTCGCATTTTTAAACGTCACAGGTCCACCTAATGAAATGTGGAAATTCAATTTGTTAATCACCACATCAGCAATTTCTGGTGAACCACTGAAACTATGCATAATACCGCCGACTTCTTCAGCATGCTCTTCCATTAAAATATCAATACAATCTTGCGTCGCTTCTCGGTTATGAATCACGATAGGCAACTTCACACGTTTCGCTAACGCAATTTGTTTGCGGAACACTTCTTTTTGAACCTCTTTCGGCGACTTGTCCCAGTGATAATCTAAGCCCATTTCACCAATACCAATGACTTTAGGGTGCGCCGATAACTTTTCAATCCACGCTAAACGCTCCTCCGTAAAGTCAATCGCATCAACTGGGTGCCAGCCAATAATCGCATAAATAAAATCATAGTCCTCTATCAATTGCATCGCGCGTTCAATTGTTTTCGTATCAAAACCGACAACAAACATGCGATCCACACCAGCATCTAACGCTCGTTGAATCACATCTTCTAGGTCTTTATCGTATTGATCCGCATTCAAATGCACATGAGTATCAATTAACATAAAAATCCTCCTCCATCTATCTAAATCGCACGTTCACATTCACGCATTACTTCACTATTACCACGATTCACACCATGCCACACATCAACGAAACACCTTTCACCTCTAGGCTCTCCCCTCAAAAACTGAAGGATGATGTGATGGGGTTTTATTTAATGATGTGCAGTTTAGTTTCAATCACACCAACTACCATTCATCAATTTGAGACACTTACCCAGACTGCAAGAATCGTGCAAGACTCCTGAGGGATCAGACGCGGCCGAAAATCCAATTTGGCTTCCATTCAGTGTACACTTTAATCAAGCCAAATTGAGTTGAGACAAGTCCCCTAAGAAAGCGCAACACGATTCAACAATCTGAAGGTTGCTCTCACTGTTAATGTAAACTTATGTTCCTAATCTGAAACAAAAGAGTGAGACACATCGAACCTGCCGTCTCACTCCTCACTCATTCCATTCACACCCTACTTAATCACAGCACCATTCGGCACCGCATTCGGTAAACTAATCAACGTCAACACATCATCTTTCTCCGCAGACAAAATCATCCCTTCAGACTTTTGTCCCATCAACTTCGCAGGCTTCAAATTCGTCACTACGGCAACTTTTTTACCAATAATATCATCTGGCTCATAAAATTGCGCAATACCTGAAATGATTTGACGTTTTTCATTATGAAGATCTACTTGAATTTTTAATAACTTATTAGATTTTTTAACCTTCTCAGCATCGATAATCGTCGCTGCCTTAATTTCCACTTTATCAAAATCTTTAATATCAATTTGTGCTTTGGCAGGCACTTCTTCCTCAACGTTATCTTCTTTTGGTGGTTGCATTGATGCCTTAATATAGCTCACTTCCGCTTCCACATCGAGACGTGGGAAAATCGGTTGTGGTTTGGCTGTCACTATAATCGGTTCTGTCAATTGACCGTATGTTGCCAAGCCCTCAAAGCCGTGTAATGCTTCGTTATGAATATGAAGTTGTTCGAAAATTTGATAAGGGGCATGTGTTAAAAATGGACGTAATAACACTGCCGCAAAGCGAATATTTTCAACGAGATGCGCCATCACATTACCTAACGCTGCTTTTTGAGATTCGTCTTTTGCTAAAATCCAAGGTGTTGTTTCGTCAATATATTTATTCGTACGACTGATCAACTTCCAAACTGTTGATAACGCGACAGAGAACTGCAACTTATCCATACTTTCATGATAAACTTGTACCGTATCCAACGCCATTTGTTCCATTTCTTCATCTAATTCATGCGTTGGACCTTGATATGCAGGTAGTTCGCCATCAAAATATTTATTAATCATCGAAATTGTACGGTTGACTAAGTTACCTAAATCATTCGCCAAATCAAAGTTCGTACGATCCACGAAAGCTTCAGGTGTAAAGACGCCGTCAGAACCGAATGGCAATTCACGCATTAAATAGTAACGTGTCGCATCTAAACCATATCGATCAATCAGCACGTTCGGATCCATGACATTGCCTTTAGACTTACTCATTTTGCCGTCTTTCATCAATACCCAACCGTGTGCGAACACTTTTTTAGGTAATGGTAAATCCAATGCCATTAAAATAATCGGCCATATAATAGAGTGGAAACGTACAATCTCTTTCGCCATTAAATGAATATCTGCTGGCCAATATTGACGGAATAAACTGTCGTCATCTGTTAAGTAACCGAGCGCAGAAATATAGTTCACAAGCGCATCTAACCATACATAAACGACGTGTTTCGGATTAGAAGGCACTTTGACGCCCCAGTTAAAAGACGTACGTGATACAGCCAAGTCTTCTAAGCCTGGTTTAATAAAGTTATTGATCATTTCATTTTTTCGTGAAGGGGGCTGAATGAACTCTGGGTGCGCATCATAAAACGCTAATAAACGGTCAGTATAGTTGGATAACTTGAAGAAATAGCTTTCCTCTTTCACCAATTCCACTTCATGACCTGAGTCTGGACTTTTACCACCCACAATTTTACCGTCTAAATATACAGGGTCTACCAGTTGTGTTTCAGTGTAAAACGTTTCGTCCGGTACTGAATACCAACCTTCATATTCCCCTAAATAGATGTCGCCTTTTTCTAATAACTTTTCAAAGATTTTTTCAACGACTTCTGTATGGCGACGCTCTGTAGTACGAATAAAGTCATCATTGGAAATATCTAACTTTTCCCATAATGCTTTAATATCTTTAATCATACCATCTAAATAATCGAGCTCTGACATTCCTGCATTTTGAGCTTTTTCTTGAATTTTTTGACCGTGCTCATCAGTCCCAGTTAAATAGCGTACATCAAAGCCTTGTAAACGTTTATAACGCGCAATGACATCGCCTGCTACTGTTGAATACGCGTGTCCAATGTGTAAATTACCACTCGGATAGTATATCGGTGTTGTAATATAAAAAGTATCTTTCACCATCAACGCTCCTCCTCAATTCTTATCTTATCTAATATATCTAAAATTTAGTTGTTTTTCAATGTTGCAACCTATTTGTCTTACGGTGTATCACTAATGAATATCATGAAAAATGTTGTAGACGGCCTTGCTTGACATTTCGCGTTCTTGTGCGACTTTTTTAATCGCCGCTTTCGGTTTCATGCCTTCATCAATGTAATGTGTCACGTGGTCTTCAACGGACAGCGCTTCAAACCATGCCGTTTCTTCGATTGGCGCAGCACCCTCGATAATAACGACAAATTCCCCACGTAACGGAATGTCTGTTTCTAATTGTTCGAGCAATGTTGTGACTGGTGCTGTCATAATTTGTTCAAACTTCTTCGTTAACTCTCGTCCAAGCGTCACTGTCCGTTCAGCATCAATTTGAGCAATGGCTTCGAGCGTATCTTTCACACGGTGCGGTGATTCATACAATAACAATGTACTGTCTTGATACATTCTCGTTTCAAGTAAAGCCGTTTTGTCACGCGTTTTGCGAGGTAAAAATCCTAAAAATGTATATGTAAATGAAGGTAAACCACTGGCCATCAATGCGGTCAAACCTGCATTCGGCCCAGGAATTGGCACCACTGTTACACCTTGTTCACGTGCACGAACAACCAATTCATACCCCGGATCTGAAATCAATGGCAAGCCCGCATCAGATACCAAAGCGATATTTTTTCCTACCACTAACATGTCAATTAAAGTTTCAGTTTCCTGTTCTTTATTATGGTCATGGTACGATTTTAAAGGTGTTGCAATCTCAAAATGATGACACAATTTTTTTGTCACACGTGTATCTTCACAAGCGATGAGATCCACCTGCTGTAACGTATGAATCGCTCGGAATGTCATATCTTCTAAATTTCCGATAGGCGTACCGACTAAATAGAGCTCTCCCATGTTATCGCTCCTCAATTAATTGTATTTTTTGTTGTCGCGTCAATTTTTTAATCGCATGTTCTCGCTTTAATGCTTCTGATTTCGTCTCAAAAATTTCATGATAACGTAATTTTACCGGTCGTCTCGTTTTTGTATATTTCGCACCTTTACCTTCATTATGTTTGACGAGGCGCGCTTCCAAATCATTTGTATACCCAGTATAAAATGTCGCATCATTGCATTGCACGATATACGTATAATGTTTAGCCATAATAAATCTCCTTCATTTCTGGCGTATAGTCACCTTGCTCATCATAAATATAAAAAGGCGGTGCAATATCGATGCCTTGACGTCCCCCTTTTCGACCTTCAACGACAATCGTCTGTGCGGCTTTTCCAGGCTTACTATAAATCATATGCAAACGTTTCGGTTCAATACGATAATGACGCATAGATTCAAACAAATCCAACATCCGTTCTGCACGATGCACCATCACAATTCGGCCCCCTTCTTTTAACAAATGATTGCTAACACGCAAACAATCATCCAACGTACAATAAATTTCATGTCGCGCAATTTTGTGGGCTTCAAGTTGATGTTGATTCGTTTGATTCGCTTTAAAATAAGGGGGATTGCAAGTGATTAAATCAAACTGTGCTGGGGCATATGCTTGAATGAGCGCATTAATATCCATTTCAACCATTGTAATACAGTCTTCTAAATGATTGTATTGAATACTGCGCTCTGCCATATCAACGAGCTGCGGCTGAATTTCCACACCTGTAATCACGTTGTTTCCTTTGTCCGACAACAATAACGGAATCACCCCATTACCTGCGCACATATCTAAAATGCGATCTCGTTTTCTCACTTCTGTAAAATGACCTAATAGAAGTGCATCTGTAGAAAAAGAAAAGACCGCATCATTTTGAATAATGCGTAAATCTTCTCGTATTAAATAATCCAGTCTTTCACCAGGTTGTAACATCACAGCACCTCTATTCTTGCTTCTCATTCAGCACATTGAGACAAAACATACAATCCTCGCCATGACGATGTTTACCGAATACATCATGACAAATATGGAAACCTTCATGATATAGTTTCGCAAAATATTCACGACTTTGACGCTGCTTTTTCACAGGTTTTTGAGGCGCTACTTCTGCTTCTTGAACATGCGCTGCTTCCACATTTTCTCGTTCTTGTTGCATCAATGTTTTAAAGTTATCATTTTCTAGTTGTAAGGCTACATTTTCTTCCACTAGCTCTACAGTCAGTGCCTTTAACTCTTGCATGCTTTCATTCAGGCGCGCGACATGTTGTTCTAACTGCATTAAGCGAGCGAATAATTCGTTTCGATCCAACAGATGTACCTCCTTATTTTAATGTTTCTAGCTCTTCAATATGGTATTCCATCAATTGTTCCATGCCATCTAGTCGCACTTGCATTGATACATCAATAATATTTAGACTGACGACTTCACCATGTCCTTCTGGTGTTTGAATACGTGTCCCTACATCTGGTAACTGTTCACGTGCTGATTCATAAAAATCATTTTCGAATTTCAAACAACACATTAAACGCCCACATGCACCCGAAATTTTAGTCGGATTTAATGATAAATTTTGATCTTTCGCCATTTTAATTGACACTGGTTCAAAATCTCCTAAAAACGTTGCACAACATAGTGAACGCCCACACGGACCAATACCACCGAGCAATTTTGCTTCATCACGTACACCAATTTGACGCAATTCGATACGTGTTTTTAAACGCTGCGCCAACATACGCACTAATTTTCGGAAATCGATACGTTCATCCGCTGTGAAATTAAAAATGATTTTAGAACGGTCTAAAATGTATTCACAATTCACGACGCGCATCTCCAGACCCAATTGTTCAACAAAAGCCTTACACATGTCCGCCGCTCGAGCTGCATCCACTTCATTTTTTTCATATTGGATTAAGTCCGCTTCCGTTGCGACACGTAAAACAGGCTTTAATGGCAGTGTGACGTCTTGCTCCGATACATCTCTCGGCGCATGTCTCACAACACCTAATTCGTGGCCACGCTTAGATTCCACCACGACATACTGCCCTATTGTGAGTGAAGTTGTATTCGGCGCATAATATTCTAATGTGTTGGCCTTTTCAAAATAAATCCCTACAACAGCATGCATCAGCGTCACCCTTTCACTTTGATTGCAATTTGCTCAAATACTAGCGTGGCATTCACGTTTTGATTGAGCTTTTTATGTGCTTCTGTTATTTGTTCTATGATATAGGTTAAATGGTGATAACTCAACTGTGTCACCAATGTCTCATATTCTGACTGCAACTCCGAAAATGTAATCCAGTTCACCATGCCCACTTTGACGTACATTAAATCTTGGAAAAACGCATTCATTCCAGATAGCGCCAACAATTGTAACTGTCTCGTTTTCGCATGTTTCATCAATTCCACAACACCAATCAATGCCATCTCACGTTGCTTTAACAATTTATAACACCATTGTAAAAGCATTTTGCGCATCGGTGCTAATTCAACATTTTCATGAAGTTGTAGCGCCACTTCAAGTTGTGTCGTATACGTACTTAACAACTCTGCAATAGGCACAGTTATCGTTTCATCTTGCTCGGTCAATCGCGACACAAATGTAGCACGTGACATCGGCTTAAAATACACATGCTGACAACGAGAATGAATCGTATCTAAAATTTGTTCAGGTTTGGTTGTCGTAATGATCGCAATCGTATTTTTCGGCGGTTCTTCTAAAAACTTCAGAATACTATTCTCACCTTGAATCGTTAATTTTTCAAAGTCTTGGATAATATAAACTTTATAATCACCTTCAATAGGCAATTGGTTCATGTGATGTACTAAGTTTTCGACTTGTTCCTTTTTGAGCGTCGTCTCATCTGTCATCACATATTGAAAGTCGGGATGGTTTTGTACTTCGACTTTCAAGCGACATCGTTCTTCATCTTGACATAAAATTAACTGCGCAAAGGTTATAGCGGTCGTCTTCATTGCTTCAGCGTCATCACCTTCGAATAAATAGGCATGTGACAGTTTTTGATTGTGATAGGCTTTGGTGAGTTGTTCGATTACTTCCATTAACCTTGCGCTCCTTTTGTAAAGATATTGATGTATATAGATATGAGATACTACTCCATTTTACCGCAATATGTGTGTATAGACTATGACTTTATTTCATTCGTAAACAACTTGATTGGATTTACATTTATTAAGGAAATGATCAGACTTTTGTTGGGGTAACTATAGACTGATGAGCATCCGTTTCAATAAAAAAAGGTTGCGACAATACATATGACTTGTTGGGGTCATACTGTCACAACCTTCCTTGCTATTTTAAAATTGATGGAACGATTCGACTGGCATGACAAAGACTGTTGCGCCACCGACTTCTACTTCAACAGGATATGGGATGTAAGAATCTGCGCTGCCTCCCATTGGCGTAATAGGCGATACAAGTTGTTCTCTATTGCCACATGAGCCGCCGATGAGTTCAAGTATTTCCTCCACGCGATCATCTTCCACACCGCTTAAAAATGTTGTATTACCCGCACGCAAGAAGCCACCCGTCGTTGCTAATTTTGTTGCACGAAAATTGTTTTCAACGAGTTTGTCTGCAAGTTCTTGACTATCTTGGTCTTGAACAATTGCTATAATCATTTTCATTTTTCTAACACCTCTTGGAGTTTAGTATAACATATCTGAATACATGACTTCACTTTGTATCAAACGCCATTACTGTACGTTCATTTTACGCTGAATCGCTTGTAATGTCGCAGCCACAACTTGCTCAATCGGTTGATTCGCATTAATGACCGCAAAACGTTGAGGATCTTGTGCGATGAGTTGCTGATACCCTTCCACCACACGCTCATGAAATGCCACGCTTTCTTTATCTAAACGATTTTGTGCGCGGCGATTACTTTCAATACGCGCTCGACCGTCTTCAGCTGGAATATCCAAATAAATCGTTAAATCCGGATAACGCCCCTCAATCGCAAAATCATTAATGGTTTGTACTTCTTTTACCCCAATTTGACGGGCATAACCTTGATACGCTAAAGAACTGTCGATAAAACGGTCACAAATGACGAGTTTTCCTTGTGCTAATGCCGGAAGTACTTTCGCAACAAGATGTTCTCTTCTCGCAGCCGCAAACAATAAAGCTTCTGTCCGCGCATCCATCGTTTCTCCATCTAATAGAATTTGACGAATCGTTTCAGCTGTTTGTACGCCCCCTGGCTCTCGTGTCGTCATGACGTCATAGTGTTGCGCTAATTGTTCCGAAACTGCTTGAACAACAGTCGTTTTCCCTGAACCTTCTGGACCTTCAATTGTGATAAACAGAGACATTTTCATTCATCCTTCACTGTGATTTTGCCATCCGTAAGACCTTCCACACGAAAGCCTCTAGACTGCCAATATTCTATTAATTTTATCATATCTGTTGTCACTATTTCTCCTTTTAACAGTGACGGAATGCCAGGTGGATACGGCGTCAAATGTTGCGCTAATGTATACCCTTCAGCTTTTTGATAAGGAATAGAGCGCGATGGATGCATTCCAATTGTTTGATATGCACTCGGTTTCGTAAATAAATACGGTGGCTTGTCATAAGATGATTTTACTCCTGGCGTCAAGATTATTCGTTCAATCCTTTCGAGCAGTTGTTCAAAAGGAAATCGATCTTGATCATGCCATAACGGTAAAACCCACAACACCGCATTTTCATCCGACAGTTCAACATCAATCGCCTGTGTTTCCATTTGCGCTTGTAACGATGAACCTGTCAAGCCTTCATATCGAATTAACAATTTCAACGGATCTTGCGGCGTGATAACTGTTAACCCTTTATTTTTAAGTGCTGCAATGAGTTGTTTTCTTTTTTCAAAAAATAACGTACTGTCATACGATTCATAAAATGCTTGGGCAGCTTCTAAACTTTCCATAAGCAAATAAGACGGGCTAGAAGATTGAAATACTTGTAAACCATGCTCAATCCATTCACGATAAGGGGCATCTTTATGTATCCATAACACCGAGCTCATCGTCAAACTCGGCAACGTTTTATGATAAGATTGCACAACGTAGTCCGCCCCCGCTTGCATACTTGACTCTGGAAAGCCAGGTAAATCAAAATGAGCACCATGCGCCTCGTCGACAAGAACAGGAACATTGAATTGATGAAATTGTTCAACAACATGCGCCACATCAAACGTTTCACCATAATAATTCGGATAAGTCACCACACCTAATTTTGTATGTGCCAAGTCAGTTGTCCCAACGTCAGGTTTCGAATATTGTCCTGTTTTCTCACTCACGGACGTCGCCAAAATTTGCGCACTTTGTTGTCCTAATTCCAATGCATGAAACACTGATTTATGAACATTTCGCGCAATACTGACATCTCCTTGAATCGACGCAACAGCATGAATGACTGCGAGTATACCACTTGTCGTCCCATTCACTAAATAGTAACCCCGATAATCCGGATGTTTATTTAATTGCGCCATACTTTCATATAAAACGTCTTCCGCATGATGAAGATTATCAAAACCTGTGATCTCCGTAATGTCATTTAGGACTTGTGTCATTAAAAGATCACCGATTGTCCCATTTTTATGCCCGGGGACATGCATCGAAATCGGTTGACGTTCTTGCCATTTCAGCATTTTCGCTCTTAATGGTTGTTGCACCCATACCCCTCCTTTCTTTTACGTATTGAAATCGTTTCGTAACACCCTGATTTTAACACATCTCACATTTACCTAATAGAGGCAGATCAACACTGGTAAAGGGGCACCCCATGGACAGATAAAGAAAAAAAGCCCCGAAACAATAAAGATTGCTTCGAAGCTTTTGAAATAACCTGGCACCGTCCTACTCTCGCGGAACGTAAGTCCGACTACCATCGGCGCTAAAGAGCTTAACTTCTGTGTTCGGCATGGGAACAGGTGTGACCTCTTTGCCATTAGCACCAGATTAAGTTGTAGAATGTTATACATTCAAAACTAGATAGTAAGTATATTTATCACAAGCATTACCTTATGAACAATTATTTGATTAAGTCTTCGATCGATTAGTATTCGTCAGCTCCACGTATCGCTACGCTTCCACCTCGAACCTATTAACCTCATCATCTTTGAGGGATCTTATAACCAAAGTTGGGAAATCTCATCTCGAGGGGGGCTTCATGCTTAGATGCTTTCAGCACTTATCCCGTCCATACATAGCTACCCAGCTATGCCGTTGGCACGACAACTGGTACACCAGAGGTATGTCCATCCCGGTCCTCTCGTACTAAGGACAGCTCCTCTCAAATTTCCTACGCCCACGACGGATAGGGACCGAACTGTCTCACGACGTTCTGAACCCAGCTCGCGTACCGCTTTAATGGGCGAACAGCCCAACCCTTGGGACCGACTACAGCCCCAGGATGCGATGAGCCGACATCGAGGTGCCAAACCTCCCCGTCGATGTGAACTCTTGGGGGAGATAAGCCTGTTATCCCCGGGGTAGCTTTTATCCGTTGAGCGATGGCCCTTCCATGCGGAACCACCGGATCACTAAGTCCGTCTTTCGACCCTGCTCGACTTGTAGGTCTCGCAGTCAAGCTCCCTTATGCCTTTACACTCTATGAATGATTTCCAACCATTCTGAGGGAACCTTTGAGCGCCTCCGTTACTCTTTAGGAGGCGACCGCCCCAGTCAAACTGCCCGCCTGACACTGTCTCCCAGCACGATAAGTGCTGCGGGTTAGAAATCCAATACAATTAGGGTAGTATCCCACCAATGCCTCCACGTAAGCTAGCGCTCACGCTTCTAAGGCTCCTACCTATCCTGTACAAACTGTACCGAATTTCAATATCAGGCTACAGTAAAGCTCCACGGGGTCTTTCCGTCCTGTCGCGGGTAACCGGCATCTTCACCGGTACTATGATTTCACCGAGTCTCTCGTTGAGACAGTGCCCAAATCGTTACGCCTTTCGTGCGGGTCGGAACTTACCCGACAAGGAATTTCGCTACCTTAGGACCGTTATAGTTACGGCCGCCGTTTACTGGGGCTTCGATTCGTAGCTTCGCTTGCGCTAACCACTCCTCTTAACCTTCCAGCACCGGGCAGGCGTCAGCCCCTATACGTCACCTTACGGTTTAGCAGAGACCTGTGTTTTTGATAAACAGTCGCTTGGGCCTATTCACTGCGGCTCTTCGAAGCGTGAACCTCAAAGAGCACCCCTTCTCCCGAAGTTACGGGGTCATTTTGCCGAGTTCCTTAACGAGAGTTCGCTCGCTCACCTTAGAATTCTCATCTTGACTACCTGTGTCGGTTTGCGGTACGGGCACCATTATTCTAGCTAGAGGCTTTTCTCGGCAGTGTGAAATCAACGACTCGAGGAACAAGTTCCTCTCCCCATCACAGCTCAATCTTAAGAGTGCCGGATTTGCCTAACACTCAATCTCACTGCTTGGACGTGCACTCCAACAGCACGCTTCGCCTATCCTACTGCGTCCCCCCATCGCTTAAAACGAATCATGGTGGTACAGGAATATCAACCTGTTATCCATCGCCTACGCCTGTCGGCCTCAGCTTAGGACCCGACTAACCCAGAGCGGACGAGCCTTCCTCTGGAAACCTTAGTCAATCGGTGGACGGGATTCTCACCCGTCTTTCGCTACTCACACCGGCATTCTCACTTCTAAGCGCTCCACATGTCCTTGCGATCATGCTTCAACGCCCTTAGAACGCTCTCCTACCATTGTCCAAAGGACAATCCACAGCTTCGGTAATATGTTTAGCCCCGGTACATTTTCGGCGCAGTGTCACTCGACTAGTGAGCTATTACGCACTCTTTAAATGATGGCTGCTTCTAAGCCAACATCCTAGTTGTCTGGGCAACGCCACATCCTTTTCCACTTAACATATATTTTGGGACCTTAGCTGGTGGTCTGGGCTGTTTCCCTTTCGAATATGGACCTTATCACCCACATTCTGACTCCCAAGTTAAATTATTTGGCATTCGGAGTTTGTCTGAATTCGGTAACCCGAGAGGGGCCCCTCGTCCAAACAGTGCTCTACCTCCAATAATCATCACTTGAGGCTAGCCCTAAAGCTATTTCGGAGAGAACCAGCTATCTCCAAGTTCGATTGGAATTTCTCCGCTACCCTCAGTTCATCCGCTCACTTTTCAACGTAAGTCGGTTCGGTCCTCCATTCAGTGTTACCTGAACTTCAACCTGACCAAGGGTAGATCACCTGGTTTCGGGTCTACGACCAAATACTCATTCGCCCTATTCAGACTCGCTTTCGCTACGGCTCCACATTTTCTGCTTAACCTTGCATCAGATCGTAACTCGCCGGTTCATTCTACAAAAGGCACGCCATCACCCATTAACGGGCTCTGACTACTTGTAAGCACACGGTTTCAAGTTCTCTTTCACTCCCCTTCCGGGGTACTTTTCACCTTTCCCTCACGGTACTGGTTCACTATCGGTCACTAGAGAGTATTTAGCCTTAGGAGATGGTCCTCCCAGATTCCGACGGAATTTCACGTGCTCCGTCGTACTCAGGATCCACTCAAGAGAGAATTCATTTTCGACTACAGGATTATTACCTTCTATGATTAACCTTTCCAGGTTATTCGTCTAACAAATTCTTTTGTAACTCCGTACAGAGTGTCCTACAACCCCAATAAGCAAGCTTATTGGTTTGGGCTCTTCCCGTTTCGCTCGCCGCTACTCAGGGAATCGATTTTTCTTTCTCTTCCTCCGGGTACTAAGATGTTTCAGTTCTCCGGGTCTGCCTTCTTGCATGCTATGTATTCACATGCAGATAACACGACATAACTCGTGCTGGGTTTCCCCATTCGGAAATCTCTGGATCAAAGCTTACTTACAGCTCCCCAAAGCATATCGTCGTTAGTAACGTCCTTCATCGGCTTCTAGTGCCAAGGCATCCACCGTGCGCCCTTAATAACTTAATCTAAACGTTATGATAAACGCTCGCATTCTTCCTTATTTCTTTCTTTGCTTGTTCATTTACGAAAAGTAAACTTCACTGCGCTCATCAAGAAATGCGTTGACTGACAAGCGTTTTCATCAACGTTTGTGCAATCAAAATACGATGCTTACCATCACCAGTTATTAATTATGTGAGTCGTCAAATGACGACTAGCGATAATTTTTGTTTCAAGCTTTTAAACGCTTGTCACTCGGTTTTGCTTGGTAAAATCTATACTTACTTATCTAGTTTTCAATGTACAAATCATTCTGAATCCTCAAATAAATGAGCATTCAAAACTGAATACAATATGTCACGTTAATCCGCTTATCACCTAATGGTGATATTCCGTATATTATCCTTAGAAAGGAGGTGATCCAGCCGCACCTTCCGATACGGCTACCTTGTTACGACTTCACCCCAATCATTTGTCCCACCTTCGACGGCTAGCTCCAAATGGTTACTCCACCGGCTTCGGGTGTTACAAACTCTCGTGGTGTGACGGGCGGTGTGTACAAGACCCGGGAACGTATTCACCGTAGCATGCTGATCTACGATTACTAGCGATTCCAGCTTCATGTAGTCGAGTTGCAGACTACAATCCGAACTGAGAACAACTTTATGGGATTTGCTTGACCTCGCGGTTTTGCTGCCCTTTGTATTGTCCATTGTAGCACGTGTGTAGCCCAAATCATAAGGGGCATGATGATTTGACGTCATCCCCACCTTCCTCCGGTTTGTCACCGGCAGTCAACTTAGAGTGCCCAACTGAATGATGGCAACTAAGCTCAAGGGTTGCGCTCGTTGCGGGACTTAACCCAACATCTCACGACACGAGCTGACGACAACCATGCACCACCTGTCACTTTGTCCTCCGAAGAGGAAAACTCTATCTCTAGAGCGGTCAAAGGATGTCAAGATTTGGTAAGGTTCTTCGCGTTGCTTCGAATTAAACCACATGCTCCACCGCTTGTGCGGGTCCCCGTCAATTCCTTTGAGTTTCAGTCTTGCGACCGTACTCCCCAGGCGGAGTGCTTAATGCGTTAGCTGCAGCACTAAGGGGCGGAAACCCCCTAACACTTAGCACTCATCGTTTACGGCGTGGACTACCAGGGTATCTAATCCTGTTTGATCCCCACGCTTTCGCACATCAGCGTCAGTTACAGACCAGAAAGCCGCCTTCGCCACTGGTGTTCCTCCATATCTCTGCGCATTTCACCGCTACACATGGAATTCCACTTTCCTCTTCTGCACTCAAGTTTTCCAGTTTCCAATGACCCTCCACGGTTGAGCCGTGGGCTTTCACATCAGACTTAAAAAACCGCCTACGCGCGCTTTACGCCCAATAATTCCGGATAACGCTTGCCACCTACGTATTACCGCGGCTGCTGGCACGTAGTTAGCCGTGGCTTTCTGGTTAGGTACCGTCAAGATGTGCACAGTTACTTACACATTTGTTCTTCCCTAACAACAGAGCTTTACGATCCGAAGACCTTCATCACTCACGCGGCGTTGCTCCGTCAGGCTTTCGCCCATTGCGGAAGATTCCCTACTGCTGCCTCCCGTAGGAGTCTGGACCGTGTCTCAGTTCCAGTGTGGCCGATCACCCTCTCAGGTCGGCTACGTATCGTCGCCTTGGTAGGCCGTTACCCCACCAACTAGCTAATACGGCGCGGGTCCATCTATAAGTGACAGCAAAACCGTCTTTCACTGTAGAACCATGCGGTTCAACATGTTATCCGGCATTAGCCCCGGTTTCCCGGAGTTATTCCAGTCTTATAGGTAGGTTACCCACGTGTTACTCACCCGTCCGCCGCTAACATCAAAGGAGCAAGCTCCTCATCTGTTCGCTCGACTTGCATGTATTAGGCACGCCGCCAGCGTTCATCCTGAGCCAGGATCAAACTCTCCATAAAAGAAGTAAGCTTGATATAGCTCGTTGATTGTTTAAGTCAATCACTCTTGAAAGTACTTTTGAAGTACTCAAATTATCGGAATTAACGTTGACATATTGTCATTCAGTTTTCAATGTTCATTTCATTTCTTTTTTGACTCGACAAGAATTAATTATACATAAGTCATTTGATAAAGTCAACAACTTTTTTTAATTAATTTTTCGTCTTCGTTGTGGCAACTTATTGTGTCGCTCAACAAGATATAACTATACAGGCTTTTAAACAGTTTAACAATCATAAAAATTACACCATTTCAGTCACTTTGTTATATAAAGCGCACATTGTTGTTTTTTATTTTTAGGATTAATTGAAAAAGATGCAATTAAATATTCCATTTCACCCAGCCTCACCCTAATCATTACCTACGCACACATTTTAAAACCTCATCTTTTCATGCATAATATTCCAAATCGGTAACACCAAAAAAGAAAAGCAACATGAGTATTCAACAACCCATGTCGCTTTTCTTCATATTAAGATAAAACAATTACATTTCCGTACGTCCAGAAATCGCTCTCGACAATGTCACTTCATCAGCATATTCCAAATCGCCACCTACTGACAGACCTTGTGCAAGTCTCGTTACACGAATGCCCAATGGTTTAACAAGGCGTGAAATGTACATCGCTGTAGATTCACCTTCTAAATTCGGGTTCATAGCTAAAATCAACTCTTTGACCCCTTCATCCTTTAGGCGTTCTACTAAACTTGGAATATTGATGTCTTCAGGTCCGATACCATCCATAGGTGAAATCGTCCCGTGTAGCACATGATATAGCCCTTTATATTCTTTCATTTTCTCCATTGCAATCACATCTTTATCATCTTCAACGACACAAATCATTGAACGATCGCGCTGTTTGTCTTCACAAATATAACAAGGGTCTTGTTCGGTAATATGTCCGCATACACTACAATAGGTTAATTCTCGTTTGACATCCACGAGCGCTTTAGCAAATTGCACGACGTCATCTTCTTTCATATCTAGTACGTGAAATGCCAGACGTTGAGCCGTCTTAGGACCAATGCCTGGCAATTTCATGAAACTATCAATCAATTTCGATATCGGTTGAGGATAATGCATCTTACATCATTCCTGGGATGTTAAGACCTTTAGTATGTTTTCCTAAACGTTCAGCTGTTAACTCGTCTGCTTTGTTCATTGCTTCATTCGTTGCAGCTAATACTAAGTCTTGTAACATTTCTACGTCTTCTGGGTCTACTACTTCTTCGTTAATGATGACATCGACCACTTCTTTATGTCCAGAAACAACAACTTTGACCATGCCACCGCCAGCTGTTCCTTCAACGTGTTCTTCTTTTAATTTTTCTTGCTCTTCTGCCATTTTCTTTTGCATTTTTTGCATTTGTTTCATCATTTGTTGCATATTTCCGCCACCGCGCATAAATAAATCCTCCTTAATTTTCAACTCTATTATAATAAGAGTTTGTCTCTCTTAGATTCGATTTCAATTATACATACCTTTCAGTCACTTGTCATGTTTCTTCGTCCATCAGATGCACCATCTCTTCACCGAACAAATCTTTCGCAGTTTGTACGACGTCATTTTGTTGTTCAGCCGGTTTTTCCGCTTCTGATGATGTCTGTTGATTACCGCGTTTACGATTTGAAATGTAATCACTGCGCACCTGCATCCACTTATCTGCAGGGACACCGACGACTTCTACAGATTTGTTAATCATATCTTTCACGACATTTTCAATACTTTGCTTTTTCTCTTCGTCTTTTTTCAAAATTTCACAATGAATTTCTTCGTCAAATTTGATTAACACTTTATCTTCACTTGCCGCGACAGGCTCTGAATTTTGAAGCAGGCTGACGAGCGACTTTTGATTACGATCTTTCGCATATTGAATGACATCTGCCCAGCGTTCTTTAATAAGCGCAATGTCTTCTTTATTCGCTTTATCCAATACTTTCGCAATTTGTTCAACAGAATATGTCGAACCGCTTCCCCGACGTTTGGCTGGTGCTTGTGGTTTAGGTGGTGCAGTCGCTGTTGAGAAGCCTTGAGATTTTAATGTTTGTAACTCAGACTCCAATGCTTCCATTCGTCTAATCATAGCGTCATGTTGTTCAGTTGGCGCATGATTGACTACGACTTCACCTGTGCGACCCACTTCTTTCACCATTTCAGATAACTTCACGAGCAAGACTTCTAGATGGACGTTTTGATTCACACTAAATCGAATAGATACGAGTGTGTCGTTAATGACATCTATCATTTTGTATAACACTTCTAAATCGAATGACATGAGCGCGTCGTATTCCGTTTCTAATTGCGTCGTTTTTGCCATAATCGTATCTCTTACAAAATAAATCATATCATTAATAAGACGATTCACTTCTTTACCTTCACTGACGAATTGGTGATAGCGTTCGAAGGCTTCATGGACATGGCCTTGAACAATGTCTTGGAAAAGGGCGTTGAGGTCAGACTCATCCAAACTCCCCGTCACATCTAAAGCATCCTTTAATGTCAAACGTTCGTCGCCAAATGCAATCGCTTGGTCCATAATACTGAGCGCATCACGCATCCCACCTTCAGACACTTTAGCGATAAACGTCAAAGCAGCCTCATCAAACTCAATCTGTTGTTGGTGCGCTACATAACTCAAACGGTCCACGATACGGTTGGCATTAATCGCCTTGAAGTCAAAGCGTTGTGCACGCGAAATAATCGTCGGCGGTATTTTATGGGGTTCAGTCGTCGCAAGAATAAAAATGGCGTGTGCAGGCGGCTCTTCTAACGTTTTCAACAACGCATTGAACGCCCCTGTCGTCAACATATGCACCTCGTCAATAATATACACTTTATATTTCGATTCACTCGGGGCATATTTCACCTTATCACGAATATTACGAATTTCGTCGACACCATTGTTACTTGCTGCGTCAATTTCAATCACATCAGAATTGTATCCTTGTGTGATTCCTTTACAACTCGCACATTCATTACACGGTTCACCGTCATCGCGTACTTCACAGTTAATCGCTTTGGCAAATATTTTAGCGATACTCGTTTTCCCAGTACCACGTGGCCCACTAAAAATATAAGCATGCGACTGTTTACCTTTAGCAATAGCATTTTTAAGTGTTTTGGTCACATGTTCCTGTCCTACAACATCTTCAAAACTTTGAGGGCGAAACATACGATATAATGCTTGGTAATCCAATTTGGCACCTCCAAATTAACAATGGTTTCATTATAGCACGTTGCGATTGATTTGTATGGCGACATCCTATTCAAAAAAAGCTTCTGGATAGATGACTTTACCGTTGGGCGGATCCTCGAGTGTATCCCACAAAAATTTGACGCGATAATTTTCAGACGGTACATCAAATGGCGCGAAAATATGATGTGTGGCTGCTTCCTCATAGCCTAACTTTTGATAGTAATCGACATGCCCTAACACGACAATCGCTGTAAAGTTCTCAGCAAACGCACGCTCCTCTAAAGCATGAACGAGCGCTCGACCAATCCCTTTATTGCGATATTCTGCCACGACAGCTAACGGCGCTAATGCAAGTGCGGTATACGTCGTGTCGTCGTTTTGAATCGTCACTTCAGAACACATGCCGTGACCGATGATGTCGCCTTCATCCGTTTTCGCAACGACTTCTAATTCATAACGATAATTCGGTGACAAGCGAAGACGTTTGACGAGGTGTTGTTCTTGATGGTCAGATTCAGGAACATCTTCAAATGCTGTTGCAATCATTTCGTATGTTGCTTCATAATCATTTTCAGTTGGTGTACTTAAAAATATAGACATTGCTTCAACCCCTTTGCGTTAAAATAAAATATAAAAAAAGAGCGACTCTTAACAGCCACTCTTGTATCTATATTCATCATACATTACATTTAATATTAAAAACCGTGCACCTCTGTGTCGAATGTGCATCACAAACGTTACCAGAGTCGACAGCTAAATCTCGGCTACCCTACGGCACATACGAGGATCCACTTAATGCTGCTTCCGTCAGGACCTGACATGGTTCATGGGTTCATATTGCATAGGACCGAAATCTTCAAACACCTCGTGCTCTGGGCAGACTTCACAAATACGCACCCTTCACAAAGGAATTCGGCCTCGCGTAAAGCGGATTTCGAGTAAAGGGAACCGCTACCTCCCCGCTTAGCACGGTACATCTAATAATACTATACTTCAGATTAGAATTGCAAGCATAATCAATATTGCAAGCAATGAAAATAATGTAATGTTTCACCCATTATGATAAATGTGAATGTCGTCTAGAAAAATCAATAAATTTAAATTCAGTGGCAATATGTTTAGATACATTATACTGAAATTTTGTCGTATCTTTCAAATGGACGATGCCTCGTACAGTTGCCGAATATTGTGGCGTCACATCCCCAAATGCTGCACGCTCCAATTCCCCAAACGGTTCGAACGTAATCGATTTGCTCGAAAAACTAATCTCATACCCTTTCACTTTTTCAATATAATCGTATAAAGAATTTTGAACGACCATTTCAGATAACTCTGGAAACAGATTCGCACGCACATAATCTTCATCAACAATTTTCGTCACACCTTCAATTTGACGATAACGAATGAAATGCCATAGTTCTTCATCAGTTGTCAGTTCCAGCGCTTTTTTCACTTGAGGTACGTCCGCCGCTTTTATCTTTTCAAAACGGACGACGACTGTTTCGTAATGAAGACCAAGTTGCGTTTGAACCTCTTTAAAGCTTTTCAAATCAGCAAATGGAAACTCCGTCACTCCTTGATAAATGACGACCGAACCTTTACCACGAATTTTTTGAATCATGCCATCTAATACGAGCATGTTCAAACTTTTACGTACTGTTTCACGTGACACGTTGTATTTTTTCACCAACTGATGTTCAGAAAGTAATTGCTCACCGTATTCATATTCACCATCCAAAATCGCTATACGTAAACGTTCATAAATATATTGAAATTTATTTTGATTTTTCATCCGACTTGCCTCTCACTTTTCATTATCTCGCTACAACGATTGTTGCATATGCTTCGAGTTCATTTCCTTCAATTATACCATTTTGAAGGACGACCGAACCAGAGTGATCCAAATCTTCTGGCAATGTCACTTTTTCTGATGACATATTCGCGATAATCAGCCAAGTGTCTCCTTGATAACGTCGTTCATACACAAAGAGTTGTGGATGTTCGAGATAGCGCGGCACAACTTCTCCATACGTCACAATATCATGTTCATGACGCAACTGAATTAACTTTTTGTACGTGTATAAAATGGATTCCGAGTCTGCCATGGCCGCTTCGACATTCACCGTGTCGTAATTATCTGCCACTTCAATCCACGGCGTTCCAGTTGTAAAACCGGCATGCGCTTCACCATTCCATTGCATCGGTGTTCGTGAATTATCACGTGATTTTTGCCCGAGTATCGTTAAAATTTCCGCTTCGTCTATCCCGGCTTCACGCATTTCACGATACGCATTCAACGACTCCACATCACGATATTGTTGAATCGACTGGAAATGTGGATCTGTCATGCCAATTTCTTCACCTTGGTAAATATAGGGTGTCCCTTGTAATAAATGTAAGGCAATGGCTAACGTTTTGGCACTTTGTTGACGTAACGCTTCAGTCGCATCACTACCAAATCTTGAAACAACACGAGGTTGATCATGATTACACCAAAAAATCGCATTCCAACCATTGCCAGCATACATTTTCGTTTGCCATTCCATTAAAATCTGCTTCAATTGCAACAAATCGAATTTTTGGTTCGTCCACTTTTGTCCATCACGATAGTCGACTTTTAAATGATGAAAGTTAAATACGCTGCTCAACTCTTGGCGCTCTGGATTTGTATATTGAATACAATGGTCAATAGATGTAGACGACATTTCCCCAACCGTCATCATCTCGCAATCACCAAACGTATGTCGATTCATTTCATGGATATAGTCATGAACACGTGGCCCGTCTGTGTAATACTCTTTACCGATTTCATCTGAGTCTTCAAACGTATCTTTAGAAATCAAATTGATGACGTCAAAGCGAAAGCCATCTACACCGAAATCAATCCAATACCGAATCATTTCGTACAGCGCGTGTCGCACTTCTGGATTATCCCAGTTCAAATCCGCTTGCGTGACATCAAATAAATGTAAATAATATGCGTCCGTCTGCTCATCGTATTGCCATGCGTTTCCACCAAACTTCGATAGCCAGTTCGTCGGTGGTCCGTCTTCTGAACGTCTAAAAAAGTAATAATCTCGATATGGGTTGTCTACCGACTGTTGCGCTTGTTGAAACCATTCGTGTTCTGTTGATGTATGATTGATGACAATGTCGAGCATAATTTTTAATCCACGCGCATGTGCTTTGTCAATCAATGTACGTAAATCTTCTTTATTCCCAAATTGCGAATTCACTTGATAGTAATCACGAATGTCATATCCGTTATCATTCATCGGCGAATCGTAAATCGGTGTGAGCCATAAATAATCGATACCTAAAAATTGTAAATAATCCAGTTTTTCAATAATCCCTTTTAAATCGCCTTCCCCATTACCTGTCGTATCGTTAAAAGACTTCGGATAAATCTGATATACGACTGATTTTTTCCAATCTTGCCTTACCATGTGAAACCCACCTTATTTTTTCTTTATGCTGCGTAACATGTTAAAACTTACTGTTTGTCATTGACCATTTTTTCGCTTTTTCACGACTTAATTTTGAGAAAATGATTGTTAACACTGCTGGTACGACTAGCGAAATCAACGTCGCAATACCGAAAACACCCCAGAATTGCGATTTAATCGAAATAATCGCAGGTAGGCCACCGACACCGACTGAACCTAATACACCTGAGCCACCTACAATCGCACCAGTGACCATCGTCGTTAAAATGGCAGCGAAGAATGGATATTTCAATGGCAAGTTGACACCAAACATTGCCGGTTCTGTAACACCTAATAATCCTGAAATACTAGATGTCATCGCTAAACTTTGTTCTTTATTCATTTTACGACGTTTATATACGAACCATGCGCCAAACGCTGCTGAACCTTGCGCAATATTAGATAACGCTAAAATTGGCCATAAGTACGTACCACCAAGTTCACTTCCCATTAATTGGAAATCGACCGCTAAAAACATGTGATGTAAGCCCGTAATTACGAGTGGCGCATACAATAATCCGTAAACTGCACCACCAAACCAGCCGGCATTGCCAAATAAAAATTGAACCGCTGATGTAATACCTGTACCAATCCATAACGCGATAGGTCCAATGAATAAAAAGGCTAAAAATCCTGTCACTAACAATGCTACTGGACCAACCACAAGCAGTTTAATCGAATCATGGACGACCTTGTTTAACCCTTTTTCAATTTGCGCTAACACATACGCTGCGAGGAGGACAGGCAGCACTTGTCCTTGATAGTTCAATTGTTCGATCTTCAAACCAAAAATGTGCCACGCTGGAATTTCATCAACTTTACCAATGTCATATTGTGATAACAACTGTGGATGCATCAAAACGAGCCCGAGCACAATCCCTAATACCGGATTGCCGCCAAATACACGCATTGCACTCCATCCGACTAATGCTGGCAAGAAGATAAATGCCGTTGTCGCAATGACGTTAATCATATTTGCGAAATCAGCAATTTGAGGAAACCTTTCAATAATGGAAGGCGCGTTACCTAAACCTTTCATCGTCAACACGTTATTAATCCCTAATAGCAAACCTGCTGTAACGATCGCCGGCAGAATTGGAATGAAAATATCACCAAGCAACTTAATTAATCGTTGTAACGGATTTCCCTTTTTGGCCGCTTGTGCTTTCGCTTCGTCTTTCGATACAGCTTGTGCATTCGTTTCTTCCATCAACACCTTGTATGCTTCGTCCACCGTTCCAGGACCAATCACAATTTGATATTGTTGATCTGCTTTAAATTGCCCTTTAACAAGTGGATTCTCGCTTAATTTCTCTTTATCCACTTGATTGTCATCTTTTAACACTAATCTCAAACGCGTCACACAATGTGTTGCAGATTGAAGATTTTCCTCTCCACCAATTGCTTCGATAATATCACGGACATCTTTCTTTTTCACTGCCATCACTGTCACTCCCTATTTAGAAACTTGTCTGTACAAATTATAACTTGTACAGACAAGTTTTGTAAAGGCTTACATTTTTATTTGTATTTTATGCATCGCACGTTAAAGATAACCATTGCGCTTTCAGTTATCAACAATATCAAGATAAGAAGAAATTTGTTTTATCCGAGTCGTAGGAAAAAAGACCAGGAAAATCCATTCCCAGTCTTATCGTTAAAACGCTAACAAACTATTCATTTATTCATAGTATCATCGCCAAATAAATGTTCTTGGCATCATTGCGTACTCACAATTAAGAAAAGAACCCGAAGTCTTTTTCTGATCCGTTCACAAAGAAAATCAAGCATCTAACGTCATAATAAGTGTTTTTCTATAAATTCTAACTTTCTTATGTTACTGAGTTGTCTTTTGTTGCATCCAACAAGCTATTCTTCGGTGCCATCATCCTATTTTCTTTTATAGATACTGGCTCTCAGACCTATATCAATAGTAAGGACCACCAGTTCGTCATCTTGAATTTCTACTATAGCCCTATACTTACCGATTCTATATCTCCAAAGATGAGATAATTCTCCTTGTAAGGCTATGCCATGCAATCTAGGGTTTTCAGAATGATGAACATGATGATATAACCATTTCAGCAAAAAGGTTCTTGTAGGTTTATCCATTTTACCTAGTTTTTTGTTAGTTTTTTCACTTATTTTCAATGAATATTTCATTTTACATCCCATTGCTTCATTACATCTTCAATATCCAAAGCGTTTTGACCTGTTTCACGATATTCTTTTAACGCTTCATCTCCTACCTTAGCATCATATATATCTTCTAAATCTTCGAAAGTATATTGTTTAAGTACTTCACTCAAACTCAACCCTAAAAAATCTGCCATATACTTTAAAAAAACTTTCTCATCATCACTGACTCTAATTGTAATTGTAGCCATAATTGCTTCACCTCAATTATTTTTAATATACCGTTAACATTGTAGATCAAACAATGACGATCAAACCATCTACTTAAATAATAAAGTACTCTCTCATCACTACATTTATAATTGTAGCACAAATGTGTTACAATTCCTAATTCCTGTTATACGAGGTGACAATATAGAGGGAGGTATTGAAAAGTGTATTTTACAGTGACAATGAGCACCCACACATAGAGGATGGGCAACTTCTGCTTGAATTAAGTTAAAAAAGCGCAAAAAAAAGCCAAGCATTCAACCGCTTGAATGTTTGGCTTTTATATCTATTAGTCTTGGATTTTACTTATAATGGCGGAGGAAGAGGGATTCGAACCCCCGCGAGCCGTTAAGCCCCTGTCGGTTTTCAAGACCGATCCCTTCAGCCAGACTTGGGTATTCCTCCGTGTGACGAGCACATTACATATATTATTACAGCTCGTTCACATTGTCAACAAGAATTTTACAAAATTTATATAAAAACTTTTCCAGCTATGTAGCGGTGCACTGATTGCGCGACTTCACGGCCTTCTTTAATAGCCCAAACAACGAGACTTTGACCGCGTCGTGCATCTCCTGCTACAAAATATTTTGACTGATTGGTACGATAATCTTTTGTGTCCGCCACAATTTTTTGACGCTCTACTTTTAACTGCAACGCGTGTGCCAATGGTGATTTTACACCTTCAAAGCCAATCGCAAGCAAGACCAGGTCAGCCGGAATAAAAATTTCTCGATCATCCCCTACAATAGTACCGTCAGCATGATCACGTTGGACTTGCGCATAAATACCACGGACATCCCCTAACTCATCGACATCGAAGCGCATCGTTTGAATACCATATGCACGGGGTTCTTGACCATATTTCGCTTCATATTCTTGGTGGGCATAGTCTTTTTTCAATACAGGTTGTGCGAGCGGCCAGCTATAGTTAAATTCAAAGCTTTCAGGTTTACGTGCTTTCCGGTTGAATTGAATAATTGATTCGCAACCATCACGCAATGCTGTCGCAACACAGTCAGCCCCTGTATCACCGTCACCAATGACCACGACTTTTTTACCTTGAGCCGAAATCGTTTGCGTATCCGTTTCATTCAATAACAATTGCGTTTGTTCAGTCAGATAATCCATCGCAAAATGAATACCGCGACCCATACGACCTTCTAACGGCAAGTCACGCGGCTTTTCTGCACCTGTACAAACGACGACGGCATCATACGTCTCATCCAGTTCACTTTTACTCACATCTTTACCAATTTCTACATTACAATTAAAAGTAATACCTGCTTCTTCTAATAAACGAATACGTCGAAACACAACTCCTTTATCGAGTTTCATATTCGGAATACCATAAGTCAGTAAGCCACCTGGTTTGGCATTTTTCTCATAAACTACGACTTGATATCCTAATGCATTCAACTCTTCCGCTGCAGCTAATCCTGCAGGGCCACTCCCGATAATCGCTACTTTTTCATCACGACGTTCTGAAGGGATTCTTGGCTTCACCCATCCTTGTTCAAACGCTTCGTCAATAATGGTTCTTTCAATCCCTTTAATAGCTACAGATTCACGGTTAATTTTCATGACACATGATGCTTCACACGGAGCTGGACAAATATAACCTGTAAAGTCCGGAAAATTGTTCGTCTCCGCTAAACGTTCGTATGCCATTTTAAAGTCACCGCGATACACTAAATCATTCCATTCTGGGATATAGTTACCGAGCGGACAGCCTACTGTTTCACGTTCGACCATTTCACCCACTTGGCAAAATGGCGTTCCACAATCCATGCACCGTGCCCCTTGTTGTTGTGCATCTTCTTGTGAGAAACGTGACTGATATGCCTCATAGTGATTAATGCGTGTCTCTAGAGGCATTTCTGCGAGCTTTTGTTTATCATATTTCATAAAACCTTTAAATTCACCCATAATGAGCCTCCTTTAGTACACAGCAATCGGTTCCGCTTGTGCCACTTTATCTATATTTTGATCATCATTAAATGCGGCTAATAACGCTTCGTCTTGTGATGCACGTTGTTGCTGATGATAATGAATTTTTTGAACCATTTGCTTATAATCTTTCGGAATGACTTTGACACATTGCTGTAACTGCGCCTCAAAATCAGCTAAAATCACTGCTGCTTTTTGACTTTCTGTATAAGCGAGGTGACGTTCCAACATGCCTTTTAACATTCCTTTTTCCGCTTCATCCTCAACAACATCAAAATCTAATGTTGCAAGTTGATTGTGCGCTTTAAACTGTTCAACATCTGAAGGGAACGCGTAACACACACCACCACTCATACCTTGTCCAAAGTTTTTGCCGACATCACCTAATATGACGACACGCCCGCCTGTCATATATTCAAGACCATGATCACCGACACCTTCAACGACAACTTGTACGCCACTATTACGGATACAGAAACGTTCACCAGCACGTCCATTTATATACGCTTCACCTTTCGTCGCACCATAGAAACAAACATTGCCGACAATGATTTCGTCTTCACGTGCGACATTGGGTGCATTGACGACAATTTTACCGCCAGATAATCCTTTACCCACATAGTCATTCGCATCACCAGTATGATGTAGCGTCAATCCTTGTGGCATCCATGCGCCTAAACTTTGACCGGCATGCCCGTGTGTTTCTGCCACAATCGTATCTGTTGGCAAGCCATTCAAGCCGTGTGCGCGCGTGATTTCACTACCTGTAATGACACCGACGTTACGCTGTTCATTACCTACTTCGAACTGACCTTTAAAGTGACTGCCTGCTTGAATATGCGCTTGCGTTGCTGGTAATAACGTCGTCAAATCAAAGCCATATTCGAGACCGTGACGCTGTTCAATCTCTTTTGTACGTGGACCATCATGTTGATAAAGCAAGTTTTCTAACTTCATTTCACGTGCTTTTGGATGATGATAGGCAACAGCTGAACGTTTCAGTAAATCTGTACGTCCGACAAGCTCATCGACTGTACGAATACCGAGTTCTGCCATAATTTCACGCAATTCCTCGGCTACGAAATGCATATAATTCACCACATGTTGCGCTTTACCTGTGTATAATTTACGCAAGTCACCATTTTGTGTGGCAATACCGACTGGACATGTATCTTTATGACAGACACGCATCATAATACAACCTAAGACGACTAACGGTGCTGTCGCAAAACCGAATTCTTCCGCACCTAACATACATGCATATGCGACATCTTTACCTGTCAATAACTTACCATCTGTTTCCAAACGGACACGTGAACGTAAATCATTCATCATGAGCGTTTGATGTGTTTCTGCAAGACCGAGCTCCCATGGTAATCCTGCATGCTGAATACTCGTTTTCGGTGACGCACCTGTTCCGCCATCGTAACCACTAATGACGATTTTATCTGCAAATGCTTTCGCAACCCCTGCCGCAATCGTGCCGACACCTGATTTAGATACGAGTTTCACGGTAATGTCTGCATCGCGATTGACATTTTTCAAGTCATGAATCAATTGGGCTAAGTCTTCAATCGAATAAATATCGTGATGTGGGGGCGGCGAAATCAAGCCAATTCCTGGTGTTGAACCACGCACCTCCGCAATCCATGGATACACTTTACTGCCTGGCAACTGTCCGCCTTCCCCTGGTTTAGCACCTTGAGCAACCTTGATTTGAATCTCTTTCGCATGTTGTAAATAATGACTCGTTACACCAAAACGGCCTGAAGCCACTTGTTTGATCGCACTTTTGAAGTCGCGTCCATCTGCTTGCGGTTCATAGCGTGATAAAGCTTCTCCACCTTCACCGCTATTGCTTTTACCGCCGAGTTGGTTCATCGCTTCCGCTAATGTTTGATGCGCTTCTTGTGAAATTGAGCCGTAACTCATCGCCCCGGTTTTAAAGCGTTTCACAATTTCCTCAACCGGTTCGACTTGTGCAATATCGATGGCCTGTTGTGATTTGAAAGCAAATAAGTCTCGAATATGGCTGCTCGTATGGTCGTTCGCTACTTTAGAAAATGCTTTAAACTGTGCATAATCATTATCGCGACACGCATGTTGGAGTAACCGAATCGTTGTTGGATTAAATGTATGATGTTGACCTTGTTGACGCCATTGGAATGTACTTCCTGGGTTTAACGTGTCACCTTTAATTGTTTGGCGCGCCTTGTTTTCGGCATCTAATGTTTCAATGGAGATACCCGATAATTTAGAAGTTGTGCCCGTGAAATAGTCGTCAATAACTGATTCTGACAACCCTACCGCTTCAAAGATTTGTGCCCCTTGGTAACTTTGAACCGTAGAGATACCCATTTTCGCCATCACTTTAATCAGTCCCTCTGATAAAATGGCGTTGTAACGCGCGACATTATCGGCCACTACACCGTCTAATCTACCGCGCTCTGTCAATTGTGCAATCGTTTGTTGTGCAAGATACGGAATGACTGCATTCGCACCGTAACCGACTAAACAAGCGAGGTGATGGACTTCCCGTGTTTCACCAGAACTTGCGACGATACTCGTTTGCATCCGTAAATTTTCACGAATTAATAATTGATGAATATGACTCACTGCTAATAAAATCGGCATCGCATACTGGTTTACTTCGGTCACGTCACTATCATTCAACACAATGATTTCTGCCCCTTGACGTACCGCTTTGACGACCGCTTTTCCTAAGTTATCTAGCGCCTCTTTTAATCCATTTGTGTAACCTGTCGAAAACTCTGCTAGCGTAAAGCCTTCTTGTCCGATGACGTCTAATTGTGCCGGTGTCAACACAGGATGTTTGAGTTGAACCCGCTTGAGGACATCTGGCCCAGGTTCGAGCAAGTTGCCTTCTTTACCTAAATAACTTAATTCACTCGTTACAATTTTTTCACGATATGCATCAATCGGTGGGTTCGTCACTTGTGCAAAGAGTTGTTTGAAATAGTTAAACAGTGACTCAGGTTGCTCACTGAGTACAGCTAGTGGCGCGTCATAACCCATTGCCCCAATAGGATCTTTGCCACCCGTAACGAGTTCAGTTAAATATTTGTCCAACTCTTCTTTCGTATAGCCAAAGCGTTGTTGCATTTTAAGAACATGGTCTACAGTGACAGGTCCACCTGCATAAGGGACCGCTTCTAAATCGGGCTTGTGCTGATATGTTTCCAACCATTCCAAATACGGTTGCTGCTCTGCAATCGCGGTTTTCAATTCATGGTTTTCGATGACTTTATGTTGATTAAAGTCGACAAGCAATAGCTTACCTGGATTCAGTTGCCCTTTAAATACAACATCTGCTTCGTCTACATCCACGACACCGACTTCTGATGAAAAGACGATTTCATTTCGTTTCGTAATCGTATAACGGCCTGGTCGCAAGCCATTTCGATCGGTCAAAGCCCCTAACTTGTCACCATCACAGAACGAAATCATTGTCGGTCCATCCCACGGCTCCATTAAATAGCTATAAAATTCATAAAATGCGCGTACTTTCGGATCATTACTTTCGTTATACAACCACGGTTCTGGAATGAGTAACATCGCTGCTTGTTCAGGAGACATCGCTAAACTTAAAAACTCTAACGCATTGTCCACAATTGCCGAGTCACTGCCCGATTCATCCAACACTTGATGCACCTTATGTTGCTCCTCGCCGAAAATCGTTTCAATTAAGCGGCGTTGACGGGCACGCATCCAGTTCACATTACCTTGAATCGTATTAATCTCACCATTATGCATGAGCAAGCGGTTTGGATGTGCACGCTCCCAACTTGGAAATGTATTCGTACTAAAACGCGAGTGTACCGAACCAAATTTCGATACGTAGGACGGATGTTGTAAATCGACATATAATGATTTAATTTGGTCTGAACGCAACCACCCTTTATAGACAATGGTACGTGTCGATAAACTCGTAAAATACAATGCTAACTGTGTACTTTCACCATATTTTTCGATTTGTTTACGCGCAAGGTACAATGCACGCTTAAAGTCTGCAGCGCTATCATTCACAACGAACATTTGTTGAATGACCGGCATCGTTTCTGCCACATGCGGTGCGAGACACGTCACGTCGACCGGCACTTGACGATAACCGATTACACGCAATCCTTCTCCTTCAAATGTTGATGCAATTGCCGCTTCATGTTTTGTGTCAGAAATCATGACGTTGGCAAACAACATGCCTACCGCATAGTCACCTTCAGCTGGCAAATCAAAATCAGTGACTTCCGAGAAATATTGATAAGGCACTTCTGTCATAATGCCTGCACCATCACCTGTTATACCATCTGCACCGATACCTCCACGGTGATCGAGACGGCGTAACATTTCTAAAGACTTTTCCACAATCTCATGAGAACGTTCATTATTCATATTCGCGTAAAATCCAATCCCACACGCATCATGTTCTTCACGACTGTCATAAAGTCCGATTTTGGAATTTAAATAATTATTAGACATTTCTGACACCTCTCTTTAGTAATAATTCAACTATATAGCAAAGCGATTTATCACATCAATATATACTTGAGATGAAATCTATCTAATTTTGAGATAATATAAATAGAAAGAGGTGGAATGGTATGGAATTGAAACAACTCAAATACTTTGTCGAAGTCGCAAAACGTGAACATATTTCTGAAGCTGCACTCGAATTGAATGTCGCACAATCTGCAATAAGCCGTCATATCCATAATTTAGAAAACGAACTCGAAACATCATTGTTTTATCGACGTGGCCGCAACGTATTTTTAACCGCAGAAGGCAAACAGTTGCTTGAATATGCGCAACAAATTCTCGAGCAAGTCGATCTCACCTTGTCGCAGTTTCAAACTCAAGTACAACAGCAGCAGAGCGTGTTCACTATCGGTTATGTGGATGGCTCGATTGGACAAATCTTACCGCAAGTGTTACAGACAATTGAAAATGAGCTATCCTTGTCACTCATTCCTACATTGTTAGATGAACACGAGACATTACAAGCGTTGCAAGCACAAGAAATTGATTTTGCACTGACGACTGCCACAACAACTGATCCTACATTTGAAGTGGTACCTCTATTGGAAGAAACGTACGTCTTATATGGAGACTTACACGCGCCAATGATGAACGTGCCGAACCCACCGTTATCTCATATATTGAAACAACCGTTATACTTACTCGAACCGATACCTACAGACTTCAAAACGTATTTGATGACGCATGCCGACAAGCCTGTACGCGTCTTGAATCAAGAACAATTCGGACGCTTTATTTTACGCAATCAAAAAGGCTTCGTACTTGCACCAACGTACGTCAACTTATATAGTCAAAATCAACAATGGAAAAAGATTTCATTGTCACATACAGATTTCAAAAAAACGTTACGTCTCATTTATCGACGAGATTTACAAAAACCATTACGTGATGAAGTGATCCAAATCATTATGACACATATACAACAACGTTCGGTTTATCATTAAGGAGAATGATTTATGAAGCAACTTTCGAAAAAAACAAACACCATCGTCATCGTGGTGAGTATCATCGTAGCGATTTGTGCGATTGTATTCACACGTTTGAATAGTTCGTTTTATCATATCCCGCTCGGTGAAGTGACGAAAATTGAAAGTCATCACCAAGAAAAATCAGTGGATGAACAACATAATCAAGATGTGAAATATAAAGACGTGTTACAAGTCACATTGTTAAATACGAAACAACAAGGCGACACCCTTCATGTTGAACACCGATATAACGCTTCGAAAGCTGAAGAACAAGCGTATCAACCTGGTGATAAAGTTCTACTGCACAAAGGGAAAAACCAAAAAGATACATATATTATTGAGAAAAAACGCGATACCGTACTCGTTACAGTCATCAGCGCGTTCTTTATCGCATTACTCATTGTCGGACAACGGATTGGACTTCAATCCATCCTATCACTCGTCATTAACGCGCTTGCCATTTTGTCGGCCATTAGTTTGTATCACGCGTATCCGCAACTGAATCTATTTTTATTAATGAGTCTCGCAATCATTATTGCGACTATTTTAACACTTTGGCTCGTCATTGGTTGGTCGATGCGTACGATTGTGACCATTGTCAGCACATTACTCGGCACGTTCATTTGTATTTTTATCGCATGGAGTGTCATCGGTTTAACACACGGGCACGGGATTAAATATGAAACAATGAGCTTTCTCACGATTCAACCTAGAACCGTATTCCTTACTTCCGTCATGGTCGGGACACTTGGTGCAGTGATGGATGTCGCCATTACGATTTCAAGTGGCATGTATGAAGTGTTGCAGCGCTCGCCACATATTTCAATGCAACGGTGGGTGCTAGCAGGTCATAACATCGGTCGCGACATTATGGGGACGATGACGAACATTTTATTATTCTCATATCTTGCAGGAAGTTTACCGATGCTCTTACTTTATTTAAAAAATGGCAACACACTCACTTACAGCATGAGCATGAATTGGTCATTAGAACTTTCCCGGGCAATTACAGGCGGGATTGGCATCGTCTTAACTATCCCACTGACCATTTTTCTCATGCGTTTGTGGTTAAGCCTACGAGGAGGTGCAGCACGATGAATGCCATTGTCATACTCGGTTTGATTCTTTTCATACTGATGTTCATATTTGGCGGTAAAACAGGACTCGTTTCATTTTTAACATTATTTTTAAACTTTATCATTTTGTTTATTACAGTACTCGCCATTGTTTTTGGCGCACCTATTTATGTTGTCACATTCATTTTTTGTATTATTGTTTCGATGATCAACCTGTTTTTACTCAATCGCTTTAATACAAAGACTTTAGCTGCATTTATCGCGAGTATGGTCACGACATTATTAATGATTATCGCCGTTTACCTATCTGTGCATTGGGGACATCTGCAAGGTTTCACCCAAGAAGAACAAGACGAAACTTATATCTTTTCATTAAATATTGGGATTGATATGGAGCAGTTTATGATTTTCACTGTTCTACTCGCCGTCATTGCAGCAGTGATTGACTTAGCGATTACGATTAGCTCACCTGTATTCGAGTTACACGAGACGAACCCCTCATTATCCGAACGCGAATTGTTTCATTCAGGGATGCGCGTCGGTCGAGAAATTTTAGCGACGTCCGCGAACACGATTTATCTCGCATTAATTGGGGGTTCGATGACAATTGTCTTTTGGTTTTTCAACTTGCATTACAGTTTCGGCCATATGCTCAACGCCAAATTATTTGCACAAGAAGTCATTACGATTGCTTTAGGTGGGATTGCCATTGCAGTCTGTATTCCGATTACGGCTATAATAACGGCTTGGCTTGCGAAACATCGTCATCAACTCCCTTTTCATCTGGACTGAGCTTCAAGCCGAGTGAAAAAGGGTACAATGTGAACGAGGTGAATTTATATGACAGCTATTCATATTCATGGCGCACGTCAAAACAATTTAAAAAATATTGATGTCTCCATTCCGAAACATCAATTGACGGTCGTGACTGGACGTTCAGGATCTGGAAAGTCTTCCCTCGTTTTTAATACGATTGCCGCTGAATCCGAACGACTTTTGAACGAAACCTATTCGAGTTATATTCAGCACCAATTGACGCAATATGAAAAACCGGATGTTGACCATATAGAAAACTTGCCCGTAGCGATGGTCATCAATCAAAAAAGACTCGGTGGCAATTCGCGCTCGACTGTCGGTACCATTTCAGATATTTATGCGTCCGTCCGGCTATTGTGGTCGCGTATTGGCACACCTTTCGTCGGTTATTCAGACGTCTTTTCGTTCAATAATCCGAATGGGATGTGTGAACATTGTCAAGGGCTCGGTTATGTTGAGGATATCGACTTGAACGAACTGCTCGATTTCGACAAGTCTTTAAATGAAGATGCCATTCGCTTCCCGTCATTTAAGCCGGATAGTTGGCGCGGAAAACGGTATCGCTATTCAGGCTTGTTTGATAATGATAAAAAGCTCAAAGACTATACAAAAGAAGAGCTCGATACGTTTCTTTATACCGAGCCGACACGTTTGAAAAATCCACCTGCAGAATGGCCTAGAACTGCAAAATTTGAAGGGTTAATTCACCGTTTTCGTCGCTCATTTTTAATTAACGATAACTTTGAGAAGAAACGCTTTTTAAAGGACGTCGAACGCGTGGTCACCAAGCAAACGTGTCCAGTCTGTCACGGACAACGCTTAAATCAAAAAGTACTCAGCTGTAAAATTCATGGCCTGAACATTGCCGATTTCACAGCACTGACGATTGAAGAAACGCTCCCCTTTTTAGAGCAGATCGACAGCGACAAAGCGACTTATATTATCGAACCATTGAAAGCCCAACTCCAAGCTTTGAATGATATTGGGCTGAACTATTTAACGCTCGCCCGTGAAACAACGACCCTTTCTGGCGGGGAGTCACAACGGATCAAGCTTATTCGTCACTTGAACAGTCCATTAACCGACCTCGTGTACATTATCGACGAACCGAGCGTCGGCTTACATCCAGCAGATATTGAAAAAATTAATGAAATCATGCTCAATATCCGTGACAAAGGCAATACCGTTATTATCGTTGAACATGATCCCGACGTCATCAAAATTGCGGATCACGTGATTGACATCGGACCTGGCGCAGGGAAACATGGCGGTCAGATAACATTTGAAGGCAGTTATGAACAACTGAAACAGTCCGATACCGATACAGCTCGCGCATTGACGCGTCAACATCATTTAAAACAGTCAGCCATCCGTAACGATCAAGCATGGTTACACTTAGAACATCTGCAACACAACAACTTACAAGATGTCTCTGTCGCTATTCCGAAAAATGCGCAAACGGTCGTGACAGGTGTCGCAGGTTCAGGGAAAAGTTCTTTAATTAAAGGGGGGGTTGCGAAACATGAAGATGCGATACTCATTGATCAAAAAGGCGTGCACACTTCCAACCGGTCGAATTTATTAACGTACACGGGTATTTTCGATGACGTTCGTGAATTTTTCAGTAAAGCAACAGGGCTGAAAAAAAGTATGTTCAGTTATAACTCAGATGGGGCTTGTCCAAATTGTAACGGGAAAGGCGTGCTCAAAACTGAACTTGCCTTCATGCCAGATTTCTCTCAAGTATGCGAGGTGTGTGGTGGTACCCGTTATCGTCCAGAAGTGTTAGCCGCAAAAGTCGACGGTTATTCTATCGCGGACGTGTTAGCGCTCACCGTTGAAGAAGGCCAGTCACTTTTCCAAACGCATGACACCATCGCTCAAACGTTAAGTGCCTTGCAATCCACAGGACTCGGTTATATGACACTCGGCCAGTCACTCGACACCTTATCTGGCGGAGAAATTCAACGGCTCAAACTGACACGCTACATGATTGAGCCTGTAACAGAAAAAATATTTATTTTCGATGAACCGACAACAGGTTTACATGAAGATGATATTCCGATTTTACAGGCGCGCTTTAGTCAACTCATTAAAGAAGGTCATACCGTCATCTTAATCGAACATAATATCACAATGATGACACAGGCAGATTGGCTCATTGACATCGGACCTGGTGCGGGAAATCAAGGTGGGCGCATCCTTTATAGCGGACCACCTGCTGGCCTAAAAGACGTCGCCGAATCACGCACCGCACCCCATTTATTTGGCAGTTTGTCGGAATAAGTGGTATATATCACAGCGGGGCTGAGACATTAAGTTTTCTCTGCCTCTATCTTCCATGGCCTATCCATCAATGAATAGAAAACAATCGAAAATAAGGATGAATAGGACATAAAAATTGATGCTATTGGTTTTCTTAATTTCAAAAACTTGCCTTAAGTTACTGCATTTGATGTGTGATTGTCCAGAAGGCCGAGACTCCCGAGGGATAAAGTTGAAAACAAAATAATATCTTTTAAATTTGATAGTGGCTACTGTTTAACGCAGTAGCTGTCTGACTTCTCAATGCTTGTGCTTTTGAGAAGCCTAGTCAGCCTTGCGGGGGCAGTACTACGAAATCTTTGTTGCACATGAAATTTCTGTACTGCTCCCAAAATCCAATTTGCCATCCACCTCGTGTACACTTTAATCAAGCCAAATTGAGTTGAGGCAAGTCCCCTGGGAAAGCGAAGCCATGATGGCAATCAAAAGTACAAAACCTAGGAAAAGGGCAAGTTAAAGAAAATACTGTATCAATAGCATCAAAATTTTTATTTCTCATCTCCATCCCAGCACATCAAAAACTCCGAGGCTTTCGTCTACTATTCACGAAAAAGTCTCGGAGTTTATTTTAAATTTTGCGTTGTATGGGCGAAGTGCACCTCAATCTTAACGACGCTCTTTTGCTTTAATCACAATTGAGTTACCAGAGTAAAATGCGACATATGTTGTTTTTGTGTCATAAATTTTGCCTTGTTTCACATGAGCGCGCACAGATTTGTCACTATGATTAATTTTTTCAATCAATAATGTCAAGTTGACTAATTTGCCTTCGCTATTAATACCGAAAATGACGTCATTTTTCTCGTAGTAAGTGACACCTTTTTCTTCATAATATTTTTTCACGTCGTTTCCTACTGCTTTTTTAACGTCAGCGAATGTAGACTGACCGACTTTTAAACCTTCATATTTAAAGTTGTCGTGTTGTAATGCGCGGTAAAAGTTTTTGTCCTCTAAAGCTTTATTCCCTTTGAAGTTAAATAAGCCATTATATGTGTAATAAGGTGTTTGCTGTTCTGTTGCGGCATGTACGTCTGCATGGATTGCACTTGACCCAGCTGTAGTCCCTAATAATGTGCCTAATGATAAAGTTGTCGCCACTGCAATTTTTGTAACTTGATTCATGTGTACCACTCCTCTTTCTTTCTCTCGATACTGTTCTAAAAACTTAGGAATCTATGTTATTTGTAATTGTCGAATTAAATTTCCACTTTATAATAACTTATGTATCATATTGTTCCTTACTCGAATAATAACAAATTAAGATAACATTTTCATCCAAAAGGGTTTCGGTCATTGGACTGAAATTTTACTACAACGCTGTACCTAAAAGACGTATCTACAATGTTTTAACGATAATGCATATGTTGCGTTTTGCCCCAGAACTAATGTTATAATAAGTATCAATAAACTAATTCATTGGGGGAAGTATGATGGCTAAAAAATCATTAAGTGTGCTTTCAACTGCTTTAACAGGTGCAACATTAGTTGTAGACTTTTACAATTCTTATATTTATCGCTCAAAAAACCGTAAGTTAAGTTATATTTCAGTTGGACTTGGTTTAGTGGATGTCGTATTAAGTTTCTATTTATCACTTGGCGCGAAAAGCAAATTCACAAAAGCATGGTCTTTCTTCTCAGCAAGCCGTCAAGTATGGCGTGGCATTCAAAAAATTCAAGCGATTCGTACACGCAGCTAATACAAACATTGTCATACAACAAATAAAGGCGTGAACATGAAATCCAACGTTACATTGCGATTTCTGTTCGACGCCTTTTTTATGTACAATAAGCACGATCAACCATTCGCCACGGTCCTTCATACATGAGCTTATATATATTTTCGATTTGCGCATCTATCGGCAAACGGGCTTCATCCAAAACCCATGTGCGCATTAACGACCACATCCTGCCTAATACAAAAGCGTGAAAGTAACGAAACGAAATGCCTTCAATTTCATCAGGATTGGACAATAAAACGTGAGCAATACATACCTATGCATACTCACGCTTTTTCGATTAATGAATATATTTAAATGAACTTACCAGATGCGCTGGAACTGTACGGTATGTCAAAATACCTGGTGCTGCAGTAAAGTTCATTTCTGATACTAAAATACTACCATTTGGGTTAATACGTTCTACATAAGAAACGTGTCCATAGTAACCTAAGTCAGACTGTAAAATTGACCCCACTGTTGGTCGATGGTCGATTAAGTAACCATCACGCGCCGCATTATCATCCCATGCATTCGCATTCCACCAATATGTGCTAATAGGCAGACCGATTTCTTTACGTTTATTGAAGACATACCATGTACATTGTCCCCAATCGTATAGGTTTTGATGACTAAATGTAGGTGTGTTATAGCTTGGCGTTGTTGACGGACGTGAAGTCGTTGTTGATGTCTTCGCTGCTGCACTACCACTCACCTTTAATTGTTGTCCTGGGAAAATTAAGAACGATGTCAATCCATTCAAATCCATAATGTGTCGATATGTCGTGCCATATTTAGATGCGATCAACGACAATGAATCCCCAGCTTGTACTGTGTAGTAACTCGCATTTCTTGAAGACGTGTTCGTTGTTCTCTTCGTTGTTGTACTATTTGTTTTGCGGCTTGACGTTGTTGACGGACCACTTACATTTAACTTTTGCCCCGGTAAAATTAAGAAGTTGTTCAAGCCGTTCCATTTCATAATGTTTTGATACGTTGTTCCATATCGAGCTGCAATGCCTGATAAAGTGTCCCCGTAACGTACCGTATATACAGTTGATGATGCACTGCTATGACTTGATCTTTGTGTCGTTGAGCGTGTTGTACTGCTTCCACCAGATATATTCAACACTTGGTTTGGAAAGATTAAGTTAGATGTTAGTCCATTACGTTGTTTAAGTTGCGCTATTGTGATGTTATGTTTTGTCGCAATAGACCAAAGTGAATCACCAGCTTTAACGCGGTATGTTGTTGAAGCATCTGCATGTGCTGTTAATGCTGTAGCGGCAGCTGTTGTTCCTAATAATGCTGCTATGAACTTTTTACGCATTCGTTTCCCTCCTTATAAGTATAGAAGATATTATTCTTATACAGTTTTATATTATACACTGATTATCATGTAGAAATATGTCTGTTATATAACATTATGATTACAAAAACCGTCATGACGGTGTTCAGAAAGGATATATATTTACTCATGCTTATTTGAGAATTAAAATAATAGCTATCATATTATTCCGAAAGTCATTTTTCTCTCATATTTCTTTTATTTATCTTTCATAATTACGAGATATATGAGCACATCAATATCATTTATAGAAGGAAACTTATGCATAATAATAAAGATTGATACGACCTATTTCACCATTACACTCAACATTACAAGATGATATTTCAGTCGTTAAAATCCTAATCCGAAAAATAATACAAAAATGATCAAAGGCGTCAAAACGAATATATTAAGCATATTGACGATAAACCAAATTAAGCCCACTTTTCTTAACTTTGCATCGTCTGAGTTCAGATGCCACAGTGAAAATATGCCAGCAGCTAATGACGTTGCCTCAAAATATAATAACAAGTCACCAAGAGCCAACATCGATAGCCCACAGATAAGTCCACCTACAATTAAAAATAAATAATTCAAAACATTTACGATATGTATGACTCTAATCATATTCATTCATCACGCCTCCTATTGAAAAATCGTCCACACAACCTTCCATCATATATAAACCTAGGAACCAATCCGACAACATATCAAAATTATAACATTTTCATATGATTATTATTTGATATTTTAGTTTCATGCTTATAAAAATGAATTAATAAGAGCGCGCATGGAGATAGGGCATAAAAATTTTTGATGCTATTGACACAGTATTTTGTTTAACTTGTCCTCTCCCTGTGGTTTGTGGTTTTGATTGCCCTCATCACTATTCGAAACGACGACAATCTTTCGCGTTAAAACGGATGACGACATAAAAAACGAACCTAAGACAATATATCTCAGATTCGTTGCTATCTTTAAACTTCACACAAACATCTTTTGGAGTAAGCCTTGTTTGCGTTGATTGAAGAGGTTAATTTTTTGTGCTTGCAATTCAATTTGATGATCCAGTTTACTGAAGAAATCACCTATCTTTTGTTGTTCTTTGTAAATAGGCATCTTTATACTCAGATTTTTAATAATACTTGCAGATAAGTTACCTTGTCCTCCTTGAATATAAGTATTGATAATATTTTCTTTTTGGTATTTAAGATAATACAACAAAAATGATTTTGATTCTTCTGTTTTAATACATAAAATTGCTTGATTTATAGCCCCAGTTATTTTACTAATAGCAACTTCTCCACTGGTTGCTCCATACAAAGCATATAGTAAATCACCTTTGTTAACTAATTTAGCAGAAGAATTAGAAATCGCATCTTCATTAATTTGAAGTTCTGTTTTCGAACCTTGAATTTCTCCAGAGCGTATAAAGGGAATACTCCCATTATAAAAGGATTTATTCGTTGATTTTGGTGTCCCACCACTAAATGTAGTAGTGAAATCTCTAAATAAATTTTCTTCCCACTCTGGATAATTTTCCCCATTATCATCTTTAAATCGAAGTTCTTGTGAGAAAATCTTTTGCATATAGCCTTTTTTCTGCTCTTCTAACAATGCTAATTTTTGTTCTTCTAATTCGATTTGACGGTCGAGTTTACTGAAGAAGTCACCAATTCTTTGTTGTTCTTTTATAGCTGGACTATATAATAGCATCTCCAGAAAGTCTTTTTGATTTATCCTTTTAGCTTTTCGGCTACCATTTGCTTTTTCACCATACTTTTTATAAAAAGATTTTTGCATTATTCTTTCTAAAACAAATCTAGGGTCACCATTTATAAAATCAAAAGCAGGAGAATCAATAGTGCTTTCATATCCATCTAAGTGAGGAGGCACGATACCAAATGCACAATTCAAGAAATCCAACTTACCATACATTAATTGTCCTTTTTTTCTTAAATAGTATTGGGTATTACTACTACCTTTATGAACTTTCTTTTTAGGAATTACACCTTTTCCCCATAATTTTACTGTCAATTTTTTAGCATCATTTCCTTTGTTTCCTTCAATCATGCTTTCTGTTAAAAAATCACTTATTTTTCTCTCTTCCCACTCGTCACTAAACTCAGGAAATCTTAACTCCGGCACATTTTTATTTGGATGAGTCATGTTTCAACACTCCTAATTCTTTCAAATAGCGCTCGATGTCTTGTTCGACTTGCGCGATTTCATTGTCGATATTCACGATGTCTTGTTGAATTTGGTCGAGGTCAATTGATGCTTCTTCCTCGAATGTATCGACGTAGCGTGGAATATTGAGGTTGTAGTCGTTGTCTTCAATTTCTTGTAATGTTGCGGCATAGCTGTATTTATCGATGGTTGCTCTGTTTTTGTATGTGTTGATAATTTTTTCAACGTGTTCGTCGTTTAAGTGGTTTTGGTTTTTACCTTTTTCGAATGCGTTAGATGCATCGATGAATAACACGTCTTGGTCTGATTTACGACATTTTTTGAACACTAAAATACACGTCGGAATGCTTGTGCCGTAGAAAATATTTGCCGGTAAGCCAATAACCGCGTCTAAGTAATTTTTCTCTTCAATAAGATATTGTCGAATGACACCCTCTGCTGCACCACGGAATAACACCCCATGTGGTAATACGACTGCCATTGTTCCTTCGTCATCTAAATAGTGCACCATATGTTGGATAAAAGCAAAGTCCGCTTTTGATTTCGGTGCGAGTTTGCCGTAACCACTGAAACGATCATCGTCATTGAATTTACTGTCGGCTGACCATTTCGCACTGTATGGTGGATTGGCTACCACGGCATCGAATTTCTCACCTAAAAAGGCTGGATTTTCGAGTGTATCGTCGTTTTGAATGTCAAAGTTTTCATAACGGACGTCATGCAACAACATGTTCATGCGTGCTAAGTTGTACGTTGTGTTGTTACGTTCTTGTCCATTATAACGGTACACTTGCGTTTCTTTACCGACACGAAGCAGTAAGGAACCTGATCCACATGTGGGGTCATATACGTTGCGTAACTTCTCTTTTCCTAACGTGACGATTTGCGCTAAAATTTTCGATACTTGTTGTGGCGTATAGAACTCGCCTGCTTTTTTACCTGCACTCGCCGCGAAACGTCCGATTAAATATTCGTATGCGTCGCCTAACATGTCAATTTCCATGTCGCTATGTACAAATGGCAAGTCCGCTAAGTTCACCATCACCTTGCTTAATAATGCTGTACGATCTTTAACAGTATTACCCAGTCGTGTCGAACTTAAATCCATATCACTAAATAGCCCGATAAAGTCTTCTTCGCTGTCTTGACCGAGTGTTGACGTTTCCACTTTGCGAATGGCTTGCGCTAAATGTTCGATATCAAAACGTTGGTTTTCAATTTCCTTCACCATTGTGCTAAACAAATCTTGTGGTTCGATGTAGTAGCCGACTGTGTCTAACAATTCACCTTTTAAGTCTTCTCGATATTCTGGATCTGCCCACGCTTCTTCGTATGACAGTGTTTCTCCTGATAAGGCTTCAGCGACTTCTGCTTCTGCTTTTTCCGATAAGAAACGATAAAAAATGAGCCCTAAAATATAATTACGGAACTCGCTCGCATCCATGTTCCCTCTTAAGTCATTCGCGATAGACCACAATTTTTTATGTAATTCCGCTTGTTGTTGGCGCTGTTTTTCAGTAATTGACATTGCTTTTCCTCCGTTTAACTCTCTTACCACCTATTATAATATAAATTGGGCACCCACGATGGTCATTTTCATTTGGTGCGCATAATAAAAAAGCCATACCATGTTCAAAGCGAGACATGGCATGACGCTGTCGAATGTGATTGATTTTATCAAAAGGCGAGAATACTCGCGACTTTAGTCATGAGAGGTTCAAAATTGATCAAGTGCTTGTTTTAAATCTTCTACAAGATCATCTGTATCTTCAATACCCAATGATAGTCGTATTAAACCATCCGCAATGCCTTCTTTTGCGCGAATGTCAGCCGGAATAGATGCGTGTGTCATTAAGCTTGGTACAGAAATTAAACTTTCGACTGCACCTAAACTTTCTGCTAAGGTGAAATATTTCGTTTGTTTCACAAGAAGCTTCGCTTTTTCTACATCTGCTACTTCGAATGAGATGATGCCTGTTGTGCCGTCTGCTTGCGCTTGATGCACGTCATAATTTAAATGTGATGGTTGGCTTGGGTGATACACTTTCGTCACTTTGTCATGTTGATTCAACATTTCGACAACAGCTAATGCGTTACGTTCGATTTGTTCCATACGTAAAGCTAATGTTTTCATCCCGCGAATAAGCAAGTAGCTGTCTTGAGGTCCTAATACGCCGCCCGTTGAGTTTTGGACGAATGCGATACGTTCTGCAAGTGACGCATCTTTAACTGCGACAAGTCCGGCTACAACGTCACTATGACCACCTAAATATTTCGTCGCTGAGTGGACAACGATATCTGCACCGAGTGACAATGGTGTTTGATAGTAAGGTGTCATGAATGTGTTATCCACGACAGTAATGAGTTTGTGTTGCTTGCCGATTTCACTCACTGCTTGAATATCAGTAATGCGTAACAGTGGATTTGATGGCGTTTCGATAAATAACATTTTCGTGTTGTCTTTGATTTTTTCTTCAATATTTTGAACATCTGTTGTATTTACAAAGTCAAATTCAATACCGAAACGTGTGAAAACACGCGTCATAGCACGATATGAGCCACCATACACATCGGAACCGACAATGATGTGGTCACCTTGGTCTAACAACATGATGACTGCACTGATGGCTGCCATACCTGAACCGAATGCGAATCCGTAGTTCCCATGTTCTAAATCAGCAATCACAGACTCGAGTGATGAACGTGTTGGGTTAGCTGTACGTGAGTATTCAAAGCCTTGTCTTAACTCCCCAATCGCATCTTGTTCATACGTACTCGTTTGATAGATCGGCGTCGTCACAGCACCTGTATAATCATCTGTAGTATTACCGCAATGGATCAATAATGTTTTTTTATTCATTTAAATCTCCTCCGTATTGAAATATCTTTTTCGACATATAACGATCACTACCATCAGGAAAAATGGCTACTACTTTTCCTTGATCTAATCGGGACGCTGCTCGAATCGCGCCTTCCAAAGCAGCGCCTGAAGAACTCCCCGCTAATATGCCTTCGTAACGTGCCAAGTCTTTAACGTGTTGAAAAGCGACCTCGTCAGGTACCACTTCGACCGCTTCAATCCATTCTTGTTTTAAAAATTGTGGCCATACTTCTACGCCAATGCCTTCTGTATCATGACGCCCCTTTTCTTGACCACTTAAAATTGAACCAGGTGGCTCGACGACAATCGATTTCACATTATGTGACTGAAGTACTTCTGCCACACCTGCAAATGTGCCACCCGAACCTGCACCAGCAACAAAATAGTCTAAATCCGGTAGCGTCTCAATCAGTTCAACTGCCAATGTATCTCGATACGCAGCAGGATTATCAAGCGTTTCAAACTGATTCGTATAATAAGCGCCCGTCTCATCAGCATAAGCTTGAGCCCATTGTCGTGCCCCGAGCATCCCTTCTGCTTGCGGTGTACGACGAATGTCAGCGCCGAGTGCTCGCATAATGGCAATCTTCTCTTCTGAAAATCCTTGTGGCGCAAAAATAACACACGTGATGTCATAATGGTTGGCAACGATGGCTAATCCAATCCCCGTATTGCCTGCCGTTGCTTCCACAATTTGATCCCCAGGTTGAAGCTTACCTTCTTGAATCGCATGCTCGATTAAATACTTGGCCAACCGATCTTTCACACTGCCCCCTGGATTGTGCATCTCCAGTTTGGCGAAGATTTGGACGCGCTCTGTACTGTAATGCTCGAGTTGTACAAGCGGTGTCCGGCCAATCAAGTCAAAATTTCTCAACACTGTTCCCTCATTTCAACCGTCTAATTCTTAGTTAATACATATGAATTATAAGATAAATGTGTGTCGGTTTCAATGCAAATCACTATAAAAATACAAATTATCTAAAAAGCAATCGATATATCGCTATACAATTGTAGATGAGCAATCAAATTTTTATGTGCTCATTAACACCGTTGTCACCTTATTCATATACATTCCTCTCCCATACCAGAAAGGCGTATTTACGTTATAATGAAAGCAACCATAAGATTCATTTCATAATGCAAAGGGGAGAGATTAATGAAACTGCATACACCTCACGGCACGATTCACGGTGAACGTCATACCGATTATGAAGTATTTAAAGGCATTCCTTATGCGCAGCCACCTATTGGCGCATTACGTTTTAAACATGCGCAACTGTTGTCAACGTGGCCAGAAGATTTTCAAGCGACTTCATTTGGATCTGTCCCGATTCAGCCACCGAATTCACTAGAGTCCTTTTTTGATACACACATGCAAGACTACCCGCAGAGTGAGGACTGTCTCACTTTAAATATTTGGCGTCCTGCAACACCATCTCACCAACCATTGCCTGTCATCGTATTCATATATGGGGGGAGTTTTGTGAATGGTCATAGCGCACAAGCGTTGTATCACCCTCATGAAATCGTCAAGCGCGAATCTGTCATCGTCGTCACGTTGAATTACCGCTTAGGGGCACTTGGTTTCTTAGACTGGTCCGCAATCAATCCGGAATGGGATGCGAATAATGGCTTGTCAGATCAAATTTGTGCATTGCAATGGGTGCGTGAAAACATTGCACATTTTGGTGGAGACCCAAATCACCTCACTTTGATGGGTCAATCCGCGGGCGCGATGAGTGTTGCGGCCATGTTACGCATGCCGACAGTGCAGCTTTGGATTAAAAATGCGGTTATGTTAAGCGGGATTTTACATTTGGAATCTCCTCAAGTCGCATCCGATAAAGCAGACGCCTTTGCAGCATTAAAAGCACAGTATGATCCGTCCACATCTTGGCATGAACTTGATGCACAAGGGATATTAACGTTAATGGCGAGACACCAAATGCAGTATGGTCCATCGAAAGGTTTAGAATTGTTATACCAACCGATTGCCACAGACGATATCGAACCAGACTATCGCCATGTCAATGTCCCTGTATTATTGGGCCACACGACAGCTGAGGGTGACATTTATATTAAAAATGAACAAAAAAAATTAGCCCCGCGTCAATTTCAACGTGTACTTGAACGTTTAGGAGGGCCTGTGCCACCACTTGAGGACATTGAAACTGCTCAACAACAGCGTGACCTTATTACGAATTGGCATTTCAAAGCGCCGTTTCAACAACTGTATCAAGCATTGTCAGCAGTGACTCCGACTTGGCAAGCGACTTTCAATTGGGCTCGTGGCGATCATCCGAACTATGCGTCGGCGTACCACATTTTAGACATGATTTTTTGGATGGGACGTCTCGATATTTTGGAAGCACATGGCCTGGAATTAACTGTGCGTGAGACCGAACTACGCGAACGCATGATTCATGATTTGTGCCATTTCGCCCAACATAGCGCATTAGATGGCGACCGCTGTTACGAATAATGTGACGTCCAAAATAAAAAGGAAGGGACTTGGGAACAATTTGCGTTTTCCCAGTCACTTCCTCTTTATTTTTATGTGTATTCATACTAGTCAAGCAAACCCATGGCGGTCATCAAAAATGCGTATAACTGAATTGAATGAACATGAATGAAACGATTGTTATACTAATTGCAAAATCAAAACGAGTAAAATGACAACCGGTAAAATGTATCGAATAAACATGTACCATATCGTAAACAATTTCAGAGGATCGTTACCAAAACCTGTTTTCAAACGTACCTTTTTCATCGCATAACCAATCGCTAGTGTTGAACCTAAGGCGCCGACAGGTAATAAAATATTTGAAAAGACAAAGTCCATATTATCAAAAATTGAACCAGCACCAAATTGAATATGACTGAGTGGCCCAAATGATAGTGTAGCAGGTACACCGACAATGAAAACACCTAAGCTGATAATAAAAGCCATCGTTGGACGTTTACGATTATCGTTACGCGTTAAGTTCGACACGTTTAGCTCCAATAGTGAAATAGAAGATGTGAGTGCCGCGAATAAAAAGAGCACTAAGAAAATCGCATAGAATAACGTACCGAACTGCATTTTTTCAAAGACGAGTGGCAAAATGATAAACAATAAGCCAGGTCCTTCTTTCGCTTGATAGCCGAAAGTTTCTAATGCTGGAAAAATCGCAAGCCCTGCTAAAATCGCAATCGCAATATTCATCATTAAAATCGTCACTGCTGATGTTTTAATCGGCATGTCTGTTGAAGCGTAACTGGCATACGTCATCATCCCTGTCGTCCCTAGTGATAGCGCAAAAAAGGACTGTCCTAAGGCGAATAACATCGATGCCATATTGATTTCAGAGACACGAGGTTGGAATAAGAACCGTACCCCTTCCATAGCCCCATCAAGCGATAATGTTTTCACTACGATGATGATTAAAAAGACTAATAGTAATGGCATCATTAATTTTGACGCTTTTTCCAACCCTTGTTGCACACCACGCATGACGATACCACATGTTAAAGCAATACAAATCGCCTGCCCCGTGACGACATAGAACGGTTGGCTAATGATGTCTTGAAATTGCAAATCGTGAAGATGTGTCGGCACAATGCGGAACAGTTGCGCAAGGACAAAACCGAGATAGACGATAATCCAACCGCCGATCACACTGTAAAAACTAAACAATACAAAAACCGCTATATTACCGATCCAAGCGATACCGTTTAACCATTTGCGCCCTGTTAATTGACCAAATATTTCTGTTGTATACGTACGACCGAGTTGACCGACCGCAAATTCCATAATGAGTAGTGGCAGGCCTACTAAAATCGTGAAGACTAAAAACATGAATAAAAATGCGCCACCACCGAACATTCCCGCCATGTAAGGGAATTTCCATAGCGCGCCTAGACCAATCGCAGAACCAACACTCGCTAAAATAAAGCCGGTTGACGATTTCCATTGTGACCGTTGCGACAAAACCGTTCATCCTCTCTTTTTCTTCACTTTAATACGTTGAATCGTTTAAGTCATCTTGCAATATAACACATTCATAGGTTATCGACAATGAAAGACCACTTTTTTATAGTATTTCATCAAAAGTTTAGTATTGAAACGATGTTGTATTTTGATATGATTAAGTTGTAAAAGAGGTGAGAAGTCATGTCGCAAAAATTAAAAGAACGTATTTATTTAATTGGCATCATTGTGAGTACGCTATGTGTCTTGTCGTCGGTTCTGTTTGGTTTAAGTCCGACCATCACAGCAGCAGTGACGTTTATTTCAATAGTTGTTTTTGCGGTCCTTTATTTCGTCGTACCTAATAAACAACAAAATCGTAAAATACGGTAATAAAATTGAAAAGCTGGGGCATTAAGTTGTCCCAGCTTTAATTTTTTCAAAAGGCATGCTTCAACAGCTTTATTGCCAATATTGCATTTGATAACCGATGCGAGGCCGCGTAATAATGAGTTGTTTCGACTCGGGATGGGCTTGACTCAATTTGTTGCGCAACGACGTCATATGTACGCGCAAGCTCGGCATTTCTGATTGATTCACATAACCATAAATCGCTTTAAGTATCGTATCATACGTTAGCACTTTACCTACGTGACGGCACAACAATTCCAATAAGGTAAATTCATGCGGCGTCAGATTGAGCATTTGATCATCAATTTGGGCCGTTTTAGATTGATACGACACAACTAAAGGGCCATTTTTAAACACAATTTCTTTTTGATTCTGCATATTTTCCAATCGTTGCACCACTCTAATACGTGCGCGTAATTCGTCCACATTAAACGGTTTGGTCATGTAGTCATTCGCACCGTTATCCAACGCTTCAACAATCGTTTGTTCATCCAATCGTGCACTGATCACAATAATAGGAATATCGAAAGTTTGCCGTATCATTTTAATCAATTCCAAACCGTCGATATCGGGTAACCCTAAATCTAACAAAATGATATCTGGTGCTTTAGAACGTATTTGAAAATCAGCGTCCTTCCCATTTGTCGCAGTGATGACTTCATAGTAATCAAGGGTTAATGAGACGTCGAGCAAATGGGTGATCGCCGCATCATCTTCTACCACTAATATTTTTATATTCACGGCACTTCACTCCTCAATTTGTGTCTTTTTCAAAAGGTAAGTTGAAATAAAATATACTCCCATGCGGCTCATTTTGTCGATATTTTAACTGACTGTCATGTTTTTCTAAGATAGATTGAACAAGATAAAGGCCGAGTCCCATACTGTCTTTTTTGTTATCTCTGAAAAGCTGATATTTATGAAAAGGTTGGAAAATTGTTTGTTGTTCTTCATCAGATAGTCCCAAACCTTGATCAATGACCTCAAACAAAATTTGCTGTTCACTTTTACTGATAGCTAAAGTGATTTTTGTTTCAGGAGGCGTATGTTTTAAAGCATTTTCTATTAAATTAAAGATGGCTTGTAAAATGAGCTTGCTATCAATATTTACAAAACAAATATCATGAAATGCCGTAACTTTAACTTGATGGTTTAAACGTCTACGCTCTAATACTGATTCGATTTCTTCGACTAATTCTTCAATGAGGTAGAGCTGGCGGTTTAATTTCATATTTGAATGCTCAAGTTTGGTGAGCGATAGAATATTGGAAACGAGCATGTGTAAATATTGAGCTTCGTCAAATGAACGTGAAATCAACTGATGTTGTTCTGGATGAGGCATCTCTTTGCCGTAGAGTAATAACACATCTAAATTACCAATAATCGATGTTAAAGGTGTTCGAATATCATGTGAAATCGAACGTAAGAAATTAGAGCGAGTCACCTCACGCTCAGCACGTAACATCGATTCACGTGTTTGACGAAGTAAACTCAAGTTTTCTACTGCAAGTGAAATTTCATTAAGCATAGACTCTAAAATAGAATTATCATAAGAATCAATCACTTGCACGTCAGAAAAATGTATCGACACGATGGCTTTTACAGGATTGGTTCCTATCGGTATCAATAAGTATTGAATACCCGGAAAAGTGTCCGTAGTAGCGCCAGCGCGTTTTTGATTTTTGATAATCCAACTCAATGCTTGTTGATGTCGAGAATAATCGGCATGTGGACTTTGAATTGGAATCGTTTTTGAAATTTTCTCATCTTCAACTAAGTAAATCGTTACATTTTGGTTTAACAGATGCTGTATTTGATGTCTTGCATTAACCAATAAATCAGGAATCGTATACGTTTGTTTGATTGAATCATTAAATTGCAACAGGATATCTGTACGATACAGTTGATGTTTCGTGACAATATATTGATGTTTAATTTGCTTTAATAAGCCACTCGTGACGATGCTGACAATAATACTAATAGTGAATGTGATAGGATAATCAAAACGATAAACTTCGAAAGTAAATCTTGGTACAGTAAAAAAGAAATTAAAGACAAATACGTTTAAAATCGCCGCCAAAAAACCGATGAGGTACGATTGTGTCCACATACTTAAAACGATAATACCTAATAAAAATAATAGGAGAATGATGGTGTCTTGTTCGCCTTTATCTGCGCTATAAACCCACAACCCCAAAAGGACACAAATAGTTTGAATGGTGATCATTTTAAAAATATCAACAGTCCAACGTTTTTGTTCAATCTTTTGATTGTGTCGTTCGTGCTTGGCTTTCATTTGAATATGCTTAATCGGTACAATTTCAATTTTATAATGATGTTTTAAGTCAAGTAACTGGTCAATCAAAGGACGTTTGAATATTTCATTCCATTTGTCGCGTATGTGTTGGCCAATCACAAGCTTGGTCACTTTCTGAGATTTACACCAATCATCAAGACCCGATGCAATTTGATTATCATATATCACTTTTACAGTTGCACCTAACGATTGTGCAAGCATTAAATTTTGGTGGACTTGATTTTCGTTGGAATAGTGTTTGCCTTCATGATCAAAAACATCAATATAAACAGCTGTAAATTGTGCGTGTTCACGATTGGCAATACGACGGGCTTCTCGAATCACGGTTTCGTTACTTATACTCCCACTAATTGCTACAGCGACATGGGGCGTAATATCAATGCTTTTCTTATAGAGATGTTCTTTTTGACTCATAATATCTGCGGCGGTTCGTAGTGTTAATTCTCGTAATTCTGAAAGGTTCTCATAAGTGAAAAAATGAGTGAATGCCGTATCAAGGCGTTCTTTTTTATACACTTTCCCAGCTTTAAGTCGATTAATGAGTTGTTTAGGTGAAATATCAATGACCTCTATCGCATCACTCGACATAATGAATTGATCAGGGACACGCTCTTTAATTTTGACTCCCGTCAGTAACGCCACTTGTTCACTCAAACTTTCGATGTGCTGAATATTTAATGTTGTATGAACATCAATCCCATGGCAAAGAATTTCTTCAATATCCATGTATCTTTTTTCATGTCGCTCTTTTGAAATATTGGTATGCGCTAATTCATCTATTAGGACAATATCTGGGTCGTCCTCAATAATTTGATCGACATCTAAATATTGGAATGTATGACTGCCGTGATTTTTAGATTTCGTTTGAATGGTCGGCAATTGTTCAGCAAGCGCTTGGGTTTCTTTACGTTGATGCGGCTCGATATAACCAATTTTAATATCCTCGCCTTCATGGTAAGCATCGATAGCATTGGATAACATTTCATAAGTTTTACCTACACCTGGTGAATAACCAAGATATATCGTTAATGAGCCTCTTTTTATCGTTGGATTACGCGCCATATTTTTCACCTCTTCTCACTCATCATAAACTTCAAATCTTACATTTTCTATAAAAAAATACGTTTTTATTTATCTTAATAACTTCTTAATAAAACGATGCAAATATTAATAATCCCCTTATAGAAATTTTTATATAATAATTTCTGCAATAAGGAGGAGGTCCAGAGATGATTAGCATATTAGGTTTGATCGTCATCGTATTAATCGGCTATTTAGTCTATGCCTTAATTTACAGTGAAAAGTTTTAAATTCAGCTATTGATGGAGGGAAAACATGGAAGTCGTTATCTTTTTAATCATCTTTTTTATATGTGCATTTTTATTAAGTCGGTATTTATACAGTGTGGCATTATTAACGCCTACACCCGCAGATAAAGTGTTTTTAGGTGTTGAAAAAGGCATTTATAAAGTTTTAGGGACGCAGTTAGAGCACATGTCGGGTAAGACTTACCTGAAACATTTTCTATTGTTTAATGGACTGATGGGCGCGTTGACGTTCGTACTGTTGCTCATTCAACAATGGCTCTTTTTAAATCCCAACCATAATTTAAATCAATCCGTGTCGTTGGCATTTAACACAGCAGTGTCGTTCTTAACGAATACCAACCTGCAACATTACGCTGGGGAATCTGGCCTGACCTATTTAACACAAATGATGGTCATCACTTATTTGATGTTTACGTCTAGCGCTTCAGGTTACGCGGTTTGTATTGCGATGTTGCGTCGTTTAACAGGAATGACAGATATTATTGGCAACTTTTATCAAGATATGGTGCGATTTATTGTTCGTGTTTTAATACCACTGTCATTTATTGTCAGTGTATTTTTGGTGAGTCAAGGGACACCACAAACTTTAAAAGGCAATTTGACGATTCATACAATAACAGGAAAAATTCAACAAATTGCATATGGACCTATCGCTTCATTAGAGTCCATTAAACATATCGGTACAAATGGGGGAGGCTTTTTAGGCGCCAACTCATCAACACCATTTGAAAATCCGACTGTATGGTCGAACTATATTGAAATGTTGAGTATGATGTTGATTCCTGGTGCGCTTGTCTTTTTATTTGGAAGAATGTTGACCAAAAGTGGTAAACAAATTCATGCGCACGCTTATGTCATATTTGGAACAATGCTGTTATTTTTCTTAGTTTTCTTCGCAATTGCCATTATTTCAGAGTACAAAGGTAACGTTGTGTTATCGCATTTAGGTGTGGTCGGACCGAATATGGAAGGCAAAGAAGTCAGATTTGGTCCTGGGCTTTCAGCACTTTTCACGACCATCACAACAGCATTTACAACAGGTACAGTCAATAATATGCATGATGCGCTGACACCGCTTGGAGGTTTTGTACCTATAGTGTTAATGATGCTTAACGCCATTTTTGGTGGTGAAGGTGTTGGATTAATGAATATGTTGATTTTCGTTTTATTGACAGTATTTATTTGTAGTTTGATGGTTGGGAAAACACCAAACTATTTAGGAATGAAAATAGAAGGACGGGAAATGAAGCTGATTGCATTAACATTTTTAATTCATCCGATATTGATTTTAGTTGCGACTGCATGCGCATTTATTATTCCGGGCGCGAGTGATGCGATAACAAATCCTTCATTTCATGGTATTTCACAAGCACTTTACGAAATGACATCGTCGTCGGCCAATAATGGTTCTGGGTTTGAAGGACTCGCAGACGATTCGACGTTCTGGAATGTCTCAACCGGTATGGTCATGTTGATTGCACGTTATGTTCCCATCATTTTACAAATTATGATTGCTTCAAGTTTAGTGAATAAAAAAGCATATCAAAAAGATGATCAAACTGTTGCTATTGACAAACCTTTCTTCGGTGTATCGCTCACTATTTTCATTATTTTATTGAGTGGTTTGACATTTTTACCCGTATTATTACTTGGACCTATTGGAGAGTTTTTATCGTTGAAATAAAGGAGGATATATTGAATGAATCAATCATCTCATGTTTTGAATGGCGCGATTGTCAAACAAGCCATCAAAGAGAGTTTTATTAAATTAAACCCTGCATATCTCATCAAAAATCCAATCATGTTTGTTGTAGAGGTAGGGATGGTTTTAACTTTGATTATGACGATTGTCCCGCAAATTTTTACAGATGATGCGATGTCGCGGCTTTATTTATTTACGATTTTTGTGATTTTATTATTGACTATTCTGTTTTCTAACTTTTCAGAATCGATTGCTGAAGGACGAGGTAAAGCACAGGCAAATAGTCTGCGTGAAACGAAATCAAACATGACTGCACGTCGTATAATTAATGATGAAGAACACGAAACCATTGATGCATCGGCATTAAAACGTGGTGATCGTATTTTGGTTAATGCTGGAGAAACAATTCCATCAGATGGCACAATTATTGAAGGGATTGCAACGGTTGACGAATCTGCTATTACAGGTGAATCTGCACCGGTTATTAAAGAGTCGGGTGGAGATTTCTCAGGTGTTATCGGTGGGACAACAGTGACATCGGATTGGCTCATTATTGAAGTGGATAGTGAAGAAGGATCTACGTTTTTAGATAAAATGATTGCCTTAGTCGAAGGTGCACAACGTAAAAAAACACCGAATGAGATTGCGCTCTTCACTTTACTCATTACATTAACGATTATCTTTTTAGTTGTTATTTTAACGTTTTATCCTATTGCACAATATTTAAAGCTCAATGTGCCTATTGCAACATTGATTGCGTTGACAGTGTGCTTGATCCCTACAACAATTGGGGGCTTGCTTTCAGCCATTGGTATTGCAGGAATGGACCGTGTTACACAATTTAATATATTAGCTAAAAGTGGGCGTTCTGTAGAAACATGTGGGGATGTAGATGTATTAATTTTAGACAAAACTGGCACAATTACTTATGGTAATCGTTTAGCAGAATCACTGATGCCCGTTCGTGAAGAATGGTATGACAGATTGCTCATCGCAGCTTATGAAACTTCAGTTTATGATGATACACCTGAAGGCAAAAGTATTGTAACTTTGGCGCAAGCTTCCTCTGTTCAGTTACCGAATGAAGTTAAAGGAGACTATCAACCTTTTAAAGCAGAAACGCGTATGAGTGGCATCATCAGAGGAAACCATGCCGTTTTTAAAGGTGCGCCGAATAGTATGATTAAATATATTAAACAAAAAGGTGGCGTTGTGCCTTCTAATATTGAAACGCTTGTGACTGAAGTATCGAGTAAAGGGGGTACGCCTTTAATTGTTGTTGAGGACCAAACGATTTTAGGTGTAATTTATTTAAAAGACGTTATTAAAGAAGGATTGGTGGAACGTTTTCAAGAGTTACGTCAAATGGGTATCGAGACAGTGATGTGCACAGGTGATAATGAATTGACAGCAGCTACTATTGCGAAAGAAGCGGGTGTAGATCGTTTTATAGCAGAGTGTAGACCAGAAGATAAAATAAAAGTCATTAAAGAAGAACAGGAAAAAGGGCATATCGTTGCAATGACAGGAGATGGAACAAATGACGCACCTGCATTGGCACAAGCAAACGTCGGCCTTGCGATGAACTCAGGGACATTAAGCGCAAAAGAAGCCGCAAACTTAATTGATTTAGATTCCAATCCAACGAAATTAATGGAAGTCGTCAAAATCGGTAAACAGTTGCTCATGACGAGAGGGGCATTGACAACATTCAGTATTGCGAATGATATTGCCAAATATTTTGCCATTTTACCTGCCATGATGATGGTCACGATACCTGAAATGAGTCGTTTAAATATTATGCAGTTACATTCCCCTGAATCTGCCATTGTTTCAGCTTTAATATTTAACGCACTCATTATCGCATTGTTGATTCCTATTGCGATGAAAGGGGTGCGCATTAAAGGGGCATCGACTGAAACGATATTGATGAAAAATATGTTGGTATATGGTCTCGGCGGTATGATTGTACCCTTTATTGGCATTAAATTAATCGATCTTTTGATTCAATGGTGGATATAGGAGGATGAATATGAAAGCGATAAGAAGTAGTATAGGACTCGTTGTGATGACAATGATTTTATGCGGTCTCATCTTTCCGCTGGCTGTCACTGCAGTCGGACAGACGTTGTTTCATCATCAAGCGAACGGTAGCCTTGTGACACAGAATGATCACGTCGTCGGTTCCAAGTTGATTGGTCAACAGTGGGATGAACCCCAATACTTTCATGGCCGTGTGAGTGCTGTAAAATATAATATGGATTCAACCATGATAAAAGAAAACGGTGTCGCTTCTGGTAGTCATAACTATTCTAACGGGCATCCTGAACTTCAAAAGAGAGTGGAAGCTTTAAAACAAACAAACGGACATACACCTATTGATGCCGTTACAGAATCCGGTTCAGGTTTAGACCCGGATATTACTGTAGACAACGCGAAACAACAAGTCGCACGCATTGCACAACGCAGAAACCTATCAACAGAACAAATTAATCAACTCATTTCTAACCAAGCCCATCATGGTAGTTTGTATGATGATTATGTTAATGTGTTGGCGTTAAATCTTGCCTTAGATCGGATGTCAGGTCATTAGATTTGAGGTGCTTATGTAGATAGAATTGAAATAGCATATGCCCAGCTCTGAAAAAGTCCTCAAAATTCATTTAATCGAATATTGAGGGCTTTTTTAGAGTGTTGCGCATTAATAATAGCTTAGAAAATGCCATTGTTCACCCCTTATTAAAGGATTGACTGGACTCGAATTGAAAACGATTCATTATTCTTTTGTTATTCCTTTGCCTTTACTTTTTCAATCTCTTTAACAAACTTTTCAAATAGTATCGCTTATCTAAAATTAAACATACTAAGATTAGCATTTCTATTCATTTTTTGAAACTTAAATCCCTTATTCCCATCCTATCTCCATTGATGAGGACAAGTTACGTCTTACAGTGACATTGAATCAGTCCTCGTTCACATCACCAAACCGCTATTTTTGTAAAATCTTTTCAATATAAAATGCGGATTCTTCAATGGAGCGATATTCTGTATTAATGACTGTCGCATTAAGCTGCTTAAAAACTTCTTCAGCGTAGGCAAGTTCTGCTTTAATGCGCTGTAAATCATTGTAATAGGCTTGTTTCCCTTTCATGCCGAGCACTTTAACACGCTCTGTTCGAATGCTCATAATGTATTCGGGGCTTGCGGTGAGACCGATGACTTTCATTTTTTTGTCTTTTATGATGTCATAAGAGATACCGATTTCAGGTACTAACGGAATATTGGCGACCCTATACCCCTTGTTCGCTAAATACATACTTAATGGTGTTTTAGACGTTCTGGAAACGCCGACGATGAGGACGTCCGCTTCTTCAATATCCGTGAAATGTTTGCCGTCATCATATTTGACTGCATATTCTATCGCATCAATCCGTTTGAAATAGTCTTCATCTAATTCACGGATTTTCCCTTTTTCCTTCACAGGCACGTGTCCTGTTGTGGCTTGAACATGCTGCATGAGCGGTGACATATAATCAATGTATGGAATTTGATGTTCTGCTGCGTACGCTTGCCCCAATGCATTGAAATGATCCGTCACTAACGTTGTCACGACAATCGCTTGCCGTTCTTTGGCGAGTTTTAACACGTTAAGAAGGGCTTCCTTGCTTTCAATCAATGAAAATTTCTTCATTTCTATCTGTGTCAGCTTCGGAAATTGACTCATCACCGCGTGCACCATACGTTGTGCGGTCTCACCTAATGAATCTGAAATGATATAAATGGTCAATTGCGGTGTTGCCATATTATCCCTCACTTTCAACGACACTTTGTGCTGCCGCTAACTTGGCACCTGGTACACGGAATGGCGAACATGACACATAATCAATCGCCATACGGTTAAAGTGATGGATTGATTTCGGATCCCCACCGAGCTCGCCACAGACACCAATTTTAATATTAGGGTTTGCGGCTTTTGCTTGTTCTGACGCATTTCGAACGAGTGCCCCCACACCGTCAACATCTAAAGTTTGGAATGGATCGGCTGCTAAAATATGTTGGTTCAAATAGTCATTAATAAATTTTCCGGCATCATCACGAGAAAAGCCGAAAGTGAGCTGTGTTAAATCATTCGTACCAAAGCTGAAAAAGTCGCATTCTTTCGCAAGGTCACCCGCAATAACACAAGCACGTGGTGTTTCAATCATCGTCCCTACTAAATAATGGAGTGATTGGTTCGTGTCTGTCTCAATTTGCTGAATCGCTTCAAGAATTTGTGCTTTTAACACTTTGAATTCTGCCACAGTAGAAACGAGAGGCACCATAATTTCTGGATGACATGCAATACCCTCAGTTTTCAATTGTGCCACACTCTTCATCATCGCCTCGACTTGCATAACATACAATTCTGGATATGTGATCGCGAGTCGGCAACCGCGGTGACCTAACATAGGGTTCGTTTCATGCAATTCTGCCATGCGTTGCTTCAGCTGTGCAGTAGAAATGTTTAACTGCTGTGCGACACTTTCAATTTCTTCTTCAGATTTAGGTAAAAACTCATGAAGAGGTGGATCGAGTAAACGCACAATCGTTGGACACTCTCCTGATAAACGGAAAATTTGTTCAAAGTCTTCTGTTTGATATGTGCGAATACGATTTAAAGCTTGTGTTCTCGTCTCATCGTCTGAGGATAAGATGAAACGACGCATTTCTACTAATCGTTCTGCACCGAAAAACATATGCTCTGTACGGACAAGGCCAATACCTTGCGCATTGAACTGATAACCTGCTTCAATATCAGGCGTTGTTTCGGCATTCATACGAACATCTAGACGCGCAATCTCTTCCGTCCACTGCATAAATTGTTCAAACGCCTCGCTATGTTCGGCACTTGTCGTCTCCACGATACCTGCATAAATATCCCCTTGTGCACCATCGACAGAAATTTCATCACCTTCAAATAACTGACCATCGGCATATGTCACTGTTTTCTCGCGTGTATTAATTTCAAGGTCCGCACAGCCTGTCACACAACATTTTCCCATACCACGCGCGACTACAGCGGCATGAGACGTCATTCCACCATGTGTTGTCACAATTGCTTCACTCGCAATCATCCCTTCAATATCTTCCGGTGACGTTTCTGGACGCATTAAAATGACTTTTTCGCCTGCCTCAGCTTGACGTTTCGCTTCTTCTGCAGAAAACACAATTTTACCCGTCGCTGCACCTGGACTCGCTGGTAAACCTGCCTTTGAAATGACTGTCGCCGCTTCTAACGCTTGTGCTTCAAACGTTGGATGTAATAACGTGTCGATTGATTTCACGTCCACTTTGGTCATCGCATCTTTTTTCAAAATGACACCCTCTTCTACTAAATCAACAGCAATTTGCATCGCCGCTGTCGCTGTACGTTTACCGTTACGCGTTTGTAGAATATAAAGCTTTTCATTTTCAATCGTAAATTCAATATCTTGCATATCTTGATAATGTTGTTCGAGTTGTTCTGCAACAGAGACAAATTGTTCATGGACATGCGGCATTTGCTCATGTAATGTCGCAATATCTTGAGGCGTGCGAATCCCTGCCACCACATCTTCACCTTGTGCATTTAACAAATATTCACCAAACAATTTTGCTTCACCTGTGACAGGATTACGTGTAAAGGCAACCCCCGTTCCACTTTGCGACCCACTATTACCGAACACCATTTCTTGTACATTCACAGCTGTTCCAATGTTGTGTGGAATGTCATTCAGGTCACGATACACGCGTGCACGGTCATTATCCCAAGATTTAAATACCGCCTCAATCGCTTCTAATAACTGATCAAGTGGATTTTGTGGGAAGGGTTTGTACACTTCTTCAATATAAACCGTTTTAAAGTGCTCACATATCTCTTTCAAACCTTCTGCTGGGATATCTGCATCATTTTGATAATCGTGCGTCTCTTTGTAATTATCGAAGTATGTATCGAAAGCAGACATCGGAATGTGATATACAACTTCACCAAACATTTGTAATAGACGACGATAACAATCGTATGAAAAACGTGCATCATTCGTTTTACGTGCGAGCTTTTCAACATTCTCATCGTTCAACCCCAAATTTAAAATCGTATCCATCATACCCGGCATCGAGATTTTAGCCCCACTCCGCACTGAAACGAGCAGCAGATTTTCATCCGAAGAGAACGCCTTATTCGTGCGCGCTGAAAATGCCTCTAACTGTGCTTGTAATTGGGTTTTCACTTCATCAGACAACTGCTCACCACGCTCTAAATATTCAATACATGCCGCTGTCGTTAATGTGAAACCATCAGGAACAGGCAAACCTAAACGCTTCATTTCTGATAAATTGGCCCCTTTTCCGCCAAGTAAATCTTTCATATTTTTCTGACCTTCATCAAATGCATAAACATATTTTGTCATACTGCGCACCTCTTTCTTTTTAATATGTCATACTAATTAAATAAAAGTATGTCATAATAATTCGAAATTGACAATTAAAAATAGGTTCGTCCATTAATTTTTTTATTTATTGTCAATAATTCGTCATAAAAAATTGCAGTTGTTCCATTTGATGTCAGTTTGACAGAGGAACATGAGAAAGATTCTGAAGTAAAAAATAAACTTAGAGAAGATGCTAAAAAGGCTAAAGAAGACAAAAAATTAAGACACCCTAGAGCATTGAAACAACAGTACATACACCAATGACTGCTGCATCACAAATGACAGAGGAAACAACATTCGAAGTATTTCAAGGGCGTAACACTAAACCTTCAGTAACTGGCAATGATGAACAAACACCTGAAACAGTGACAGCACCAAAGGAAAATGTCCAGGAGAAACCTGAACAAGTCGAGGCACGTGTTTTACAACAAGAACAGTCAGCGTCACACTCGTCAGAGGCACCTCAACAAGTAGCTGAAGAAACTTAAACGATCTGCACAGAAAGCCTTGTTATTGATATTGATGAATCGACAACTTTCCAAAAGTCAGGCTATTTGTATGGTTTAAGTAAAAGTGATACATCTAGTTACACAGAAAGAGAAAAACGGGCTATTCGACGTAATCATGTCAGAGAAGCCGAATCATTAGTGAACCCATATGTTGACACGCATCGTTATCAAGACCGAGTTGCGGCTCAACAAACTCAAGTTCAACTTTCATTAGTAGGAAGCGACTTATCTATATATACGGAGAAAGAAAAACCGTATTCAAATTTAGACCTTTTTGTAGTGCCAGAGGAAACAGATAGAAGCGCCGTGACGAAATCAATTGGTGGCGCTACAAAAACGAATTGACTTACATACCACGATGATGTGAAAAGACCTAACATCGTAATTAATAGAAACAGTGGTGAGTTAAACTTCAAGTATTCACACAAACGACCTTTCTATAAACAAAGAAGAAGTGTCTTTAAAAGACTTAGACTTTAAACTTCGAAAAATGCTTATCAAAGATTATGGCTTATACCAAAACGACTCAAATAACGGTAAAATTGTCATCAAAATAGGCGATAGTGATAAAGACATCATGACTTTAGAGTTAAATAAAAAACTACAAGAACACCGTATGAGCGACACGGCAGATGTCAATAAAATTCAACAAATTACGATAGATCTATAAAAAGTTCTATTTGATATAGATATACGAGATAATCCTATGCGGTTGCCTCTTTTTATGTAATATCATCCAATAAAACAGGCTAGGAATAACGTTATCCTAGCCCTGTTTCTTGCTTTATATTTAAAGAATGATTGTATCTTCTTTTTCTTGAATCATTTCTACAATTTCATTATGCGCATTCATCACTGCCACTTTAGGGGAATGTGATTTTAACTCAGTCTCATCCAACTGCGCATACGTCATAATAATCACGACATCGCCTACTTGGACGAGACGCGCTGCTGCACCGTTCAAACAAATTTTGCCACTGCCGCGTTCACCCGCAATGACATATGTTTCTAAACGTGCACCGTTATTATTGTTAACAATCGCTACTTTTTCGTTCGGCAAAATATCAACTGCATCTAAAATGTCTTGATCAATCGTAATACTACCGACATAGTTCAAATTGGCTTCTGTGACACGTGCACGATGAATTTTCGCGTTCATCATGGTTCTTATCATTTCTCTGTTTCATCTCCAATAATAATGTTATCGATTAACCGTGCTTGGCTAAACTTCACTGCTAATGATATAAAAATACGTCCTTCTATGTGTGCTTGCTCTCTTAATTCGGGGTAACTGTAAACTGCAACTTCTTGAACTTGACCGCTTGTATGGGTCTCTAAATATTGTGTCACTTTATTAATAATGACGCTACTTTCGCGCTCACCCTCATCATATAACGATTGTGCGAGTGCTAAACTTTGACGTAAATGGACTGCTTCTTGTCGTTCTTCAGCTGTCAGATAAACATTTCTTGAGCTTTTCGCCAATCCATCCGCTTCACGCACAATATCGACACCGACAATTTTAACGAGGTGATTAAAATCGCGGACCATTTGTTCTACGATTGCGAGTTGTTGGGCGTCTTTTTTGCCAAAGTATGCGACATCAGGTTGAACAATGTTAAATAACTTATTCACTACTGTCACAACACCATCAAAATGACCTGGACGTAGCGCGCCTTCTAATACTTCTGCTAAACGTCCAACTGTTACATGAATACCGATTTCACCTGGATACATTTCTTCTACTGTTGGATAAAAGACATAATCCACACCGATTTGACTGACCATCGCCTCATCTTCATCAATTTGACGTGGATAGGCATCAAAATCTTCATTTGGACCGAATTGTAATGGGTTGACAAAGACACTGATCACGGTGATGTCATTGTCTTCAGTCGATTGACGCATCATCGTTAAATGACCATCATGTAACGCCCCCATCGTCGGCACAAAACCGATTGACTTGCCTTCACGATGAAATTGTCTTGCGAGTTGTTGCATTTCTTGAATTGATGTTATACGTTGTGTCATGCGTCTACCTCATCCATAATTTGCTTTTTATATGTGAATTCTTCAGACGGAAATACACCTGTTTTAACTTCTTCATTATATTTTTCTAACGCAGCGATACCAATTGAGAGGTCACAGTACTGTTTCACGAATTTCGCATGACGATCCACGCCATAATTCAGCATATCGTGATATACCAACACTTGGCCATCTGTCCCTTTACCTGCGCCGATACCAATCACTGGAATTGTTAATTTTTTTGAAATGACTTGGGCGAGATCACTCGGAATCGCTTCAAGTACTAATGCAATCGCGCCTGCACGTTCAACTGCTTGAGCATCTTCAATCAGCTGTTGTGCCGCTTCTTTCGTTGTGCCTTGCATTTTATAACCTAACACACCAACACTTTGAGGTGTCAAACCGAGATGTGCGACAATCGGAATCCCTATTTGTGTTGCTTGTGTCATAAAGTCAGTCAAATGTGCACCTTCTACTTTTAAAGCATTTCCGCGACTTTCTCTATAAAGACGAATCGCATTTTCAATATCTGTTTTGGCATCGATACCTACTGAACCAAATGGCATATCGACGACAACAAATGTATTGGGCGCACCACGACGAACAGCACGGCTATGATGCAACATATCTTCAAGTGTCACATCGACTGTGCTTTCATATCCTAATACCGTCATGCCTAGTGAATCTCCTACTAGAATCATATCGATATTGGCCTCTTCAACTTGTTTCGCACTTGGGTAATCATAAGCGGTCACCATTGAAATTTTTTCACCGTCACGCTTCATTTGTTGAATATGATTTAAAGTTTTCAATTCTTTCACCCTTTATTTTTATTATATCAATAGTAAATCAAGTCACCTGAATTTTCCATTGATTTTTTGATTTTTATAGAATAGTTCTCATGATTATGAATAGTCTTTGACAAAACTTCACTGAATCATTCGTAATTCTAAATCATTCCACATTACATACTTTACAACTTTTCTAAAACATAATAAATTAAAGCTTATTCATATGTGAAACAAAAATTCTTAAATTAAAAACAGAAGAAAGGTGATATCCAATGACTCGAATTGCTGTTATCGGCCCTGGTGCAGTGGGTACTTCTATCGCGGTTGCCTTATCTCATCAATACGAAGTCACACTACTCGGACGTCGTCATCAAACTTTAACATTTGAAGATTATGCTGATCAGACAACTCGCACACTCATCGTGAATGCACTCCAAGAAGCAACACAACCGTTTGATTTAGTTTTTATCGCCGTGAAGACACATCAATTGGCGAGTGTTATTTCCAAACTACCCGAACTCACACACGACAAAACAACCCTCATTCTTGCACAAAATGGCTATGGTATGCTCGAGCAATTGAAAGATTATCGCGCCTATCAAGCAGTCGTTTATGTAAGTGGTCAGAAAAAAGACAACCATGTGACACACTTTAGAGATTACAAGCTTCACCTCCAATCTGATGCGGTCACAGAGCAACTCGCACAAGCATTCTCAGCGACAAAATTAGAACTCGTGTTGGAGCCTCATATTCAACAAGCGATTTGGTATAAATTAATTGTCAATCTTGGCATCAATACTGTCACTGCACTCGGACGCGATACTGCCCGTGTACTTAAAGATGAACAGATGGCTGAACTTTGCCGTCAATTGTTATTAGAGGGAGAACAAGTAGCACGTGCGGAAGGGATACATTTCGATGCAGATTTCGTCACATCAATCATGAATATTTATGCAGGTTATCCTGATGAAATGGGGACAAGTATGTATTACGATACGATGAATCAATACCCTTTAGAAGTAGAAGCGATACAAGGTTACATTTATCGACGTGCCGAAGCTCATCAGTTGGACACACCGCATTTGGAGACCATTTACACCTTGCTCGCCTATCAAAATCAAAGCAGGCTTAGTGAAATGTAGGTAGTTACAACACTTGGATTGGAATATTTGAATGAGGAAGTCTGAGAAAATTGACGCTCCCAGACTTCCTTATTTTTGCTTATTTCAATTCTGGCCAGTAGGCTTTGTTCGCTTCAATTAAATCATCTAAAATCGCTTTCGCTACTGCCGCATTTGGTACTGTTTTTGATAATGTGATTGCTTGCCATAGTTTTTGATACGATGCTTCTTCATATGCTTCTACAACGAGTTTTTCAACACCGACTTGTTGTTCCATTAACGCTTTTTGGAAACGTGGAATTTCGCCAACGACTAACTTTTCTGGACCATTGCTACCTACAATACAAGGCACTTCTACCATTGCGGTCGGATCAAAGTTAATAATTGCACCTTGGTTTTCAACGATCATTAACATACGTTCTTTCGTATTGTATGCGATCGCTTTTGCAAGATCTACAATGTATGACGCGTGCTCATCAACCGTTAATTCCGTATCTTTCGCTGTGCCTTTGTCGATGATATTTTGACATTGCGTAAAGATAAACTTTTCACGTCCATCCATGACTTCATTCGCACGTGTATATTCTGGATTCGAATGTTCTACTTCTTGTGTTGGGAAGAAGTAATATTTCAAATACGTATTCGGTACTGTTTGTGCATCTAACGCTTGGACGTCACGCGCTTTTTTAAGTGTATTGTTCCAGCTCTCTTGCTTTTCTAATTCAGAACTACCATCTGTTGCATAACCATGCTCACTGACATGACGAATCACTTCAGACATTAAAGAATTGCCTTTTTTATCGCGAATGTCTGTCCACCATCCAAAGTGGTTTAAACCATAATAATTCACTTCAAATGCTTTACGTGATTCAAGTCCTAAATTTTTCCATCTCGCATTCGATATGATTTTGAGAAAATACAGCACTTGGAAGTTAAAGCAACCACATTAATTTAAATGCTGCAGTAGCCAAACCTATGCTATCATTTGCGATTTTAACAATGTTAGTGCTGTTTGAATTCATTTAAAAACAAGGGTATGCCGCCACAGAGGACGCATTACCCTTGCACATATCAAACTATTCTTTTGTATTTAAATTTTCTGGTTGGATAAATTGTAATTCATAAACGGAGCTTTCATCGTAACGGTTGAAGCTATCAATATGTCCTTGTAAGTAAAGCGTTTGTACTTTACGGCTCACGTTATGTTGATATTGTATTTTAATTTGGAGATTGGATTCGTAGCCATTATTCTCAATGGTGCTGTCTAATTCGTCAAATACGTCCTTGTTAATAGGGAGAAGATAACTTTCTTTGCTCGGTAAAATACTGACATACTTACGCTGTAACACGTCTTCTTCGTCCAAGTACACTTCTATCTTGATTTGTTTAGCCGCACCCGCACCAAGGTTAAATAATTTCAAATAATCATCGCCCCACTGGTCATTTTCTTTCTCATGTGATGATGTATTTCTAAGTTTTAGCTTTTCTCCATCACGTGTCATCAAAATTTGGTTAAATCCGAGTGCAGGCAAAAAGCTCATTTTCATTTGATACAATTGCACGGTGACGGAAATAAAATAGAACAGCGCCATAATAAACGTACCAATCGAACCTATCGCAGAAATGATATTGATCATCTCGATACTCCTTTCTCTTTATCATCGTTTTAATCTTGTCTCTTTTCCACTTCTGTATGCTAATTAAACGCACATGTTATGTTTGATTGGCTCGACACGACAAAAGTCCAGTAACATGAGGTCACATTTTTCAATAACTGCTTTCTCAAATTGATTTCCCTGTTGCATTACTTTTCGACTTACCGAAACTAATTATATTAAAACTTGTTGCAAATGGGTTGTATTGGCAAAATGGCATGTGTATAATCACCGTTATGAAAATAAATGAAAACAGGAGGGATCCATTATGAAGAAATATCCTATTGCAATTTGGATGTTAGCGATTGGGGCATTTGCGATTGGAATGACTGAATTCGTCATCATGGGCTTACTTCCTAACGTGGCTAATGATTTAAATGTGTCTGTGAGCCAGGCAGGACAATTGATTACTGGTTACGCTTTAGGTGTCGCGATTGGAGGCCCTATCGTCGTGATGCTCACTTTCCGTCTTAACCGTAAAGCGTTATTGATGTTACTGATGGTCATTTTTATTCTAGGTAACATTCTCGGCGGTCTTAGTCCGAATTACACAACACTCATGCTCAGTCGTATCGTCACATCACTTGCGCATGGCTCATTTTTCGGCATTGGCTCTATTTTAGCTGCAAGTATGGTCGCAAGCCAATATCGTGCAAGTGCGATGGCATTAATGTTTATGGGTCTCAGCCTGAGCAATATTCTCGGCGTGCCATTCGGTACATTAATCGGACAAAAATTCGGTTGGCACATGACATTTTTAATCATTGCTATCATTGGCGTCATTGCACTCATCGGCATTATGATTTTTGTCCCGATGCAAAAAGAAACTCGTACCGCTTCAATTAAAGATGAACTACGCATTTTAAAAGAAAAAAGACTATGGTTAACTCTCGGTGTGACATTGTTCGGTTTTAGTAGTGTGTTCGCCTACTTTACTTATATTTCATCTGTACTCATTGATGTGACCCACATTCCTGAACAATTCATTTCATCTATTCTGATTGTATTTGGTGTCGGCGTGACAATTGGTAATATTGTAGGTGGAAAGCTTGCAGATTGGAATTTAAACAAAGCTTTAATGAGCATTTTTATTATTTTTGCTGTTTACTTTGGACTGCTCTACTTCATTCAGTTCCATCCATTAATCATGGTGATCGGCGTCTTTCTTTTCGGTTTTATTGGCTTTAGCATGAGCCCTTCATTACAATACAAAAGTACGCTCATTTCCCAAGAAGCACCGACACTTTCCAGTACACTCAATCAATCTGCCTTTAATATCGGTAATGCATTAGGTGCCTTTATCGGTGGACTTGTTGTCAGCACACTCCCAATCGCCAGTCTAAGTTTAATTGCGCCATTGCTCACATTAATTGGACTCGTTTTTCTATTATGGAGTATTGCTGTCGAACGAAAAGAACAGACAAGTGCGCATTCAAATTAAAGATTAGCTCATAAAATGTGACATTTAAAAAATTTTTTAATCATATGCCATCTCCTTATACTTTTCATATGATGTTGATTCACCGCTACATGCCGGCATGTAGCGGTTTTAATTTAATATTTGTTTTTTAAATTTTACATTTAATTTAGAAAATTGTAAAATTTAATTTTCGATAAATTTAATTTATGCAATTAAAATGTGAAATAACGGGTATTTGTTAATATGTATAAGGAGGTATAAAGCATGATACTCTCTCATAAAGATCTTCTTTATCAAATTGAAGAAGATGGGACGACAGTGACCATATATAAAAATAATGATGCCAAAACATATACTGCTATAGAAGCAACAGGCGAACTGACACCGCATCATTTTTGTGTCTTAAATTATATTAAAGTAAATCTGAATCAAAGTGAAATATTTGAGGAACACTTTCTAAGTCGCACAGCTTATTTGAATGATGTACATGGCTTCATATCGCTACGTGTTTTGAGACCCTTGGACCCACAAAATCATTATGTCGTGATTTCATTATGGGATGACCGTGAAAGTTTTGAAGTGTGGCAAGCTTCTGAGCAACCATTGAATTACCATAATCAATGGAATGGCGCACTGGATAAAGATATCGTGGATTCTGAGTTATCTTATAATATTAAATTTGATACACAGTAATACTTGCAGAGAATTTTTCGAATTTTCGATAACTGATTAGGTGTATTTCTGAAAAATAAAAAACAGGCCAGGGAAACTTGAAATGCTCCCTCCAAAGTTTTCATTTTTTCAATGTCCACTTTGGAGGGAGCATATCATGACATCCTAGCCTGTTTATTTTTTGCATTATTTTTCTATAAACTGCGGTCTTCTTTCAATACTCATAAGTGTAATGAATGCCATCAAAATACCACAAATGAGATACATATTCGCATAGCCGACCATATCTGCTATAGGACCCATTAATGCAGCCCCGAGTGAGACACCTAAGTCAGCTGTTGCGATAAAGAGACCGAGTAACATATTCCGTCCAACTTTCGGTAATTTAAAGCTTAAAAATGACGTTAACGTCGGATAAACCATCGCTTGTGTCAGGCCAATCATGACTGCACTTATATAAAGTATCCATGCGCCAACATAAGGACCTACTGCAATGAATAACAGCGCTACAGTTAATAATCCGAGGACACCTGACATAAAACGAACGTGCCAGCGTCCATCTGAAGGAATGTATTGACGTAAAAAGAAACGTGCAAATACGACCGTAATCGCTTGTACAGCTAGAAATAGACTCGCGTGACCGACTTGATACGTATTAACGTACAACACGATAAACGTCGCCACTGCGCCAAATCCGATTGAGGCAACGAGCATAATCGTCCCTGCTTTCAATAAAAACGGATTTTTAAATAACTGTAAGAACACTGTCATCGCACCATATGGCATCTTTTCTTGTTGCGCAGGCGTCGTGTCTGTATCATCTTGTCCATGAAGCGTCGCACTAAAACCGACCACACCTGTCGTAATCGCGATAATGATCATCGTCAATGCGAAGTAGCTCAAGTTATCCAATTGCCATATCCCGACTGCAATCATTGGTCCGATAATGCCTGGTATGTAAGAAAAGAGTGAGTATAAGGAAATACCTTGTGAACGATCTTCTTCAGGTAACGCATCGATAATCCCGATTTGTAATGACATGGAGAAAAAGGCTGTACATATCCCTTGCATCACACGTGCAACAAAGTACCCTTCTAAACCTGTAAAACCATATAAAATCAGTGCAAAACCGTTTATGATTAAAATCCATCTTAATATTTTGATTGGACCGACTTTGGCGATGACCTGCCCTGCCCATGGACGAAAAAGCATGGCAGTCAACATGTAGGCACCCATGACGATACCGATTGTCGCATTGGTTGCACCTAAATCATGTCCGCGCAACGGAATCATGACGTTCAAAATAGCATTGGCACTAAAGAAAAAAAGTGCGAGAATATACAATCTCAAAAAAGGCCAAGCGAGTGCACCTTTCATACGATAGCCTCCTAGTTCATAAATTGTTTTTCAAAAAGTTCACGCGTATAGTCATTTTGAAGGTCTTTCAGCTGGTGTCTATTTAAACGTTCTTGAATTTGACCGTCATTAAAAATCATCAAATCTTCACATAAATAGACCGCCGCTTGAATATCATGTGTAATAAATATTAAACTGAGCTGATATTTATCTCTCAGTGTCGTTAATAAATCTAGAATTTGCGACTGAATCGACATGTCGAGCGCACTAATCGCTTCATCTAATACAATATAGTCTGGATTCGTGATGACTGCTCTTGCAATGGCGACACGTTGCGCTTCTCCTCCTGACATCATTTGAGGGTATTTATTTAAAAAGGCTGCACTTAACCCAACACGTTCGAGTAACGCAGTCATGTGCGCCTCTTTATCGTCAATAGGTGTATCGCATTGACTAAGTGCTTCGTTTAGAATTTGACGCACATTGAAATAGGGATGCAGTGAGGATTTGTAATCTTGAAACACGACGCTCATTTTGCCAAGACGGGCGTGACGTTGATAGACCGGTTGACCATCCAACATCACTGTCCCTGAATCTGGCTTTTCAATACCTAATATCATGCGCGCCAATGTGGATTTACCACTCCCACTTTCTCCAATAATCGCAATACTTTGTCCTTTACTACATTGAAAACTGACTTGTTTCACGATTTGTCGTTTTTGCCTTTTTACACCACTACGATAGGATTTCGTGACGTTTTGGATTTCTAACATGACGCATCACCTCGCAATGATTTGTAATAACGCGTCACACGATCTCGTGCTGCAATCAAAAATTGTGTATACGCATGTTGTGGTTGTATAAACAATTGATGCGCTGAGCCTGACTCCACGACATCACCATTGCGCATCACTATGACTTGGTCCGCAATCGACTTCACTACCGCTAAGTCATGTGAGACAAACAGCATGGCACAACCGATTTTTTCTTTTACCTCACGCAATTCTTCAATCACTTCATACTGAGTAATTGCATCGAGCGCGGTGGTCGGCTCATCCGCAATAATGATGTCCGGTTGGAGTGCTAGTGCTAATATAATCATTAACCGTTGCAACATCCCCCCTGACAATTGATGTGGATATGACTTTAAAATACGCTCAAAATCTCGTAAACCGAGCATGTCAAAATAATGTTGTAACGTCGCTTTCTGTTGTTGTGACGACATGGGACGGTGTTGCTTCAACATCATCGTCAACTGTGCGCCAACTGTAAACGAAGGGTTAAAAGCTGTCGCACCTTGTTGCATAATCATCGCAATACGTCGTCCTCTAATTTTTCGAAAGTCCGCTTCAGACGCATCATGAAGTGCTTTTCCTTGGAACCAAATTTCACCGCTCATCTGAATATTACGGTCGTTCAGTCCCAGTAATGCTTTACACGTCATCGATTTACCGCTGCCACTTTCACCGATAATCGCAATGACCTCACCACGATGTAACGTTAAATTAAAGTGATGGACGAGGACATGATTCGTATGACCGTCAATGAGCGTTAAATCTTCCACACGCATGACTTGTTCTGCCATTATATCCACCCTTTCTTAATACGTTGTTTCATTTGTTGTTGCGACAATTTCGGATCGATTGCAATTTGGAGAGCATCGGATAAAAAGTTCACCGCTAAAACAATGACGATAATCGCTATACCTGGCGCAAACATCAACTCAGGGTGACTGAACATCACTTTACGTGCTTCATTCATCATCATCCCCCATTCTGCTGTCGGTGCTTTAACGCCTAATCCTAAAAATGAAAAGCCTGAAATTTGTAAAATCATCGACACCATTGAACTCGTTGAAATAATCGCAATATCCGCTAAAGTTCGCGGCAAAATGTGTGTCATAATAATCCGTGCATGTGACAGGCCTATCGTACGTGCAAATTTCACATCATCTGAGTTGCGATATTGCATCACACTTGTGCGGATAATTCGGCAAAACCATGCCCAGCGCGTAATGATGAGTGCAACGATAATACTTTTTAGCCCAATGCCGAGTACACCGATTAAAGCTAGCGTCATCACATATGTAGGAAAAGATAACATCACATCGCAAATACGCATCACAAGTGCATCGACCCAGCGTCCAAAGTAGCCAGAAATAAAGCCTAATAGCGTCCCAATCAACACTGAACATGCCAATGCGAATAAAATGAGTAAAAAGCTCGGCCGTAACGCAAAAATTAAGCGTGTTAAAATATCTCGTCCTAAATGATCCGTCCCGAACCAGTGTGCAAATGACATGCCGGCAAATTTGTCATCGATATTCACAGCATTTGGATCATAAGGCGTCACAATTGGTGCACAAATACCGAGTAAAATATAAACAGCAATGATTGCCAATGCCCATTTTGCGCCTGTATCTTTTAATAACCTTTGAAAGACAATCATATTAGCCTTCCTCCCTTAATTTCAGGTTCAGCCACATATTAATGACGTCTGCCAACGTATTAAACAAAATAAACAACACCGAAACGATGAGTACGTACGCTTGAATCATTGGAAAATCTTGTTCTAACACTGCTTTAACACTCAGTTGACCCATACCCGGCCACGCAAATACGTTTTCGATGACGACAGAACCACCTAAAATAATAGGAATCGACATACAAAAAATCGAAACGACGACTTGCATCGCATTACGCGCGACATAAATGAGAAGTTGCGACATCGGAACGCCCATCGCACGCATATACAGCACATAATCTTGATCAAGTTGCTGAATGACTGCACTTCTAACATTTCTAAAATAAATACCCGTATAACCGAGTGTAATGACCGCAACAGGTAAAATATAACTTTCAGGACCTGTTAAGCCAGACGTCGGTAATGCATTCAATTTAACCGATAGAAAAATAATTAATATCGCCGCAAGCCAATAAGATGGTATAGCGGTTAATACGAAAGCAGTCGTCCGTGTCATACGATCAAACCACGTTCCACGCAACAATGCCGTCAAAATACCGAACAATAACGACAACACAATAATCGCCACACTTGAAACCAGCGTTAACTTCAATGTGTTAAAAAATGCTGGCCATAGTCTTAAGCCGACATCTTCGCCGGTTACGAAACTATGTCCAAATTGTAGTTGTACCGCGGATTGCAGCCATTCCCAGTATTGTACGAGGAATGGCGCATCCAAATGGTACTTAGCACGCGTTTGTTCGATTAAACTTTGCGTAATGTCAGGAACTTCTTGTGCATGTAGAATGACGACAGCCGGATCTTCACTGGATAAATGCGTTAATGCAAAAGTCAAAAAACTAATGACAATCAACAACGGTATCATCAGTAACAAACGTTTCATCACACTATATGCCATCGATGAACCACCCTATTTGTAATCCATTTGTTCGAATGGCAATTCGTATTGTGATTGTTTAAACGAAATGTGTTCTAAATCTTTCGGCGCGACAACTGTCATACCCCCATGAGAAATCGGGATAAAGATCGCTTCATCATGTACTGTTGTTAAAATGTCTTTATATTTTTGTTCTTGCTCTTTTGCGTCTTGTGTTTGTAAAGCGGTATCGATATCATCAAACAGTTGGTCTTTTTCTTTGATACCTGAAACGGCCGCTTTATAACCTGTATCTGCTTTAAATCCAGAAATCGTACTTTGTGGGTCGTATTGAAGGCCCCATGTTTGGTTGAACAGTAAATCATAGTCACCAGATGTACGACGTTCTGCCACTTTATCAGATGTTTCGCCTACAATTTTCAACGCCATGCCCACTTCTTTCGCTTTCGCTTGAATAAATTCGGCTTCTTGCTTTTGCGAGCTTGAATGGTTGTCATAATATAACGTCATTTCAAGCTTTTGACCATCTTTTTCACGCACTTCACCTTTGTCAGTTTGCTTCCATCCCGCTTCGTCTAATAACGCCGCTGCTTTTTTCAAATCAAAATCACGTTTCGGTAAATCAATGTTCGCATGTGGAACGTTTTTCGAGAACAATTGTGACGCTGGCTTTTCAGTACCGTCTAAAATTTTGTCCGCAATACGTTTTTGATCGACACTATGCCATAATGCTTCACGCACCGCTTTATCTTGTGCAGGACTGTCTTTTTTACCAGAGTTTGCGACAATCATTTTGGTATTCATCGGCTGACTGCGCTTCAATTGGAAATCGCCATTGTCCGTTAATTTTTTCATCGCTTCATTGTCGATATTGTCTGTACCACGGTCATCCGTAAATGCAAAGTTCACTTCACCTTTTTGTAATGCTAAAAATGATGTTTCACCTGCAGGCAATACTTTAGCAACAATCGTTTTTAAATGTGGTTCGCCACCCCAGTAGTCCGTATTGCGTTCAAATGTCGCTTGCTCATCCTTGTCGTGAGATTTCAATTTGTATGGACCTGTACCGACATAAGATTTCAAGCCATCTTTCGTACCGCCATCTTTAAATGATTTTGGTGAGACAAAGACGTAAGGACGTGTCATTGCCAGTTCTTCCAATGTTGCGTTATAAGGTGCTTTCAACGTCATCACAAATGTATAATCGTCTTTCGCTTCTGTGCGATCGATTAATGTTGATAATTTAATCCATGAATGTAACTTTTGGTTCGCTTGAATCGCATCAAAGTTCTTTTTCACTGCATCTGCATTAAAAGGCGTCCCGTCTTGGAATTTCACACCTTTTCTCAAATGGAACGTATAAGTTTTACCATCTTCTGAAACATCCCATGACTCAGCTAATAACGGTTCAATCCCTTTTTGCGTATGGTCGACAAGTGACTCATAGACCATGCCTTGCGCTGACATCGAGCCACCATATACGTGTGGGTTCATATCTCCAATATCTTTAGATGTGGCATATGTAAGGTTTTTGTCTTCTTTTTTCTGTTCTAATGCTTTAGAGTTGCCACAAGCTGCGAGTACGAGTATAAAAACAACACAGATGGCAATCCACTTTAAATTTTTCATAATCATTCATATCCTCTCTTTATCTCATTTCAATTCGTCGTGCTGGCGTTTTGGTACAAATGAAAGCTTTTAGGGCAAGTGTTGCTGAACTTGCCCTCGTTTCTTACTTAGGACTCATCCTCATGAATCGCACCCATTTTCGAAATTTAATATGAAAGACTATATTTCAATGAGGGCGAGCCTTTGAAATGTAGAAAGTTCAAATTTTTTAGAACCCTTTAGATTGCAAGAACCACCCGAGACTCCCGAGGGAATAAAGTGAAGTCGAAAATCCGCCAATGCTACCTTGGTGTAACAGTCAAATCAAGCGTTGGCTAATTGAGACGAAACCCCTGGGAACGCGAGGGCAAGTTCAGCAATCTAAAAGTACGTTCTAAAATTTGAAGTTTCAGTACACACTTTACTCATCTTGGTTCAATAATACGGCAATGCGAGCGACATCTTCCTCAAACGACTGGATTTTGAATTGCGATGATAACGCGTCACCAGAATGCGTCTGTTGAAAAGCAGTCAGTTGCGCTTCATAACGTTCTATCAATGCATCCATCATCGGCGTGGCAATATCGAGTGTGCGTGCCATACCGCGCATCATTTGTGTCCGGTAATAATCTTCACTCGGCATCCTTGGAATGTGCCAAACCCCTTGCTCATTTTGAAATACGGGTTTGAAAGGCACTGCCGAAAAGTCGAAGTATTTTCCGCTTTCATCAGGTTCTGAAAATGGATCAATCAAAATGCCGGTATAACGGACGTATAATAAATATTCTTGTTCAATGGGTGACAACGTTTCAAACCCTTCAATGCGCGCTTCATCCATCGTTTCAGGACGAAGTGGGTAGTTTTCTTTCACCATAAATTTCAATAAATTCAACGTATCGATATTCAAACGTTTCAATATCGCCATGACTTCTTGCCACATTTGACGCATTTCCGTTATGAGACGCATCGTTATCGGTCCTTCTGGAAATAATTTGTATACGTAAAATGGTATGGTCATCCCTTCAAACACAGCTTTCAATGCATGTTCATTCATAAATAACGCTGGATGAACATACAATGAACTGTTGCGTGACTCAGCCATAAGCGGGTGTGATACGGATGTCACAGGGATTTGAACTTCAGACATAAGTGTTACTATTTCCCGGGAAAAGTCCGATTGCGCATGTGTCGTTCCTAAATACAAATGTTTCTTTACACCTTTCGTCAGTACACGATGCGGTGTTTCTGGATTTAGCACACACGTATCGCCTAAATACGTCGAAAATGACACGACTTCGATTTGCGGTTGGTCGACACTCAATTGTTGTTGCACAATCATATGCGAACCGAACGTTGGCGAGACGAGAACGACATGTTTAAGACGTTGACGTACGGCTGATGACAATTGTTGAATGACTTGACTATACGCATCCGCTGTACAAGCCAACACTAACACATCGTATAGTGGCAAGACCGCTTCATAACTGTCATACAACTGTCCAAGCGATGCTGTGCCTGCTAAAGAAGCATGCATCTCATTTTGTACGCGGACTTCCAATTCAGGTGCCGCTTGATACGCTGTCCAAAACTGTCGCGAGTTCTCTGTCTCGCGCCCTCGCCCGACCATATCGACATTGTGTGGTGTATGGCGTTTGAATAATACCGCGAGTTGTACCGCTACAGGGCCCGTGCCCGCAATCAATACAGATTTTGCCATATTACGCACGCCCTTCTGATCGTTTTTGGTAAAGTGCAATATCAAAAATTTGGTCCGAACGCGTAATATCATCGACACACGTCCAATATTGTGGATGCGTTTCTTGTTTTGGATAATTGAAAATCGACTTCAAGCCATCACCGTAACGCATTGACACGACAATATCATGATCCGTTAAATCATACAGTTCTGCTAAAATGTCATATTTCATTTCCACCGTCGAACTGAAAATCACGTGCGTCACTTCTCGAATCGCTTCTAGTTCTGCCACTGTTTTTTGATGAATTTCAATCTGGGCGTCTGGCGCTAAAATGTCAATCACTTGTCGGCCATAACGCACCGCTTCTTCATCAATATCAATACCAATCACACGTGCACCTGTTTCTTGAGCAATTTGAACAAGGGTCATCGGATACGCACCTGAACCTACAAGAAGCACCGTATCTTCTGGCGTAATCTCGAACTGTCCAAATTCCTCTGAAATGCAATGCTCGATATTATCAAAGTATCCCGTCGAACCGAGTTGTCCGTGAATCAATCGACGTGCACGTGTCGACTCCATTAGCTTTACACAACGCGCCGTAATATCTGCTAATGGCTTGATGAGCAGTTGCTGTTCAGAAGTAGATGTACGCCAATGCTCATATTGTTGCGTCGGCTGGTCGTCAAGGATGTAGCCACTGTATTCATCAATCAATTGCTCTAAATCATCCAGTGCACGCTCTCCTTGCTGAATCGTCTCGTATAAATGCTCAAACTGTTGCTGATAATGCTTCAAACGTGTTTCAAATTCGTTCGTATTCTGTTGCATTTTAATCATCCCGAGCTCCTATTCTATGTATGCTAAACCTGTGGCCACCGTTGAAACTTGTCCTTTAATCGCAATCGTATAACCTGTTTCTTTTCGATCGACAATGACAGACAATGCGCCTCCAGGTTGTGCAAATTCTTTTTCTACGTGATCTAGCTGATGGCGATACGCTTCATAAATGCCTACCGATCCTGTGCCCGAACCACAACTTTGTTCCCAAATGATACTGTCGACTTGTGGTACGTAAATAAGCGGATACAAACGTTGATGCAACGTATCATAGAGCATCATGCCCACTGCCGTCAGATGTTCAGGCCATGGTTGTGTTCTTACAAACGCCTCAACTGACGTCGCGAGTTTGTCTGACCAAACAGTAATCGGACAAACAAAATGTTGGTATGTATCATATTGAATTTCTAAACCTTCAAACAAAACATCATCAATCACATAATGTTGCGCTTCAATCGCATGTGGCTCTGGCAAAGTCGTTTCGTACAGGTGACGTTCTTCATCCACTGCACACGCCACAGGTTCATCCAATCCTGACACCTTCAAATGAAAAGAGGACTCCGAAAGTAATTTTCTGTCCTTTAAATAATGGATAAATGACAACGTGCCATTACCACAAAATTCTTGTCCGCTCATTACAAGTTGATGTGACATGTCACCTTCACTATGTACAATAAAGCCTACTTGTTCACATCCTACATGCGATGTTTGCATCAGTTGTTGTGCAATCCTCGCATAATCGGCAGGATCGTGTTGTGAGTCGACTAATACGGTCATATTTCCAGATGGATTAAATTTTGAAAAATGCACAATTTCCAATGTTATTCCATCTCCTTTAAAAATAAATATTAATTTTTGCAAATCGTAATCATACCGATTTAAAAATATCCTACTCCCTAATTTTTGAATTGTCAACAATGATAATCATTATCAACTTTATGATTTTCCTTTTTCAAGCTGTTGTTATCTTATTTCATTCATTTTTATTTCTTATATTTAATAAATGCGAGTTCAAAAAACATATTTTGCTCACAAAAAAACAGACACTGTTGTCACATTTACAGCATCTGCTTTTAAATATTTCTATTTATACTTGCTCAATGATTTGAATCAAGTTGCCACATGTATCATCAAAGACGGCTAATTTCACTTCTCCCATAGTCGTTGGTGTTTGCGTAAACTTGATTCCTTTCGCGGTTAAATCTTGATAAATTGCGTCAAGATCATCAACCCCGAACATCGTCGCTGGTATACCACTGTCAAATAGACGTGTTTGGTAATCTTGCGCAATCGGATTTTGATTCGGCTCGAGCACAACTTCAACAGGATTGTCTGAGTCACGTTCCACTACCGTTAACCAGCGTGCTCCACCTAAATCAATGTCATGTTTTAATTCAAAACCAAGTTGTGTTGTATAAAACTGCTTTGCTTTCTCTTGGTCATTTACAAATAAGCTTGTCGCAATAATTTTCATTATTTTTTCCTCTCTTTTTAAAGTTATGATGATTTCGTTTGTTTATATGCATATACACGTTAACTTATTCCCTCGATATACGAGCCTCACGCATAAAGAATGGCGCATCCTTACTGAGACACGCCATGATATGCTATTAGTTTGTAATTTGAATTTTATTCGAAATCGTTGTTAACGCCGGGTCATTTTTGTGCGCTTGATATAAACTTTGTGCGTTCATCTCTTTACCCGTTGTTAATAGTTTTTGATAATCCACGAGTGCACCTTGCGTACCACCGACAAACACTTTGTTGTCATTCACACCGATAATTGTCGCAAAGTTTCCTTTAGCAGGCATAACAGTATAAAACTTCATCCCTTGTGGTGCGTTAGGTATCGCTGGCATACGTTTCAACGTTAATTGGTTGACCTGTCTTGTCGATGTCATACCCGGGCCTTGATATTCGTACACACCTTTCATAATTTCAGACTGCGTTAAGCTGTAATGGTCGATGTCATTGCCGAAAAATGCCAATGCAATTTTAGACGTTTCGCCCACATCTTGGTGTGCTGGAAATTGTTGAGTGTTGACAGTAGCTTGATTTCCACTTTTTTGATTTTGTGCCTGATTGCCTTGCTGTTGTGTCTGCTGCTGACTGTTCATCTCATCTTTGTTGTTATCTGTATCTGCTGCTTGCTCCGACTGTTTCTCTTTTTCTGATGTTGCTTTTTCTTTCTGATCTTTTTCTGATTGGTTGTCTTTCTGATCTGCTGTTTTTTCTGTCTTGTTGTTTTGAGTCGATGCTTGTTCTTCTTTTTTAGAGTCTTTGTCACCGCATCCAGCTAACAAAAGCAATAAGGCAAAAAGTGTAAAAGCTATTCTTTTCATGTTCAACACCTCACTGGCGTATATTTGGTACTATCTACTTATAAATATATCAAATAAATTTAGATATACAATAGGACTGAAGTATGAGCCGCACATTTTTTTATTCATTTTCATAAAAAAAAGAGAGAACGAATCTCTTACACTCATCCTTTCCTTTATTTATATGAAACTGCTTGTGATTAAGACTGGCGACGACGTCTATACCCTAACAATGCTGCCCCTGAAGCAAGCATCAATACTGACCATAACGATACATTTGTCTTGAACCTCTCATGACTAAAGTCGCGCGTATTCTCGGCTTTTGATAAAACCAGTACTTGGCAATTATTCTGCTTTTGCTACTTTTACTGTCGTTGGTTTCACTACTTTTTCTTGTGCCACAACTTTATTTACATCTGCCATTCATTGCAACAACGTACGATTCAAACCATCGCAGCACATTTCTCTTTGAATACAACGCTTTGAACAGATACAATCATCATAGAGGGACAAATTAACGAAAGTAGGCGATGCGCGATGTATTTATTAGAATTACAACAATATGACACACGGCAAGTCGTAGGTATTTTCAAAACGGAAGAAGAAGTCAAATCATGGTTAGAGGCAGTCGACAGCATGAAGTTACATAAAGAAACAGTAGAAGAGGCCCAGTTCGAAACGTATTATCTAGAATATGCGGACTTACCTGATTATCAAGAGGTGCACTGGCAAAACAGTCAATATATTTTAAGTCGCTATTCATTCTCGCCTGATGAAGGAGACATTATTGCCGTTTACAATCCAGTAGCGGTCCTTCCTGATACAACAGGCCTCGTCCCTGGTCAAACGAAAGTCAGTTCCTACAGCATTACAAACGAAGAGGCCCACGATTACATTACCGCATTCAATGAGATGAAGTCCTTTTTGCGCAATCACTTTAAGGAAGCGCATCAAGACGTCGCGATACTCGGTCAAGGTTCCGAAGACGGCGAATATTTAATGGTCGACGGTCGCTTCATTTGTCACGTCGAAGGTGCATTAGTCGATCAATGGCTAGAAAAAAGTTCATCCGAGGCCTTTCTCAAAGCAAATCCCTTTCTATCATTGTAAGTATACTTTTAATGAAACCTGTCATATTCGACTTCACGTGTTCATTTGTCACTTTTTTAAACTTACGGTATATCCACTTATTTTACGCCAATTTATCAGACAAATTAATGAAATCCACTCGTACGTCTTTGCTCATTTATCATTATTCTTTGTTAGATATTTGCAGAGCACTTATAAAGAGCGAATATAGGAATTATGTGTTCAACTCATAAACTAAATAGTTTTTCTAAAATTTTGATTCTATATTTACTCACTTAAGTAATCAGATAATATATAAAAATAATTAATTTTATAAATTTTTTAACCTCTAGTTCAAAAGACCACAGACTCTCACAACTACATTAACGATTAAATTATGTTTCATTTTTAATATTGTTGTTGACATCATTGATGCTTTTTATTATTTTATAGCTATAAGGAGGTGAAAAATATGAATTTTCTTAAGCATTTGTTCTCATTTAATGAAATCAACATTTGGATCTTCAAATTCGGCAGAAGAGGCAAACATTGGTATTTCTAGAGATTTTTAACTATTTAATTTCAGTAAAAATTAAGGTATGATTAGTTTTTATTATTTCCTTAGTTTTTACTGAAATAAATTTTGAGGTATACAATGAAAAAGTTTGAATGTATATTGCTATCATGTGCAATAATCATAGTCGCTAGTTTTTTCTTTAATATTGGAATTATGCTAATGTCTCTTTTAAATGACAATAGCTTTTTACATTTTTATTTATATTTGTTTTCTATAAATTTCATAATATCTTTTGTAATAATACCAACAATTTTTATGAAATTAATACTTGATACCAGTTTAGTTTCTTTATTCCAGGACGTTTTCGAATTTAAAAGGTTAGGGGTACTTTTTACAATCACCTCCTTTATATCTTTATATCTAGTTAAATTAGATGCCACAGTAGAATATGCTGTTGTTGCTTTGGGAGAAGAATTTTTATTTCGTCATTTAATATTCATTTTATTAATGAAGTCTTTCAATAATAAAGAATCTATTATAATAGGATCTTTATTATTTGCCTTGATACTGCATCTAAATGGCAATTTATTTATTAATTTACTAACAAAATTTCCTTTCAGCATCTTTTTGTATTGCCTAACAAATAAATATAGACTACAGGATGCTGTTATAGTTCATTGGTTATACAATGTATTAGTCTATAAATTTTCTTAAATATCTTTTTATTGGGGTTGTTTTTATTGTTTTCAAAACGAAAAGTTCTCTTACTTTCTCTCATATCGAATATTTTGTTATCTATTCTGATGTCTGTCATCAACGTAAACTTAGGCATTATTACAATGATTTTTGGAATTATTCTTATTCCTGTATTACTCAACTTTACACTTTTATGCTTTAGCAACAAAGTTTATAATATAGCAAGTATTCTTTGTATGAGCTTCTTTAACTTGATTTATTACATAATTTCCGCTAAATCTATACAGAACAATCCAAATTTTTTTAAGCTTGCCTCTACATATACACATCAAAGCAACGGTTTTTATGTTGAAATGAATACCAATCTATTATCATTTACTCAAATTGTTTTTATAATTCTTTTCTATTTTACGTTAACTTTTCTATCTATGATATTTTTTAAGAAGAGAGTTGATCGCCATGCTAAAACTAAATAATATTTATAAAATATATAAAAAGAGTGATAAAATAATATTAAATGATATTAATTTAACCGTTTCAGAAGGGGAAATAGTTGGTTTACTAGGTAAGAATGGTGCTGGTAAAACAACACTTATGAAAATAATTGCAAAATCCAAAAAACCCACTTCTGGCACAGTATATATTAACAATATTAATATCTTTAATGAATCTAATATTCTCGATAATGTTGGAATTATGATTGACACCGTTTATTATGACCACTTATCTGCAGAAAAAAACTTACGCTACTTCTTGAATGTTAATAATAAAACAGAGTATATAAAGAATATCAATCAAGTACTTGATATGGTTGGACTGTTAAGTGCAAGTAATAAAAAAGTTAAACATTTCTCGTTTGGAATGAAACAAAGATTATCTTTAGCAATGTGTCTTATTATTGAACCAAAATTAGCAATAATGGATGAACCTTTTGTTGGATTGGATCCTAACGGTGTCCAAAGCTTAATATTATCACTTAAGAAATGGGTGAAAATTAAAAACATCTCTCTTTTAATATCTAGTCACCAACTCAACGAGCTAGAAGCTGTTTGTGATCGATTTGTTTTTTTGAAAGAAGGCCAGTTGCATGAAATTCAATTGGATGAATTTCAATTTCTCAAGATTATAGTTGATAAAGAAATCGAAAATGAGCACATACTTTTATTCAAAAGAGAGTTCCCAATAATTAGTAAAATAGAAAAAAATGTTATATACATTCCAAATGACGCTCGTCATTACAATGCATTATTAAAATCTGTACTTTCACACTATAATCTTGTTCATATTGATACACCAAAACAAGGATTATATAGTGCATTCGATTACTTTGAAAGAAATGAGGAATAATATGTTACAAAAAAGTATATTTAACAATATGCTATCACTTACTTCATCTAAAATTTTCCTTGCACTTTCTTTATATCCTTTTCTTTACCTAATCACTTTATTCCTTCCAACTAATTTCATGCAAATTGGTGGTATTGACAATGGTCTATCTGGATTAGATTTTTATTATGGTATAGTAATTGCACAATCACAATTTGCAATACCACTAATAATGATGTCTTACTTTGTTAGTAAGCTTTTTTATGAGGAACACAATACTGGTAAACTCATTATTTATAAAGATATCAAGAGATCTCGTTTATTGAACGCAAAATTGCATACTTTACTTTCATTTTATGGTTTATATTTAATCTTATTATTTATTTCATCTGAAATTCTATATTTTAGTTTTATCAAAAATTTTAATTACGCGTCAGGGAATTTCTTACCCGCAGATAAAATTATAATTTATAATGATTTACTAAATATAATTGGACTTTTTGAAATTTCATTTATCGCTATTTTTTTTGCTATATTGTTATCTATGAGATTTTCATCTGGATTTACCATTTTAGGTGTCATCCTCTTGTTTATGATTATCTCTATCGCTCCATTAATAAAGGGGATGCAGTATATTTTTCCAAACGGCTATAACAACGCTGTTGATTTAAACGATTTTTTTATTAAACTATTTTTTTCATTTCTTATAACTTCCTTTTACTCGTTTTTGTTTTACATTTTGAGTTTGCGAATTTTTAATAATCTAGAATATTGAATTGAAAACGAATAATTGGAACTAAATGATTGTAGAAAAATACTATCTATCAATATAAAGTGGCTGAAAAAGCTACTTTATATTGACACATCTAAACTAATATTTAATCATCAACTAAAATTTGAAGATTGTCTCATCTAAATTTTTAGGTGTATATGCAACACATTAATATGAGTCTAGTGCCCTATTTTTCTTTAATGCCAAATAAGCACCGAAACAAGCTAAAACAATGCCTAAAACTAAACTGATACTCAATTGGGATTCACCCAATAATACACTCGCGATTCCCCCAATAGCCGGAAACATCGCCACCATGTAACTACTCTCCGAAGCGCCGATATTTTTAATCAATTTCAAATAAAATAGCCACGCAAGAAAAGAGGCTAAAACTGATAAATAGAGAAGACCTATCCAAAAATTCACGTCTGTAGGTAAAGTATAATGGCGATCTTGGATTAACGTGAAAAGCAGTAAAAATAGAACAGCTCCCACCATACCAAGCGCATTTGCAAGAACCGGGTGCGTCCCTCTGTTACTATTGAACAAGGATAAAACATCCCCTACAGAAGTGGTGATGGTTCCAAAAATTGCCATCACAATACCTATAATGAACTCGCTGGACAAATGGTTCAAATCAGGATACAAAATCACCATGACGCTGAGAATCCCTAACAAACCTCCGATATAAATTTTAGGAGCGATAGATTTTTTAAATACAACGCTGATGAGAATAGGCGTCAAAATAGACTTCATTGAAAATATGAGTGTGACTATTGCCGCTGTACTATAAAATGTCCCGTAATAGAGCAACAAATAACTCACGGTAAAATTGCAAAGACCGAAGCCTATTACTGTTAACCATTTTACATTATTTAATGCAACACGTTGACGTAGTCCCCATAGCAACACACCAATTGAACCTCTCATGACTAAAGTCACGAGATTCTTGGGAATAGAGCATACTTGTAAGTATATTTCTTTACTAACAGCGGTGTCTCTTATTTACCAAGCTATCCCCGTAGTTCCTACGGTTATTGTTTATTTAATTTAAGCTAGTCTCATAGAATGTAGTCTTAAACCTTCGTTCAAAATATTAATACTAGCATTGATGTCTCGATCATGATGAGTATGACAAATAGGACATGTCCATTCTCGAATTTCGAGTGGTTTCTTACCATCATTGTGTCCACATTCCGAACAAATTTGACTAGATGGAAACCATTTATCTATTTTGATAATTTCTTTGCCATACCAATCAGCCTTATACTCTAATTTCGTTACAAAATTAGACCAAGAAACATCAGAAATACTTTTTGCTAGTTTATGATTGCGCAACATGCCTTTTATATTTAAGTCTTCAATACAAATCATATCGTGGTTTTTGATAATTTCTGTACTCATCTTATTTAAAAAATCTTCACGTTGGTTCATAACTTTCTCATATAATCTAGCAACTTTAATCTTCTGTTTTTGATAATTTTTAGCGTCAAGGAGTTTGGTACCTTTCTGTTTAGCTCGTAATCGTCTCCTTGACAATTTTCTTTGCTCACGTTTAAGTTTCTGTTCCATTTTGTAAGTAAATTTGTTGTTATTATAAATAACTCCATTGTCTAAAATAGCAAAGTTATTAATTCCCAAGTCAATCCCAACACTACTATTAGTCTTAGGTAAAATATTAATTTCTTCTTCAACTAACACTGAAACAAAAAATTTACCACTAGGTCGCTTACTGATTGTGGCTCGTAATATTCTACCTTTAACTTCTCTACTGTTAGCAAACCTTACCCATCTTAATTTAGGCAACTTAATTTTATTATCAATGATTTGAATACCCTTACTTACATTCTTAGTAGTATAGCTTTGATTAGGATTTTTCTTACTTTTAAATTTAGGCTTCATATTTTGTTTTTTAAAGAAGCGTTTAAAACTCTCTTCTAAATTTTTAATACTTGATTGTAAAGCAATACTATCGACTTCTTTTAGCCACGAATATTCTTCAGACTTTTTCATGTGTGGTAACATGGCAGAGCAAGAATTATAAGATAATCCTTTCCCAGTAGTCATATATTCTTGATTCCACAAACTCAAAAAATGATTATAGACAAATCTTGAACAACCTATAGTTTTGATAATTAAGATTTCTTGTTCTTGATTGGGATAGATTCTAAATTTATAGGATTTATGTTGCAGTATGGGGATTCACCTCATTTCTTTTTCTGATTTTGTATATATTTTCTAATTTGTTCTTCTGTATTATTATCCATAGCAATTTGTTTCAATAACTGTTTAACATCAATATCGACATGACCATACAAAATATCACATCGATATTTTACACACCAAACAAGATGATAATGAATAGAGTAGACGTATCCACGTCCATAATGGATTTCTGACATACAAAAAATACCGCTCAATAATTTTAACACACGTCTATGTTAAAAAGCGTATTTATAGGTGTTTTAAATATAGATTTAACATATGTCACTTGATTAGTATAGTTAAAGCTATATCTCAAGCGAAACCGATTCATCTACACGGCTAAAGTCGCGAGTATTCTCGGCTTTTGATAAAGGGGTGCTGAAATCATAGGTTTTTATTTTTGTAAAGAAGACACATCATAAAAATGGACCTTCATTTAACGCCCAAAATAAATATTCTTTCAAAAGAAAAAAATCATTCCTATTTTCTCTTATTTTGTGGAAAATCATCTTAATTTGCATTAAAGTTTCTTCATCTACTGAAGGATCGGATATTTTTATTCCAGTTAAAATCCATTCCTCATGTTTACTTAAATATTCCATTATCCCAATCATTAGAAATGAGTTAATAATGATTTGTGTAAAGCCCTTTTTCATACTTTTCTTTCATGAGGTTTGGATATGAACCAAATTGACTTAAATCCGATAATTCAAATGCTTCAATATGATAAACTCCATTTTCAAAAGACTTCATTAACTATGAATGATTTGACATAACATACCTTCCTTACATTTATAATTAAATATAATATACATCATCAAAACTACTGAAGGCAACATAATATATTTCCAAACGTAATTCATCCTGTAAACGCTATGCTTGAGTTATGATATAAAAATCACTATAGAATCAAAAGGTTGCATATTTTCTAAATTGATGAAGGAATAAGTTGATAAACTTTACATTTGTAATTCCTAATATTTTTAACCGCTTCAAAACACTCTACATTCTCCTCAAATTGTAAGATTATAGACTTATTAAAATACCACTCTTTGCTCTCCCCTCATTCGAACTTTAGCCAATTTTTAATTTTCCGAGCAAAATACATAATATTATATCAAAAAATGTTTACACAAACATAATTTCTCATCATAATAAAAAGAAAAGGGAAAGGATGAGGGAAAAGGTGTTAGGAAATATTGTTATGTTTCTATTATTGCTCGTTTGGATTTATAATGTTTATTTGTTTGTCAAAATGATTGTGAATTACTTTAAAAAGCTGCCTGTAAAACCTGTCGCAAAGAGATACGCAATCAGTTTCATTCCACTTCTGATTCTTTTTATTTTAGTTGGTTTAACTAATGATACGACTAAAGATAAAAATGCATCCCATGATACGAAAACCCATCAAGTAGATAAAGATAAAAAAGAGACAGATAAGAAAGATAAAAACAAGGAAGAGAAAGACAAAAAGGATGCGGAAACTCATAAAAAAGCTGAAGAAAAGCAATCAAAAAGTGAGAATAACTCTGACAATGATGAAAATCAACATAAAACGTCAGAGAATCTAGTTGCTGCAATATTTATTAAACATATTGATGGGGATACGTCCAAGTTTAATATTGAAGGCAAAGAAAAAACAGTTCGTTATTTATTAATTGATACACCTGAAACGAAGCATCCACGATTAGGTGTTCAACCTTTTGGCAGAGAAGCATCTGAACGAACGAGATCTCTGCTGAGTAGTGCACAAAAGATTGAAATTGAATATGATGTCGGTCCTAAAACAGATAAATACGGTAGAGATTTAGCTTATGTATTTGTAGATGGTAAAATGGTCAATGAAATCTTGGTTAGAGAAGGATTGGCAAAGGTGGCTTATGTATACCCGCCTAATACTAAATATTTAGATCGATTGAAAGCGGCTGAAGCGTTGGCAAAACAAGAAAAGTTAGGCATATGGTCTGAACAAACGGATTCTGTTGCACAAGATGCGGCACCGGTTCAAACACCTGCTAACAATACAGTCAACACACCGTCAAATCAAAATAGTGCGCCTCAACAAACATCGTTCAGAAACTGTGATGAACTCACTAAAGTTTATCCTGCCGGTGTTCCAGCTAGCCACCCTGCCTATCAACTCCGATTAGATAGAGACCGTGATGGAAAAGCATGTGAAGCGCATTAATACATTACACATATACATGATATATAAAATTAGATTTTAATTACAAAAGCGACTACAACAGCTTTGTATCATTTCAGAGTACAAGCTGTAGTCGCTTTTTACATTTCCCTATATCTCTTTTATTAATTTAATACCTAATAACTGCATCGCTTCTTCAATATTTTTAGAAACAACCTCTAGTAACATCATTTTTGACGCTTCATTTGCACTGCCTAATATTCTTTCAACATTGTAATAGCTATTGAAATGGCGACATAACTGCAATGTATATCGACAAATTGAAGATGGTGTATAGTTAACCGCAGCAATCTCTAGAACTTCATTATAAGATTTCAAATGCTTCAAAATCGCCCACATGTTCTCTTCAAATCGAAAACTATCCTTGCCGTTATTCGCATATCCACTCTTTCTTAAAATAGATTGCATTCTTGCATACGTATACATAATATATAGCGCTGTGTCACCCTCGAACGCTAACATCTCATCAATTTTAAAATCATAGATACTCAAACGATCATTTTTCAAATCGTAAAACTTAACAGATGCAATGGCAATTTCACTCGCTGTTTCTTGTTTATTCGTTAATTGAGATTGCTTTTCTTCTAAAGTTTTGAGAACTGCCGCTTCCACTTCAGCAATGATGTCTTCAAGCAATACAACCTTCCCTTGTCTTGTGGACATTTTTTTGCCACCTTTTAAAATCAAACCGAACGGAACATGCTCTATGACAGTTTTTAATCCCAACAAATGCGTCACTTGTTCGAGCTGCTTAAAATGAATAGATTGCTCTTGGCCAACGACATATAAAATACGTGATGGGTCAAAAGTTGCTGTACGATATAAAACAGCAGATAAATCACGTGTAATATAGAGGGAAGCGCCATCACTCTTTTTGATCAGTGCTGGTGGCAAATCCTCTAATTCCACAATATAGGCACCGTCATCACGCTTTAATAAATCTTTTTGCTCCAATAATGTGACAGTATCTTTTAATTTGTCATTATAAAAAGCTTCACCTTGTATGTAATCAAAATGAATATCCAAAAGTTTGTAGAGTGCATTAAAGGACGTCATTGACACTTCACGGAACCAATACCATAACGCTTCGTACTCATCGTTCCCACTTTCAAGAAGTCTAAAAACTTCTCTCGCCTCTGCATCAATTTGTGGATTATCTTCACTCACTCCTTGAAAACAATAATAATAAAAAGTCAGAGCATAATAAAAATTTAGAGTTTAATTATAATCTTAAATTTAAAAAGTATCTAGCTACATGGCCAATGCGAAAATCAGAGTATTTCAATCTTAATCGAGAAGAAAAAGAGGATATATTATTTATCAGAAAAGAAAATGACAAAGTAATAGCCATTACCAATGTTTTATGAATAAGTGCAGTCCATTCAGATTAACGATGGACTATATTGACAACAACTTACATCCTTACTGCTTTAACAATGAATTGATATAGCGCTTACTATTTAAAAACTTTAACTAAATAATTGAAAGCAATGATGATTTTAAAAATACCCACTACTAAGGTAATTGTAGGTGGCGTTTAGCTCTTCAATTTGTTATCTCACGCTAGTCGTACTTATGCCTAAAAACCTAATAACATTTTCAAATCACTATTTCTATAACATTCTAAAATATCAATCACTTGTTGATGTGGAAGTTGTGGGGCCTCCCTAATCTCGCATAACTTTTATTTAAATTCTTTCAATGTTACAGTCAAATCATTCACTGTGAGTTCAAACAAATTTTGGTCTTACTTTTTAATCTCATTAACTCGGTAGCCTTAGTACAGTAAAGACAAATCTTTAGTTTATAAATTTGGTGCCAACTCTTCTAAAAAGCATCAATTGACTGCTTAATTAATAAAAGTTGCGATTCTAATTCTTTGTTATCCAACAAAATCCACTTCTTTTTATATCATCTACTTATAAAAACGTAATATAAAATTTTCATAGAATTCAATGATTTCGATATTAATCAACAATATCTAGATACAAAAAGAGGCTTTCTATACGTCATTATGCGTATATCAAACCTCCACTGTTGACCGCTATTATTGCCTATTAACGATTTAAGGGGCAATGTTGATTATCATTTCCCATCACTAATACTCAACCTATTTTTTTGAAGTCTCGGCCGAATCGATTAATTTATTTGCTTTTATCCACAATATAGTTTTGCATATTTCTAATATCGTGTTCTAAACTTGCTATCAGTTCACTTCCGTCTCTCTGTATACCATATCTCGTTGATCTACTATCTCCGTATTTTGATACTATTCTTTTTTCTATCAATTTTTTTATTCTCGTTTTCGCAATATGTTCAGTTAATCCTTCTAAAGATTGTAACTCTTTCATCGTAACAAGACCATTTTTTTCTATATAACTAATAATTGTTTTTTCTTCCTTACTTAAATCCACATAGCTATCAATCAAATCTATTTTCCAAATTTTTAAAATTGTTTTCCCTTCATTACTTTGTACCTCAGGCATCCTGAATTTATTCTGTGTTGCTACCTGAAATATTTTCATTCCACCTGAGCCTGCTCGTTCACTATACCCCGCTTTTCTAAACAACGTAACTATAGTGGTGTTCCTTGCTTTGGTCTCTCCACCTCTTGCAAATTCTTCTTTTGTAACCAACATTTCTCCCGGATTACTAAACACATAATGATTTTTAAATGCCTCTATTTTAATTGTTACATTATCTTCATAATCTGCATGAATCAACGCATTAGCTAAAGCTTCCCTTAATGAAATCTCTACATCTCTTTTTGCGCTTTCTCTTCTTTTGGTATCTTCATTAAGTTGAAAATTTTCAAGCACAGTATTCACTAATTTCTCTAAAACAACATTATAAAAATTGAATAAATTCAGTTCTATATTATTTAATTCTCCAGAAGAAACCCGGTCAATCCATCTCGTATCTAATGTTTCTTGTATTCTATTTCTATAATCTAAATGATAGTTAGGATATAGAGCTAATATTGACTCTTCTTTCCCAAAGAATAATAGGGCACCCTTTTTTAATTTGTATTCTCCCGTATTTTTGTCCATACCGATAGCCCCATATTTCTTTAAAAACTCCCAATTGTCCATCTCTAGGATATTCAGTTCTTCGTTACGGTCTTGAATTAATTCTTTATATTTTCTTATCGTTTTAACATCTAAATGTTCTATGTTAAAAAAGTCAATTAATTCTGCGTCGTTATTTGGATTGGCATCTCTTAAATATCTCCTAATTTCTTCCCCAGTCATTTTCTGGTCACTATCATTTCTTCTTATAAATGAATTATTTATATTACCTCTAACATGCACTGGCTTACTAAACGTAGGAGCTTCAGGAATGTATACTTCTACATATTCAACTTCTCCATCCTTTAGAATTCTAATATTGTCTTCCTTAATATTGTTATAATTAGTGTAATCGCGATCATTAGCTTGATTTGTTAAATCTTTTAAAATCTTATCAATATTTTTTACTCCTGTTATTTTTAAGGCTTCTTTTTCTTCACTAATTCCTAAATAGATGTATCCACCTTTAGAATTTGAGAATGATGAATAAGTTTCCCAAAAAGATTTAGGTAATTTATCCTCTGATTTTTTATATTCAATTTCAATCCCTTCTCTCTTCAGTTCTTGTCTCATTGAATCAACTCCTTTGTATTTTCTAGAGGTTTTCTAGAGGTTTTCGCTTAACTTCTTGATTATATCCCAATATTTCTAGAGGTTTTCTAGAGGTTTTCTAGAGGTTTTCGCTTAACTTCTTGATTATATCCCAATATTTCTAGAGGTTTTCTGGAGGTTAGAAAATTGGAAAAACATATTCTTTAAGCTTGTAGCAACCTACATTCTCAATCTTATTAATAGTCATTTGGTTGTTATTACTTATTATACCTCTATCAATAAGCAAATCAGCTTGTTGCTGTAAGTTAAGATGTTTGGGTTCCTTTGCATTGCCTAATTATGTAGAAAATAACCTCACATCAGAACGTATCTGCCTAAAAAGAAGTGAGGGCGTTGTCGTTTGTAATCGAATAATAGTTTATAACAAAAATCATGTCAATTCTTCTTGAGCATATCCTTGTACACCTCTATTACTTTTCTAGTATACATTCATACAAAAGGAAGTGAGAATTGTGTTCCAGACTCTTGAGTTATTAAAATTAGAGAACGACCTCAACATTTACAGCATAAAGATGTCACTTTACGGTCGTTCTTTCATTTTTCTTCTGCTTTTCACACCCCCATAACACACTGTAATTTGCATTGAGACATACAACTATAAGCAATTGCTATTGTATGGTTCTCAATGTAAAGCAAGGTATAATATAAACATCTTTCACAGGCTCTTAGTTATTAGTTTTGAAAAACCTAACGTTCCATTATTATAGCCGTTACGCTTGTAAAAATTATGGGCACTTTTCCTGTCCATTGTGATACCACTATTCAGTGTTATCGCCTTACAATTTAAACTTGAAGCTAATTCTTCTGATTTATTTAACAATAATTTACCATATCCTCGTTTTCTATATTTTGAACTAACTACAAATGCTAATATTCTCATGTATTCTCCATCATATTCATAAAAATACATTTTACACATACCACTGAATCCAATAATTTTATCATCCTTGATGAGTAGGAGTATGTAATAATCATTATGCCTATAAATTGAATTCAATCGATTTTCTAACTTGTCTTCAATGACTGGATAACCTAAATCACTATATAACTCTTTTAATTGACTTAATTTTTCGAAGTCACTTTTATCAAACTTGAACATTAAGTTTAAAGCAACTAGAGATGAAACTTCGTCAAAAAACTCAACCATTTTATACAAGGATTTTTTAATTTCTATTTCGTTTAATCTATAAGTATCATTATGATTAATGTAGCTGATATATGTCAAACTAACTTCCCACAGCATTCTCCTACCATACACAAAAAGGGGCTGGGACATAGACTTCAGCTCCTTTAAGAAAAAGACGTCAAAATTCATTTTTTTAGAATTTGACGGCTTTTTTCTTATTAACGAACGAAAACGAACACTTATTTTAGCTAGTTTTCGTATATTCACTGCCATGAGTGCGATGCCAAGTTCACACTCAACCTTTGATTTTGTGCGAACCGATAATCTTTGGAAACCCAAATTAGCCTTCAGATTTCCAAAAGTTGATTCAACATCTATCTTTCTCTTTTGATAAATGTGTTTCGTCTTTGGATCTGAAAGCTGTTGATTTGTGAAGGCTTTAAAATAGTCCCAAGTTAAATTTTTAAATAAGCGTTTATTTGTGTTGGGGTTCGTACTTTGCTTCATACATTGACTTCGTAATGGACAGCCCACACACGCTTCACATGCATATAATTTAAAATCTCTTTGAATACCGTATCCGTCTCTTTTCTTTCTGTAACTTTGGAAATGTAATTCCTTTTTGTTAGGACATATATAGTAATCATCTATCTCACGGTATTCCCAGTTAGCAGTAATAAATGGATTGTTTTTATATTTGCGTTGCTTCTCTTTGAGATACATACTATAAGTGATTAAAGGTGTTTTCTCAAATTCATCGAGTATCATGGTATAGTTGTATTCACTTCCGTAACCCGCATCTGCCACAATATACTCTGGAATGTCACCATATAAATTGTGGATGGATTTTAAAAATGGTTCGAGCGTTCTTGTATCACCTGGATAACTGTAAACACCAAAAGCTAAAACGAATTGATTATGGGTTGCGATTTGTAGGTTATAACCCGGTTTCAATTGGCCGTTTCTCATATGATCATCTTTCATTCTCATGAAGGTCGCATCGTGGTCGGTCTTTGAATAACTTTTTCTGTCACCATAAATTTCCATTTGCTTGTCATATTTGATTTTACGGTCTTTAAAATCTTGGATGGCTTTCTTACTTTGTCTCACCTTACTTCTTTCTTTTCTAAGGGTTTTTCTTGTCTCTACATCTTGAGTCGTTTCAATTTCAGACGTGAGCGCATCATTTTTATGACCTAAATGCGTCTCTATTTGATTCAGTTCTTCACTTGTTAATTCATGCCCAGATTCACGTTTGATTTCAGGAATAATCTCTTCAGAAACGAGTTGCTCATATAAAGCCGTTGATTTTTCAATGACAGACTGACTAAAACGCTTCGTATTAGCCAGCCACTGGAATGTGTACTTATTCGCATTTGCTTCTATTTTTGTGCCATCAATATAAATGACATCCTCTGTAATGAGTTTATCTTCTAATAATTGGGCTCTTAAACCGACAAATAAAATATGTAGAAATTCCATCATGTGGGGATTCACTCTAAAGCGATTGATGGTTCTATAAGTTGGCGTTTGACCTTGCGCAAGCCACATCATTCGACAACTATCTTTTAACAGATGCTCGATTCTTCGTCCTGAAAAAACAGAATGGGCATAACTATACAGTATGATTTTTAACATCATTTTTGGGTGATAAGATGAAGGACCTCTTTGGCTATAATATGGATTAAAAGCTTCTTGGGGAACAGATTCTACAAGTTTGTTAATAATGAATACAATATCATTTTCAGGAAAAGACATCTCAGTTTCTATTGGAAGTGTAAGTTGAAACATGTTATAATTTTTATACATATAAAGTTCCTCCGTATTTATGTTTGTGGTTATTCAATATTATACGCGAGGACTTTATTTTTTTTAAATAATATCTAAAAAAGAATCGATTAAGTAAATGATTTCTTACTTAGTCGATTCTTTATTTGAGCCGGGATTTATGTCCCAGCCCCTTTCCTACGATTTGTCAAGGGTTCAATAAGTGAAATTGACATTACTGAACTAGACCGTCCAATTTTTACTTTTTTGAATAAGGTGTTATGATGTATATGATTATGTGGTTTCGTTAGTGTGGTGCTTTCTGATAATCATATAATTTATCATTGACTATCAAGTAGTGAATGGTCTTTAATAAGCGATTGATACTCGCTATTACGGCAGTCTTGTGGGGTTTCCCATGAGGCTGCTCTCTTAATTTATAATAATAATCCACAATATGGCTTTGATAATGATTTCTTCCCCTAAGAATGTTCATAGTGATTAAATACAATAAACGCCTTGCTTTTTTATTTCCTCTTTTATTAATCGTATCTCGACTCTTTGAAGTTCCTGATTGGTAACGTTTAATATCAATGCCTACAAATGCATTCAGTTGTTTATTTGTTTTGAATTCTCTAATATCTCCAAGTTCCCCAATAAGCAATGTAGCTGTGAGTTCTCCGATGCCAGGAATTGAAATAATATTTTCAAACTCAGTTGTATTTTTAGCTAAATCAATCATTTCCTGATTAAATGCTTTCATTTCTTCTATCCCAATAAGCAGTTTGTCGCATAAGTATTGGACTTTTTGTAGGAGGAAAGAAGACTTGCGCACATTCGGAAAACTATTATTCTTTATTTCAATTAATTTTTTGGCATACTTGTGCGCTTTTTTAATTGAAATGCCTTTATCAGTTGAATGAAGTACTTTTTCCACCAATTCATCATGAGTCAAAATACTTACATAATCAGGATGAGGAAATGCTTTAGCTATATTTAATGCGATTTTTGAATATCTGTTAGTAAATAACTTTTCTAACCCTGGAAATGTTTGATGTAGTGTTTCGACTAACTCAACTTTGAGACAATTTTGGTTGATCTCCATTTCTAAGTGAAAGCGCGCACGTTCTCTCAGTTCAAAGTAGATCTCTTCAGGATGACGTTGTACCTTTGAATCTTTCATTCTAAAGGCAAGAAGTGCGAGTTTATGTGCGTCTGACTTATCTGTTTTCCATGATCTTAACGAATTTGTTTTAAACTTGGCTTCTAGGGGGTTCATTTCTAAGTAATTTATTTTGTGAATTTCACAAAAGTGTTTCATACCTCTTGAATAAACACCTGTTGATTCAAAGAGGATAAACAGGGAATCAAGATGCTTGATATAATTTTTAAGATAACGATAGCCATTTTGATTATTTTGAATGACCAATTCTTTAACGAAAACTTCATCCTTATAATGTGCGACCACACTTTCTGACTTACTGATATCAATACCAAAACAGTTAATAAAAATCATACCTTTCTCTATTGAATTGAGAAGATTTTAACTTTACTTAGCCTTTTTCATTTCATTTTCCTATACACGGTTTCTAAAACCCAACATACTTCAATCGAATTTCAAAAGGAGAGTAAAGCTGATCAGTTTACATTACGGATTCAAAGATCCAAGGGACTGCGCGATCTACTTCTCTCTACAACTATAAAAAATAGCTGTGAAGAAATCTATCGTCATAAATTTCTTCACAGCTAATCTTAGTATGTTTTTTTCTACACGATTACTCCCACTCGATGAAATGAGTGTTTTTCGTTAATTTGCATTAACCTATAATAATTGATATATCAGTGTTTTGATATGTGTGTACTTCCTATCAATTTACATTACTTATTAAATAACGTATTCAAATACGTATTCAATGCCTGCATGCGTGAGATTATAATCTGTTACTTTCATCAAGAAATATATTTTAAATATAAATAATACATACACAAAAACTCAGCCCTACATCTTACGACGCAGGGCCTACAAACATATAGTTTATTTCCTTAATAACAATAATAGAGTAAAAATTAGTAATTAGCAAGTGCTTCACTAAAAAAATTATATACTGACTTAAAGCGTTCATCGTATATATGTTTATTCTTTCGAGCATACTCCATGAAGGCATTGAGTTCATCAATTCTACGTGCTCTCATATTTTTGTTCACAACTATTTTATCGTAAACATAAAGCATTGCTAAAATATCATGAATATTGTAATTACTAAGCCTTTTATCTAAAGATTGTTTACGAATACCTAAACTTTTCGCATATTGTGTTATTAACACGCTTTTATTATTGCCAATAATTTGGTTTTTCAAAACAATATTATTTAATATAGGGGTATTATGTGCAGCTTTATTTCTGATATTTTTTACAAATCGTACCGTTTTGCTCAATTCTTTAAACTCATCGATTTTATACGTATTATAATAAAATTCAATGAACCAACACAAGTTGCCAAACTGTATATGCTCAATTAAAAACCATATAGGCGTGTTTTGTTCATACTTATCATAATCTAGCTTTCTATATGTATCATAGCTCAAATATTCCATCATTTTTTTATATGGATCTTTTATTTTTGACGTCTGTCTCACATAACTAAAAAAGCGTTGTACAACCTTATAGCCATCTTCGTTTTCTAAATATGTAATTGATCTCATAATATTTAACTTGATTGAGTGCTCAATGTCCAAACAAAATTTTATTATAATATAACGTAACCTCATATCTAAACTTGCTAAATCAACTAAATTTTTAAAATCCACTTCTTGATATCTTTCAACTAACTGACTTTGATGCCTAACTATTTGTTTTGGGTAGTTATCAACATAACTATTGAGCTTGTAATAATAATTTTTAAATTCTAATATTCTCATGGCTTCTATTTCATTAATATAGATAAATTTTACACCTTTAAACTTCATGTAAAATATAAGAGATTTGAATGATAATGACATTGTACAACCTTACCTTTTTTAGGATATTACACACATTATACATTAAAAACTACAAAATAGTGCTAGGTAATTTTAATGTTTTTATCCACTTTCTTATTTCCACTATTGGAATCCCATCCTTTAACCTTCAAAAAAATTGTAAAGTTGTATTTTATGCTATGTTTTGCTAGGGTTTCGCTTGTGAATATATCGCATAGTTTAACAATCACAACAAGACACTTTTGTCTACTTGTCCAAGTATGGTAGGTAACTCACAGACCCCCGCACAAAATGACGGGCGTGATGAACAAAGGGCTGGAGAACGGGGCAGAGTTTTCTTCTCAAAGATTTCCCAATATTATTTAATATCCGAATTGCCACAATAGCAATATGGTTGATGTAACCACGCATGACGTCGTGATTTACGCCCCCTCACCTTATACAAACCACACTGTGGCTTTCCTATGCCTTTCCCATTATGTTGGGAATGATAGCTTAGAACTCACCATTTTGAAGCGGTAACATTCCCCAGCACGGTCATTAACTTGCCGTAAATAAAATTGTGCTATGTACTGGCTGACTACTCAATTTTGAGGGGCACAAAGAACGCCAATATTTTAGTTTCCCCAAATGTGGAGAATGACAAAAGGGGGGCGCTTATTTAACGACCCCTTTGTTGAAATAAAAGCTATTACTCATTTTTTCGCTAGATCTATATTAATCATTTTTGATTATTATGAAACCAAAGTACGTACTCAAATTGAGTACGCAGGTAAATATGTGTTGTTTATATTAGCTGTCGTCCATTTTTGGACAATAGACATATAGACAATTTTATCCGTTTGCTGTTAGGCATTTTAGGATAATAGTAAGCGCCTTTTTTTGACCGTATACTTTTGCACAATCCAATTTTGGTTTCTGCGTATCCAATTGTCAGTACTCAAATTTGAGCTGTGTAATTTTGCAAACCTCCTGTAAACTTTAATTTTTCAGCACTTTTCTTATGGCTCATTTACCCCTAGAACATCATGTTTATCACTTTTGGTTGTTTAAAGAATACTTTTCAAATCATCTCAAAATTAAAGAATATTAAATGTACTGGTATGTAGTTTTTCAAAGCTCAAAATTGCGTTCTGAGAATGCACCAACTTAGTGCATCAGGTAGAAATGAATTGGTTAGACTTTTTTGACTATCCAATTTTGGATTGTCTAACGTCGTGTTTTACGACTTTTACGACGGAACGAATCATTACCCCCTTTACTCTTCTGAAACTTAGTATTTCTTAACATTTTAAAAAGCTTCATCACTCTTCAACATTTACATATTACTGAGTATCAACCTAAACACATTACATTTGTTCCAAACCTGTCATATTCATTCAAATTACGTTCATTTTAGGCGTCTAAATAAAAATTAACGGTATTTATCCTTTTTTATTATCGTGCTTATACGAGCGTTTATGAATCCCTGACAGATATGTAGTATTTTGTAGTAGCATGAAGCTGGTAATACTCATTTTTGAGTAGGTACAGAATTGTGCTTATCTGTTTCCGATTAATGCAGTGTTTTATTTGCAATAATGTGCGTGCACTCAACTAAATCATAAATATTATGAGCGGTGGTATCTGTATTTTACCGACTCCTTTACCTAGCTTATTATTGACCTGATGTAACGATTCGTTCTGTCAGCTCATACGTATCACCACAATGTATAACCGTATAAGTTAATATCCTCTGATTCAAGTCAATCAAATAAAAAAAGCCCTAACCGTACAATATGGAAAGAGCATACATACACTTATAGTTTGACTAGAACAGGCGTATCTATAAATACACTTGTAACATCTTAATGATCGTGTCGCTTAATACATACCGCTACACACTCGAATTATTTCAATACACTTATTAACCTTTATGACTATATTCCTTAATCCTACTGGCACGTGTTCGTCTATCTTCCAATCGTTTCAAATTTCGCTTATTCTGGTACGCTACACGCCATTTATAATAAATCGGGTACAAATCTTCCTGTAACCTCTGAATCGCACCACACGCTTTGTATTTGCTTCCTGTGCGCATATATTTAATAATTTGCTTTCTATCTTCAAGACTGTATGTGGCAATCACTTTATTAAGCATTGCAATCATCACACTGTTCTTTTTCTTGTACCGCTTCATTGCCTCTTTTTATTCTACGATATATTCTGCTAGCTTATCGATAGGGTATGAAGCGGGTTGAATACCATACACAACATCGTAAGATACAATAGACGTATTCAAATGATACATCGATTCTATATAAGCGTTAATATTATCTATTTTATTACGTACATAAAAGGGGTTAAAGTCTGTGAGTATCTGCCATTCTGTTATTTTGGCCACACGATAAATAAGCGTTTTATTGATTCTTTTCAACCTCACCATATCACCATTTTCATTATTGCGCTTATAAAGTACACTTTTGACATATTCACATAGTTAGACCCCCTAATGTATCTTTTTCTCAAAAAATCTGCGGAGTAGACTCCTCTCCACCGGTTCCCCGCGCCGTTTTAATACCAAAACTTTAGGACGGGGGGGAGAAGCGAAGAACAAAACGCCACTATTTTTTTATCACTAGTTTTTCAACCGCTTCACGCCGTCTTATACTGCCCTCGATCAATCTGGTTAAACTTTTGATTGCCTGCGCTTTTTCCTCCTGCGTCGTAATCATGTAGTACCCTCTACGGTCAGATGAATAGTTGCAACCAATCGGATAAGCGTAAATTGTCGACAATTCACTTATAATGCGACGTATCCAACGTTCATTACTTGAAGTCTTTTCATATCCTAATTGATTAAGCATTTTTTCTTTAGTAATATATTTGTTCGGTGCATTAATTATCACATTGAGTACTTGGCGGTGTTCATCTGGTAATTCTTGCACCTTTTCTGTTATTTCTCCCATTTTGTCACTTCCTTGTTTTAATATTTGATAGTTTTGTAACATAAAGCCTCACGTTTTTATCGCATATTTATGTGAGTGGTTCCACATCGGTTCCCCTATTGTTCCACCATATTTTATAAAAGTGGAACCGCTTCGCTCTTACTCTCCCAATAGATTTACCCAAATGGTTCCCCAAGTTCCCTGTTTTTTTTCGAGCATATATATATATATATATAAAAGCTATATAGTAAATGTGTAACTTTCTGTATAGGTATATGTTTATAAATTATAGGGAACTTAGGGAACTAATAGCCTAAAACCATTGATATGACTGTATTTGTATGGTTCCCTATTATTAAAATTTACAGGGAACCGATAGGGAACTTAGGGAACTATATTCCGTTATATTCTGAATAGTATTGGTAAAAATCTAATCCAATATCATTGACAATTGAATGTCTGATTGCGTACCCTCGTGGCTTTTTACCTTTATGGCCTACTCTTTTGGTCAACTTCTCTTTATCAGTGACTAGGTAGCCACGTTCATCCCATTGTTTTGTAATGCTATGAAGTTCGTGACCTAAAAATTGCTTTAATGTTTCACCCATTATCAATAAGAAATCACGTTTATATATAACCTTAACATCACCTGAACTTACGTCATGGTAGCCCTCACCCTCAATGCTGTTTCTGTTAGCGTCTAAATACTGTAAGAGTTCCTCCAACAACTGTTTAGGCTTATCAACATTTCTGTTGGTCTCTAGCATGCTGTTATATGCTTGGTCTATTGTGACATAGGGGTCGTGTTCAAAACCCTCAATGTCGTTAATGATTTCACCAGCAACCTGTAATAAAGCAAAATTACGTCCGATACGTGCCATAATCTCATTGTCTCCCGCTTTCTCAATGAGGCGCTTCTCATGGCTTTTAAACGAACGATAGTAAACCTCTTTTTTTGCACGGTATTATTCCATGAATGCTATTCCTAACGTTCCGTACTGGCTGTTTATGCCTTTATATAAGTCAATAAAAGACACATCACTATTGAATGGATTATCTTGCAATGTGATAATCCTTGCACCAATGCCAGCCTTTTCTTTTCCATTATCGGCCAACGACGTCTCTCCTGTTGAAATCATGATATTTTGCCATGTGCGTTCAACTTCAATACTCGATTTATTGCCACGACCTTTTTCACGACCACCACTAAATTGATAAATCACATCGGGTAACATGTACGGGTTTGCTTTTCTTGAATCATCTAATAACAATGGAAAACTGTTCAAAAAAGCGGACTTACGTTCTATACTCACCCTTGTAGTATTCCATTCCCCGATAAGGTTAGATGTTCCCCACACACTGCTGGCGACCTTTAATGCTGTTGTTTTACCTCGTGAGCTTGCTCCACTTAAGTCAACGATGAAAGGTTCAACATCAAAATCATGCAGTAGTATTGACCCACAAGACGCATACAATAACATCATGGCTGGGTATGAGTTTGAAACGATAGAAAATACATTTTGCGCATAATCTTGTAGCGTACCTTTTGTTTTAAATTCCTTTGCGATATTCTTGTACCCTTGTTCATAAATAGCCAGCTCAACATCTTTAATTAAAGGGTGAATAAAGTATCGGTCTACATGACCTAAACGTGTGACAATTCTTGTTATCGGCAATGGATTAAGTCGCATATACATGCTGATATAATTAACTAAATCCACGCGGTTAGTCGTGTTCACATCAAAACCCCTGTCAGCCAAATTAATAATGTGTGTAGCGTCTGCTAAATCACGTGCCAATACTGTATGCTTGTTTTCTTTTTCAGCACTATTGAACTTGAGTTGATATGTGAATTCACCCGTTTCAATGTCTTTATATTTCTTGGTAATGTATGGCGTTGTTGAAGTGATTAACACCGGTATCACTTTTGCATTATCTCCCTTACCTTTCTCGACTTCCTTATACAACCACCCGTTACTTCCAATCAGAAAATTTTGGGGTATAGTATCATGTGTTGTTGTTGTATTGATTGTTTCTATCACCTCAGCGGGAAAATCAGCCATTCAATCACTCCTTTCTATTGTGTTTTTTATAAATGCTATTGAAAGTTTTTGTAATCTCTTTATCTTCTATCGGTGGTGTGCATTGCTTAGCCCAACCATACGCCAACCCATATACAAGACTAGGGTCGACATATCGGCGTAACAAATACCCAATGAGCTGTGTAAGTACGATATTACGTTCACCTGCAGCCACACCCATTGCGATAGATTGCCAATGTGACGGGTCTCTTTTCCTGAATGGTGAAGCGGGTTCCCCCTGTACCTCTTTGTAAATGTCAACTTTCTTCAACAATTCATCTGTATCAAATATGCTGGCGTCGTTTACCTTAAAGATAAACTTACTATCTTTATTCTTAACGACTGGTAACGCTTGTACTTGTGAAACAACCTTTGAAGATTCATCGTATTTAAGCCCTATATGCTCACCAAATAGCGCGATTGCGTCTTTATAGCACTTACTATCTAACGGCTTTGAAAGTGGTATAACGAGCCGATAACGTGGCTTCTCGTGTGTGTGGTTATACGTTGAATAAATACAGTAAGATAATTTACCGATACGCTCATAAATCACTTTGATAAAATCAATTGAACTGTCTAAATCATCATAATCAATCACTAGCATGTTTCTGTTGACCACATTGTCATTGTTACGACGCTTAATGACGTTATCATTTTCACCTGTCTTTACTTCACCGCATAACATTAACCCCCTTGCATATTTGTTATTAGGGTCAATCCGCTTCACACTCAACCAATTAAGGAACTCACTCCAACAATACTGATATTCTGTTTCAAAACTATCTGCGCTTAGATTCCTATAATATTGTACTTTCATCTTTTCAGTATCGTTTTTTATCTCATATTTGATATAATTCATATAGATAATCCTTTCTAAAGATTATTGCTTATTTCTGCGTTATCAGTTCTGTCGCCAAACTTCGCTGATGACGCTTTTTCTATTTCGTGGTACTGATCGATCTTCTTATTAAGCTCTTTAATGTACATATGCATCAAATCACCTAATTGTTCACAATGAATACGGTATTCATCGTATGCCCTCCCGTAACTATTTACTTCTTCCATTGTGTTTAACTGGGTATATGAAAAGGTGTCTGCAATAAACCAACCATGCGTGGTTTTCAAGTCCTCCAGTTTTTCTTTAATCACTTCAATTTCACAAAATAAATCATTTAATCTTAAGTTCATTCTTATTATTCCTCCACTTCAATATTTCCTACAATGTAATCCAATGCCCATTCCAGTATTCCAATGATATGACCTTTGCGGTCTGTTGTGTGCTTGTGCTCACCTTTGTCATCTATAATGTTGTAATGGTATATGTCTTTCGTTTCGTTCATAACATCATCTAGTGTCTGCACCACTTCATTAATGATTCCGTATTCTTCACTGTCAAACTTTAAATAGGACACAATTTTGAATAGCTCTTTATGAATCATCTTGAGTGCCTGCTCATAAAAACTTGTAGTACTTTTCACAACAATAGCCTTTTCCATTACTTTGACCACTTTATATAAATGCTTTCTCTGACTCAATTCCATTTATATTCACTCCTTACTTATGTGCTACTGCTTTGTATTCCGCTTCTAATACCACGACAATGGCACTAAACATATACAATGTTCCTGCTATATGAAAATCAAATGTGGTAAATAAGAAATATGCCGATAAAAACATTAGTGCAATACGTTTTACTCTCATGGTCTCACCACCTTTTAAAGCCTAAAAACATAGTACTGTTTGACTCTCTCACGCATGCGGGCGCTGTTAATTTACTATTGTTTCAAGCTATCCAATACCTGTTCAATGTCTCGTCTATCATAAATCCAGCTTTTACCTTTCCTAAACTTTTTGAGTCCTGCTTTCTCCCAATTGGTAATGTCCTTATGGGTACAACGGTATTCTTTCATCACTTCCGATTGATTAAGATACCGCTTTTGATTCTGTCTTGCCCTCTCTAATGCCAGCGCTTCTACAATCCTCACAATCTCAGTTACAAGGTGCTGACTGGCTTCATTGCTTAGTAGTGAATTTTCATACATTAATCAACCCTCCAATAAACATAGCAATTCATAGCATGGACGTTAAAAAAATATTTCATCAATAGTAATTGATGGAAACAAATTTTCACGAAGTAAATTTCTAAATTTTAACATTTCAGACTTATTAAAATTAACTTTTCCTTTTTCTTTCATACGAAATGCTTGTGCTGAAATTCCAAATTCTTTAGCCATTTTTTCTTGAGACATACCTAGCATTTTTCTATATCCCGCAATTTTATTCATGTTACCACCTCCTAAAAACATAGTAAAACATAACTCGATATTATATAATTGCTTCGAGGTGATATTTTTGAATAAGCAAGATATTGGGAAAAGAATCCATCAAATCCGTATTGATTTAGGTTTATCAATGACAGAATTTGGAAAAAATATAGATAAAAAATCTCCAGTTAAATCTGGAGTTATTTCCAATTGGGAAAATGGGAAACAATTACCTAATAAGAAAAGAATAAAAGCAATAGCCGACTTAGGCAACATAACTATAAACACACTACTGTACGGAGATAATATTACTTACGAAGATATAAAAAAGCATATTAAGACACCTAAAATAGAAAAATTAATCCACCAACAGTTAGAAAAATTCTTCCTTAATTATTTAAATCGCTCTAAATTCAACTATAAAAACGCTTCAAAAGTATTTGCTTTAACAGAATTATTACTAGAAGAACAAATTAGTGATTTTGATGAACTTATCAATAAATTGTATAAACTAATGTCCAATGACAATCTAGAATTTTACCATCATGGAGTATTCGTGTTGTTAAATGAGGATTTCAATAAATTACATGTCCAATTATATTTAACTGAGTACATTTATGATTTATTAATACAAATTTCATTAGATTCATCGATTTCATACTATAAAAATTTAATTTTACAGTTAGAAGCAATGAAAGAAATGATAAAAGAAGTTTCTTTTAAAAAAGTGGTATATAAAGATGACGAATCTGAGAAGACAATTGCTGAGTTTATTAACCGCCATGAGTACCAACAATTATTTAAAGAAATTGATAAGTTAAAAGAAAGAATAGAGACTAAAGATATCATTACCAATGAATAATTGTTTAACACTATTAATCATCACGCCAAGCGGTAGCCATTCCGTAACGGCGTGTCAATCCAATCTCACGCATGCGGGCATGATGAAAGGATTGATCTACATGATTAAGAAATACAAAAAGAAAGACGGTACGACAGCCTATATGTTTGCGGCTTACTTAGGTACCGACCCTATTACAGGTAAACAGAAGCGGACAACGAGACGGGGCTTCAAGACTGAAAGAGATGCAAAGATTGCTGAGGCAAGACTTCAAACAGAGGTGAGTCAAAACGGCTTTTTAAACAACGATATAACAACGTTTGAAGAAGTTTATAAACTGTGGCTTGAACAGTACGAAAATACTGTAAGAGAAAGCACATATCAGCGTGTGTTAACCCTATTTGATACTGCTATACTAGAACATTTTAAAGATATCCCAGTAAAAAAAATCACTGTGCCGTACTGTCAAAAAGTTATCAATAAATGGAATAAGCAATATTCTGATATGAAAGCAATTCGTATATATGCGTCTAACGTATTAAATTACGCTGTCAACCTTAAAATCATCGCTGATAATCCTTTTAAATATACGAAAGCACCACGAAAGAAAGAAACGAAACAAGATGCATCTATGAAGTATTATTCAAGTGATGAATTGAAGCAGTTTTTAACTTTTGTTGAAGATGACCCTTTATATTATGCAATGTTCCGTACATTAGCATTTACGGGTTTTAGACGTGGTGAATTAATGGCGTTAACATGGAATGACATAGATTTTAATAAGCAAACAATCACTATTAACAAAACTTATGCAAGAGGCTTGAACTATAAACTTGTTATACAAGAGCCTAAAACCAAGTCATCACTTAGAACAATTAGTATAGACGAAAAGACAACCGCTATATTAAAAGCATGGAGAACACACCAGCGTGTTGAATCGCTTAAATACGGACATAATACATCAGATAAACACCAGCCTGTATTTACTGATGTGACTAATAATAAGCCACTATATCCCGAACACACTAATAAAGTATTAAGTGCTGTGTGTAATAGGCATCATTTCAAACGTATTAAAGTTCATGGTTTTAGACATACTCATTGTTCACTTTTATTTGAAGCGGGGTTATCTATCCAAGAAGTTCAAGACCGTTTGGGACATGGCGATATTAAAACCACTATGGATATTTATGCTCACGTGACCGAAAAACAACGCGACCAAGTGGCTGAAAAGTTCGCAAATTATATCAATTTTTAGCATTAACGTATTCAAAACGTATTCAACGCAAAATAAAAAAGGCTAGAAACCGCATCACAACGGTATTTCTAGCCTGTTATTGGTACTACATCATTATTCCCACTCTACTGTACTTGGTGGCTTAGATGTGATGTCATACACGACTCTGTTCACGTGATCGACTTCATTGACGATACGTGTTGAGATTTTTTGTAAGACTTCCCAATCGATGCGGGCAAAGTCACTTGTCATACCGTCGATAGATGTCACTGCACGGATGCCGACTGTGTAATCATACGTACGGTAGTCACCCATCACGCCGACTGAACGGATGTCTGGTAACACTGTGAAGTATTGCCAAATTTCGCGTTCTAAGCCTTCTTCACGAATCACTTCACGTAAGATGGCATCTGATTCACGAACGATTTCCAATTTGTCTTCTGTAATTTCACCTAAAACACGGATACCTAATCCTGGTCCTGGGAAAGGTTGTCTCCATACTAAATGTTCTGGGATACCAAGTTCGATACCTAATGCACGGACTTCATCTTTAAATAATGTGTTGATAGGTTCAATTAATTCGAATTCCATATCTTCAGGTAAGCCGCCTACGTTATGGTGCGATTTAATAGTTTGCGCTGTTTTTGTACCTGATTCAATCACATCTGTATAAAGTGTCCCTTGTGCTAAGAAATCGACACCTTTTAATTTTGATGCTTCGTCGTCGAATACATAAACAAATTCGTTACCGATAATTTTACGTTTCTTCTCTGGATCTGAAACGCCTTCTAATTTAGACATGAAACGGTCTTTGGCGTTCACACGGATGATGTTCATGTTGAAACCTTCCGCGAACTGTTCCATTACCATGTCGCCTTCACCTTTACGTAATAAACCGTGGTCTACAAAGATACATGTCAATTGGTCACCAATCGCTTTGTGTAATAATACGGCTACAACTGATGAATCCACACCACCGCTCATGGCACAAAGGACACGACGATCGCCGACTTTTTCACGGATTTTTTCGATTTCGATATCGATAAAGTTTTCCATTGTCCATTCGCCTGTACATTCACAAACGCGGCGCACGAAGTTACGTAAAATGTCATTCCCATACTCTGTGTGACGGACTTCTGGGTGGAATTGTACGCCATAGATACGGCGTTTTTTATCTTCAATTGCAGCGTATTGTGTGCTTGGGCTGTCTGCAATGACTTCGAAGCCTTCTGGAATTTCGATGACTTTATCTGAGTGGCTCATCCAAACCGTTTGCTCTTCTGGTAAGCCGAAAAATAGTTCGTCTGACTTGGCGTTGATGATTGCTTTACCGTATTCACGTTGGTTCGCACGTTCCACTCTACCGCCTAATATTTTAGTTGTCAGTTGCATACCATAACAAATGCCTAATACCGGTACGCCTAAGTTGTAAATCTCAGGGTCAATCGTAAACGCATCATCTGCATATACTGAGTTTGGACCACCTGATAAAATGATACCTTTTGGGTTCATCTTTTTAATTTCTTCAATTGAAATCTCATGGTCATGTAATTCGCTGTATACGCCCATTTCACGAATACGACGTGTAATTAATTGGTTGTATTGACTACCAAAATCGAGGACAAGAATCAGCTCTTGTTCTTTTGCCATTTCCATACTCTGTGTACTCCTTTATCAATTAGAATGAGTAGTTCGGTGATTCTTTAGTAATTTGAACATCATGTGGGTGACTTTCTGCTAAACCTGCTGCACTCATTTTTGTAAATTGCGCTTCATCGCGTAATGCTTTCAAGTTCGCTGAGCCTGTGTAACCCATACCACTCTTCACACCACCGATAAGTTGATAAATTGTATCAGCTAATGGTCCTTTGTAGTCGATACGGCCTTCTACACCTTCTGGTACGTATTTTTTAGGTGTTTTATCTTCTTGGAAATAACGGTCGTTTGAACCACTTTCCATTGCACCTAATGAACCCATACCACGATAAACTTTATATTGACGGCCTTGGAACATTTCAACCATACCTGGGCTTTCTTCTGTACCTGCAAGCAAGCTACCTAACATGACTGCATGGCCACCTGCTGCTAATGCTTTCACGATATCGCCTGAGAATTTAATACCACCGTCTGCAATGATTGTTTTACCGTGATTGCGTGCTTCTGTCGCACAATCATAAATCGCTGTAATTTGAGGCACTCCTACACCTGCAACGACACGTGTTGTACAGATTGAACCTGGTCCGATACCCACTTTAACAACGTCTGCGCCTGCTTCAAACAACGCTTTTGTACCTGCTGCTGTCGCTACGTTACCCGCAACAACTGTAATTTCAGGGTATTTTTCTTTAATCGCTTTTACTTGATTGATCACGCCTTGTGAATGTCCGTGTGCTGTATCGATGACTAATGCATCCACACCCGCTTCCACTAATTTTTGTGCACGGATGTCAGTGTCTTTCGCAATACCAATCGCTGCAGCTACAAGTAAACGACCGTGTGCATCTTTTGCTGAGTATGGGTATTCGTGTACTTTTTCAATGTCTTTAATTGTGATTAATCCTTGTAATACACCATCTTCAACAAGCGGTAATTTTTCAATTTTGTGTGCTTGTAAAATTTCTTCCGCTTCTTGTAATGTTGTACCAACTGGAGCTGTGACTAAATCTTCTCGTGTCATGACATCAGAAATTTTAATTGAAAAGTCTTCAATAAATCTCAAGTCACGGTTTGTTAGGATACCAACAAGTTTACGTGATGTTTTATCGTCGACGATAGGCACACCTGAAATACGGTATTTGCCCATTAATGCTTCTGCTTCATAAACACTTTCTTCTGGTGTAAGGAAGAACGGATCTGTGATAACACCATTTTCTGAACGTTTAACTTTTTGTACTTCGTCTGCTTGGTGTTCGATGCTCATATTTTTATGAATCACACCTAAACCACCTTGTCTTGCCATTGCAATCGCCATTTTAGACTCTGTAACTGTGTCCATTCCCGCTGAAATCACAGGGATGTTTAACTTGATTTTGTCTGATAACTCTATGCTTAAGTCGACTTCTTTCGGTAACACATTTGATTCTGCTGGGATTAAAAGTACATCATCAAAAGTGAGTGCTTCTTTTACAAACTTGTTTTCCCACATCATTATTGACAGCCTCCATTCAATTTTATACCTATTATTATTTCACATTTTCTTTGCTTTGTTGATAGTTTATACCATTAAAAAATAAATTCAAAATAATTGCTGAAACCGTACCTAACACAATACCGTTTTGTGTAAACCATGCGAATTGATCTCCAAGACCTTTGAAAGCTTCTGGCACTGCTGTAATTCCTGCGCCCAAGCCAACTGAAATCGCGATAATCAATAAGTTGTTTTGGTTTTTAAAATTAATATCAATCAGAATACGTACACCATATGCCATCACCATACCAAACATTGCAAGCATTGCGCCACCGAGTACAGATAATGGAATAATGTTCGCTAGTGCGCCAAGTTTCGGAATACAGCCACAAATCACAAGTAAAATGACCATACCGTAAATGACGTCGTTCTTTTTAACACCAGATAATGACACTAAACCTACATTTTGAGAATAAGCCGTATAAGGAAAGGCATTAAAAATTGAACCTAATGTAATCGCAATCCCTTCAGCCATATAACCTTTTCTGAAATCTTTACGCTCGAGTTGCTTTCCTGTAATCTTACTCAAGGCGTGATAAACACCTGTAGATTCGATTAAACTGACTAATGCGACGATGAAAAAGACGATCGTTGCACCGACATCAAAGGAAAAACCTGTGAATCTGAATGGCTTCGGTAATTCAAACCAGTTCGCCTGACCGACTTGTGCGACATCAACGAGACCAAACACACTCGCCAAAATCGTACCGAATGCTAAGCCGAGTAAAATCGCAATCGACTTTAAAAATCCTTTTGCAAAACGTTGTAACACTAAAATAATCACGAGTGTCGCAAAACCGAGTAAAATATGTTTCGGATCACCATAATCTTTAGCGCCTTGCCCCCCTGCCATATAATTCATTGCAACGGGCATTAATGTAATCCCAATGATTGTCACGACACTCCCCGTAACGACTGGCGGGAACAGTTTAACTAATGATGCGAAAAACGGTGCGATGACAATGACCAATAGCCCTGATAAAAAGAGCGAACCATATAACACATCGATGCCTTTCGTTTGGCCGATTAAAATCATAGGGGCAACTGCTGTAAAAGTACATCCTAAAACAACTGGCAAGCCAATACCGATGCCGCGATAAACTTGAAGGAACGTCGCAACCCCACACATGAAAATATCCACTGTCACTAAGTACGCAATTTGTTCAGGAGTAAAGTTCAAACTTGTTCCTACTATTATAGGGACGAGAATGGCACCTGCATACATCGCGAGTAAATGTTGTAAACTTAATAAAAATCGCTTCATGATTCTGTATCTCCTACTAATGTCACTTTGTTGCCTGTTAATGAAGCGACTTGGCATAATGATGACACCGTTAAGCCTGCCTCTTCTATACGTGAGCGACCTTGTTGAAAACTTTTCTCTACTAAAATACCTACACCGACAGTTGTTGCGCCAGCTTGTTCAACTAAGCGATGTAATCCTAATACTGCTTCACCATTTGCTAAAAAGTCATCAATAATTAATACTTTGTCATCAGCAGACAAAAACTCTTCCGAAACGATGACTGTGTTCGTTTTGTTTTTAGTAAACGAGTGCACATCTGTTTGGTAATAACCAGCATTTAACGTGCTCGGTTTCGCTTTTTTAGCAAATAGACAAGGTACATCAAAACGATAAGCCGCCATGATTGCGGGTGCAATACCCGATGCCTCAATAGTCAGGATTTTTGTTACACCTTGATCCACAAATTGTTCGTAAAAGGTTTGACCAATATCATACATTAAAGCTGCATCAATCTGGTGGTTTAAAAATCCGTCAACTTTAAGAATCTTTTCATCAATCACGACGCCATCTTCAATGACCTTTCTTCTCAATGCGTCCACTCCAATTCCTCCTCGAAAAAGATATCAAAAAAACCCAAAACTAAAGAATAGCGTTTTAGGTATACGAGTAAGAGTCATACAATTGTAAAGTGGCACTATGTCACATCTAAAGACCTATCGTAGTGATGCGCGGAGAATATAGATACCGTACATATACAGGCATTGATACAGCGCGTTACATATTACATAGATGTCCCATTACTCATAGTCATGTCGTTTAAGGCAACATGGTAGAAACTTCTAAAGCCATATTCTTCAGATTATATGAGCGTGATAAATTATTACATGATGATAGCAAATTTAAGGTACTTACGCAATACTATCGTACTAAATCAAGTGTTTTCAGAAATTTATGTAAATTCTTGCTTATTCGCTTTGTAAAGGCCATAATAATAATGTAATCGTTTAACACGTTGAGAATACGGGTAGATAAATAGAAAACTTGAGCGGGAGGTTCATAGCATGACACTTTATAAAATCTCAAAATGCGAAGTGAAACGAACTGAAGATGAAGCAGTTCAATATGTAGATCAATTGTTAAAAGAGGGCGTTAAGGAAAATCAAATCGTCGTATTAAGCAAAGATAAACTTAACACAGATCGCTTTCATGATTCTCAAATTCAACATAAAACAACAACTGGTACGATTAGTGAGAAATTCATGCACTTTTTCATTGGCGAGGATGGCGAAGAAGCTGCGTTAACAAAATTTGGTTTCTCTAACGAACAAAAAGAAGATCTTAAACAAGACATTTTAAATAACAAAATTGTGGTTATGGTTCAAGAACTGAAATATGGTCAAGATGAATATGAAAAACATAATGCTGCGAACCAAAAACTGCAAGATAAACATGCACCATCTGAACATTACGGCGATATTGAGTAATCATTCATGTGTATCTATAGTCCTTACTACTTCACCCAAGATTTAATTTAACTTTCGTACACGTCATTGTATTGAAAGGATTAGGTCTTGGGTGAAGTATTTATTTCTATAGATTGTGCTTCGTATCTCCCCCATTAATTGTGCTATTTCTCGCTCTATATATGCTATACTATAGCCATTAAGAGAGGTGAAGTGACATGCATTTTGTACATATTCAATCAACCCAAGATCCATGGTATGTCCCAGCATTAGAATTTTATATGGATAAACTAGACCCCCTCGTAACAGAAGACGAGTCTGTATTTGAACAATCCTTAAAAACCGAAAAAACACAATATGATTTCGTATTTCTCGTAGGTATAGAAAACGATGAGGTCGTAAGTTTTGCGACAGCGCATTACGAAGCAACGACGAATGTGGGTTTTTTAGTCTATCTCTTGAGTCAGCCCGGTGACAATTGTGAGCAGTACCTTAAAGCGATACTTGAACAAATCGAAAAAGATGTGAATCAAATTTCTAATCAACTCCATGGCCGAGATGTGAATTTCTTCATGTTCGAGTCGACATTTGAATCACCCAACGTGGACACTGAAACGGCTGATAAAATTGCATTCCGTCGTCGCTTTTTATTGCAACAAGGTTATGAAAAACAAAACGATATTGCTTATTTACAACCTTCATTAGATCGCAATGGCAAACCAGTACCTATGGCGTTGTATATTAAAGCGAATATTCCTCTAACGAAAGATATTTACGGTACGAGTATTAAATCTGCCTATATTATTAAATATGTTTTTGCGAACCGTATTCCAAGACATGTGATTTATCCATTACTCGTTAAAATGGATTTGCGCAAAGAACCTTATGCCTAAACCCTTGAAATCAACCGTTAAAGCCGTTACAATGGTAAAGAGGTAAGACTGACGGGTCACTGAACGCACACTACCGACAGTCTAAAAACATGAGGGAAAGGACCTAATGGCATATGCTAACAAAAGAATTTGCTCAACGATCTGAGCTTAGTGAAAAACAAGTCCGTAAAATCGTCCAACATCTTGAAGAACGCGGCTATCATTTAAACAAGACTGAATATCGTGGACGTGAAGCGACAGACTTTAAAGAAGAAGATATCGAACTCTTCCAAGAAATTGCTGAACGTGTCGCACAAACGAATAGTTACGATCTTGCTTTCGAAGCGCTCGAAAAAGAAAAAGACTTTTTACAGGTCATCGTTAAAGAAAACGATCAACAATTACCTGCTGACCAACAAGTGCCACAATTGATTCAAGAGTTGCGCCACGAAATCAATCAAATGCGTGAAGAACGTCAAATGTTAGGTCAAATGGTCTCACAAGTGCATCAACAACAAGAAGAACTTAAAGCATTACATCAACAGTTACATACACAGTTGGAAACGAGCAACAAGTCGCTTGAAGCTTTGACTACTGCACAACAGCAACAAACTGAGCAACTGTCAAAAACGCAAGAAACGATTGAAACCCAAACGAAAGAGCATCAAGAGCTTGCGGAAACGATTCACCGCAATGAGAAAAAAGGGTTCTTCCAACGTTTATTTGGTGGCTAAGCAACATTGATGATAGGCTAAGAATTGTAAAAGTTTCGATTTAACGTCCGTTTAAGTAATACTAATGAATGATCAACAAAAAAACATAAGCTAGGGGTGCTCGAGGTGAGCTGAGAAAGATGGTATCTTAACTCTTTGAACCTGACGTGGTTAGAACCAACGAAGGGAAGCGCAATATGACGACGAAATAGTCTCAAGATGAATGGTGAGTAGTCACATTATTTCAATCATATACGCTTTCCTCTTGCATCCTTTTATGCAGGAGGTCTTTTTTTATGAAACAAACGATAATTATTGGTGCAGGTGTCATGGGATTGTCTATTGCACGCCAACTCGATTCCAAACATCGTCATATCCGTATCATTGATCGCTCCACCCCACGAATGAACGCATCTTATGCTGCAGGTGGTATGTTAGGCGCACAAAATGAATTTTTTGAAGATACCCCACTTTATCGACTTGCAATGAAAAGCCGTGCGATGATGCCTGAATTAGCTCAAACCCTGGAGCGCGAAACGGGGATTCATATCGAATATCAACAGCATGGACTCATCAAAGTCGCTTCTCAACCCCAAGATGTCCAAGCAGTCCGTCAACAGTTCGAATTTTTACACCATCATGACCACACCGTCACCCAACTGTCGACGCAACAATTAACACAACGGTTCCCCCATCTCAATCCATCACAAAGTGCCGCGTTCAAAATTCAAGACGACGGCCAAATTAATGCGAATCTCTACACACAAGCGCTCATTGCTTCGGTCATGCAACGTTCCCATATCGAATTGATGACCCATACGGAGGTTCACGCGTTGCAGCGCCATCATCATCGATACCGTGTTGAGACGTCAAAAGGCATATTCGAAGCTGACGAGCTCATTATTGCAGCTGGCGCATGGAGTGGCGCATTGCTTCAACAATTAGGTTTCGAATTACCAACGCATCCTGTTAAAGGTGACGTCAAATTGATTGCGTCTGATTACGACGGCTTAAAAGAAACGATTTTTAATATGAACGGTTGTTACATCGTCCCAAAACTGCCGAATCGCTTCTTAATAGGCGCAACATCCGATTATGATTGTTGGGACACTGAAAACAATGACGACAACCTTGCGTGGCTTGAGCACGAAAGTTTGAACATGATTCCCGCATTACGGTCACACCATGTCATTAAAACTTGGACGGGGATTCGCCCCATTACAGAGAATGAAATACCTATTATGGGGAAAATCGCACCTCAACTTTTCGTGACGACAGGGCATTATCGTAATGGTATTTTACTGTCACCGATTGCTGGACAACTGATGGCACAACTCGTTGATGAGGATAGTGAAGCCCAACATCAGCTCGCTCCATTTACACCTAAAATTAAGCAAATATAAAAAATATATCTTGATTTTATGTTTCCTTACCATTATCCTATTATAGAAGTCGGAATTAAAAAGGAAGCGTATTTATGTCTATTTTTTTAGTGATTATTAATTTAATTATTTTTCTTATTGCGTTAATAAGCCTATGGGTCATGGCTAAAAAGCACGTCAAATTTCCCAAACGCGTGTTCTTTGCACTTGGCCTAGGTATCCTATTAGGCTTGCTACTCCACCTTGTTTATGGTGTTGAAGGCACGGTCACGTCTCAAACAACGGATTGGGTCGGCTTAATTGGGAATGGCTACATTTCATTGCTACAAATGATTGTCATCCCACTTATTTTTGTTTCTATCGTCGCAGCATTTACGAAAATTGAAATTGGAGAAAAGTTTGCTAAAGTCGGCAGCTTCATCTTCATGTTTCTTATTGGTACCGTAACGATTGCAGCGATTATCGGTATTATCTATGCAATCGCATTCAATTTAGATGCCTCTAGTATTGACTTAGGTCAGGCAGAAAATGCTCGTAGCGCCGAAATTGCTGATAAAGCGAAAGAGCTTACTGCGACAACATTACCAACACAAATTTTAGAATTGTTACCATCAAATCCATTTTTAGATTTCACTGGTGCACGTGCAACTTCTACTATTGCAGTCGTGATTTTTGCCGCATTTGTAGGTTTTGCATTTTTACGTGTCGCACGCAAACAACCTGAAAATGGTCAAACTTTAAAACGCGGTATCGATGCCATTTACGCACTTGTAATGGCTATCGTAACATTTGTTTTGCGCCTTACTCCTTATGGGATTTTAGCGATTATGATTAACACGATTGCGACGAGTGATTTTGCTGCGATTTGGACACTCGGTAAATTCGTCATTGCGTCTTATGCAGCACTCATTACAATGTACATCATTCACTTAATCATTTTGGCCATCATTGGTGTCAATCCAGTACAGTATGTGAAGAAAACAGCCGAAGTGATTTTATTCGCATTCACTTCACGTTCAAGTGCCGGTACATTGCCATTAAACGTTCAAGCGCAAACGAATCGCTTAGGTGTGCCTCAAGCTATCGCAAACTTCTCTGGTTCATTTGGGCTATCTATTGGACAAAATGGTTGTGCTGGGATTTACCCTGCCATGCTTGCGATAATGGTTGCACCTGTCGCGGGCGTTGAAGTGAATCTACAGTTTATCGTGACAGTAATCGTTGTTGTAGTCTTAAGTTCATTCGGTGTAGCAGGAGTAGGTGGCGGTGCAACATTCGCTTCAATCCTTGTATTATCTGCACTGAACTTGCCGGTCGGTCTTGCGGGTGTCTTAATTTCAGTCGAACCACTGATCGATATGGGGCGTACAGCACTTAATGTGAATGACTCTATCTTAGCGGGTACAGGTACTGCCAAACTGACAAAACAACTCGATGAAGATATTTTCCATTCAAATCATATGGACGAACTAACAGCACAACACTAAGCAACACAATAGTTACAAAACAGTATATACGGATGAACTTGCTCTCTTCCTACGATTTATTAGCTCTAGGATTGTCTTGATGGATTCGCTTTCCCAGGGGACTTGCCTCAACTAGCCAACGCTTAATCAAACTGTTACATAAGTGAAGCGTTGGCGGATTTTCGGCTGCGTCTGATTCCTCGGGAGTCTCACCCATCTTGACAATTTCCCTTTACAAAGTCATAGGACGAGGGCAACTTTGTACATCGATGTGATTTAACTTGATTTTGATTTCGTCGTTAATTGCTTGCTTTATTGTAAATTATATTAAAGTGCACATTTCATACATACTGAAACTTAATTTTCGTAGACAGTCTATAAAGGCAATCACATATGTATATAAAAATAATCAAAGAGACAGAAGGCAAGTTCGCTGTGATACTCCATTTCTTTCCAGCTAACATTAATGCCCCTATCTCTTTAACTTACATTTATTGTACTGTTTCTAATTCGCTGCTGTGACATTTTAGTGCATCGACTTGAATAATCTCGTCGCATCGTTGGGCAAGTGCTAAATCATGAGTGGCGATAATGAGCATTCGTCTTTCATCTACCATTTCAAACAAGAGTTCCACCACTTTTTGCCCGTTCGCGTCATCTAAAGAGCCAGTCGGTTCATCTGCTAAAATCAAGCGCGGTTGTTTGAGCAATAAACGCGCTAATGCTACCCGCTGTTGCTCACCCCCACTTAATGTCGCAACTTTACGCTTGCCTTCAATGTCAAGACCCACTTTTTGCAAACTATGTGTCTTTAATTGTTTCTTTCCTGATTTAGAACCTTTTTTAAAAGCCAGTGCCATATCGAGGTTTTGATTAATCGTCATAGATTCAACAAGACCATAATTTTGAAATACATAGCCGAGGACATCACGATAAAAACGAAAATCAGCTTTCAATAGTTTTTGGTCGAGTCGCACTTCACCTTTTTTTAACGTTTCAAAACCTGCAATGGTATTCAGCAAAGTCGATTTCCCCGAGCCACTACGCCCCACAAAGGCATACGACTTGCCCGGCTCGAATTTTAGATTCACATTGTCAAAAATCTTACGCTTCCCTTTTTGTATCGTTATATCTTTCAATTCAATCATTCTTTAACACTCACCTTTTTAGGCCATTTCGAAAGATCTTTAATATAATCGATATGAAAAACGTACGTCCCTTTGTGAAGCACTTTAACATGATCAAAATTGGCGTCATATCCCCCGAAATTTAAACGATATTTAAGAGGTTCACCTGATTCGTCATACGCTTGAATATCCACATATGTTTGTGTTCTCAATGGCACTACTGCATAAGAGGTCTCTTTTTTAAGAAAGGGATTAAAATAATCGACATAGGGAATACGTGCAAAAGCTAAAAATAACCCCACTGCCACTACAATAATAGCAAACGCAGCCAAAATAAATTTCTTCACTACCTACACCTCCCTAATTAATACATTAAATTGTTTTTCTAAATAATGGATGTAAACCCATTGAATGAAGAATTGAAACAGTAAAATAATGGCAAATATCCATATAACGTTGCTATTTTCGGTCATATTAAATAAGACGGCACCAATAACAGCAGTAAACAAACTATTCGCTACAACATATTTTTGATAATTTTGCCAACGCTTAAAGCCAAACATTTTTCGCATGAGCAACCATTGGCGATGCTGTTCAAAGTAATGTAACACATCTAATAACGTGACGATGAATAATACTGATATCGCAAGCCCACTAGAAAAGCTATATACAATCCATTGTGTTTGTGCTTCTCGATACTTTTTAATCACATTATCTTTATAGTTCGTTACACCTTGCACGTCATCCTTCAAATTAAAACGGTCGATATTACGAATGATATTTTCATAATTTTTAAAGATAAAAGTACCTTGTGATAAAGTGGCGTAATAGAAATCATCCGTTAAATCTGTGGCGTTTAACATCATAATTGCGGGTGACTTCAAATAAGCTGTAGACAAACCTGTCCGTACATCAAAGGCGTAAATTTGGTATGGATTGTCCAACTGTGTCACTTTTACTTTTGTATTGGTAGCTGAATTTGGAAGTTGAAAGTCTACCCATTCTTGAAAATCATCACGTATAGATGAGGCTTTTGTTTTTGCCTGAGGAGGTAAATACAACTCTACCTGCCCATCTTGATCTTCCAAACGTGGTAAATCTTGTAATTGTGACTTAAAATAGTCTACAAAGTTTTGATTAACAAACAGCACGTTCCCATTCTCTGGTACAAAATTCGTTTCGCTTGGCTGAGCTAGCACATTTTGGCGCATCAGTAATGCTTGTTCATGTTGCTCACTATATACTATCATTTGATGAAAGCGCTTTGCGAAATCTCTTTTTTCATTTATACTGCGCCGTATTGGTTTCAATTCAACCGTATAATAATCGTCTAATTTGCCCCACCATGCTTCTGTCTCTTGAATTTTTTCTAACTTTTTTAACTGATTAAAGTTAGGCAATACAAGAAGCGTAAGTAAAACTAGCATACTTAACTTAGATACATGATTGATAAAGTGTAATAATCGATACGGTTTAAGGCCTTTAATCATTAATGGTACATTCATGTTTACAAGTAAAATATAAGATAGCAAAGAACTTATGAATAAAATCATCCAAAACCATATGTCCGCTAAGATAAGATGACTGATAAAATATCGAAGTTGTCCATCCAAGCCTAACCATTTCAGCAGTCCAATTGAGAAGAGGCTGACACCCATCGCTAAAAGTAACCATCTCGCCACTATTTTCTTAATATTCAGAAAAAATATGTTGTAAAAACGGTAACCGTGTAAACGCATCGTCGCATAGGTTTTAAAATTTTTACTTCGATCATGCAAATGGTAAAGTACATATATGATTAGCAATGTTACAAAAGGGAGTAGGACGCCTCGATTAATGAGTACATCGATATAAATCATCCATCGCTTTATCGGAACAACAGCTACTTTAAGCCCAACACTTTCTAAAGCTGCTTTGATTTGATGGGGATTTGCGACACTATCCAATATGAAATAATCCCCACGTACATCCCGCTTCATCAAGTCATCATGGGTTAACTGTTGATAGCTATATGACGTATTCATTGGCGTGATTGTGTGATGATTCGCTTTTTTATTGAAAGTATAGATGGCCTTATCAACTTGCCCCTTTTTATGATCCATGATCACTTTAAAAATCGCAATATCTAAATCTTTCGCAACCTTTTCAAAACGATCAAAAACTTCTGCTTTCGAATATTGATAATCCCAACCTTCTACTTGAATGGCCGCTTGGCTCCCGGTAAGTATTTCACTATCTTCTTCATACAACAATACCATTAAAAATAGACTTATTAGCATGAGTGTAAACACATCTAATAAGTGTTTCATCCATTTCATGACTCACCCCCTAAAATTCTGGTAATTATAATACACTATAATATGCTTCATTATGCCACCACCATCTCTTCTCCGCTGACGCCTGAGCTTCTACTCCAGGTTTAGTAGATCCACTCTCTGATCTATATCTTCCTATTGCTGTGGAAGTGTGATACTTTTCATTATGACTATAATATGACCATACGTATTTACTTCCCACGCCATAGTTCCATATTCCACCTTCTGCATGAATACTTTCTGCACTCACTAAACTTGTTGCACAATAAAAACGACTAATAATCCTGTTGCAAGTGTACTTAAAAATTTCTTTTTCATAATTGCTTCCTCTTTTTCAATAGAATTATACCTATATTATATTTTTAAACAACTATATTTACAACATCATTATATTACTTTTAACAACTAGTAGGTAATATATTGCAATTAATTTATAATAGGTAACTAAAGTGAGCAAAAAAATACTCATTTTATACAAAAAATCTCCCTAATCAATTATCTAGATTAAAGAGATACGTTTTTTAACTAAAACCACTCAAAGGTTAAAGGGCTTTATTATTTTTGGTACGATACGTTTTCTTACTTGCAAAAACTTGTTCTTTTTACTTTTTTGAGGGAATAAGATTGCCAAAAAGGGTGAGACTCCCGAGGGATTAGACGCAGCCGAAAATCCGCCAACGCTTCAATGATGTATCAGTTTGATCAAGCGTTGGCTAGTTGAGGCAAGTCCCCTGGGAAAGCGAACCCTTTAAGGCAATCTTAAATTTAACATACATACTCAAAAGTAAAGCAGGCAAGTTCAGCAAACTTAGCTCTGTCAAAAAAATCTTAGCCCTTTCACCCCTATTTCTTATTAAATCCTGACATTTGCAACCAATCATTCATCTCTAATCGTTGCTTACTACTCATAAAGCCGGCAATTTGATCAGACCATGTTTCATCACGTTTGCCTTGTGTGCGTTCTTGATAATATTGAGAAACAGTTTGATCATAAGCTTCAATTTGTTCAGACAATTCAGTGTCGTCTTCGTTGTACGTATCCACGTGAAAAACGTGCGATAATGGTAGACGTGGTTTAGGTGCGCCATTTTCGTCATCTGCCGGCTCTCCAATCGCCATACCGAATAAAGGGAAGACGTGTTCAGGTAAGTTTAAAATTTCGCGTACGCGTTGGACATCGTTCCGTAACGAACCAAGATATACAATACCATAGCCCATATCTTCAGCCGTTAATGCAATATTTTGAGCCGCTAATGCCGCGTCAATTGTACCGACTAATAACCCTTCAGCCGATTCAAAGCTCGCTTCCATGTCCGCTTTCATTTTTTTGTTTATCAATTGGTGACGATGGTAATCAATCACGTAAACGAGCAAGTACCCATTTTCAACGACATAAGGTTGGCCTGATACTTCCCTGAGCGCTTCTTTCTTTTCAATAGATTCTACTCCAATAAATGATGTCGTTTGTAAAAAACTCGACGTCGATGCCATTTGCCCGGCTTCGATTAATTTTTCTATTATATCTCGATCAATCGGTGTTTGCTTAAACTTTCGAACTGAATGGTGACGTTTCGCCAAATCATACACATATTCTGACATAAAAACACTCCTTACATTCTTTTCTTAATCGTAACACTTAGCACCGTATAACGCATGGTTCTTGCATTATACGTAGCCATCACACTCACTCTTCATTAAATAGACGATCATCGCTTCTATATAACAACATCTTTGAAAGGTTTTCTATTTTACGTTTTAATTGAGAATGAAAGCATATAAATGATATTCAAATCTTTTACCAATTAACTTATTTCCGTTTTTATTTCCAATGTATCGTCTACTTTGTTATCTTTACTACAATGAAAAAAATAATGCGTATCAATCATCAAATGTGACCGAATTGTGATCAAAAGGTGGTGTTTTTACTGTATTTAACCTTTATTGCACCTATTACATCAAAATCGCTATTAATAATGAAAGCGTTTAACTTCAAAGTGGATAAAAATCGTTTGTATTTATTTGACGTAACGATTGTTCCATGTCATAATACTACTTGAGATTAGAATTATTATTAATAAGGAATTATCACAAAGTAAAAACAAGTTCTAATCCAAATAATAATGATTCATATAAATAGGAGGATTTTGATTATGTCATTAATCGGTAAACAAATTGAGGAATTTTCAGCACAAGCATACAATGCAAAAACAGATGAATTTATTGAAGTGACACACGAAGATTTAAAAGGTAACTGGAGTGTTGTCGTATTCTACCCTGCAGATTTCTCATTCGTATGTCCAACTGAATTAGAAGATGTACAAAATCATTACGAAAAATTACAAGAGTTAGGTACAAACGTATTCTCTGTTTCTACAGATACTCACTTTGTACATAAAGCATGGCACGATCATTCAGATGCCATCAGCAAATTACAATATACAATGATTGGTGATCCTTCCCAAGCGATTACACGTCAATTTGATGTATTAGATGAAATTTCAGGTCTTGCACAACGCGGTACTTTCATCATTGACCCAGACGGTGTTGTTCAAGCAGCAGAAATTAATGCAGACGGTATCGGCCGTGACGCAAGCACACTTGTACACAAAATTAAAGCAGCACAATACGTTCGTCAAAATCCAGGTGAAGTTTGCCCAGCGAAATGGGAAGAAGGTAGCGAAACTTTAACTCCAGGATTAGACTTAGTAGGTAAAATTTAAGGAGGCAATACTGAATGTTAAATCAAGAATTAAAGCAACAACTTTCACAACTTCTTGATTTGATGGAAAGTGACGTTGTACTGAAAGTGAGCACTGGCGATGACGATCATTCTCAAAAAATGAACGATCTCGTTAATGAAGTTTCAGACATGTCATCTCGAATTACAGTAGAAAAAGCTGAATTAAAGCGTACGCCTAGCTTTAGTATCAACAAACCATACGAGGACACTGGCATTACATTTGCTGGTGTCCCTCTTGGTCATGAGTTCAATTCTTTTGTCCTTGCACTCTTACAAGTGAGTGGTCGTGCACCAAAAGAAGAACAATCTGTAATTGATCAAATCAAGTCTATCAACGAACCCCTTCATTTTGAAACATTTATCAGCTTAACATGTCAAAAATGTCCTGATGTTGTTCAAGCGTTAAACTTAATGAGTGTCATCAATCCGAATATTACACATACGATGATTGATGGTGCAGTCTTCAAAAAAGAAGCAGAAGACATTATGGCGGTACCTGCAATTTTCTTAAATGGTGAACAATTCGGTAACGGCCGTATGACAGTCACAGACATTCTTAGTGCGTTAGGTCAAGGTCCTGACGCTTCTGAATTTGAAAACAAAGAAACATTTGACGTCCTCGTAGTCGGCGGCGGTCCTGCAAGTGCAAGTTCTGCTATCTATGCTGCTCGTAAAGGTTTAAAAACGGGTATCGTAGCAGACAGAATTGGCGGTCAAGTTAATGACACAGCTGATATTGAAAACTTAATTGGCGTGAAGAAAACGACAGGTCCATCACTTGCGACAAGTCTTGAAGAACACATTAAAGACTACAATGTGGATATTATGACTGGCGTACGTGCAGAAGGATTAGAAAAAACAGATGATATCGTTCATTTGACTTTAGATAACGGAGCAGTGCTTAAAACACGCTCACTCATTATCGCAACAGGTGCGCGTTGGAAGAAAATCGGTGTACCGGGTGAAGACACATTCGCAAACAAAGGTGTCGCATACTGCCCGCACTGTGACGGCCCTCTATTCGAAGGTAAAGATGTCGCTGTTATCGGTGGCGGTAACTCTGGTGTTGAAGCCGCGATTGACTTAGCAGGTATTTGTAAAAGTGTAACAGTCCTTGAATATGGTGAGTCATTAAAAGCAGACTCTGTATTACAAGAGCGTTTAAATTCATTACCGAATACAACAGTCATCACACATGCAGCAACACAAGAAATCAAAGGTGACGACCGTGTAAGTGGTATTGCTTACACTTGTAACGAAACAAATCAAGAAAAACATGTTGATTTAAATGGTGTATTCGTGCAAATCGGTCTTTCTCCTAATACAGAATGGTTAGGCGATACTGTTCAACGTAACCGCATGGGTGAAATTGAAGTGGACCGTTTAGGTAACACGAACATTCCTGGTGTCTTTGCAGCAGGTGACTGTACAGACCAACGCTATAAACAAATTATTATTTCAATGGGATCTGGCGCAACAGCAGCATTATCTGCATTTGACTACTTGATTCGTAACTAAATAGAATTAAAACAATCGGACTGATGAAAAGAAGGGGATTTTCATCAGTCCGATTTTCTGTTTTAGCAATGTAGTGATAGCACGGCTTTTACATCCATCGAGACAAACCTAAAAACACACGCCCTTTGAGTGCAATCAATAAAGGACAAATACATTAAATATTAAAGCATGATTCTGCAATTTGAATTCTCACCCTATTATAATGCGCGCTGAAATGCTCAGAAACACCTATACTGCAATCCTACAAAAACGAAATCAACCAGTTCCAAATTTTAGTAAAAAGGCTGACAATAGCATCCCACAATTTTTGCAAGAAATTACGCGTCTCCTCATTATCTAAATTCTTCAACTTCTTCAACTTATCACCGGCTTGGCTTTGAATCATCTCTTTTAATTTAGTCGCCTGCTTTTTAAACGCATCCGGATCCTGGTTGACAACATTGGATTGCGCGACGTTCATCATGATATTTTGAATGACTGCAATTTCGTTATCACTTAAAATCTGATACAGTCCGCGCTCATTTAATGTTTGGTTGACGATTTGGTTGATCGTTGTACTGTTCAGTTGTTGATCCGACGCTTTTGCTTCAGCGATTTGGGCTTTCATTTCTGCAACTGCTTCATTCAACGCTTCATCAGAATAGCCCTCTTTATTTTGATGATTTTCACTAATTTGCGCTAAATGATTCATTTCTTGGTTCGCATTTTGAATATCTTGCGTATTTAAACGATGACCTTGTGTGGCATAAGCTTTATAAATACCTGTCAATGCACCTTCACCGGTCACCTGATCGACAGAAGCAATTTTAATCGTCGCATCTTGAATACCTGATGTAATCGCTGCGTTCATATACTGTTCTCGTGTAATACGTGTAATATTTTCAGGGGTTTCAATTTCTACGTCGACACCACTCGTAAAGCGTTTCGGTTTAATCAAAGCACTAGAATGGATAAAGTCGTATTCTGTCCCTGTATATTCAATGACATCAGTATTTGTCACTTTATACGTCGTCACATTGTTACCGACCCCCAACTTTTCTTTCGTCTCTTCAAGTTGGTTATGATTCAAATCGGCGCCTTGGATAAATATTTCTTCTTTTGGCTTAAATTCATTCGCGGCTTGAGCAACGCCTACCATTAACATCGATGTGACCACGCCACTGATTAATAGCTTTTTATACATTTCCGTCACTTCCTCCTAGTGCTACGCTATTTTCTCTATTTTACCATGAATGTTCTACAATACTATCATTCTTGGGACCTAAGCGTAAAAAGTATCATGAGCGCTAAGAAAGATGTGATTAAACTAACACTTCCGATTCATGAGATGTGCCATAATCAATGTCGTATCCCATATCTTCAATCATGTCATAGTCTAATTGATTCGGTTGCCCACCTGTAATTAAATAATCGCCTACAAAAATTGAATTCGCGACCATTAACGCTGTAGCTTGTAGTGAACGTAAATTAACTTCTCTTCCCCCTGCAATACGAATTTCTTTTGTCGGATTGATCAAGCGAAAAAGCGCCAAAATGCGTAAACAGCGAGTCGGTGTCAGTTGATCCATTTCGCCAAATTTCGTTCCTTTAATCGGATGTAAAAAGTTGACTGGAATACTGTCCGCATCGATTTCTTTCAATGCAAAAGCCATATCCACGATGTCTTGGTTAGACTCACCCATGCCACAAATGACACCCGAACATGGTGAAATGTTGTTTTGCTTCATGATCTCAATGGTGTTGACACGATCTTCATATGTATGTGTTGAGACCACTTCATGATGATAGTTTGCACTCGTATTCAAATTGTGATTATAGCGGTCGACCCCTGCTGCTTTTAACTTCTCTGCTTGCTTCTCATTCGTTAAACCTAGACATGCACATACTTTCAACTGTGGATGTGCCGCTTTGATACGTTCAACAGAGGACGTAATATGATTAATTTCCTTATCACTCGGACCTCGACCACTCATCACAATACAGTACGTTCCAATTTCATTTTCAGCTGCAACGCGTGCACCTTCTGTAATTTCATCCTCTGATATTAAAGCGTAACGTTGCTTTTGCTTCATTTCACGTGATTGACCACAATAGCCACAATCTTCAGGACAAATCCCACTTTTCGCATTTAAAATCATATTCAACTTCACTTTATGTCCATAATAATGTTTGCGAAGTTGGTACGCTTCATGAACGAGATCCATCGTGTCATAGGATGGATTTACCAACAAATCTAATGCTTCATCTGGAGTCAATGCACGGCCTTCTAATATTTGTTTCGCTATTTTCATAGTCATTCCTCCTCATATAAAAGTCAGTATATCATAATTGTAACTATTTTTATAACAAAGTTTACAATTCATATAGAGGTTCATTTTAACTCAAAGTGGGGTATATTGAAGTTGTCACATTAATTTAAAATATCGCTTATAATAAAGTCAGTATCATCAAATTAAGACAGACCGCAGTCTAAAAACAGATATGGAGGCAACATAATGGATACATTAGATGAATTTTTGGAAACTATCGACAAATCAGAACATCGTAATAAATTAGCAACAGTGATACAAACCATACTCGATCACTACCCTGAACTTGCTTTGGAAATCAAATGGAATCAACCGATGTTATTGTACAAAGAAAATGGCACTTTTATTTTAGGATTCAGCAAAGCGAAACCCCACTTTGCCGTCGCACCAGAGAAATATACATTAGATACCTTTGCGAAAGAGATTGAAAAATCGGGTTATCAAATGACTAAAATGTTTATGAAGATCAAGTGGACAGACGAAGTCAATTATACGTTGTTATATGACATCATTGATTTTAATATTCATGATAAAAAGGACTCTCGTTTCTTCTGGAGACAGTAGCTTACCATAAAGCTGACTCGACTTCTCAAGCCTATCCGTATTGAGAAGTCAGACAGCGCCTTCGCTATGTCATCATACGCTTTAATTTTGTTATTCTCACCCACACCCCACCATTTCCATTTCTCTCTAAAATTTCAAAAAGAAACATCCATTTTCTATATACACATTCTGCAATGCACCTCCAATAATAAATGATTGTAATTTTTCTGAAAATGCCCAAAATTGTGTTGACTTGAATATAAAGTTCTTCTACAATACATAACATATCGCTTAGTTGTGAAGTCGGAATTCCGGGAGGCCTGTATGATTGAGTTTAAAAATGTGAATAAAATATTTAAGAAAGGGCATCATTCTGTTCATGCCCTTAAAGACATCTCTTTCTCCATTCAAGCGGGTGATGTTTTTGGTGTCATTGGCTATAGTGGTGCAGGGAAAAGTACACTCGTTCGTCTGATTAATCAATTAGAACAACAAACTTCTGGTGACGTTTATGTCGATGGTCATCATTTAAATACATATGCCCCTGCACAGTTAAGAGCCGTCAAAAAAGATATCGGGATGATTTTTCAACAATTCAACCTATTGGATTCTAAAACTGTCTTTAAAAATGTCGCCATGCCTCTCAAATTACGTAAAGTACCCATGGATGAAATTAAGTCTCGCGTAGAAGAAATGCTTCACTTTGTAGGCTTATCTGGCAAAGCGAACAACTTTCCTAATGAACTGTCTGGCGGTCAAAAACAGCGTGTCGCAATTGCACGTGCGCTCGTGACACGTCCTAAAATTTTACTCTGTGACGAAGCAACCAGTGCACTCGATCCAGCGACGACGGATTCGATTCTTCAATTATTAAAGAAGACGAACGAAACTTTTGGCGTCACGATTATCGTCATTACACATGAAATGAGTGTCATTCAAAGTATATGTAACCGCGTCGCCATTATGGAAAATGGTGTCGTCATTGAGCTCGATACGGTGAAACAAGTGTTCAGTCATCCTAAAACTGCGACTGCTCAACGTTTCGTATCCACTGTCATTAATACCTCACCTTCTCAAAAAGTGATGGACAACCTTCAAATTGATGAACAACACCAACTTTATCGACTGTTTATCGAATCGACTCAAATTACACAAACATTAATGAATGATTTGATTCAAAAAGCGGCCGTGAATGTGAATATCGTACATGCGACGATGGCTGACATTCAAGAGGAGACGGTTGGCTATTTATGGTTACTCATTAAGGGAGACGCAACTCAGCAACAACAGGTCACGTCTTATTTCGAACATCATCAAATCCAATTTGAGAAAGGGGTGCCGACATGCTAGGTTCATCTATTGATAGCACACAATTACTAGAAGCACTGTATCAAACGTTATACATGGTGACAATTTCACTCATTTTTGGTGCTTTAATCGGCGTCCCACTTGGTATTGTATTAGTGGCGACCCGACAAAATGGAATATGGCCAAATGCTTGGATTCATCACATTTTAAACCCAGTGATTAACATTTTGCGGTCTGTGCCATTCATTATATTACTTATCGCAATCATCCCATTTACTAAATTGATTGTAGGGACATCCATAGGGACGACTGCAGCGATTGTGCCCCTCACTGTTTATGTAGCCCCCTATATTGCTAGACTTGTTGAAAATTCACTTTTAGAGGTAGACGAAGGCATTATAGAAGCTGCGCATGCGATGGGTGCAACACCGATACAGATTATCCGTTATTTCCTATTACCTGAAGCACTCGGTTCACTCATTTTATCGCTCACTACGGCGATTATCGGGCTCATCGGTGCAACAGCAATGGCTGGTGCTGTCGGTGGTGGCGGTATTGGAGATATGGCGCTTGTATACGGTTACCAACGTTTTGACACACTTGTGATTATTATTACTGTTGTCGTTTTAGTGATTATCGTGCAATGTATTCAATCTATTGGAAATGCACTCGCTAAAAAAGTACGACGACATTAACTGGAGGATATATTTATGAAAAAACTGATTACCTTTTTAGTATTAGCTGTATTCGTTTTAAGCGCTTGCGGCAATAACAAATCTGAAAAAGTCACACTCGGCGTCGCTTCAAATGACACAAAAGCATGGGAGAAAGTAAAAGAACTCGCTAAAAAAGAAGATATTGACTTAGAAATCAAACAATTTTCGGATTATAATGTTCCTAACACAGCACTCAATGATGGCGATATCGATATGAACGCTTTCCAACATTTCGCATTTTTAGAAGCGTTTAAAAAAGCAAACAAAGGAACTGAAATTACACCGATTCGTACGACTGTGCTGGCACCTTTAGGCATTTATTCAGAAAAAATCAAAGACATTAAAGACGTGAAAGATGGCGCAAAAGTGGTCATTCCAAACGATGTGTCCAACCAAGCACGGGCATTGAAATTACTTGAAAAAGCAGGGCTCCTCGAATTAAACAAAGATTTCGGTTTATCAAGTTCTATTAAAGATATTAAAAGCAACCCTAAAAACTTAGATATTAAAGCCGTCGATGCCCAACAAACAGCGAGAGCATTGTCTGATGTCGACATTTCAGTGATTAACAATGGTGTCGCAACAAAAGCGGGCTTAGACGCTAAAAAAGATCCGATTTATTTAGAAGCTTCTGACTCTGATGCTGTTAAACCTTATATCAACGTCATCGCGGTCAACTCGAAAGACAAAGACAATAAAGTGTACAAACGTATCGCAGAATTGTACCACTCTGAAGAAGCAAAAGCAGCATTGAAAGAAGATACAAAAGATGGTGAGTTAATTATCGATTTAAAACAAGATGAAATTAAAGCCATTGAAGATAGCTTGAAATAACTCATGATAAACAACCGAGTCTGAGATACTTTTGTCTCGGACTCGGTTGTATTTGAGTATTCTATATTGCGTTGTGCTCATTAAAACACACTGTGTAGTTTTCAGTATTCAGAACCAATTGTAAATTCTCTTTGCTCTATCCCTAAAATTCACCAGCCGTCTTCTTGTGCGCCTCTACTTCAAATTGTTGTTTTAACCATTGTTTAGTGGCTGCATGCGCAAAAGTATAATCAACCGCTTTTAAATTTATGCGCGCAATATCTTCCCAATTAAGCAGTTTATGTTCTAACAACAATGTATATTCATCTAATAAATTCGTTTGTGTCACGGTACGATTATCCGTATTGATTAAAAATGCGATGTTCTCTTTTAATAAACGTTGTAAGTCTAAACTGTCTAACGCTTCGATAGCTTTTGTTTGTAGGTTACTTTGCGGGCAAAATTCGAGTAATACGTCTTGGGCTTTCACAGCTGCGATCACGTCGTCATCTTTAAAGGCTGCCACCCCATGGCCGATACGTTGTGCACCGAATCGAACAGCATCATACACATTTTTTGCACAGCCACATTCGCCAGCATGTAACGTAATGTTCAAACCTTGTTGTTGCGCATATTGAATCAGTGCTTCATGTTCTGTTGTTGGGGACGCCGCTTCATCACCAGCTAAATCCACGCCTACAATATAGTCTTCTAATGTTTCATCATCGCGGAGATTGTCGAATATCGTACGGTTCATTTCATCCGAATGATGTTTCATCCCGCATACTAACATTCTCACTTTAATGTTGAAAGTTTGTTCAGCCAAAGCCGCACCTTCACATACTGCTGTTAATATTTCCGGAATTTGCAGACCTTGTGCTTGGTGAAATGCTGGTGCAAAGCGAATTTCAATATATTTCACGCCATCTTGTGTTGCTTGTTCTGCCACATCAACGACAGCATCGATCAAACTTGTACGCGTCTGCATCACCTTTAAAATTTCGTCAAATGACTGTAAATATTCCGCTAAACTCTGGCAATGTTGATCCACTGTTACTTTGTCCATTTGAATCGGCACACCTTGTTGCTGACTTTGATGTTCAAGATACTTTAAACTGACTGACCCGTCTAAATGACAATGTAATTCGAGTTTAGGTATCTCCCTTAATTCCGCTTTCATAATAACCTCTTTTCTCTATCTTTTTAATTTCTAATTGTACCGAGATTATATTAATTGTCAATCCTTAATTTTTTAACAGAAAACCTTATTAATTGTCTTTCAACATCAATGCATGCAGTTTATTGTCCTTTGCCCCATGTTACAACGCTATTATCATATTTAGAATTGAATGAGTATATTAATTATATATTGGCACAAAATGTTTCTCTACTTTCTAAAAAGGTATATGTATATTGTTAATCATTATATCGCGTAAGGAGAGTTGGAAATGGAAAATAAAAAGCTAGAACAATTGAAAAAAGACGAAAAAAACAATGACGGTAAAGCAATGACGACGAATAATGGTGTCAAAGTGAGTGAAGATGAAAACACCTTAACTGTCGGCGAACGTGGTCCGAGCTTACTAGAAGATTTCCATTTTAGAGAAAAAATCATGCACTTTGACCATGAACGTATCCCCGAAAGAATTGTTCACGCGCGTGGCTTTGGTGCTCATGGTGAATTCCAAGTTTACAAAGATTTATCAGAGTACACTTCTGCAGACTTTTTGACTCATCCAGAAAAAACAACACCTGTATTTGTGAGATTCTCTACTGTACAAGGTTCTAAAGGTTCACCAGATACAGTGAGAGATGTACGCGGTTTTGCGACTAAATTCTATACAGATGAAGGTATTTTCGACCTCGTAGGTAATGACATTCCAGTATTCTTTATTCAAGATGCGATTAAGTTTCCTGATTTAATTCATGCCGTTAAACCTGAGCCACATAACGAAATGCCACAAGGCGGAAGTGCTCACGATACTTTTTGGGACTTCTTTGCGCAAAACCCTGAATCGACACATACGACATTTTGGGCGATGAGTGATCGTGGCATTCCGAAAAACTTTAGACAAGTGGAAGGATTCGGCGTGCACACATTCCGTCTCGTTAACCGTGAAGGTCAATCTTATTTTGTGAAGTTTCATTGGAAGCCACTGCACGGTTTAGAGTCATTGGTTTGGGATGAAGCACAAATTTTATCCGGTAAAGATATCGACTTCCACCGTAAAGACTTGTATGAATCTATCGAAAAAGGCGACTATCCTGCATGGGAGCTCGGTCTTCAAATCATTCGTCCAGAACAAGAATTCGACTTTGATTTTGATATTTTAGACCCTACAAAAATTTGGCCAGAAGATCAAGTACCAGTCGAAATTGTAGGTAAAATGACGCTCAATCGCAATGTTTCAAACGTATTCGATGAGACAGAACAAGCCGCATTCCACCCTGGTCATATCGTGCCTGGTATTGATTTCTCAAATGACCCTTTATTACAAGGTCGCTTATTTTCATATACAGATACGCAAATTTCAAGACTCGGTGGACCGAACTTTAACCAAATCCCAATCAACCAACCTGTCAATGAAGTCCACAACAACCAACGTGACGCCATGCACCAAATGAATGTGCACAAAGGACAAACGGCTTACCATAAAAATGCGTTAAACAATAATGACCCTCATACGACACCAAGAGAAGAAGGTGGTTTTGAACATTATCAAGAAAAAGTGGAAGGTCATAAAATTAGAAAACGTAGCGCAAGTTTTGAAGATTATTATAGCCAAGCGAAGTTGTATTTAAACAGCTTAACACCCGCTGAATACGAACATATGGTAGCAGGCTTCTCATTTGAAATTGGTATGTGTAACTCTGTGATGGTCAAACAAAACGCCGTTAACCAATTGAATAAAGTAGATCGCCAATTAGCGGAAACGGTTGCGGCAAATGTCGGCGTAGATGTCCCTGAAGAAAATGAAGAAGTGCAATCTACAGCGAAAGACAGTCAGCTCACAATGGAAAAATTCGACATTCCATTACCAGGACATTCCGTAGCTGTATTAGTTAGTGGTGACATCAGCGAAGAGACACTAAAATCTTATGCGAAAGTATTTGCAGACAACAAGCTGAATTATGCGTTCGTCGGTCAACAACCTCGTGCGATTGATGAAGACTTCGGTATCACTGAAACTTATGATACCGCACATCCTACGCTATTCGACAGTGTGATTGTATTATCAGACGGCTCAGACCTATTGCCAGAAGCAGAAGAATTTGCGGAAATGACGTATAAACATAAAAAGCCATTAGTGGTGAATGACAAAGCCGCGGATCAATTAGGTCACTCAAAAATCAACCTCAATGCACCTGGTGTCTTCACATCAGATGAACCCGATACTATTGTAAAAGCGTTTGATAGAGTCAGATATTGGGACCGTTAAAGTAATAAAGAAATCAACCCCGTGCCCTACAATTGATAAGGGACGGGGTTTTGCTTTGCGCGTTTATTTAAAGAGAATTAACGCAATATATTTTTACCACTTTCGATATCGAATATATGGCATTTATTCATATCAAACGCCAGTTCAACTTGATCACCTATACTCAAATTACTTCTAGCATCAACTTGAGCAATAACATTTTGATGATGCATTTGAAAATGAACCATGATATCAGAGCCAAGTAATTCAGCGACTTCTATTTGAGCTGTGAATTTATTTTCTTCATTTGCTTTTACAAAAATGGGTTCATCTCTGATATCTTCTGGCCGAATACCAAATTTAACTTTCTTGTTAAGATATCCTAAGTCTTTTAATTTTTGGACCTGGTTTCCCTTAAATCGGAAAATACGTTGTCCAATTTTCACACCCTCTTCCGTCAATGTTGCATCTAAAATTGTCATAGCAGGTGAGCCAATAAATTGCGCCACAAACAAATTGCTCGGAGAATTATAAACCTCCCGTGGCGTACCAATTTGCATTATGTCTCCTTGATTAAGAACCACAAGTCTTGATGCCATTGTCAATGCCTCTGTTTGATCATGTGTCACATAAATTGTTGTCGTATTCAAACGATGATGTAATTTCATAATTTCTGCCCTCATTTGAACGCGTAACTTAGCATCTAAATTAGATAAAGGCTCATCCATCAAAAATATTTTTGCATCCCGAACGATTGCTCTGCCTAATGCTACTCTTTGCCTTTGTCCCCCTGATAGTGCTTTAGGTTTTCTATTTAAAAAATCTGTTAAACCTAAAATACTTGCAGCTTCTTTAACACGCTTATCAATTTCTTCTTTATTTACTTTTCTCAACTTTAATCCAAACGCGATATTATCATACACTGTCATATGTGGGTATAAGGCATAATTTTGAAATACCATAGCGATATCTCGGTTTTTTGCTTCAACCTCATTCATACGTTGACCATCTACAGTAAATTCACCTTCTGAAATACTTTCTAACCCAGCAATCATTCTGAGCGTTGTAGATTTACCACAACCTGATGGACCAACAAAAACAATGAATTCCTTGTCTTTAATTTCAATATTAAAATCTTTTACAACTGTTAGGCGACCATCATAAGTTTTTCTTACATTTTCTAATTTTATTTCCGGCATTTGTTCCACATCCCCCTATTACTTTTTAACTTAATTCTAAAAGTAATGACTTTTTTCACAGCAGATGGTTGATATACAAACTGTCTATAAAATTAAACTTAACATTTCAAATTTGATATCATCGAATACTTTTTATGATTTCCTGAACTTTAACTTTTCTATTTTCATTTTTAGACAAACTCAAAGCATCTGCAGTAGCAATAGACGACATTGCAGCTGTACCATCAACAAGCGGTTCAAACTCTTTCGAAATTTCCGCACCTTTTAATAAATCATGTAAGTAATGCATCTCTTTTTGCATAATACCTTGTAACCATAAAGGTGGCTTTTTGTCAGGATTACCATACATAATTGCACCATCTTCTTTACTACCTTTGTAAATATTTGTTCGATCGATATCTTCTTCCTTACTGCGATGTAGTAAAAATTGCCGATCTCCACTATTTGTTCTCAATACTACTTTTACATCTTGAAGATCTATTAATATAGCACCTTTTGTACCTTGGATTTTCACAAAATGATCCGACCATCTAAACGCAGAGCCATATTGTAATGTAGCAAATTTATTGTTTTCGAATTCTAATGTAATCAATATCATATCGTCTTCGTCACCGAATTGTTCACCTTTATGTGCGAGATTTCCTCCTACCATCGTCGCCTGTACGGCAGGTCCCATGATAAACTGAATAAAATCTAATTCATGTATATGATGATACAAATGCCCTCCAGATAAATCTTTTTTCTTTTTCCAGCTTACTTCGCTTTGTACCTCTTCCCAACCATTCCTTTCCGAATGACAGAACAAAACTTCTCCTATATCACCGTTATTGATGAACTCTTTTGCTTTTCTAACACCATCCATAAAATTCATTACATGTCCTGCCATAAAGAAGACACCATTTTTCTTAGCTTCTTGAATCATTTCAAAGCAATCTTTATAATTAAGAGCTATGGGCTTTTCACAAAAGATATGCTTTTTATAACTTGCCGCTAACATCGCCGCTTCTTTATGAAATGCGTTGGGGGATGCTATAATAACAGCATCAATATCTGGCCTTTTACAAATATCTTCTAATGTTTCGTCAACATTCGAATTAATTTCATTAGCTAGTCTTTCACTATTCGATTTTTCAACATCATATACAGAAACGACCTTGGCATCTTCTATGTCCGCTAAAATTCTTCCTAACTCTTTACCAAAATATCCAGCACCTATAACACCATAATTAATTTGCTTCATTTTCATTGTTTTATCCTTTCTATTTAACCGAACCTTCTGAAAGTCCAGAACTAATTTTTTTCTGAATTAACATAAAAAATACGATTGATGGGAGTACAATAATTACTGATGCTGCTAACATTTGTCCCCAATTTAAAATTTCTGAGCCATTTAGCGAATACAACGCAATTGAAATGGGCATTTTATTCGTTGTATTAATTAATAATAATGCGAACAAAAATTCATTCCATGTATTGATAAATGTATAAACTGCTGTAGCTACAAGACCAGGCATAACAATTGGTAGTACAATTTTGCTAAAAATAACTAGGCGACTTGCACCATCAACCTTTGCAGCTTCTTCAATTTCAATTGGTACAGTACTAAAAAATCCGATGAGCATCCACACTGCATAGGGAATTGAAAAGGATAGATATGTAATCACAAGACCTATCCAAGTGTTCATTAATCCTAACTGTACAATGACAATTGTGTAAGGAATAGCTAACAAAATAGGCGGAAACATATATGTCGTAATTAAAAATCGTGTCATCAGTTTTCCAAAACTAGGGAAAAACCTTACTATACCGTATGCTCCTAATGCTGAAACAACTATAGAAATCAATGTCGCTACAAGTGAGATAATCAGACTGTTTCTTATATTTTTTATAAATCCTAAGTCAAACAAAACTTGCTTATAATATTCAATTGTAAATTCTTTAGATATCAATGATAGTGGATGGTTCGCTAACTCGTTCGTTGATTTAAACGAAGATAATATTATCCAAAGAAATGGAAAAATCGCAATAACAGTTAATAAAACCACAACGATATAAAGTGCTAGATAAACTATATGCTGTTTTTTCATATCATCTATCCTCGCTTTCCCACTTGTCTAAAATTTTAAAATATATAAAACATACAAAAATTAAAAATAATAAAAGTAAAATCGTTATAGATGATGCCGTACCTAACTGCATCAAACCCCACCCTGTCTTATAAGCATAAATAGGCAAAGTAGTCGTTTTACCACTTGGACCGCCACCGGTGATTAAAAATAACAATTCGAAATTATTAAAAACCCAAATCGTTCTTAACACGACTAATAATCCGATAACGCTCCGAATATGTCGTATCGTAATATGAGTAAATGATTGCCATGCATTTGCACCATCCATGGCTGCGGCTTCATATTGTTCATTGGGGATTGTTTTGAGTGCCGAAAGGATGTTCACCATAAACAATGGTGCACCAAACCAAATATTGATGAACAAGACTGTCCCAAATACAAGCGTACTATTAGATAAAAAATCAATATTTGTGTTAGTGAATCCTAACATTGTTAACATATTTGGTATTACACCCGAAACGTCATTTAATAACCATTTCCATGTAAAACCAATCACGATAGTTGGAAATGCCCATGGTACAATAAGCAATACTCTAAACAACCCAGAAAAACGAGGCAGTTTGTTCAATGCTAATGCTGCAATAAAACCAACTAATACTTGTCCCAGAATTGATAATACGGTCCACTTCACTGAGATCCATAATGCTTCATAAAATTCTTTAGAGCTCAAAACAAATATAAAATTTTGAAAACCTACTAAATCATAATTAGACTTAATTAAATTTTTAGAGGTGAAACTGAAATATAAACTAGAAATAACGGGATAGATTAATAACAACAACACAATGAGTAAAGAAGGCAAAATAAATAACAATCCTACTTTATCTAATTTTTTAATTTGTGCTTTTAATTGATACATTTTACCCACCTACCCTTTTATAATTTTAAATTGTCTATTTAACTTTTCTTCTGCCTTTTTCGCAGCATCTTCCGTACTGATATTTGTAGTTATTATTTCTTGAAACATTTCTTCAATGATACTTTGAGTAGTAATGATACTCGCTTCTACTTTCGGACCATCTTCCATTCCAATTGCTGATCCCTCGGAAATTTGTTTTTCAATCATACTAATTTCTGCGTTAAACTGTTTAACAATTGGATTAGATTGAAATTTCGCGTTGTCTGATACACCTTTCATAACAGGTAACATGCCTCCAGGTGCTGAAAGTAAAAACTTCACATAATCATCTTTATTGTATAATTCTTTCAAAAATGCTCTTGAAATATCTTTGTGCTTACTTTGCTTCCATACGACAATTGGTACATTGGTAGTTTCAATTCCTGTTACTTTATCAGAAGATTTCTCTCTCGGGATTGGCGCAGCGCTTATTTTACTCAATAAATCTTTGGAATTAGTTGCCACTCCTAAAATTTGAAATCCACTATTGAAATCAAAAGCTGTTTTTCCTTGATAAAATAAGGTCGCCTGATCTAGAACTTTAAAATTAATCGAACCTTTTGGAGAACTTTTTCGATATCGATCTACCCAATAATTTATTCCGTCAATAGCAACTTTATTTGTTAAATCTGCTTTTCCATCTTTTATTAATTTTTCTCCATGCGTCCGTACATAAAAATTCAAAAATCTTGTTGCCATCATATCTCCAACACCCATAGGTACTGAAATACCATATGTTCCTTTTTTCGAAATCTTATCTGTCACTCTTTGAAAATCTTCCCATGTTTGTGGCACTTTTTCGTTAACTTCTTCCAACAAATCTTTTCTATACCACATGACTTGGGCATGCGAATATAACGGTAAAGCATAATGATGCCCGTTCTTTTCCCCTTCTTTCAATGGTCCCTCATAAAATTTTTCTTTACCAATATCATTGATGATGTTATCAACGTTTGAAATAACATCAGCATCAACCATAAGCGAAACATCATTGGGTAAAGCTGTTGAAATATCAGGGACTTGACCCGCTTGTACACCAGTTGTCCATTTAGTATGAAATTCTGGCCACGCAAATGTTTCAATGTTGATTTGTACCTTAGGGTGTTTCTTCATAAATTCATCAGCTTTTTTCTGTATATATTCTTTCCTTGGACCTTGTGTAAATGAATGCCAAAAAGTAATTTCTCCTTCAAGCTCATTCGATGCTTTTTCAGTTGTCTGTGCTTCATGTGTTTGGCTACAAGATGCTAAAACAAGTATAGAGGCTAGTAACAAATAAATAATTTTAGTTTTCATTGACTCCCTCCTGTTAAGTAAGCGCTTACATAAGAGTATAAAGAAGAGAATCTAGAAAAAACAGCATACAAAGCAACGAAAACTAGCATAATTCAATGATTAGCTAGTTTCTATAATTCCTATATGCTCTTGGTGAAAGACCGTATACTTGTTTAAATTGTCTCGTAAAATAATTTGCATCTTCATAACCAAGTTGAAGTGCAATTTCATTTATTTTTAAATTTGACTTCAATAACAATTCTGCTGCTATATTCATTTTGTACTCATAAATATAAGTTTGTGGCGTTTTACCTGTGAAATTTTTAAATAGGAGCCTAAATTGTGACTCACTCAAATCAACCATCTTAGCCATAGCTGAAATCTTATAAGGTGTACTTAAATTGTTTTTCATATATTCTATTGCTTGAATAATTCTTTGATCTTTATTATTAATTTGTTGCGCGCTTTCATATAAATAGGGAATTGCTTCTTCACTTTTTATATACGATTTTAACGTACCAATTAAATAGTACAGTTCACCAAGTAGCTTATATTTCTGTCCAACATCATTTTGAGAAAATAAAATATTCATTTTCAAGAATAAATCTCGACACTCTCTAATAGTAAGTGCTTCCTTAAAACGAATATGTGTCGGAAGATCTACCATTAACAATGTTTGGAACGTTCCATACTTATGTATATCAGCTCGAAACCTTATACTTACAAACTCAATGCCTGATGCATTCGCTTTACTTATTAACTTCGCGTTTTGTGGTATACATAAAATATCACCCGACTGTACATAATAACGTTCACCATTAATCACAAATTCACCTGAACCTTTAATAATATAACGAATAAGTGAAAATAAGACGCGTTCATCATAGTCACTCCATCCTTGTAGAAACTTATACCGATTGATATATAGAAACTGAAGTGTATACAAATTCTCCATGTTTCTCCCCTCCATCAAAATACATTACAACTATCCATCTTGTCCTCTTTAGTTCACTATAGCATCTTTTTTACACATCATTGTAGCACGTTAATTCCGTTAGAACTCAACTTGAGTAAAATTTAATAACATAATTAATGTGATAACTTTAAAAATAGCATATTAAAAACCCCATACACCTCAATAGATGTACGGGGTTTGATAAATTAGCTTACGCTTCGTCATTTATAAATCATTAACAATATTTCATTAATAATTAAAAGTTAGTTATTAGATAACATTTCTGAGTTTCTAGTCTCATTTATATCTACTCCTCTGCCATCAACATTAAGTCATTCATATTCTTGATTTCTTTATCCGTTACATAAAAAAGCGAAATCACTAAACTCGCCACACTTACTAAAATAAAATTGATATTTATCGTACCAAAAAAATGAGGTAAAATACCACCAGTGAACGCGCCAAATGGTATCAAAATACTTAATAATCACTTGATGCTCATGAGTAGACAATTGGGGAATAAGCACACTCTCTGCAGGATAAATCACAGACGAAAATAGTGTAGACATACTTAACAATACGTACAAAATAAGCAAATGGTGATGATCTAATAAAAAATACAAAGACATCAGCACCACTATAAAAACTTGTGCAAGTGTACTGATACATAAGATTTTTTTAATATTGTACCTATCTAAAATGGGCCCTAAAAAGAACATGAATACATCAATAACCCCTACGATGACACCAATGATGCCCAAGTATAACGTGTTATGATAAGTAACAACAACATACCACGTTAATGAGATGAGTATGATACTATCTCCAATATTTGTTAGCACTCGTCCAAAAAGTAACTTGTGAACTTCTTTCATTTCACCCACTCCACATATTGTTCAATAAAACCTTTAATCCATCACTATTTGATTCTTCTTCCTTGTGCATCTAATTTAATAATTGGCTCATCCTTAGTATGTGTATAAGTCGCTACAATTTCACCTTCTTTATCTCTCAAATTGACATACCATTCATTTGATTTATTAAATCTCACATTGTCTAATAAATAGCGACTACTGTCATAATCGTGCCCTTCAAAGTCAGCAATCCGTTGATAAACTTGTGATCGCAAATGTGCCATTATACCTGGTTCCTCTTGTTGAGTTAAACTATTAATCTTTTCATCATCGTGTTCGAAACTTTCATCTACTATTTCTATGATATCTTCTAATTCCCTTAACGATTTGTACTTTTTATTCTTTTCATATAATGTTTTCAAATCAAGTTCCACACCATTTTTAAGAAGCTCTTGATAAGACGTGTAAATTTGGGTCCCCCCTAAAAATATTTTATCGTTGCTAATCCCAATCAAAGACTCAAAAATTGATTTTGGTGGATAAACTGAATAAATTTTCATATCTTTAGGCACACCAGAGAAGTGTTGAGTCGGCCACACATAAAGTTTGACTAATTGTCTCGGTTGCTTTTCATTTGGGATAACTCGATCGTAAAAACCTGTTAAGATTTCTTGTTTTGATAATGTATACTGTTCAGCTTCATCCGCAGAAAATGCGAGTGCAAGCTTCATTTTATCGGAAAGTTGGCTCACATCTTCTGTTTTTTGTTGTGTCACTTCTTTTTTCTTAGCATCACTTTTAGCATTATCACTTTTCTGCTGTTCCTCTTTTTTCATTTCCTTTTTATCTTGCTTTGTTTCACCTTGGCTTTGCTGACTGCTTCTTTCATGACTACAAGAGGTTGCAATTGTTAGTAGAACCCCCATTAAAACTAACCATTTCTTCATTAATGTCCTACACATTGAGTAAAAATTAAAACTTTATAACTCAATATTATCATTGTTGACAATGCATTTTAACCCTAATTCAATAAATGATACTTCTCATTGCGTGAAAATCAAATGTGTTAGCTGTTTTCATGATGATGTTTCTTTAAAAATTCAATTGAACAGATGTAATATTATCATTTCTATAAAAATAACCATAACCCGAGTAGAGTTATGGCTAGATCGCTACATTAATTATATAATGAACTGTCATTAATGTGAATAGCGTATAAAACGAATAGAAAAAGACCAAGAAATTAATTTCCAGAGTCTTTCTATATATAAGATTTATATTTATAGAATTTTAATCAATGAATCTATACTATTTTGACAATAGATTTGAAAGTCTTTTAATTTTTCTTTAAACCCTATTTGGAGACTATTATAATCATCCAAAGTACCTCCATGAAAAATTATTTTACGAGGTGTAAATTTATCAGTGATACTGATTCTTTCTGACAAATAATTTACGTAGTCTACTTGACTTTCATCTATTTGTCTAGGTCTACATTTCACTTCACTTACTAAGCCAAAATCAACATTTTCAAAATAAATATCTGATGTCTGTCTTCCATTTTTGACGATTAACGTTTCCTCTTCGTATGCGTTAAAATCCCAAATAAAACGATTATCTTTAAAATCATGAACAGTTCCAAATATCGATATGCACAAACCTTCCATCATAATTCCTCGAAGCTTACCTATACAGTCATTCTTTTGGTCATATAGCGACTTCATATCATCAATCAATTTTTCTAAAGTAACATAAACCTCATATAAAACCTTCTCTTCATATAATTTGAGGTTTTCAAATTTAGAATTATAACTTTCTAATGAGTTCACAAACGAAGCTTCTATCAGTTCTTTTACATTACGTATATACTCAGGTTTACTAGTAAAATTAATCAAGTCGTTGTTAATCAGCATACAGACTCTATTATAGACATTACTAAATAAATTTTTATTAATAGAGATTAGCTGATGCAGAATATTAATAAATGTGTCAATTTTTTCCATGAACAATTTAAATTTATGAACAGTAATATTATTCTTGTTAAATCTTCTATCTTTATACCTATTATTAGTTGATGCTTGAATTTTAATTTTATTCGTCATTTATTTTTGAGAGTTTACTTTTATCAAATGTAGGAAAGTCTACTTTACAATTAACAACATCTTTAATAATGGAGATAGATAAATTCTTAATACTTTCAGACATGGTAAAAAAAACAACTGGTTCGATGGAGTCTATTGAAAAATCACTAGTAATCGTTAATTTACTAGAATACAATGCTTTATATTCTAATTCTAATTTAAAATCTTCATTTTTTATAATAAACCTAATGAGTATAGGAATAGATTCATCTTCAAAATCGTCAGCCATTGGATAAATCTTAAATTCTATTTGATCAGAAGAAACTTTATAAGGGCTTTCAAAGTTAGTAGTATTTTCATCAATCTTACTTAAAGATACGGTGTTTAGATTATAGCTTTCTAGTTGAAATTTATGCTCTATCTCTCGAAAACTCAACATAAGACAACCTCTCTATTTTTACTATTAGTTTTTTTCATTAGTTCCACACCTTTAGAAAGATGATGTATCTGTTTCAAGTTAACTTCTTTAACGTTTCTCAAATAGTTTTCTATATCTGAAAATAAGTTTAATATATCGAGACAATTCTGATACTCGATTTCGTGAACATTATATCTTCTTTCTAATCTTTTGTTATAAAGAATAAAAAAAGAAACCTCAATATTTAAATACTTATCAACAACCATTTCTTTAATTTGATCATATAAGTATAAAAAACGAAATTTGAGCGATTGGCTAATTTCTGTTTCATTAAAAATACGTTTCATTTCAATCCATTGTATTTCTATTAACTCATTAAAATTATTTCTAAGTTCTTTCTTATTGCAATTGCTATACTTATTTTTAATGCTTTCAATGTTCAACATGATATTCACCCCTTTGCTGATCTTTATTGTGTAAATAGACATTTATCTCTCGAATTAACTCTAATCTCCATTTTAATAATGACATAAAATCCTTCTCGTATATATATATTAATATATACTATCTTTACTCTTTGTTAAAGATATTTATTGAGTGATAGGTATGTAAAAACCCCATACACCTCAATAGATGTACGGGGTTTGATAAATTGGCTTACGCTTCGTCTTTAACGAATGGTAATAATGCCATATGACGTGCACGTTTAATCGCTGTAGTCAACATACGTTGATATTTAGCTGAAGTTCCTGTTACACGACGTGGTAAAATTTTACCGCGTTCTGAGATAAAACGTTTTAATAACTCAGTATCTTTGTAGTCGATGTGTGTAATACCGTTTGCTGTGAAATAACAAACTTTTTTACGACGACGACCGCCTCTTCTTGGTCCACCTGCCATGATTTGTGCCTCCCTTACATTAAAGATTGTTTTCTATACGTTCAGATTGTCATTAGAATGGTAAATCATCATCGCTAATATCGATAGGTCCGTTCGCATTCGCAAATGGATTATCATTAGCTGGTTGATGATGATTGTTTTGATAAGACGAATTTTGACCTTGTTGTTGTCCACCGAATCCTTGGCCGTAGCTATCGAATTGATTACCTTGGTTTTGGTTCGCGTGACGTTGGTTTTGTGATTTTGGCTCAAGAAATTGAACACTATCACATACCACTTCAGTGACGAATACACGTCGGCCTTCTTGGTTTTCGTAACTGCGTGATTGTAAGCGACCGTCAACGCCAGCGAGACTTCCTTTGAATAAGAAGTTACTTACATTTTCTGCTTGTTTACGGAAAACAACACAGTTAATGAAGTCTGCTTCACGTTCCCCTTGCGCATTCGTAAATGTACGATTAACCGCTAAGGTAAATGTCGCTACACTTACGCCTGAGGGTGTCGTTCTGTATTCTGGATCTTTAGTTAAGCGACCTACTAATACGACTCTATTAAGCATTTACACGCCCCCAATTATTCTATTACTTGTTTTCGTCTTCACGGACAACGATGTAACGAATGATATCGTCATTGATTTTAGCTAAACGTTGGAATTCGTCAGTAGCTTTGTTGTTTTCAGACTGGATACGTACGATGTTGTAGTAACCATCTTTGAAGTCTTCAATTTCATAAGCTAAGCGACGTTTACCCCAGTCCTTAGTTTCTAACACCTCAGAACCTTCAGAAGCTAAAATTCCGTTAAAACGTTCAACTACTGCTTTACGTGCTTCTTCTTCAATGTTTGGACGCACGATGTACATTACTTCATATGTTCTCATTGTATATTGGCACCTCCTTATGGTCTATGCGGCTTATCAAAATTCAAATGATAAGCAAGGAATAATTTTCATTACTCACATTCAAAGATTGTATCATAGCCCCTTACAAATTACAATATCTTTCACGAATTCCTCAATCTAAATTGTTCGCTTGCCCCATTTGATTAGAACCCAATTAAAATTATAATAAATTAAAAATATTTCTTCTTAATCGAAATAAAAATTAAAATGAGACATACGTCATTCCATGATGTGTGCCTCATTTTTTATGTGCTATTTTGTTAACAGTTTGTCTGAATTAAATCGTTTCGAAATAGCTAAATAAACGATGATATCGACTACAATCAAAACAACGACGAGGATGATTGAAATCATAGGACCAAACAAAAATACGCCGTTTGCTTGAGAAATGATAAAGCCAATAATCGGTAATACTAAAATCATTGAAATGGATTGTGCTGATTTGCTTGTGTTCACCCTTTGCGACACAGCGACGACGAGTGAAATGGATAAAAACGTAATTAACGGCGCAATGAGGAAAGTAACCATGAGCCAGCTAAAATTCGGAAAAATCATCTCACCTAACACTTTGACGCCGTAAACATTAACGATAATGCCATAAATCAATACTGCAATCCAAGTGAGCAAAATCGACGGAATGCCTGAAACTAAAATCTTACCGAGCATCAATTCTTTATTCGTAATCGGCGTATAGAGGAGTCCTTCAATCGTTTTATGCTCTTTTTCACCCGTAAAGCTTGTTGTTGCTAACATACTGGACACAAATACCGGTATTAGGATGAAAAATGGAATAAAGAAATACATCAAGATTGCGTAAACCATCCCTTGATTACGGTCGATGGATTTCGGCAACACTTGGTCAGGCAACTGGTCAATGAACATACGTGCACCACCAATATAATCGACGACACTAAAACTGATATCACCAATAACTAGCGCTAACGGCAACACCAAGCTGAAAATAAATGGAACAATAAATACCGACACAAAAACACCGCGATCACTTCTAATGTCTAGAGCGTCTTTGTAAACAATTGTGAAGACATGTTTCATATTAATCACGTTGCACCACATCCATCTTCTTGAAATATAATTCTTTAATCGTATGTTGAACTTCAGTGACCGTATACACATCTAGTTGGTGTTCTGTAAACAGCTTAATCACCTGGGAAATATTTTCATAAGCCTCCACTTTCACACGGAGATACCCTTCTTTGTCACTATTTTCTTTGGCAACAAATGCCTGCTCATTTTCCAATAAAGCCAATGCACGAGTCACATCATTCACATGAATATCAAATTCAACTTGTGGCCACGCTTCACGTAACAAATCTTCTGCACGTCCCGAAACGATAAAACGGCCTTGATTCATCATAAAAATATGGTCAGCAATTTGTTCTAATCCTTGTAAATGGTGCGTACACATAAATACCGTCATTTGTTCCTCACGTACTTGCTGTTGTAAATATGTGTTCAGCGATTCAGAAGCTGATGGATCCAAACCAGACGTCGGTTCATCTAAAATTAATAGTTTTGGATGGTGAATGAGCGCTCGCATAATCGCTACTTTTTGTTTCAAGCCTTTACTCAATGTCCCAACTTTACTTTTTTTACGCTCAGTTAGCTCAAAATAAGTTAATAACGCATCAATTCTGTCGTCAATCGCTGCTTTTGGCACATCGTAAAAACGCGCCCATATTTTTAAATTTTCATATACTGTTAGATTTTCATACAAATTCCCATCATTTTGCACACCCATTTGTTTACGCACACGTTCAAAATGGGGGTCTGTCGTCTTTACGCCAAACACTTCAATTTCACCATGTGTCGGTTGAAGTAAACCTGTCAATAACCGAACTGTCGTCGTTTTCCCTACTCCATTCGGCCCCAAAATCGCATTAATCGTTCCCGGCTTCAAAGTAAAAGAAATATCATTAATCACATTTTTACCATTTAGCGTCTTTTGTAGTTGGTTCACACGAACTAACATCGTCCTCACCTCTCTCATTGTTGTCTACTTTACACATTTTCACTTAAGCATATTTTACCACTTTTTTACATAATACATTATTTTTTATCGTTTTTACACAAAATTTTCAGAATACTATACATAGTTTAAAAATAACTTGTATCACAGAGAATTCCAAACTTTCTCATCAACTCGTGCGTGTTCGGAAATCTAAAACAATATATATTAACGAATCATATCCGCAAAAAAAGAGCTAAAATGCTGATCATCTCAACACCTTAGCTCTCTTTGTTATCTCCTACACATTAAAACGGAAATGCACGACATCTCCATCTTGCATTACATAATCCTTACCTTCTAAACGCATTTTACCCGCTTCTTTCGCGCCTTGTTCACCGTTATGTGCAACGAAATCTTCATAGCTCGTCACTTCAGCACGAATGAAACCACGTTCAAAGTCTGTATGAATGATACCCGCACATTGTGGCGCCGTCATACCTTCCTTAAACGTCCAAGCACGCACTTCTTGTACACCTGCTGTAAAGTACGTCGCCAATCCTAATAAATCATATGTTTTGCGGATTAAGCGGTTCAAACCAGGCTCTTCAATACCTAATTCTTCCAAAAACATCGCCTTATCTTCATCGTCTAATGTCGCAATCTCTTCCTCGATTTTTGCACTAATGACGATGACTTCTGAATCTTCTTGTGCAGCATACTCACGAATTGCTTTCACTTTATCGTTTTCTGCGTCATTAATTTCATCTTCACCGACGTTCGCGATATATAACATTGATTTTGAAGTTAACAATTGCGCTTGATTCACATATTTTTGATCTTCATCATTAAACTCTAAACTACGGACAGGTTGCCCATTTTCAAGTGTTTCTTTAATTCTTGTTAAAATGCGCACTTCATTCACGGCTGTTTTGTCTTTTTGTTTTGCCATTTTCTCTAGACGTGGCAAACGTTTTTCGACAGATTCTAAATCCGCTAATACTAACTCCATGTTGATGACTTCAATATCTTCAATCGGGTTCACGCGCCCTGCAACGTGTGTGACATTTTCATCGTCGAATGCACGCACAACTTGGCAAATCGCGTCAACTTCACGAATGTGTGATAAAAATTTGTTACCGAGACCTTCTCCTTTTGAAGCACCTTTCACGATACCGGCAATATCTGTAAATTCAAACGTTGTTGGTACAGTTCTTTTCGGATTTACGATTGCTTCTAATTGTGTTAAACGTGTATCAGGTACCTCAACGATTCCGACGTTTGGATCAATCGTTGCGAAAGGATAGTTTGCAGCAAGTGCACCTGCTTTTGTAATTGCGTTAAATAAAGTTGATTTTCCGACGTTAGGTAAGCCGACAATACCAGCTGTTAAAGCCATGTTTCATTCTCCTTCTCATTTGAACTCGCTTTTTCGAGTACTTTTTTTATTTTTTTGTTGAATGTTTGACGTGGTAACATAATACTGCGCTGACAATTTTCACATTTGATACGGATGTCCGCGCCCATACGAATGATTTTAAAGCGATTTGTTCCACATGCGTGTTGCTTCTTCATCTCTACTATATCATTTAATTCGTAATTTGAAGCCACTCAATTTCACCTCTATGCTTCCTTGTTTTGTTGTTCTTGATATAACTGGACAAGTGTCGGCATTGGTGCTTCAATACCTTCAGACTGTAGAAATTCTTTTAGCTCGCGGCGTAAAATACGTGAGCCACCAAAGCTTTCACCCGGCAACGTTTCACCCGCCACACGAATCATCACTTCATAGCTGTTGAATTTATCGACACCTAACACTTCAGGCGGTTCGATAAAAATATCATACTTTTTAGGAATCGTTTTTAAGAAGAGGTTCATTTTCTTCTCTACGTCGTCAATTTTCTCATGAATTGACACTGGAATATCAATAATAGATACACCATTCGTTACTGAGAAGTTGGTCACCTCGCTCATCGTCCCGTTTGGAATGATCGAGAGTTCACCTGTAAATGATAAAATGCGTGTCGAACGTAGACCAATCGATTTGACTGTCCCTTCCGCAATCGGTGCACTGTTGTTTTTAATGCTCACATAGTCCCCGACATCGAACTGATTTTCAAATATAATAAAAAATCCTGTTATGACGTCTTTCACGAGTGTTTGTGCACCAAAACCAATCGCTAAACCTACGACGCCGGCCCCTGCTAAAATACTTTCAACACTAATGCCAAATTTGCTCAATACGGTTGTCAAAGTAATAAACCATACGATGTAACCGACGACATTTTGAACGAGTGTAATTAATGTTTTTGATCTTTTCGCACGATTTGTTTTAGCTGAACGATTGTTGACTTTAAAAAATTGAGTGATGACTTTGTTTAAAATACGTACAACGATAAAAGCCACCAACACATATAATAAAACGATAATCAGTTTCGTTAAAAGGTTGGAATATGTTTCTGGATCTAATAACGGTTGAACCATACTTTTTAATACCGCTTCTAATTGATTCATAAGTAACTCCCTTCTCTATGCATAATCTTGAGTGATGTATGTTGATGCCCGTGCCCTTTTCGACATTACATGTTTTTAAGCAATTGAATCAGCCTGCGATAGTCATTTTCAGAGTGGAATGTAAAAGTAATCTCGCCTACATTTTTCTTCGTCGTAATTTCTACACTTGTGCCATATTGTTCTTTTAATTGTTGTTCATGTTGGCGAATCAGTGCAGGCTTTTTCGTCGTATGCTGTTGACGTGATATCGCTTGTTGCGTGCTACCTGTATGTTCAGCGACGCGTTGTTCCAAATATCTCACACTCCAAGACTCCCGGATGGCTAACTTTGCATATTGTATCATCGTTTCCGGTGTTTTGAGTGCGAGTAGTGTGCGTCCGTGTCCACCTGAAAGTTGGCCTTCTCGTATTAAAGTCCTAATCTTAACAGGTAACTTGAGCAGTCTCAACATATTCGCTACATACGGTCTTGATTTGCCTAACCGTGCTGCAACCTCTTGTTGTGTCAAATTCAAATGTTGCATCAGTTGTTGATAACTTTCTGCCTCTTCTAAAGCATTTAAATCTTCACGTTGCAAGTTTTCAATAATTGCCAGTTCCCGCATCTCACCATCTGAAAATGGTTTAACGATAGCTGGAATGTGCGTTAAGCCTGCCTCAAGACTTGCTCGATAACGGCGTTCACCCGCTACAATATGATACCCTTTGATCGCTTGCGTTACGATGATGGGCTGCAACACACCATGCTGTGCAATCGACTGCGCAAGTTCTGTTAACTTTTCAACATCAAACGTTTTGCGAGGTTGGTACGGATTCGGTCTAATTTCCGTCAATGCCAGTCGTTGAACTTGCTCGGCATCATTTTGTTGACTTTGCCATTTTTCGGTCACCCTTCTCACCAACCTTTCAAATTTTTTACCATTCCATTTTACTGTTTGCACCATTGAGACACAAGCTTTTCTCCATGATTTTGACAGACATGCAATTTCTTTCTCTTCTAAATTTTCAGAAAACACGTTGACAACCTTTTTGACATCGTGTAAAGTATGTTTTATCAAAGCACAACACAATATTCCTAAACACTGTAAAAAGGAAAGTAAAACGACCCCTGCATTTACAGAGAGCCTTCGTTCGCTGAGAGAAGGTATTGAAAGCACGTTTGAAAATGGCCTTGGAGTGTTGGTATCGATATGAGGTATCACCGGGTTCGCCCGTTATAGCGACTCAGTATTCACATTTTGTGGCACGGTAAAGTATTCCAAAGATATCCCTCACATTACATATCTATCATACCCTTTACCTCGCACACAATTTAGCGTACTGGAAGAGGTGATTTGAGCAATCATGTCACGAACAAAGGTGGTACCACGAACAAGCTTTCGTCCTTTATATCTAATGTCTTATTGGATCTAAAGGACGGAAGCTTTTTTATTTTTGAAGAGGAGGTTGAACTGATGAAAGAAACGACACTGGCACAAATTGCGTTGACTCAAGATGACACAGGCGCTATCGCAAATCCAATTTATCTCTCTACGGCATACCAACATGAAGGACTTGGACTATCAACTGGATTTGACTATACACGAACTAAAAACCCGACGCGACAAGTTTTTGAAGATGCTTTTGCACGACTTGAAGGCGGTATCGCGTCATTTGCGACGGCGAGTGGTATGGCAAGTATCCAATTGGTCTGTAATCTTTTCGAACCTGGTGATGAAATACTCGTCTCTTTTGACTTATACGGCGGCACGTTTCGACTATTTGAATTTTACGAAACGCAATATGGCATTCGTTTTCACTACATCGATTTTGAAAATCCAGACGCTGTAAAGGCTGCCATCACACCTCAAACGAAAGCCTTATTTATTGAACCGATTTCGAATCCTTTGATGATTGAAATTGATTTGACACCTTATTATGAAATAGCCGCCCAGCACGAGTTATTAACGATTATCGACAATACGTTTCTCACACCTTATTTGTCGACACCTTTACTCGATGGTGCAGATATTGTGTTACATTCAGCGACGAAATATATCGGTGGGCACAATGATGTTCTTGCTGGCGTCGTCACTGTAAAAGATGAAGTCCTTGCAGAAGAGTTAGGCCAATTTCACAACATGATTGGTGCCACACTTTCACCGATTGACAGTTACTTATTATTACGTGGTTTAAAGACATTGCATCTCCGTGTCGAACGGTCACAACAAAATGCGCAACGTCTCGCACAACGTTGTCAACAACTTGAGGGGATACAAGAAGTGTTATATAGCGGACGTACAGGTATGTTAAGTTTGCGCCTTGACCCCGCTTATCGAGTGGATGCACTTTTACGACGCATCAAAGTTTGTCGCTTTGCAGAAAGTTTAGGTGGCACTGAAACTTTCATTACTTTCCCTTATACACAGACACATGTCGATATGCCTGATGACGAAAAGGATAAACGTGGTATCGATCAGCATTTAATCCGTTTATCTATTGGTATTGAAGCTTATGAAGATATTGAAAACGATTTAATTCAAGCACTTGAGAAATCTAAGGAGGGTGTTCATTTATGAAGCGCACGAAACAAACTGAATTGATCCATGATATTAACAGAGGCCACAAATATAAAAGCGCCAATATACCCCTTTATTATTCGTCGACCTATCATCAACAAGTATTGGGTGGCCCTTACGAATATGATTACGCAAGAAGTGGCAATCCTAATCGTGAGTTACTTGAAACTAAGTTAGCACAACTCGAAAACGGTCAGTTCGGCTATGCTTTTAATTCTGGAATTGCCGCAATTACAGCTGTATTTTTAACACTTAAAGCAGGTGATCATGTTATTTTACCTGATGATGTTTATGGTGGTACTTTTCGATTAACTGAAAGTATCTTATCTCGGTTTAATATCTCATTCACAACTGTAGATGCGGAAGATGTTGATGCGATTCGTCGCGCTATTCAACCTTCAACACGCTTAATTTATGTGGAAACACCTTCAAATCCATTATTTAAAATTACAGATATTAGACAAGTTGCAGAACTCGCTCAAGCACATCAGATTCCCGTCGCCGTAGATAACACATTTATGACACCACTTGGTCAAAACCCTTTAGATCTAGGTGCAGATATTGTGATTCATAGTGCTACAAAATTTTTAGGCGGACATAGTGATGTTATCGCTGGTGCAGTAATTACTAATGACAAAGCAATTGCCGACGCACTGTACTTGATTCAAAACGGAACAGGTAGTGGCTTATCCGTATATGACAGTTGGACACTGACACAGCACATTAAAACATTGGATGTGCGTTTTCAACAATCAGTTAAAAATGCTAAAGCTGTCTCTCGCTTTTTAGAACAACATCCTGCTATTTCGCACGTCTATTATCCAGGAAATAGCACTGTTCATTTACAACAAGCACATAATGGGGGCGCTGTCCTCGGTTTTCGATTAAAAGATGAAACCTATGCACAACAGTTTGTCGATGCTCTAACTATCCCACTTGTATCTTTAAGTTTAGGTGGCGTTGAAACGATTATTTCACATCCAAATACAATGTCTCACGCAAGTATCCCAGCAGATATTCGTGAGGCCCGTGGGATTACTTTCGGTTTATTCCGTTTAAGTGTTGGCATCGAAAATGTAGAAGAACTCATTGCAGATTTAGACCATGCATTAAAGGGGGGATATGATGCATCGATTGTTAAAAGCATTACAAAACAAAGTTCTAGTGGCTGATGGTGCAATGGGAACGATTCTATACTCTGAAGGGTTAGATACATGTCCCGAAGCTTATAACCTCACACATCCGGAAAAGGTTGAACACATTCATCGTTCGTATATCGAAGCAGGTGCAGATGTCATTCAAACGAATACGTATGGTGCTAATTTTGAAAAGCTTCAACCTTTTGGACTCGAACATAAAGTAAAAGCCATACATCAAGCAGCAGTAGCCATTGCCAAACGTGCTGCAGGACCAGATACATTCATCTTAGGGACGGTCGGTGGCTTTAGAAGTACAAAACAAGGCGAACTGTCACTGTCAGCCATTCAATATCACACTGACATTCAAGTCGATACACTCGTGGCTGAAGGCGTCGATGGTCTGTTATTCGAAACATATTACGATGATGAAGAGTTACTGAATGCGATTAAGCAAACACGTCAAAAGTACGATATTCCGATTATTGCGCAACTGACCGCTTCTAACACGCATTATTTAGTCAACGGTAAAGAAATTAACAGCGCATTACAACAATTGGTCGAAGCAGGTGCAGACATTGTCGGTTTGAATTGTCATCACGGCCCGTACCATATGAAGCGTACTTTTGGCCATATCGAATTGCCGACCAATGCTTACTTGTCGTGCTATCCGAATGCGAGCTTACTCGATATCGATCAGCAAACCTTTAAATATAGTGACAACGCGCAATACTTTGGTGAGACCGCGGAGCAACTCATTCAAGAAGGGGTCCGTCTTATCGGTGGCTGTTGCGGTACGACACCTGATCACATTCGTAAAATTAAAGCAGCCGTCCAAGGATTAAAGCCAATTCAAGAGAAAAAAGTCATTCCGATTCATCAAAAACAAACGTCAGAAGCACCGAAGCAAACACGTCAAAACTTGGCAACGCGTGTACGAGAACGACCGACCATCATCGTCGAACTTGATACACCGAAACATCTCGATACAACGAAATTTTTCCAAAACGTCAAAGCTTTAGATGACGCACAAATTGATGCTGTAACGTTAGCGGACAACTCTTTAGCAACTGTTCGCGTATCCAATATTGCAGCCGCGAGTTTAATCAAACAACAATTCAACATCGAACCACTCGTCCACATTACATGCCGAGATCGCAACTTAATCGGACTGCAATCTCACCTCCTCGGTTTATCGTTAATCGGGGTCCATGAGATTTTAGCGATTACCGGAGACCCTTCGAAAGTCGGACATCTCCCAGGGGCAACGAATGTGTACGACGTGAATTCAAAAGGATTGACCGAACTTGCACTCAGATTTAACAAAGGCGTGAACACTGACGGCGATACATTAAAAGTCGCCACACAGTTCAACATCGCGGGAGGTTTTGACCCTCATGTGAGCAACATCAAAGCCGCGGTCCGCAAAATGGAAACAAAAATTAAGAGCGGCATGCATTACTTTATTACACAGCCGGTCTTCACAAAAGAAAAAATTGTCGAGATTTACGAAGCGACAAAGCATCTCGATGTCCCTATTTTTATTGGGATTATGCCGATTACGAGTTACAAAAATGCGTTGTTTTTACATCACGAAGTCCCTGGCATCAAAATGTCAGACGATGTACTCGCACAGTTTGAAGCTGTTGCCGATGATAGACAAGCAACGTATGAACTGAGCCTATCCCTTTGTAAATCACTTATCGACACCGTCCATACGTATTTCAACGGACTGTATTTAATTACACCGTTTGAGCGTATTGATTACTCATTAGAACTTGCAGCCTATTCGAAATCAATTACAACATCCCACCAGGAGGCGATTTTATGACAATTAAAACAACAAACTTAGGATTCCCAAGACTTGGACACAAACGTGAATGGAAAAAAGCCATTGAGGGCTACTGGAACAACAAAATTACAAAAGCTGAATTAGACGACACGTTACAACAATTACACCGTTCTAACTTAGTATTACAACAAAACTGCAACTTAGATAGCGTACCAGTAGGCGACTTTTCATTATACGATCATATTTTAGATACATCTTTATTATTCAATATCATTCCAACGCGTTTCCAAGACCGTGACATAGATGATGACTTACTTTTCGACATCGCACGCGGTAACAAATCACACGTCGCAAGTGCACTTGTCAAATGGTTTAACACAAACTATCACTATATCGTACCTGAATGGGACAATGTGACACCTCGCGTGAACCACAACCGTTTATTAGACCGTTATAACGAAGCAAAAGCACTCAATATTCATGCACACCCTGTTATTGTTGGACCTGTTACATTCGTAGCACTTTCTAAAGGTGGCGATCAATCATTTGAAGACAAAGTGCGTACGTTATTGCCACTTTACGTTGAAGTATTACAATCACTCATCGATGCAGGTGCAGAACTCATTCAAATTGACGAACCGATTTTAGTAACAGATAAAGCTACTGAATTAGAAGACATTACACGTGAAGCTTACGAGGCATTTGCTGAAGCTGATGTTGCAAAAGCGTTAGTGATTCAAACGTATTTCGAGCGTGCAAATGTGAAGTTTTTAAGTGCATTACCAGTAAAAGGTCTCGGATTAGACTTTGTACATGATCGTGGCTACAACTTACAACAAATCGAAAATGGCGACTTTGACCGTTCAAAAACATTATTTGCAGGTATCATCGACGGTAGAAATGTATGGGCTGCAGATGTTGAAGCGAAGAAAGCATTAATTGAAAAATTATCCCAATATTCCGATGACTTATATATCAATCCATCGTCATCATTATTACACGTACCAGTCTCATTAGAAGATGAAACGTTAGAAGATGACATCCGTGACGGTTTAAGCTTTGCGACAGAAAAATTAGAAACATTAGATGCATTAAAACGTGCTGTGAATGACAACGATACTGAAGCATATGACCGTTTACATGCGCAATATACACGTTTCCAAAGCCAAGCGTTCAAAAATCTTGAGTACGACTTTGAAAGTGTTCGCGCAGAACGTGCTTCAGCATTCTCTGAGCGTAAAGTCGTACAACAACAACGCTTAAACTTACCAGATTTACCGACAACGACAATTGGTTCATTCCCACAATCACCAGAAGTGCGTAAACAACGTGCAGATTGGAAAAATAACCGTATTTCTGACGAAGCGTACCGTCAATTTGTACAAGATGAAATTAAACGTTGGATTGAAATTCAAGAAGACATCGGTTTAGACGTCTTTGTTCACGGTGAATTTGAACGTAATGACATGGTCGAATTCTTTGGTGAAAAGTTAGACGGCTTCCTCGTGACGAAATTTGGCTGGGTACAATCATACGGCTCACGTGCGGTAAAACCACCAATCATTTACGGTGATGTGAAATGGACAGCGCCATTAACGATTGATGAAACCGTGTATGCGCAAAGCTTGACGGACAAACCAGTGAAAGGCATGCTAACAGGTCCTGTAACGATCTTAAACTGGTCATTCGAACGCGTGGACATCCCTCGCTCAACAGTTCAAGATCAAATTGCGCTTGCGATTAACGAAGAAGTGTTAGCACTGGAAAAAGCAGGCATCCAAGTGATTCAAGTCGATGAACCAGCGTTGCGGGAAGGCTTACCATTACGTAAAGAGTACCACGAAGATTACTTAGCGAAAGCCGTGCATAGCTTCAAACTTGCGACATCTTCCGTGACGGACGAAACGCAAATCCATACGCATATGTGCTATTCGCAATTCGGACAAATCATCCATGCGATTCACGACTTAGATGCAGACGTGATTTCAATCGAAACATCGCGTAGCCATGGTGACCTCATTAAAGACTTTGAAGATATCGATTATGATTTAGGTATTGGTCTAGGCGTTTATGACATTCATAGCCCACGTATTCCGACAGAAGAAGAAATTACGACAGCAATTGAACGTGGTTTACAACAAATCGACCGTTCATTGTTCTGGGTCAATCCAGACTGTGGTCTTAAAACACGTAAAGAAGATGAAGTGAAGGCTGCATTGACTGTTTTAGTGAATAGTGCACGTAAATTGCGTCAAGAAAATGTTGAAGCAAAGTAATAATAGAATATGCTTTCAAATTAATTAACATATCCCACACCCTAAAAGTATTGGTTCCACTTATTTTTAGGGTGTGGTTATTTTTTCGGATGATTGGGTTTAATGATATATAAAGGATTATTTTTGAAATGGGTGTTTGATATTTTTACAAAAAGGAATAATGAATAAAAAGGAAGATTGAAGGAGAGAAGTCAGCATGAGCATCAAACTCATCTCATTTATCGTGTATATTTTAGTTTTAATTATACATAGATATGTTCTATCGAATAAGAGACCCGCATTTCTAGGCGCAATCGTACCCATTATCTATATTGTGGGTATCGGAACAGCTATCATCAGATCTGATACGCATCTATCACTCTATGACTATGTTCCTTTTATTCTAGGACTTATTCTACTCTTAGTTTTTTGGATGAGAGGAAGAGAAGACTATCACAATAAAGTGACTCAAAGTGCGGAGAATACGCAATAAACTAAGGAGCGGGGTTTCAATGAAAATTTCTTGGATTTTATGGTGGATTTTCACTATTTTAGAAGTGGCGCTGTTTTTAGGGCTATCTTTTTTGCTCTATATGCGAGAAATTGATGCAAGTGGTGCCGTTCAAACAGTAGAGATAAAATGGATTAACATAATGGTGTTAGGTGTTTTCTTTTTAATACCAACTATCATTCAAATCATCTGGCTCATTATCAATATTGTAAAATCTGAAAAGAGAATGGCTCGTGATTTGTAGACTTATAATGTTTGTTACTATTTTTGTTCGCACATACGACTATAGAGAAACAAAAATTCATTTATATAGAATCATTGTTTCACCGTATTCTAAACTACCCCAAAAGGGAGCAAGACATAATTCCTTCCTCGTTCGCTAAAAAGGCTCTAATTAGATGTTAAATAATATTTAATCAGAGCTTTTTAGATATTATTAAAAATAAAGCACTTTCCGTATAATTATTAATAACCACAAAAATAATAGACAAGTGTGATTTATATGTATAAAAATTATGACATATTTCAACTTACACACCAATGGAAACTGAAATATCTTTTCCCGAAAATGATGTTAAAAATCATACTTTATTGTTATACCAATTCTGTTTTTTCAGGACGAAGAATTGAGCATCTGTTAAAAGATGGTTGCCGAATGATGTTGATTGAGCAAGGTCAAACGTCAACTTATAGAACAATCAAGCGCTTTAGTCAATTTGTCATTGAAAAATCAACAGCATTATATGAGCAATTAGTTTCTGAGGAGATTATTCCTGAAATCAAGCGTCAATCTGGACATGAGTTATCAAACCGCCATAAAACAACATTTTCAAACCGCTATTGACATCAGGAATTCTATAACAGAAAGCCAGTGAAATTTTTTCAATATAGCTGTTAATTTGATTTTGATTCCCTTTCTTTGAGGAGTTCTGATGATATATATAAAATAAAAATTGACAGAGTTAAAATGATTGAGAGATGTGGAACATTCTCAAAAAAATACCATTTCAAATGCAAGTCAAACATCATATTAGCCGATTGAATTGCAAATTTTGATCCTAAAATAATCACACAAATTGAAGTTAAAATATCTAGAATTTTTATCATTTAGCAATCATCCTTTCTTAAGTTAGCAATATGTAAGTATAAGAAGCTAGATTTGAAAAAATATGTACTGCAATAGAGACATAGATATTAAAATTCGATTTGATATATACAAAAACAATTGGTATACCTAGCATTAAATACAATACTATCTCATTTAAAGCATCTATAGAATGCACATGTGCCAAAGCAAATATAAGCAACGATACAATAGCCATTAGTTTGTATGGAATTATTTTTCCAATTTCTCCAATAATTAAATGACGATATAAAATTTCTTCTAATATCGGTCCGATAAACACAATAGAAAAAAGGTAATTACTCCTATTGTTACGGAGCTAGGTTTATTTATCCACTCTATTATTCTGATTTGATTTTCCGTAATAGATAAATCAAAGTTACTATTAAAAAAAGTCATAAGTTTATTTATACATATAAAAGCCACTCTAGTAGAAACTAAAATAATTAAAATGATCTTCCAATGATTTGCCAAAAACACAAAAGCTAGTTTCAAATGAATGCTGTGATTATTATTAATAAAAACAAACGCTAATATTATTATTATACTCACTAATACGTCTGAAACTATTTGTAGGTTGTTTAGTCCGAGATAATTAAAAATATTAAATTCTATAAAATTACTAAGTATAGATAAAAGTACATTAAAAAATAAAGGTAAAAATAATATTAGTGGGAAATATGTAAGCTCAATCCACTTTACTTTACGTATATTCAAAGCAACTCTCCTTGTAATACTACTTTTTTCTTTTTTCTTTTATCATTTCTGAAGGTATAGCAAATATAAAAAGTAGGACAACTAATATAATTGCCATGTGAGGAATATCTTCCAAAAAATACCATCTCAATTTCCAATCGAACATTTCATTGACAGAGAGGATAAGAAACTTTGAAAACAATAAAATAACACATAAAATTGCTAAAAAATCTAATATAGTAGTTATAACCTTCATAAACATTCTCCTCTGATTTGAATTTATTTTTTAAATGAAGCAAAACAACTTGTACCATAGAGAATGGAATTTATTTCGAGATAATAAAGTTAATAAAACACCAGAGCTACCTTCCAAAAGACTAACACTATCTTTATGTTCATACCCGTTATCTTGATGTTCTATATCTCTAAATATAAATTCCGCATAAGAATTTTTAGATTTTATTATTTCATTATAAAAATACTTTTCCAATTCTTCGTTTTTCAATATTTTATTAATAATAGCTATCCCACTATATCCATGACAAAATGTAGGTGATATTAATTTTCTTTCCTCCTTTGTTCTCCTTAAAGTTTCTTTAGATAAAAATTTGCTTATACTAATTGCTTTTTCATCATACAATGTACGAGAGATATTGTTAAGTACAAATGATACACCTGGAGTACCGTAACACCAAGCATCTCTATGATTTAACATATTATCATCTAAAGTGTTAGGAATAAAACATGAATTCCGATGGAAAATTATGGATTCTATTAAAAAATCTCTAGATTGCTTTAAAGTATTTAATGCCGTAGTTGACATAAAACCACGATTATAGGAAGCGTTCAAAACATTTATAGCACCACTGATACCATGTGAAACACCTAAATCAGAAAAAAAGCCTCCCTTAACTTTATATATTAATTTATTATTAATAAGTGATTCTACAAAAATAGTTAATTTTTCAATCCATGTGTTTAAATTAGCATGAATTTCACTCCCATAAACATCTGATATATGTAATAAACATACAAGTGACCCACAAACACCATTTACTAAATCAAAATTTTCTTTTGATTTAGTAATGTTATAAACTTGTTTATTTAATATAGAATATATTTCATCGAATATAACATCATACGCGTTTAAAAGTTGGGTAGTAATATTTCTATAGTTACTACCTCCATCAGAACAAGTCGCTAATACAAATAATATACCCATAGTTCCGGAAAATAAAGATGTAGAATACATAGGGTTTGCTTGTATGATGTCGATTGTTTCACTTAAATATTCATTACAAAGTTTATAGTATTTGATATCATTTGTATATTTATACGTTTCATATAATAGTAAAGCAATACCTGGATATCCCGTAGCTACACTTACTTTATAAATGGTTTCTTCACCATAATTAAACTCAATATTTTTTTTTGATATTTCTATGTTGGAGACTTTTTCTATAAAATCCATGAACTCTTTTTCCATAAAACATACCTCTAGTTCCATTGTTTTATTTTTTCATAGTCTAGCAAAGCTCTGTATATTAATTCAATCACTTTACTTTCCAATTCCCTATCAGTTCCCAAAAGTCTGTTACAGAACATATGAACGATGCTTAAAACAATGCTATTATCATTTAACTTATTTGACTTTTTCAACAACGAGATATAAGCATTATACTTGACTTCTCTCCAGTTTTTTGTACCATGAGCCTCAATAAATTTTTGATTTTGGTTTATAGATTTAAGTATTCTATTTCTCTTTTCTCTGTATAAGTCTTTAACTGCTTTATTTTTACCAACAAACTCTAGGGTCAATATTTGAGAATTAATCGAAGGTCTAAAGTAATTCAAAATTTCTATAATATTATCTATAGCAAAATCCAAAACATCCAAGTTATCAACTAAATCACCATAGTATTTTAATACGATTTTAGAATCTACTTGAAAACATTCTTCTGCTACTTTTATACATTCTGTCCCTCCATAACGATATGTTTCTCTATAATATGGTGTTATACTAAATGTTTTTATGTAACCATTATTTTTAAATGTGTTAATTAAATCTAAAATTTTTTTCTGAATAAGTGAATCCTTACTAGGAATTCTAAATCTTAGTCTTAAGTGATCATTTGAGTCACGATATCTTATAAAGAAAATAGTATCTATTTCCTTACTCTTTAATAACTCTTTAAAAACTTTTTCCCAAAGACCATAGGACATGAACTCTTTAAAATTATATTCGTTATAGTATAGATTTAAAGAGAGCCACTCGTTACCAGGGAGTATGATTTCTTTTTCATTTCTAATTGTTGGCTGAGAAAAATTAACAACATTTTCCAATTTCAAAGGAGTAGTTGAAGAAAAAGAAAACACAAGTTCATTGAGCGTTGAACCTTCTTCAAAATCAAAATCTTTTTCCAATTCTTCCAATTCTAGGTTCTTACCTTTCTTATACTCATTGTATAAAATGTATTGAGAAATATTATACTTCCAATTTATATAAAGCCTTTGATCTCCATAAACTAAATAAAATTCTTCATCTAAGTCGTAAATTTTAGAAAATTCATTAATTTTAGAAATGAATAAATTAAAATCTAAACTACTTTCAAGTTTAACGTTCCATTTCCTTGGAGATAAGACTAAATTCTCATACTCAATTCTAGGAAAATAAGCTTGTTCTGTTATAAAATAAGTTAGAAAATAGTGTCCAGAAATATATTGCATACTTATATCTGATAAAAACCTAATAATGCCTGGCGCTAAGTTAGTATTATGCATATTGTTGAAGTTAGGGTATAAAATATTCCCTTTTATATCTCTAATATAAAAATTAAAATCCTCACCTAAAAATACATATAAATCATTTGATGTAATACTAGCATTCGGGTTAGAAAAATCAATAACCTTACTAGGTGTATTTGAAGTCATTACATTTTGTATTTTAGAAGAAGGATGATTATATACAACTTCTATAGAATGCATTTCTTTTGGTTTATAATCATTAAATTCATAGATTTTTTCACTAAGATTAGAAGAAAACATGTATAAAAATCGCCCATAAGTTTGAGTGGCTTGTAACGATCCAGAGTTAGTTCTAAAATATAGGATAGATGAATTGCTTAACTTAGTTAAATACATATCAAAGGAGGTATGTATATTGCCTTTTTTCAAATAGGGTTCTAATTCCATGAACTTAGACTCATTTAATTTAATAGTTTTTTTATTTTTCAACAGTGCTTCCGTTTTCCAATTTTCTAATATTCTAGCTATGCTATTAGCTTTTTCAAGATTATTCGAATTATTGGTTCTATTGTACTCATTTGGCAAACCTAAACCTGTACTTAAATTCAGTAATTCTGTCAATCTTACATCTTCATCTTGCCCATAAATTTCAGAAAATTCCTTTTTGTACTCTTCTAAAACTTTAGACGTCTCAAATATTGATAATCGAGAACTCAAGTTTGCTATTTTTTCGATATTTAAAATATCTTCATTGGTAATTTGAAAGTTTCGACCACTGATTTTAGTATCGATATTTATTACATTTTCTTTGAAATTCGAAAACTTTGCTGCTACTAAGTTATCCGCTTTCATTAAAAGTTTTAAAATGGTGCCTCGATCATTAGTATTAAGTATTCCCTTTAATGTAATATCTATACTTTTCAACAACTCATATACTATGTTTTCTGTTTCATTTAAATTTTCTATATTTTTCATTATTTTTTTATAAGAATTTTTATCGCTAAAATTAATCTTAAACTCTGAAACTAAAAAGTCTTCAAAAATCATTTTTTGTAAATACTCTTTTACTACTGATTCCGAAGCAAGAAACTCTTCACATATAATTTCTTTCAATTGTTTAAAATCGATTCCGTGAGCACATAAATGTATTACCCTTTGGGTCAATTTGTTTTTTTGTAAACTTACATTTCCTGTATCATTATAATCATTCGAACCATATTGAACTTGATAAGGTAGGAAATGATGGGTCTTGTCTTCATATATATTAGGATTGACATGTACTTTTACTTTATCAAGTATTTTATCTTCTCTATGTAAAAAGTCTATAAATAGATACAATACAGAATTATTTATATAACCAAAATATGTAATTTTTTCTTCCTCATCAAAGTTTTGATTATATATACCATTCACGCCTACACCAGAATACATTCCGAAAGGAGTTGGTCTAAACATCATACGAACAAGATACTTATATAATGAAATTAAAATACTTCTAGTTTTTTTATCCGATGTATTCATACTAAAATTAGTAATTGAATGGTATAAGCTTTTGCTAGAAGAGTATATATTTGCATATAAATTGTTTTTCTCAACAAATTTTATAAGATGTAATATATATTCTCTATCACTCAAATCATTGCGTTCTATTTCTTTGAATTTGCTTATAGACAAAAGAGGAGTTCTATATAAGTAATATTTAAACAATTCCATTAAGTAAAATCTCCCTTGTACGTAATAATATGTTCGTATTCTCACTTTTTTTGTATAATTCATCTAAAAACAACTTTGAAGCACATGCTATATGTTCCTCGTCTAACATAGCTATTATAAGAGCAACACAACAAGAAAAATATGAACATGCAATACTATTTCCAAAATTCAGGGTATATCTTTTATCTAAACCGATTTCTGATCCAATGTTGAAATTAGACAACGTACTATTTGCTAATAATATGTATGATTTCATATTTTTAGCTTGAAAAATGTCGTCTCCTCCTGGAGCATAATAATTAGCAGCGATATGCTTATTAAAAAGAGAAATTTTATTTTGGAAATCTAAACTACCGACGGAATAAACTCCTTTAAGAGAGGCTGGTATAATAGTTTCATTGCTATTAAATCGCTCATTACTAGCACTACAACATATATGTATATTGGCTTTTTTAGCCTTATCAATCAATTTTTGAAATTTCTCTGTAAGCCTATCACTGCTACTAACACCAGAATAACTTATATTAATCACTTTATAATCTTTTTCGATTGCATGCAATAAAGCCTCGTATAGCCATTCAAATTTACTAACTCCCTTAGAATTCGTAATCTTGTATACAACCACTTTACTTTTATTATAAAGACCATTAATGTGTTTCTTTCCGACTACAGCACTTATTATTTGTGTGCCATGACCTGTATAATCATTCAAACTTTTATCTCCTTCAACAAATGAAATAGATTCATCTATCAACACACTATCTTTAATTTCATCGTGTTCCACATCACATCCACTATCTATATATAATATTTTAATATCATAATTAAATTTATCAAAGATGTTGGCTTCATTTGGCCAATTACAAATTTCTAACAATATTCTCACCTTTTCAAATAATATAAAAGGTAAATGCAGAGAATTCTAACAATTACATCTTTGCATTTACCGATAGAAAAAATTCACTACTTACCAAATTTGCATCCACAAGTTAAAGTGATACCTACACAATACTTTTTAGAAACTTGTATCACTGTACGAACAACACTAGCAGTTTGTGGGTTTAAATCACTTTTTTTTGTCTCCACACCTTTAGTAAGATTTAAATCGAATAATGAGTCTTTCATAGATTCACCTCCCTTATTTCAAATAATAATGCATTTTTAAAGCGTTTTCAATAAATTTTTTCAAAATTTCGAAATTTTTATTCGGCGATAGTTGGAAAACTATAATCGAGTAGGAGAATATCCATTAATTGACTATTCGTCCTCTCACACCACCGAGCGTACGGTTCCGTACTCGGCGGTTCAATATCTTGCGTAATCCAACTCTGCAAGCTGGGCTAATGGTATTAATCCCCACTTGTAGAGTTGTTTTGTTGTAAGTGCACGATGAACCTCGTGCGTGTTCGATAATCGCCAGTATTTTTTGCGAGACTGTGCGATTTTCATTGCACTTCTATGGTCAAGACCATATTGGCATAACATCTTATATTGAGTTCTTACTCTTTTCCACCGTTTAAGAATGAGTTGTCTAAGTCGGCGGTTTAGCCAAGATTGCGTGGTTTCAATGAATCCTTTAATAAAACCTCTACCAAAGTCATTTATCCAACCTCGTGTCACTTGATTGATTTCAGTGATAATATCCTTGAAAGTGCCGGTTCTATTTCGTTTCGTTAACCTTTTTAAGGCGCGTATTAAATTTCTTTTTGCTTCCGTAGTCGGTCTGAAACGATAAACCCCATTGACCTTGGTTATTAGACAACTCAAGAACTTTAAACGAGTGACTGCTCCGACTCTGCTTTTGTCTTCATTTGCTGATTTCTCATCATTCGTTGTTACTACGATAGAAAATACCGCTGATGAGACCTCCCCAGGTAAGGTGTATCCTCTTTCCACTCATTCCACCGCATCATTTACTATATAGAACTCGGGTAGTATCGTACTTCATCTTGTTGTGCAGATTCATCCATTTTACATAGCCTTAATATGATGTTTCTGTTCGTCAGTGCGCGTGTTTGCGTCCGACTTCCTTCAGATTCCACTTCACAATGGACACCCTTGTCTTTCGCTAACAGTTCCTACTACCAAGCCTGTAACGGACTTTCACCGTCAAGGTGTTACCCATGTTGGGCGTACTCAAAAAAGCTTCTCTTCCCGTTAAATTTAAGGAAAAGAAGCTTTTTATGTGATGCATTCCGTTACTTTAATATTTTCTTAAAAATTGTGCGTCTTCTTCATGGTACGTTTCCATGACATATTGATGTACGGCATGAATGACCCGTTGAATAACGTCTGTGGAATACGCCAAAATACGAAATGTTAAACCGTGTGTCGGAAGTAATGTCACACCGACACGGCAATGTTCATCGATATAAGGTGTCACCACTTCTTGTACCGCTTCAACGACTTTCTGATTGACACCTGGGCTAATATAAAAACAAGAAGCCATATGTGTAAATCCTTCCATATAGCCCATATTCGTCACTTTATTTTTCTGCGTATCTAACTTCAAATTATCAAATACGACCAGTTTTTCATCCACATAAATTTCGTTTTTGAGATGTAAATAATGATAATTAAATTGGCGCCCTTCTTTATCATAACCTGGCGTTAAAATATCTGTATAAAACATAGAAGCAGTCGGACTTAAATGGAATTGATTGACTTGATAAAATTTCGCTTCTGAATAACCAATAATCGGATCACTGATAAATTCCATAAACGATTCGTCATCGAGATGAAACGTTTGGTATTGCTCGACTTTATCTTCCAACGTTTTAAAAACAATCGTCGCACCTTGAGTCGTTAAGATTGCGTGTGTACGTGGCTCAAAGTGGACAGCCATGCGGTAGCGGTCACCGTCAACGAAGCCCCCGCCTAAGTTAATCAAAAACATCGTCGGATGAGGACTTCCATTTAAATAAGTGGGCCGAATGACTTTAAGCCCACCTTGGAAATACGTTTTCCCATTTACAGTACGTCTACCGTCATGTTTAAAGGTTAAATCTAACTCACCTGTCCATTTAGAAATTGCCATTATTCTAACCCTTCAAAAAAGACGTCCTTTTTGATCCAATTTAACACATCTTCTAAACCTTCATCCGTTTTTAAGTTTGTAAATGCGAACGGACGATTTTTGCGGAATTTCTCTGTGTCTTCAGCCATACGTTCTAATGAAGCTCCTACATATTGCGCTAAATCTGTTTTATTAATTACAAAGTAGTCAGATTTAATCATCCCTTGACCACCTTTACGCGGAATCTTTTCACCTTGTGCGACGTCAATAATATAAATTGAAAAATCAACCAGTTCTGGACTGAATGTCGCTGCTAAGTTGTCGCCACCTGACTCAATAAAAATCAGTTCAATATCTGAATGACGTTCCATGAGTTCATCAATCGCCGCAAAGTTCATGGAAGCATCTTCACGAATCGCTGTATGTGGGCAACCCCCTGTTTCCACACCGATAATACGGTCTTCTGGTAGTACGCCTGAGTTAACTAAGATTTTTTGGTCTTCTTTTGTATAAATATCATTCGTAATGACGCCAATACTTTTCTCCTCAGATAGACGTTTAACAAGTTTTTCAATCAGTTGTGTTTTCCCTGCGCCAACAGGTCCACCTACACCAATTTTAATCGGTTTCATGTTTCATTCCTCCTATGAAATAAAAATACGTACATCTACATTTTCATGTTCCAACTGATTCATCTCGATACCGGGTGCTGTCAAACCAAAATCCGCTTCATCCAATTGTATCACGCCCTCACGTGTTGTCGTAATAAATGGAATCATGTCAGCTACGATAGTTTGGCCTTCTGTTTGCCCTAACGGTATCGCACGCACAGCATTTTGCGTTAAGCTTGAAACATTTTGGTAGTAGTAATAATCAATAATTTTTTCAATTTCAATCCCTAAATGATGGCCCAGCAAGGTGAACACCACTGCCGGATGGGTATGCAACTCATATGCCGCGGCCTTTTCACCGTACCATTCCAACCATTTGTCTTCATGGTAAATCGTGCGCGCGAGCTGAATCATCCGTTTACCCATTTGCTTCGTTCCATTTCTCGTTTCTCGCGGAATATTTTGCACGAATAGCAACTGATCTAGTCGCTCAATCGCTGCCGTATCATTCGCTTCGATTGCTTCATAGACGAGACGCATCGCCAAACCATCTGTATACGTTAACTGCTCTTTCAAAAATACTTCTAACCATGCTTGAAATGAAGCACCGTCATGAATATCCCCACGTTGAATATACGTTTCTAATCCAAAAGAATGACTAAACGCACCAGTCGGAAATTGAGAATCACAAAATTGAAAGAGCTTCAAATACGCTTGATTAATCATGAGAATGTCCTATATGTTTAAAGGCTTGGTTGACTTTACGATCTTCACGTTCATAAGGAATACCAAGACCTTTCAATAAATCTTCTACTAAGTAATCATACTGTACCAACATTTCATTATCGTCTGTAAATTGAGCTGGCAAGTGACGGTTACCCAGTTGATGCGCGATATCTCCCATTTCTTTAATGGTACGTGGTTTAATCGCAATAATATCTTCTGAGTTCACATCAATAATAATCATATTTTTGTCATCACGATATAAAATGTCTCCATATTGTAAATCAATCGGCTGACTCAAACGAATCCCAATTTCAGTGCCATGGTCTGACGTCACACGCTGAATACGTTTCACTAAGTCAGAGTTTTCTAAATACACCTTTTCAATATGAACGTTCTTTTCCTCTTGAGATAAATTTGCGATGTTGCCTTGTATTTCTTCTACTATCATATGTTTCATCTCCTTGAATATCGCTAAATCACACCAATGGATGTCTTTTTTCATGTCTGATCAATAAAGTTAACAGTGACTGATGCTTTCAATACATTTAATTCCACGATTTATCACAATGCTATTTAAATCATCATACATTATTCAACAATAACATATCATTGCGGATAGCTTTCAAAAAAGTACATGAATTGATGTTGATTCACACACTACTTTACCACATTTCATCCTTAAAAAGTAAGCAATCACTCTATGTTACACTGAATTTAAAACTTTAGACCTATGATATATCCTTATTTAAAACAAAGCACTTTTACTTTTGAGGTAAAGTGATGATACAACACAACATGGGATGAAGACGCTAAATATTAACGTTGACATTTTCAAAAAGCATGTCAATATTTAGTTAGACATCTAATCAACCAAAGAAGATATTGATATGCAAAACGAACAACTTTATTACTTTGAGAAATCCCGTATTTTTAAAGCACTCATGCATTTTTCATTACCGATGATGATAAGTTCACTACTCAGTGTCATTTATGGGATTTTAAACCTTTACTTTATTAGCTTCTTATTGACAGGGATGTTACAAGCAACAGGACAAGGACGCGGTTCAACGATTATGGTACTCGCACAAGGGCTCATCATCATTCCAGTGTTATTCGTGTTAGGACAACTATTTCGGATTAACTGGTGTCGATTGGTCATGACTCGTGGCAGAAACGCTCTGTTCACTACTTGACATGTTCATCGTCTATGTATCAAGACATCACTTTACAGTCGATACAGACGCATTACGCGAATAATAAGAAACAGGCATATGCTGAAGACGTTTTCAGCATATGCCTGTTTTTAAAATATGATATGTTGGAAATGGCTATCTTCACGTTTTAATTGGATAATCCAACTGGAACGTCTGAACCCCTGTGATTTTACGATATTGATAGAAGAAATAGCCCACCCAAGCAATTGTACAACATACCGCCAAGCCATAACTTAAGTTCAAGTCTAATCCGAATCCAATCGGCTGGCTCAAAATGTAAGTAAACAAATTCCACGTCATAAATGTAGCCGGAACAAGTGCCACCCAGAAGTTTTTCTTAGCAATCATTAAATACATCGCGCCAACCCACAATGCGACTGCTGCTGTGGTTTGGTTCGCCCATGAGAAATAGCGCCATAACACTGTAAAATCCACTTGTGTCAGTATAAAGCTCATTACAAAGAGTGGAATAGCGACTAAAAAGCGTTTACTGAGTGCTTTTTGATCTAAATTAATGTAATCTGCAATAATCATACGTGCACTTCGGAATGACGTATCACCACTCGTTATCGGCAATACAATAACCCCTAAAACCGCAATTGTACCGAATACTGAACCGAGTAACATTGTGGACACTTCACTGACAACGAGTGCCGCTTGACCTTTTGCGAGCACAGCTTGTAAACCACCATAACCTCCAAATAAACTCATCGCTGCTGCTGCCCAAATCATCGCAATAATCCCTTCAGCAATCATCATACCGTAAAATATCGTACGCCCATTTTTCTCTTGATTCGTTGTGCGAGAAATAATGGGTGATTGAGTCGCATGAAAACCAGATAATGCCCCACAAGTAATCGTAAAAAATAGTAATGGGAAAATTGGCGCATGGGCTGGGTGCATATTTTCAAAAGTTAATTCCGGAATCGGTGCACCTGTTTGAATTAAGCGAAAACAGACCCCTACCGCACTTAATACAAGCAATGCCCCAAAAATCGGATAAATACGTCCGATAATCTTATCAATCGGTAATACAGTAGATAAAATGTAATAAACAAAAATAACAAATATAATGATACCTAATGCAACTTGGCCATGCATTAAGTTATGTAACAATAATGCAGGACTTGTCACAAACACTGTTCCTGTTAGTAATAATAGCAGTAACGTAAAAATATTCACGACATGCTTCATCGCTGACCCTAAAAACTTTCCGGCTAATATCGGCAAATGGGCACCACGATTTCGAATAGAGATCATCCCTGTTAAGTAATCATGAACTGCACCCGCAAAAATACAACCAAATACAATCCATAAAAATGCCACTGGACCATAAAGCGCCCCCAGTATTGGTCCGAAAATTGGACCCACTCCAGCAATATTTAATAATTGAATGAGTGCATTAGAAGAAGTTTTCATCGGTACAAAATCCACATCGTCTCTTTGATCATGTGCAGGTGTTGGACGATCATATTGTGGTCCAAACATTTTCTCAATATACTTGCCGTACGTAAAATAACCTAAAACGAGTAACACAATAGACACTAAAAACGTAATCATACAGCATCCCCCTTATTTTGAAATACATCCCTTAAACACATAATGTAAGCGCTTTCTTTATTTTACTCGATATGTGTAAAATTCACAATACTGTCACATTTTTTATTTTTAAAACTTCTATGCTTGGTATGACAGAAAGACTTTTAGCAATAGGTAACAAACTCAACATCCACCCAAGCAATTGTGACCATTCTCTTACTTTTCACCGCCTCAGTAGCTTAACGGTAGCTCTTGTTATAAAATAATATATACTTGTACGTGAGTTATTTTTGCGTAGTTTAAATCTTAATCAGAAAAGTTGATATATTCATATTTCACATAGTCATATGAAAGTACGACGATATCGAAATTGGAGGTTTTTATTATGTTAAAACTTGCAGATTGGAAAGACGAAAAAGAGACGCTTCACCGTTTAGCACAAATTTTAGGTAAACATAAACTCGCGAGCGCCTTTCAAGAGCCACAATGGGCACACGTGGTATTAGATATTACAACGACAGGTTTCACCACGGGGATTTTGTTTTATCAATCGTCTTCATATAGCGTGAGTGTCAATTTAGTGAAGCACATCATTTTAATTGAAACAAACGATGGTGAAGAAGAAATTCCATTAAAAAATGGTGTGACGATTCAAAGCTACTATGAACAAATTCAAGACGCGTTACATCGTCATGGCATCGAAGTTACTATTAATGAACGCCCACAAGAAGTAGCAGATACAACTTTATTTTCTAAAGATACGCAACACTGCCATTATAATGAAGAAATCAGTACAGAAGTGTTAAAAATAATGTCATTTGCGACACGTTCACTCCAATATTTCATTGCACCGTATCGCGCACGTAAGATGAAACCAGGCCTTTTCTGGGGAACTTTTGATATTTCATGTTTAGTCCATTACAACTCATTCCATGAAATGTTCAAGCCAAATCAAGTCATTGAGTACGCAGCATTTGATGAACACTTTATCGAGTTTGGCTTCTGGTTTGGTGACGACCGCTTCGAAGGTCCAACGTTCTTCATTTTACCTTATCCATTCGTCGACAAAGACTTCAAATTCGATCTACCACTCATTGAAGATGCTTATTTCGATCAACAACTGACTGAATTGATTTATGAAATGAAAACGATGACGCCTAAAACAATTAATACACTTTCAACATTTTTCAATCAAGGGTTTGAGATTTTCAAATCACATTTATCATGGGAAAATTGCCATCACTTCCATGTCCCATTAAAAATGGATGCGAACCAAATTCAAAAAATGCCATATGCACATTAAATGAAACTGAAGGGGATCGGACATAAAAATTTTTGATGCTATTGATGCAGTATTTTTGTTAAACTTGCCCTCTCCCTAAGAATTTTGTTTTTGATTGCCATCATGGCTTCGCTTTCCGAGGGGCTGGCCCTTCAACTCAATACGGCTTGATTGAAATGAACACTTGATCGATGCCGAATTGGATTTTGGGAGCAATACAGAAATCTCATGTGTCACAAACATTTCGTAGTACTCCCCCCGCAAGGCTAACTAGACTTCTCAAAAGCCTACGTATTGAGAAGTCAGACAGCTACTGCGATAAACAGTAATCGCTATTTAAAGTAAAGACGTGACTGTTAACAGTATGCACTCATTCCCTCAGGCGTCTCATCCATTTAAGCAATCTTACATTCAAGTTATAGAAAAATTAAGGACATGTTTCTGAAATGAAGATAAGTTCATAGAATCAATAGCATCAAAGTATTATAAAAAGAGACTGGGGAATTCACATCCTCAGCCTCTTTTTCCTATCCATTTGTTTGATAGGGGATTAGCCACCGTATACGTCATGGTATTCTTCTGTTTTTTCTAATACGCTTTTCGCAAATGGACATGTTGCGAAAATTTTGAAGTTGTTTTCACGTGCATCTTTAACAGCCGCTTCAACTAATTGTTTCCCAACACCTTGACCTCTTAATGCGTCCCCAACTACCGTGTGGTCAATGATAATTTGAGTCTCTCCTGGTACGTAAGTCATGATTGCTTCTGGATTGCTTTCAGATTCTCCTACATAGTACTTGTTATTACCTTTTTTAATTTCTGCCATAATTACGCCTCCTTATATCATTATCGTACAACAACCATTATAGTGATTTCATACCTCTTATCCAAATAATTGACCCATCCGGTATAAAAATTAAACTTAATGCTTTACAAAGTTTTCTATCCACGTTATAATTATCTCGAATTCGAAATAAAAAAGGAGGTGTTGGCACTTGCAGAGAACAGAAACCGCACTCAAAACATTAATCGGCATCAAACGAACCAATGACATGATTGATAAAATGATTCGCAATGATGTCAAATCGTATGGCCTTAATGTCACTGCGTTCGCGGTACTTGAACTTTTGTTCAACAAGGGCGAACAAAGTATTCAACGGATTCAAGAACGCATTTTGATTGCCAGTAGCAGTACAACTTATGTCGTTAATTCTTTAGAACAAAAAGGATATTTAAAACGCCGACAATGTGATAGAGATCGACGTGTAAGTTATGCAGCTTTGACTGACAAAGGCCAGCAGCTCATGGAGAAAGTCTTCCCAGAACATGCACAAGCAATTGAAAAGGTTTTTTCAGTACTCACAGATGAAGAATTGAACACATTACAACAAGTGTTAAAAACGTTAAGTACACAACAGCAACAGTGAATTGAAGGCGTGTACTTTTATTTCACACAGAAATTAGTTCGAATTAGAGACAATTTATTAAAAAGGGAGTTTTTAAAAATGAAACAATATCCATTAAAAGGTATCCACCACGTAACAGCAATGACAGATAACGCAGAACGTAACTATCATTTCTTTACTGATGTACTCGGTATGAGACTTGTTAAAAAAACAGTTAACCAAGATGACATTTATACGTACCACACTTTCTTCGCTGATGATGAAGGTCACGCTGGTACAGATATGACATTCTTTGATTTCCCAAATAACCCTAAAGGCGCACCAGGTACAAACTCAATCAGCCGTACTGGTTTCCGTGTACCAAACGATGCAGCTTTAGAATACTACAAAGATCGTTTCGACGAGTTTGGTGTTAAACACGACGACATCGATACAGTATTTGGTACTAAAGTATTACGTTTTGAAGAAGAAGACGGTCAAAGATACCAACTCTTTTCAGATGAAAATAATACAGGTGTTGAACCAGGTATCGCATGGAAAAACGGTCCTGTACCTCAAGACAAAGCGATTTACGGTTTAGGTCCAATCGAAATTACAGTAAGCTACTATGATGAGTTCAAACAAGCATTAATGGACCTTTATGGTATGAAACCAGTTAAAGAAGAAAGCGACGTAACACTTTTAGAAGTAGGTAAAGGGGGTAACGGCGGTCAAGTGATCTTACGTAAAGATGAAACAAAAGAAAGCCGTCCAGGTTATGGTCAAGTCCACCATGTTTCATTCCGTGTTGAAAATGACGAAGCAATTGAAGAATGGTTTGAAAGATACAATGAATTAGGTGTAAGAAGCTCTGGTATTGTAGACCGTTTCTACTTCAAAGCACTTTACACTCGTATCGGTCACATCTTAATCGAACTTTCAACTGACGGTCCTGGATTCATGGGTGACGAACCATACGAAACTTTAGGTGAAACATTATCATTACCACCATTCTTAGAAGATCAAAGAGAGTACATCGAATCTGAAGTACGCCCATTCGACACAACTCGTAGCACAAAATAAGACACGCATTCATGTGCAAAAGTGATATGAGAATGGAGGGCTACCATGTACGCTTTTTACGCATCTGAATTATCAAAGCAACAAATGTATAAATTTTTAATCGGTTCTGTTGTGCCTCGACCTATCGCATTAATTACGAGTCAGTCTGAGGAAGGTCTTCTTAATATTGCACCGTTCAGCTTTTTCAATATTGTCGCTTCAGAACCAGCACTATTATCGGTAGCAGTCAATCGTAAAGAAGGCGAGATGAAAGACACTGCGCGCAATATCTTAACGACGAAAGAAGCAGTCGTGCATGTCGTAACTGAAGATAACGTTGCGAATGCGAATCAAACGGCTACTCTGCTACCTCCTGATGAAAGCGAATTGGATCATACTACATTTACAACGACAGATTCGGAAATGGTCAGCGTTCCTAGCTTGAATGAAAGCAGCATCCGATTTGAAGTCAAGCTCTATCAACACGTTGAAATTAAAAATGATCGTAATGAAAATACAAACGATTTGTTATTACTTGAAATTCAAAAGGTTTATATAGATGAAGATTTATTTGATCTAGAAAAAGGGTATATAGACGTAGAAAACATTAAGCCCGTAAGCCGACTTGCTGGTGATGACTATGCACGTTTAGGCGAAACATTTACGATTGAAAGACCGAGATAATTACAAAAGAGGTGAAACGTTATGGAACACATTTTTAAACAAGGCAAACCATCAAAACCAACATTCGTATTCTTACACGGTACAGGTGGGGATGAAAACGACTTATTACCACTAGCAGAAATTTTAGACCCTACTTACAACGTTTTAGGTGTACGTGGGAACGTATCAGAAAATGGGATGAACCGCTTCTTCAAACGTCACGGTGAAGGCCAATATGACGTAGAAGACTTGAAATTTAGAACAACTGAATTGCACGAATTCCTTGAAAATGCAGCAGACAAATATAATTTCGACTTAGATAAAGTCGTTTTAGTAGGCTTCTCAAACGGCTCAAACATTGCGATTAGCTTAATGTTAAACGAAAACATGCCATACAAAAAAGGCTTATTATTCGCACCACTTTATCCATTAGATGTACCAGAAGACCTCGACTTATCAGGTAAATCTGTATATCTATCAATGGGTAAAAACGACCCAATCGTACCAGTTGAAGCAAGTGAACATGTCCGCGCTATCTTCAAAGACCGCGGTGCTGATGTCACTGAGTACTGGGTAAACAGTCACGAATTGAACCAAGCTACAGTATTAGCAGCGAAAGAAACATTATAAGTACGAAAAAGAGCTTAGGTGCTTATCGCCTAGGCTCTTTTTTTGATGCTGTTTTTGAAATGATTATTTCTCTATAGTGATTTTACTTTTAGCATAATAGTAGGAAACAAGGCCGTATAGGATACCTATTATCATCCAGACTAAAAAGTTGACGTGATCAAAATTAAGTTCCTTATACACAATCATTTTGAACAAGATGTTAAAGAATAAGCTCAATAAGAGAAACAAACCAAATGCAAGTGCAGAACGAAATCTTACTTTTTTCAACATACTTTGATATTCTTCCTCACTGTATACCACTTCTTTATCTAAACCTGACTTTCTCAAAATAATTAAAATAGACGAAATAATAAATACAGAGAAAGTAAATAACAAAAAACTTCCGACAGTTATTGTATTGTGATATGCATCAACAGTACCACTAATTAAAAGAAATAATAAAAGTATCCAAAAAGAACTCAAAAACAGATTCGTCATTTTTTCGTAAACCATTTGCTCTTCTCTTTCATCTCTGTCTTGTATGAAACCTAATAAACTATCAACAAAACTATTATTTTTACGAGTCATGTCATATCAGTCCTCCCAAAAAATATCATTCAACGTAACACCTAATGTTAAACAAATACTAATACATAACTTCAGTGACGGGTTGTACTTATTATTTTCAATCAAATTAATCGTTTGTCTTGAGACGCCTACTTTTCGAGACAATTCTAATTGGGAAAGCCCACATTTTTTCCTATATTCCACCAATCGATTCATCATGTATGCCCCTTTCAGAATGTCACATATATTGTACTTTTATATTAAGATATTTTCAGGAGGATGTCAAATATAAATGACATATGCGTTAAAAAAATACGTACGACCAAGCAACCATCGTTCACTTGATCATACGCATAGATATATGACTAATCTTTTATTGTTGTTAATACTTTGTTCGGAACTTCATTTTCAGCTATAGGTTCGACATTCAAAATGACGCCTTTTTGATCGGTCATCGTCACTTTAATCCAGCCGCCCTCTTTCATTCTTTCAATTTCTTTATGTTAAATATGCTGTATGCTTATCATTTTTAGAATACAAAGTGATACTATCTCCATGATGTGTCACTTGACCATAATAAACTTCTTTTTCATTCAACGTCATAAAACTTATAGATATGTATATCACTGCAGTCACCAATAATACCAGTATGGCAATCAGTCCAACTTTTTTGCGTGTCATGTTGTCTCTCCTTTAGTCAAACAAGATAATAGCACTATATCCGAATTGACGATAAAAGTCATAGCCCCTAAGACCAAAATGCTCATACGGCTTGAGAAAGTAGAAAACTGGTAAACAATGTCTTTTTCATCCCCAAAAAATAAAAATAGACGTACGTGAGACTCCCCTCAACATACGTCTAGTTAACAAATGGTTTGATATTTATTATTAGAATGTGGGTTATACTAGCACCTTTCGACATCATAACAACTTTTCTCACTACCTCATTAAGTAATTTGACTGTATGATGACTTCAATTGGATTAACGCTCTAGATTGCAAAAACCGTACCCTGAGGTGAAAAGAAAAAGTGCAAGCAATCTAAGCATCACTTACGATACAATCGAATCTGAATCTCCACATAATCTTCATGCTCTTTTTCTTTCTGCTCATACCGAATTCCATTGGCACGGATTTCCATGAGACTATCCGCAATAATATCACGGGCTTCAGAGACATCTTGTGCAAATTCAGGAGGACGCGCCACGACTTTCTCTTCCACAACATCATCTTTAACAACCGTTGCCTTCAAACGTTCCTCGGTTTGTTTCACATTCAACTGCTCTTTCAAAATGACGCCGAGCATCTCTTCTTGAAATTCAGGCGTTTGGCCAACGAGCGCACGTGCATGACGTTCTGTAATTTGATGTTCACGGACCGCTTCCAACACGACAGGCGTTAACTTCAACAAACGCAACTTATTCGCAATGAAACTTTGACTCTTTCCAACACTTTTGGCGAGTTCGGCTTGTGTAATGCCTTCAAACGCTAACAATTTTTTGTAGGCTTCTGCTTCTTCCACAGCTGATAAGTTTTCGCGTTGAATATTTTCAATCAGTGCAACTACAGCCGTTTCCTCATCATCTAAATGACGCACGAGTACTTCCGCTTCTGTCATTTGATTCATTTGTAAGGCACGAAAACGGCGTTCACCCGCAATGATTTCATACATATTTTCTTCAATCGGGCGTACGACAATCGGCTGGAGTAAACCGTGTGCGCTTATAGATTCAGCTAATTCCTCAATCCGTGCTGTATCAAACTTTTGGCGTGGTTGATAACGATTAGGCACAATTTTTTCAATATTGATTGATTGCACGCCCTTTTTGTCTTCATCTGTCACGGTGAATAGGTCATCTTTATTTTTTAAACCAAATAACTTAGAAAAGGGTTTCTTCATGTTTATTCTCTCCCTTTAATATTCCATAATCCATGCTTTATTCAACAAGTGGTGATTTGTTTGGCGTTCCCGGTTTACGCGGGTACTTTTTAGGCGTTTGGCTACGTTTTTCTATTGTTACAATTTGACGTTCACCTGCATCTTCCGGTAAATCAAAAGTATCTACTCGCTCAATGCGCCCACCTAACACACCTACTGCAAAGCGTGCTTCTTCCAACTCTTCTTGACCTTTTGAAGATTTCAATGCAAGAAAGACACCATATTTTTTCACTAACGGAATACAGAGTTCACTCAACACTGTCATACGTGCGACAGCCCTTGCTGTGACAACATCGAAAGACGCCCGGTAGTCTTCATTCTTCGCAAATGTTTCTGCACGATCATGCACAAATCGGACACCTTCCAATTCTAACGCTTCTGCCAATTGATTTAAAAACTGAATGCGTTTGTTCAATGCATCAACAATGGTCACATGAATTTCCGGAAAAACAATTTTCAACGGAATACTTGGAAATCCTGCGCCTGCACCCACGTCACACAAATTGAGTGAACGATTGAAATCGCAGTAAAAACTCGGCGTGATGGAATCATAAAAATGTTTCAAATACACTTCATGTTTTTCAATAATACTTGTTAAATTAATTTTCTCATTCCATTCTACAAGCATTTCATAATATTTTTCAAATTGTTGCTTTTGATGCTCAGATAAAGTGATTCCGTGCTCGCTTAATTGTATCGCTAACCATTCTACGCTCATTTATTTCACCCTTTGAATTTTACCTTGTTCTAAGTAGACTAACAATATTGAAATATCTGCTGGATTAACACCTGAAATACGTGAGGCTTGCGCAATATTAAGAGGTTTAACTTGAGCCAATTTTTCACGTGCTTCAGTCGCTAAGCTATCGATTTTACTGTAATCAAGATCTTCTGGAATTTTCTTTTGTTCCATTCTTTTCACTTTATCTACTTGTTGTAACGATTTATTGATATAGCCTTCATATTTTGTTTGAATTTCAACTTGTTCTTCAACATCTGCCGGCAATTGATGGTCTTCTTCTAAAATCTCAATAATCGTTTCATAAGTCATTTCTGGACGACGTAACAATTCTTTCGCCAAAATACCATCTTTAAGACGAGAACCGCCCTTTTCTTCAATGATTTGTTGCACACGTTCACTTGGTTTAACGCGAATTTGTTCTAACCGTGCGATTTCATCAGTGATTTGTTGACGCTTCGTATTAAATCTTTCATAACGTTCATCAGTAATTAAGCCTAATTCGTGACCTAAGTCTGTTAAACGTAAATCTGCATTGTCATGACGTAATAACAAACGATATTCGGCACGAGATGTCAGTAAACGATACGGTTCATTCGTTCCTTTTGTCACAAGGTCATCGATTAACACACCGATGTATGCGTCTGAACGGCGTAAAATTGTTTCTTCTTTACCTAACACACGCGCTGCTGCATTAATTCCGGCCATTAAACCTTGACCTGCCGCTTCTTCATAACCTGATGTCCCATTAATTTGACCTGCTGTATAAAGGTTTTTAATCATTTTCGTTTCAAGCGTTGGCCATAATTGCGTTGGTACGAGTGCGTCATATTCAATTGCATAACCTGCACGCATCATGTCTGCTTTTTCTAAACCTGGAATCGTCGCTAACATTTGACGTTGTACTTCTTCAGGTAAGCTTGTTGATAATCCTTGGACGTAAACTTCATTTGTATTACGGCCTTCTGGTTCAAGGAAAAGTTGATGTCTCGGCTTATCGTTAAAACGAACAAACTTATCTTCAATTGATGGGCAATAACGCGGGCCTGTTCCTTTAATCATACCTGAGTACATCGCGGATAAGTGTAAGTTATCATCAATCACTTGATGTGTTTCGCCATTAGTATATGTCAACCAACATGGCAGCTGGTCTAAAATATATTCTGTCGTATCATAGCTGAATGCACGACCGACATCATCACCAGGTTGAATTTCAGTTTTACTATAATCAATCGTTTTCGCATTTACACGTGGTGGTGTTCCCGTTTTGAAACGTACGACTTCGAATCCAAGTTCACGTAAATGATCTGCAAGTGTGATCGATGGCAATTGATGGTTTGGACCACTTGAATATTTCAAATTACCGAGAATAATTTCACCGCGTAAAAATGTACCTGTCGTTAAAATAACGGCTTTTGCGCGATATTCTGTACCGATATTCGTACGTACACCTTTCACTTCACCGTCTTCGATAATCAATTCGTCTACCATTCCTTGCATGACTTCTAAGTTATCTTCATCTTCTAATATACGTTTCATTTCTTGTTGATACAGGATTTTGTCTGCTTGAGCACGTAATGCGCGAACAGCTGGCCCTTTCCCTGTGTTCAACATACGCATTTGAATATGTGTTTTATCGATTGTTTTCGCCATTTGTCCACCGAGCGCATCGATTTCACGCACGACAATCCCTTTCGCAGGTCCCCCTACTGATGGGTTACATGGCATAAATGCGATATTATCTAAATTGATTGTCAGCATGAGCGTATGTGCACCACGTCGCGCTGATGCGAGTCCGGCTTCAATACCGGAATGTCCAGCACCTACTACAATCACGTCGAATGATTTTACCATTTCGTTAACCTCCAAAAATTATTTTCCGAGACAGAATTGACTAAACAGTTGATCAATCAATTCTTCACTTGCGGATTCACCTATAATTTCACCTAAAATTTCCCATGTGCGCGTTAAGTCGATTTGTACCATATCCATTGGGACACCCATTTCTGCAGCATCAATCGCATCTTGTATTGCATTTTTAGCTTGCTTTAATAATGAAATGTGGCGTGAATTAGACACGTATGTCATATCTTGGCTTTGTACCTCTCCACCAAAGAATAAATCACGTATTTGTATTTCTAACTCGTCTATCCCTTGTTGTTGGAGCATCGATGTTTGAATGATTGGCATATCCCCTACCATTGCTTCTACTTCTGCAAGGTCTAAGCGTTGTTCTAGATCAGTTTTATTAATAATGACAATCGCATCTTCATTTTTAATGACTTCATATAATTTACGATCATCTTCCGTTAATGGTTCGTTATAGTTTAAAACGAATAAAATTAAATCCGCCTCACTTAATGCTTTACGCGAACGTTCAACACCAATACGTTCGACAATATCTTCTGTCTCACGAATCCCAGCTGTATCAACCAATCTTAACGGTACACCGCGGACATTGACATATTCTTCAAGTACGTCACGCGTTGTTCCAGCGACTTCAGTAACAATAGCTTTGTTATCTTGAATGAGATTGTTCAGCATAGAAGACTTGCCGACGTTTGGCTTACCGACGATGACTGTTGATAAACCTTCACGCATGATTTTACCTTGTACACCCGTATCGAGTAATTTTTGAATCTCTTGTTTAATTTCTTGTGAACGTTCTAATAAAAATTCGGTTGTCGTATCCTCTACATCATCATATTCAGGATAATCGATATTCACTTCGACTTGTGCCAAAATCTCCAAAATCGATTGACGTTGACGCTTAATTAAGTCACTCAAACGTCCTTCAATTTGATTCATCGCTACTTTAGACGCCCGGTCAGTCTTAGAACGGATAAAGTCCATGACCGCTTCAGCCTGTGATAAATCGATGCGACCATTTAAAAAAGCACGCTTCGTATATTCACCGGGTTCAGCCATTCTTGCGCCATATGTCATCGTTAATTCAAGTACACGATTGATTGTCAGAATGCCACCATGACAGTTAATCTCCACGATATCTTCTCGTGTAAACGTACGTGGTGCGCGTAATACTGACACCATGACCTCTTCAACGACTTCTTCAGTCTCTGGATCAATAATGTGGCCATAATTAATCGTATGTGTCGGTACATCCTTTAATGGATGCTTTCCTTTATATAGCTTATCTGCAATTTCGACCGCATCATGACCTGATAAACGGACAATGCCGATTGCCCCTTCCCCCATTGGTGTCGATATACTCGTTATCGTATCAAGTTGTTCCACGATTGACGTACCTCCCTTTAACACAATATTCCTTTTCATATTGTAAAATGTTTCTCAATCTATTGCGAATCACATGTTTTTATTTGCGGTATTTAATGAAAGTTTTCTTTATTCATTATTAGAAGTTAGACTTCGGTTTGTCTGAAGTCACACAAACCGAAGTCTAAATCTCCCCTACTTTATTCGTTTGTTAAAGACCTTCGCAATTTTTAAAACATGTTCTAAACTCTTTTGAATTTCAGCTGTCGACATCGTCTTCGCAGGAAATCTTGCTATCACAATAATATCTTTTGGCAAGATGTCTTCTTTATGCACTTTAAAACACTCTCTTATGCTTCTTTTAATTCGATTTCGAGTCACAGCATTACCTATTTTTTTTGAAACGCTGATGCCTAGTCTAAAATGTGTTAACATCTGAGTTTCATAAGTATAGACGACAAATTGGCGATTGGCTACAGATTTACCTTTGCGATAAATCAATTGAAAGTCAGCATTTTTTTTAATTCGGTATGCTTTTTCCATTGTACATCACTCGTCTTTCTTCAAAATGCCCAAAATAACGGGATAGTGATTAGGACAATTACTCAAACTTCATCGTTTTTCATTGATCCTCTTCTAATTCAGCACAATTGCCATATCATGCCTCATTCAATAGTCGTTAACTCAAAAAAAAGACCACTGAATGAGTCAGTGATCTTATGCTGATAAAACTTTACGACCTTTACGACGACGACGAGCTAATACTTTACGGCCGTTTTTAGTGCTCATGCGTTTTCTGAAACCATGAACTTTACTATGTTTACGCTTATTTGGTTGATAAGTACGTTTTACCATGCAAAACACCTCCATCTTCATTCATTCAATTATCTAAATACGTCATTATAGATAAATTAAGTTAATTTCATTTCTAATAAGTTCAAAATAGATATTTCTCTACTAAAATGAAACGTCTACATTTCAAGCAACTACTACAATATAACAAAATCATCTCTGTAAATCAAGTGGGTTTTTTCATAATTCTCGATAATCATTGTTGAAAAGTTGTCCACTTATTCACATCCCTCGTCACTCAAATTGTGGATAACATTTTTATGTGCACAAGTTACTCAAGATGATAACAACATATTCACAGGCGTTTGACATCCCCCTATGTGAAAAAGTATAATTGTGTGGATAAGTGGTGTAATCCCTTATTCTACATAGGTTGAATACTATGTACTGTACGCAAATATATTGTGTATAACTCACAATCACAGGATACTCATCCACAGTATGTGATTAATTTGTGGATAATTATTAACAGCCTGTGGTTAACGTCAATCACAGGTGGGGATATTGTGTATAACAAAAATTTTTACTTAGGAAGATGGAGTTAAA